>NZ_JAAJBU010000007.1 GCF_011392125.1 Flavobacterium lotistagni
CATCACAGTCATCGTTTGTAGTTGAATAACCTGCCGGTGTAGTCAAACCTGAACAAACTGAAGCAGTAGCTGTACTTCCGTAAGTATCACCATCTGCATCTACATAGAACGTAGCGAATTGGTAAATAGCTGCGTTGGTATCGTCGCAATCAGTATTATCGGCCACAAAGCCTAATGGTTGAACACAAGCCGATTGTGTGATATTTAAGTTACCAAAATTATCTCCGTCACCGTCTGCATACCAAGTTGTTGGCATACTTACATTCACTATAGCTTCGCCGGAATTACCTGTTCCCACAAGCGCATTGGCATCGGTTACAGAGACTAAAGTATAGGTAGTAGTTGCAACCGGAGTTACAGCGATGTTGCTACCACTTACATAGTTAGTCACAGTGAAATTCGTAGTTCCGTCAGTATAAACTACGGTAAAAGGTGAAGTTCCACCAGTAACTGTAACAGTCAAATTAGCAGTCTCACCATTACAAATGGTTGTGGTGCCAGCCAAAACTGAAGCAGTTGGTGCTGTAGCTAAAGTAAAGCTAGTGGTATTTAAAGTTAAAGTTCCTGCGCCCGAAGCTGTCGTCCAGTTCGCCGGATTAGTCACTAGAGCCTTATAAGCATCGAAAGTAGTTTGATTATTTCTTGAACCAGTATACTGACCTCTAGAAGATAAACTTCCAAAAGCGATATTACCATTAGCTACGTTGAGCTGCGAAGGAAGATAAGAATTGTTAGAAGTAGCAATACCTGCTGTAATCCATGAAGCGGTAGCCGAAGTTCCTTGCGCATATAAACCAAAAAGAACGGTACCGTTGAAAGTGGTTGGGTTACTGTTGGTCGCCCAATCTGGGTTGTTGCCTGAAGTAGCCGCACCTTGATAAGCAAATATGTTATCACCTGATCCAGACAAGCCACTCAAGTTTCCAGATACAATCGTTCCGTTGTTGGTGATGGCTGCTGTTGTGTTGTCTTGGATGGTAATCACAGAACCGGCAGGAATCACGCCGCCATTGTTTCTCCAGATCACGTAGTTCTCTCCGCCTCTACCGTTGTTGATTGCGTTAGCCGAACCAGCACTCAAGAAAGCATTATCGGTAAACTTGATATAAGTGTTCGGATTGATATCCACCCAAGTAGCAAAAGCAAACGAATCGGGGGCGTTCAATTGGAATCCGATGATTGAAATATCACCCACAGTCAAAACCGTTGGAGCCAAAGTAATGTTCGCCGTTAAACCTGTAGGTTGTGTTAGCGTATAATTCGCAGCATCAGCACCAGCCAATGTTGAAGTAGAAGTTACTTCAATACCAGTTCCTACCGCCGAAGTAGCGAAAGTTCCGGTTCCGTTGAAAGTCACTACATCAGGAGCAATGATTCCGGTTAAAGTTCCGGTAATAGTAGCTGCAGTCGTGCCATCAAACGTTTTGTTGGCCGCAGCAGCACCGGTAAGCGTCAAAGCTTTCGGAGTGATGTTCGCCATCAAACCAATGGGTTGTGTTAAAGTATAATTCGCAACGTTCGCACCAGAAATTGTTGATGCAGAAGTCACAGCAATTCCAGTTCCGGCATTAGCTGTAGCGAAAGTTCCAAGACCGTTGAAAGTCACCACATCAGCACCTACGATACCATTCAAAGTACCAGAAATAGTGGCAGCAGTAGTACGATCGTATACTTTATCATCAGCAGTAGCCGTCACGGTAAGCGCTTTTGGAAGCACCGTCAAAGTTTGGTTCACAAGCGGAGCTGCATCGTATACTGAATCACCCGCTTGAGAAGCCGTAATCGTAGTAGTTCCCACTCCGACAATGGTTACCACATTTCCGGAAACAGTTGCTACAGCCGAATTTGAACTCACGTAGCTCACTGTCAATGAAGAACTGGCAGTAGCGGTCAAGTTGAAATCAGTATCACCATAAACCACATCGGTCAACGGATCAAATGTAATGGTTTGTGGAAGCAGTGGCGCAGCTGTAATATTAGCTGTCAAACCTGTTGGTTGTACTAAAGTGTAGTTCGCAGCGTCAGCACCAGTCAAAGTGGATGTTGAAGTCACTTCGATATTGGTTCCTACGGCAGCAGAAGCGAAAACTCCGGTTCCGTTGAAACTTACAACATCCGGAGCAATTACACCAGTTAAAATACCAGTAATGATTGCGTCGGTGTTACCGTCAAATACTTTATTGGCAGCAGCAGCACTAGAAATTGTAAGCACTTTTGGAGTGATATCAGCGGTTAAACCTGTAGGCTGAATCAAGGTATAACTTGATGCATTGGTTCCGTTCAAGGTTAAGACTGCCGTTACTTCAATAGCAGTACCTACATTAGCAGAAGCGAATGTTCCGCCACCAGAAATGGTAATCACATCGCCATTGACCAAACCAACAGCAGTAGCTCCTGAAATAGTAGCGGCAGTAGTTCTGTCGTAAACTTTATTGTTCGCTACAGCACCAGAAGTTGTGATAGCAAGCGGGCTTACTGTGCTTGAAACCGTAGCCACATTTACAGTAACTGCTGGAGCAGACACTAAAGTAATGTCACCTGAATAAGTTCCGGCCACGGTAGTAGCAGCCAAACGTACGTAAACTGTAGTAGCTGCAACAGTTCCTGAAGCAGGAATCAAAGTTTGTGAAACGCCATAAGCGATACCATCAGTCGATACTTCAAAACCAGTTGGCGCAGTAATCACCAAGTTGTTTTCTAGATCGTGAGCCGATACAGAGAAAGTAGTTGGAGTTGCAGAAGCGGTTCCGTAAGTAGTATCCACAGCAGCAAGTGGTGTACCTGTTACTTCAATAGCCGCTGGCGACATCAAGGTAAACACGGTAGTATCTAGCGTCAAAGTACCAGCACCTGAAGCCGAACTCCAGTTGCTTGGATTGGTGACTTGTGCTTTGTATGCGTTGAAAGTCAGTTGGTTATTTCTTGGTCCGATATATTGACCTCTAGAGGCATTACCTGCAATAGCGATGTTGCTCTCAGTATTGGCCAACAATTCAGCAGGCAAATAAGAGCTGGTTGTAGCTCCGGCTCCGGTGGTTTGCCAAGTAGTCAAGGTGTTATTGCCTTGGGCATACAAACCAAACAATACAGTTCCGTTGAACGTAGTGGTAGCAGTAACTCCGGCGAAATCAGGATTGGTTCCAGAAGTAGCTGGCCCTTGGTAGGCAAAGATATTGTCTCCTGATGAAGACAAACCGCTCAAGTTTCCAGAAACAATAGTTCCTAAGCTGGTGATTCCGGCTGAAGTATTGTCTGAAATGGTAATTACCGTTCCCGCAGGAATAGTACCTCCAGTATTGTTTTTCCAGATGATGAAGTTCTCGCTTCCTCTGGCATTGTTTGCCGCATTGGCTGAAGCGTTAGACAAGAAAGCGTTATCAGTGAATTTGATCAAAGTCCCTTCAGTGATGTCCAACCAAGTCACGAATGAGAAACTATCAGGAGTATTCAATTGGAAACCAATGATTGACAAATCGCCCACACCAAAAACGGTAGCCGCTTCAGTAATATTAGCTGTTAAACCGGTCGGTTGTGTTAAGATATAGTTGCTGGCCGCAGCTCCACTCAAAGTCGAAGTCGAAGTCACAGCGATGTTGTTTCCGATTTCCGCACTGGCGAAATTTCCAGTACCTATCAAGGTCACGACATCAGGAGAAATAATTCCTGAAAGCAAACCGTTGATGACCGCCGCAGTGGTTCCGTCATAAGGCTTGTTCAAAGCAGAAACTGAAGTAATAGTCAAAGTCGCCGGAGTAATATCGGCAGTAACATCAGCAGGTTGCGTCAAGGTATAATTTGCTGCATCTGCTCCAGAAATGGAATAACCTGAAATGGTCAATGGCTTGGCAGTTCCCACATTTTTGTCTGCAAAAACCACCGTTGGTGTTCCGTCAAGGCTCACTGCGTCTGCACCTTCAACACCTACCAAAGTAGCGGTTCCTGATAAAGTAGCCATTGTTGTACCGTCGTATACTTTGGCAGCGCCAGTCAAACCAGAAATGGTCAATACTTTCGGAGTAATATTAGCAGTCAAACCTGTTGGCTGTGTAGCAATGAAATAGTTTCCAGCCTGGGTTCCGCTTAAGGTTAAAGCAGCCGTCACCTCGATATTAGTTCCTACATTTTTAGAAGCGAATACGCCAGTTCCGATAACTGATACATCATCAGTTCCTACAATTCCAATCAAAGTAGCACCATTGATGGTAGCTGCAGTAGTTCCGTCGTATACTTTGTTGTTGGCCGAAGCTCCGATAACAGTCAACTCTTTTGGAGTAATATTGGCTGTCAAACCAGTTGGTTGAGTCAAATAATAGTTAGATGCATTGGCTCCTCCCAAAGTTGAAATCGAGAATACGTTGATTCCGTTGGCGACATCCAAAGTTTCAAAACCTCCGATACCGTTGAAAGTTACTACGTCTGCACCAACAATTCCGTTCAAGGTTCCGGTGATGGTAGCGTCGTAAGTTCCGTCGTACACTTTATTGTTGGCAGTAGCCGTAACAGTAAGTTCTTTTGGTGTTACGTTTAAGTTTTGATCTACCGGTGTAGCCGCATCGTAAACTTCATTTCCAGATTGAATTGCTGTAATGGTAGTTGATCCTACACCAACCACAGTGACTACATTTCCTGAAACCGTGGCCACGGCCGGATTAGAACTTAAGTAAGCAACGGTCAAGCCCGAATCCGAAGTAGCGTTTAAGGTGAAAGTTCCGCTTCCGTAAACTACATCAGACAAAGCGTCGAAAGTAATGGTCTGTGGCAAAAGTTCAGCCGCAGAAATATTAGCTGTTAAACCTGTAGGTTGCAATAAAGTATAGTTGGCAATATCACCAACAATAGTTGAAGTTGAAGTAACAGGAATATTTACACCCACCGCAGCCGAAGCGAAAGTTCCGGTTCCGATTAGGGTAACATCATCAGGAGCAATCACACCTACTAAAGTTCCGGTGATGATGGCATCGGTATTTCCGTCAAACACTTTGTTAAGTGCCGTAGCCGAAGCTATCGTTAATTGTTTTGGAGTAATATCAGCAGTTAATCCTGTTGATTCTACTAAGTTGTAATTCGCTGCATCCGCACCCGAAAGTGTTGAAGTCGAAGTCACCGCGATGGCAGTTCCTACTGAAGCACTATCAAAGAAAGCACTCGCGTTCAAACTTACATCGTCTGGTGAAATTACGCCAGTCAACGTTCCAGTTAAAGTAGCATTGGTGTTTCCGTCGTATACTTTATTGCTGACCGCTGCATCAGGAAGCGTCAAGTCTTTGGCAGTAATATCAGCAGTCAAACCAGTTGGTTGTGTTAAAGTATAGCTCGATGCATTGGTTCCGCTTAGCGTTAAAGCAGCAATTACATTTTTAGCGACACCTACATTGAAATCCTCAAATGAACCACCACCTGAAATAGTAATTACATCGCCATTAACTGTTCCTACAGCAGTAGCTCCGCTGATAATGGCTGCAGTAGTTCTGTCGTAGATTTTGTTTTCAGCCACAGCTCCAGTTACGGTAAGTTCTTTTGGTGCCACAAGACTGCTAGCAAGAGCTACATTCACAGTAGTAGCTGGCGAAGAAACGCAAGTGATGTTTCCTGAATAAGTTCCGGCTAAAGTAGTTTCTGCCAAACGTACATAAATTGTAGTGGCAGCCACAGCACCTGAAACTTGAGTTAAAGTTTGTGTTGATGCATATCCGCTAGCACCTCCGGCAGTTTGCGAAATTTCGAAACCAGCTGGTGCAGTCAGTACAATATCGTTGCTCAGGTTGTTTCCTGAAACCGTGAAAGTAGTGGTTGCTGAAGCCGTTCCGTAAGTAGTATTCAAAACCGCTGGCGAACCTGAAGCCACAATCAAAGGTGCCGTAGCAGAGATTGGCGCAAAAGCAATTCCTCTGAAAGCTGTATTGGCTGGTGCAGTTACAATCGTTGAAGTCGTTCCTGAAATGGTCGCATTGAACGCAGTAGCATCTGTTAATTTGATAATCGCAGAGGTACCTGAAACCGTAGTGGTTGCATACAAATCTATCGATGAACCGTTGTTGGCTGCTGCCAAACCATAAGCGTTGGCTGTAATTACACTTCCACGAGCAGTCCAAGTAGCACCATCATCAGTCGAAGACCATTTGTAAATTCCCGGTGAAGTGGCATAAACGCCGTAGCAGTTCCAGTTGCTTCCTCCGCGATTCACGATTTGGTAAGCATAAATATCCGCTGCTGGAACGTTGATAACGCTAGTTTGACCCGTTGTAGTTGGAAGACCAGTTCCTACTTTGTAGATTCCGGTAGTTCCTGAACCAGTACTAGCGTACAATTGATTATTGAAGATCGAAACCGTTCTGAGGTTGGTAATGTTCGAAGCAATCGTTGTTGGAGTAGTTGGAGTTGTACTGCCTTGGTGTAACAATGAGGTAACTCCTACTCCATTTCCGGCTGTCCAGTAGCGCGAACCATCATTGGTCACTACCGATCTGAAACCAGAACTGTGGATAGAATTCGGCATTACGGTTGTGGAAACACTTCCTAAACTATTTACGCGCGCAATCACACGAGCAATTCCCGCAGTACTGTTTACAGAAGCTTGCCCTAGCACGGCATCATAACCACCTAAAGTTAAGTATTGTCCGTCGGCAGATAAATTCAATTGGCCTTCAGAAGTAGCCGTTCCGCTAGAAAGAAAACGGTTGATGCTACCACTAGTTGTGGTTGGTAAAGCCACACTGATTCCTGCTGTACCTGTAGTGGTATATTCATTCAAGAAAGTAGCCGTAGCCGCATTGGTCAAAGCCGCAGCACCGGTTCCAATTTTAGTTACTACTAAATTTCCGTAGGTAAATGTTGGTACCGCAGTAATATCTGCTGTTAAACCTGTTGGCTGTGTCAAAGTATAATTACCTGCATCAGCACCGCTCAAAGTAGCCGTAGAAGTTACTGCAATTCCAGTTCCTACTGCTGAACTAGCGAAAGTTCCGGTTCCGTTGAAAGTCACTACATCTGGTGCAATCACTCCGGTTAAAGTTCCGGTGATGGAAGCCGCATTGGTCGTATCGTAAGCTTTGTTCTGAGCCGCAGCGCTTTCAATAGTCAAAGCTTTTGCTGTAATGTCAGCCGTTAAACCTGATGGTAAAGTTACTGTGTATTTATCCGCATCAGCTCCGCTCAAAGTTTGTGTAGAAGTAACCGCAACAGCAGCTCCTACCGCAATAGAAGCAAATGTTCCCGTATTTGAAATCGTAACATCGTCAGCACCCACTACGCCTACTAAAGTAGCACCAGAAATGGTGGCCGCGTCGGTTCTGTCGTATACTTTATTATCCGCTATAGCACCCGTAACAGTAAGTCCTTTTGGAGCCACAGTATAAGACAAACTAGCGCTTCCTGAACCGTTAGCATTGGTCGCTGAAATCGTAACATTGAAAGTTCCCACGACTGTAGGAGTTCCGGTAATTTCACCTGTTAAAGTATTGATGTTCAATCCGACAGGTAAGCCAGTGGCATTATAAGAAAGGATTGGTCCTTCGGTTGCTGTGATGGTATAAAGGTCAGCTGCTACGCCATAAATAGCATTAGCAGTCAAAGCACTAGTAATAGAAGGTAATGAAGCCGCTGTAATCGAAGCCGTCAGACCAGTAGGTTGCTGTAAAATATAATTACCCGAGGCCGAACCTGAAATGGTATAACCCGTAACAGTTACCGGCCAAGTGCCTACCTCAGCGCTTGAAAAATTCGCCACTGGAGTACCGCCTAAAACAACGTTCAATTCGTCGCCAGGAACAATTCCAGACAAAACCGGTGTTCCGCTGAGTGTGGCTGTAGTAGTTCCATCGTATACTTTATTGTTAGCAGTGAGGCTAGTAACCGGAAGATTTACTGCAGAGACAGTGCTGGAAGCAGTTGCGATATTGACCGAAGTCGCGCCGCTAGACAAAACGATGTTGCCTGAATAAGTTCCTACCGGAGTGGTGGCAGCTAAACGTACATATATAGGAGTTGATGCAATAGTTCCTGTTCCGCTTACAGTAACGGTGTTAGCATAACCTGAACCTGAAGCCAAAGAAACCTGAAAACCGCTCGGTGGCGTTACTAGAATACCACTAACGATATTGGTTCCAGAAACATTAAATGACGTTGGTGTTGGCGAAGCTGTGCCATAGGTAGTATCAACAGCAGCTAAAGTTCCGCTGGTTGTAATTGAAGGAACCGGAGCTGTAGCCGAAAACGTCAAATCGTCAACAGCCAAGTTATCATCGTTACCCGCATCATTAGTATCGGTCCAACGAATGTATAAAGTTTGTCCGGCAGCCCAAGAAATTCCAGTAACTGTATAATTAATAGCAGTTCTTCTATTGGCCGCATTTCCGTCAGTAGCTACATCGGCAGTATTGTTATTGACCAAAGCCGTAAAATCAAGATTGGTCACATTGACATAAGTTCCACTGGTTAAAGAAGTGGGATTAATAGCATAAGCGAAAGTGAGTTTGTTCAAAACTGAAGACCCGCTTCCTCCATCTTTCCATTGCTCACCAGTGTAAGAAAGAGTGAACTGGGTTAAAGTTGTACCTGTATTATTGGTAAATACAGCTCCGAATTGAGACGTCAAACTTCCTGAAGCAAAAGCCCCTAAAGCCCGTTCATTGGAACTGGTAGCGCCGTCGAAAAAAGTATCTCCTGTACTTGAAGAACCATTATCGACTCTCAGTGTAGTATTGGCGTTGGCACCGGCTTCAACGAAACTCCAACCGGTAGGCAGATTGCTTGCCGCGATAGTCGTGTTGTTTGCAGGTACTGTGCCGAGCAAATTGTTGAAATCCTGAGTGTAATTCGATCCGGCAGTCGCATAAGAAATTTGAGCTGAAGCTGATAGGTTTGCTCCGAAGAACAACACTAGGGTTAGCAAGCCCATGGCATTTAACCTATACAAAGATTTGCTGCTGAGCCGTTCCAATCCGAATAGGGACGCGCATTTTTTTTGGATAAATCCAAATAAGGAGTACGTAAAAGTGGCTAGATAGGCTTGCAGGAAGCCGACACCTTTGACTTTTACCAATGAACCCGGAACAGAAAATCCCGGACCATTTTCAGTAACGGTCTTCGTTTCTTTTTTGAGAAACATATCAGACAGTTTACTGACCAATTGGTGTAAAACTGATTTCATAGTTAATAATTAATTTTTAGGGTTTTGTAGGGTAAAAGTATCGCCTCGATTGCCGAAAGCATTAAACTAAAAGTTATGAATTGGTTAATAAAAAACGACCAATCGCTTGGCCGTTTATTTGTAGTATTTCGTCGATATTTTCGCGAATACCACCAATAGTAATCCCTCAATTTTAATTACTATATTTCTTACTAATTATTTGATTGTCATTTAGTTCTATAAAAAATAAAAACAATTCGTTTACATTTTTACTCCAAACAAAATAATTAGAATTAATATTTTTTTCATCGAGTAAAAGCCTGCCGAGGGTGTCGAAAATTTTGATATTTTTCATTTTCTTAACACCGGAATTCAAAACGACTTGCTTAGCCAAATTTTTGTAAATAATTACTTCATTTTCCAGCTTAATAGCTTCGGAATTTCCTAACAATGAATTCGAGAACCGCAGCACAAAACGTGAATCAAAAACGCCGGATTCAGTGACGAAACTGTATGCACTTTCCTTTAAGTTGTGAACAACACCCAAAAGTCGGTCTTCCAAATAAACGTCTTGGGTTTCAAAAAATCCGTCAAAATCAGAAAGGTCGATTTCAAAATCTCCGGCGATTGAGGTCTTGAAGCCCAATGGAATTTGATCCTGCTCACTAAACTCAAGCGATCTTCCTTGAATCGCCAATTTCTTATTGTCTAAAATCGAATAGAAACTCGCGGAATTTCCGGCTTCTAAAGTTTCGCCATCAAAAGCGTTGTCTAAACCATCGGTTGCATTTTCAATATAACCGACCAAGATTTGTTTGTATGCGCCTTGACTGTTTTTCAATTCCAACCAGATGCGGTTGCGTTGCAAGTCGTTCTGCGTCCTGAAAAATTGCGAATTGTTGCCTACTTCGCGCATCGCATTGGTAAATGTGGCAGTAGTAGTTCCCTCGATGACGCCTTTGATCATGAAGGCTTGGCCCGCTGCAATCATTCCGTTGGGAACGGCATTGTTCAACCCTGCCGCTGAAGCACCGGTGCCCGCACCGCCAGTAAAATTGTAGGTAGCATAATCATCAAAAGTGTATAGATTATTGGTAATCGCTGTATTGTGTGTCCAGAAATATAAGGTCGTCCCCGGATTGACTAGACCAAATGCAGCCGTATTGCCTTCAATAAATTTTTTTGCGCTAATCGCTGACGGATAAGGATTTCCGATACAATTCAAATCGTTGCTTCCGCTTTTGACAATGCTAACCGAATAATCTCCGTTGTTGGGCTGACCGACGAAAGTACCATTAAAAACAGCGGTGGTCACTGGATCAAAATTCTGCGGCGCTCTGATGATATACCCTTTGCCAATATCCATCGGCGTTAATGCCGGAGCGGTGACTGCTTCCCAATTATAGAAAGTAGTGTTGAACCAAAAATACTTGTCTGATAATGTAAACGGTGACAAATTCGCGAGAATCTGATAATCAACCGGAGAGGACCAGTAAGTATAATCATATTTCCGCATCGGTGTTGTATCCCTTTTATAGGTGATGTTTCCTGTGTTAGTGCCGTTATTAATTTGCACCAAACTGGCATTGTTTTCAAAAGTGACCGATCCGCCCAAAATATCCAATTGGTTCTCGATACGCAATGTGTGTCCGGAATTGATTGTGATGTTTCCAGAATTCACCTTGACCGAGCAAGCATCGACATCGCTGGCAGAACTATAGTCGCCATTGAAGACTACAGCCGTACTGCTGCTTGGAACTCCGTTAGACCAAGCCGACCCGTTCCAAGTTGTAGCGTTATAGGAAACTGTGACAACATTGCTGTAGGCGTTACAACTTCCGTTGGCTACGACTGCCCGGTAATAGCGGGTCGAGGTTAAAGTACCCATCTGAGCCGAAGTTAAGGTCGCTGAATTACTCGAAGGAATATCTACCGGAGTTGAAAAAGCGAAGTCGGACGCATATTGCCATTTGGTAACGCTATTGGTGAAACCACTCAAATTTAAATCTGTAGGAGCGCCATTACATATCGACTGATTGGGCGAAGCGGTTCCGCCCACTGCTGCCGGAGTAACCACGTATGGACCTACAGCAGTAATTCCAGCAGTTCCACTTTTCACGGTAGAGCAAGTATTGGCGACAGTGACATAATAGTAGTAGGTTCCTACTGTGTTTGAAAGCGGAGTAAAGGTTGCGGTTTTCGAACCGTTAGCCACCTCAGCCGCAAAAGCAGCTCCTGTCAGCGCTGTTCCTCCGGTAGTAGAATTGGTGGTGTTTCGGTACCATTGGTAGACCAAAGAAGTTCCTGTAGCAGTAACAGTTACCAGACTAAAAGGCGTATTCTGACATACAGTTTCCGACCCAGACGGTTGCGGGGAAATCACTGGCGCCACATTGCGGGTAAAAGTAAAAGTAGCACTAGATTTCGGACACCCGCTGGCATCGGTATAAGAATAGGTAAAAGTGGTTGTTCCGCCCGAATAGGGGCTTCCGATACTGTAAGTTCCGCCAACCGGTGAGCCGCCTGACATGGTAAAAGCTCCTGTGGCACAAGTCGATAAATTGGTAGCGGTAACTGTAGCCGTATTATTTTTTACAGTCACTACGGCAGCACCACTATTTCCGGTTCCTGCTACTCCATTAGCATTGGTTACCGAAACTATAGTATAAGTTCGTGTAACCGTTGGTGTAATCGAAATGTTTGCACCACTGGTATAATTATTCACAGTAAAATTGCTGACTCCATTAGTATATACAACCGTGAATGGTCCTGTTCCCCCAGTTATCGTAACGACAAGATTGGTGGACAATCCGTTGCAAATTGCCGTGGTTCCTGAAATGACCGAAGCCGTTGGTCCGGGCAAAAGCGTTCCGTTGAAGGAAACGTTGTCGAAACGCCATGTTCCCAAAGGATTGGCGACAGCCGCCGGAGTTGAAACCTGGCGAAACTGCCCCGTAGATTGATAATGCGCCGCCAAAAGCCTGATACCAAAATTGGGATTGTTATTTGCCGTTGGGATTGCACTAAAATTTACAATCGTTCTTCGGTACTCGTCACCAGTAGAGTTGGCTTCAAAACACCCATTCCCATTGATACTTCCGTTGCAGAAAGTCGTGTTTCCGGCCGTCATGTTGAATGAATTCCAAGTGGAGCCATTTGTAGTATATTGCAATCGAACGGTATTGGCTGCCGTATTAGACCAACGCTGGTCCCAAGTAAAAGTGATATTCTGGTAACCGACTGTGGAGGCATTGAATTGAACGCCATTGGACTCATTAGTACTTCCTGCATCGAATGGGTTCAGAGCCCAAGCCGTAACTCCACTTTGTGGGCCACAACCGGTTCCGGCCATTCCGGTAGCAGTTCCGGTAGTAATTGTTCCTCCTCCTAGATTAATCAAGGCAGAAGTTCCTGTCCCGACATTCGCCGTCGGATTGTCTAAAGTACCTTGTAAGGGTTCGTATGTCCAAGACGCGATTTGGGCATTTGCTGCCACACCAACGAGCCAACAAACAAATAAATACAGTGCTTTTTTCGAAGAAAAGTATAGAAATTTTTTCACAGAAAATCTTTTATGATGGAATTATCTATTTATCGGAACAAAGTTAAAACCACCCTTATCCTCAGCAGGTTACCTCAGCGTAAAATATAGATTCACGCATTTTAAATTATCATTATTTAAAAGTTAAGCAGTGCTTCGAGAATTCACAATTTTATAATACGACACTAACGTTTCCAAAACAGTCTGTAGGCTATTTTTGGAGTTCAATCATTCCTGTTATGAGAAACGCTTTACTGGCAAGTTTGCTGCTTTTTGCTTTCATTTCTTGCACCGAAGATCGTGACATTCCCGCTGCCGAAATCATCAAGGTAAACCCAGAAAGTCAATTGATCTATTATTGGAATTTCAATAATTTATCGGGAACTACCACACGGATTATTCCTGACTATTCTTTAGTAGCCACAACTGCCTCCATCACCTACGACGGAACCGGGCCCGGCTACATGGACGGCGATACCGGCGGATATCTCCTCAATGCCAGAAACAATGACTTAGGCGAGAATCTACTGAAAGTACGCAATCCGTCACATACTAGAAGTCTGCTACTGAGCTTGCCGACCAACGGCTTTCAGAAAGTAATTCTTCAATTCGCTTTGTCAAGAAGTAACAACGGCGCTACTACTCAAAATTATACCTATACCATTGACGGTTTACATTATACAAATGTTGGATTGAACAAAATCGCGCACAATCCTGCTGCCGACCCTACTGTAGATTTGGTAGCCATTGATTTTTCGAATATTCCAGAGGTGAGCAATAACCCCGATTTCAAATTCAAAATCGATTTCAGTGGCGACGCGGCGGCGGGCGCTTCAGGTAACAACCGTTTTGATAACATCACTCTCGAAGGGCTCGCTTCGCAATAATAATATGAAATACAAATTACTTTTTCTTGGTGTCTGTTTCAGCATTTCGCTCAGCGGACAAACTCAAAAAACGGTTAGAATCAAACCGTTCAAGTCAATCGCTACCGCAATTCCAGAACCTTCTGACAGTTGTTTTGACAAGAAAACCAATCATTTCTTTGTGGTTAGTGACAACGGTGTTTTATTCGAAACCGACCACGATGGGATAATCTTGCGACAAAAAGCCGAAACCAACTGCGACTATGAGGCCGTTTACGTTAACGATGATTTTGTTTATGCAGTTGACGAAACACACCGCAACATCCATATTTATGACCGAAACACGTTAGAATGTTCTAAAATCATCAATGTGCCCTATTCCGGTGGACGCAATTCAGGCTATGAAGCCCTTACCTTCAATCCGGTCAAACAAAGTTGGTTGCTTTTCACCGAGAAAAATCCGGTTACGCTTTTTGAACTCGATGCGCAATTTGTTATTACCAATCAAATAGCACTTTCTGCTTTAGCGCGCGATATTTCAGCCGCTACGTTCAATGAGGGTTTTCTTTGGTTGTTGAGCGATGAAGACCGAACTGTTTTTAAACTCGACCCAAAGACGTATCAATGTATCGCCCGATGGGAATTGCCTTTGATTAATCCGGAAGGGTTAGCGTTCGATGCCGAAGGAAAATTACTGATCAGTTGCGATGATATGCAGCGGATGTACTATTTCAATAATCCCGAGAAACCCTAAAAATGAAACACTTTTTACTCAGCAGTGCGGCGCTTTTCTTGTTTAAAACGATGGGCGCTCAAGTGACTCTCTCCAACGGCAAACACGTTTTGGAAATTTCCGGTAGTATTTCCACTTATTATAACGACCGACAACTTAAAGCAGGCGAAGAAGACCAATCTAAAAACCGGTTCAAACTGCGCGATGCCGAACTCAATCTCGAAGGGCGCGTCGGTAGCGATTATGAATACGAACTCAAAGCAGATTTTGCCGATATGGCCGCCAATAACTCCGGACAAGAAATTGATCCCGAAAACCCAGGACTGATGCAAGCTACCGTAAAATATAAAGGCTTTCGATTTTTGGAAGTGGAAATGGGTTACGGCAAGGTGTATTATTCGAGAAGTTCAATGCACCCGTTTAGTTTCTCGCCTTATTGGCAAAGGGCAGAACTCGTGCGTGGTTCGATTTTCTCCAGAAGGGATGTCGGGGTAACTTTGATGAAAAATTTCTGGAAACAACGCGCCAATATTTACTTGGGAGCATACACCGGTTTGGGCGAACTTTCTCTTGCCGGAGACAACGATCCGAGCGGTCAGTTAGAATACATCGGACGATTCGATATGGCATATCCTTCTCGTTACCGTTATCGCGATATTGACGACCGCATCACACCTATTCCTATGTTTGCTATTGGTTTGAACGCACGCTATATGAATAAACAATTGCCCGCGGGTGAATTTTTTCCCGACAATGCGGCTGGTGAATATGGTTTGAAGGTCATCGATGGCAAAAGATATGTGTACGGAATGGATGCTTCGTTTCAATACATGGGATTTTCCGGACAGTTCGAAATCCATCAAATGAAAATCGAACCGCAAAACGACAACGACCCTTTGTTCGTAAACCTGACACCCAAACAGACAAAAGGATATGTACTATCTGGCGGTTACATCGCCCAAGCCAATTATTTTATCAAAAACTGGAAAACGATCGTCTCTGCACGCTACGAAGAACTTGATTTGAATGATTTGGTGCCCGGAAACTCGCAACGTTTCTCTTCGGCACTGGCCTATCAGCTTAGCGGTTACAATGCGATGATCAAATTCCAATACTTCAATATCTTGAAAGAAGAAAGCCTCGATCCGCTCAAGTGGGACGAGCAATTCCGGATCGGGATGCAGTTTCTTTTCAAATAATTTGACAACTTCCAATGTTAAGTTTTCATCCCAAAGCAAAACTTAACATTGCAGAGCGTTCGTGTTGCTTTACATTTGCTTAACAATAAAATGCAACATTTTAAATTGAACGAAATGGAAGAAAACAAACCCACTGAAGATTTGAACCCTGAAATATCGTCGTCGGATGCTCAACCTATCGAGGAAATGGCGGAGAAGAAACCTATAGCGCGAAAATCTAATGTAAAATCCGTCGAGGATGTGAGAGCCGATGCTTCAGCCGCAGCAGAAAATGATGCCGCCAGCGAGGAATCTGTCTCAAACGAAGAAGGCATGGATTTGAACGAGCCTACTCTGGAAAAAAATCCTAAAAAGGAAAAGCAGAAAAAGGAGAAAAAAGACAAAGACAAAAAGAAAGAAAAGGAGAAAAAGGCAAAGAAGAAGAAAAAAGAAAAAGCCAAAAAAGAGAAAGCGAAGAAAAAACTCAAAGAAAAAAAGTCTAAAAAGAAAGCTTCTAAAAAGAAGTCGAAAAAATAAAGGCTAAAGTCGAAATTCAACCAATCTCTCTATTCCAACCCATTTTGTTGACTGATCAATTTGATTCCCATGCGAATATTAAATTTCTTAAAACCCAAACAAAATAAACGATTTGTCTCTGAAATCGATTTCATTAAAAACCGCGACCAACAATCTCATTTGGCAGTAGAAACATTGGTTGGTTTGCGCGAATTGAATGTAGAAGAAGGCGATGCCTACAGCATTGAATTTTGGTTTAGCGTTGGTTCGACTGACCGAAAATTTGAACTCACTAAACGCTTAGAAAAGCTAGGTTATTCGGTCAACGCCGAGAACAATAGTAAAAATCAATGGGTAGTTTCGGGTCGGACATCGCCCATGAAAATGATGCATGAAGTGTTAAAGAAATGGGCAACTGATATGTGTGTATTGGGCTATGAACACGATTGTAATTTTGAAAGATGGCGAGTTAGCATCTGATTTCGTAGACTAAAATAAGCTTTTTTAATTAAAACACTCAATCGAATCACTTAGGGATTTCAAGAACTTTTGATAATACAGAGCGTATTTCCTCGGTTAATTAACGTCAAACAAATCCATATCCTCGACACGAAAGTTTAAGAACTATATCAAACTCCGAACCAGGCGCAATGCTAAGTAAAAAGTCCATCACTTTGATTTGATGGATTTTTTTATTTCTAGCTTTGAATTTACAAAAGCATTATTTAGCGAAGCAACTTCCCTTACTTCAATTAAGTGTTGTTTCCTGATTTGAAAAATAAGTAAATTTACCTTTTTTGTAACAGCAGCAGGGTTTTGATACTTATTGCGTGAGATTTTTTGGATAAAAAGTAGCATTACCTTACTCTTAACTAGAAAATGAACAAAACGATTTTAACCGATTCTAAAGGAAGCGAAATTCGATTCTCTAAAGTGCATCACTTTAATGGAGAAGTTTGCTTCAAAGACTTTTCTATAAAGTATGTTGTTGCGGGTGCTGAAGCCTACAAAATGGGCAAAAAGGAATATACCCTCAAACCGAACGAATATTTAGTAGGTTCAAAAACTTTTTCAAACGTTAAAATAGATAACCCAACTCCGGTTTACGGCATTTGTATCGATCTTTCGGAAGAAATCATTCATGAGGTTATAACCTACAACTACCGTGACTTTCCTACTTTTAAAAATTACTTGTTTGATCAGGATACTATCAAAACCAGATTCAAGCTATCGAACAATTTACTCGGTGGTGCTTTAAAAAATATTGGAAATGAGTTTGAATCTATCATAAAAAACAATGATTTATTGAATAGTGAAATCTTTTATTTGTTGTCGGAAAGCTTGTTGGCCGAGCAATACCATTTATTCGGTCAGTACAAAAATCTCGACGCTTTAAAGACAACCACCAACAAAAGAACCTTCAACTTATTGCTGGATTCGCGAGAATATATCGACCAGCATTACCTCGAAAAAATAGACCTTCAAAACATTGCCGAAAACAACAACGTATCGGAATATCACTTTCTCAGATTGTTTAAAAAGGCTTTTTCGGTAACACCGCACCAATACATTATTCAAAAACGATTGGAATTTTCGAAAACACTTCTTTCAGAAAATTATGATTTAAACGATGTCGCTTTTTTGAGCGGATTTGCAGACCAGCCGTCGTTCACGAAATGCTTCAAGAAAAAATACGCGATTACGCCAAACAACTTCAAGAAGAATATTAGCAATTTTTGACAATACAATTGATATAGGCAGAATTATTTTTGTTTAAAAATCAAACAAACAATAATGAGAAACCTAATCATTTTTTTATTTAATCTACTGCTAATATGTGCGTTACAGAAAATATTTGCACAACAATTACCCCGAAAAGGTTGGCTTGGCGCAAAACTAGAAACCGTCAGTACTGAAAACTATCAAGCACTGGCCTTGAAAGAGCCAAAAGGAATTAAAATCGTTCAGGTTGTGGGCGGAACTTCCAAAAAACTTGAAATGCTTCCCGATGATGTCATTCTTTCTGTAGATCAGAACTACTTTGCTAAACCTCTTTTACTAAGTAAATATATCAATTCCAAAACTGAAGGAACTTCTATTGAAATCGAAATCGCTAGAAAAGGAAAAACAATAAAAATCAAAGGAAAAGTCACTGGCCGTGATCGAGAAACGGATAAAAATGCCGCGATTATATACGAAAGCGTGCCTTACAAAGAAGGCTTATTGAGTGTCATCATCAACAAACCCAAAAAAGAAAGCAAATCTCCGGCGGTACTTTTTATTCCGGGTTATACTTGTTCCTCTGTAGATAATTTATCAGAAAATCATCCTTATGGAAGAATCGTTAGGGCCTTTAGCGATGCCGGATACGTGGTTCTTCGCGTTGAAAAAAGCGGATTGGGCGACAGTCAAAATACACCTGATTGTGAGTCAACCAATCTTTACGACGAGATTGAAAGCTTTACTGCCGGCTTAAACAAACTAAAATCGCTGCCTTATGTTGACACAGACAACGTCTTTCTATTTGGGCATTCCATGGGCGGTATCGTGGCTCCGGCTATTGGTGCAAAAAACGCTGTAAAAGGTACTATCGTTTACGGAACAACCACCAAAAGTTTCTTCGAATACCAGCTCGAAATGAACCGCTTACAACTCATGCTGGCCAAACCAGATCCGATGGAATTTGAAAGAACCTGCCGATTACAAACTCAAATTGCTTACGAGTACTACATCGAAAAAAAGGACTTGAAAGCAATTGCTTCCTCTGCCGAACGCCTTGAAGCGCTTAAGAAAGACTGGCAATACGATGGAGAAAATAGAATTTTTGATCGCAATCAAGAATATTGGCGGCAAATTATGGAGATTCCGTTACTCGACTATTGGAAAGATACCACAGCAAGAGTTTTAGTGCTTTACGGTGGTGCCGATTATCAAGCATTTTCAAAACCCGATCACGAGCAGATTGTCTACACCGTAAATTACTATCATCCGAACCATGCTGAGTTACTAGTTTTCCCTGAAACAGATCATTATTTAGCGAAAACCTTGACTAGAGAAAATGCTTATGAGCTTTTTAATACAGGAAAAATTCAGAAGCTGTTCGACCTTTTCGATTTTGATGTCACTCAGAAAAGTGTTGAATGGGCCAATAAACAATTGTTGATTAAAAACTAAACCTTTCCCTATATGGAAACAAAAACCACCAACTACTTCACTAGATTTCTTTATGTCGGATTTGTGTTGTTTGGCTTTTACGAAATTATAGCGAGACAATCCTACTTGAGTGCTTGTTCTTCCCTCGGAATTGCATTGGCCTTTGATCCGTTTGATCAGCTTCAACCTTGGAAAGAAAGACCACTTTGGCAAAAAACATGGCTCATAGTTCATTTGGGCTTGGTAGGCTCACTTTTCGGATATGTTATTGGTGTCAACGACAAAAATTAATTCCATTAACAATACTATACAAACATGAAAAAAGCTTTACTTACTGTTGTTCTACTGAGTATTTTCGCTTTAACTCAGGCACAACCTTACAATTGGTCAAATCTTCCCAATGCGCCTTACAATACTAGCAAACAAGATGGCATATTTTTCTTAAATCAAAATCTCGGATGGGCTGTCAACGGCTCAGGTAAAATTTTTAAAACCCAAGACGGAGGAAACACATGGATACAACAAAAAAATGCGCCGGGCACTTACTTCCGAAGTATTGCTTTTGTTAACGATCAAATAGGCTTTGCAGGCAACATCGGAACCAATTATTTTCCTGGGGTTACTGATACCAATCCGCTCTATAAAACCATAGATGGCGGCAATAGTTGGGCACCCGTCACCGCATCGATTACCGGCGTTGTTCCGGCAGGAATTTGTGCCATCGAAGTAGTAAACGAAAACGTAATCTATGCCGCAGGTCGGGTCGGAACACCACAAGTAATTCTCAAAAGCACCGATGGCGGGAATACTTGGGTGGGAAGCGATGTCTCAAACCAATGCAAAATGATTCTAGATTTGCACTTTCAGACACCTGAAATCGGTTATGCTTTTACCGGTACCAATGCCAACATTGCCTCGTCTAAGGCGCGCGTGATCAGAACCACTGATGGCGGCGCGACTTGGTCGGTTGTGTATACCTCAACAAGAAACTACGAAATTATGTGGAAAGCTTCATTCCCAACTGAAAATGTAGGTTATGCCAGCATTCAAAGTTATAATACTGCCACAACACAACGCTACATTATTAAAACTACTGATGGCGGACTAACATGGAGCGAATTGCCTTTGACCAATTCTGGCGCGAGGGAATTCGGCATCGGGTTCATCAACGAGTCCGTGGGTTGGGTTGGCGCAGAAAACACCGGATATGAAACGCTAGATGGAGGCTTAACTTGGACAGAGAAAAATATTGGTCAATACGCTAATAAATTCAGCATTACTGAAAATCTTGACGGAAGTAAAACTGTGTATGCTATTGGTTTGAATGTATTTAAAATGACCGATAACGGCACTTTAGGGATTTCCTCGTACCAACCATCGAAAAATGATTTGTTGGTTTCGCCTAATCCGGCTTTTTCAGGTCAGTATATTGCTATTAGTTTGGATAAAATCAAAACCAAGATTGTCAAATCTGAACTGGTAAGCACAGACGGAAAAGTAACAACCGTTTTATTTGACACGTTTTATACCGGAACAAAAGAAGCTCCTTTTATGTTCAAGCTACCTAATGTGGCCACGGGAAATTACCTCTTAAAATTTACCGATGAAAAGGGCAAAATATTCAAAGAAAAAATAGCTATAACCAATTAAATCTAGTTTATACAAAATCAACGATTTCACCGAGATAATAAAATAAACATTTAAGAGATAAATAAATTGAAACCATTGTCTAAAAAACGTTGGGTAATGACTGTAAGTAACCTGAAAGACGTGCAAGAAAAAGAAACAACAGCTTGAGCATCAAAACCAAAGTGCTCTTTTGGCTTAAATTAACTGAAATTCCTGCCTTTTAAAAAAACTTCTTCGTTGCCATTTTGCTTCTCACAACTCCAATTCAAGTTTTCGTAAATTATCTAGCTGGGCAACGGTCTTAGCTCTTTCAGCAAAGCGACCTCCACGAAGAGTATCTAAAAACATCCTGACTTACCTTCAAAAAATCAATGAGTCATTTTTTTATAGGGTACATACAAATAAAAAATAGTTTTATTTACATTTGACCCATTAAAAAACACCCTTAATGATTAAAATAACACACACAAATTCCGAAAACAGTGATTTTAAAGAATTGGTAACCGCTCTTGATGCTGACCTAGCCATTCGCGACGGTGAAGAACACGGTTTTTACGCGCAGTTCAATTCAATCGCCCATTTGCAATATGTCGTTGTGGCGTATGACGAAAATCAGGCTGTAGGCTGCGGTGCCATCAAACCTTATGATGCAAAAACGATGGAAGTCAAACGCATGTTCGTCGTGCCGGAACTTCGTGGAAAAGGAATTGCATCGCTGGTTTTAAAAGCGCTGGAAGATTGGGCTATAACCTTAGGCTACAAAAACTGTATTCTAGAAACCGGCCTCAAACAACCAGAGGCTATTGCTTTGTATCACAAAAACCAGTACCATGTGATTCCGAATTACGGCCAATATGCCGGTGTGGAGAACAGTGTTTGCTTCGAAAAAAAACTCGGTTAAATTCTCTTTCTACTGTAACAAGCGGTTCAATGTATTGACCAAGTAACAACTTGCGTAAAAATTAGCTAGTTTTGCCGCACTAAACTTCATCAATCATCAATCGCTTTTCATGAAAAAAATCATTACCCTGTTTTTATTAGTTTCTATTTCTATTGTATCGGCACAACAAAGCATTTCTGGAACGGTGAAAGCCAATGAAACTACCACCAATTCAGGAATTACTGTACTACTGCACCAAACCGGAAAAACCTCATTTTATAAATCTACCGTAGCTGATGCTCAGGGTACATTTCGTTTTTTGAATATTCCCGACGGCAGTTATTTCGTGCAAATTTCTGCCTTAGGTTACAAAGATTTTCGCTCAGAAGTGTTCACCTTAAGCGGAACGCCTGTAGTGCTTCCGCAGATGACACTCAAGGAAAAAGTCAACGAACTTTCTGAGGTGAGCATTAAAGGAAAAAAACCTATGATTCAGGTTTTGGCCGATAAAACTGTGTTCAATGTGCAAAATACCATCAACTCCACGGGAAGTTCTGGTTTTGAATTGCTTCGAAAAGCACCCGGTGTGATGATCGACAACAACGACAATTTAATTGTGGAAGGAAAAACCGGCGTACTGATTTACATCGACGGAAAACAATCGTACTTAACTGGCGCCGACTTGACCAATTTTCTGAAAACCATCCAAGCCAACGATATCGACAGTATTGAAATCATCACACAACCTTCTTCTAAATACGATGCCGCCGGAAATGCCGGAATTGTCAACATCAAACTCAAGAAAAACAAGAATTTCGGCACCAACGGAACCGCGACTTCGGGCACCAATATGGGAAAGTATGCCACTGCTATCAATTCGCTTTCGCTGAACAACCGCAACAAGAAAAACAATATTTACGGAAATTACAGCAACCGTTTTGGCAACAATTACGACTTCATTAATATTTTTCGCGAGCAAGGCAACACGCTTTTTGATTCGAAATCGAAAACCAAAAACACCGTTAATGCCAACAATCTCAAGCTGGGTTACGACTATTACGCCAATGCTAAAAATACTTTCGGAGTGATTCTAACAGGAAACTTCAACAATAGTTTCTCGAATTTGAGTACCCGAACTCCAATTCGTCAAATAGGTGCGCCGGTCAATGACAGTATTCTTTCGGCCCGCAGCGATTCGCACACGCGCACTTACAATTTATATTCGAATGTGAATTACAAATATGCCGACACTTTGGGTACTTCGCTCAACATTGATATTGATTACGGAAAATACGTTCGCAAAAAAGACAATTACCAACCCAATACCTATTTGGCTGCCGATGAATCGACTGTTTTAAACCGCAACAACACATTTCAAAATACACCGGTAACCATTGACATCGGAACATTCAAAACCGACTACGAAAGAAATTTGTTCAAAGGAAAATTGGGCATTGGTGTAAAAACCTCGTTAGTAAAAACTGACAATACGCTGGATTTTTTCAATGAAAACGGAAATATTTTGGTGCTGAATCCGAACCGAAGTAACCAGTTTATTTACAAGGAAAATGTCAATGCGGGTTATTTGAATTACAACTATACCTATAAGAAAATCAATTTCCAATTTGGACTTCGCGTGGAAAATACCAATTCAGATGGAAAACTCAATGCTTTGGTGCAAAGCAATAATGAGCGTGTCAAACGCAATTACACCGATTTGTTTCCCAGCGGCGGAATTACTTATCAGTTGACACAAAAGCATTCCTTAGCCATGACCTACAGCCGCCGAATTGAGAGACCGGATTACGAATCATTGAATCCGTTCGAGTATCAGTTGGATGAATTGTCGTTCATGCGCGGCAACCCGTTCTTGAAACCTCAATACACTGATAACGTTAAGCTCTCGCACACCTATAATTATACTTTAAATACCAGTATCAGCTATTCGCGTGTAACAGATTTCTTTGCTCAAGTAATCGAAGCCGACGGACCGAGCAGAAGTTTTTTATCGTCGAGAAACGTGGCCAATCAACAAATTATTGATCTGGGTATTTCTTATCCGTTTGAAGTGAACAAATGGTGGAATGTTTACTTAAGTATGAATGCATTCCAAAGTAAATTCACAGCCACCAACGATTCGTTTATATCGATTGAGCAAGAAACTTTAAGCCTTTACGGACAAAACAATTTTAGCTTACCTCAAGGAATCAATCTGGAAATTTCAGGTTGGTACAGTTCGCCATCAATTTGGGGCGGAACTTTCAGAACCAGCAGCATTGGCTCGTTGGATATGGCAGTACAGAAACAATTCTGGAATAAGAAATTTACTGCTAGAGTTGCAGTTTCAGATATCTTTTACACTTCTCCTTGGCAAGGAAGAACCGAATATGCTTTTGTAAAAATCAACGGAAACGGCGGACAAGACAGCCGTCAATTGCGATTTAGCTTGAGCTACAAATTCGGTAACGATGCTGTGAAAAAATCCAGACAGCGCGAAACCGGACTTGAAGATGAAAAGAACAGAATCGGGAAATAATTTGTTTATCTGTAAGATTTTGAGACTATAGGATTTTAAGATTATAGGACTATAGGATTATATCCAATTTTAAAATCTTACAGTCTTACAGTCTTACAGTCGTAAAGTCCATTTCACTCAAGCGCAACTACTTCCCCATTCCACTGCATCATACCGCCAATGAGGTTGTATGTTTTCTCAAAACCGAGTTGGTTCATGATACTACAAGCTTGTGCACTTCGGCCACCGGCTTTACAATACACATAATAATTCTTGGTTTTGTCTAGTTCATCCAGTTTGTAAATGAAGCCTTGACCTTCGTATATATTCATTGTGATTGCTTTGGGAATAATGCCTTCTGCCCATTCTTCTGGCGTTCTGACATCGAGTATAGCGGCGTTAGTATCGTTTTTTAATTGTTCAGCCCAATCGGTTTGGTTTAAATCCATGATATTCTTTTCGGCAAAAGTAAAAAACTGTTTGGGTTTGAAACCTTTTCAAAAGTCGAACTTTTTAAAATCATCTTTTTTTTAACAGAAAAATAACAACACATTTGTATATACAAATATTAAACTGCTTACATTTGCCTCGTTCAATTCACAAAAAGAAAATGAAAATCGAAGAAATCATCAAATCGAATGTAATCTTAGACGACGCCAAGAAAGCCTTGCTGAGTTTGATGTACACGCAAAATGTACTCTCGGACAAATTCAACGAGATGATCAAACCTTACGATTTATCGTCAGAGCAATACAACGTACTTCGAATTCTTCGCGGTCAAAAAGGCACACCTGCCAACATGAGCGTAATTCAGGAACGCATGATTGCCAAAAACAGCAACACCACACGGCTCATCGACAAACTATTACTAAAAGAGCTTGTTACTCGAAAAGTTTGTCCAGAGAATCGTCGGAAAATGGAAATTCTTATCACTGCTAAAGGTCTAGATTTGCTCACAGAACTCGACCCAAAAGTCACTGCCTTAGAACAATCATTCGCTGCCAACCTGACCAATGATGAACTGCGTGAATTGAATTTATTACTTGAAAAATATCGAACCTTTAAACTTTAATAACCTTAAAAAACACTAACAATGAAAAACTTAAAAACCCTTGCAATCATTGCTTTTGCAGCATTATCAACTACAGTAGTTTCTGCTCAGGCCAAAGCTAAAAACGATGGAAAAAAGATCGACGTCTCTAAAAGTAACATCCACTGGGTTGGTAAAAAAGTAACCGGACAACACGAAGGCGACATCAACTTCAAAGAAGGAACACTTTTATTCCAAGACGGAAAATTGACCAAAGGAAAATTCACTGTAGATATGACTTCAATTGTTGTTACTGATTTGAAAGCCGGCGAAGGAAAAGAAAAATTGGAAGGCCACTTGAAAGCAGATGATTTCTTCGGAACTGATAAATATACTACTGCTACTTTGAATTTTACTAAAGTAACTCCAAAAGCTAACGGCGTTTATGCAGTAACCGGAAACATGAAAATCAAAGAAAAAACGAATCCTGTAACTTTTGATTTGACTGTAAAAGGCAATACAGCAACTGCCAAAGTAACTATTGACAGAACTAAATATGACATCAAATATGGTTCTGGAAGCTTCTTCGATAACTTAGGTGATAAAGCCATCAACGATAATTTCGATTTAACTGTTTCCCTACAGTTCTAAAAATTGGGAAAAATTGCTAGAGAAAAACCTTGATCATTGCGGTCAAGGTTTTTTTTGTGCGCAGGTTTTCGGTAAAGATGTTTTCGTAACTTTGAAAGCAACACAGTATCAACTCTTTAAATTCAAAATATGAAAAAGACAATCCTTATTTTACTCACCATCTGTTTTGCTAATTTATTAGAGGCTCAGGTGCGCAGGATCAATCTAAAAACGAGTTCCATTACTTGGATTGGAAAAAAAATCACCGGCGAACACCAAGGCACTTTGGCTTTCAAACAAGGTTTTCTCAAATTTAAAAACAAGACTTTGGTGGCTGGAAATTTCACTGTAGACATGACCACGCTCAATAACACTGACCAAACCGGGCAAGGCAAAGCCAAACTCGAAGGACATTTGAAATCTGCCGACTTTTTTGCCACTGACGAATTCAAAACCGCGACCATGGTTTTCAAAACAATCAAAGGGAAAAGCAAAGGAGTTTATAGCATTCTGGCCGATTTGACCATTAAAGGCAAAACCAATCCAGTTAGTTTTGATTTGATCATTAAAGGTAAAACAGCCAATGCAGATTTAGTGATTGACCGCACCAAATTCGGCATCCAATATGGCTCGGGTAGTTTCTTCGACGATTTGGGAGACAGAACCATTTATGATGAATTCGAACTGCATGTCAAACTCAGCTATTAATTATTACATTTGCAGCAAAACCATAACTGAAGGTTTGTCCGAAGCGGCAGGCCTTTGTTTTTTTTTAAGATTACCGGAATGAAAAAAATCGCCATTATTGACAATTATGACAGCTTCACCTACAATCTGGTCCATTATTTTGAAGATTTAGATGGTGAAGTAACTGTTTTTCGTAATGACGAATTTGAACTGGAAGAATTGATCCCGTTTGACAAAATAGTACTTTCTCCCGGCCCGGGAATTCCTGAAAATGCAGGTTTGCTAAAAAAAGTGATTGAAACTTTCTCGCCCACTAAAAGCATCTTGGGCGTTTGCTTAGGACAGCAAGCTATTGGCGAAGTTTTCGGCGCAAATTTGGTCAATCTTGAGCAAGTATATCACGGCGTATCGACTCAAATTCAAATTACAGTAGCAGATGAACCTCTGTTTAATGGTTTAGGTGACCAACTCGAAGTCGGACGTTATCATTCTTGGGTGATTGATCCAATGAATTTTCCAGAAACACTCGAAATTACTTCTGTGGGCAAAAACGGAGAGATCATGTCTTTGCGCCATAGAACCTTTGATGTTAAAGGCGTTCAGTTTCATCCGGAAAGTGTATTGACCCCACAAGGCAAAACCATTTTAAGCAATTGGCTGAAAAACCAAGGTCAGTAAAAAATTTGTACAAAAATTACCACTCAACGAAAGAGTTCAACAACTTGTCGATTTTATCAACAAAGTGAATTGGGGTTTAGAATTTATTTTTATATTAGATTGAAAATAAAGCAATTAACACTCAACCTAAATCGACAAACCATGGGATTTTTCGGAAACAATACCAAGAAAATGCTAGAGGAAATCAAAGCCAAAAGCGAGTATTACTCTAATGATTTGAGCAAAGATATCTCCGAATCGTTTGAAGAACTCAAATCAGAGTTTGACGCACATGAAGAAGTGTACAGCGATTTTTTAAAATTCGTTTCTGAAATCAAAACCAAACTTACGGCTCTCGAAGCGAAGAAACTTGAAGAATTGTCTAACGGTTTGAAGCATATCAACCATTGTGCGAAAAATGGCGTAGAATCGATGCGCTATTTGTCGTTATACCAAAGAAAACAAACCCACGACACTTTACGCATTTACGAAGAGTTTGAATAGTCTGACAATACAGCCCTAAACCTAAAAAAAAGAAATCCCGACTTTAACAGGCCGGGATTTTATTTTGTACGATGTGTGTCGTTTAAACTTTGATTTTACTTCGAGTGGCTTTTGGAACTCCCGCTTTGTTGAGCAAAATCCCGGTCGACTTTAATTGCACAAACGCCTTAGTGACATATAAGTAACCTTTATAATCATTGGTTTCGCCCCAAGAGTTCTTCACTTTATAGTATTCTTTTCCGTTCTGGTCTTTCGCTAAACCGACAATCTGCATCGCGTGGTCATCGGTAGTGTTCAGCGAATACAACCCTTCTAGACGCAAATCTTCTGTGATTTCTTTTTCTTTAATTGGGCCGTCGAACATGGTCTTTCTTTGCTCGGGCGTGATGTTGTAAATGTCGGTATCAGGAACTTCCGCCACTCCGTTTTTCCAACTGAAATAAGGTTCAGAAACATCTGACGACCAAGCTACGCTGTATCCTTTAGTGAGCGCAAAGTCAATAATATCGGTGAGTTCTTTCATAGGCACATTATACACTTGGTCATAGCTCCAGTTGTCCGGCACCGGCAAAACCATTTTCTGGTAGTAAGGGTTGTCTTTGTAGGAAGAGAATTCCACGTAATCATCAGGGTTGATGCCCACCACTTCTTTGGCAAAAGCTTTTGGTGTGTAAGTTTTACCTGCGTAAGTGAACGTTTCAGGCAATTTGCCCAACTTTTCATCCATGAATTTGTTGATATTATCTACCCAAGCTGTGCCTTTGTTAGGGTTTTCGTCTTTTAGATAAGCATCGAGGATTTTCTTGAACTCCGCCTGAAATTCATCAGATTTGACTACACCTTTACCATAATCTTCCATAGTGTATGCTTGCTGTGGCATTGCTCCATATTTACGCAACATATTCATCACATCATGTGTTTCTGCACCATCGCCGAGTCCGAGGTTTCCGTTGAACAGAATATAGTTTCTAGCTTTGCCTAAATACACATGGCGGGCCGCGTAAATTTCGGCCAAATCAACCGGCTTTTTACCGTTTTTGATCATTTCTGATTCAAGGAATGAATTGCCTGAATAACTCCAGCAAGTTCCCGCAGAGCCTTGGCTTTTGACCGAAGTGTTTTCGATATTGATGACTTCATGGAACTCGAATTTCGAATTCAAAGAAGCGTTGTTGATTACTTTTTTGATTAGTTCGTCCTGAGCGAACAAACTCATCGAACACAATATTCCTGAGAATACCAAACTCTTTTTAATCATAATATTTTTTTTAGTCGGTCGTAAATGTAATAAAATTCACGCTAACGACAATCGAATTAACATTGCCTAGCGTGTAAAAACCAATTGGTTCGGCTTAGAAAGATTACTATCAAAACGGTAACCTTCGTAGTTAAATCCTTTTAGATCTTCAATAGTTTTGGCATTGGTGTCGATAATATAGCGCACCATCATACCGCGGGCTTTCTTGGCGAAAAAGCTGATCATCTTGAGCTTTCCGTCTTTCATATCGAGGAAATCGGCAGTAACTACCGGAACTTTAAGTGCTTTAAAATCTATCGCCGAGGCGTATTCATTACTAGCCAGATTCAGAAAAAGTTCTCCTTTTTTGAGTTCTTTATTGAGGGCTGCCGTGAGTTTCTTTTTCCAAAATCCGTAGAGGTTTTTCTCTTCGCCAATGGGCAAATCAGTCCCCATTTCTAAGCGGTAAGGCTGAATCAGATCGAGCGGTTTGAGTAAACCATACAAACCAGAAAGTATCCGAAGTTGGTCTTGCAAGACATCTAGTTTTTCTTCTGCAATGGTGTAACTGTCAAGGCCAACATAAACATCACCGGCAAAAGCGTAAAGGGCCGGGCGGGCGTTCTCTAGCGTAAATGGTGTTTTCCAAGCTTTGTTGCGCTGCCAATTCAAGTCGGCGAGTTTGTCTGAAATCGACATGAGCTCCATGAGTTCTTTCGGCTTTTTTTTCTTTAAAACTTTGTGCACGGCTCGACTGTCTTTAAGAAACTTCGGCATTGAATGTTGCTGTGTAGGCAACGGCGTTTCGTAATCAAGCGATTTGGCAGGCGAAATAATGATTTTCATAGGCTAAAATTTGTATCCAAAAATACAAATTGAAATCGAAAACGGTTCATCAATTTTTGGATAGAATGCGTTAGCGATGGCAGCGGCATCCTTTATTGGAGCGCAGCGGAGATAAAGATATAGCGGACAGCGCGGCGCGCAGCGCAACGCCCAATCAATAATTATTCACTATTAATTATTAATTATTCATTATTAATTATTAATTAACCTAGCCATCCTTCCCGATCCAAGCTCCGGTATTGAATGGCTTCGGCTACATGAGCTGCTTCCACACTCTTCGAGCCTTCTAAATCGGCAATCGTTCTAGATACTTTTAATATTCTATCGTAAGCGCGGGCGGACAAATTCAAACGTTCCATAGCCATTTTGAGTAGTTGCAACGCCGTGTGGTCTAAAACGCAATGTTCGCGAATCAGTTGGGTGCTCATTTGGGCATTGTAATTCACGCCATTAACGCCTTCAAAACGTTCGGACTGAATCAATCTTGCTCGGGTAACGCGTTCGCGGATGCTATGACTGCTCTCGGCCTTGCGATTGTCGGACAATTTTTCGAACGGCACTGGAGTTACTTCAATATGAATGTCGATACGGTCTAAAAGTGGGCCCGAAATCTTGTTGAGATAGCGTTGCATTTCATTGGCAGACACGGTAGATGACGAATCCGGATCGATAAAAAAACCGCCCGGACTTGGGTTCATGCTCGCCACCAACATAAACGACGACGGATAAGTGACCGTAAATTTAGCACGCGATATGGTGACTTCACGATCCTCAAGTGGTTGTCGCATAACTTCCAAAACTTCGCGTTTGAACTCGGGCAATTCATCCAGAAAAAGAACGCCATTATGCGCCATCGAAATCTCGCCCGGTTGCGGATAGCTTCCGCCGCCCACCAAAGCCACATTCGAAATCGTATGGTGCGGACTGCGAAACGGCCTTTGCGTCATTAGCCCTACTTCTTTGAGTTTTCCTGCAACGCTGTGAATCTTAGTGGTTTCGAGCGATTCGGGCAAAGTCATCGGAGGTAAAATACTCGGCAACCGTTTGGCCAACATCGTTTTTCCGGCTCCGGGCGGACCAATCAGAATAATGTTATGACCACCGGCCGCGGCAATTTCCATACAGCGTTTGATGCTTTCTTGGCCTTTGACATCGCTGAAATCATGTTCGGGAAACTCCAGACTGTGCGTGAATTCTTTCGCAGTATCAATTCTTGTTGGCGACAAGCTGGCGTTGCCGTCAAAAAAATCAATCACTTCTTTTAGATTTTCCACTCCGTATACCTCAAGACCGGAAACGATAGCGGCTTCCTTGACGTTCTGTTTCGGCAAAAAGAAACCTTTAAATCCTTCCGCTTCGGCTTTAATGGCAATAGGTAACGCTCCTTTTATGGGTTGCAGGCTGCCATCTAAAGAGAGTTCACCCATGATGAGATAATTTGCAACATCATCGGCGGCAATCTGTCCGGAGGCAGCGAGAATTCCGATGGCCAAAGTTAGGTCATAGGCAGAACCTTCTTTGCGCAAATCGGCCGGAGCCATATTGATGGTGATTTTTTTTCCGGGCAAAGTGTACCCGTTGTTCTTCAGTGCAGCGGCTATGCGGTAACTACTTTCTTTAATGGCATTATCGGGCAAACCTACCAAGTGGTAACCGATGCCTTTGTCGATGTTGACTTCGATGGTAATGGTCGTAGCTTCGACCCCAAAAACGGCGCTTCCAAATACTTTTGTTAACATGGCGTATAAATTAGATGAAGTTAAATTTAATCAAATTTTCTTCTCGAGCAACCAAATTCAAGTAATTTTGGGCATCAATTTAAAAACACTGTTATGGGAATTTTCAACGCCATTATGGGCAATGCTTCTGAAGTAGATTTATCGCAAGTTGCCAAAGAATTCGAACCGATTTTGATTGACGGCGAGAACATCGAGAAAGCATTTAAGATGGTCAAAGACATGTTTATCTTCACCAACAAACGATTGATTTTAGTCGAAAAACAACTCGTCGGCAGCAAAGTAGATTACCTTTCTATTCCATATTCGAACGTCATTAAATTCTCTAAAGAAAGTGCCGGAATTCTTGACCTAGACGCCGAACTTAAAATCTGGATCAAAGACGAAGCGGCTCCAATTGTCAAACAATTTGGCAAAGGCGGTAACAACATCAACGACGTTTACCGTATTCTAAGCACGCATATTTTAAAGTAAATCGAATTTCATTGCGGTCTGGGCCATTCTATAAGCTGATACGAACAAAAATATTAGGCATGACTCCCAGTGAATAATAATCTTGGGTTTTGTAACTTGTATTGACCACACTGCCGATGGAGGAATATTGTCTTTCATACTCACGACTGATTAAAGAACGACGGTTATAGAGGTTATAAATGGAAAAACCAACTTTTCCAGACCATGATTTCTGCGTTCTGAACTGATAGATTGCCGATACATCCAACCGGTGATAACTCGATAGTCGCTCGGTATTGAAAGCCGCCACTTGATTGCTTTGATTAAGCAAACTATACGGTTTTCCGCTGTGCCAAAACCAACCCGAAGTAACCGAAAAATGATTCCATTTTTTATAAAACGAAAGGTTCAGTGCGTGGCGAATGTCTGCATTGATTGGAAAATAATCTCCGTTATTTACGGCATCGAAACGGTTTTTGGAATCTTGGAAAGTGTAGGTCAGCCAACTGCGCCAATTAGGGGCGTTCTTCTGAATTAAAATATCAATGCCTTTGGTAAAACCTTTTCCTTGATGGATTTGTGAATCGAATTGGTTCAAAAATCCAAAAGTGAGCGAAGTAATTCCGTGAGCGATTTTATAATAGGTTTCCAAATCAAAAACCCACGAATTTTTCTTGTAAATCAGTCCGGTCGTGAATTGATGCGCTCGCTGGATTGGATAATTTTCCTTATCGGCAAGCACCCAAAGGTAATTCTCCAAACTCAAATCGTTGGCCACACTTTCGCGCACTTGGCTCATGATTTGGCTCTTGCGTTCGTAGGAAGTTTGCCAAAATAAGCCATTGGTTATGGTTCTTTGCACAAAAACTCTAGGCTCAAAACTATCGGCTTTCAAAGCACTAAAATAATTGTAACGCGTGCCGGCTTGAAAGCTCCATTTCTGAGGTTGATACTGCCAAAAAACATAACCAGAATGCGTCACATTGAAGAAATGTTTCAAGTCGAGGGTAATACTCAAATCTTGGCTTTGGCTCACAAAGGAATGCGAAACATCATTACCTGAAAGCACGTAACCCAATTCAAAATTCATTTGGTCATTGTACTTAAATTTTAAACGGGTTTCCATACCTGAATCGGTCACGCGATTGAGTTTCTGGAACAATTCAAAAGTGTCAGCTGTTTTGTCGGTTCGGTCTTTATATTCAAAAGTATAACCCGAATAATGCAAAAGTGTTTCTTGTTTTAAACGTTTACCATATTGTTGTTTCCAATGAAAAGCGAAGCCCTGATTATCAATGCGCATTTTCTGGTTTTGTGTCTGATTGTTAGGAATCGACGTCGAAAAATCAAGGTTATTATCGATCCAAATACTAGTGAAAGAGAACTCGGTTTTCTCGGCCGCTTTCCATAACAATCTCGCCGAATAATCGGTAAAGCGAAATTTGTTCTGATCATCAAAATCATCAAAGTCGGTATGCTGGAAAACTTTGTCTGCCAAAGCATCGAAAGTAGCGGTCTGAAGCCATTCAGTAAACGACTTCCTGCCTGAAAGTTCTAGGCTCAACTTACTTTTAATTACTGGCGCTTTGAGATAAATATCGGCGTTGAGTGCATTGATTCCTGCATCAACTTTCCACTGGCCATCTGCTTTTCCATAGGGCTGAATATCGATGACACTCGAAATTCTTTCGCCAAATTTGGGATGTGTGCCTTGGTTCTGATAATTCACTATTTGCGGTACATTAGGATTGAAACCGGAAATCATCCCAAACAAATGCCCCGGATGATACATGCGAATTCCATCCCACAAAATCAAGTTTTGATCAGATGTTCCTCCACGAATATACAAGCCACTTGCGGTTTCGTTCGGACTTTTCACACCGGGTAATTGTTGCAAGGAAAGCAGTAAATCGGTATCAGTAACGCCTGGAAGAGCTTCAATTTTCTGCGGCATTAAAGTGATTTGTTGGTCATTTTTATTAATGCCTTTAGAGAGTAAAACTTCAATTAAGATTTCCTTGAGTGGTTCGCCTGTAACTGGAGGTTCATCCGGTAGCGAAACCGAAAAATAACGCGAATTGATTGGAGTAATTTTTAGCAATGCTTGATTTTCTATAGCATTATTAACAGCTTCTAAAGTATAATTACCTTCCGCCAACGCAATGGTCTTGGGAGCTACTATGCTGTCAATATACGAATACTTCACCTCAAATTTAGTTTCAATAACTGCCAAAACTTGGCTTAATGGCGTATTGTTGAAAGTAAAAAACGACCGATGGCTTTTCTGTGACCAGCCCATCGTAGCGTAGAAAAATAAAATCAACAATACTACAGATCTCATTCTGAAATGTGGATGGTTTCGGAATTGGTTTGTTCAAATTTTAATTGCAGCGGTAAACAAATTGATTGCAATGCCACTTGCCAATTGTCATTGGTGAAACTTCCGGTAAATCGGACATTGGCTAAAGATTTCGGAAAGCCTACTTTGTAATGATATTGGCTTTCGAATTGGGCAATAACAGCTTGCATTGGTGCATTTTTAAAAGAAGTTTCGCCGTCAATCCAACTGGATTTAGTGTGGGTTAGGTCTTGCCAAGTTTCGGCTGTTTGATTGAAAAATCGAAGTGATTCTCCATGGGTTAAAACCTTTGTTGCGGTAGAAGTAGTGACGCTCACTTTGCCTTCAAAACAGTGCACTTCGAGGAAATCTTTTTGCACTAAAACGTCGAATTGCGTGCCGAGTACTTGTACTTTTCCTTGAGCGGTTTCTACCGTAAATGTACTGCCTTTAGCCACCTTAAAATAAGCTTGCCCACAGAGTTTTAGATTGCGGTTATAACTAAAAAAAGTAGGATAACTGACGCTTGAATTTGCGTTTAAAACCACTTCAGAGCCATCGGTCAAAACTAAAGTTTGCTGTTTTCCGTAACTGGTTTGAACAGTATTTGAGAAGGCCAACAAATGATACAAGCCGAAAAGCACAAGTAGTGCAGCCGCTAGAGAAGTATACACATAAAGTCTGCGAACTTTCGATTGCTGCTGCGTCTTTAAAGCGATTTTATCTTGAATAGCATTGAAATTTCGGTCCAAATCGGGTGGGCCCAAATCGATGGATTGCAATGAAAACCGAAGTTTCCGATAAGCATTAAAATCACTTTCAGTCACGAATTGAAGCAACTCTTCATCGGTGATTTTACCCGAAAGCCAATCAGACAAATAGGTTTCTTGGTGGTTATCTGGTGTCTTTTTCATCATAAATCTCATTAAACATTTTTGACCACTTTTCTTAGTGAAAGCAAGGCCAGATGCATTCTTTTCTCTACAGCTTTAACAGACAAATCAAGCAAAGTAGCAATCTCGGCGTAAGTATGGTTCTCGAATCGGTTCATTAAAAATACGGTGCGTTGTTTCTCGGGTAATTCGTTGATGGCCTTTTCAAGTTCTTTTTTAAGTTCGGCCTCAACCAGCAAAAATTCGGGCGATTCTTCATGCGTTGCTTTGGGTTTGGATTGCTGCTCGAAATTCAGTACTACTTTATCGTGTTTGATGTGATTGAGTGAAAGTCGAATAGCTGTTGTGAAAAGAAAACTTTTGGCTTGTTCAGGTTGGAGCATACCGCAATTTTCCCATAAAATAACGAAAGCGTTCTGAGCCACATCTTCTGCCCTATCGATGTCTTTGAATTTATACGCTAGAAAATTCCGAAGCAATTTGAAATGTGCATCGAATACCGATCGAAAGACGGTTTCAGAACACAAACAAGGCACAGATTTGCTATCGTTTTGACTCATACTCTTTTAAAAATTGTTACCACATACCCTTGCTTAAAGAATATGTGGCAACAAAAAACTAACTAGCTTCTTTTTCAATAATTATTTAACCCTTTATGGACAAGAAAGTTCAATTTGACTTTGAAAAGCGGCCTGATTGGCAAACGTGTATACCGAATTTCCAAACGTTGCCGTAATCGGATATGACATCGCTGGCATAATGGGTTGATTCACCGGATTCCAATATTGAAGCAATTCACCGTTATTGTTCACCGTAACCAAAGCACCTTGATATTGCACATTCACTGGATAAACGATATTGAAGCAATTACCCAACAGCTCACCAAAATTGGGTGCCGGACAAGTCACAAAATCATTTTGGGTAAATCCTTCGCATTGGGCCCAGCAAGCATTGTCGAATTGTCTGATACCAACCGGAGTTTGCACACATACTGGGTTATAATCTGTCGGACAAGTACAAATACCGTTGCAATTCGGTTTGATCCAATTGGCGATGGCTGAGCAATTCGCACCGATTCTGATTTGGCAGTTGTCATTCGGAATTGTTGTAAGCGAATACGGGAAATTCGGGATAGTTACCGGCAGCGAAGCAATTGAGTATGTACCCAAGAGTTCATTCCCGCTAGTAAATACTTGGAAGTTTGGAGCGGTTGGGTTTACTGAATCAAAGTCAATAGTCAATTCGTAAGTACCATTAGCACTACAAGCGCCTGGAGTAGCCACGACATTGGTAATACTACAATCGCCACTTCCGTTGCAAGAAATGAAATCATTCTGAGTGAAACCGGCACACATCGCATAACATGTATTAGCGAATTCCACAATTCCTGTAGGCGTTTGTACGCAAACCGGAACGTACTCTTGAGTACAGATGCAATTATTGTCATTACAGTCATTTACAGCATTGTAAAAATCATATATGCTATTGAGCACTATGGTTTGATTTTGATTGACAATAGTAATTGGGAACACAATATTGGCTTCGGTAGTGGCCGGATTGTTCAAATAAGCATTGAGTTCTTCCTGAGAATTAATAGTAACAGATTGCCCGTTAGCTACTGCTGTTATTGGAAAAACAATATCAAAACAATAGGTGTGTTGCAAATCATCATCAAAAGTAGGTAGTCCGCATTGGATAATGAGTGCAATCAAATCGGCCTCATCGTTAATGGTTTGCACCGCACCACCGTATTGCACCTGAAAAGGAAAAACCACAGCCGTTAAATGCAAAGCCGGAGATTCGTTGTTAAGAATTTCAAGCAAACCCTCTAAACTCGACGCTGTAATAAGTGTGCCGTTGTTGTAAGCGAAAGTAATCGGAAACACAAACTCGAAACACAGCATCGGATTCGCTGAATCAGCATTGACTTGCGCACTTCTGTTCGGCCCAACAGTATTTTCTAATTTTAATTTGTTCAGTACGGTGCGCATGGCTGTACTTTCCACAGCAGCATCTGAACTTACAATCGATTTCTCATCGGAACACGAATAAAAAGTAACCGCAGAGAAAACAACGAGTAAAAGCAAGGTTTTAATGGTTTTCATATCAATTTGATTTTTAAGTTTCATAGTTTAGACAACCCAACTTGAGGCCACCCTACTTTTTTGAAAAACTTTTTCACTAAGATATTGAAAAACAAAAATCCCAACCTTTCGATTGGGATCAAATTTACTTTTTGAAATTCGCTAGTCCGGCCCTGAGCCAACTTTCGTATTCTTGAAAGCTAGTATAACTCATAGTTGGCGTTTGCGGATTCAGATTATTGCCCTGCAAATCGGTGAGTACATAAAGCGGTTGTGTATTGGTTTTGTAATTCGTAATCATAAAATCAGTCCATTTATCGCCGACGGTTTCGATTTCAGCACCAGTGGCCTTTGAAACAGTTTGCTCATGCTCAGGCAAGGTTCTTTTGTCATCAACATACAAAGAAATCAAAACGACTTCATTTTTAAGAATAGATAAAATCGGTGCTTCTACCCATACGTTGTTTTCCATTTTGCGGCAATTCACGCAAGCATAACCTGTAAAATCGAGCATGATGGGTTTGTTCACAGATTTCGCGTAGGCCAAACCTTTATCATAATCGTTGAAGACAGTAATTCCGTGCGGGCCGGATACAGCGCCTTCAGGCAAAGCAGCTTCAGACTTGGCAGCGCTAGAACCACCCACACCAAAAGGGCTTTCGCTATATTCCATCGGCGGTGGGAAAGCGTTGATTAATCGCAATGGTGCACCCCAAAGCCCCGGAATCATATAAACCGTAAATGATAAAACTAGTAAACCAGTCAGTAATCTTCCTACCGAAATGTGCGTCAACGGACTATCGTGCGGTGTAGAGATTTTCCCGAAAAGGTATAACGCCAAGGCTCCAAAAATCGCAATCCATATCGCAAGGAAAACTTCGCGCTCCAATAAATGTAACTGTAAAACTAAGTCTGCATTAGACAAGAATTTAAACGCCAAAGCCAACTCTAAAAATCCTAGAAACACTTTAACGGTATTGAGCCAACCGCCTGATTTTGGCAACGATTGCAACCAACCCGGGAACATAGCAAAAAGCATGAACGGTAAAGCCAAAGCCGTTGAAAAACCTAACATCCCGACAATTGGGCCTATTCCTCCGCGAGAAGCCGCTTCAAACAAAAGCGTTCCTACAATCGGGCCGGTGCACGAAAACGAAACAATCGCCAGGGCCAAAGCCATAAACAAAATTCCGATGATTCCGCCGCGGTCTGCTTGACGATCGACCTTATTGGCCCAAGAATTTGGCAACATAATTTCGAAAGCACCTAAGAACGAAGCAGCAAAAAACACCAAAAGAAGGAAGAAAATCACATTGAACCAAACGTTGGTAGCTAAGGCATTCAAGGCATCGGCACCAAAAATCGCAGTGACCAATGAACCTAAAACCACATAAATCACAATAATCGAAATACCGTAAATAATCGCGTTACGAATTCCGGCAGCCTTGGTTTTACTTTGTTTGGTAAAGAAACTCACGGTCATCGGAATTAGCGGAAACACACAAGGGGTGAGCAATGCTGCAAAACCCGAGAGAAAAGCAATGAAGAAAATTGACCAAAGCCCGAGAGGCGTTTTCTCTGCGGTGGCGGCGATTTCTGTTTTTGGCGCCGGTGTTTCTTTGACTTCGGCTGCAGTTGCGACTACTTTTGCAGTGTCAATAGTTGTGGTGTCGACTGCTGTTGGGATTATCGCAGTTTCTTCTGTGGTCATTTCCGGAAGCGTGAACTTGAATTTCTCGACCAAATTCACACACGAAGCCTTACAAGCTTGATAATCGACAGCCACTTCGATTTTTTTGAGTTTCGGGTTAGTGACTTTGATTTCCTGCTCGAAATGGATTTTGCCCTCGAAGTAGGTTTCGTTCACGCCAAAGACTTCATTGAAACCGGTTTTAGTATTTCTTTCCTTGGTTTTTCCGACCAAGCTGTAATTGCCTTGTTGGTCTTTGAAAGTAAGTTCCATTGGGAGCGAACCGCCTTCATCGGTAAATTGTGAATACACGTGCCATTCTTTTTCAATGGTCGCGTCGAAAATTAAAACAACATTGGTAGCCGATTTTTTCTGGGTTTTGCTGCTCCATTTGACAGGTTGCAGAATTTGAGCTTGCACAGTTAAGGCGATGAAAACTAAAACAACGGAAAAGATTTTTCTCATGGGGTAACTTCTATTTTTAATATTTTTTGGGTTTTGGATGTCACTTTAAACCGCTCATCTTGTCGAAACCCTACTATCCATAGGATTTTGCTCGCCGAGCATAGCAACCAAGCTTTCTCCTTGTCTATTAATGATAATTTTTCGTCTTTGAAAAACTTACTTACCTTTTTTGACTGGCCTTGCATTCCGAGCGGTTGAAAAATATCGCCGGTTTGCCATTTTCTGAGCACCAGCGGATATTCTAACTGTTCTGCATCGACAAATATAACCGAATTGGATGCTGCAGAAATGTCGGCTACCAGACTAAACGAAAGATTTAAGGGAAAATTAACGTCTGCTTGTTGGCTGTCAATATAAAATTCCGTGACCGATGCAGCGTTATCAATCGGTGCCACAATCAGTACTTTTCGGTCTTTAAGCAAACGGTAATGCGTTGAAAATACTTGCTTGCCCGATTGGCCTTTCGATAAAGCATAAATATCATCCCAAGCAGAAAAACCAAATTCCTTGAGCCATTGGTACAGATAGGAAGTATAATTCGGAAGCTGCAGCAATTTCTTCAAATTAAAATGAATTTCATTGCCTTTGGCTACGGCGACTTGCTGGTAAACCATTACGGAGGCGTCGTCAGCCATTGCTTTGGATTGTTGTAAATATGACTGGGTTTTCTCAAACGAATCTAAAAAACTCGGATTCAACGCTTTAAAAACCGGTATCAAATCGTGGCGGATTTTATTGCGCAAGTATTTGTCTGAAGCGTTGCTGCTATCTTCGCTCCATTGCAGTTTGCTTTCGTTGGCATGCAAAACCAAATCGATCCTGCTGAAACCCAACAACGGGCGAATAATTTTGTGGTTGAGCACCGGAATTCCGGTTAAACCGTCCAAGCCTGTGCCGCGAATGAGGTTGATCAGGAAGGTTTCCAGATTATCGTCGGCGTGGTGGGCAGTGAGTAAATAATCGTAGTTTCCGGTTTCAAGCAATTCGTAAAACCAATTGTAACGCAACTCACGAGCAGCCACTTGAACCGACAATTTATAATCTTCGGCAAAAGTCAAAGTATCAAAACGAGTTGTAAAAACAGGAATTTTGTGCTGTTCCGCGAAAGATTTGACAAAAATTTCATCCTGATCGCTTTCTTCACCTCGCAACTGAAAATTACAGTGCGCCACCGCAATATCGTAGGGCAACTGGCGCATCAAATCGAGCATTACCATACTGTCCATGCCGCCGCTGACCGCCAAAAGCAACTTACGGCCTTTGAGAAAAGGGAAATTTTCGTCTAGATGTTCCTGAAGCATTCCAAGCATAGCCAAATGTAGCGAATTGCGCTGAATTATTGTAAAACTTCGTGCATCGCCTTGGCTTTGAGTAAACATTCTTCGTATTCATTTGCTGCAACAGCCAATGAAGTAATCGCACTGCCCACTGAAAACGAAACGTATTGCTTTTCCTGATTATAAAGAATACTGCGGATGACCACATTGAAATCAAAATCATTATCCGGTGTAAAATAACCAACTGCTCCGCTGTAAAGCCCGCGTTTGGTTTCTTCTAGATTTTCAATAAGCTGCATGGCGGAAATCTTCGGTGCGCCGGTCATGCTGCCCATTGGGAAAGTAGTTTTGATGGCATCGACTGCTGAATATTCGGGATTTAATCTCGAACTGATGGTTGAAATCATTTGATGCACTTGCAAAAACGAATAAATGCCGCACAATTCCTCCACTTTGACGCTTCCCTTCTGCGCGGTTCTAGACAAATCATTGCGCACTAAATCAGTAATCATGATGTTCTCGGAACGCTCTTTCGGGTCGGCGGCCAATTGATTTTTGGAAAGCAAATCTTCTTGCGAATCGGAAAATCGTTTGGCGGTGCCTTTGATGGGTTGCGAAATAAGGGTTTCACCTTGTTTTTTGAGATAACGTTCTGGTGAGGCTGACAATAGAAAATGCTGATGGTTCTTCAAGAAAACAGAAAACGGTGCTTGCGAGATTTCGTTGAGTTTGAAAAATTTCTCCAGCGGATCAATCGTGGCTTGCTCGGCAAAAAATTCCATACAGAAATTGGCTTCGTAAATATCGCCAAGATGGATGTGCTCAAGCATTCGGTTGACTTTGCCAATGTATTCGTCTTTGGAAATCCTTTGTCTTATTTGGAGCGCGTTGTGAGTTGTCGATTGCGAATTGCGGGTGGTGAGTTGAATGATCGAAAAATCGTCATCAAACTCGTCGTCACACATCCTTAAATACTGTACTTCAAGTTGATTTCCTTTCAATAAAAATAGCTTCTTAGGCTGAAAGAAATACAAATCCGGGAATTGTAAGCCGTCGTAGTTATCAGACGAAAGTGCTTCCAAATCATTTTTTAAATCGTAAGTCAAATAGCCGAAAAGCCAATCTTGGGTCGTTTGCTGGTATTGCTTCAAATCTTCAAAGGCGTTCTGCACGTCGGTTCTGATTGAAGTGAAAGCAGCTACCGCTAAAACACAATCGTAACTAGAATATGCAGCTGCGTGCGAATTACTGTCTAGAAAAACAATTTCACAAAACTGCTGTGCCCAAGCCAGAAGCTGTTGTTTGAATACGTCCGGCTGTGCTATCTGCCGGTGGAAATAAGTTCTCAAGAATTCATTTTTTGAGCTTCAAAATTACAACAAAAATGAGTAGAAAATTTGTGGCACGTTTTTTATTGCGAGCGGAAAACTTCCACATAAAATTGACGCTTATCGATTAAAAAATTACTAGAACTCTTTGCCAGACAAGCCCCAAGAATCTAAGCACAGTAATTTATTAATCACCTTAAATAAGCAATTTTATGAAGACCAAACCCCGCATTAGTTTGATTGTAGCCGGACTTTTAATTCTGGCTGTAGCCTGTAAACAAAGAGAAGCCGCCGCTGAAGAAGCTGCTATTTCTAATGAAAAAATGGGCATTTCTGCCGACAGTACTGCATCGCCCAATGCCAACGCTATTCAAATGCCTGAACGGAAATTCATCCGCACCGCAGAGCTGAAATTCAAAACCAAAAACGTGTCGCAATCCACCGATGCTATAGAAGAAACTGTTCGAATTGCCGGTGGCTTTGTTCAGGATTCTGAATTGGAAAGCACCATCAACCAACAATTCTCGACTAAAATCAGTCAAGACAGCACTTTGGAAACCACCAAATACACGGTTGAAAACAATATTGTCTTAAGAGTTCCGAACCGGCAATTTGATTTCGTCCTGAAATCGATCGCGAAAGAAATCACCTTCCTAGACAGCCGCCACCTTAAAGCCGATGATGTAGCCCTGCAACTTTTAGCCAACGAAATGGCATCGCGCCGAAGCAACCAACACCAAAAACGCCTCGAAAAAGCCATCGATACCAAAGGCCAAAAACTCAACCAAATCACCGAGGCAGAAAATGCCGTAAACCAAACAGGAACAGCCCAAGACGAAAAGAAAATCGAAAATTTGGCGCTACAGGACCAAGTCAATTTTAGCACGATTACGTTGCATCTTTACCAAAAAGAAACCATCAAACAAGAAGTCGTAGCGCGTGAAAAAGACGCAAGCGATTACCAGCCGCAACTCGGAATACAACTAGTAGACGCGCTAAAATCCGGCTGGTATGTGCTCGAAAGTGTATTCGTTTTCCTTGTCAGAATCTGGAGTTTGATTTTAATCGTACTTGTTCTATTTCTTGCTATCAGGAAATACAAAAAATAAAATATTCAATATTTGAAATCTGTGAAAATCTGTGCCATCTGTGTTTAAAAAAAGCCGTTCAATCGAACGGCTTCCTTATTTATCAAAAACTAAATTTTAAACATGCAACGCCCGGTTATCGGTAGCCGCCAAGGCTGCTTCTTTCACAGCTTCGGCAAAGGTTGGGTGCGCGTGACTCATTCTTGAAATATCTTCTGCAGATGCTTTATATTCCATAGCAGTGACAGCTTCAGCGATTAAATCTGCGGTTCTCGCGCCAATCATGTGAACGCCCAACACTTCGTCTGTTTTGGCATCAGCTAGGATTTTCACAAAACCATCAGTATCGCTGCTGGCTCTGGCTCTTCCTAAAGCTTTGAAAGGAAAACTTCCAGATTTATAAGCTACTCCGGCAGCTATCAACTGCTCTTCGGTTTGGCCAACAGCTGCAACTTCCGGCCAAGTATAAACTACACCAGGAATCAAATTGTAATCAATATGCGGTTTTTGTCCGGCGAGAATTTCTGCTACCATGGTGCCTTCTTCCTCGGCTTTGTGGGCTAACATGGCGCCACGAACTACATCGCCAATTGCGTAGATATTCGGAACATTGGTTTGTAAATGGTCGTTGACCTCTACCATGCCTCTTTCGGTCAGTTTCACGCCTGCTTTATCGGCATTCAAACCGTCAGTGTATGGACGACGGCCCACCGCTACCAAAGCGTAATCGCCTTCGAGTGAAATGGTTTCTCCTTTTGGTGTTTCGGCTTTTACGGTTACGGCTTTTCCTTTTCTTTCCACAGCTTGTACCTTGTGCGAAACGTAGAACTTCATACCTTGTTTTTTCAAGACTTTAGTAAGTTCTTTCGAAAGCGAGCTGTCCATGCCCGGAATGATTCGGTCCATAAATTCAACCACGGAAACCTCAGCGCCGAGACGAAGGTAGACTTGGCCCAACTCAATTCCGATCACGCCGCCACCGATGATGATTAAATGTTTAGGCACTTCTTTGAGTTTCAAAGCTTCGGTGGATGTGATGGTTCTTTCTTTGTCTAACTTGATAAACGGCAAATTCGACGGTTTAGAACCCGTTGCGATAATCGTGTATTTGGCTTCAATGGTTTCGGTTTTGCCATCGGCTTTGGCAATGTTGATATGCGTGGCGTCTTTGAACGAACCTACACCTTCGAAAACGGTAATTTTGTTTTTGTCCATCAGGAATTTCACCCCGCCCGAAGTTTGATCCACTACGGCTTGTTTGCGCGCGATCATTTTTTCAAGGTTGACTTTCACTTTTCCCGAAACTTCGATTCCGTGCTCTTCAAAATGCTGCAACTCTTCGTAATGGTGTGAAGAAGCTAGCAATGCTTTCGATGGAATGCAACCCACATTAAGGCAAGTGCCCCCTAAAGTGCTGTATTTTTCAATAATAGCGGTTTTAAAACCCAACTGCGCGCAACGAATCGCTGATACATATCCGCCCGGCCCTGAACCTATAATGACTACGTCGAATGAACTCATAATTTGCTTTGTTGTTTTTGATTTTGGTGCAGCAAATTTAGTTCTTTTTATGCTAGGTTGTATGCGGAATTAGTTGATGGTTGTTGGTTGATGGTTTGACTTCAAGGAATTTTGGGCGTGACCACAAGGGTCGGGTTTTCCGCACTCGCTTTTTTGCGTTGAAGGTTAAGCTGCCCAAGACATCACAGTGCCGCAAAAAGAGCTCAGACAATGCTGCAACCCCTCACGCGGAATCAAAACGTTGTACCAGAAGAAAAACGAAAACCGAGCACTACTGCCCTAGCCCCGATAGCAGTGAAAAGCCCGCAGCGCAGTGAGGACTTGCAACGGATAGCGGGAAACAGCTCCCGAAAAGTTTACAGTTGACAGTTGACAGTTCGTTTACGGAAAGTTGGCTTTTCTAGAGGCACTTCGTGTAGACCGCTGCGCTGCAATATAGTTTACGGAAAGTTGAACTGTAGTTTCTCAATACCATTTTTTTAGACTGAAGCACTTGCTGGCCATCAATTCCACAAATGAGCTAAAAGCTAATAGCTGACAGCTTTCGGCTAATTCCACGGGACAAATCCAACCAACAATCAAAAACCACTATCTTTGCCGCTCAAACCAAGACCATGATTCCACAAGATACGATTGTTGCCCTTGCGACGCCTTCGGGTGCCGGTGCCATTGCCATTGTCCGGCTTTCGGGCAGTGAGGCGATTGCGTTGGCGGCCGGGGTTTTTAAATCGGTGCGTGGGAAAGACTTGCTCAAACAGAAATCGCACACACTGCATTTGGGCCATATTGTGGACGGCGAGAAAACGCTCGATGAAGTTTTGGTGTCGGTTTTTAAAGGTCCGAATTCGTATACCGGCGAAAACACGGTCGAGATTTCGTGCCACGGTTCTACTTACATTCAACAGCAGATTATCCAGCTTTTGTTGCGTAAAGGTGCGCGTATGGCCAACGCTGGCGAATTTACTTTACGCGCTTTTCTGAACGGGAAACTAGATTTGTCACAAGCCGAAGCGGTAGCCGATTTGATTTCGTCTGACAATGAGGCTTCGCACCAGATTGCGATGCAGCAAATGCGCGGCGGTTTCTCAAACGAAATTGCGAACCTGCGTACCGAACTGCTCAATTTCGCCTCGCTAATCGAACTTGAACTCGATTTTGCCGAAGAAGATGTAGAATTTGCCGACCGTTCTCAATTCCGTGAATTGATTGAGCGTATCGAACTGGTTTTGAAAAGATTGATTGATTCTTTCGCCGTTGGAAATGTAATCAAAAACGGCATTCCCGCAGCCATCGTCGGCGAACCGAACGTAGGAAAATCAACTTTGCTCAATGCGCTTTTGAATGAAGAACGCGCCATCGTTTCTGAAATCGCCGGAACCACGCGCGACACGATTGAAGACGAACTCGTGATTGATGGCATTGGTTTCAGATTCATCGATACGGCCGGAATTCGCCAGACGAAAGACGTCGTGGAAAATATTGGTATTCAACGTACTTTCGAGAAAATGGAACAAGCGCAAGTCGTTATGTTTTTGGTTGACAGTTCCAGATTAGTTGACAGCTCACTGTTGACAGTTGACAGTTTGAAAGTCGAAATCGAGAAAATCAAAAACCAGTTTCCGCTGAAACAATTGATTGTCGTATTGAACAAAATCGACGCGCTGGCTGCAGAACAATTAGAGAATATCGTTGCCCAACTCAATCCTAACAACCATCAACCAACAAGCAACAACCACCAACTAATCCCGATTTCCGCCAAAAACAAAACCGGCATCGACACGCTCAAAAACCAACTGCTTTCATTGGTAAATACCGGCGCACTCCGAAACAACGAAACCATCGTCACCAATACACGGCATTACGATTCTTTGCTCAAAGCGCTCGAGGAAATCCAGAAAGTAAAGCATGGTTTGCAAACGAATTTGTCGTCAGACTTGATGGCAATTGACATTCGTGAGGCGTTGTATCAGTTTGGTTTGATTACCGGTCAAGTGACTAATGACGAGCTTTTGGGGAATATTTTTGCGAATTTTTGTATCGGGAAATAGTTGACAGTTCGTTTACGGAAAGTTGACTTTTTTAGAGGCACTTTGTGCAGACCGCTTCGCTTTAAGAGCCAAGACCGCTTCGCTGCTAGATAGTTTTCGGAAAGTTGAGCTGTAGCTTTCTGAATTCAATTTTTTTAGAGTTTTTTTTTCTAATACACAAAAAACCTCCCATTGCTGAGAGGCTTCATTTTAAAATATCATTGTCGGTTATTGAATCACCAATTTCTTGATTACCGTAGTTTTTTCAGAAGTGATTTTCATCATGTAAACACCACTAGTCAAGTGCAACGGGATTTTAGTTTCGCTGTTGAAATCAGCATGATACAATTTTGCGCCTGAAATAGAATAAATCTCGACTTGGCCCATATCAACACCCGAAATCCAAAGATAATCTTTTGCTGGATTTGGGTATAGTGTTATTTTATTTTCGGTAAATGAATTGTTGCCCAAAGCGGCAAACCACTGTTGTCCTGCATTCGGACCCCAAATGTAATCGGCCAATAACGGATAATCTATGAAAGGGTTGCGGTTCTGCTGCCAAGTGTAAATATAGTTGTTGCGGTTCATTTCAAAATCGTCGCTGCGGTCTTGATGATTCCAAGTGAGCAAAGTAGCCAAATCGCCAATTTGTCCAAAAGTGCCGTCGACCGGATTGCCATTCACCACATTCAAACCGTTATAGCGAATGGCCATGTAGAATAACGCCCGCGCTACATCGCCTTTCCAAGTACTGGTCGGATTGCTTGATGGTCCGTTGTAATCTACTCCGTAATTGCGGTTGCCACGAGAAGAATTTTCTTGCCCATCCACAGCCCGCAAATGGTGGGCATCAGACAAACCGGCACCAATATCATCCGGCCCACTGGCTGCCCATACATTGATTCCGTCCGGATTGGTGTTATACAAATCGCCATAGTTTCCGCGCGATTGTGAATAAATATGTTCCCGATTCCATTTCCCTACAATGCTGCTTCCGATTTGATAATCAAATTTTGACCGCGGTTGTTCGGTATAAATGAGCCAAACCTGATTGCCGTTTTCCGGATTCTGATCGGCCGTTTTCAAGATATTGATCACATCGCCATAACTGTGCGCGCGTACTGCCGACGGATTGGCAATAATATCTTGAATGCCCTGTTTTAAAGCAGCTCCCGATAGCCCTTCAAGCGAACTATAATAGCCCGCCGGTGCCGTACTAGATACCAAACCATAAGTCGGGTTGGCCGGCGTTCCGAAAGGTAAAGTGACGAAATTCATATCTACCACACGAACAATCACATTGTTGTTTTGCAAGCTATAACCAGTAGGCAAATTACTCGCGGTAATTTTCATTTCCTCATCGCCTTCAATATTGCCATCGTTTAGGGTTTGAATCGTTCGCACCGCAATGGTTTGTCCAGACGGAATGCTTACAGTAGTCGAACCGGTAAAATCATTAGAATTAAAGCTGCCGTTGTTCAAACTGTAAGTAAAGTTCAAATTGGTAGTTGCTGGCGAAGTCAGCGTAAAAGTAATATCAATCGCATCGCCTTCATTGATTTGCGTAGTGTGCGCATCGATTTGCAGATAAGTCAAAATTACACCTGAGCCATCATTGTTCATGCCCGGCGTAGGTGCTTTGAGCTCGAAAGTACCATCGGTTTTTCTTTGAATGGATTCTGATGCCGCTGCACCATTGGCCTGTTCATTAATACATGTTGACAATCCGAAAACCGCCATCAATGCAGTAGGCTGAACTGTGGCATTGTTCGAATAGGCCAAAGCATCAATTAAGCCAATATTGGTCGCGGGTGTATTGGTCGGAAAATCCGTCGCATTACCTTGATATAAAGCCACAGCATCTGGGCCATTCTGAATGGTATTGTTTAAAATAATCGAAGCTGGTGTGGGCGAAACCAGCGCATTTCCGAAATGAATAATCCCATTAACATCCGTTAAATAGCCATCGAGATCGAGTGCCAAATAGCTGGCATTTCCTGTTCCGGCAGTAGTGGCATTAAAAAAAACAATCACATAACCATCGAGCGAAAAATTAGGTGCCGCCGATTTAAGCTCAATAAACTCTGCAGCATCAGTACCCGGTGTGTCAGTGTCTAATTCATTAATAACTACTTGACTTCTAGAGAGCAAGCTGGTTAAAAATAGGAGTAGGAAGTAGATTTTTTTCATTATTTCACATGGAATTAACCGGGCAAATATAGGCAATAATTGACGCTAAAGCAGCAGGCTTACGTTAAAGTCTGCCGCAATAACCTAATTTCGAAAACGGAGTACACCGAACTACAACATAAAACTGTACTTTTGCGCGAAATTTTAAAAGCACCCGCGCACCTTATGAAAAAAATTGTCGAGTACAGAAAACTGCTCAATGTAGAGAAAACGGTAACCTTAAAAGAACTCAAAACCATTTACCGCAATGCCATGAAAGAAAGCCATCCCGACAAATTTCAGGGTGATGAAGCCGGGCTAAAACAAGCCGAAGAAAACAGCAAAGACATCATCGAAGCTTATCATTTCTTGGTGAGTATCAACGCCGAAACCATCGCACAAGGTTTGCCTGAATACCGCGAAACCACCGCCAATGCGACAATCGTAGATTATGTTTATGAAAATATCCGCTTGAAAGTTACCTTTTCCAACGGCAGTGTTTACGAGTACATCAGTGTTCCCAAAGCCACTTACATTAAAATGGTCAATGCCGATTCTCCCGGGCGATTTGCCAAACGCCATATTTTTAATGAATTTCCTTATCGCAAAGTGAGTAATCAGGAGTAAGCGTTGTCGGTTGTCGGTTCGTGTAGACCGCTGCGCTTTGAGAGTCGAGACCGCTTCGCTGCAAGATTGTTTACGGAAAGTTGACTTTTCAGATGCACTTCGGGTAGACCGCTGCGTTTTGAGAGTCGAGACCGCTTCGCTGCAAGCTGGCAGGCAAAACTATATTTTACATTTTTTTATTTCAACTTTCATTTTTTGATCTGTTAAAAGTCAAATTGAGAATTTTTAGTCTTCAATCGAAAATCTCGTTATGACATTGTCCTTGCTTTAGCTTTGCATTATCTTGAACGCACGTATGCTGAACCACACTAGGTTTTATAGTTTAAGTTTAAAAAATCCAAACAAAATTATTGCACGGAAACGCTGCATCAAGTGAAATATCATTTACTAAAAACCATTCGACTGTATAAAAGCTATATTCTGTCGACCGTAATAGGACACTCATCTAAATCTTTATTTTCAATCACGCTAAAAAAATAATTTCGCCCCTTATTACGATAACAATTAATTCTTAACAATGAAAAGAATAAGTAACAAAACTAGTCTCATTTTATTTTCAATTTTCAGCACTTTGTTATTTTCTTGTGCCAGCGAGGAAGAAAATAGCAGGGATTCAAACTATGTTAATTTCGATTTTAAAACGACTAGGGAAATCAAGGTTTCAGTTTCGACCTTAAATTCAGAAAACCAACCTATGGCTGGTGTACCGGTGAAAATTTATTCCCAAAACCCGTTAACGCCCGAAGGTTTACTTAAGGAAAACAGCAGTGATTTTCTGGTATTCACGGGAATTAGCTCAAATGCAGGGAGAATAGACTGCTCGATTGCGCCTCGAACTTCGGTTGATAGCCTAAGTATTTTAGTGAATCATATTGGTTTCCGTTTGTTAAAGCAGGTAAAAATAGATTCCGAGGAAATGAATGTGGTTGTTGGAGGAACATTTTCTCAAAAAAATAATATGGCTAATGGTCCACTAAATAGAACAGCCAGTTTACCTAATCCTATACAAAAGAGCGGTTACTATGTGCTTGGCTCATGGGATAGTCAGGGAAAACCAGGTTATATGTTTAGTCCAAATGACGTAATTTCTGATGCATTTTTAGCAGATGTAAATGCTTCTTTACCTGAATTCGTGAAGCTTCCGGACTCTCACCCGGAATATCTAAGTGCTGCTGATGAAGGAAATATTGAACTTATAGAAGATGCAGAAGTTTGGGTTACTTTTGTTCACGAAGGTGCCGGATACAGAAATGCCCTTGGCTACTATACCCATCCAAATGGCAATCCTCCTGCAAGCCCGAGTGCTATTACGGACCCCACCATTATTTTTCCAAATGCTTCTTATAATGGCTCAGGCGGGTCGTTAAGTTCAGGAAATAAGGTGCAATTATTATACTTAGATCCAGCGACCAATCAGTACACCACAGTTTTTCCGGCGGGCACCTCAGTAGCGTGGTTTTTTATTGCTAACAGCTTTAATTCTACTACAAATTCAGTTGGCTCAGGAAACGGAAAATATTATTCAGACAAACGTTTTAATCCTGAAACTAATATCGATAAGAAAAAACACAACGTAGTTTTAAAAGACACCCAACGTGAACTTTTATTAATTGGTTTTGAAGATATTAACCGTGAAAGTGGTTCTGACGAAGATTTTAATGATGGTATTTTTTATTCCACTGTTACACCTTTTACTGCTGTCAAAACGGATAACTTGAGACCAATAGATACTCCAACCGACGTTGATGGCGATGGTGTAGGCGATTCGCTAGATGAGTATCCTACTGATCCTACCAAAGCATTTAATAATTATTATCCGTCTAAAAATAGTGTCGGAACCGTTGCTTATGAAGATTTATGGCCCTACAAAGCTGATTACGATTTCAACGATTTGGTAGTTGATTATAATTTCAATCAAGTAACCAATGCAGACAATAAAGTAGTAGAAGTAAATGCAGCGTTAACCGTTAGAGCCAGTTCCGCTTCTTTGAAGAATGCATTTTCGTTACAATTCAACACCACTTCAGGTAATGTAAAATCGGTTACCGGACAGAATTTAAACAACAACGTGTTTGCTTTAAATCCGAATGGAACAGAAGTGAATCAATCAAAGGCAGTTGTCCCTATTTTCGATGATCCTCATAGAATCCTTAGTTTGAGTGGTTCGAACGGCAATTCTAGAACAATGAACGTGAAAATAGAGTTTGTAACACCAGTGTCGGCAAGCAATTTTGGAATTGCACCTTACAATCCATTTATTGTGATAGGTGGTAATCGCGGAAAGGAAGTACATTTAGCAGGAAGCCCACCAACTGATTTAGTTGACACAAGTATATTTGGCACTGGAGACGACAACTCGAATTTGGGCATTCAAAAATATTATATGTCTGATAAAAATTTACCCTGGGCAATCCATATTCCGGTAAAATTTGCTTATCCATTAGAAAGACAAGATATTACAAAAGCTTATTTTAAGTTCAATCAATGGGCTGAAAGTCGGGGAGCTGTCTATAAAGATTGGTATATGGACAATAGCGGATACCGAGATAACACCAAATTATCTACTGAGTAATAAATTTAAATCCTAATAGGCTTCAAAACCTGTTAGGATTTAATTTTTAAATAACTCTGATTCAGAGTAAATATAATTGATTACTTCACTCCTTTTACTTACTGCTCGAAGCCATCGGAGACAACATATAGCTTAAAGCCATTGTCACCGTTAATTCCAGAATTCGAAACCAACAACCATCAACTCTACTAGCCATTACTCCACCATTCACGCTTACAGCTTATAGCATATAGCCATTATCACCGTTAATTCCAGAATTCGAAACCAAAAACCAACAACCATCAACTCTACTAGCCATTACTCCACCATTCACGCTTACAGCTTATAGCATATAGCTTACAGCCATTATCACCGTTAATTCCAGAATTCGAAACCCACAACATACAACCGTTTGTTCCGAAAAAACCAATACCTTTACGCTCCAATTCAACTTCATGGAAATTCTAGGGTATTTAGCTTCTGTTCTTATCGGCATCACATTGGGCTTGATTGGCGGTGGCGGCAGTATTCTGACCGTTCCGATTTTGGTGTATTTGTTTGCTATAGATGCTGAAAATGCCACAAGTTATTCGCTTTTCATTGTGGGCATTACCGCGATGATTGGGGCTTACCGCCATTACGTTTTGGGAAATCTGAAAATCAAGACGGCGTTTTATTTTGCTTTGCCTTCGATTGCTTCTTTACTCATTGTAAGGAAAATACTGTTGCCCAGAATTCCTGATTTATTATTCAACATTAATGGTTTTGCAGTAACGAAAAACCTTTTGATCATGATTGTTTTTGCGTTGCTGATGATGGCCGCTTCAGTATCGATGATTCGAAAAACAACTGAAGTTAAAACCGCTTCAGAGCATTTTCCGCAACTGGCCTTGATTGGTTTTTTGGTCGGTTTCATCACCGGTTTTCTGGGTGCTGGCGGCGGTTTTCTGATTATTCCTGCCTTACTGTTTTTTGCTAATTTACCAATGAAACAAGCTGTAGGCACTTCACTTTTTATCATTTTCATCAATTCGCTGATTGGCTTTGGCGGCGATCTGCTCAGCGGAATTCCCATTGATTACTCACTACTACTTACCATTACTGCCATTGCCATTATTGGTATGCTAATCGGCACACAGCTTTCCAAAAAAATAGACGGCGCGAAACTTAAACCCGCTTTCGGTTGGTTCGTATTGTTGATGGGCATATACATCATCGGTAAAGAAATTTTCTTGAAATAATCCGTAGGTGACAAAAGTCATAGTTTAAAAAATCTGGCCCACATAGTTTTGTGACATCAATCTCAAAATTCATTCAGATGAAAGTGGAACAAATTTATACCGGATGCATTGCTCACGCAGCTTATTATATTGAAAGTAATGGCGAAGCAGCGATATTCGATCCTTTACGCGAAGTACAACCTTATATAGATAGGGCCACTGGTGATGGCGCACAGATTAAATATGTTTTTGAGACGCATTTCCACGCGGATTTTGTTTCGGGCCATCTCGATTTGGCAAAAAAAACAGGTGCCACGATAGTCTACGGTCCAACTGCCAAGCCTAATTTTGACGCCTTGATTGCCGAAGACCAACAAGAATTCAAAGTGGGCGATTATACCATCAAAGCACTGCACACGCCCGGTCACACTATGGAAAGTACTTGCTATTTACTGAGCGACGAAACTGCAAAACCACACGGCATTATCACCGGAGACACTTTATTTATTGGCGATGTGGGCCGACCCGATTTAGCACAACACGTCATTGCCGATTTAACCCAAGACAAACTGGCCCGTTTGTTATACCATTCGCTTCGAAATAAAATCATGCCTTTGCCTGATGATTTAATAGTGTATCCAAACCACGGAGCCGGAAGTGCTTGCGGAAAAATGATGAGCAAGGAAACCACTGATTGGCTCGGCAATCAAAAGAAAACCAATTACGCCTTGAACCTCGATTTGAGTGAAGACCAATTCGTGAAAGCTTTGCTCACCGGACTCACCAATCCGCCCGGTTATTTTCCGAAAAATGTGTTGATGAATATTCAAGGTTATGAAAGTTTAGACACTGTGATGCTTCGCGCCAGGCAACCACTCACGCCTATTGAATTTGAAAGCATTGCCAACGAAGCCGATGTTTTGGTTCTAGACACGCGAGCGGCAGCGGATTTTGCGCAAGGTTTCATTCCGAACAGCATTAACATAGGTCTGGACGGCAATTTTGCGATGTGGGTGGGCGAAATGATTCACGATATAGAGCAACGAATTTTATTGGTTACCGAACCCGGCAAAGAAGAAGAAGCCATGATTCGGTTGTCGCGCGTGGGATATGACCATACGATTGGTTATCTCAAAGGCGGTTTTGAAGCTTGGAAAAGCACCGGACGCGAAACTGATCAGATCAACAGAATTACTGCCGAAGCACTCGAAAAAATCATGACACAAGAAAAAATTACGGTCATTGATGTGCGCAAAAAATCAGAATTTGAATCAGAACATTTGCTCGATGCAGTGAATATTCCAATGAACGAAATCAATAGCCGTTTGGCAGAATTCCCGAAAGACAAACCTTTTGTACTGCATTGCGCGGGCGGTTACCGGAGTATCATTGCTGGTTCTATATTGAAACAACGCGGCTGGGACAATTTTACCGATGTGATTGGCGGCTACAACGAAATCAAGAAAACCGAACTCGAAAAAACAGCATTTGTTTGCCCAACCACACTTTTGTAAAAAACCGTTGGCTAAAGCTGGTTTGTGGAAGCTAGATTTGATGCGGAATCCTCGACCCTAGCCCCGATTGAAGCGGCATCCTTTTGCGTTTGGCAGTATGTGACAGGAAGCCTATTTTGAAACGCGAGCATTTATCAACGGTCATTTTAAAAAGCAAAAGATATAGCGAAAAGCGGGAAACAGCTACTAAAAAAACTGTAAACCAAAAACTAAAAACGTATGAAAAAAAACATGGGAAAAGCCGACAAAATGCTGCGAATGGTTGTGGCGCTGGTCATCGGAATGTTGTATATCAATAAAACCATTTCCGGATTTCTGGGCGATATCTTGGTTTTGTTGGCGATTGTCTTTGTGATTACGAGCCTAATTGGGTTTTGTCCGCTGTATATCCCCTTTGGGATGAATACTACTGAAAATCAAGACCAAATTTAAAAATCAAAAATCGTGTTAAAAACAATTTGCCTTTGAAAATAATGGCTACTTTTGGGAGGCAATTAATCAAAAACAACTCAAAATGAAAAAATTAGTTTCTGTAATGGCATTGGCGGCTTTCTTACTTTCATTGAACGTAACGGCTCAAGAAAAACAAAAAGAAAAGGAAACCGCAAAAAAAGAATGCTCGATGAAAGAAAAACAATCGTGCAGCAAAGAGAAAAAAGCCGGTTGTTGTGCTAAAAAAGCAGACAAAAAAGCCTAAGTTTTCAAACGAATTTAAAGAGTGCTTGAGTTTTCAGGCACTTTTTTTTTACCTTGCCCCTACTAAATTTTACGCTAAATTTTATATTGATGAAAATCGAACAAATCTATACCGGATGCATTGCCCAAGCGGCATATTACCTAGAGAGTAATGGCGAGGCAGCTATTTTTGACCCACTTCGTGAAGTGCAGCCTTATCTGGATCGAGCGGCGAAAGATCAGGCTAAAATCAAATATATTTTCGAGACACATTTCCATGCTGATTTTGTATCGGGTCATCTCGATTTGGCCAAAAAATCTGGAGGAAAAATCGTTTACGGCCCAACGGCAAAACCTGAATTTGATGCCCTCATTGCCGAAGACAACCAAGAATTCAAAGTCGGGAATTACACCATCAAAGCCATCCACACGCCGGGGCACACGCTGGAAAGTACGTGCTATTTGCTAAGTGACGAAAATGGAAAACCGCACGGCATTATCACCGGAGATACTTTGTTTATAGGCGATGTCGGACGACCCGATTTAGCACAAGCCTTAGTAGACGATTTAACTCAGGATAAACTCGCTTCTTATTTATTCGATTCGTTGCGCAACAAAATCATGACCTTGCCCGATGAGCTGATTGTTTACCCAAGCCACGGAGCCGGAAGCGCTTGCGGAAAAAACATGAGCAAAGAAACCACTGACACGCTCGGCAACCAGAAAAAAACCAATTATGCGTTGCGCGCCGATATGACCCAAGAAGAATTTACCAAAGAACTGCTTGATGGCTTGGGCGCTCCGCCGGCGTATTTCCCACAAAATGTGTTATTGAATATTCAAGGTTATGAAAGCTTAGACCATATTCTAGAAAAATCAAATAAGGCTTTCTCGCCAGAGCAATTTGAAGCAATTGCCAACCAATCTGAAGCCGTTATTCTCGACGTTCGCCACGAAGATGATTTCGTAAAAAGTCATATTCCGGGTTCGATTTTTATCGGTATTCAAGGGAATTTTGCGCCTTGGGTTGGAGCTTTGTTGGGTAACGTAAATCAAGAATTGCTATTGGTGACGCCCGCTGGCAAAGAAGAAGAAACCATTACCCGTTTGTCGCGCGTAGGTTTTGATCGTGTTTTGGGTTATTTACAAGGAGGTATTGACACGTGGAAAACAGCCGGTTATCCAACGGATTCGATTGTATCGATTTCACCGGAACAATTTGCTCAGGAAATGACTGCCGATAGCCTTGTAGTCGATGCCCGAAAACCGGGTGAATTTGAAGCAGAACACATTGAGAAAGCTATTAATATTCCGTTAGATTCGGTGAACGCTAATTTTTCAATGGTGCCTAAAAACGATTTCTACCTGCACTGCGCCGGAGGATATCGTTCGGTGATTATGGCTTCAATTTTAAAAGCTAGAGGTTATCACAACTTGATTAACGTGGAGAAAGGCATTAGTGGGATTCGAAAAACCAATGTAAAACTGACCCATTTTGTTTGTCCTTCAACGCTGAAATAGCCGGATTTATAAGAAAAAAATAAGATTTGAAAATAGTTCAGGTCTTTAATTTTGAATACTTTTGCCCACTCAATTTAAAACTCTTACATCAGAATGAAAAAATTTCTCTTAGGAATGGCTGCACTTGCTGCAATGGCTTCTTGTAACAAGGCTGCTGAAAATGAATACATCGTCACAGGAAACATCAAAGGAATTGCAGACGGAAAATCAGTGATTTTGGAAGTTCAAGACGACAACGGTGGCTTAAAACCAGTAGATACCGTGAAAATGAAAGACGGCAAATTCACCTTTACCGGATCGGCCAAAGAACCCGAAATCTATTTGGTGAGCATTGAGTCAGTCAATGGCAAGGTACCTTTCATCCTTGAAAATGGTGAAATCGAAATGACTATCGACAAAGACAGCCTCAGTCTAGCAAAAGTTACTGGAACCTATAATAACGAGGAACTAGACAATTACAAGCAGAAAGGTATTGCGGTGCAGAAAAAGATGATCAAATTCCAGAAAGACAATAACACCAAAATGATGCAAGCCAATAAAACCAATGATACGGTTTTAATGAATAGTTTAAAGAAAGAATACAGCAAGTTTCAAGAAGAATTTGTAAAGCAGTCTGATGCCTATGTTGCTTCACACCCAAAAGCGTATATTTCAATTTTGATTATCGAAGGCATGTTCAACCAAATGGCTCCTGATTTCAATAAGATCACCAAAATGTACAACGGTTTGGATGAATCAATCAAAAAAACAAAGCATGGCAAGAAAGTCAAAGAAAATCTTGATAAAATCAACAAACCCACAGCGCCTGTAGCCGAGATTAAAATTGGTGCCACAGCTCCTGATTTTACAGCACCAACACCTGATGGAAAAAAAACATCACTAAAGCAAAACCTAGGCAAAGTAACTATCGTTGATTTTTGGGCTTCATGGTGCAAACCGTGCCGTGCCGAAAACCCAAATATGGTGGCGCTCTACAAAGAATTCCATGCAAAAGGTTTGAATATCGTTGGTGTTTCGCTAGACGATGAAGCCTCTAAATGGAAAGAAGCTATTGCCAAGGATGGGCTAACCTGGACACACGTTTCTAACTTAAAAAACTTCGAAGATCCGATTGCTAATACTTATGGCATTCAATTGATACCATCGACATATATTCTTGACGGTTCCGGAAAAGTAATCGCCAAAGATTTACGGGGCGCTGAACTCAAAGCCAAAGTAGCTTCTTTGTTGAAATAATTAGAACTAGCTTTATCATTAATAGAGAAATCTCCAAGCGGGGATTTTTTTATGCTCTTCAATCTCAACTCATTAAAAATTAGTTTAGATTTAAGTGAAAGATTAATTTGCAAACACCAAAACAGTTTCTATATTTGCAAGCGCTTTTTAAGCAAGGGGAGATACTCAAGCGGCCAACGAGGGCAGACTGTAAATCTGCTGGGAGACCTTCGCAGGTTCGAATCCTGCTCTCCCCACAAGTATTTAAAAAAGAAAAAACCACAAACTCGCTTGATGGTTTTTTTTGTTTTAAATGCTTGAGTAAGGGGCCACCCTTACGGATCATGAAATAATCCTGCTACTGAATTTTTGTAAAAACCCGCTTGATGTTTTTTTTGTTTTAAATGCTTGAGTAAGGGGCCACCCTTACGGATCATGAAATAATCCTGCTACTGAATTTTTGTAAAAACCCGCTTGATGTTTTTTTTGTTTTAAATGCTTGAGTAAGGAGCCACCCTTAAAAAAGGATCATTTGAAAAATAATCCTGCATACTAGAATAAATCTTCAACAAAAACCAATTAGGAAACCTTGTAAAATTTCAGCAAACCTAGGCTTGATGGTTTTTTGTTTTAAATGCTTGTACAAGGTTTCCCTTAAAAAGGATCATTTGAAAAATAATCCTGCATACTAAAATAAATCTTCAACAAAAACCAATTAGGAAATCTACCAGAATTTCAGCCTAAAACTAGCTTAACGCATATCTTAAATTTATATCAATTCAAGAATGCAAATCGAATCACAATCTGTCTAAAATCAAATGTTAAAGTCAAATTAAATCCTGAAGTCCACTATATTTAATTGTTACTTTTGGAGCTATTGCCAATACAGGATTTTCTATGCAAAAGCTTTACTTTACGACACTTGTTTCCTTTCTTTTATTCGGTGCTAAAACCTTAGCACAACAACCATCCAAACCCGATGCAGTAGCGATTCACCAACAAATCCAGAAATTGAATTTTTTGGGTTCGGTGCTTTATATTGCGGCACATCCTGACGACGAAAACACAAGACTTATTTCTTATTTATCTAATGAGAAAAAAGCCAGAACCGGTTATTTGTCATTAACTCGAGGCGATGGCGGACAAAACCTTATCGGCCCAGAACTTCGCGAATTGCTTGGAGTCATTCGCACGCAAGAACTCATTGAAGCCAGAAAAATAGACGGCGGTTTGCAATTTTTTTCACGCGCCAACGACTTTGGCTTTTCTAAAAACCCGGATGAAACCTTATCGATTTGGAATAAAGATGAAGTGCTTAGCGATGTGGTTTACGTGATTCGAAAATTCCGCCCAGATGTAATCATCAATCGTTTTGATGCGCGTTCTCCGGGAACTACGCACGGACACCACACTTCTTCGGCCATGCTGAGTTTAGAAGCTTTTGAGAAAACCAACGACCGTAGTGTTTATCCTAGCCAACTTTCTTTAGTAGAGCCTTGGCAACCCAAACGGATTTACTTCAATACATCTTGGTGGTTCTACGGCAGCAAAGAAAAATTTGAAAAAGCCGACAAATCCAACTTGACTGAATTGAGCATTGGGGTTTATTATCCATCTTTAGGAAAATCCAACCAAGAAATTGCTGCACTCTCCAGAAGCCGTCACCAATCGCAAGGCTTTGGCAGCACCGGCACGCGCGGAGAAGAAATGGAATACCTAGAATTTCTCAAAGGCGACGCTCCGAAAGACAAAACCAACTTATTTGAAGGCATTGATACCAGCTGGAATCGGGTGAATGGAGGAAAACCAATTGGCGAACTACTTGCCTTAGTAGAGAGAAATTTCGACTTCAAAAACCCATCAGCGAGTATTCCCGATTTGGTTAGGGCTTATGCAATGATTATGAAACTTGATGATGCGTACTGGAAAAACATCAAATCCGAAGAAATCAAGAAAATTATTGCCCATTGCGCCGGATTGTACCTCGAAGCCGTGGCCAAAGATCAGGAAATAACTATAGGCAACAAACTCTCTTTGAAAATCGAAGCTATTAATCGCAGCCCAATTCCGATGCAACTGCTTAGTTTCAGTACATTTCCGGAAAGCCAAACTGAACAAAAATCCATTAACTTAAAACCAAATATTTCACAAAGTTTGACCACTGAAATTCCTTTGGGTGCGAATCTCAATTATACGCAACCGTATTGGCTCATCGAGAATGGAACTGTTGGCATGTACCGTGTGAACGATCAGAACAAGATTGGCCTTGCTGATATTATTCGTGAGGTTAAAGTGATTTTCAACATTCAAATCGGCGAAGTGGTGATTCCGTTTGAGCGCGAAGTAATTTATAAGATGAATGACGACGTGAGGGGCGAAGTATATCAACCGCTCGATATTGTGCCCGATGTTACTACTTCGATCAGCAATAAAGTAGTTTTGTTCAACGACGGCAAAACCAAAACTATAGCAATAAAAATCAAGGCTGGAAAAGACAAAGTCAAAGGCGAAGTACAACTCGAAATGCCTGACAACTGGAAACATTCCCCAGCATCCATTCCGTTTGAATTGGCATTGAAAGGCGAAGAAAAGACCGTTACTTTTGAAGTTGGTGTGCCCAAAAATGCAGACGAAATTTCAGTCAAATGTATTGCCACCGTTGACGGAAAACGCTTTGACAAAGAACAATTCAGCATCGGTTACGAGCATATTGCCAAACAGCAAGTACTGAAAACTTCCGAGGCGAAATTCCTCAAACTCGACATCAAAACCGGAAAGGAAAAAATCGCATACATCATGGGCGCCGGCGACGAAATTCCGAAATTCCTAAGTGAGATGGGTTACGAAGTATCGATCATCAAACCTGAAGAAATCACGGCCGAAAAATTACAGAATTTCAATGTGGTCATGACAGGAATCCGTGCCTATAACACCATTCAAGCGTTGGCTTTCAAACAGCAAATTTTGTTCGATTTCGTTAAGGCAGGACACACAATGATTGCACAATACAACACCTTAGACGATTTCGTTACACCGAACATAGCGCCTTACCCGATGAAAATTTCGCGCGACAGGGTCACCGAGGAGAACGCCCCAGTGACTTTTTTAGCGCCGGAACATGCTGTGTTGAACATCCCAAATAAAATCACGTCCAAAGATTTTGAAGGCTGGAAACAAGAGCAAGGTTTGTATTATCCGAGCGAATGGGACGCAGCTTTCACCCCAATAATTGCTGCCAATGACAAAGGTGAAACGCCCAAAAAAGGCGCTATCTTGATCGCTAAACACGGAAAAGGCCATTATATTTACACCGGTTTGAGCTTTTTTAGGGAATTGCCCGAAGGCGTTTCTGGCGCTTACCGTTTGATGGCCAATCTGATTTCATTAAAATAACCGTTATGAACACACGCAGCAGTTGGAAAAAAAGTTACACTTGGGTTTTGGTTGCCAACGCCATCTACATCCTGCTTTTTTGTTTAATCATGCTTATTTTCTCTTAGTATGCAACAGTTAGATTGGATTGTACTTTCGGCCACCTTACTCTTTATCGTGTTCTACGGCGTCTGGAAAACCAAAGGCAGCCAGAATGTAGAAGATTATATTTTGGGCAACAACCAAACGCCTTGGTATGTGGTTGGGCTTTCGGTGATGGCAACACAAGCCAGCGCGATTACTTTTTTGTCTACACCCGGACAAGCTTATCACGACGGTATGGGTTTCGTGCAATTTTACTTCGGTTTGCCACTGGCGATGGTCGTGATTTCTTTTACGTTCATTCCGATTTATCACAGGCTCAAAGTTTTTACGGCTTATGAGTATTTGGAGGAACGTTTTGACTTAAAAACCAGATCGTTGGCTTCTATTTTATTTCTGATTCAGCGCGGCCTCGGAACTGGTCTGACCATTTACGCCCCTGCCATTATTTTATCTGCTTTATTGGGTTGGAACCTGACTATCATGAACATCGTCATCGGTGTACTGGTGATTATTTACACTTTTGCCGGCGGAACTAAAGCCGTGAACGTGACGCAGAAACAGCAGATGTTCGTTATCATGACCGGAATGTTTGCGACATTTTTTCTGATTTTGCACTTGTTGCCCAACGACATGACTTTTAGTAACGCCTTGCACATAGCAGGTGCCAACCATAAAATGGATATTGTAGATTTCTCGATCGACCCGGAAACACGTTACACCTTCTGGAGCGGAATCACCGGAGGTTTCTTTTTGGCGCTTTCGTATTTCGGAACCGATCAATCTCAAGTAGGGCGGTATCTTTCGGGCAAATCGATTCGGGAAAGCCAAATGGGCTTAATCATGAACGGATTCTTGAAAGTGCCGATGCAGTTTTTTATCCTGCTCATTGGCGTGATGGTTTTTGTGTTTTTTCAGTTCAATCCGGTGCCGCTGAATTTCAATCCGAACAATCGCATCGTCGTTGAAAATTCTCCTTACAAAGCCGAGTACGAAGCCATTGAAAACAAACTCAGCAAATTATCGGAAGAGAAAAAAGAAATCAACCTGATTTACATCGATCACTTAAACCAAAACTACGACAACCCGATTTTACGCAAAGAACTCGTCGCGATTTCAAGCAAAGAAAACGATTTAAGAGACCAAGCGCGTGAAGTCATTGCCAAGGCCGACCCAAAGGCCGAAACCAACGACAAAGATTATGTGTTTATCCATTTCATCTTGAATTATCTGCCCAAAGGTTTGATCGGATTGTTGCTCGCGGTGATTTTATCGGCAGCGATGTCATCAACAGCTTCAGGGCTTAACGCCTTAGCTTCGACCACAGCAATTGATATTTACAAACGCAATGTCGGCCCAGGAAAAACCGAAAAACACTTCGTCAACGCGACACAATTCTTCACTTTACTTTGGGGTGTGATTGCAATTTTGTTTGCTTGTGTCGGAACACTTTTTGAAAACCTGATCCAACTCGTGAATATCGTCGGTTCTATTTTTTATGGCACTGTGCTCGGGATTTTCTTGGTTGGTTTTTACATCAAATTTGTGCAAGCCAAAGCTATTTTTTGGGGTGCGGTCGTGAGCCAATTGTTGATTTTTTATATCTATTATCTGGATATTGTGAGTTTTCTCTGGCTCAATTTCATCGGCGCACTGCTCACGGTTTGTCTTTCGATGATTTTACAAATCAGTTTTGGTAAGAAAGAAATTCAGGAATAAAAAAATCCGCTTCGGTTAGGAAACGGATTCTTAAGAGTTCAAAATGATGGATTATTTCTTGCTCCACTCGGCAATACTGTCGTTATTCATTTTTACGTAATCGTCGTTTTTGGCAGCAGTAGCAGCGGCTAAGGAAATTTTTGCGGTTTCTATAGCACCTTTTTTATCTCCTAATTTAGCTTGTATCAAAGACTTTTGGCGCGTGTACCAAAACGGTTTGTCTTTGTTCATGTCAATGGCTTTGTTGACATATTCCAAAGCTTTGTTCAAATCGCCGTTTGACTGATAGAAATACTGGGCTGAAGCAAAATAATCCCCTGAAGTCGGACCGGCCATTACTTTTTCAATACTGGCCATGGCCGTTTTCTGTGTTGGCACTTCAAACTTGAGCGATACAAGGGTTTTATCCCAAGACAATTCTAAATAACCGAAATTATTGTCTAATCCGTTCACTCCGATGGTTAGTGTTTCAACAACGTTGTTCAACATTTTGGCATCAACATTTGTAGAAAGTGCTACTTTGTTGACATTCCAATTCTCTGGTGTTCCCCAGTTGTCGGTGTCGGTGTAGAAGATCACTTCCCACATATCGACTTTGGGTGTAGTAAACAAGGCGTATTTTCCTTTTTTGAGCGTTTGCCCGTTAATTACTACGTCATCAGAAAAAGTGACCATGGTGTTTTGGTTGGCACCGGTACGCCAGAGTTTTCCGTAAGGCACTAAGTCTCCGAAAACGGTTCTTCCCTTTTTACTCGGACGAGAATATTCAACGGTTACTTCAGTAAGCCCGACCATTTGCGTCAAAGTAGATTTCGGGCTTGGCGCAGGCGTTTTCACTTGGGCCGAAACATTCAAGGCAGTGCAAGCGACTACCAAGGCTAAAATAATTTTCTTCATAGGGTTTTGTGTTTTAGTTTCTTCAAAAGTAAGGATTCGAACCCGCAATTCTGTTAAGGATTCCTTAATTGAAAATATTTTTTGTTTAACTTATAAAACAAAAGATTAAACATTATATTTACAGTCAAATTGCAATTATGAAAGTTTACACCAAATCTTGTGTTCAAAATCTGCCCATCAGCCGTGAACAAGCTTGGGAATTTCTATCTGATCCTAAAAACTTAAAAACAATTACTCCAGATTATATGGGCTTTGAGATAGTTTCCGGCGCAGACAGAAAAATATTTCCCGGACAAATCATTCAATATACTGTAACCCCACTTTTAGGAATAAAAATGCCTTGGGTAACTGAAATTTCCCATGTAATTCCCGGTGAATACTTCGTGGATGAACAACGCTACGGTCCTTATTCGTTCTGGCACCACAAACATTTCTTAAAAGATATTCCTGGCGGAGTAGCCATGGAAGACATTATTGACTACAAATTACCGATGGGTGCTATTGGCCAACTCGTGCATCCGTTTTTGGTGCAGAAAAAACTCGATGAAATTTTTGAATTCCGTCGTAAAAAACTGATTGAACTTTTTGGTAACTGGCAATAAATTCTAGTAATGACAACAATATTCTGGTTCCGACGCGATCTAAGACTGGCAGACAATAAAGGCTTATTCGAAGCTTTGAAGAACAATCAGGCTGTTTTGCCGATTTTCATTTTCGACTCCAAAATTTTGGAACAATTGCCTAAAAGTGATGCCCGTGTCGGGTTTATTCAGGAATTGCTCTCGGGAATTCAATCGGAACTGCAAGCGGTTGGTAAATCTTTGGCGGTATTTTATGGTGAACCTTTGGAGATTTTTAAAAAATTAGTCGCCGAAAACCAAGTAGAAGCTTTATACGCCAACCGCGATTACGAACCTTATGCAAGGCAGCGCGACAAAGCGGTTTACGAGTTTTTGCAATCAAAGAATATCGAGTTCAAAAGCTTCAAAGACCAAGTGATTTTCGAGAAAAACGAAGTGATTAAAGACGATGGCTTGCCTTATGTGGTTTACACGCCTTACTCCAGAAAATGGAAAGAGAACTTCAAAAAAACGAAGCTCGAATCTTATCCTTCGGAGACTTTACTTCGGCACATTCAAGCGCACACCTACCCTTTTTTAAGTTTGAATGACATTGGTTTTGAGAAATCGCAAATTAAAGTGATGCCTTACGACGTTTCCGAAAATCTGATTCGAAACTATGAAGCCACCCGGAACTTTCCGGCGCAAGACAAAACTTCTTACCTGAGCGTACATTTGCGTTTTGGTTCGGTGAGCATTCGGAAAATCGTGGAGAAAGCCATGGCCCAGAAAAACGAAACCTTCTGGAACGAACTCATTTGGCGGGAATTCTTCATGCAGATTCTATGGCATTTCCCGCAGACCGTTACCCGAAGTTTCCGCCCGAAATATGACGCCATTCAATGGAACAACAACGAAGCCGATTTCAAGAAGTGGTGTAAAGGTCAAACCGGTTATCCGTTTGTAGATGCGGGCATGCGGCAGCTCAATGCGACAGGTTATATGCACAACCGAGTGCGGATGATTGTGGCGAGTTTCCTTTGCAAACATTTGCTAATCGATTGGCGATGGGGCGAAGCTTACTTTGCACTTAAACTGCTCGATTACGAACAAGCCAGCAATATCGGCAACTGGCAATGGGCAGCCGGAAGCGGTGTAGATGCTGCGCCGTATTTCAGGATTTTCAACCCGACCGAGCAAATCAAGAAGTTTGACAAAGATTTGAAATACATCAAGAAATGGGTTCCTGAACTTGAAACTTCGCATTATCCGGAACCGATTGTCGAGCATAAGTTCGCACGGGAACGTTGCTTGAAAGTTTACAAAGAAGCTGTGGCGTGACTCCTCTTTAAATTAGGGAAACTCACCTGCCCATCTTTCTTATCACTTCAAAATTCAGTTCGTCAAAATGATGAATCACACGGTCGGCCAAAGACAAATCTTGCAGTTTGGAATTCACGCTCACATATGCCACACAATAAATCCCGGCGGCATTCGCAGCTTTGATACCGTTGGTGCTGTCTTCGATCACGATGCAGTTTTCGACAGGAGTTTGTGAAAGCCGGGCCGCTTCTTCAAAAATGGCCGGATGCGGTTTAGACCTCGGAAAATCTTCGCCCGAAACAATATGCGAGAAATATTGATGCAGTTTGAACCTATTGAAAATCCTTTCGATAGTGACGCGAGCCGATGAAGAAGCCAAAACCAGTTGCATGCCTTTTTCGTGAAGTTCTTTGATGAGCGCTGCTACGCCGTCGAGCAAATACAAATCTTCTTTGGCATCGAACGCGTCGTTGAACAAGTTGCGCTTGGTTTCGACAAGATGCAAAACTTCATCCTCCAATTGGTACAATTCCTTGAGTTTTTCATAGATGTTCTTGGTGGAGTTGCCTGTAAAGGAAGCATACAATTCTGGGGAAACCTCAATTTGAAGTTCCTTGAAATGCTGGTTGTAGGCGAAATGATGCACCGGTTCGGTATCGACAATAACGCCGTCCATATCGAAAATGACTGTCTTAATCATAAGGATATTTGAATTTGGAGTGACTGACCCGAGCGAGTTTTGCGATGCGAATTGTATGGAGCGCAGCGGAATAAGTGCCTTAGATGGTTAGTCATTAGATTCCTCGGTCTTTGGTTTGAGTAAATAACGGATTACGGCTTCCGCAGCGTGCAATCCGAACAAGGCCGGCATATAACTGTTGGTGCCGTAAAACGACTTTTTGAAGTTCGAACCGTCGGTCATTCTCAGACTTGATTCGTCTTGGATTTCTGAGGAAAAAACCACTTTGAGTTTATCGATTTTCACCGCGCGCAGTTTCTTTTTCATCGCTTTGGCCATAAAACAATTTTGGGTGTTGCCAATATTGGCGACTTTGACCTTGCTGGCTTCCATTTTTCCTCCGGCGCCCATACTGGAGATAATTTTTACTCTTTTGCGTTTGGCCGCGATAATCAAATTGAGTTTCGGCGTGAGGCTGTCGATGCAATCCATCACGTAATCGTACTCGGGCGAAACAAGTTCAAAAGCGCGTTCGGGTGAAAGAAATTCTTTGATTCGGGTGAGTTGCAATTCGGGGTTGATGTCGAGCAAACGGTCACCCACAATATCGATTTTGGGTTTCCCGACCGTAGAATGCAAGGCCGGTAATTGACGGTTGATGTTCGTGATATCGACCACATCGCCATCAACAATGGTCATTTTTCCGACACCGGCGCGTGCGATGAATTCGGCTGCAAACGAGCCAACGCCGCCTACTCCTACAATCAAGACGTTGGCGTTTTTTAATCGGTCTAAACCTTCTTTTTTAAAGAGCAATTCTGCCCTTTCTGTCCATGCTGCCATGTGATTATAAATTGATTTTTGATTTGAATACTTGATTAAAATTACTGCGAACCGTTTGTTTCAACAATTCGATTTCCATGTTTTTGTATTTTGCGGCGAGCCCATAAACCTCTCGGATGCTTTCTTCGACCGTATCGGTTTCAAGGAAAAAACGGTCGTTCGGCACACTTGTAAAAACGGTTTCCAATTCTGAATTTCTAAGCAAATATTTCCCGAACGAAATGTAAAAACCGTTATCGAGCAACTGTTTTGCGGTTTCGCTATTTTTTGAAAATCCATGAATGACCATCGGAACGGAAATCTGCAATCTCTTTTTAGTTTCGATGACTTCTTGAAACGCGGCCACGCAATGCAATATTACCGGCTTTTGGTATTGCTCGGCCAAATGCAATTGTTTTTCAAAAACTACTGTTTGTAACTGAAACGGAGTTTCGATGCGTTTGTCGAGTCCGCACTCGCCGACAGCTAAGCAATTTTCTAGTTCGAGTTTGCTTTCCAGAATTTTAAAATCTTCTTCCAAACGGCTTTCAACGATATACCACGGATGGATTCCGATCGAATAATGCGGAATCACAGCGTCGAACTCATGTGGATACTGGTTCACGATTTCCAGAATATCATGACGGTCGGTGAATTGGTGCGTATGTAAATTGAGGTAATCCATCTAGTCGTGAAACTTTTTGACGCCCGCCAAAATGGCTACACCTAAGTCGTTTTCGAGCGGTACAATCGGACACGAGTACTTATGATTGTAGGCGCAATACGGATTATAAGCCGTGTTGAAATCAATTAAAACCGTATCAGATTTCGGGAAACGCATATCGATATAACGCCCGCCGATATAACTTTCCTTACCACAAGTCAGATCAGAAAAAGGCAGGAAAAGATAATCTTCATAGCCCGGTTTTTTAGCCAGTTCGACGTTCTGATATACATTGAGTTTTAGTTTCTTACCGTCGAGCTCGAAATGCAATTCGCCGTACTTGACATACTCCGGAAGCCGCGTCGTGGAAGTTTTCATTTTGAACGGTTTCTCGTTTTGGGCCTTGACAAATTGCGCTAGTACCGCATATTTCTGAGCAATCGGATAGAAATCTAATCCTTTGAACTGCTTTAAATCTTCTTCGGTGAGCGGGCTTTCTTTCGGATCGGCATATTCCTGGTTGAGTTTTTTCTGTGCGGCTTCGGCATCGGCCACCGTCCATTTGGGTTGGGCCATTGCGCCAAAAGCAAGCCACATCAAAATCACCGTGATGGATTTTCTCATTGTTAATTTTTCCACAAAAATAAGGTAAAAGTTCATTGGTGGTCTACCGCACTCGTCACAAAGTTTTACCTTTACGGCGTTCGAAACGCTATGATTAAAAAAGCTTCCCAAAAGTATATCGATAATTTCAGAGGATTTCGCCGCGAGGTCTGGATCCTGGCGATGATTACCTTTATCAACCGCGCCGGTACGATGGTGCTGCCGTTTTTATCGAAATACCTCAAAGAAGATTTGGGCTTTAGCTACAGCCAAGTCGGTTGGGTGATGGTTTGCTTTGGTTTGGGCTCGATGCTGGGTTCGTGGCTCGGCGGGAAACTTACAGATAAAATTGGGTTTTACCGCATCATGGTGTTCAGCTTGTTTACCAGCGGATTGGCCTTTTTCGTGTTGCAATTCATCACTTCATTTTGGGGTTTGTGTATCGGCATGTTTTTAATCATGGTGATTGCCGATATGTTCCGACCGGCCATGTTTGTGTCACTGACTGCTTATGCCAAACCGGAAAACAGAACCCGAGCGCTCACTTTGGTAAGGCTTGCCGTGAACTTAGGCTTTGCTGCTGGCCCGGCACTCGGCGGATTAATTATTATGGGCATCGGTTATAAAGGTTTATTTTGGGCCGATGGCGCGACTTGTATCTTGTCGATTCTGATTTTTGCTTTGTTGGTCAAGGAAAAGAAAAAACCGAAAGATGACACCACCAACACAGCCAATCAAACCGTTCCGGACTCGGTTTTCAAAGACAAGATTTTCTGGATTTTCCTGTTTGTTTGTTTCGCGACTTCGATGATATTCTTCCAGATTTTCACGACTTTGCCGCTGTACCATCACGAGCAGTTTGGCTTGACCGAATTCCAGACCGGACTGATCATGACGCTCAACGGTTTGCTGATTTTCTTTCTCGAGATGCCGATTGTAACCATTTTCGAGCGCAAGCTAGTACCGCGATTGCAAATCATTCTTTGGGGCTCGCTGATGATGTCGCTGAGTTTCTTCACTTTGCTATTTGATAGTTGGGCCGGAATTTTATTGGTCAGCATTGTTTTCATTACTTTTGGCGAGATGTTCATTTTTCCGTTTTCGAATTCGTTCGCAATGAGCCGTGCACCCAAAGGCCACGAAGGCAGATACATGGCACTGTTCACGATGAGTTTTTCGCTGGCGCATATTTCGAGCTCGAAAACCGGAATGGAAATGATTAGCCATTTTGGTTATCAGGCCAATTGGTTGTTCATGGGTTGCCTAGGAATTGTAGCGGTAGTTTGTTGTATTTGGTTGCAGAAACTCTTGCAGCGCGAGCAAAATCTATAAACTATTTCTGAGACTTTTTTTGATTTCGATTAGCGGCTTGTTTGTCGTTATAAGTTGTAGGATGATTTCCTGACGCAACACCTCAATAGGTCGATTGAAATAGTTGGCCCAAGCTTCAGTGGTCAACAAGTTTCTGATTTCTTTGATGATTTTAGCAGTTTCTGGCGCAGTTCGCAGTTGGTATTCGGCTTTGAAATCTTTGCTGTCTTTGTGCGCATAATGGACGTTCTGATTCTCGTCGACGGTGATGAAATAGAGTTTTTCGGTATCGTTATCGGGATAAAACCATTCCCATTGTGCAAAGCCCAAGCGCGTTCTCGATACTTTATTATGGTTGGAGCTCTGCAACCGCCACTTACAATTGGCCGCACGGCCCCAATGGTTTGACAAACGATAAACACCTTCTGATGTGAAGTAATAGCTACTGCCAGATGGGCTTTGGTAGTCTGGCTTCAAACCTTCGATAGCTTGCAGATTCTTTTCTTGGAACACACAAAAAGTGTGGCGGTGGAAATTGTGGCGATTATAAATTTTGGAAGCCATAAATAGCGTAGCTTTGAAATCTTCAATAAAACAAAAGTACGATGGCCAAAGGAATTTACACCGGAATGATAGAAAAAGATGAAAACGGAAACTATTTCTGTGGCCCTTACCTGCTCGATTACAAAAAAGTAAGCAGCGCTTTTAGCTTGGGTGAAAAAATTACTATCAAGTCTGTCATTACCAATCCGAGTGATAAATCTTTTGCCGCTTATTCACAGAAATCAAGTGATTTTGCCAAGGCCAACAATAAAGGCGGCATCGAAAAGCAGTAAACTAACTGTTTGATTTTCAATTTAAACAATTGTCTTACCTCAAATTACTTCCTTAAATTTTAGTTAAATAACGAATTTTATAGTTGTATAACTAAAAATATAGTTGTAGGTTTGGATGGAGTTTTTGTTAGAGAGAATTTGTTCCTAATTTCCGGTTTTTTGCGTTAGGGATAGTAGTGAAAAGCCCGGAGTGAGGGACGAACGAGGACTTGTAACGGATAGCCCGGCCGCAGGCAACGCCCAACTATTTAAAAAAAAACAGATTATGCAAAAATTGACCAATAAAGAAGAAGAAATCATGCACATTTTGTGGAAGCTCGAAAAGGCTTTCGTGAAGGAAGTGATGGCCGAAATTCATGACGAGCAACCGCATTACAACACGCTTTCGACGATTATCCGCAACCTTGAAGAAAAGGGTTTTGTGGCGCACAACGCTTTCGGGAACACGCACCAATATTATCCGGTGGTACGCAAGGAAGATTATCGCAAAAAGTTTATGACCAACGCGATTGAGACTTATTTCAATAGTTCGTACAAAAATATGGTGTCGCATTTCGCCCAGGAAGAAAAGATTTCTGCCGAGGAATTGCGCGAGATCCTGTCGATGATTGAAAACGGAAACCCAAAAAAATAATCGTATGGAAAACTTGTTTCTCTACCTTTTGAAAGCCAGCGGACTCTTGGTAATGTTCTTTATGGCATACCATTTTTTGTTGCGCCGGGAAACTTTCTTCAGCGCCAACAGGTGGTTTTTACTGGCGGGTTTAGTGACTTCGGTAGTTTTGCCGCTAATCACGTTTAAGAAAATCATTTGGGTGGAAGCGCAACCTGAAATGTATACCTATTCAGGGAATATTCCGATGCAGACCATAGCTGAACCACAAGGGTTTGAAATCAATTGGTATTGGGTTTTTGCCGGTGTATATGCGCTGGGAATGTTGGTGTTACTGTTGCGGTTTTTGTTCGATTTCAAGAACCTAAGGTCAGTGTTAAAAGGGAAAACCATCACGCAGCAGGCCGATTTCAAATTGATTGACGTGGATGAAAAAGTAGCGCCTTTCTCCTACTTCAACTACATCGTTTACAATTCGGATTTGTTTGATCAGGCCGAGTTGGCCCATATCCTCGCTCATGAAAAAGTACATTGCGAGCAACGCCATTCGATTGATGTGCTGATTGCGCGGATTTTCTGTATTGCGTTTTGGTATAACCCGTTCATTTGGCTGTACAAAAAGGCGATGTTGCAAAACCTGGAATTTATTGCAGACAATGAAGCCCTAAAACAAATTGAAGACAAAAAATCGTATCAGATCACGTTGTTAAAAGCTACTACACACCAGAATTGTGTAGCCATTACTAATCCTTTTTATCAATCATTAATCAAAAAACGAATCGTTATGTTAAACAAAAATCAATCGAAAAAATGGAATTCGTGGAAGTATGCCTTAATCGTTCCTGTATTAGCTGCGTTCTTACTTTATTTTCAAGTGAATGTGATTGCCCAAGAAAAACAAGGCGCGCCTTTCAATTTCAATCGTGATGGTTTATCGGTGACCATCGATAAAAACACCACCGACCAAGAACTCAAAGCCGCTTCGGAAAAAGCGAAATCAGAAGGTGTTACGCTTAAATTCTCTAAAGTAAAAAGAAACAGTGCCGGGGAAATTACCGGAATCAAAGCAGTTTATAAAGACAAAGCGGGCAACAGCGGTACTTCGCAAACCAGCGGCGACGAACCCATCAAACCAATGCGTTTCTTTAAAGACGATAACGGACAAATTGGTTTTGGAAATGCCAAACAAATTCGAATTATTAAAAAAGGCAACCACACCTCGGATGACGAAGGCGAAGATATTGAAATCCACACTATTGTAGCCGAAGCGCCTGAAGCTCCGGAACCGCCAGAAGCAGTAGAACCTACCGAAGCACCAGAAGCACCAGAAGCGCCTGAATTACCAAGTGACAAGCACATTATCATCAAAAAAATCAAAGACAAAAACGGAAAAATATCGATCACAGTAAATGGTGAAACGATGGATCTTGATGTCGATAAAATCGTAAATGATGCTTTGGCTGATACGAATTTCAGTTTCAACTTTTCTTCGGATGATACGGATGAGGAAATCGCTGAAGAAATGAAAAAGGCCAAAATCCACATCGAGAAAATACGCCCGCAAATGGAACGCGCCAAACGCGACATGGAAAGAAGAAAACCCGAAATGGAAGAAGCCCGCAGGCAAATGGAGGAAGCACGACGCGATATGGAAGATGCGCGCCAGGAAATGGAAAACGCCAGAAAAGAAATGGAACAAGCCAGAAAAGACCTCGAAATGCAGAAAGCGCAATTGAAGCAATCAAAGAAAAAGTAAAACCAATAATTTCATTTTTGCGTCTTGGTGTCTTGGCGAGAACAATCTCAAGAAGATTTCAAGGCGCAATCTTTATAAAAAGGATTACTTACTTTTGAAAGATGAAAAGTATATTTCAAATCCTAGCTAAAATCAACAAACTGCTTTTGCCAAGTTTCACCAAACAGCGCCTCGATGTCAGCAAAGCAAAAAAATGGCAGTTGGCCTTGATGGCTTGGCGGTATTATGTGACCACAAGGGCTTTGGATTAGCGCCGCACCAACCCACTTGAGCAAAATCTCGAAAAACGGTAATGAACTGTGTTTCGGGATTTTTTTATTTGCGACTGTTTCGTGGTCTGATGTTCTCTTGAAAAACACAATCGCTTGTTTATAATACTCTTACGTGGTTTGTTTGGTTTTTATTATTGGTATTGTTCGGTTCAGCTTTTCGCGAAGCACATTTTATCAGCACTAAAATTTCATTCGACTACAGTAAACTTCCATACATCGAAATTTAATGAACTCCGAATGCACAGGGCTGTAAGTTTGCCCCATAAAATTTAAATATCATGAAAATAACAATTGTAGGAAGTGGATACGTTGGGCTGGTTACTGGAGCCTGTTTTTCAGAAGTAGGCATTGATGTTCAATGTGTTGATGTTGATCAAGTGAAGATTGACAACTTAAAAAAAGGAATTATTCCCATCTATGAACCTGGTTTAGAAAAAATGATCACCAGAAACATGGAAAAAGGCAGGTTACAGTTTACGACAAACCTATCGGATGCGCTCCAAGGTTCTGATGTGGTATTTATCTCTGTAGGAACACCGCCTGATGAAGACGGAAGTGCGGATTTAAAATACGTATTGCAAGTGGCACGCGATTGCGGAAAACACATGAACGATTATACGCTGGTCGTTACCAAAAGTACTGTTCCCGTTGGCACTTCGAGCAAAGTCAGAGCAGCCATAGCAGAAGAACTGGCGAAAAGACAAGTAAACCTTCCGTTTGATGTGGCCTCGAATCCGGAATTTCTTAAAGAAGGTGCCGCCATTGATGATTTTCTAAAGCCCGACAGAATCGTCGTCGGAACCGAAAGCTCCAGAGCCAAAGAATTGCTCACCAATTTATACAAACCATTTACGCTGAACGGACATCCGATTATTTTTATGGATATTGTTTCTGCCGAAATGACCAAGTATGCAGCCAATGCGATGCTTGCTACTAAAATCAGCTTCATTAACGACATTGCTAATCTTTGTGAAATTGTTGGAGCAGACATCAATAATGTCAGAAAAGGAATCGGTTCTGATGCCCGAATTGGGAACAAATTTATTTATCCCGGAATTGGTTATGGCGGATCATGCTTTCCGAAAGATGTGCAAGCCTTGATTAGAACAGCCAAAGAAAACAACTATGATTTGCAAGTTTTAAAAGCGGTAGAAGCAGTCAATCAGAAGCAGAAATCAGTACTGTTCAATAAAATCCTGAATTACTATAACGGCGATTTGAAAGGAAAAACCATAGCCATTTGGGGATTGTCGTTTAAACCTCAAACCGATGATATGCGGGAAGCGCCATCATTGGCAATCATTACGCAACTTCTCAAAGCCGGCGCCCAAGTAAAAGCTTACGATCCGGTGGCGATTTCAGAAGCCCAGCATTATTTCGGAAATACCATCTCTTATTATACCGACCAATACGAAGCTTTGATTGATGCCGATTGTTTGGCTGTATTAACCGAATGGCCTGAATTTAAAATTCCAAACTTCAACATCATTAGCAAATTACTCAATACAACTGCCATTTTTGACGGTAGGAATATTTACGATGCGAGAGAAATGAAGAAAAACGGTTTCGAGTACTTCTGTATCGGCGTTCAAACGACAGCACCTGTTTTAGAACCTCAGTTCGATGTTGCTGCACTAAACTAAAACAGTAAGTCTTAAATAAATCCAATCTCGAACATCATGAAGAAAAAAATATTAGTCGTAGATGACGAACGCACTACTTGTGCCTTGTTAGAAAATTTCTTGTCAACCGATTACGAAGTAGTCACTAAAAATTCAGGAATCGAAGCGCTATTTTGGCTTGAAAATAACCTGCCTGACTTAATCATCAGCGATATTCAAATGGCTGAAATGAATGGCTTTGAATTCTTGAAAGAAGTGCGATTGATGGGTTTTACCAAACATACGCCGGTGGTATTACTTTCGGGCAACAAAGAAAGTAAAGAACGCATTAAAGGTTATCAATTGGGTGCGCAAGACTACTTGATGAAGCCTTTCAACCCTGAAGAATTAAAGGAAATTACTCGTAAAAATTTATTTCCAATTCACTACGCCAATACTTGGTAAACCACTGAATTACTTGATTCAACTCAAATCTAGCCACATGACCATACTTTACATAGGAAAATCGGCTGAAACTTATCAGCAGTGTGCCGAAAACAAAGATTGCAATCTCATCGCCGTAACCAATAGCATTGAGTGTTTACAACTGCTGGAGCGCAAAAATGAAATCGATGTGATTGTCTGTTCTTATCATTTGCCGGGCAACACAGGATTGTATTTGTTTGACGTTTTGAATAACAAAGCGCTGTTGAATAACAAACCTTTTATTTTGGTTTCAGATGAATATAACAGTTCGCTTTTTGAAGAGGCGTTTGCCAAAGGCATCAAAGATTATTTTGTTGCTTCGAGCACACCGGTTTCGCAAATCATCGAAAGAGCGCAATCATTGCACAAACTAAAAATTTTAAGTACAGCCGAAGCCGAGCCGTCAGTTGCTCAAGAAAACTACCGATTGCCAATCTCTAAAAGGATTTTCGACATTTTGTTTGCCTCATCGGTGTTGATTTTTATCGCGCCCGTAATGCTCATCATCATGCTGGCCATCAGGCTCGAGTCTAAAGGAAAAGTCTATTATATTTCAAAACGAGTAGGCAGAAAAACGTTTGATTTTTACAAACTTCGCTCGATGCGTTCTGGGTCGGATGCCTTGATCAAAGAACTAGCACAAGATAACAATCAGTACAGCAAAGCCAAAGCAATTCCGACGATTGACTTCGACGCGCCTTGCCCAAAATGCAGCCAATTACCGGCAGGAAACAGTTGTTCGCCAGAGCTTCATTTTGACGGAAAAGCCATTTGTGATTATTGGTACAACACCCAAAAAAATGAAATCGAAAAAATGAATTCGACTTTTATAAAAATTGCCAACGACCCAAGAATCACCAGAATCGGAAAATTAATCAGAAATACCAGTATTGACGAACTACCGCAACTGATTAACGTTATCAAAGGCGATATGTCTATCGTGGGAAATCGGCCGCTTCCGGTATACGAAGCAGAATTACTCACCAAAGACACTATGTCTAAAAGGTTTTTAGCGCCTGCCGGAATCACGGGTTTATGGCAAGTAGAATTAAGAGGACGAGGCGGCGAAATGTCTGAAGAAGAACGCATGCGCCTTGACAATGAATATGCCGACCATTTTACCGGGAACAACTATTCCTTCTGGTACGACATCAAATTGATCTTAAGAACTTTTCCCGGATTAATACAAAAAAGTACGGTGTAATTCAAAAAATAAAATCAATGAAAACTATTTTTAAAACAGCCATAATTCTATCTCTAATATTCTTTCAGATGGCTGAGATGAAGGCGCAGAACGTTACTGAAACCCAACTAAAATCGTCGCATACAAAATTAGCGCTTCCGAGTCTAAAAGTTATAATCGATTCTGCGATAGCCCATAACGGCATGCTGAATTATCGAAAATTAGAAATCGATGCCAAGGATTGTAACTTAAAAAGCAAGCGACAATATTGGACCAGAAACTTCGGTGTACAAGCCGATACCGGATACGGAACTTTCAATAATCTATCCTCTATTAACGGTGATAATTCGACGGTAAACTTGGCCAGTAATACCCAGCAAGTGAATTACAATGTGGGGCTTTATTTGAAAATTCCTGTTTTTGATGTGATCAATCGCAAATCACAAATCAAACAAGCCAAATCAGAACTGGAACAAGCCAAAAGTTTGGCAAAATCACAAGAAGACGAACTCAGAGAAATAGTAATACGTAGTTACGAAGAGTTGTTGCTAAAAGAAAATGTTTTAGCGCTGCGAGCTTCCAATCTGGGCAATGCGAAAGTCAATATGGAAATGGTTGAAAAAGAGTTTAGAAACGGTTTGATTCCGATTTCAGAATATGTGCGCATCTCGGATATGACTTCCAGAATCGCCGCCGAATTTGAACAAGCCAAATCAGAATTTTTGGTTTCAAAAAGACTGCTGGAGAATTTAGCGGGTTTCGAAATTAATTAGCATGCAAACTCAAACTGGTAGATCTTTAAGGGGTTAATTTTTTACTGGTCAGTTCTATATGCTTCAAGAAAGGTTTATTTGCGAATAAGCCTTTTTTTGTTGGATATCGCCACAGCTGCAAAAGCAAATAATCCGGGCACAAAACATTTGCGCTTAGTCAGCATTAAATTTCCATTCACCGACAGATAGCTTCAATCCAACGAAATATAAACTATTTAGGCTGACACGGTTGGTAATTTTGGCCTGTAATTATAGCGGTTTGCTCAAAATGTCGCTTTCAACAAAGTAGAAAATAAATACGAAAACACTAAGAACGAGAATATGAAACTCATCGAATTCATCAAACTAATTTTAAAGCACAAGGTCGCTTTTATTGTGATTCCGATCTTTGTCGGTATACTCGCCATTCTGTTGACTTGTAACCCGAAGTACAGTTACTATTCTGAAACGAAACTCTATACAGGGCTTGCAACTGGGTCGTCGGTCGAAATGGACAAATCGTTCAACTATTTTGCGACCAATATCGCGTTTGATAACCTCATTAACATTATCAACTCAAGAGAAACCCAAGAAGAAGTAGCCATTCGCTTATTGAGCCAACATTTACTGCTCGATAAGCCCAATAGCAAGTTCATCTCCGACAAAACTTTTGAGGAAATAAAAGCGGATATGCCACCGGAAATCTACCGTTATGTTGTAAAATCGAGCAGTAGCCTCGACACCATTCCTTACACTGCCGAAGATGAAGCGGCCGTCAACACGCTACCGGAAAATGTCAGCAGGGCAGCTTACGAACAAACCGTGGCCAATTTGATGAAATTGATGAAGAGCAACAATACCAATTTCGTGTATTCTTTGTTGAACTTCGAACATCCTTATTATTCGTTAGAAGCGATTTCAAAAATAAAAGCGGTCCGTATTTCTACCAGTGATTTGGTGCAATTGAGTTATGAAACCGAAGATCCGGGCGTTTGTCAGCAAACCTTGGCGATTTTTAATGAAGTCTGCATCCGAAAATATAAAAACCTTAAAGAAAGCGGTTCTGATGCGGTAATCAAGTACTTTGAAGTGCAACTCAATAATTCCGAAAATAAATTAAAAACTATAGAAGATCAGCTATTGGCGTTCAACCAGAACAATGGCATTATCAATTATTACGAGCAAAGTAAAGCCGTGGCCAATGTCAAGGAAGACATGGATGTGGAATACAATAAAAAAAGAGCCGAACTGGCCGGTTCTGTGGCTTCTGCAAAAAAATTGGAACAAAAATTAGAAGTACAGGAATTGGTGCAAGAAAAAAGCAATCAGATTCTTGAAAACAAAAAACGCCTCGGAGAATTGAACTATGAAATTGTCATGAATGAAGCCAAATCTGACGATGCTGAAAAATCTCCAAACATTGAAGCGCTCAAAAAACAAGCAGCACAACTGCACAACGAAATTAAATCGAGTGTAGCAAAACTATATACTTTTCAAAACTCAGTAGAAGGCGTGTCTACCGCGAAAATATTACCCGAATGGATGGATAAAATGGTTGAATCTGAAAACCTGAAAGCCAAACTGGAAGTAATGAACAAACGCAATGCAGAGTTCGGACAACAATATGCCAAATATGCTCCTGCCGGCGCCATTCTCAAAAAAATCGAACGACAAATCAATGTGGCCGAACAAGAATATTTAGAAATTCTGCATGGTCTGAATTTGGCCAAATTAAAGTTTCAGGATTCGCAACTCTCGAGTAATCTCAAAGCGGTTGATCCGCCATATTTTCCATTAAAACCGATTCCTTCAAAACGAAAAATAATCGTTGTGGCGCTGGTTCTGTTTAGTGTTATTCTTCTGTTGGGAAGTTTACTCGTGATGGAATTCTTTGACAATACCTTAAAAAATGTAGCCCGCGCAGAAGACAAACTAAAAACTCCGGCTTTGGGAATGCTCGCTAAAGTATTCAGAACCAACAACGAAGTTGATCTTCATGGCATTCAAGACCGACTCATGGAACTCATTATTCAAAATCTGAATCACGCGCTCAAAACACAGCAGCCGTCTGACAGAACGAAAATCATCACAATATTCAGCACCCAAAAAAACGAAGGAAAAACCGTCATCGCCACCAATATTGCCAAGAAACTCAAGGCAGCCGGAAAATCATTGCTCGTGCTCAACCACTGCGATGTTTTAAAACCCAGAACAGGCTCTGAAAAATATCCTTTATTGAGTCGTGTGCTCGGTTATGAAGATCCGCGAATCGACTACGATCATCCTTTTTTAGTCAATCCTGCTGATTATTTAGAGGCTTCCGAGTATTTGAATTATGAAGTGAACCAACAATTTTACAGTTCAAACCACTATGATGAACTCACGATTAAAGGCAAAAACGCTCCGAAAAAACCGCTTGATTATGTAATCATAGAATTGCCTAACATCTTAGATACCAATTATCCGGCAGATTTAATTGCCGCCTCTGATTTGGTTGTTCTGGTTTGCCGATCGAACAGATTATGGTCAAAGGCAGACGAAAATTTATTGAACAATATCAAAGAGCTTACTGCGTCAAAACTTCAGTTCATCATTAATGGCGTGGCCTTGGAAGAAGTAGAATCGCTCTTGGGCGAATTGCCTAAAAAACGATCGAAAGCTCGCAGCAAAATCAAAGACATTGTTCGTTTTCAGTTCCATTTAAAAAATCACATCTAATCGTGCTTATTTCCATCAAAAAAATACTCAAAGAAGACAACTTCTTGTCCTTGGCCGGAAACCTTGTGATTGCTGTTTTCGGACTTGGCGGATTTGCCTTGTTGGCCAGAACTTTAAATCCGGAGCAGTTTGCGCAATGGGTCATCTTTATTTCCGGCGGATCGATGGTAGAAATGGTGCGTTTTGGAATCACCAATAATGCGTTGGTTCGATTTCTATCCGGCGCCTCTGAAGAGGAAAGCGAACAATTAATCGGGTCAAATGTGCTCATCAGCTTGGTAAGCACAGCCGGCATTGCCGCAATTATGATGGCCTGCAACTTTATTTTTGAAGAAGCAATTTCAAGCTCTGTTTATGCCTTATTCTTTACTTGGTATCCGCTGTTGGCTTTTGTAAATCTTCCGTGGAATAATGCAATGATTGTATTGCAAGCCAAAATGGAATATGGTAAAATACTGGGCATTAAAACTTTAAATAGCGGATTATTCTTCTTGTTCTTGATTCTCAACAAGCTAGTGTTCAATGTGACTATCGTACAATTGATATGGGTTTTGATAATTATCAACTTAATCTCAACAGTCATTTGCATTTGTGAAGGTTGGGACGGATTAATATTCATCCGAAAAGCCAATAAAGCTACCAATACCACTTTACTGAACTTCGGAAAATACAGCACTTTTACCTTAATCGGCACCAACTTACTCAGAAACGCCGACTTGCTGATTATCAGTATCAGTCCACTCGGTAGCGCGGCCGTTGCATTGTTCAGTATTCCGCTCAAATTGACCGAATTGCAACAAATTCCTTTAAGAAGTTTTGCAGCTACGGCTTTTCCAAAAATGTCGAAAGCCAGTTTAAATGGAAATGTGGGCGAAGTTCGAAAGCTTTTTTACGACTACTGTGGTGCATTGACTTATTTATTTGCCTTGATGTCATTGACCACTTTTGTATTTGCCGAGCAGTTTGTGATTCTCATTTCAGGATTTCAGTACTTAAACTCTGAAGCCTTTGACATTGTAACACTGGTGCGGCTTTTTTCAATCTATGGATTATTATTACCGATTGACCGCATGACCGGAATTGGTTTAGACAGTGTGAATAAACCGCACATCAACGCCGTAAAAGTAATTATCATGCTGGCGATTAATATCATGGGCGATTTAGTGGCGGTTTTCATTTTTAAATCGCTTGCTGCAGTGGCCATAGCTACACTTTTGTTTACAACCGCAGGAATTGTGGTGGGCGCTTATTGCATCAACAAAGAGTTCGATTTTTCAATCATCGAAATTTTTAAAAGTGGCAACCGATTTTACGCCAATATCTGGAACCAGTTCAACCAAACATTCAGAGGTCTTAAGTTTCTAAAAGATTAGTAATGAACTCATTTAACAACCCAACTGATCCTTTTGAGGCTAATTCAGGTTCGCATCGTTTGGCCAATCGCAATGTTTTTGGAGCGTTTTTCATCAGTATCATTCTGGTGACGCTACTGGTGAGCAAAACCGAAATAATGGGTTTGGTCGGGGTTATTGGGCTGCTTTTTACCTTGGGATTGCTTTACGCTATTTTTACCAAGCCAAAGTTGGGAATCATTCTATTGCTGTTCTTGGGCTTTTTTGTTACCGGGTTGGCCCGATATGTTCCACTAACTTGGGGACTGGCTATTGACGGGTTAATTGTATTAATATATTTGGCTTTGTTCTTTAAGGGCTTCGCTCAGAAAATTCCGTGGCATTTGGCAAAATCGCCCCTTACGCTTGTAGTATCCATCTGGATGGGATATATCTTACTACAAATCGGAAACCCTGAAGCACAAAGTAAAGAAGCCTGGTTTTATGCGATGCGCGGTGTGGCTTTGTATCAGTGGCTTTGTATTCCCTTACTTTTTGTGTTGTTCAATAAGGAAAAAGACTTAAATACCTTTTTTGTTGTTTGGGGGCTGCTTTCATTGCTCGGAACATTGAAAGGTTTTATGCAGTTCAAGTTTGGTGTAGATCCGTTCGAACAAAGATGGCTCGATCAAGGCGGCGCAGAAACGCATGTTCTGTTTGGCAAGCTCAGAGTTTTCTCGTTTTATTCAGATGCCGGGCAATTTGGTGCTTCCCAAGGACATGCCGGAGTAGTATTCGGTATTTTAGCGTTATTCAAAAAAGGAAACTTCAAACTCAAATCTTTTTTTATACTCGTTGCCTTAGCCGGGTTTTTCGGAATGATCATCTCCGGAACCCGTGGCGCTATAGCGGTTCCTGCGCTCGGTGGAATTATGTTCCTGATTCTTAAAAAAAATGCCAAAGTGCTTATTACCGGAGGAATTCTTGGCTTGGCCGTCTATGTGTTTTTTGCCCATACAACCATCGGCCAGGGAAATGCTGAAATACGCAGAATGAGAACCGCTTTTGATCCGAACGAAGCTTCCTTACAAGTACGATTAGAAAATCAGAAAAAGCTAAAAGGTTATTTAGCTACTCGCCCATTTGGAGGCGGTGTCGGAGCTACCGGCAATTGGGGACAACGTTTTACGCCCACCACCTTCTTAGCCAACACCGCGACCGATAGCTGGTATGTGATGATATGGGCAGATACCGGCGCTGTCGGACTTGTCTATTACCTGATAATGCTATTCTTCATTTTGGGTACTGGCGCCTATCACGTCATGTATAAACTAAAAGACGAGTGGCTGAAAGCTCGAATCGCGGCTTTAACCTGCGGCATGGCCGGAATCATGATGGCCTCCTACGGGAACGGCGTCTTCGGACAAATGCCAACCGGTATCCTGATGTACGTGGGTATGGTTTTTATGTTCATCGCTCCCAAAATAGAGCAGCAAAAAACGTCCATTCAACTACACTAACCTGCCATCGGTCGAAATATCGCCTATTCACGAATTTGCTCACCGTACGTTTGTACCGTAAAAATTTATTATTATGAACTATCGAAACCTCAACGACTTAAACACTACTATTCTTAAAAAGCTTCACTTAATTCCTAGAGACTTTGATCTTGTGGTCGGAATCCCTAGAAGCGGTATGTTGCCAGCAAATCTATTGGCATTATACCTGAATCTGCCTTACACCGATATTCATTCTTTTATCAAAGGTTACAGCTACAAGTCTGGCGCAAGAAAACAGTTTTTCAGCGACAATGAGTATAAGAAAATTTTGGTTGTGGATGACAGTATCGCGTCTGGTTCTGCCTTACTGGAAAGCAAAAAAGATTTAGCGCATTTAGAATCAAAATACGACATTAAATACTGTGTCATTTATTATACGCCCGAAAAAGGTGACTTAGCGGATTATGCTTTGGAGGCGGTTCCGACACCAAGATATTTTCAGTGGAATATTTTCAACCACACCACCTTAGAAAAAGCCTGTTTTGATATTGATGGCGTGCTTTGTGTTGATCCGACCGATCAGCAAAATGACGACGGAGTTTTATATCAGTCATTCTTGCTTAATGCCGCTCCGCTTTATATTCCCGGCTGTAAAATCGGGACTATTGTTACCTCCAGACTCGAAAAATACCGCACAGAAACCGAAACTTGGTTGGCCCAAAACGGAGTGGTTTACGACAAATTGGTGATGCTGGATTTGCCCGATATGCAGGCCAGGCAAAAAGCAAACAACCATGCCGGACACAAAGCAAAGGAATACCAAAACAGCCAATACACTTTATTTGTCGAAAGCGATTTAGGACAAGCCAAAGAAATCAATCGCCTTACGAAAAAGCCTGTTTTCTGTACCCAGAATTTTGAGATGGTCTATGATGCAGAATCATTGGTATACAACCTCAAAAGTGGCAAACACCTTCCGTTTTTACGCCGATTCGCTTTAACCGTGAGAGACGGAATTCGAAACAGCAAAAAGCGACTAGAACAAAAGTCAATCGCAAAAACCGCCGCAACTGTCAATTAATTTTTTTTCCGGAAATCAATATTAAAAACCTTTAATTCAAAAGATTATGCATGCGATAGAACTTTTTTTAAGCGGAATCGAGTACAGTGTTTATCTGTATTTTACCCTGTCGTGTTTGTATGTGCTGGTGTTTTCAATCGCAGGGCATTTCTATAAAAAAAATCGCAGCGTTAACGCCAAAGCACCATCCAAAATTGCGGTGTTGATTCCGGCTTACAAAGAAGATGCTGTAATTGTTGAAGTTGCAAAATCAGCACTCAAACAAAATTACAACTCAGAAAAATTCGATGTCGTAGTTATAGCCGATTCGTTAAAAGAATCTACCGTCAAAATGTTGCAATCATTGCCCATCATTTTGATTGAAGTTTCGTTTGAAGAAAGCACCAAAGCTAAAGCCCTCAATCAAGCGATGGCTGAGCTCCAAAAAGTGTATGATTATGCCGTGATTCTCGATGCCGACAATATCATGAAAGCTGATTTTCTAACCAAGATGAATGATGCTTTTGCGCAAGGTTATCAAGTGGTGCAAGGACACAGAAAAGCAAAAAACCAAAACACCTCGTTTGCCATTCTGGATGCTGCCAGCGAAGAAATCAACAATCACATTTTTAGAAAAGGCCACAGAACACTTGGTTTTTCATCAGGGCTTATTGGCTCGGGAATGGGCTTTGACTATACGCTATTCAAAACTATGATGGCTTCCGTAAATGCGGTTGGCGGTTTTGATAAAGAACTGGAATTCAGGTTTGCAAAAAATAACATCCTCATCGAATACTTAGATGATGCGGTCGTGCTGGATGAAAAAATTCAAAAATCGGCTGACTTTTCGCATCAGAGAAGACGATGGTTGTCGACGCAATTTATTTACCTTGAAAAATACTTTCTAACAGGTTTTAAAGAACTCTTGCTTCAAAGGAACTTTAACTTCTTCGATAAGTTATTGCAAATGGTTATTCCGCCGAGAATTCTGCTTTTAGGACTGACGCTTTTAATAGCGTTGTACTACGGCATGTTGGTGTTTGTATTTCAACTTAACTCCACCGTTTTGGCCTACGCATGGTTCGGGAACGTTATCATTACCGTTGTCGCTTTCTTATTAGCACTGCCCAAAACATTCTACAACGCAAACACTTTAAAGGCACTTTTTTCTTTACCGTTGGCATTTTCAAGAATGGCGCTCCTACTCTTTAGACTCAGAGGAGCTAACAAGAAATTCATTCACACGGCGCACGGCACCATCCAAAACTAAAAATCATGAGAATAGGTATAGAAGCCCAGCGATTGTTTCGTCCGCACAAACATGGCATGGACCGCGTGGCACTTGAATTAATTTTGAACCTTCAAGTGATTGACAAAGAAAACGACTATTTCATTTTCGTAAAACCAGATCAAGACCAATCGGTCATTCAGCCTACGGCAAATTTTAAAATTGTAGAAATTCCGGGCGGTTTTTATCCGTGGTGGGAACAGTTCAAATTGCCCAAAGTTGCCCAAGCTTATCAGTGCGACTTGCTGCATTGTACCAGTAATACAGCTCCCAATTTTGGAAAAACTCCTTTAATTACAACACTTCACGACATTATTTATATGGAAGGAAGTTGGTTGAAGTTATTGCTCAATAAGGCATCGTTGTATCAAAAATTCGGTAATTTATATCGAAGAATCATCGTTTCAAAAGTTGTAAAGAACAGCCGTCGCCTGATTACAGTTTCTCATTTTGAAAAAGACAACATCAGCCGTTTTTTCAACCTCAACCACAAACCGATTCAGACAATTCACAACGGTGTAAATCAAAATTTTACGGCTACCCTTGCGGCCGATCAGTTGCTCAAAGTAAAAAAGGCTTATCAGCTTCCTGAAGACTATCTTTTACATATCGCGAATACTGATCCGAGAAAAAACACAAGAGGCGTATTACTGGCATTTGACCATTATCGAAAAGAAGTAAATGCCTCGTACAAACTTGTAATTCTAGGCATTAAAGAAGCCGACCTGGCAACCATTTTAAACGATATCAACGCTGCTCATCTTCGCCAGCATATTGTCTTAACTGGATATGTTTCAGATGAAGATTTACCTGCCATCTATCAGCTCTCAAAGCTGTTTTTGTTTCCGTCTTTGCGCGAAGGATTTGGTATTCCGATTATTGAGGCGATGGCTTGTGGCGTTCCGGTGATTACTTCGAATACTTCTTCTATGCCCGAAGTTGCCGGCAACGCAGCTCACCTGATCAACCCAGAGAAGCCGGAAGAGATTTGCGATGGAATCATCAAAATCACAACGGATGCTAGTTACAAAAACGAACTGGTGCAAAGAGGTTTACTTCAAAGTAAAAAATTCTCGTGGAATAACATGGCACATCAAGTTTTAGAACAATACAAACAACTCTATCAAGAAATTAAAAGCTAAAGTGATGATCAAAGGAAAAGACATTGTCATTATTGGGATCCAACCCTGGGACATTAAAATAGGAAGCAACTGCAAAAATATTGCGCTTGAATTTGCAAAACACAACCGCGTGCTTTACGTAAATCCGCCGATGGATCGCAGCACCAGCCTCAAACAACGAGAAGATGAAAGAATCCAAAAACGCCTGCGGATTGCTGTTGGAGAAAGTTCGGATATAGAAAAAATAAGCGATAATCTTTGGAATCTTTACCCAAAAACCATCGTTGAATCGATCAATTGGATTGGCTCTCACCGAATCTTCAAAATGCTCAACAAGCGCAATGCGAGATTATTATCAAAAGACATCCAATCAGCGGTTGCGCGACTCGGATTTTCAGATTTCATTCTTTTTAATGACAGTTCGATGTTCCTTGGGCTTCATTTAAAGGAAATGCTTCGTCCAGAGGTTTATGTGTATTATATGCGTGATTATCTCGTAAAAGTGCCGTACTGGCAAAAACACGGAGAGCGCATCGAGCCCGAAGTAGTAAAGAAGGCCGATGTGCTCACCACCAACTCAGATTTTTTTGCAGATTTCGGGTTACAACTCAATCCGCACAGCTATATGGTTGGGCAAGGTTGTGATGTTTCTCATTTTAGCGATCCTGACAATTCAATAAAAGTACCGGATGCATTAACTGATATTCCTTCTCCGATTATTGGTTATGTAGGTTCATTAACCTCATTAAGGCTAGATATTGGGCTTTTGGAACACATAGCCAACCAAAAGAAAGATTGGAGCATTGTTTTAGTTGGGCCGGAAGACGAGGATTTTAAAAAATCAGATTTGCACCACATGCCCAACGTTTATTTTCTGGGAAGCAAACCCGAAGCCCAACTGCCCAATTACGTCAAGGGTTTTGATGTGGCTATCAATCCGCAAATTACCAATCATCTTACTATAGGCAACTATCCTAGAAAAATCGATGAATATCTAGCGTTAGGAAAGCCTATCGTAGCCACCAAAACGAAAGCCATGAAGATGTTTGAAAATTGTGTTTATCTGGGCGAAAGCCATGAAGATTACCTCAATTTAATAGAAAAAGCGTTGGGCGAAAACTCTCAGGAACTCATAAAAAAGAGAATCGAAGTGGCGCAAAGCCATACCTGGACCAACAACGTTACAGCTATTTATAATGCGATTCAACAAGCCACCGAAGACAAAATAAAATGGAACTGAAAGAAAAAATAAAATCGAATCAGAAGCTCAAAAAACTGGTGCATTGGTCTATTCTGATTCCGAATCAAACCCGGCCGCGATTGTGGATCAAGTATTTCGTGAATCCGTTTTACCACAAAAAAGGAAAAGGCGCGCTCATCAGACCAAGAACCCGCCTAGACGTGGTGCCTTGGAACAAATTCGAATTGGGCGCTCATTCTACGATTGAAGATTTCTCAGCCATCAACAATGGTGTAGGCCCAGTAATTATTGGCGACCGAACAAAAATCGGCTTGAGCAATACCATCATCGGGCCCGTCACGATTGGAAATGATATTCGTTTGGCTCAAAACATCACCTTGTCAGGATTGAATCACAACTATGAAGACATCAGCATTCCTATTCACCAGCAAGGCGTTACTACAGCGCCGATTCACATTGAAGACCACAGCTGGATTGGAGCCAACGTGGTTGTGGTTGCCGGCGTAACTATTGGTAAACACGCTATTGTAGCTGCTGGAAGTGTGGTTACTAAAGATATTCCTCCGTATTGCGTTGCAGTTGGCAATCCGGCGAGAGTAATCAAACAATACAACTTTGAAAACAATACTTGGGAAAAAATCAAACACTAAAACGATGGAATTAAAACTACTTTTTTGGATATTACTTTTTACGGTATTCTACACTTACATAGGTTATGGCATGCTACTTTTTGTCATTATCAAAATCAGAAGGTTTTTCAAGATCGGCACAACCGAAACCGTTGACGAAAGCTACGAGCCCGAAGTAACTTTGTTTATCGCGGCTTACAATGAAAAAGATTATGTAGCTGCTAAAATGAAAAACACAGCAGAGCTGGAATATCCGAAAGAGAAATTAAAAATCGTTTGGGTTACTGATGGTTCTGACGACGGCACTCCAGAAATGCTCTCAAACTATCCGAATACAACAGTGCATCATTTAGCAGCCAGAAACGGAAAAATTGGAGCCATGAACAGAGGAATGGCTTTCGTCAATACGCCAATCGTAGTTTTTAGCGATGCGAATACAATGCTCGGAAAAGAATCTATCAAACGCATTGTCAGGTTATTCAGCAATGACAAAGTTGGTTGTGTTTCGGGTGAAAAACGAATTTTTAACCAAGACCGCGACGTGGCCTCCGGTGCCGGAGAAGGGCTTTACTGGAAATACGAATCGGCGCTAAAAAAATGGGATGCCGAATTGTACTCTGTGGTAGGTGCTGCCGGAGAATTGTTTGCCATCAGAACGCCTTTATACCGCCACGTTGAAAAAGATACCTTACTCGATGATTTCATGATTTCGTTGCGAGTAGCTCAAGAAGGTTATACCATTCAGTACGATCCGGAAGCCTTTGCCATAGAAACCGCCTCAGCCAATGTAAAAGAAGAGTTAAAACGCAAAATAAGAATTTCGGCAGGCGGTATCCAATCAGTGGTTCGGTTGCGGTCGTTGTTGAATGTTTTCAAATACGGTACCTTGTCATTTCAATACATTTCACATCGGGTTCTTCGCTGGACGTTGGCTCCGCTTTGCTTGCTAATATTAATCCCGACTTCGTTCATTTTAGTTTACCAACAAGGTTTTCTTAAGGTAAGATTGTATCCTATTTTATTTTGGCTACAGCTTTTATTTTACGGTGCTGCGTTGTTGGGTTGGTTTTTAGAAAACAGAGCAACCCGAATAAAAGCACTCTTTGTTCCGTATTATTTCTTCATTATGAATCTTTCTGTGGTCATGGGTTTTGTGCGTTACATCAGAAACAACCAATCTGTGAATTGGGAGCGCGCCAAAAGAGCGGTTTAGGTTTTAGTCATCAACAATACTCATTCGTCAAAAATTGAAAACAGGAATCATCATCATTTGCTACAACAATGAACACCACATTGATCAGGATCTTTGCGTCGGGTATATAAAAAAAATTAAAGAGGTGCAATTCTGTTTGGTGAACAACAGCAGTAAAGACAATACCTACGAACTCTTGAAAGACATTAGTGAAAAATGCGCCAACGTTGCTGTAGTAGACATCAAAAAATACAAAAGCAGTAAATCAGCGGTGAAGGCCGGAGCTCGATTTATGTTCAACGAATACAATTTAAAACAGCTCGGATTTGTTACCACCAACACCTTTTCTAAGTTTGAAAATTTAGGCGCTTTACTCCAGTTTATTCAAAAGCACCAACTGGATATTTTAGGTTATAACGAGAAAATTTTAGCTATGAAAGAAACAAAACCTACCTTTTTCCAAAGCTTATTTCCTGTAGTAGATTATCTGGCAAAAACCAATGAACAGACTGAAATCGCAGCGACACAATATTAACCGCAGCAAAGTAGAATTACAATAAGTTGAGTCGCTTCATCAATTCGGGTCGGTTGGCGCGGCTTACCGGAATCACATCTTTGCCAATCAAAACACTATTGTCTTCGATGTCGATGATTTTTTTGGTATTGATAATAAACGAACGATGCACTTTTAAAAACAAATCTTTGGGCAATTTGTCTTCGATTTTTTTGACTGTCGAATGCACGACGTAGTTTTTGCCTTCGGTTTTAATGTGGATATAATCGCCTTTGGCCTCAACGATATTTACTGCAGCAAATTCAATTTTAATCAAACGACGATCAATGTTGATGTAAAATTCGTTGGCGTTGTCTTCAGCTACTGTTTTATTCGCACTTGTAGAGGCTACGGTCAACTGCTTTGCATTGGCTTTTTGAATGGCTTTCTGGAAGCGATCTTCTGTAATGGGTTTTACTAAATAATCTACGATGCACTCGTACTCAAAGGCTTCGATGGCGAAGTTCTTATCCGAAGTTACTAAGATGACTTTCGGCGGATTTTTGATGGTTTGGATAAAATCGAAACCGGTAAAATCGGGCATGTGAATGTCAAGAAAAATCAAATCAACCGGATGCTGATTCAAATATTTAATCGCCTGCATGGCATTCGAACACTCTTGGACTAATGTCAATTGAGGCGTATTCTCAACCATTTGTCCGATAATCGCTCTTGCCATTTCTTCGTCATCGATAACAATGCAATTCATACCTTAAATCAAAAAATTATAATTCCTGAACAAACTGCTGCATCACATTGAGAATGGTTTCAAAATCAGATTGCAACACCGTACTATTATCTTTCAATTGTATTTCAAATTGTTCAGCAATATAATAACTTTTATCAAGACCCAGCAGGGAAATTTTATGTTTCAATTTATGCACAGACGCAGCCGCCTTCGCCCAATCATTATGATGCATTTGGTTTTGATACAAGGCGATTTCTTCGGGCAATTCTTTTTTTAAAATGGCAATCATTTTGGCTTTAAATTCTGCATTATCGCCTGAAAGTTGTTCGATATAGTGGTTGTTGGGTTGTTCCATTAGTTTTTTGGAAAAGTGAAATAAAAAGTGGTACCGACGTTTTCTTGGCTTTCGAGCCAAATTTTACCGTGATAAATATCAATGATTTTCTTTACAATCGAAAGCCCGATGCCCGATGACGGATCGTTGCTGTGCAATTTCGAGAACACGTCAAAGATTTTATTTTGGTGTTGTGCTGCGATGCCGATGCCGTTGTCTTTGATGTAAAACTGCATTTCTGTTTCGGTTTCCGAGCTGCCGATTTCAATGATGCCGGCACTTTTGTCGTTGTATTTTATCGCATTCTGAATAAGGTTCTGAAACAACTGATTGAACCGAAATTGATTGCCAAAAACCTTAGGCAAGGTATTGTTTATTTTGAGCGTAATGTGCTCAGGAACATGAATCGTACGCACCACTTCGTCAATTAAAATGTTTAAATCGATCACTCGGTCTTCAACTTCTTGCTTTTCGACAGACGAATACACCAAAATCCCTTTGATGAGTGAATCCATTTTTTCAACGTTGGATAAAATAGTGTGCATCGATTTCTTATTCTCTTCGGTCATCATCTCGGCGTTGTCTTCCATAAACCAGTTGATTAAGGTATCAATGCTTCGCAAAGGCGCTTTCAAATCGTGCGAAACCATGTGCGCATATTCATTTAAGGCCTGATTTTGCTTTTCGAGGTTGACCAATAATTCTTCACGTTGCTTGTTGATTTTAATAATTTCAGCGGCTTGTTGCTTGATGTATTCTGAAGATTTTAGCTTATTGGTATTTGAAAATTTATCAACTTCAAGGTTCATCGAGTTTAAAATCGATTCCAGATTTCTGTTGATATCTTTCAGACTTTCCGATTCTTCGCGCAGTTTTTGGTTGGCGGCATAGAGCTCATCCGAACTGATTTTCATGGCGCGTTGCAACATTGCAATTTGCTCCTCATAATTTTCATACGAATTGTCGACAGCTTTAAAAAACAAGTCAATGTTGTTCAGACCGGTGTCTAAATGCTTGGCAATTTGTCTTTTTAATAAGGAGTTCATTATTCGCTGATTAAGGTTAAGGTCATCGTTTGGTTGTGCAATTCACAAGCGGTCTGGCCATGAAATGGAGCCATTTCGCCATAGGAATAAAAACCAGTGATGGCAGTTTGTTTTCCGATGATTTCTTGCACTTGTTCAATTTCTTCTTCGACCCTTTGGTTCATGACCAATTTTCTTCCGATGCAACTGACCAACAAGGCCAATTGTGGAGGCGAATTTCTTTGTTCCATTGCAATTTCAGCAGCACGTTGAGCGCCGGCGGCAATACCATCTACCGAAGCCATCATGAGTTGCACCCGCGAATTGACCGGAACATCGCCGGCCAGTAACATCGAATTATTGTCGTCATGGATATTTAAAATCGTGCGTACGACCGGTTCGCTTTTGCCTTCAGGCGTAACATTCAACGGATATAACAGCGAAGCTTGGGGCAATTCGCTGGCTTTATCACCCAAATAATTTTTGTATAAATCGAGTGCCGGTTGGTCGTCGATCTCGAAAAGTATATTCGATTTTGACCTTGTGATTTTGCGTTCGGGGCCAAACGGAATCCAGCCGCCAAAACTGGCAAAACTAATCTCTAAGGTTTCGCCGTAAAAACCAATCAAAACCACTTCGCCTTCTTTCGGATTTTCTTTGTACGACGCTAAGGTTTTCAGGAATCTGGCGTCATCGCCACACATCCCGCCGGTAATCGAAACCGAATTGGTGAGTTCTTTTTCAAGGCCATCAATCAACGAACTGCCATTGACCATACTGCCTTCAGAAATTACAAACAAATGTTTCAAATTGGCTTTGGGAATCTTATTGTACAGGGCTTCACCGAGTGGTTTTGCTTTTTTATCGAAGTTTAAAATGTTCTCAGTCACGATTTCAAAACTGCTTTTTTCAAACTCAATCGCGGTTACTACAATAGAACCATCGTGTACTTGGTTTTGAATGATTTCACCCGAAGTAGAGCCAAAAACCAGATGTTCGTAGGGAAATTGCGCGCGGATATCGGCGATTACTTCGTCTTGTTCCAACAGAAATCGATTGGCAAAAACCAACACTAATGGATTGTTTAAAACGGTATTCTCTTGAACGAATTTCCAAGGTTGGTTGGCTACTTTTGATGCTTGAACGATTCTCATAATGCAACGAGTTATTTTTTTAGTTTTATGAAGAACGTGGCGCCGCGATTTATTTCGCTTTCAATCCAGATTTCGCCTTGATACAAGTCTATGATTTTTTTTACAATAGACAATCCAAGTCCGGTTGATTTATCGCTCGTTCCTAGTGATTGGAATATTTTGAATATTTTTTCCTGATTGCTTTTGGCGATTCCCGGGCCGTTATCTTTTACCGAAAAAATGTAGTGCTCAGCCGTGAATTGGCAATCTATTTCAACTTTTCCGCTGGGTTTATCAATGTAATTTACGGCATTGCTGATAATATTTTGAAACAATTGTTGGATCCTGAAACGATCAGCTTTGATCACTGGCAAATTATTTTTGATAGTAACGGTGATATGCGACGGAATGTGAATAATATTGATGATGTTCTGAACGATTTCTTGGGTGTTGATGTTTTCTGTTGCTACATCTGCTTTGTCAATTTTGGCGTAGGTAAGAATGCCTTCAATCAGGTAATCCATTTTCTCTACTTTGTTTTCCATCATGCTCAAATACTGCAACGTCTTGGTGCTAAATTCTTTGTCGTTGTCTTCTTTAATCCAAGTCAGTAAAGAATGAATGCTTCGCAAAGGCGATTTTAAATCGTGTGAAACAATTGCGGCGTAATCTTCGAGTTCTTTGTTGCTCTTGGCCAAGCTATCCATCAAGAATTCCCGTTGTTGCTCTAACTCTTTTTTCTTGGTGATGTTTTCCTCGATGGCGAAGAATTTTACGATTTCATTTTTCTTGTTGTACAAAGCCTGCCCTTGGATACTGACCCAATATTTTTCTCCAGACTTTGAATAATTGACGATTTCGCAATTAAAAGGCAACCCTTTTTGGATTCGGTCTTTCAAATAGGCAACCGTTTCTGGGCTGGTTTCCGGGCCTTGCAAAAGATGCCCTGGTTTCTTTCCTTTTATTTCCTCCATCGAGAAACCGGAAATTTGCAAGAAGCTTGTATTGGCCCATTCAATCACACCTTTGTTATCAGTAATGACCACAGCATTGATGTTCTTTTCAGCAATCAGTGACAACATGGTTAATTGTTCTTCTTGCACTTTTTGCTGGGTGATATCCAGGTGTATTCCGATAGAACCTATGTGATTTCCGTTTAGATCGTAATTAGGCGCTCCGCTGATGAGCCAACTTCTTTTTTCTGCATTTTTATTGAGTATTTTTACTTCATAAGAATCGGTAACGCCCTGTTTTCGCGTATCCATTTTTTCGCGAATAATTGCTTGGCTTTCGGAAGGCATCAACAATTCTGCAGCCTTTTTACCCAATAACTCTTCCGAAGAATAGCCGCTCATTTCATTAAAACTGTTGTTCGACAAAGTAATCACATCATTCAAATCAACTTCGAGTAAGCCCAGATTCATGTTGGCGATAATATTCTGGTATTTGGCTTTCTCTATTTCGAGGCTATCGTCGTAGCGCTTTTTAAGAGAAATATCTTCAAGCATTGCGAAGTACTGTTTCACTTGACCGTGTTGGTCAAAAATGGGTTGCCCTTTGGTTCTCGACCAGAAATGGCTTCCGTCTTTTTTACCGTGAATGAGCTCTACTTCAAAGGGTTCACCATTATAAAATGGCGTGAGCATCTTCGGAAAGTCTTCTTTGTTGGTATGCTCGCAAAGTCCAATTTCGATGGGTGTTTTTCCCAATATATATTCTTTCGGATAACCGGTTAGATGGGTGTAGGCATCGTTACTCCAGAAAATCTTACCATCGGGATACGTAAAAACGATTCCGTTTTCGTTAGAACTGGCTACCAGAGACAAACGCTCTAATTCGGCACTATTTCTTTTTTGTTCAGTAATGTCGCGCCCGTAGATATTGATGTATTTTTCGTCTTTGAGGCTTTTGCAGACAAACGAATAATCTTTTGAGCCTGATTGGGCTTCGAAGATAAAGCGCTCTTGTTCAACGTCGATCTTTGGGCTAATGATTTTGAAAAAAGTGGCTGCATCGTATTCTTTGCCTTCGTAAATAAAAGACAAGAGCATTTCAGCGGCGGGGTTTCTTTTGAGTAAATTTCCCTCAAAATCTATTCGAATCAGAGGATCAGGATTTTGTGTCGGAAACAGGGCAATATCGTGAATTTCTTTGTTGGCTTTCTTGAGATCGTTCTTTTGTTGGTTGATGGTCAACAACGTTTCTTTGAGTTCTTTGGCGGATATTTCCTGATTTTTCAGTACGTGAAGTAAATCTAAAAGCGGATCGTGAATCGCGAAATCATTGATGGTCAGATTTTTTTCAACCACCTCATTCATCGAGTTAAACCAAGGTGAACCTACAAATAACAATTGTTTGTTGAGCAGCTCGAACTGCCCTCTTAGTGAAACGTCATCAACATTGCTTTCAATTACTACCAATTGATTACTAAAATGCAATAACTCCTCAAATGTATTGGTTTCGGCATGAGGTCTTTTTAGGTTAAAAAACGCTTTAAAAGAAACATTCGGCTTTAAATAAGGGCAAATTTTTGCAATACTTTTTCCGAATCCTACAATTTGAAAATCAGAGTCGATTAGAATAAAATAAGGGAATAATCTATTGAAAGATGCTTCTTGAAACTTAAATTCTAATCCGTCCATGCTTACCAGCTTACTTTAAATATCTCGTGCGTACTACCTTCGTTTCGAGTTTGCATCAATTCGATGGTGACCGGCGTATCATACATTTTTCCGAGCCCTTGAAGCAATCCTCTTACAAATTCTTGTAAACCTTGGCGCTTGGAAAAATAATGCAACTGAATACTGTTTTCGGTCACGTCGCTAATTTTAAATTCCGGAGGCGTTAGTTTCGGATAAATCAGCATCACCCGATTGTGGAAGTTGGGTAAATTTAATAAAAATTCTTTCAGGTTATTCCCGCCAGATTGCATCAAGCCAGTATATTTTTCTGAGGTTGTTTTGATGACCCACCATTCGCCAAAAGCAATTAAGACCTCACCAACGGTCATGTTCATTTCTTCTGAAACGGCTACGGCTAACTTAAATGTTACGTCATCATCGTAGGGTTCGCTACTGATAAAAAAGTCAATATCGATGCCACTACGCTCTTTAATCACTTCCCATTTTTCTTCACCAAAATTGGCTATGACCAAATCTTCGATGGCTTTGTTGACAATTCCGTACATACTATTTATTGAGAAATTAATTCATTCGCGCTCCAGTACTCCAACATTTTTCGGATGCGGTCAATATAATCTTCATACTTCAAAGGCTTTAATACATAGCCTGCAATCCCGATTTTGTAACATTCCATAACGTCTTTATGATTATTAGAAGTAGTCAAAATAATCGATGGAATATACTTTAAATAGTCGTCGTTCTTTAAAATCTGTAAAAATTCGATGCCGTTAATGCGCGGCATGTTCAAATCTAAGATAATAATGTCGGGAATGGTTTCTTTTTCTTTTAATATCGATAACGCTTCTTCACCGTTGTTGGCTTCAATAATCTTGTGATTCATGTTTAAAGTACTGAGTACTCTGTTGAATTTCATCACTTCGATCGCGTCGTCTTCGATAAGCAGTATATTTAATGATCTCGGCATTTTGTTTAAGTATAGGTCCTCTAAGTTCAAAACTAGGTCGAACCGCCTTTGCGGCCGTTTTTTTTCGTTAAATACCGCTTAAGTGTAGACGAATGGTAGAAAAGTGTAGACGAACAAAACATAAGTGCAGAATCTACCGACTGTTTAAATTGTTAAAGACAGAAGAATTTGTGGTTTAGATATCCAAAGTGAGCTCCGTAGTGGTAATGGAAATCTTTAGTCAGTGATGATTTTGTTATTGAAATCGACTGGATTACATATCCAGAATGAGCTCCGTAGTGGTAATGAAAAGTCTTCAATCTTCGATTGAAGCTTTTTTTATTTTAAAATTTTTTGATGTTGAGCGAGCTCAACATCAAAAAATTTTAAAATAAAAAAACCCGCACTCTCGTGCGGGCTTTCCATTCTTAAGTGACCTCGACTGGATTCAAACCAGTAACCTTCTGAGCCGTAATCAGATGCGCTATTCAGTTGCGCCACGAGGCCTTAATGCGGGTGCAAATATAGGCATTAATCATGCATATGCAAATCTAAATTGAAATAAATTTACTTTTTTTGTTGTGCTGACTATTCGCCGAAAACTTAGGACAATCTCTTTGCTTTGAAACAAATCATTCGAAATACTTTCCTTATAAAGCATGGAACTCACTGCAATTGAAAGTATTTTATTGATTTCTAGTTTTTTGCTATTAAGCAATATCTTGAATTTTCAAAACCTACCGCTTAACTTGAGAAAATGATCGAATTTCAATCTTTTCATCAAGACTATTTTTCTTCATCAAAGCTGAACTTTCGCAACTGAGGAGACTTAAAAAAAGTAATCGCCACTACACCCAAAGTCAAACATCCATCGATAACTTTAGTACTTCAGGCAAAAATAAGACGATTCAGCCAACAGTTGTTAAAACCAGATATTCTGCATCTCGCCAATCGAATCAAACATAGTATTCCGGTACCCAAAAAGGCAATTTATAAATCCGTTGAATGAAACTATCCGGGCTGTCTTGGATAAATATTTCGCTAAAAAAAATTAAAACAGACTAGGTTTTTCAGAAAATGGCTTAATTTCGAACCCGATTTGCAGTTGCAAGAATGTTGTTGATTTATGCCAGAATATTTCCTCAATCAGGAATTTACCAATGTTCATTACCCTACTGATGCTTTTCATTTAAAGGAATTTGAACAGTGCCGTTTTCGGAATTGCAATTTTACTTCATGCAATTTTATCGGAACGACTTTTATTGATTGCCAATTTGAAAATTGTAACTTTAACGGAGCCAAAATCAATCATACCGCTTTTAGAACGGCTCAGTTTTTAGATTGCCAAATCAGAGAGGTGAATTTTGCAATGTGCGATAAGTTAATTTTTGAAATCGGTTTTACTAATTGCACACTAGATTTTTCGAAGTTTTACGCCTTAAAAATAAAAGGAACAGTTTTCAAAAATTGCAGTTTAATTGGCGTTGATTTCATGTCTGCCGATTTGACTTCTGCCGAATTTGAGAATTGTGATTTGTACCGCAGCGAGTTTGATCTGGCCAATGTTTCAAAAGTCAATTTCAAGACGAGTTACAATTATAGTATCAACCCAGAAAAAACAAAAATCAAGAAAGCAGTTTTTGATTTAAAACAAGTAAAAGGTTTGTTATCCCATCATCAAATTATCATCAAATAATAGTGAAGCAAATAAGTTTTGTAAGATTTTTATATATTAAAAAATTTATTAAAAAATTTTAGAGCTAAATAATGTACGTAATTTATTATTTTTAATATTTTTGAACCACTTATCGGTTTCCCAAAATTTTTTCAACCTACAACCTACATTAAAAGCCTTTAGTTGGAAGCCAAACACTAAATGTTTATTTATTTTTTCAATAAAAATGGTTAGATTTTATCCAAACGAAGAGTTTAAAGAAATTATAGTGCCTGTACCTCAAAAACTGCGTTATGCCGTTTCAAACAGAGGTAGGCTGGTTAGTTTTACAGACCGCATCGAAAATGGCAACCTGATCAAAGGAGGCCGATCTGATGGTTATGCCACTTTGCGATATCGCGCCACCGAAAATGGAAAAACCAAAAGCAAAGTATTATTTCTGTATAAAATAGTCGCTGAGTTTTTTCTACCCAAACCGCTAGAAGGACAAGATTGCGTGATTCACCTAGATTATGTTCGCGATAATGACGATGTAAAAAACTTACGCTGGGTGACTTATGCCGAACGTATCGCCCACGGAAAGAAAAGTCCGCACGTAATTAGAGCCAGACGCGAACTAATTGAGCACAACATCAAATCAGATGGAAGTAAACTCACCGCTACAACAGTTATTCGTATTAAGAAAATGCTCAAAAACCCTAAAGGAAGAACTAGAAACAGCATGATTGCTAAACAATTCGGTATTAGTGCAACACATTTGAAACGCATTGAAACCGGGGAAAATTGGGGCCACATTGTGGTGTAAACTTAGAGCTTTTTTTCCATGGTGTAATCTTCCATGAGATAGCCATCGCCAATCGGAATGTCGATTTCTCCGGTTTTTTGGTAACCGTTTTTCAGATAAAACTCATAAGCCGTGTTGTACCGATTCACATTCAACGACACGGCTTTTGATTGGTTCTCAAGGGCCAAACGCTCAACATAGGCTATCAACGTTTTTCCAGCGCCTTTTCCTTGGGCAGAAGGTAATATATATAATTTGTGCAATTTTGTAATAGCTTGCAGATGATCATGCTCACAAGCAGCAAAACCCAAACATCCTGTATCGTCTTTTAGCAGTAGAAACTGATGTCCTTTTTTTAGATTTTCAGACAAAGTTTCATCTGAATATATTTTACCCAACATAAAAGACAATTGGGCTTCAGACAAAATATTACTGTAAGTAACCGGCCAGGTTTGATAGGCAATCTCACGAATAAGCGTAAAATCTTTATTGGTGGCATGAACAATCTGATTCATAACAAGTTCTGCATTAACCATGCACTGTTTGACTTTTGCCGTATTTCTGAATCACAGAGGCTTCAAAGTCGAGCCATTCGCGCCAACGCTTTTCTACATCGATGCCTTGCCCGTATTTGCGTGCGTAACCAATAAAAGTAGTATAGTGCCCGGCCTCGCTTTCCATGAGTTCGCGGTAAAATTTAGAAAGCTCTTCGTCTTTGATGTTTTCTGAAAGCACTTTAAAACGTTCGCAACTGCGCGCTTCAATCATCGCCGAGAATAACATTCTTTCGACAAAACCGGAAACCCGACTACCTGTGTTACTGCGTTTCATGTATTGCGCCAACTCGCCTACGTATTCATCTTTGCGTTCGCGGCCCAGTTTGTATCCGCGTTTCTTGATGATCTCGTGCACCATTTCGAAATGCTCGATTTCTTCCTTAGCCAAAGCCAACATATCGGTCACCAAATCGGGATACTCGGAGTTGATGGTAACAATCGTAATGGCATTAGATGCAGCTTTTTGTTCGCACCAAGCGTGGTCGGTAAGGATTTCTTCAATATCGGTTTCTACGATATCTACCCAGCGCGGGTCGGTCGGAAGTTGTAATCTGAAAGTGGACATAGTGGCTTTATGTTGAATGTTGTATGTTGAATATAAGTGTCGTCAAAATTACATTTTTTAGGGAAATAACCGACAATGAATAGTTGACAGTTCACGGTTAACAGTTTAAAGTTCTTTTCGGAAAGTTGAGCTATAGTTTTTAAATCCAGTTTTTGGAATTTAGTTCTTTTAACCTTGTAATTCCACTGAAAAAGCTGAAAGCTAAAAGCTAAAAGCTGACAGCTCGTTTACGGAAAGTTGAGCTATAGTTTTTAAATCCAGTTTTTGGAATTTAGTTCTTTTAACCTTGTAATTCCACTGAAAAAGCTAAAAGCTGACAGCTCGTTTACGGAAAGTTGAGCTATAGTTTTTAAATCCAGTTTTTGGAATTTAGTTCTTTTATCCTTGTAATTCCACTGAAAAAGCTAAAAGCTGACAGCTGAAAGCTAATCACCATTAATTCCAAAATTCCACCACAACCCTAGCCCTGATGGCAGCGGCATCCTTTTACGGCGCGCAGCAGAGTAAAAGATATAGCGTACAGCAGGTTCCCGGCTTCTGAAACCATTCAACATTCAACATTTAACACAACTAATCTTTCACCCTATTTTTTTCAGTATCGGCTCCGTTGGCATTGTATTGTTGTTTGATTGGCAAAGATTTTCCGAAACTGTAAGTGAAAGTCAAAGCCGCAAAACGCGAATCGGGGCGGTTCCTCCAATTGGCATCGGTGAGTTTGATGTTGCGGATAATACCGTTATTGAGGTTCGAATAGAAAATATCATTGACCGAAAACTTCAAACTGCCTTTACTTTTGAGGATTTTCTTCTGCACGCCCATATTGATATTCGAGCGCGAAAGGAGCACAAATTGCGAGGAAACAATATCGGTGTGATAAGTGCCACTGAGCTCGGCCGACCAATCGTTCTTGAACTTGAAAGTATTATTCATCTGGAAGAACCAAAAACTACCCGACGCATCGAGTGTTTCGGTATAGAGTTGACTTTTGAACCGCGAATGTGTTACTTCGGTGTATGCGGTTGCCGTCCACCATTTGTTGAACGGAATGGTCGCATTGACGTTACAACTAAAGAATTCGCTGCGGCCAATATTGCCCGGCCGGCTGTAATAAATCTGATCGGTGATTTCGATGGTTTCGTTGATTTCGTCGCTGCTACGACCATAACTGAAAGTAGTCGAGAGATATTCCTTATAGCGATAAGATAATTCGTAATTATCTGCAAACGACGGATTCAAATAAGGATTTCCCGAATAAAAAGTAAACTTATCCAGCGGGCTCACAAACGGGTTCAAATCTTGAAAATACGGACGATTGATGCGTTTGCCGTAATTCACTACAAGCTGATGGTTGCCGATGGAATCCATTTTATACTGCACATAAACCGTAGGAAACAAGTTGGTGTAATTCCGTGAAAAACGCGACGAAGGCTTCACCACATTGCCCAGTTGGTTGCCTTTAGAATCAGTATTCTCCACACGCAAACCCAATTGAAAACTAAATCGCTTCAGATTGGTATTATAGTTCAGGTAAGCGGCATTGATGGTTTCGTCGTATTTGAAATGATTGCTGGTGTCGTAATTCGGAACTTCGGCGTCACCAACAATATCGCGGTAATCGGCAATGTTGTCGGTTTTAGAGAAACTCACTTTATAACCGGCCTCGAATGAGCCTTTTTTTAACGGGTGAGTATAATCAGTTTTGAACGAATAAATATCTATATCGGTAGGCAAATCGCCTCGCAAAGCATCCTGACTGCTCAAGGAATTATCAGGTTGGTAAACAAAATTATTGAACTGCTGACGGGTTTGGGTGTCGTAATTTAGATAATCTAAGTCAACAGTAATGCGACGACCAATCGAATCGATATCATGACGGTAATTCAGGTTGAGGCCCAGATTGCGGAATTTTTCGTTTTCGCGGTTGTTGGCGATGATGGTCGAATCTACAATATTGGTTGCATCAGTAAGCACCGAACGTACATCGGATTTCTGTCGGCTCGATTTCAGGATGCCGCTCACACTGAGGCCAAAAGTAGTTTTGTCTGAATAATAATAATCCATGCCGACTTTGGCGTTGCCGGTATTGGCGCTGGTTCTGAGGAAACTATCTTGGTAAAAAAGGCTTTTAGTACTGCCGTCAGGATTTTTGAACCTTCTGAAAATAAACAAATCGTTCAGCGGATTCTGGTTGGCATAGCCCAAATTGCCATAAACACGGTATTTTTCATCCACGTAATTCAGATTCAACCCTTGGCGGAACTGTGACCGTTTTCCTTGCGAAAACCTAGAAGTGACATTGCCGTTAAAGCCACGAGTTTTTGATTTTTTGGTGACGATATTGATGACACCGGCACCACCTGCCGCATCGTACTTGGCCGGCGGATTGGTCATGAGTTCTATTTTGTCGAGCGTGCTGGCCGGAAGTGATTTCAGGTAAGCCTCGAGTTCAGCTCCGGAAAGATAAGTCGGCTTGTCGTCGATGAAAACCTGAACACCACTTTTGCCTTTGAAAGTGATTGTGCCATTTTGATCGACGAGAATGCCCGGCGATTTCTCTAAAACATCTACGGCATCGCCACCGGCGGTTGTAATGAGCGCGTCAACATTGACAACGGTTCTATCGATTTTATTTTCGACGAACGGCTTCCTTTTTTGAACGACCACTTCGTTGAGCAATTTGGTTTCATTTTTTTCCAATCGGACCGTCGGCAACTCCAATTGTTGGTCATTCGCTAGCGCAATGGTTTGGCTTTGAAAAGGTTTGAACTGGGCCTGGTCAATAACCACAAGATAATTTCCCGCTTGCAAGTTCAGAAATTCAAAACGCCCGTCACTTTCGAGAAATTGGCTTTTGACCACTGAGAAATCTTCTGCTTTTTGCAAAACGACTAAAACCGATGAAGTAGCTTCTGGGGTTTCGAACTTTCCGGAAATCTTGGCTTGTTGGGCGTGAACAAAACTAATACAGAGCCAGCTTATCAATAGTAACCAGTTTTTCATCAGTTAGGATTTTAACGTTGGGACAGTAGTAGCCAATTTCAAGCTTATGTTACCGACGAAAACAAAAAACCCACGCGAACTGGCATGGGTAAAGGCATAATGAATCTATTTTTATCGCTGGTAAAGAATCGGATTTAGCGGCGTATTGATAACTTGATCAATCTCTGCACCCGGACACCAAGTTTTCCAATCATTGTGTTGGCCTGAATTACTTGGCGCTTTCAAACGCATGTCTTTGTCCATATAAATAACAGTCATGACTTTTCTGGTTTGATCCGATGCATTGGCTCCGGCACGGTGAAAAATCCAGCCCGAATGAAAACTAACCTCGCCTAAATCAAACGGTTCAATCACATGCTCAAAATCGTTGATTCTTAAATACTCTTTAATTTGGTTTTCACTTTCATCGCTAATCGATAATTCCCTACCTGCTAAAATACTTTGACTTTTGGCGGCAAATTCAAGTGGCCCCATTGCTAAAAGCGTAGCTTGAAGCGGAATCCAGACTGTGATTGTTTTGTCTGATGACAGCGGCCAATAATGCTGATCGGCATGCCACGGTGTAATGCCACCGCCTACTTCTTTAAAAAGCGCTTGATCGTGGTATAATCTGACGCCTTGGGTTTGCATCAAATCGGCTGCGATTTTGGCCAGTCTTTTACTGAACACCAATTTCTGGATAACGTCGCTGTTTTCCCAAAGGTTGAACAACTGTAGGAAAGCCTTTCCATAGGTATTTCGTTGCTCAATGGGTGCAACATGCGCGCTCAATGCTGCCACTTTCTTGCTGATTTCGTTATTGAAATAATCAACAATCTCGGAAGGCAAAACCTTTTTCAGTTTGATGTAACAGTTTTCCTGATAGAACTGAATTTGTTCTGATGTCAATTCAAATGGCAGATCTAAAACCGATAAATCCATAAAACTGTCAACTGTTAACTATAAACCGTTAACTAAAAAACAAACATCGCTCGTTCGCCCATCATTTCGTTGACCTGATCAGCCACTTCTTCAATAATGGCTTCGTTGGTATGGTTCATCAGCACGCGGTCGATAAGTTCAACAATGGTTTCCATATCACTTTCTACCAAACCGCGCGTAGTAATGGCCGGTGTTCCGACACGGATTCCTGAAGTAACGAATGGTGATTTGTCATCAAAAGGCACCATGTTCTTATTAACTGTAATTTCTGCTTTCACTAGTGCGTTTTCAGCTTCTTTTCCGGTAATGCCTTTATTTCTTAAATCGATAAGCATCATGTGGTTGTCGGTGCCGCCTGAAATCAAATCGTAACCTCGTTTGACGAAAGCCGCTGCCATTGCCTTGGCATTTTTCTGTACTTGCATCGCGTAATGGAAAAACTCATCGGTCAAGCATTCGCCAAAAGCCACCGCTTTAGCCGCAATAATGTGCATCAGCGGACCACCTTGATTTCCTGGAAAAACAGCCATATCAAGCAAGTTCGACATCATTTTGATTTCGCCTTTCGGTGTAGTCAATCCCCACGGATTTTCGAAATCTTTGCCCATCATGATCATTCCGCCTCTCGGGCCTCGCAAAGTTTTGTGTGTAGTAGTAGTGACAATATGACAATGTGGAATCGGGTCGTTCATCAAGCCTTTGGCAATCAATCCGGCCGGGTGCGAAATATCGGCGAGCAACAATGCGCCAACACTATCGGCAATTTGGCGGAAACGCGCGAAATCCATATCACGGCAATAAGCAGAAGCTCCGGCGATGATCATCTTTGGCATTTCACGGGTAGCGATTTCCTGAATCTTGTCGTAATCGAATTGGCCGGTTTCTCTTTCAACACCGTAAAATACTGGCGTATACAAACGGCCTGAGAAATTCACCGGAGAACCATGAGTTAAGTGCCCGCCATGCGACAAATCAAAACCTAGGATTTTATCGCCGGGTTTCAAACAAGCGGCATATACCGCAGTATTGGCCTGAGAACCAGAGTGCGGCTGTACGTTGACATACTCGGCACCGAACAAGGCTTTGGCGCGATCAATGGCGATTTGCTCTACCACGTCGACTACTTCACAACCGCCGTAATAACGCTTGCCCGGATACCCTTCAGCGTATTTATTAGTTAGGCAAGAACCTGCAGCTTCCATCACTTGGTCTGAGACAAAATTCTCTGAGGCAATAAGTTCTATTCCGTGGATTTGGCGGTCTTGTTCTTCAAGGATTAAATCGAAAATTTGTTGGTCGTGTCGCATGGTATCTTTTTTAGTTAAAAACAGTCCAAAATTACGAAAAGGGTTTGTTAAATTGGCATATAATGATATATTTGGAAACTGAATTTTCAACAAACAATCAACATCAAAACATGCCAATAACTGCAAACGATCCGAAGAAAAAATCCTGGCTAGAGGTACCCGAACAAACTGATTTCCCGATTCAAAATATTCCTTTCGGAGTGTTTATTACCAAAGACGATGTGATTACCATCGGCACCCGAATCGGTAACTACGCCATTGATCTCGGCGCGTTGCAACAACTCAACTATTTTGACGGCATAGAACTCACTGACGACATGTTCATGCAAGACACACTGAACGATTTCATTTCAGACGGAAAGAAAACTTGGCGTTTGGTGCGCAACCGAATCAGCGATATTTTCGACAGTAACAACCCGCAATTGCGTGATAATGCCGCACATCGTGAAGTAGTGATCTGCCCAATTGAAGACGTAGAGATGCAACTTCCAGTTTTGATTGGCGATTATACTGATTTCTATTCGAGCAAAGAACACGCGACCAATGTCGGGATGATGTTCCGCGATCCGGCCAATGCGCTGTTGCCGAACTGGCTGCATATACCGGTAGGCTACCACGGCAGAAGTTCTACAATTGTGCCTTCCGGAATTCCGGTACACCGACCGATGGGACAGATTTTACCCAATGGCGAAAACACTCCGGTATTTGGGCCCTCACGCTCGATAGATTTTGAACTCGAAATGGGTTTTATTACCACCGATGCCAACATTATGGGCGAAAATATTCCGGTGCATGAAGCCGAAGATTATATTTTTGGAATGGTACTGCTCAATGATTGGAGCGCGCGCGATATACAAAAGTGGGAATATGTGCCGCTCGGGCCGTTCTTGGCAAAGAATTTCGCCACTTCAATTTCACCCTGGATTGTAACCATGGATGCTTTAGAGCCCTTTAGAACCAAAGGCCCGAAACAAGATCCGAACCCGCTGCCGTATTTACAACAGAAAGGCAAACACGCCTACGATATTCATTTGGAAGTTTCAATAGAACCTGAAAATTCTGAAGCAGTTGTGGTTTCGAACTCGAATTTCAAATACATGTATTGGTCGATGAGCCAGCAGTTGGCACACCACACTTCTAACGGTTGCCGCGTGAATTCTGGCGATATGATGGGTTCAGGAACCATTTCCGGGCCCACACCAAACAGTTACGGATCAATGCTCGAGCTGACTTGGAATGGTAAGAATCCGATTAAAATGAAAGACAGCACCGAGCGCAAGTTCATTAACGACAATGACACCGTGATTATGAAAGGCTACTGCCAAAACAAAGAAGTGCGCATTGGTTTTGGAGAAGTTTGCAGTAAGTTGTTGCCGCCTTTTGTGAGAAAATAATTTACAGCCATGGTTGTAGAAATCCAACAGTATAACGATAAGTTAGAACCAGAATACCAAGCTATTGGTAATAAGCTAGCTCAAAAAATCAATCAGGAATTACCGGAAGCAGAAAGTAAAATTTGGCACGCGCATCCGGTTTGGTTTTTAGACGGAAATCCGGTTGTGGGTTACAGCCAGCAAAAAAAAGGAATTCGTTTGATGTTTTGGAGCGGCGCCGATTTTGACGAAACAGCATTGAACGTGAAAGGCGAAAAATTCAAAGATGCTTCGGTTTTCTATCATCATGCTTCTGAAATTGACTTAGATGCCTTAGCCCGTTGGCTCGAAAAATCAAGAGCAATTCAATGGGATTATAAAAACATCGTCAAACGCAAAGGCCAACTCGAACGATTGAAATAAACGCCAATCTAGCACTACTACCCTAGCCCTGATAGCAGCGACAGCCCGCAGCAAAGCGAGGACTACAGCGAATAGCAGGTTCCCGGCTTCTAAAAAAACAAACGCATGAAAAAAATTACTTTCCTCTTTTTTATTTCTCTTTTTATTTCTTGTGGCGTCAAGCAAACCCGCACGATGGTAGCTTCGGGCGATTATGACGAGGCGATTTACAAGGCGGCAGACAAACTCCGTAGCAACAAAGACGCGAAAGGCAAACAAGATTACATTTATTTGCTCGAAGAAGCTTTTGCTAAAGCCAAAGAACGTGATATGAGGGAAATTGCCGGTTGGGGCTGGTTCCGCGATCCGAATCCGGGGAATTTGGAGAACATTTACAATGCTTATGTACGTTTAAATGAAAGACAGGAACTCGTGAGGCCGCTGTTGCCCTTGCGTTTGATTAAGGAAAACCGCGAGGCCCAATTTGCGATGGAAGATTATTCGGAGCAGATTTCCAACAGCAGAACCGCTTTGTCTAAATATTTATACTTGAATGCTGTGGCTGCTTTAATGTCGGGCGATAAGTTGAAATGCCGCCGTGCTTATGACGATTTGGTGTATTTGAATCAGATCAATCCGGGTTTTAAAGACGTGAGCAAACTCATTAACGACGCCAAATTCAAAGGCACTGATTTCGTAATTGTGAGTACCAAGAACCAAACTAACGTCATTGTTCCGAAACGTTTGCATGACGATTTGATGGATTTTAGCACGTTCGGACTCAACCAAAAATGGACGGTTTACCACAGCAACAAACAAAAAGGAGTGAATTATGATTACGGAATTGAAGTGAATTTCCGCGACATCAACATTTCGCCGGAACGCATCAATGAGAGGGAATTCCAGAAAGAGAAAGTCATTAAAGACGGCGTGAAGAAACTACTCGATGCCCGAGGCCGCGAAGTGAAAGACAGTTTGGGCCGCCCGATTTATGTAGACAATATGAAAACCGTGCGCATTGCTATTTACGAATCTACCCAACACAAAGCCGTGCAAGTCGCTGCGAAAGTGGATTATTTTGATTTTAAAAACAATCAGTTGCTACAGAGTTTTCCGTTGGCGAGCGAGTTTGTTTTCCAGCATGTTTTTGCCAGATACCAAGGCGATCGACGGGCTTGCGAGAATGATTATCTGCCGAATTTCGACCGACGCCAAGTGCCGTTTCCAAGCAACGAGCAAATGGTCTATGATTGTGGCGAAGATTTGAAAAACAAGCTCAAAGACATCATCAGCCGCAACGCGATTGTGCGGTAATTAAGCTTTCCGTTCCCCAATCTGCTGGCGCCACATTGCATAATACAACCCTTTTTCGTCAAGCAAATCTTGGTGCTTGCCTTGCTCGATGATGTGGCCTTGCTCTAGCACAAAAATCTTGTCGGCGTGCATAATCGTTGACAATCGGTGCGCAATGAGAATCGTAATTTGGTCTTGTTTCGAAGAAATGTTCCGGATTGTCTGAGTAATTTCTTCTTCTGTGATGGAGTCCAAGGCTGAAGTCGCTTCGTCGAACAACAACAATCTTGGATTTCTCAACAACGCTCTAGCAATCGACAAACGCTGTTTCTCGCCGCCGGAAACTTTGATGCCGCCCTCACCTATTGTCGTGTTGATGCCGTCTTTGGCGCGCGCGAGTAAGTTCTGACAAGCCGCTTGTTGCAACACATTATTGATTTCTTCATCGGTAGCATTAGGTTTCACAAACAATAAGTTGTCTTTAATCGTACCGGAAAACAATTGAGCGTCTTGAGTAACAAACCCGAGTTGTTGACGCAATTCAGTTAGGTTGATTTCGTTGGCATTCTTCTCGTTGTAAAAAATAGCACCTTCTTCGGGTTGGTATAAACCTACCAGCATTTTTACCAGTGTGGTTTTTCCGCTACCCGATGGCCCGACAAAAGCGATCGTTTCACCGGCTTGGGCTTCGAATGAAATATCCTTTACGGCATACGTCGAGGCACTTTGATGGCGGAATGAAATATTCGAAAATTTCAAATGATGAATTGACCCAATTATTTGCGGATGCGCCGGAATGGCTTCACTTTTCGAATGCATCAAATCAGAGAAATTGTCCATCGAGACTTTGGTTTCGTTGTAAGTTGCAATCACATTCCCAAGTTCCTGCAATGGATTGAATAGGAAAAACGAGAAGAACATCAGCGTAATCACATCGCCGGGTTTGATAATGTCGCGGAAAATGAACATATAGAGCGAAAACACCAAACAAGTTCTCATGAAATGCACGGTCGTTCCCTGAATGAAACTCAACGAGCGGATAAATCGTACTTTTTTGAGTTCGAGCCCGAGGATTTTAATGGTTGTAGTATTGAGTCGGTTGACTTCTTGATCGGTAAGACCGAGGCTTTTTACCAGTTCAATGTTGCGTAAAGATTCCGTAGTAGCACCAGCCAAAGCAGTAGTTTCGCGCAGAATTTCTTTGGAAACCACCTTGATTTTCTTTCCTAAAAATGAACTCACTACCGCCACGACCGGAATCGTTGCCAAGAAAATCGGCCCAAGCAACCAATGGATATTCACCGCATAAACCACCACGAAAACAATTCCAATGACGGTTTGAAACACCATCGAAATGGATAAGGTAATGAACTTCTCGCAATCGGTTTTTACTTTCTGGAGTTTGCCTAAAGTTTCGCCGCTGCGTTGGTCTTCGAAATCCTGAAAAGGCAATTGCAAAGCTTTTTGAATTCCGTCGGTATACATGCTGGCACCGGTTCTTTGAATGATGATATTGGTGAAATAGTCTTGAAAGTTTTTGGCTATACGAGAGAGCATTGCGGCTCCCAAAGATAGTCCAAGCCAGAACAGCACCGCACGCACAAAACGGCCGTAATCATTGTGAAAATTAGCAACACCCACACCGCATTGGTTGAGTAGTTTCCCGATAATAATCGAATCACAGAGCGAGAAACATTGGTTGACGGCTGCCAGAAAAAGCGCGAGAAACAATAAGGATTTATGGGCGCGAACGTAAGAATAAAGTAGCTTCATGGAAGTTTTGGAAAATGAAGCCCAAAATTACTACTATTTGCGATTTGGCTTTGCAGGTTGTGAAGATTTTAAGATTTAATCACATCTTGCTGACTTTTGATTTGCCTTATTGAATTAAAATCTTTTTACTAGCCAAAGTCTTTTGTGCTTGATCAAGTAACTGAATTTCATAAACGCCACGTGGCAATTGGCTCACATCGATTTTATCTGAAAATGCAGCGTGATACACTTTTTTACCTTCCATACTGATGAGCGAAATAAAACCATCATGGCGTGCCGAATTCACAAAAAGCTGCTGACTTGCCGGAATAGGATAAACTGAAAATTCAAATCGATTGAAACCCGAAACTGCCAAAGCATCAGGGTTTTTAAGTTCGATAATACGGTCGTCTCCAGCCACAGGTGTTCCAGTGTAATCTTTATTCGAAGTGCATACAAAAACGCGTCCGTCGGGAATGACCAAAACATCACGCAATCTGCCATAAGTATTGGCAATAATCACATTTTGCTGCACGATTTGAGTGCCGTCGTCATTGAGTTTGAGCTGCAGAAGTTGCTTGCCTTTGAGTACCGAAACCAACAAAGAATTGTTCCATTCGGGAATCGCCTCGCTTTGGTATAAATCCATGCCTGCCGGAGCAATTGAGGGCGACCAACTCCAAATCGGCTGGGCAACATTATTGGCATTGCAGAAAGCAATCTCGGCTGTGGTATTGCAAACGCCCTCTACGGTGGGCCAACCGTAATTGCGGTTCATCTCGATAATATTCACCTCATCATTGGCGCTGGTGCCGTGCTCTGAACTGTACAATTTTCCGTTTGCAAAGCACATACCTTGCGGATTCCGATGTCCAAACGACCATATATAACTACCGGCAATTGGGTTGTCTGCGGGAATGCTTCCATCGAGATTCATCCGTAACACTTTACCATTGATGGAAGTCAGGTTCTGTGCTACAGCCGGTGTGGAATAAGTATCGCCCAAGCAAATGAACAGTTTATCATCGAGAATCACCATGCGCGAGCCGTTGTGAGAAACCCCGGAGGGAATGGCACCGAGAATAATCGTAGGGTTGATTAAGGTATTATTGACCGAATCATATTCGTAACGAACAATCTTTGAAGTCGTATTGGTGTTGGCGTAATGCACATAGAGGTAATGATTGGTGTTAAAATCCGGATGCAGAATCATCGAATGCAAGCCAACGCTGAACCCAAAAAGCGATACGTCGGAAATGGCGAACACCTGTTGCATTTCGTAAGTATCGGGATTCATGCGCTTGATATTGCCGGCGAGTTCGGTAAACCAAATCCAGCCGTCGGGTCCGTAAACCATATCCCAAGGAACACTCAGGTTGGAAGCTACAATGGTTTTTTGGATGGTCGTTGCACCGAAAGTTTCCTGCGCAACAATAGAAAAGTTGATGCCCAAGGCCAACAGTGAAATGAGTACTTTGTTTTTCATGGTTTGTTTAGTTTGGTTGGTTTTAGGTAGATTTCAAACGTTTTGAATTTAAGGGTAATACTTTGAAAATCAAACGTTCGAAAATAAGTAAAATAAAGCTACTGACAAGAAAAAAATAATTGGAAACCAATCGCTGAAAGTATATTGAGTTGAAAATTAACATTCCTATTCATAGGGTTTTCTCTCTTCGGCTTGTTATGGAAACATTACTTAACCTTTCAATTCAAAACTATGAAAAACTTAAAATTAATTTTGGCGTCGGCAACTTTTTGCTTCGCTTTATTCTCGTGCTCGGGCGATGACAGCAACAGCAATGCAACATCGAGCAACGTGCAAATCAGCGCGCGGGCCACTTACACCCCAACAGCAGGTCGTTTGGCAGATGTTATCGAACTCACTAGCTTTAAAGTCAACATCCGCGAAATTGAATTTGAGGTAGCCGACAACACCGGAAACCACCACCACCACGAGCACAACGGCCATGATAACGGCCACCATGACGGCGATGACGACCATTACTTTTACAACAGCGATGATTCGACCGAACTGCAAGGCCCATGGGAATTTGAATTGCTGAACCAAACCATGCCGCTGACGACTTTGACAGTTCCCAACGGAACTTATGAGGAAGTCGAATTCAAGATGAGTCCAAGCCTTGATAGCGCTTCATCGATTTACAACAAAACGGTACAAATCAACGGAACCATCAACGGAACGCCTTTCGTGTTCTGGCACAATCTGAACGAAAAATTTGAGATTGACTATGAAGATAACGGACAAGATTTAGTAATTACCAACGGCAGTTATGACGTGGTTTTTAATTTCGACCTCAACGCCATCCTGAGCCATGTTAATTTGAGTGCTGCAGTTGACGGCGATGGCGATGGCACCATCGAAATTGGCCCGGATGACACCGACGGCAATAACGCCTTGGCCACCCAATTGCACCAGCATATCGGCGGTGGATGCCACATTCACCACGGACCACACCATTAACCCAACAATCAATTATATCGTCCAAATAGAGAGCCGTTAGCAATAGCGGCCTTTTTTTATACTTCAAAGTGAACGCTAATACTTCGATAAGATTTCTATTTTTGCGTTAGTTCGTTAACGACTATGAATTCCAAAAACAAAAATACGCTGGCTCATCTTGAGGCCTTAGCCCAACTGATGGATTCGAAATTCCGTGTTCCGGGTACTTCGATGCGTTTCGGTCTAGATGCCATTATCGGATTGATTCCCGGCGCAGGCGATATGGCCGGATTGATGGTTTCGAGTTATATCGTTTTGGTTTTAGCCTTGAACGGCGCTAGTAGTTATGTAATTGCCCGAATTACGCTCAATGTTTTGGTCGACACTGCCATAGGAGCCATTCCGGTGTTGGGCGATATTTTCGACTTTATATTCAAATCGAACCAACGCAATATGAAATTGGTCCGCGAGCATTACACCCAAAACAAACACCAAGGCAGCGCATGGAAAGTGATCATTCCGTTACTTCTATTGATACTGGTTGTAGTTCTATCGTTAATTTGGCTAATTTTTAGTTTGTGTTCTTGGCTGCTGCATCAAATCTTGTAAAGAACTGGAATGTGAACAGCAAATTTTAAAAACAAGACATTGCAACAGTTTCACAAAGAATTCTGCGTAAATTTAGATCATCTAAAATCAACATCATGAACAATTTATTCCGCGGATTACTGGCTGGTTATGGCGCAAAAAAATTAGGAGGCGGCTGCTTAAGTACCATTTTTATTTTTGTGGTTTTGTGGCTATTGCTAGGCAAATGCAGTTAGTTGTAGAATTTCACAATCATCAAAACCACTAGGCTGTACATTTTATTTACTGTATGTATTCGGATGGTTTACATCAATAGACTTAATTCTATCAAAAAATCTTCTGGCATCTATAAGTAAAACCAACTGTAACACACTCAGATTTCGTTCAACTAACGCAAATCATCGTCAATTTCCAGTTATGAAAATCAAAATTATTTTCTTGGTTACAACACTTGCCTTACTACAGATTAGTTGTTCCTCATCTAAAAACAATTATCAAATCACAAAAAAATACCAGCCCGACGATGAAAAACTGTATCGCGAAATTGTAGCTGCCGATTCGATTTTCTTCAACGCTTACAATACCTGCGAGAAAAACCTTGATACTTATGCCGCCTATTTTTTAGACGATATTGAATTCTATCACGACAAAGGCGGTTTGATGACTTCTAAACCCGAACTGGTTCAAGCCACTAAAAAGAATGTCTGCGGAAAAGTGACGCGCGAGTTGGTCAAAGGCAGCATTGAGGTCTATCCGATCAAAAATTTCGGAGCTATTGAAATGGGTTTACACCAATTCCATAACAGTGCTGAGCCGGATGCTGTTTCAAAACCTGCCCGTTTTATGATAGTTTGGAAATTTGAAGCACAACAATGGAAAATTTCGCGCGTGGTGAGTTTGCATTAACTCTATCTGAAAATGAGCAAATAACTTATTTTATGGCTCAAGAAATCGATCTAAAATTGTTGCATCAATGGCGCCATGCGAAACATTGTAAAGACATTTTCCATTTTTAATCAGTAACAATTGCGGCGATTGATGAATCACTTCGAACCGATGAGCAATCTCATTTGAAATATCGCGATGGGCTAACAAATCCAGAAAGTAACAAGCAATTTGCTGGTCTAATCTGAACTGTTTTTCGAAATCCTTTAAAGCCATTTTACTGATGGCGCAACGTGTACTGTGTTTGAAAATCAAGATGGGTTGCTGGCTTGAAGCCGTGATTATTTCATCTATTTGACTCAAACTCGTCAGATTAATCCAATTGAATTTTGATACTGAGTGCTTTTGGTTTTCGGAATTGCTAAAGAAATTGGAAAATAGGCTCATATTGTCTGGTTATAAGTCAACTTGTCGTTAGTCAACACTGAATTTCAGACACTTTGTCTTGATTTGAGTCGTGGAATAACAATTGACAATCGGCAACAAAATTACTTTAAAAACACAACTAAAACCCCAAAAAAAATGAACATCAACAAATTAACCATCAAATCTCAGGAAGCCTTACAGCAATCGCAACAATTGACGCAAAGCCTCTCTCACCAACAAATTGAGAACGAGCATCTTTTCAAAGCGATACTCGAAGTCGACGAAAACGTAACTCCTTTTCTACTCAAAAAACTCAATGTCAACCTAGCGTTATTACAACAAATTCTAGAGAGCACTTTGCAAAGTTTTCCAAAAGTTTCTGGAGCCGATGTAATGCTTTCCAGAACGACAAACGCTACACTAAATGACGCTGAAACCATCGCTAAGAAAATGAACGACGAATTCGTTTCGATCGAACATTTGGTGCTGGCCATTTTCTCATCCAAAAGTAAAATCGCGCAGATGCTCAAAGACCAAGGCGTAACAGAAAAAGCACTCCAAACCGCAATTGAAGAGCTGCGCAAAGGTGAACGTGTGACTTCTGCATCTGCCGAAGAAACTTATAACGCCTTAAACAAATACGCGAAAAACTTGAACGAACTCGCCAAAACCGGAAAACTTGACCCAGTAATTGGCCGCGATGAAGAAATCCGAAGGGTTTTGCAAATTTTAACCCGACGCACAAAAAACAACCCAATGCTCGTGGGCGAACCCGGCGTGGGTAAAACCGCCATTGCAGAAGGCTTGGCTCACAGAATCGTCGATGGCGACGTACCGGAAAACCTCAAAGACAAAATCATTTTTTCGCTCGATATGGGTGCATTGATCGCAGGAGCGAAATACAAAGGCGAATTTGAAGAACGTTTGAAATCGGTTGTGAAAGAAGTCACTGCAGCCGAGGGCGACATCGTATTGTTTATTGACGAAATTCATACGCTCGTTGGTGCCGGCGGAGGCGAAGGCGCGATGGATGCGGCAAACATTCTGAAACCGGCTTTGGCTCGAGGTGAATTGCGCGCCATTGGTGCTACTACGCTCGATGAATACCAAAAATATTTCGAAAAAGACAAAGCACTGGAAAGACGTTTCCAAAAAGTCATGGTCGAAGAACCCGATACCGAAAGCGCGATTTCGATTCTGCGAGGCATCAAGGAAAAATACGAAACACATCATAAAGTACAAATCAAAGACGAAGCAATTATCGCGGCAGTAGAACTTTCTCAACGCTACATCACCAACCGATTTTTGCCCGATAAAGCGATTGACTTAATGGACGAAGCCGCTTCTAAACTGCGAATGGAAATCAACTCCAAACCAGAAGAACTCGACGTGCTCGACCGAAAAATCATGCAGCTAGAAATCGAGATTGAAGCCATCAAACGCGAAAAAGACGAAAGCAAACTCAAAGGTTTGGGCTTAGAATTGGCCAACCTCAAGGAAAGCCGCAACGAAATTTACACGAAATGGAAATCGGAGAAAGACGTCGTAGATAACATTCAGGCGGTAAAAACAGAAATCGAAGACTTTAAATACGAAGCCGAACGGGCCGAACGCGATGGCGATTACGGAAAAGTAGCCGAAATTCGGTACGGTAAAATCAAGGAAGCCCAAGAACGTTTAGATAATTTACAGAAGCAACTCATTGAAAACCAATCCGGTTCTTCGCTAATAAAAGAAGAAGTCACTCGCGAAGACATTGCCGAAGTGGTCGCCAAATGGACCGGAATTCCGGTGACGAAAATGTTGCAGGGCGAAAGAGAGAAATTGCTCAAGCTGGAAGCCGAATTACACAAGCGCGTCGTCGGACAAGAAGATGCTATCGTAGCCATTAGTGATGCTGTTCGCAGAAGTCGCGCCGGTTTACAAGACATGAAAAAACCGGTGGGAACTTTCCTTTTCTTGGGAACGACCGGTGTGGGAAAAACCGAATTGGCCAAAGCATTAGCCGAATACCTGTTCGACGATGAAAACTCGATGACCCGAATCGATATGAGCGAATATCAGGAACGTCATAGTGTAAGCCGTTTGGTTGGCGCGCCTCCGGGTTATGTTGGTTACGATGAAGGCGGTCAACTCACCGAAGCCGTGCGCAGAAAACCTTACTCAGTAGTTTTGCTCGACGAAATCGAAAAAGCGCATCCGGATACTTTCAACATTTTGCTACAAGTACTAGACGAAGGACGATTGACCGATAACAAAGGCCGCTTAGCAGATTTCAAGAATACGATCATCATCATGACCTCGAACATGGGCAGTCACATCATTCAAGAGAAATTCGAGAACATTAAAGGTGGAATCGATGCGGCTACCGAAGCAGCTAAAGTTGAAATTCTGGGCTTGCTCAAACAAACAGTTCGTCCGGAATTCATCAACCGCATTGACGAAATCGTGATGTTTACGCCTTTGACCCATGAAAATATCGTTCAAATTGTCGGATTACAACTCAAAGCTGTAACAAAAATGCTCGCCCAACAAGGCATCACTATGGACGCAACACCGGAAGCCATCGAGTATTTATCAGAGAAAGGCTACGATCCGCAGTTTGGTGCGCGGCCTGTCAAAAGAGTCATTCAGCGCGAAGTTTTGAACGAACTTTCCAAAGAAATCTTGGCCGGAAAAATCACTACAGACAGCATCGTTTTAATTGATGCTTTTGCCGGAAAACTAGTCTTTAGGAACCAAGCCGAACTCGTGAAATAAAATGAATTCTTTCATTAACCGGATTTCACAGATTGTCAGAGATTTCAGTAATCGGAGCCAATCTGTGGAATCCGTGTTTTTTTGTTGGATAAAAACCAATTGTTTGGATTAATTCTCTATTTTTGGAATCGTCAAAACTCAAAACATGAAACAATTACTAATGCTTTTTTTGCTGGGCTTTTCTATTCAAGCCATGGCTCAAGATGCTTCAACCGCTGCACCGACTCCCACTTCAACAGAGAAAACTTATCGCTCAACCGAAGTAGATTTGAAGCCACAAGTCAAAGACGGAAACTATACTTTATCCATGTTTATCAGCGAGAATTTCAAATTTCCGCCGGCAATTAAAAATAAGAAAATTACCATTTTTTCAAGTTTCATCATCGAAACCGATGGCACTATGAATGAAATCAAAGCGTTTCATATCAATGTCAAAGATTACATCGTTACCGACAAAGTAAAAATTGCAACCCAAGATCAAAAAATTGAAGAAGCCGACCAAATCGAAACCATGAAAGGCGAAACGGTACGCGTGCTCAAACTGTTCAAGAAAACTTGGGAACCTGCCGTAAAAGATGGCAAACCAGTGCGTTGTCTATACAATTACCCAATTCATTTCAATATCGAATAACTCGGTTCATGCTTCGGGCCATCAAAAAATACAAAGAGAGTATCAGCTACGGAATTAGTTTAGCGATGCTCTTTTTTTTATTGCGTTGGCTCGAAATCCGGTTGCTGATTTTTGAACACCAGTTTGAAATTTACGCCAGTATCATTGCCGTTTTGTTCACCATTTTAGGCATTTGGATCGCCAATAAAATCACTTCGCCAAAAGTAAAAACAATCATTGTTGAAAAAGAAATACACCGAATCCAGCACGAATTTGTACTGAATGAAAACAACCTGAACTTATACAAAATCAGCAAACGCGAACTCGAAGTATTATCGCTTATCGCTGCTGGAAAAAGCAATCAGGAAATCGCAACTGAACTTTACGTATCAATAAGTACAGTCAAAACACACATCGCGAATTTGTTTGAAAAGCTCAATGCCAAACGCCGCACCCAAGCCATTGAAGCCGCCAAAAAACTACAGCTACTGCCCTAGTACTTTGGTTTGATTTTTAGAAAATCATCCTTAAGTATGACCTTCGAACGCCTACAAAAATTGAATTTTGTGCCACTAATTTAAATTCACGTTTATGAAAAAAATCATTATTACCTACGGATTCATTGCCGGTGTGATAGTTACGGCTTTCATGCTTGTCAGTACCTTGTTGCACTTTAACAACCCAGATTCTCAACCGTCGATGATTATTGGGTTTACCGGAATGTTCATCGCTTTTACCTTTGTTTTTCTGGGTATTAAGAACTTTCGCGACAAACAAAACCAAGGCGTCATTAGCTTAGGGCAAGCATTGAAAATCGGCGCCCTGATTAGCCTTATTGCTTCTACTTGTTACGTCGGTGTTTGGCTGATTGAATATTATTGTTTCTTTCCTGACTTTATGGAGAAATATACCGCAATAGAACTAAAAAATGCCCAACAAAGCGGTCTGTCGGGAGCTGAATTATTGGCCAAAAAAGAAGAACTTAAAATGTATGCCCAATGGTATAAAAGCCCGGTTATGGTAATCCTGATGACTTACGTAGAAATTCTGCCGCTAGGCTTGATTATTGCGCTCATCAGTGCTTTGATTCTTAAGAAGAAGAAGCCAGCTACACTAGCCTAACAACCTCAATCTTATACAATGATGAAACCTAAAAATACTGTACTGATTTTATTGATTATTGTCAATTCGATGGTTTTGCTCGGACAGCTTTGGCCGGAAGGTGCGCCACCATTTGCCCGATTGATCAACATTGTTTTTCTATTGAGCAGCATGACTTTTTTTATCCTTACTTTGAAAAAAAATAAGAATCTCAATTAGTAAAAAATGATACTTAAAAAACAAAACCCAAATTCCTACATCAATCAATAGGAATTTGGGTTTTTGACATTATAACTGTTTACTATTTCTCGCGAGTCAGTGTAATTTCGCCACCTTGAATCAGCTTAACTTCTGATTTGTCTTCGTTGAATTGAATTTCGATTCCGTAGGCTTCGTATTTGAAACGGTCTTTGCCAGAAGGCAACATATAAATTGCGCCTTGTCCGCTGGCGACTGCTTTGAGCATACTGTTCTCTTCACTAAAAACAATCTTGAGCGGAAACTGTTTGCTAGAGAAAGTGCCCAAATAAGGATCGAGAATGACATCTTTTTCAATTTCGCCTTTCGCAGCAGTCCAAGTGTTGTTGGTCACGTTATAATCTGGGAAATGGTGGTTTGGGTCTAAGGTGATGCTTTCGATTTCTTCTGTGGTTCCGGATTTTAAATCCCAAGTGGTGTTGCGCATCCAAACTTCTACCGGCAACTTTATTTCTGAGGTTTTACCACTTTTGGTTTTGATTTGCAAAACAACAGGCATGGCCATTTTCTCTAAGTTGTCGATGGTAATTATCGCGCCTTTAGACGGATCGTTCTTGAGGTATTTTACTTTGCGAATGCCTTGATCCAAACGCCAGTTGTTAATGAACCAACCTCGCCAAAACCAACTCAAATCTTCACCTGCAGCATTTTCTATTGTTCTAAAAAAATCATCTGGTGTCGGATGTTTGAACGCCCAACGGGATATATAAGTACGGAAAGCATAATCAAAACGTTCTGGACCTAAAATTTGATCACGCAACATGCTAAGGCCAAGACCCGGTTTGTAGTAACACAAAAGTCCGATGCTTTCTTCTTTCATTGCATCGGGTGTACTGTAAATCGTCTCCAAATTAGGGTCGGTTAAAAAGATACTGTTGTTGTTCATGTTCTCAGGTGCCGCTTTATATTCGCCGTTATTGAAATCCTGCGAACTCAACGAATTGATGAATGTATTGAAGCCTTCGTCCATCCATGCAAAAATACGCTCATTCGAACCCACAATCATCGGAAACCAACTGTGCCCAAACTCATGATCAGTTACACCCCAAAGATCGCGTCCTTTAGAAGTATATTCGCAGAAAACAATTCCGGGATATTCCATTCCGCCTTCATTTCCGGCCACGTTGGTAGCGGCAGGATAAGGATATTCGAACCAGCGTTTAGAGTAGTTTTCAATAGTAGCTTTGGTATACTCAGTCGAACGGCCCCAAGCATCGTTGCCATTGCTCTCTACCGGATAAGCCGAAATGGCCAATGATTTTTTACCGCTTGGCAAATTGATTCGGGCAGCATCTACAATAAAAGCCGCCGAGGAAGCCCATGAAACATCACGCGCATTTTTGATTTTAAAACGCCAAGTAAGTGTTGGTTTTCCCAAAGGTCGTGATGCCGTGTTGGCAACTTCTTCAGCAGAACGAATCATGACTGTTTTTTCGCTTTGTTTGGCAGCGGCCCAGCGTTTTTGTTGTTCGGCGGTATAAACCTCGGCAGTATTCTGTAATTCCCCAGAACAAACCACGATATGGCTAGAAGGCGCTGTAATAGCTACATCGAAATCGCCATATTCTAGGTAAAACTCTGCGCCGATATACGGATTGGTGTTCCAGCCACGAACATCATCATAGACGCACATTCTCGGATACCATTGCGCAATGGTGAAAATTTTTCCGTTCTTGGTATCTAAAACGCCTGTTCGGTCAGAGCCATACTTAGGCGAAATATAGGAAAACGAAATTTTGATTTTAATACTGCCGCCGTTGGCCTTGACTTCTTGAGGCAATTGCAATTGCATTCTGGTATCAGAAATCACAAACGGAATTTGTTTCTCGGCAGGCTTTCCGTTGGCTGCGGTCAGCATCGTGACTGATTTGATTTTGAAACCGCCATCTAATGTTTCCCCTTTAGCTCCGCCTCTACTGCCCGTAAGCGAAATAATTGCATTGCCACGAGAATCCGCTTTGAAAGCATTTTGGTCAAGGTGCATCCATAAAAACGGCAAAGCATCTGGGCTGTTGTTGGTGTAGGTCAAGGTTTCGGTTCCTTGAATCTCGTTGGTGGTTTCGTTGAGTTGCGCAGTGAGTTGATAATCGGCGCGGTTTTGCCAATATTTTGGGCCGGGTTGGCCGCTGGCAGATCGGGTTTCAGTACCGTTTTTGGTGTAAAATCCCGGAGCAAAAGTATCGTGATAATCGTATTTGGATGCTGGTGCCTGTTGGGCCAGAGCCGATAGAGAATGAAAAACTAAAACCAGCAATAGACAAGCTTTTAGAACAGAACGATGCATAAATGTAGATTTTAAAATTGAACGACCATCAGTCTTGGATATTCTTTTTTGTTACAGCAGATATCCTAATCGAGATGCATTTTTTCGTGTGAATTGGAATCTTTGCTTTTTGGATTACCAACTACACCATCATTGGATTGTTCCATTTCATTTGTAGTTGCCTCAACTTCTTCGATGGTTTTTCGAGACGAACTAGATCTTGCTGTAATTAATTCAAGGACTTTATTGATGAAAAAAGCTCCAAAAATCGAACAAATTAAAACGATGATTAAACTAAACATAGACGTGTAATGATAGCACTAATTGCAGTGATTGACGGTCAAAAAAAATAAAAGAAAGTTATGATTTATCTATTGTTAAGGAATTTTAACAACTTTGTTTTTAAATACAAAATGAACAACCTAACGCTTAATGACTTTTACTGTCTTGATTTGTCGTTCTTTACGAATGGTAAGCAAGTAAGTTCCTGGTTCAAGGCTTGAAAAATCTTGTTGCTGTATATCTTTACCTTCAAAAATGCGTTGCCCTTTTAGGTCTGCTAGCCAAAAGTCTGCAGTATTCATTTCAAGATTAAAATGCAATTGATTAGAAAACGGATTCGGATAAACCGCCAAATCGTCTATAGAATCATTCTGCGTCACCGCCAAATTTCCGATAATAATAACAAACGAATACATATCGGTAAACGAAGCGTTACTGGCCGTGAGCTGAACAGTATAAACCCCATCGGCGGCAAAAATGTGCGTGGGGTATTCTTCGGTGCTGGTGTTACTGGCGCCACTACCCGGATCGCCAAAATCCCAAATGAACGTAGTGGCGTTAGTACTTAAATTCTGGAAAAACACTTCTTCACCAGCGGCCGGATTGACAGGCGCATGAGTGAAAAACGCTGTAGTAGCGAAATCGCGTTGTTGGTCTAAATAAGTTACCTCGGTAGTAACCCAACTACCGGTATCGTTGCTTTGGGTGACGATCATGATCGGTTGTTTTTGCGAAGGATCTAGCCATTTGAATTCGCGTGTAGTAGTAATTGTTCTCGGCAAACCAGTTCCCAAAAGTGCAATAGAATCGTTAGAAACTAGAGTGGTTTTCATTCGCAAAACATTGTTGTAGGTTCCGTATGGTGTTACCAAACTGCCCCAACCGTCAACTTCATTTGTGCGTTGTAAAGTATTTTCTTGGTACAGCAAAGTCGGTACGTTAATGCTGTAAGACGAATTATCGCTGTCGGTATTGCCAAACTGGATCGGAAAACGGTAAATGATGTCGGCATCGGTATATTGATTGGTAATCGGAATTTGAGTGCCATTGTAATTAATGTTGTAAGCACTTCCAACTTGACGCAAATCGGTCGTGGATTTCTTGAAGTAATCATTCGCTGCATCAATACCGACAACTTGTCCCGGCAAATTAAGTGTCGGTGTTTCATTAGTTGTAGACGACAAATTGGTGTTGTTACTATTGAAAATAAAAGGCCAAAGAAAACCCGTTGAAATCGGGCTGCGAAATTGCATTTGGGTTTGCGAAGTTCCTGTCAAGGTTGAAAAATTCCAGTTGAAATTGGCTCCGGTAGTTTCGTAATCTAGAGTCAGTTCGCTTGCAGAGGTGTTGTAAAATATATCCCCAACTACAGCATAATCAGTAGAATTGTATGTAGCTTGACCTCTCGCTTGAAGGGCTGCCAAAGCTAAAAAAGCCAAATAAATTTTTCTCATGATTGTGGTTTTAAAGATTGCAGAAAATTCAAATAAGCAGCACCTCTTTGTAGTGACAAATAATCGAAAACAAGCAAAATCAAAGCCTGAACAATCAACGCCAAACCAATGCCTTTACCTAAACTCATTGATCCGGAAAGCATCCATAAAATCAGGCCTAAAACGATAAAGCCAATTTCAACCTTCCAGAAAATTGCATACTCTTTCAGAAGCAACTCCATTCTCGGAATTTCGTACCGATGGATCTGTTCAAAATCTTTCTGAACAAAGTAACTCACCGAGATTCGATCCATATCACAGCGGGCATACAAAGTCATCCCCGAAATGAGTTCTACCAAACCCAAAGCCAGCAGAACATAGGCCATTCCGTTAAAATAAGAATGCCCTTTGGTTAAGAAAAAAATGGCCAACGCCAGAGAAACAAAACCTAATGCTGTAAAATAAATACTGTCTTTTTTCTGGGCTTTGAAATAATCGTGAACTGCATCTACCATGAGGTTGTAAAAAATTTGAAAAACAAATGTAAAGAATAGAATTTAATTTCAGCCGCAACAGATTCAGTTAATTTATTCAGGAAAACACAACAAATCAACGATAGCCAAAAGCGCCTCATAAAAAATTAACTTTACAATATCTTTAAGAACTCGCCGTTGTTAAAATGACTATCATTGCGATGGCTAAAACCACTGAAAAATACCGGAAAATATGGACCAAATCAAAATACTCTGGGTCGATGACGAAATCGATTTGCTCAAACCGCACATTTTATTTTTAGAGAAAAAAGACTATCGCGTGACCACTTGCAACAATGGCCGCGATGCCGTAGACATCTTCGAACAAGGCAATTTCGACATTGTGTTCCTCGACGAAAACATGCCTGGAATGAGTGGTCTCGAAACCTTGTCAGAAATCAAGGAAAAAAAATCGTCGACGCCGGTGATCATGATTACCAAAAGCGAGGAAGAGTATATTATGGAGGAAGCCATCGGTTCTAAAATCGCCGATTATTTGATTAAACCCGTGAACCCGAACCAAATTTTGCTGAGCATCAAAAAAAACCTCGACCATTCACGCTTGATCTCTGAAAAAACGACACTCGACTACCAGAAAGAATTCCGCAAAATTGCGATGGAAATGGCCATGGTCAACTCGTATGAAGAATGGATTGAATGTTATCGGAAACTACTGTTTTGGGAACTCGAACTCGAAAACATCCAAGACCAAAGCATGATCGAAATTCTTGAGTCGCAGAAAGTTGAAGCCAATATGCAGTTCGGGAAATTCATCGAAAAAAACTATAAAGATTGGTATGTGCCCAAAGCTGATAAGCCGATTCTCTCGCACAATTTGTTCCGCGAATTGGTGGTGCCTGAAATCACCAAAAAAGACCGTCCGATTTTGTTTGTGGTCATCGACAACTTGCGATACGACCAGTGGAAAGCTATTGAATATGTGGTCGCCAACCATTACAAACTCGAGAAAGAAGTGCCTTACTACGCGATTCTTCCAACGGCGACCCAATATGCCCGAAACGCTATTTTTTCAGGATTAACGCCACTGGAAATGGAAAAGCAATTTCCGCAATACTGGAAAAACGACGTCGATGAAGGCGGAAAGAATTTACATGAAGCAGAATTTCTAACCGCGCACCTTAAACGACTGGGTTTGAATATCAAACAGGAATATTTTAAAATCACAAATTTAGCCAACGGAAAAAAACTAGCTGAGAATTTCCGCGCTTTGAAAGACAACGATTTGGTCACCGTAGTGTATAATTTCGTCGATATGCTTTCCCACGCCAAAACAGAAATGGATGTGGTCAAAGAACTCGCCTCAGACGATAAAGCTTATCGCTCGCTCACTTTAAGTTGGTTCCGGAATTCGCCGCTGCTGGAAATCATTCAGCAAGCACAAAAACTCGGTTTCAAACTCATTATCACTACCGATCACGGCACCATTAACGTGAAAAATCCGTCGAAAGTAATTGGCGATAAAAACACGAGTTTAAACCTGCGCTACAAAACCGGCCGAAGCCTCACTTACGAAGACCGCGATGTGTATGCCATTCGAGACCCGAAATCAGTAGGGTTGCCGGCTATCAACATGAGCAGTTCTTACATTTTTGCCAAGAACGACTACTTTCTGGCTTATGTGAACAACTACAATCATTACGTGAGTTATTACCGCAACACTTACCAGCATGGCGGCATTTCACTTGAGGAAATGATTGTGCCTTTGTTGGTTTTTAATCCGAGGTAAATGATCGATTATCAATTTCAGGAGCCGGGAACCTGCTCTACGCTGTAGTCCTCGCTATGCTCCGGGCTGCCGCTGCGATCAGGGCTAGGCCTGTCGGGAAACCGGATGCAATTCCAACAACCAACAACTATCCACCATTGTGTTGAAAAATACCTTAATAAGCCAACTTTAGCTTTTAAAAAACCGATAGATTTTGAACTAATTTTGACGGCGATACAATTGCAAACTCAAAATGAAAATCATATTTTCTCTCGATGAAATCCACTTGGCGGCCCAACAAATCATCGATAGCAGCCCTAAAAAAGTCATGCTGTTCTACGGTGAAATGGGCGCCGGAAAAACCACGCTAATCAAAGCGATTGCACGAAAATTGGGCGTTCACGACACCACCAGCAGCCCGACCTTTTCGTTGGTCAACGAGTACCTGAGCGACACCGACGACTTGGTGTATCACTTCGATATGTACCGACTCAAAAACGAGAACGAAGCCTACGACATGGGCATGGACGAATACCTTTATTCTGACCACTGGTGCCTGATTGAATGGCCCGAGAAAATCCCGACTTTGATTCCGCACGACCACAGCACGATTAAAATAAAAGCCTTGCCCGACGGCCAGCGCGAAGTAGAATTGCGATAAAATCAGTGGCCTAGCCTGAAAAAGTTGGCGGGTTTGAACCTTTTTTATAATTTAGACCGAAATTAGCAAACCGGCACCATGGCGTTAACTCCGTTTACCAAGCAGCAACTGCTTCCGCAAGAAGAAAAACTTGAAATCGCAAAACACAAAAGCGAACTGTTTATAGGTATTCCCAAGGAAACCAGTTACCAAGAACGACGGATTTGTCTCACACCCGATGCTGTCAATTCGCTTACTTCACATGGGCACCGCGTCATGCTCGAAGCCGGAGCCGGGCTCAGCGCCAGTTACACCGACAAAGAATACAGCGATGCCGGAGCCGAAATCACCAACGATACTAAAAAAGTTTTAAGCTGCCCTATTCTACTCAAAGTCGAACCGCTCACCCGAGAGGAAATTAAAATGGTCAATCCTGAAACTATTGTTATTTCGGCCATCCAACTCAAAACCCGCAAAAAAGAATACTTCGACGTACTCATGAAAAAGAAAGTCACCGCTTTGGCTTTCGAATATATCAAAGACGAAGATGGTTCGTATCCGGCAGTGAAATCCTTGAGCGAAATAGCAGGAACGGCCTCGATGCTCATTTCCTCTGAACTGATGATCAACAACCAATTCGGAAAAGGCTTGCTTTTTGGCAATATCACCGGAGTGCCACCTACAGAAGTCGTCATTTTAGGCGCAGGAACAGTGGGCGAATTTGCCGCTAAAACCGCTACTGCCTTAGGTGCGAACGTAAAGGTTTTTGATAATTCCATCACAAAATTAAGACGGCTACAAAACAATTTGACCCAACGCATCTTTACTTCAACCATCCAACCCAAAGCGCTACTAAAAGCGTTACGCCGTTGTGATGTGGCTATCGGAGCCATGCGCGGCAAAGAACGTTGTCCGGTAGTGGTCACTGAAAACATGGTCGAACACATGAAAAAAGGAGCCGTAATTGTCGATGTTAGTATTGATACCGGCGGTTGTTTCGAAACTTCTGAAGTCACTACGCACGAAGTTCCCACTTTCATCAAACACGACGTCATTCATTACTGTGTGCCCAACATTCCGTCGCGTTATTCCAAAACCGCTTCTTTATCCATCAGCAATATCATTACACCATACCTGATTCAAATTGCCGAAGATGGCGGCATCGAAAGCGCTATTCGTTGCAACAAAGGCCTTAAAAACGGAGTATATCTTTACCATGGCATTCTGACCAACAAAGCCATAGGCGATTGGTTTGACCTGCCCGACAGCGACATCAATTTAATTGTATTTTAAGCAAACTTTGCCATACATTTGCGGCCGAAACTTTAGCTTCAAATTCAAATGAGATTACGCCACCGCTTTGCCTATTATTTAGTCGGATTTACTTTAGGACTTTTCTTTATTACAGCGATGTTTATCGGAAAAGATACCCGTTGCAATTATTTTCCCAATGCGCGCGTGTTGAACAATTTGCGCAACAAACCCTTTGAGTATTCAGCAAAAGCCCAAGAAATTCTCGCCCAAAACTGGATAGACAGCACCGACATCAAAAATACCTTGACTTATGGCGACGTCGACTTCGACCGCAGCAACATTGAAGTAGGCAACGGAAAACGCTACATCATTGAAGGGAAAACAACTAAAAACCAACCCATTACACTGGAAGTAATCAACTACGAGAACAAAGCCGTGCTGACTAATATTAGTAAGTTGGGGCAAAAATAATGGCGAAATATTGCCGCCGCACCAAATTTAATTTCTGTCTCCGATAAGGAAAATTATTGTTTATATTTGAAAAATCAAGAGTCAATTTTGAGTCTCTAATATTCATTACAATAATTGCTATGGCGAAAAATTACGCTTTTTGGATATTGATTTTACTAGGCTGTTGGACTGTTAAGGCACAAAACCTCATCAACAACGGAGACTTTGAAAGCGGCAGCAACGGCGTGGGTTTCAATATCAACAGTTCTTTTTACAACGAAATTACGGCTCCATTTTCAGGCAATACCCAACCGGGCAATTATGCGGTAACAAATAATCCGCAGCCGATGAACACCAACTTTTTCATTTCTGGTGGCGATCATACTTCAGGAACCGGAAAAATGCTCGTCGTTGATGCTACCTCTACTGGCGGCGCCCAACGTTTCTGGCGAGCGGGTAGTAATGGCGGCGGGGTTTGCGGGCTTACTGTAGGGGTGAATTACACTTTTAGTTTTTGGGTGAAATCAGTTTCAACACAAGTTTCCGGCCCAGCGACTCAAGCTGATTTTGGTTACCAGGTAATTGGCGCGAGCAATTTTACCCTTATTTCGGGAAGCAACACGGCGCCTTTACCGGCACAAGGTTGGCAGCAAATCGTTCATACCTTCACCGCAACCAATAACTGTGTCAACATCGAAATCTGGGACAACAATACCGCAGCAATAGGTAACGATTTTGCCGTGGATGATTTTTCGCTGACTGGTCCGCCGCAGCCTTTTACATTAAATTATTCCGTTGTCAATCCTTCGTGTTTGGCGATAGCAGACGGAAGTATCGTTGGTTACGGTTCTGGCGGAAATCCTCCGTATGTTTATACTTTAAGCGGTCCGAACGGCAATCAAATCAATGGCACGGGAATTTTCACGGGTTTGGCTACCGGAACTTATTCATTAAATATTTTAGAAGGCGCTGACGGAGAAATCACTATCAACAACATTATACTGTCTTTTCCGCCTGGGCTAACGGTAAGCAATCCGGTTTCGATTTGCCCTAACGCAAGCACCACTTTGACCGTTAGCGGTGGCTCAAGTTATACTTGGTCTTCAGTTCCGTTTGATGATTCGTTGGTGACCAATGTCCAGAATCCGACGGTTTCGCCCGATCAGACCACTACTTACACCGTGGTTTCTTCAAGTATTAACAGCCGCAATTTGGTTTACAACGGAGATTTTTCTTTAGGAAATGTTGGCTTTGTGACTGATTATAACTACTTAAATCCCGTGAATCCAAACGGTGCGCAAAGAGCTTACGGTATCACTACCAATGCGAATTTATGGTCGAATTTTTTCTCTAATTGTACCGATCATACCATCGGAACAGGAAATATGCTTATCGTGGACGGATCGAATATCAATGCCGGAAATGACCGCGTTTGGTGCCAAACTATTCCGGTAATCCCGAACCAGAATTACACCTTTAATTATTGGGTACAAACCGTAGCTTTACCTTCGGTAGCGAATTTAGCAACAGTAATTAATGGACAAACTCTAGCTACACAGACTGCTCCGTCTACCACCTGTAATTGGCAACTGCGTTCTTACACCTGGAATTCAGGCACCAACACTATGGCGCAAATTTGTATCTACAACCGCAATACAGAAGCTACTGGAAATGATTTTGCGCTCGACGATATTAGTTTCACCCCACCTCCAACCACTTGTAATTTATCGGCATCGGTAGTGGTCACGGTCAGTAACGGAACCATACCTGATTTCCCTACTACTCTAAGTCTTTGTCAAGGTGCTCTGGTTCCGTCATTGGAAACAACATCGCCGAACGGAATCTCTGGAACTTGGACGCCTAGTACCATTGACAATAACACTTCCGGCACTTATGAATTTCAGCCTAATGCCAACCAATGCGCAACCAACTTAACTTTGCAAGTAACCGTAAACGAACCCGTTGTTCCCACTTTCAATATCACTAACCCGATTTGCGAAGGAACCACCACCAGTCCGTTACCCACAATTTCGCTAAATAATATTGCGGGTGTATGGACACCGGAATTCGACAATACACAAACTACGTTATACACTTTCAATCCAGCACCAGACCAATGTGGTGGCAGCGCCTTCTTTGAATTGTCTGTAGATCCGCCAGTGGTTCCAACTTTCTCCCCTATAGGCGCATTTTGTAAAGGAAAAGTCATTAACGATCCGTTGCCGCAGTTTTCTACGAATGGCATTTCGGGAAGCTGGACGCCCATTTTCAATACGGAACAAACCACTACTTATACTTTCACCCCTGATGCCGGACAATGTGCCACCACTACTACTCTAGAAGTGGTTATTGTGGAATCGAACTTGACCCCTACTTTTAATTTCGGCCCAAATATAACTACTTGCTTCAGACCGATTGAGGAAGTGCCACCGGCTTTATTGCCCGAAATATCAGACAATGGTATTCCTGGATATTGGACACCGGCTAGTATTAACTATTCGCTTCTCGGGGTTTCTGAATATGTTTTTACACCGATCGTAAATACTTGCGCCTCTAATTTTGTATTGAGCGTCAATGTGGTTGAAGCACCTGATTTTATTGTTAATTCGGGTTGTGTAGGTGATGATTTTGTATTGAGTGTTACCGTATTCGAAATCAAGGAAAACAGTAATTTCACTTGGTACAATGAGCAGAATGAAATCATTGGAAATCAAGCCTCGGTTATCATCACTGAGAAAGGAAAATACAAAGTCGTGAAAGAAACCAACGGCTGTGTCAAAGAAAAAATCATTGATGTGTCGAGTGTGTATTGCAAAATCCCGAAAGGCATTTCTCCGAATGATGACACACTTAACGACTATTTCGACCTGACCAATTTAAACGTGAAACAACTTCAGATTTACAACCGTTACGGCACGGAAGTCTATTCAAAAACGGGTTACAAAAAAGAATGGGACGGAAAAACCAACAGCGGAAAAACCTTACCCGACGGTACTTACTATTATGTAATCGATTTTGAAAACGCACCAACAAAAACCGGCTGGGTTTACATCAACAAATAATCAAACGAAATGAAAAACACGTTCAAAGCCATCGCCATTTTACTGATTCTTTTCAGCCTCGACGCCCAAGCCCAGCAAGATCCACACTATACGCAATATATGTACAACATGAACGTGATTAACCCGGCCTATGCGGGCTCTAAAGAGAATCTTTCTTTTGGATTGCTTTACCGCAAGCAATGGGTAGATATCGAAGATGCTCCGGCGACGTTCTCGTTTTCAGGATCAACTCCAGTGGGTAAAAATGTCGGAATCGGTCTTTCGGTGATTTCCGATAAGATTGGGCCGGTGGAGGAAAACAATGTGTATGGTGATTTCTCTTACACACTGAATTTGGGTGGTGAGCACCGTTTGGCTTTCGGTTTGAAGGCTGGAGCGACTTTCCATAAAGTAGGTTTGTTCAGCGAAATCGGAGACGGAAATGTTCCGGATTTGAACGACCCGGCTTTTCAGGAAAACACCAGCAATACGTTTTTGAACATCGGCTCTGGGGTTTTCTATTACACCCAGAAATACTATGTGGCGTTCTCGGTGCCAAATATTCTCAAATCGACGCATTTGGATTATAACGGAAGAAAATTCGGAGATGAAACCTCACACTATTTCTTGACCGGAGGTTACGTTTTCGATTTGAGCGAGAACACCAAATTCAAGCCTTTTGCGATGGTCAAATCAGCTTTTGGCGCGCCGGTTTCTTATGATATCTCGACCAACTTCTTGTTCAATCAAAAGTTCGAAGTCGGTGCTACTTACCGCAAGGAAGACAGTTTTGGCGCCATGGTCAATTATGCGATTAGTCCGAACCTCAGAATCGGCTATGCGTATGACCACATCATCTCGGATTTGAAAGTTACCACACCATCTTCACACGAAGTTATTTTGTTATTCGATCTGAACTTCCCGAAAAAAGTATCACAATCACCTAGATATTTCTAAAACCAACCTTTCATGAAAAAAACCATCATCGCTTTTAGTTTTTCCCTGTTCAGTTACGGACTGTTGGCTCAAAATTCCGTAACCCAAAAGGCCGACCAATATTTTAATCAATATGAATATGTTAGTGCCGCTGAAGCCTATCTGAAGTTGGTTGAAAACGGCAAGGCAGACGGTTACGTTTATAAACAACTTGCCGACAGTTATTTCAATATGTTCAATACTACCGAAGCTGCAAAATGGTACGCGAAAGCCACCCAAACCAAACAAGATGCGGAAACCTATTACCGCTATGCACAAATGCTCAAAGCCAACGGCAAATACGAAGAAGCGAACAAACAAATGCAAAAATTTGCAGACCAAGCCCCGAACGACCAAAGGGCCAAAGCTTTTAAAGAAAATCCGAATTATGTTCCGAAGCTTTTTGATCTTTCTAAGCTTTATGAAGTCAAAACCGGAAGTTTCAATTCAGACAAATCTGACTTCGGTGCCTTACTGAACAACAATCAGCTGTACTTTACCAGTTCGCGCAATAATTCCCGCAAAGATTACGGTTGGAACAAAGAGCCTTTCTTAGATTTATACCAAGCAGATTTCAACGCAGACCAAACCATCGCCAATGTGCGCAACATCACTGAACTCAATTCTAAATACCACGACGGCCCGGCAACATTGAGTGCTGACGGTAATACGATGTATTTTGCGAGCGACAGTTTCCGCGAATCTTCGTTTGAGAAAGACAGCAAAAACAAACTCAAACTAGGTAGAAACAACTTGTTCGTGACAACAAAATCAGGCGGTAGCTGGGGCAAACCAGTTTCATTACCTTTTAACAGCAGCGAATACTCTACCAGTAACCCGAGTTTAAGCCGCGATGGTAAAACACTTTACTTTTCGTCTAATATGCCCGGAAGCTTGGGTGGTGTCGATATCTGGAAAGTAGCCGTCAATGCCGATGGAAGCTACGGAAAACCTGAGAATCTGGGAGCCAAAATAAATACCGAAGGCAACGAGAGTTTCCCATTTATCGCCGATGACAACACTACACTTTTTTATGCTTCGAGCGGAAAACCCGGACTTGGTGGTTTAGACATTTTTCAGGCCGATTTGAGCAAAGGCTCCGAAGCAGTCAATCTCGGAAAACCCATCAATACTGAAAAAGATGACTTTGCTTTCACCTTCGACAAAAGCCAAAACATCGGATTTCTCTCAAGTAACCGCGATGGCAACGATGACATTTTTGAAGTTCATACCATTTGCAATGTCGATGTAGTGACGGTAGTGACCAATGCTAAAACCGGAGCGATTCTGGCCAACGCCAACGTTTCGATATTAGATGATAAAAAGAATGTCATCGCCACACAAACCAGCAACGATAAAGGCGAAGTAACTTACAAAGTAGATTGTAACAAAGCCTACGCAATTATGGCAGCCAAAGACGGTTTTGAAAGCAACTCATTCGAAGTAGCCAAAAGCAAAGGCGGAACCTTCAATGTGAGCGCGCCGCTTCAACCGATTGATGTGATTGTCACCGAAACCGAGATTGTGCTCAAACCGATTTTCTTCGAATACAATAAAAGTAATATCACCCAAGAAGGCGCTTTCGAGCTAGATAAATTGGTGCAAGTGATGAAAAACAACGAAAAACTGGTGATTCTTGCCAAAGCACACACCGATAATCGAGGCAGCGATACCTATAACCTAAGTCTGTCTGACCGTCGGGCCAAAGCTACTGCGCAGTATGTAATTTCCAAAGGAATTGCTGCCCACCGAATTTCAGGCAAAGGAATGGGCGAAACCGAGCCGAAAATTGATTGCAAGGAAAATTGCACAGAAGAAGACCACGCTGCCAACCGCCGTTCAGAATTTTTGATTGTGAAATAGAATCATCTTTTAGAAAAGAGAAATATTGCTTCTAAAATATATTGATTTAGAGATAATTATACTATTTTTACGCACCACAAGTTAAAATTACATCATGAGAAAACTATTACTACTGGTCGCTGTATTACTTTTTATCAACAGTTTTGGTCAAAATCCGTTATGGAATAAAGTTTCGGAGGAAGCAATAAAATCGTCAGTGAAGATGGAACGTGCTTCTATGCCATCAAAGTTTGAATTGTATTCGTTGAATTTAGACTTGCTTAAATCTCTTTTATTGAAAGCTCCGTTAGATGCTGACAGTACAGTTTCGAATCTCATGATTGCTTTTCCAAATCCAAAAGGAGAATTGAGTGAATATCGAATTTATGAAGCTCCAATTATGGAGAAAGGATTGGCAGATAAATTTCCAGATTTAAAAACATACACAGGAAAAAATATTAAGAATCCTGCTGAAACTATTCGATTTAGTATTACTGTTTTTGGTTTACATGTCATGTCGCTATCGGGTGAAAACGGCACTTTTTATATTGATACCTATTCTAAAGATTTGAAGAATTATATTGTTTACAAAAAACAAGACGTAAATCCGAGTAAATCATTTCAGTGTGGCGTAACAGACAATTCACCTGAAGAATTTAGATTAATTCAAGACCAAATTGAAAAACCAATCCAATACCGAACCAGCGATGGCTTTTTCAGAACCTATCGGCTTGCTATGGCTTGTACTATTGAATTTGCAGCGTTCCATATCAATGCCGCAGGATTGGCCAGTGGTACTTTAAGTCAGAAGAAAGCGGCGGTTTTATCGGCAATGGTGGTTACTATGGCTCGCGTTAATGGTGTTTTCGAAAACGATATGGCCTTAAGAATGAATTTAGTTGCCAACAATGATTTGATTGTTTTTGTTGAATCAGATAGTTTCGACAATTCGAATTCCAGCACGTTAATTAACCAAAGTCAGACCGTTATTGATGCTGCTATAGGTTCATCAAATTATGATATCGGTCATACTGTAAGTACCGGTGGCGGCGGACTTGCGCAATTGAATTCTCCTTGTGGAGGCAGTAAAGCCAGAGGAATTACCGGTCAAGGTTCGCCAGTCGGAGATCCGTTTGATATTGATTATGTAGCACACGAAATGGGTCACCAATGGGGCGCAAATCATACCCAAAATAATGCGTGCAATAGAAATTCTACTACCGCAGTAGAACCGGGAAGTGCTTCAACTATAATGGGATATGCCGGAATTTGTGCACCAAATGTTCAAAATAATTCTGACGCTTATTTTCATACCATCAGTATTTCTGAAATGACAACCTTTATTTCTGGAACCGGAGGAACCTGTGCGGTAGCAGTTGCTAATGGAAATGCGGCTCCAACTGCAAATGCAGGAATTGATTACACGATACCAAAAGGAACAGCGTTTATTTTAAAAGGAGCCGGTTCAGACACCAACGGAGATACTTTAACCTATTGTTGGGAACAAACGAACAACCAAACCAGTACCCAACCGCCTACTCAAACCGCTACTACTGGACCGAATTTTAGATCGATAACGCCATCAACTTCACCGAACCGATATATGCCGCCACTGGCTAGTGTAGTTGCCAATGTTTTGAACCCAACCTGGGAAGTAGTGCCAACTGTGGCTAGAACAATGAATTTTACTTTAACCGTAAGAGACAATAGAACTCCAAATGGCGGACAAAACACAACCGACGATATGGTTCTTACCGTTGCCAATGTAGGTCCGTTTTTAGTGACTAGTCCGAATACTGCGGTATCTTATGTTGGAAATACTTCGCAAACCATTACTTGGGATGTTGCAGGCACTACGGCAAATGGTATTAATTGTGCCAATGTGGATATCCTTTTATCGACCAATGGCGGGCTTACTTTTCCAATAACTTTAGTGGCCGGAACTCCGAATGATGGTACTCAAGCGGTTACTATTCCGAATGTGGCCGGCACTACCAATCGCATCATGATTGCAGGTTCAAATCATATTTTTTATGATGTTTCCAACACTAACTTTACCATTACTGCGGGAACTGCAGACACTACCGCTCCTACACCACCAACACTTGCGGCTTCAAACACTACAAATAACGCAACACTATTAAGTTGGTCAGGAGCCACCGATAACATTGCAGTGGCTAGTTATGTTATTTATAGAAATGGAGTACAAATTGGCACATCGACTGCCACCACTTTCACTGTTACTGGTTTGAGTGCATCAACCAACTATTCTTTTACAGTAAAAGCCCGAGACGCCGATGGGAATCTTTCCGTTGACAGCAATTCGGTCAGCGTAACGACGCTTGCCAATGACAGCACTCCGCCTACTGCTCCTGTTTTAACCAACAGCCTAACAGGCATTACGTCAACTTTTCTCTCTTGGACTGGAGCCACTGATAATGTTGGAGTTGTGAGTTATGACGTGTATCGAAATGGTGTGTTTTTAGTTAACAGAACCACCACCACTTATTTGGTTACAGGCCTAACTGCCGCTACCGCCTACACCTTTTTTGTCAGAGCAAAAGATGCCGCAGGAAATGTTTCTTCAAATAGCAATGTAGTAAATGTTACTACCCAAGCTCCTGATGTTACTCCGCCTTCTGCTCCAACTTTAAGTGCTTCCTCTACAACTTCTAACTCGACAGTACTTTCGTGGTCGGGTGCCACCGATAATGTTGCGATTACTGCATACGATGTTTATCAAGGGGCAACGCTGATCGGAACTACTGCGTCAACAACATACACCGTTACCGGATTGAGCCCGTTGACTTCCTATTCTTTTTCAGTAAAAGCAAGAGATGAAGCCGGAAATGTTTCTGTTTCAAGCAATGTAGTTTCAATAACCACCGCAGCATTTACTTACTGTACTTCGCAAGGAAACAGCGTAGCAGACGAGCTAATTGGCAACGTAACCATTGGAACCATCAACAATACTTCGACTGGCGGAACAGGATATACCGATTTCACTAATCTTTCGACCAATCTTACTTTAGGAAGTACCCCAACGATTTCGATTACACCAACCTGGACCGGAACCGTTTATCCTGAAGGTTACGCTGTTTATATTGATTACAATCGCGACGGAGATTTTACCGATGCTGGCGAAACTGTCTACACCAGAGCTGCTTCGACGACCACACCTATTACCGGCACTTTCACCGTTCCGCTTACAGCTACCTTGGGTACAACTAGAATGCGTGTTTCGTTAAAATACAATGGCGTTCCAACGGCTTGTGAAACTTTTTCTTACGGACAAGTAGAAGATTATACAGTGGTCATTGTGCCTTCGAATACTACTTTAAACCTCAAACTATTTATCGCCGATTACTACGACAATTCTATTGATGAAATGAAAGCGGTTAAATCCAATCAAGGCGTTGGATCAAGTGCAACAGACGTAGATGACATCACTGTTGAATTAAGAAATGCGTCAACATTTGCCACCGACTTCACAACCACTGCAGTTTTACAAACAAACGGAACCGCGGTAGTTACTTTCCCTGCTTTATCTGGTTCGTATTATATTGCGGTCAAGCACCGATCAGCTATACAAACATGGAGCGGTTCGGCAATCACATTCAGTACTTCGAGTGTAAGTTATGATTTTACCAATCAAGCCAACAAGGCCTTTGGTTCGAACATGACACAACTCGAAAGTGGTGTTTGGGGTTTTTATAACGGCGACATCAATCAAGATGAAGTAATTGACAACTCAGATTCTGACACCTTTTTCGTCGACATCGAAAATTCTAATTTTGGTTACTTGAATACCGATTTAAATGGAGATGGCGTAGTTGACAATTCTGATTTAGACAATTTTTATATCAACATTGAAAACTCGGTGTATTCGAATCATCCATAGCAACTCACGCGATTGATAATCTTTTGTTAATTCTGGTTCAAAGCTAGTCAGCGATTTTGTAGCATTATTTCAGATGAATTACATTTGGCGCCAAATGTTAACTTATGAGCCGATTCAAAGAAAACGATTTACCGAAGTCAAAAATCACGGCCAGTTCGCTACAAAAAGCGACTTTAATATTTCAGTTTTCAGCAGCACACCGATGGAAGTTTTTCCTCGGTTTGTTTTTTTTACTGCTGACCGGAGCCACAGCCCTAGCGTTTCCTAAGCTCATGGGCATGTTGGTGGATTGCGTCAAAAACCACGATACAAAACTGGCCAACAACATCGCTTTGGGTTTGGTCGGTATTTTATTTTTGCAATCGTTTTTTTCCTTTTTCAGGCTTTCCCTTTTTGTCAATTTCACCGAAAACACTTTGGCCAACCTACGATTAGCACTCTACGGAAACCTAATCAAATTGCCGATGTCGTTCTTCTCACAAAAGCGCGTGGGCGAACTCAATAGTCGCATCAGCGCGGATATTTCACAAATTCAAGACACACTTACCTCTACTATTGCAGAATTCTTGCGCCAATTTATTTTGATTATTGGAGGAATTATTCTTTTGGCTAGTGAGAGTTTTAAACTCACTTTACTCATGCTGGCGGTGGTGCCATTAGTAGCTGTAGCGGCAGTTATCTTCGGGAGATTTATTCGCAAATATTCCAAAAAAGTACAAGATCAAGTTGCCGAAAGCCAAGTCATTGTTGAAGAAACTCTGCAAGGCATCAGCATCGTCAAAGCCTTTGCCAATGAAGCTTACGAAATTGCGCGCTACACCACCAAAGTGCGCGAAGTGGTTAGTCTGGCCATCAAAGGCGGACAATATCGCGGCTATTTTGCTTCGTTCATCATCTTTTGCTTGTTCGGTTCGATTGTAGCCGTGGTTTGGTATGGTGTACAATTAAGCATCAGCAGAGAAATGAGTGTCGGGCAACTAATTTCGTTCGTATTGTATTCAACTTTTGTAGGTGCTTCTTTTGGCGGAATTGCTGAGCTTTATGCCCAAATTCAAAAAGCCATCGGAGCCACCGAGCGCGTATTTGAATTGCTTGAAGAAACCCCGGAAAAAATTGGACAAACCGAACAAGAATACAAAATCAATGGAAATGTTAGCTTCCAAAAGGTGGCTTTCAGTTATCCGTCGCGCAAAGAAGTTCAGGTATTAAAAGACGTGAGTTTCGAGGCCAAGCACGGTCAAAAAATAGCCATCGTCGGTCCGAGTGGCGTTGGAAAATCAACCATTGCTTCGCTGCTTTTGAAGTTTTATGACATCGATGGTGGAAGCATTCAAATTGACGGCAAAGACATCGGTGATTATCCGTTAGAAGTTTTGCGCGGACACATGAGCATTGTTCCACAAGATGTAATTTTGTTTGGCGGAACGATTCGCGAGAACATTGCCTACGGAAAACCTGGCGCCACCGATGCCGAAATTATCAAAGCTGCCCAACAAGCCAACGCGCTAAATTTCATTGAAAGTTTCCCTGAAAAAATGGAAACCATTGTGGGCGAACGCGGCATCAAACTCTCGGGCGGTCAACGCCAACGCATTGCGATTGCGCGCGCGCTGCTCAAAAATCCGAGTATCCTAATTTTGGACGAAGCTACCTCTTCACTCGACAGCGAAAGTGAAAAACTAGTGCAAGAAGCGCTAGAAATATTGATGGAAGGTCGCACGAGCATCATCATCGCACATCGACTTTCAACGATTCGTTCAGCGGATTCGATTATTGTTCTCGACCAAGGAAAAATTACCGAACAAGGCACACACGCTCAATTAATGGAAATTGAAAACGGGACATATAAAAACCTGAGCCAGCTTCAGTTTAGCCATACATAAAATGACATCTATGAATAAAATTACGCTTATTTTGTTATTGGGAATTTCATTTATTTCAGTAGCGCAAACCAAAAACTCAAAGCCTTTTGTATTGGGTTACACCGACGAGCTGGAATCAAAAATTTTATCCGAGAAGCGAACCATCAATATTTATTTGCCCGAAGGATACAAAGCCAACGACACCATTCATTATCCGGTGATTTACTTGCTCGATGGCGGCGCTGATGAAGATTTTATCCACACGGTCGGATTGGTGCAATACAATACTTTCTCGTGGATTGACCGTATTCCGCAATCGATAGTCGTGGGCATTGCCAATACGGATCGCAAGCGTGATTTCACTTTCCCGACTTTGGTGGAAGTAGAAAAAAAACGATTTCCCACCACTGGCGGCTCGCAAAACTTTATGGACTTCATAGAAAAAGAACTCCAGCCTTTTATCCGAAGTAAATACAAAGGCACTGCGCAAAGTACCATCATCGGACAATCATTAGGTGGATTGTTGGCCACAGAAATATTACTGACACGGCCTGCCTTATTCAATCGCTACATCATCATTAGCCCAAGTTTATGGTGGAACGACGGCAGTATTTTAAAACAAGATTCACAGATTTTAAAAGAAACTTTTCCCCAAAATACAAAAGTTTATATTGGTGTGGGAAAAGAAGGTTTAGCAACTAGTAAAAATCCGCATGTGATGGAAGTTGATGCCAATATCCTAGCCGAGAAACTCCTACAATCCAAAAACAAAAACCTGAAAGTGTATTTCGATTATATGCCTGAAGAAGACCACGCGACTTCATCACATCCAGCTATGTTTAATGCCTTTAGGTTGTTGTATCCGAAGAAAGATTAAACACGAATTCCACGAATTAATTAGTGTAAATTAGTGGAATTTGTGTTTATTTTCTGCATCTGTAAATCTTTGCAACCCGAGTTTATTTTCCCCTTCTGCGGTCGCGTTCGGTTTTTAGCAAAGTGAGTTCGCGGCTGGTTTGTCCGGCTACTGAAGTATTTTCTTCGGCGCGGCGAATCAAGTAAGGCATCACATCGCGCACCGGTCCGAAAGGAAGATACTTTGCTACATTATAACCGGCTGCTGCCAAATTATAGCTGATATTGTCACTCATGCCATAAAGTTGCCCGAACCAAATGCGCGGATCGTTTTTAGCAATGCGTTTCTCTTGCATGAGTTGCATCAGTTTATACGAACTTTCTTCGTTATGCGTTCCGGCAAAAATGGCCATGGTATCGAGGTGTTCTACCATATAATGCACCGAAGCGTCGTAATTGATATCGGTCGCTTCCTTCGAAACACAAATTGGTGACGGATGACCTTTTTCCTCAGCGCGCGCGTTTTCCTTTTCCATATATGCGCCACGCACGAGTTTCATTCCGATGAAAAACCCTTCTGCTTTTGCTACTTCGTGTAGTTTCTTCAGATAATCCAAACGGTCCCAACGGTACATTTGCAAAGTGTTGAAAACAATCGCTTTCTGCTTGTTGTAACGGCGCATCATTTCGGTGACGAGCTCATCGGCAGCATCTTGCATCCAGCTTTCCTCGGCATCAATCAAAAGCGCGACATCTTTAGCGTGGGCTTCTTTACAAACCATATCAAAGCGGTTCACGACTTTTTCCCATTCTATTTGTTCAGCATCATTTAATTTTTCACCGGAACCGAGTTTTTCATACAAATCCAACCTACCGAAACCCGTGGGCTTAAAAACCGCAAACGGAATCGCCTGACGTTCTTTAGCGAACTCAATCGTTTTTAAAGTCATTTCAAGAGCGGCATCAAACTGCGCTTCTTCTTCTTTTCCTTCCACGGAATAATCCAAAACAGACGAAACGCCTTTGGTATACATTTTATCCACTACCGGTAAACAATCGTCTTCATTTACCCCACCACAAAAATGGTCGAAAACTGTCGCGCGGATCAAACCCTCTACCGGCAAATGCGCTTTGATCGCAAAGTTGGTCACGGCAGTACCAATGCGCACTAGCGGCTGACTATCGATGAGTTTGAACAGGAAATAAGCGCGGTCTAATTCGGTATCACTTTTCAGGGCAAAGGCGACTTGGGTGTCATTGAAGATTTTTTCCATGGTAGTTTTGATAATAGGACAAATATAACGACTACGGATTAAAATCTAATCAAAAATTGCCGTATTTTGCGCCCGAAAATTACACAATCCTTTATGTCTGTCCTTCAAGCCAATGGCTATCCGATTTATTTCAACGCGCAAGGTTACGAAGCTTTGAACGCGCATTTGGCGGCCTCGAAATACTCTTCAATCTTTATTCTCACCGACAGCCATTCCAACGAATATTGCTTGGGGAAATTCTTGCCTTTTCTGGCTACGGAAATTGCTATCGAAATCATCGAATTCGAATCCGGAGAAAGTTCCAAAACTATCGAAACCTGCGTGGAAATCTGGAACGTGCTGACCGAACTCGGCGCCGACCGAAAAAGCGTCATTATCAATCTGGGTGGCGGCGTGGTCACTGATTTAGGCGGATTTGTCGCAAGCACTTTCAAACGCGGGATTGATTTCATTCATGTTCCAACCACTTTATTGGCGATGGTCGATGCCTCGGTAGGCGGAAAAAACGGCGTGGATTTGGGCGTACTGAAAAACCAAATCGGCGTAATCAATGTGCCGCAAATGGTGCTGATTGATTCAGATTATCTCGATACTTTACCGCAAAACGAAATGCGTTCTGGTTTGGCGGAAATGCTCAAACACGGCTTGATTTACGATAAAGATTACTGGGAAAAATTTCTTGATTTAAAACAACTCGACGCTCAAGATTTGAATGCGCTGATTTACCGCTCGATCGAAATCAAGAACGAAATCGTAAAGCAAGACCCAACCGAAAACGGCATCAGAAAAGCACTGAATTTCGGGCATACTTTGGGCCATGCGATTGAGAGTCATTTCCTTGAAAACCCTAACAAAAACAACTTGCTGCATGGCGAGGCAATTGCCGCCGGAATGGTTCTGGAAAGTTATTTGTCTTGGAAAAAAGGTTGGATTTCCGAGGCCGATTACCGCCAAATCAAAGACACTATTTCGGGTATCTTTGAACCGATTATTTTTGAACAAGTAGACATTGAACCTATTTTGGATTTGTTGATACACGACAAAAAAAACGAATACGGAACGGTGCAATTCGCGCTCATTGAAGCCATCGGTCAAATCAAAATCGACCAAACGGCTGAAAAAGAATTGATCCTTGCTGCCTTTCAAGATTATCAAGCCTAGTACCTGTTAGGATATCGACCCCATTTCCCTGGGTCAATTACCCTATTTTCAAACCCTTAAAATAATCTGGAAATCTTGACATTTTTTTAATCAAAACGATTGCACAAGAAATATTTTATTTTTTACATTTGCCCTGATGAATAACAACAACCATAACGCCCACGCAGCCTTTGCTGGCAGCGAAAACCACAAATCTTTCCGCAAGATATTGAAGGGCGTTTTGACACCCAATTCGGTTTCGGTTTGGGAAGTGTTCTCCCTCACCAGCTCATTCAACGAAAAATTGCCGATCATTTACGCGAATATCAGGGTTTGAATTTTAGATTCGAAACGGACCACTAGTTCATTTTTAATCTAAAAACCACAGCCTTTCAATGAATACCAAATATTTCGACCTGATCAACCAAACCTATTATTTCCCACAAGCAGAATTCACGCTCAACAAAGACAACCTGTTATTCCACAACATCGATTTGATGAAACTCGTGGAGCAATACGGAACACCGCTGAAATTCACTTACTTGCCGCAAATTTCTAGCAACATCAAACGCGCCAAGAATTGGTTCCGTAATGCGATGGAAAAAAACAAGTACGAAGGGAAATACTACTACTGTTACTGCACCAAAAGCTCGCATTTTTCCTATATCATGAACGAGGCGTTCAAGAACAATATCCATATTGAAACGTCTTCTGCGTTCGATATCAATATTGTCGAAAACCTGCTTTCGGAAGGCAAAATCAGCAAAAGCACTTACGTGATCTGCAACGGTTTCAAACGCGACCAATATGTGGAAAACATCGCGCGCTTGATCAACAATGGGCACAAGAACACCATTCCAATCATCGACAATTACGAAGAACTCGATTTGTTGCAAGCCGAAATCAAAGGCAAGTTCAAAATCGGCATCCGGATTGCCGCCGAAGAAGAACCGAAATTTGAATTCTATACTTCGCGTTTGGGCATTGGATATAAGAATATCGTTCAGTTTTACCGCAAGCAAATTCAGGAAAACCCGAATCTCGAGCTCAAGATGCTGCACTTTTTCATCAACACGGGCATCAACGATACGGCTTACTACTGGAACGAGCTCGTAAAATGTATCAAAGTATACATCGCGCTCAAAAGAGAATGCCCGACACTCGACGGACTCAACATTGGCGGCGGTTTCCCGATCAAGAATTCACTCGCTTTCGAATACGATTACCAATACATGATCGACGAGATCATCAACCAAATTAAAATCGCCTGCGACGAGGAAGAAGTAGAAGTACCGAACATTTTCACTGAATTCGGTTCGTTTACCGTGGGCGAAAGCGGCGGCGCGATTTATCAAATTCTCTATCAGAAACAACAAAACGACCGCGAAAAGTGGAACATGATCGACTCGTCTTTCATCACCACTTTACCCGATACTTGGGCCATCAACAAGCGTTTCATCATGCTGGCCATCAACCGCTGGAACGACACCTACGAGCGCGTTTTGCTTGGCGGCTTGACCTGCGACAGCGACGACTATTACAACTCCGAGCAGAACATGAACGCCATCTACCTGCCCAAGTACAACAAGGAAAAACCTTTGTACATCGGCTTTTTCAATACCGGCGCCTATCAGGAAACCATTGGCGGCTACGGCGGATTGCACCACTGCCTGATTCCACAGCCGCGCCACATCTTGATCGACCGCGACGAAAACGGCATTTTGGCGACCGAGATTTTCTCTGAGCAACAAACTTCAGAAGAAGTGCTCAACATATTAGGATATAATAAAAAATAATTTATTTTTGAAAATGATTTTCAGGAGCTGATTCCTGCTGTACGCTTATATCTTTCGCGCTGAACGCCAGCGCAAAAGGATAACCGCTTCCATCAGGGCTAGGGCTACAGAATCACAAACCACATTATTATGAGTAAAGGACCCATCAGTCAATTTATCGAGAAACACTATTTGCACTTCAATGCCGCCGCACTGGTTGACGCTGCTAAAGGATACGAAGCCCATTTGCTCGACAACGGCAAAATGCTGATTTCATTGGCCGGCGCCATGAGTACCGCCGAATTGGGCAAATCATTGGCTGAGATGATCCGTCAAGACAAAGTACACATTATTTCGTGTACCGGCGCCAACCTCGAGGAAGACATCATGAACCTCGTGGCCCACAATTCCTATAAGCGCGTGCCGAACTACCGCGATTTGAGCCCACAAGAAGAATGGGATTTACTCGAAAACCACTACAACCGCGTTACCGATACTTGCATTCCTGAAGAAGAAGCTTTCCGCAGATTGCAATCGCATTTATACGATATTTGGAACAATGCCGACTCGAAAGGCGAGCGTTATTTTCCGCACGAGTTCATGTACCAAATGATCAATTCCGGCGTTCTGAAACAATATTACGAGATCGACCCGAAAGATTCCTGGATGGTCGCCGCCGCAGAAAAAAACCTGCCGATAGTCGTTCCAGGTTGGGAAGACAGCACCATGGGAAATATTTTCGCATCGTATTGCATCAAAGGTGAATTCAAGCCCACAACCATGAAAAGCGGGATTGAATACATGATGTGGTTGGCCGATTGGTACACTAAAAACTGCGAAGGAAAAGGAATCGGTTTCTTCCAGATTGGTGGTGGTATCGCCGGAGATTTCCCTATTTGCGTCGTGCCGATGTTGTACCAAGATATGGAAATGCACGATGTGCCGTTCTGGAGTTATTTCTGCCAGATTTCAGATTCGACTACCAGTTACGGTTCTTATTCCGGCGCTGTGCCGAACGAAAAGATTACTTGGGGAAAACTCGATATCCATACTCCAAAATTCATTGTTGAATCCGATGCTACAATTGTAGCCCCACTAATTTTTGCTTACCTACTTGATTTATAATAAACTATGAGAAGAATTATTGTTGATTACTCTAAACTGACCAACGAAATCCTTACCTTATTGGTGGAAAAATTCCCTGACGGCTACGATGACTCGAACATCATCCGCTTCCGCAACGCCCACAACGAATTGATTGAAGCCGTAGAAGTGCGCACTGAAGACACGATTTATTTAGTAAAAGTGAGCACCAAACTCGCGAGCCGACTCGAAAAATTTGAAGAAGACGACGATCTAGACGATATCGTAGAACCAATCGATGTGATCAAAGGCATTGATATCGACGACGAAGACGCGCCTTCGGAAGATGATGATGAGGAAGAAGTAGATATCACTAAAGATCCGGGCGGCTCAGACGATGATGGCGATGACGACGACGATGATGAGGACGATGAAGATGATATCGCCGACGACGAAGATGACGACGACGACGAATAAAGAAAAACAAATTATAAATACAACTAAGGAACTTTCGGGTTCCTTTTTTTATCGCTGCACATGATTAGTTCCTTTCCGCCTATTACTAGCCCTAATGCGCAAATCCTGATTTTAGGCACAATGCCCGGCGCGATGTCTTTACAACAACAGGAATATTACGCGCACAAGCAGAACCAATTTTGGAAAATTCTCTTTACGGTTTTTTCAGATGGCATTGTTCCTGAGAATTTTGAGTTTAAAGTCCAACTTATCAAAGAGAACCGAATCGTCCTTTGGGATGTACTGGCAAACTGCGAGCGCGAAGGCAGCCTCGATGTCAATATCAAAAACCATCAGGAGAACGACATTCCGGGTTTGTTGCAGGAATTTCCGGGCATCAGAAAAATCTTGTTCAATGGCAAAGAAAGCCACCGGTATTTCATGAAGAAATTTGGAAACTTAGATGGCATTGAATTCCACGTCATGCCCTCCACAAGCCCAGCCAACACAGTCAAGTTTGAAGAAAAACTAAAGTCCTGGTGCGAAGCACTGATTTAAATTCTTTAAACAACGACTTCCTACAGCGAAGCGGTCTTAAAGCAAAGCGGTCCTACAGCGAAGCGGTCCTCTCAAAGATACCGCTCCACAAAAACCCGCTGGTGGTGGTTCTGATGCCCAATAATCACAAAGCCCAAAGCCCTAACCGACATCGGATGATTGGAAGCGGTGCCTACTTGCAATAAATCTTCCTCAGAAAAACTCTTGAACAATGACAAAGTGGCTTGCCTCACCACGGCCAATTCGGTAAGTAAATCCTGAATGCTACGTGTGTTGGCTCGGGCTTCATCCACATAAACATTCTCGTCGAAACTAGGTAAAGGGGTTTTGTCTTTTCTCGCAAACCGTAACGCCCGATAGGCAAAAATCCGTTCGGCATCAATCAAATGCAATAGAATATCTTTGATTGTCCATTTACCTTCGGCGTAACGATAATCAAATTTGTCCATCGGGATGTTTTGCACGAATTTAATCAATCGATGTACAGATATTTCGAGTTCTTCTATTAGGTTGTATTCGTTGGAAACCGCTGCAATGTATGGCGCGTAGTGTACTGCGTATTCCGTGTTTGGTAATTGATTGACTTTCATTAGTTAAAGTTTTACGCCGAATTCCGGCTGGCATTAATATTTCCGAATAACGAACGGGTGACTAATTTCTGGTAGGTTTCGATTAGTTGGGTATCGGCATTCTCTTGTTTTTGCAACTGACTGATTCGAAGCAGCGCGTACTGCTGAATAGCCAATAACGGCTTGACAATATTCTCACGCATCGCTATGGAAGCCTTGCCGTCGGGATAATTTTCCATAAGTTCGCTATGACCCGCTATTTTAAGTAGTAATCGTTTAGTTTCAAGGTATTCGTTGTAAATAATTTGCCAAAAAGCACCAAATCCCGGATCGTCTTTTAAGTAAGCCGTCAGCGGAAAGAATGATTTTGCCAAAGACATCATACTGTTTTCGAGTAAAGTCCTGAAAAAAAGCGAATCGCGATACAAATGCTGCACTTGTGTCCAACGACCTGATTGCTCAAAATGCTTTAACGCACTGCCAACGCCAAAAAATCCAGGCACATTTTGTTTGAGTTGGCTCCACGAACCGACAAACGGAATCGCTCGCAGTTCTGAAAAATCTAGCGTATCGGAATTGCTTCTTTTACTCGGGCGGCTGCCAATATTGGTTTTCGCATAATAATTTAAGGTACTAATCTGCTCTAGATAAGGAATGAACTTCGGATGCTTCTTGAAATTAGAATATCGCTGATACCCGATTTGCGCCAATTCATCCAATATCGATTTCTGGCTTTCGGTCAACGTCGCTTGCGTTTGGTCAAACAGTTGGTTGCTCACGCCCGCACTGAGTAAATTTTCTAAATTGTACCGGCAAGAATCCGGCGTTCCGAAATTGGAACTGATGGTTTGCCCTTGCACAGTGACTTGAATTTCACAATTTTCGATAGAACGCCCTAATGAAGCATAAAACTGGTGCGTTTTCCCGCCGCCGCGCGCAGGTGGTCCGCCACGACCGTCAAAGAAAATTACTTTAATACCGTATTTTCTGGACACCGAAGTGATATTTTCTTTTGCTTTATAAATACTCCAGTTGGCCATCAGGTAGCCGCCGTCTTTGGTGCCATCAGAAAAACCGAGCATCACTGTTTGTTGGTTACCCCGACTTTGCAAATGCTTTTTATAAATCGGATTGTTGTACAATTGCTCCATAATTTCCGGGGCATTTTGCAAATCATCGATTACTTCAAAAAGCGGCACGATGTCAAGTGTTGGATGTTCCCAATCACAGCTTTGCGCCAAAGCCAAAACCTGCATCACATGCCAAGCGCTTTCGCAATTGCTAATGATGTAACGATTGCAAGCAGGCTCGCCATTCTTATTTTGTATGGTTTTCATCGCATAGAGAGATTCGATGGTCGCGCGGGTAAGGCTACCAAAATTGTCTGCGATTAACTTGGGATAATTTTGCTGAAACAGCTTCATTTTCTCAGTGATCGATTTCGACTGGAAATTCTCATCAACTTTAAACAAATCGGCGAAAACGGCATCGTGAATCTTACTGTTCTGACGCAAATCGAGCGAAGCAAAGTGAAACCCGAACAACTTGACCTTATTGATCAAATCGTTGATCTCATCCAAATACAGGGATTGGTGTTCTTCGATAATAATTTCCCTGATTTGATGCAGTTGTTTTTCAAAAGCAGCTACGGTAATAAAAATAGCCCCTTCGGAATAAAACACCGAGCGATAAATCTTCTGCTCTAAATCGGCAATCAGAACATCAACTTTATTGAAAGTCAGTTTGCGTTTGAGATTGCGAATATCCTTGTAATAATTTTTCAAAATAGACGAGCGCAAACGTTCAGCTACTTGAAGCGTAATCTCCGTAGTAACAAACGGATTGCCATCGCGGTCGCCACCGGGCCAAAAACCTAAATTGAAAATCGGGTTCTTGAGTTCCGCACCGGCAAAAACATTCTTTTGAATATACGAAAGCATGGCACCACAAGTTTGGTAAAAAACGTTTTCAAGGTACCAAGTCAAACTTACCGCCTCGTCGAATGGTGTTGGTTTTTGCTTTTTGATGAAAGGCGTTTTGCCCAACTGCGAGAGCAATTCTTTAATCTTGACCAAATCGTCTTGACGAATCGCGGCCGTTAAATCGGTGATAATGCCCAGCACAGAACCCGGATAAAACTGCGTCGGATGCGCTGTAAGCACCGTTCTGACTTTGAACTCGTTTAAAAAATCCCGAAAAGCCTCGGCCTTACCTTGACCGTCAGCCGTTTCTTTACTGTCGCGCAAAGAGCCTTTTCCTTCCAGGTTATTGACAATCGGAAAGGCGGCATCTTCAATCGCGTCAAACAACACAATCTGACGCTCAATATATTGGATAAAACGAAACAACAAACCGATTTTATGATGCTCGTCGGCATTGTCCAAATATTTTTGATTGAAGAAATTTACAATCTCAATTGGTGTTTCTTGCCGTTGGAAGCCCTTTTCGCAAACTTCGGAAAACAGTGGCAAGAGCACGCCGGTATTGTCAATCGCATCGAAAGGCAAAGTCAAAAACACGCTGTTGTAAACGTGATATTTCGATAACACATTCTGATGGAACCGTTCGATTTTGGTCAGCGTATACATGATAAGATGAATTTGAGCAAAAGTTAACACGAATTCCGCGAATTTACACCAATTCGTCTTCTATATTTTTGGAACTAGTGCCAAATAAAAAACCCCAAGGATTACTTGAGGTTTTAAATATCGTGATTGAAAAGTTTACATGTTCTTGAAAATCGTGTGCATTAGACGCTTTTTGTCGTTGATGCTTTCTTCGAGTGAAATCATGGTTTCGGTGCGGTAAACGCCTTCGATGTCGTCGATCATGAAGATGACTTCTTTGGCGTGCTTGGTGTCTTTCGCACGGATTTTACAGAAAATGTTGAATTTCCCTGTTGTAACCGAAGCCACAGTAATGTATGGAATTTCGTTGATGCGCTCCAAAACGAATTTGGTTTGTGAAGTATTGTTCAGAAAAACCCCAATGTAGGCAATGAACGAATAACCCAATTTGTCATAGTCGAGCACTAACGACGAACCCATAATGATACCGGCGTCTTCCATTTTCTTGACGCGCACGTGCACGGTGCCCGCGGAAATCAGTAACTTTTTGGCAATGTCAGTAAACGGAATTCTGGTATTGTCAATCAACATGTCTAAGATCTGGTGATCTACTTCATCTAATCGAAACTTGCTCATAAATATTGCTAGTGTTATGTTTTGGCTAAATGTAAAAAGAACAGTTGAATTATTCGCTACAAATCCAGAAAATTATTAACTATTTATCCGGCCATTAACAATTTTAATGTTTTTATCTAACCAAAAATCTGCTTTTACATCTAATTTCGGAATATTGTCAGTTGAATCTGAATAAACTGCTCCTTGAGCATCAAATACAACATGCCCAAAATAATTTTCTAAATCTCCAATCTGGGCAAAATATCCGTTAAAGCAAAGCTGGCCGTTAATCAACTCTTCTTTAAATTGAACGGCGAAATTCGTATTTTTTTCAATACCATCATAATTTATCTTGACATTTTTATAAACAATATCAAAAAAAACGACCTTATTTTGAGGAATTTTCAAGTAATCATCCGTTTTATTATGAACTACAACGTTTTCGTTAAGGAATTGTAAAGACGCAAGAAGCGCAATAAATATATATTTCCGTGTTGCTTCGCGCTGATAGTCTTCTTGAAAATGTCCGGCCTCAAACAAAATCGTCGGTGCGCCAAACGATTGGAAAGTATCGCCGACGCAATTCAAATTAAACGCATCGTCAAAACGCCCGACTTGCCCGGGAATGAATTGTTGCAAAACTTCGTTCATAGCAACAATTACCGCTATGGCTTTTTCACGAGTTGCATTTATCTCGCGTTGTAGGTTAAAAGCTGGTGCCAAAAAAGAAACGGTGGCAGGTAAATTCGAATCGCCAACGCCATAAATCGTGCGCTGGTCGTGCAAGTTGAAACAATAATGCGGCTGAAACTCCTCAAAACATTGGCGCAACAACCTGCTTTCGGGCTGTGATAAATTCTGTGCGTCGCGGTTCAAATCTATACCGTTAGCGTTCTCACGTGTATAAGCTTCGGAACCGTCAGGGTTGAGCATGGGCAGAATCATCAAGGTAAAATGCGACAACCATCGTTGGGCCAATGCTTCATCGCTATGCAAAAATTGCAACAAATCGAATACAGCTTTGGTCGTCGTGCTTTCGTTACCATGCATTTGCGACCACATTAAAATGCGCGTATTGCCCTGACCTATTTTATACCTATATAAAGGTTGCCCTAAAACAGAGCTTTCTACGATATCGAGTTGGCCGTCCGTATTCCATTGCTGTAATAAAGGTTCGATGTTGTTCAGTGTGATATAACGGCCTGACAATGTCTTTTCCTGATATTCTTCGGCTAAAAATTGATAATTCATGCTAATGATAAATAATTATGGGCGATACTCGAAACTGTTCTCCGGAATTTTTCCTTTGACGCCAGCAAAATGGGGCAAAAGAATTTTCATATCGGCTTCGTAGTTGCCCGTGGGATAAAAAGGCTGCCCAATTCGCACTTGTTTATTTTGGAAATCGAAAGCCACCGGAATAATAGGAACTTGGGCTTTGACTGCAATATAATAAAAGCCGGTCTTGAGTTCGCTGACTTTCTTTCTTGTTCCTTCAGGAGAAATGGCCATGCGAAAAACGGTTTTGTTTCGAAAAATTTCAGCAATCGCATCTACTCTGTTCAAACCTCCGGTGCGGTCAAGCGGTGTGCCGCCCATCCATCGGAAATACCAGCCAAACGGAAATCGGAACAACTCTTTCTTGCCCACATAATGCATCTCTAAACCCAGAATACCTCTGGTAAAAAGTCCCAAATAGAAATCGTGCCAGCTCGTGTGTGGCATCACCATGAGCACGCATTTTTTAATTTCAGGCGAAACCGTCCCGATTATCTTCCAACCCATCAAACGAAAGAAAATGAACCGATAGAGGCTTTGTTTCATAAGGAAATTGTTGATTACATTCTGGGCAAGTGCTGTAAAATTAACATTTATCTGCTATTTTTGAGAAAAATAATTACAAATGCTGCGCAAGGTACTTAGCTATTTTATTCCGATGCGGGTTTACCGACGAAATTCTGCGCTGAGTAAATCAATTGAAATCAACTGGAACAACGGGCAATTGGTACTCGATTCGCAAAACACGAATTATTCCTACGGCAGCTTGCAGCGGGTGCTTCGAATCGGACTCAAAAAAATCGGCTTCGAGAAAATCAAACCGATGCAAAACCTCTTGGTATTGGGCGTGGCCGGCGGTAGCGTGATTAAAACTCTGGTAGATGAAATCGGTTGTAAAGGCCAAATTACCGGCGTTGAAATCGATTCAGAAGTGATTCAAGTAGCGAATGAGTATTTTCAACTGAACCAAATTGAAAACTTAAAACTAGTGATTGACGACGCTTTCGAATTTGTCTTGAAAACCAAACAAACCTACGACTTGATTATCATTGATGTTTTTCAGGATACGCACATGCCAAATTTTCTGTTCGAGAAATTTTTCATTCGTCGCATTGCCGATTTAGTAAAACCTTCTGGGTTCATCTTATTCAACACTATGACGCTCAACGAAAAACACAACCACCGCAATAATGACTATATTTCGGAGTTTAAACAATTGCCTTTTAAAGTGTTCACCATTCCAAGAATCGAACAGCACAACGAGTTGATTGTGGTTCAAAAAAATAATCCTTGATGCCTAGAAAATCTTTCGTATTATTAATCTCGGTTTTACTCTTGGTAGCCTTCGCTCCTATTAAGGAAAGTAAAACCACGCAAGCTGGAATCAAAATGCAAGATTTCGTCATCGCCATTTCCAAATATGCACGTAGCATCGACTCTAGTTTTATCGTGATTCCGCAAAATGGGCCCGAACTCGCTTTCGAGAAAATGAACCCATCGGGAAAGTTCCGGACGGATTATCTCAAGGCCATCGACGGAATTGCCGTAGAAGATCTTTTCTACAACGAAAAACTCAAGACTGATACTTATCGGCTCAACATGCTGCGGAAAATCAAGACCGAGAAACAAGTGCTTTTCTCCGATTTTATCACTGATGATGCTGCTATAGACAAAGTGAAAACCCTCAACGACAAAGAAGGATTTTTACTTTATCCGCGAGTGAAAACCAACGAGCATTACCGTGAAATTCCGACGAAAATTCCGGGCGAAAATGCCAACGATATTCTCAAACTTAGCGATGCGAAAAATTATCTTTATCTAATCAATCCGGTCGATTCTAGAACCAAACACCTTTTGCTAACTACACTGGCTGCTACAAATTACGATTTAATTACCATTGATTTGTTTTTCAACGACCGACTGCTCACTGCGCAAGACCTCGCCAAAATCAAGACCAAAGCCAACGGCGGCAAACGGCTCGTGATTGCTTATGTGAATATCGGAGCGGCAGAAAACTGGCGGTATTATTGGCAACGCAGCTGGCAAATTGGCAACCCTACTTGGATTAAAAAAAAGTATGCCGGTTATGAAGACGAATTCTATGTGCAGTTTTGGCACGATGACTGGCGGAAAATCATATACGGGAACGAAGATTCCTACGTCAAGAAAATCATTGATGCTGGTTTCGACGGTGCTTTTCTAGACAATGTGGAAGGTTATTATTTCCTATACAATAAGTAGCCTTTAGCTGATTTCCATCATAGAATCGCTGGTAATTTTAACTTAACTTCGCCAAAACAAATGGTTTAACGATGTTTAAAAAATTCGTCCGTATTCTCAGAAAATTATTGCTAGGAAACGTCTCTAGGCTTCCAAAGGCTCGGCTCAACCCGATTCAGAAAAGAATCCTGAACCTGAAATCGATTTGGAACAACGACCACCAAGACGACAACGGCATCGAGAAAATTGTTCGTTTGTTTTTATCCTCATCACAACTGCTCTTTCCGGGAATCTACATCAAATACCTAGCAGCCAAAAAAGGCGAAGAATACCAAGATTTGGCTATGGATTGTTATATCCTGCTCAAAGTGACTTTCCCGATTGTTATTTTGTGGAACCATTGGCAGCAAGAGCTGTGGGCGCTGGGTTTGATGCTTTACGTGTTACTGGAAACCGTGATGTATATCCCAACTTTGATTTTTGCTTCGGATTTAATTTCCAGACCGCGTTCTTACAAACGGTCTATCTTGTTGTTGTTCCTAAATTATATGGAAGTGGTTTTCGCCTACGCGGTGTTGTATTCGCACGGCAATTACCTCAACAAGCCTTTAACCAATACACTAGATGCTGTTTATTTCAGCATCATTACTTCGTCTTCAATTGGTTATGGCGATTTGCATCCGGTGACGGCGACGGGAAAATTATTGGTTTCCTCCCAAGCCTTAATGTTTTTGTTTTTTGTGGTTTTGTTTCTGAATTTCTTCTCTACTCAGATTAAAAGCAAAGGGTATTTTGACCATGAAAACAAAGAGTAAAACACGAATTGCACGAATTTTCACGAATCAACAATCGTGAAATCCTTGGAGTAAAAAAGAATTTTACAGCATTTTCCGGGCGCGCTCCAAATCCTCTGGCGTGTCGATGCCGATACTTACGTGCGAAGTTTCTACCATACGGATGCGTTTGCCAAATTCTAGGTAACGCAACTGCTCTAGTTTTTCTGAAGCTTCCAACGACTTCATCGGTAAATGGTAAAAATCAATCAGCGCTTGTTTGCGAAAAGCATAAATCCCGATGTGCTGAAAATAATGCACCCCCACATTCACTTCGCGCGGATAAGGAATCACCGAACGCGAAAAATAAAGTGCCATACCGTTCTGATCCACGACCACTTTCACATTGTTTGGGTTGTTGATGGCTTCAGGGTCTTGAATTTCGCGCATCAGTGAAGCCAAATCGATTTTTTTATCTGGGTCATTTTTGAAAACTTCGATCACTTTCGCCAGTGATTCGCGGTCAATGAAAGGTTCGTCGCCTTGCACGTTGACTACAATATCCACATCGAGATTTTCGACGGCTTCGGCAATTCGGTCGCTGCCTGATTCGTGCTCTTTTTGGCTCATGATGGCTTTCCCGCCAGCGGACACAATCTCGTTAAAAATCAAATCTGAATCGGTTACCACAAAAACGTCGTTAAACAACTTGGTATTAACCGCTGCGTCGTAGGTTCTGGCAATAACGGTTTTGCCGCCTAAATCCTGCATCAGTTTAGCAGGAAAACGGGTCGAGGCATAACGGGCGGGAATCACAGCGATGATTTTCATTGCAAAGGTGCTAAGGTTCTGAGCGGCTAAGATAGTGAGGTTTTTGTTTTTTGAAGCTATTTCCTGCTGTACGCTATATCTTTTTAAACCTGCCGGGTTTCTATAACCCGGCAGGTTTAAAAAGGATGCCGCTGCCATCAGGGCTAGGAAGTGCTTAGTGCTTTAGTTGGTTCAGATTTAAACCAGTCGTTTCAGTAAATCAAGTAATAAATGTAAAACCTTTGTGATTGTTATAAAATCAACTCATATCAACAGCAAGCAGTTAAAAAAGTAGAACAGCAATAAGACGCAAACCGTCCTCAAAAAAACTCAGGAACTCAGGCACTAAGGAACTAAGGTACTCAAAAAAGAACAACAGCAATAAGCCGCAACCCGTCCTCAAAAAAACTCAGGAACTCAGGCACTAAGGAACTAAGGCACTCAAAAAAGAACAACAGCAATAAGCCACAAACCGTCCTCAAAAAAACTCAGGAACTCAGGCACTAAGGAACTAAGGTACTCAAAAAAAAACAACAGCAATAAGCCGCAACCCGTCCTCAAAAAAACTCAGGAACTCAGGCACTAAGGAACTAAGGTACTCAAAAAAGAACAACAGCAATAAGACGTAACCCGTCCTCAAAAAAACTCAGAAACTCAGGCACTAAGGAACTAAGGCACTCAAAAAAAACCAACCCCAATTGTTTTTTTGTTAGATTTGTAAACCACTCTAACACAACCAAAATGAAAACAAAACTACTTTTCCTTTTTTCAGGCATTTTAATGCTTACTTCTGCCTATTCGCAAACCATCTCGATTTACAACAATATCCTTTTTTATGATGGCTATGCCAGTATCGTTAGTGAACCTGTTCCCGATGGTTTTACGCGGCTCAGAAACGATTTGTATACCACAAAATTATCTGATGAACAACTCGGTGCTATTGGTAGTACATTACAGCTCAATGTCACGATTAGTGCAGCTTGCGACAATTATGACAGAATTGGAAACGTCAATCTGGTGTTGGTTCCCAAAGGCGACCTTTCGTACGATACCAACACCGCACAAAAAATTGAATTGGGGCGTTTCATCACACCGTTCATGAATAAAAATATTTCGCCCACGTCGGTTCCGTATGTCTTCAATATCGATAATGTGGCTAAAATTTTAAAAGACAGCGCGATGAATCTGGCCTACGATTTTTGGGTAGAACTGGAAGTTTTCGGTGTGCCTTATGCCGCACAAACCCAAGTAGCCGGTTGCAGCGGAAGAATCGATGTGTTTTACGGCACGCTAGATTTTGTTACCAACACCGAAACCGCGGCGACTAGCGATACCTTTTTGGCAAGCTTGAATTTCAAAAAAAACCTCAACAATTATGAAGAAGGCGCTACTGATGTTATTGGGCAAACCGTTCGAACCATCAACTATACCTTGCCACAGAACATTAACAACGCACAGTATTACCTGATTACCTCCAACCATGGTGCCAACGCCGGCGGCGAAGAATACAACCGAAGATTCCATTACATATACCACGATGGTGCTCAAATTATTAGTTACCGTCCGGGAGAACCTACCTGTGAACCGTACCGTATTTACAATACCCAACCCAACGGTATTTACGGCCCGACGCCCAGAACTAATGCGCAATGGCAATCTTTCAGCAATTGGTGCCCCGGGTCAGTTATTCCGATTAGAACACTCAATTTAGGCAATTTAACTTCAGGTGACCATTCGTTCAAAATTACGGTGCCCACTGCCCGATTCGTGGACGCGCAAGGCTATATTCCGGTATCGGTTTACTTGCAAGGTGAAAACACCAATCTTGGGCAAACGGCTTTTGAAGCGTACAGTTATGATTTGTACCCGAATCCAAGTTCAGGTGTAATGAATGTAAGTGCTTCCGAAGCCATAAAATCATTTGAACTATGCGACGCGCAAGGAAGAATATTGAAGACTGGAAACAACCCAAGCTCATTGCTAAGGCTAGATTTGTCTGACCAATCCAGCGGCGTTTATTTCTTGAAAATGCATTTCGAAAAAGGAACGCACATTGAAAAAGTGGTAAAAGAATAACTTTGCCAAGGTTCTAGAAAACTCAGGCACTAAGGCACTCAGCTACTCAGGCACTTAAAAAAATCATCGAATAGAAAAAAATTTACAACCTACACCAAAACGAACTCAGGCACTAAGGCACTCAGCTACTCAGGCACTTAAAAAAAACTCTCATCCTTAAACCCAATCAAATACAACTGGTCTTTGGCCCGAGTTACTGCGGTATACAACCAGCGAATATACTCGCGGTCAATAATTCCGTCAGGCAAATAGGGCTGTTCGATAAAAACCGTTTTCCATTGGCCGCCTTGTGATTTGTGGCAAGTGATCGCATAAGAGAATTTCACCTGCAGCGCATTGAAATACTCGTTTTCCTTGGTTTTCTGCAAGCGTTTGTATTTGGTGGTTTCGTCTTGGTAATCTTCCATCACGGCTTCATACAAACGGTTGGATTCTTCATAGGTCAATGAGGGCGATTCGCTGGTAATCGTGTCGAGTAATAGCACCGTTTCAAAAGGCCGTTGCTCGGGATAATCGACCATGCGGATTTTCACATTGGCGAACTTGAACCCGTAAAGCTCTTTGATGTTGAACACTTGCATCACTTCGATAATGTCGCCATTGGCAATAAATCCGGCTGCATCGTTTTCCTTGAGCCAATGGTAATTGTTCTTCACGACCATCAAATAATCGCCGGCAGAAAGATCACTTTCTTTGTCGAGAATCCTTGAACGAATTTGTTGATTGTAGGCATTGGCGCGTTTGTTCGAGCGTACGATGAACGCAGTTTCTTCTATGCTGTAATTGCTGTACGCCGAAAAAATCGCATCCTGAATATCATAACCATCTACCAACCGCACAATGTCGTTGAAGCCTTTGAGCTGGAACTGGAAACGCTCATAAAACTCTTCACGCAAAACTTCGCGCAATTCGGTCGCATTGTACAGAATTCCAGAATTTTCTTCTTGCCGCATCACTTCATCAAGTTCTATGTGATAAATTTCTTTCTGATAGTGCAAACCCAAACCGTCAATATCAAGCGCAGGTGAAAGCGACAAATTCACCGGTGGCAACTGCGCCGTATCGCCGAGTAGAATCATTTTGCAGTTCGCGCCGCTGTAGATATAAGAAATCAAATCGTCGAGCAGCGAGCCGTTTTCGTACAACTTCGAATCTTGGTTCACATCAGAGATCATCGAAGCTTCATCGACAATGAAAATCGTGTCTTTGTGTTGGTTGGGTTTGAGCGTAAAACTCATACCGCCACCGGAATTCTTCTTTGGAAAATAGATTTTCTTATGAATGGTGAAAGCAGGTTTGTGCGAATAATTGGCAATCACTTTCGCCGCGCGACCGGTTGGGGCAAGCAGAACATATTTCTTACGAATATCAACCAAATGATTAACAATCGTAGCAATCACTGTGGTTTTTCCAGTTCCTGCGTAACCTTTCAAGACGAAGATTTCCTGCTTGTTATCGTTAGTTATAAATTCCGAAACCATCTGAAAGAAAATATCCTGTTTCTCGGTGGGTTGAAAAGGAAAGTTTCTTTTTAAGATGCTGTAAAATGATGCGGAATTCATGGTGGATTTTTCTCGATGCAAAGTACGTGATTTTTGAATTGGGTTTAACTTGTATTAGAGAAATTGTACCGACTTGGGATGAAACGGAATCTTACCGGTATGCCCTAGCCCTGATCGCAGCATGGTGCCGCGCACCGCGAAGAGCAGGTTCCCGGCTTCTAAAAAAATAAAAAAACATTCTAAAAAAATCGTAAGTTTGCGCAGGCCTGACTCAAACGGCCAATTGCTTATGTTAGTGAATGCCGCGAATATTACCGAGAAAACTTACCGCAAGCTGACCGCGATAGTTTCGGCCAATGCGATGGTTTTGAGTACGGTCGACACGCTGAACCACCAAGTGCTTAACCTAGAGGAACTTGAACTGGAAAGTACCGGATCGTTGGAAAACGCCCTGAACAACAACGCTGTTTTTCAAGAACGTTATGACCAAGTGGTAGTACTTCACCAGAACAACCTTTCGACTTTTGTGCCCGCGCCGCTGTTCAACGAGCAATATATTGGCAGTTATTTGCAATACAACACCAAGGTATTCGAAACCGATGCTTTTGCGTATGATGCTTTGCAGACTTATTCAATGAATACCGTGTATGTGCCGCAGACCAACGTAAACGAAACATTTGAGAAGCATTTCAAGTCAATCAGCTTCAAGCACATACACACCATTTTGGTGTCGCGCTTGCTCGATTTGTCTAAGAACGTTGACGATAAAAGAATGTTCGTGCACTTAGCGAAAACCCATTTCGAAATTGTGATTGTGCAGAACCAACATTTGTTGTTGTTCAACTCGTTTGATTATAAAACACCCGAGGATTTGATTTACTATATCCTTTTTACGGCCGAGCAACTCAATATGAACCCCGAGAGTTTCCGGTTGGAGTTTCTGGGCGATATTTCGGAAAGCGATGCATTCTACCAAATAGTATATAAGTATGTACGGAATGTTTCCTTGTTTGATCTTTCTGACTTGACTTTGAATAACGAACTTTCTACGGCTGAGAACCTCAAGCATTTCATTTTGTTGCAATCGTGAGAATCATTTCAGGCAAATTCAAAGGCCGACGCATCACGGCACCCAAAAATCTTCCCGTTCGGCCCACGACCGACATGAGCAAAGAAGCTCTGTTCAACGTGCTCAACAACCATTTCAATTTTAGCGAACTTACTGTTTTAGACTTATTTTCTGGAACGGGCAACATCAGTTATGAGTTTGCCTCGCGCGGCAGTGAAGATATTACCTGTGTGGATGCCGATTTTGGCTGTGTGAAGTTCATCAAGCAAATCGCTGCCGAGTTCGATTTCAATATTGCTGCCATCAAAAGCGATGTGCTATCGTTTATTGAAAAGTCGAACCGTTCGTATGATTTGATTTTCGCCGATCCGCCGTATGGTTTCGAGCAAACGACTTTTGAAAAAATCGTACTGGGTGTTTTCAAAAACAATTTATTGGCCGAAGACGGCATGATGGTCATCGAACATTCCAAATACACCAAACTCGAGCATTTAGAGCATTTCTCGTTCAAGAAAAGTTATGGTGGTTCGATTTTCAGTTTTTTTGAATTCGCGACTGAAGCGACCGAATCGGAAGAAGAATAGTGCTACTTAGCACAATGCCCTAGCCCTGATAGCAGCGGCATCCTTTTATGGAGTGCAACGGAATAAAAGATATAGCGGAAAGCAGGTTCCCGGCTCCTAAAAATACTCAGGCACTCAGGCACTAAGCCGCTCAGGCACTCAAAAAAAAGCAGGCCTATAAGCCGGATTCTGTACTTCGAAAACGAAGCCCTTATCATTTATCTAGGCAACCAATTGCTCGATTGCTCCATCTTTCTACCCTTCGACAACGGACGGGACGCCCTTAAGAGCCGATATACTTGAAATTTCACCGCATAGAGTTTACCTGGTTTCACTACAGCCGAACTGTACTTGCTTTCTGTTGCACTGGTCCTCGCCTTCTGGCGGACGGGCGTTACCCGCTATGCTTCCCTGTGGTGTCCGGACTTTCCTCTGGGCATTGCTGCTCAGCGATAAGGCGGCCTGCGCGGCAAATGTAGCTGTATTATTTTGAATTTTAAATTTTAAATGTTGAATGAGAAGCTGTTTCCTGCTCTACGCTCTAATCTTTTGTGTCGAACACCGCCACAAAAGGATAACCGCTGCGATCAGGGCTAGGGCTGTTCACCCAGAAGTAGTTTTGTTCTAAATACTAACATTTAGGGGTGAGCTGTGGAAAACTTTTCCCCAAATCCGCGTAGAACCAAATCCGTGCATCAAACAAATCCACTATATTTGTTGACCAATAAAAAACGATGGAACAATTTGTAGTATCGGCGCGTAAATACCGTCCGCAGACCTTTAAGGATGTGGTCGGGCAACAAGCCATTACCAACACTTTGCTCAATGCCATCGAAACCAACCATCTCGCTTCTGCGCTGCTGTTCACCGGCCCGCGTGGTGTGGGAAAAACGACTTGTGCCAGAATTCTTGCACGCAAAATCAACCAGCCGGGTTATGACGACCCAAATGAAGATTTTGCTTTCAACGTGTTTGAACTCGATGCTGCCTCAAACAACTCAGTAGATGACATTCGTAACCTGATTGACCAAGTGCGCATTCCGCCACAAACCGGGCAGTATAAAGTGTATATCATTGACGAGGTGCACATGCTTTCTTCGGCGGCTTTCAATGCTTTTTTGAAAACTCTGGAAGAACCGCCCAAGCACGCCATCTTCATTTTGGCCACGACCGAAAAACACAAAATCATCCCGACGATTCTCTCGCGTTGCCAGATATTCGATTTCAAAAGAATCACCGTTAAAGATGCCAAAGAACACTTGGCCGAAGTAGCCCAAAGCCAAGGCGTGACTTTCGAAGACGATGCGCTACATATCATTGCTCAAAAAGCAGACGGTGCAATGCGTGATGCCCTTTCGATTTTCGACCGAGTGGTTTCCTATTGCGGCACTAACCTCACGCGCCAAGCCGTAACGGAAAACCTCAGCGTGCTCGATTATGAAACCTACATCAGCGTTACGGACTTAATCTTGCAAAACAAAATACCGGATTTATTAATCGCCTACAACGACATTCTTTCCAAAGGGTTCGACGGGCATCATTTTATTGCCGGATTGGCTTCGCATTTCAGGGATTTGCTGGTCAGCAAAACACCATCTACTTTATCACTGCTCGAAGTGGGTGAAAATGTTCAGAAACTTTACGCTGAGCAATCACAGAAAACTTCCACTTCTTTCCTCTTGCAAGGCATCGACATCGCCAATGATTGTGATTTGAAATTCAAATCGTCCCAAAACCAACGCTTGCTTGTCGAACTTTGCTTAATGCAATTGGCCTCTATCACTTTCGATGGAGAAAAAAAAAAGCTGACTACTATATAATTCCGCCCAAACATTTCTACGGCCGCGTGATGGAATTGCCTGTCGAAGCGCCCGAAATAATCGAAGTGGTTGCTGTTCCAACTCAGGAAAACCAACCTGTTCCGGTAGCAGAAAAAGTCAACATTACCGCACCGGAAATTTCCAAGCCAACTATTTCAAATGAGCCTAAAATCTCGGCACTATCACTTTCTAGTATCAGAGCCAAAAGGGAATTGGAACAAACCGTAAAGCCTATTTCCAAAGAACAAGTGCAACTTCCCACGGAGCCGTTCAACGAAACCGACATGCTGCTGTATTGGAACAAATACGCGCAAAAACTCGGCGATAAAGGCCAGAAAATCATGGAATCGTTGCTGCTGATTAATGATCCTGTTTTAAATGGAACTGCCATTACTTTGGAACTTCCTAACGAAGGTTCGAAAATCGATTTTGAAACCGAAAAAAATGGATTGTTGGGCTATCTCAAAGGCCATTTACACAACCACGATATTACGATTGAAGTGATTGTGAACGAAGCCGTTCAAACTAAAAAAACATACAGCAATCAAGACCGTTATAACCGTTTGCACGAAATCAATCCGGCAATAGAAGTCTTGCGCAGTACCTTCGGGCTCGATATCAATAATTAGTCGATTATTTTCTCGATGCGCTTGTCGGGAATGAGCCACATCAGCGCTACTAAAATATAAATCGCACCTGCCAACCATTCGCTGTAAAAAGAAAAAGCAATGCCGATGATATAGAGTATTGGCGAGGAAATGCCTTTTAAATCTTTCCCAATCGCTTTTTTGAGTATCGAATTTTCGCCTTGACTTTTGATGATAATGGTTTGCAATATATAGTAAGCCATGCCAGCCATCAGCAACATAAAACCATAAAGCGCCATCGGTAATTTGGCAAAATGGGTCTCGCCAATCCAGCCTGTGGATACCGGAACTAGCGACAGCCAAAACAAGAGATGTAAGTTTGCCCAAAGGATTTTCCCGTTAACTTTCGTGAGGCTGTGCAGCATGTGGTGGTGGTTGTTCCAGTAAATTCCGATGTAGATAAAACTCAGAACATAGCTCAGGAAAATCGGAAATATCTTTTGTAAAGTGGCAAAATCATGACCTTCCGGCACTTTGATTTCCAATACCATAATCGTCAGGATGATGGCTAAAACACCATCGGAAAAAGCCTCAAGCCGGTTTTTGTTCATAAAGCCAAATTTTGATTTTTAAATATATTAGAATTTTACGCCTCTGCGCCTTTACGAGAAATAAATACTTCCCGCAAAGGCGCAGAGGCGCTAAGAAAAAAGGCGTCAATTATATTTTTCCGTAGTACATCGCTTTGATGATTCCATCAGACAATCCAATCTTTGGAACAAAAATCCTCTTGGCACCACTCCATTTCATCGCATTGAGATAAATTTTGGTGGCCAGTACGATTACATCGGCGCGGTCAGGGTTCAGACCCAGTTCCGAAACACGCTGCTCGTAGGTCATCGCATTCAAGAAGTTGTATCTTTTCAAAACATATTGGTAAGACAGCGGTTTGTCTTGCTGCTTGCCCGACATCTTGAAAAGTTTGTTGATGTTTCCGCCGGAACCAATCAGAATCACGTCTTGAAATTCTTTGGTATGGGTTTTAATCCAGATTGCTATTTCTTCCCAAACTGCTTCGTTGACCATTTCGTTGAGCAAACGCACGGTTCCGATTTTGAATGACTTTGAAGCAATCATTTTCGAATCAGAGAACAAAGAAAATTCAGTGCTACCACCGCCAACATCGACATATAAATAAGTATTTTCGGTTTGCAGCAAATGGTGCAAATCGGTCGAGGCGATAATCGCGGCTTCGGTTTTGCCATCGATGATTTCGATTTTGATATCGGCTTGTTCTTCAATGATTCGAATGACTTCTTCGCGGTTGTCGGCTTCACGCATGGCAGAAGTAGCCAATGCAGTATATTTCTCGACCTTATGGATTTTCATCAGCAGCTTGTAGGCTTTCATCGCATCTACCATCCGACTGATGTTCTCCTGAGAAATCTCACCCATGGTAAACGAATCTTGCCCCAAACGAATTGGCAAACGAACCAGAGCGCTTTTACTAAAATGTGTCGGCTGGCCTTGTTCTTCTACGACGTTGGCCACCAGCAATCGCATCGCATTGGAGCCGATATCGATTGCTGCATATTTCTTAATACTAATCATTTAGGCAATTGGGGTGTTTTCTGAGGCTAATAAAGTAGAGTTCTCTTGCGTCGCTTCGTATTGTTGGCGGTAATAATTATAGGTTTCGAGTTGGGCGCGGAAAACCGGATTATCGCCGCGCACCCTGTATTTATTGTCGAGCAGTTCCGAGTGAAAACGCGCTTTGACGTTTCCTTGCCAACCGATATCGAAAACGTCAATGAGTTCTTTTTTGATGCCTTCATCGTAAATCGGACACGATACTTCTACCCTGCCGTCTAGGTTTCGAGTCATGAAATCAGCCGAGGAAATATAAACATCGGGTTCGCCTTTATTGGCAAAAATGTAAACCCGCATGTGCTCGAGGTAATTGTCTACGATACTAATGGCCTCAATGTTTTCGCTCATGCCCGGAACGCCCGGAACCAGAGAACAAATACCACGCACCTGCAATTGGATTTTCACACCGGCACGGCTGGCTTCGTAGAGTTTGTCGATCATGTCAAAATCCGAGAGGCTGTTCATCTTAAGTTTCATGTATGCTGGCTCGCCCATTTGTGCATGGTGGATTTCGCGGTCGATGAGTTTGTAGAATTTGCTTCGGGTATAATGCGGCGAAACAATCAAGTGCTTGTATCGGTAAACCCTGAAATTGACATCGAAGAAATCGAATACTTTATTGATGTCTTTCAAGATTTGGTCGTGGCTCGTAAACAAAGTCACATCAGTATAAACTTTGGCGGTCGACTCGTTGAAATTTCCGGTCGAGACAAAACCGTAACGCTGTAGTTTTCCGTCTTCCTGAACCCTTTCAATCACGCAGATTTTGCTGTGGACTTTCAAGCCTTTGATTCCGAAAATCAAGTTGATGCCTTCGGTCTGCATTTGTTCGGCGTAGGAAATATTACTGGCTTCGTCAAAACGCGCCTGCAATTCAATTTGAACGGTGACTTTCTTACCGTTCTTAGCAGCATTAATCAGTGAGCTAATGATTTGCGAGTTTTTGGCTAAACGGTACAAGGTAATCTTAATCGTGGTGACTTTTGGGTCGAGAGCCGCTTCCCGCAAAAACTTAATCAGATAGGAAAACGACTGATACGGTGCATTGATTAAGTAATCTTTCTTATGAATTTTCTCTAGCATACTGCCTTCAAGGCTCAAACCGCAAACCGGCAAAGGCTCGTTGGTTTTGTAGAGAAGATCATATCGGCCCAAATTCGGGAAGTTCATATAGTCGCGGCGGTTGTGGTATCGTCCGCCGGGAATAATACTGTCGCTCTGATGGATGTGCATCTTAGACAAGAAAAACTTCAAAGTGTCTTTCCCGATTTGCTGGTCGTAAACAAAACGAACCGGTTCGCCGATGCGGCGGTCTTTAACGCTGGTCGCGATTTTCTCCATCATACTTTTGCTCAAATCGCTATCAATTTCGAGCTGGGCATCGCGCGTAATTTTAATCATGTGCGCCGAAACACTTTCATAATCGAAAATATTGAAGATGTTGTGCAGGTTGTAGCGAATCACATCATCAAGGAAAATAATATGGTGCTTGTCATCAATGGAAGGTAACACCACAAAACGATTAATGGTATTTGGGATTTCGATAACCGCGTAGGTAATTTGTTTTTTGGCTTTGGTTTCCTCTTCATCGTGTGGTTTGGGTTTCATCACGAGTTTGACCGCAAGATAACCGGCCGTATCTTTCAGCAGCGGGAATTCTGCCAAATCGTTCAAGATGATGGTTACTAGCGCCGGGCTTACTTTCTGAATGAAGAAATCTTTGATAAACTCTTTGTGTTGCTCGGCAATTTCATGCTCATCGACCATAAAGATGTTTTCGGCCTCGAGTTTTTTCTCGATGATGCTCAGGATGCGTAAACTTTCAGATTGTTGCTGGATGACGATTTGCGTAATTTCTTTGAGCAATTGGTCGGCACTAACACCGCCAAGAAGTTTCTCGCCTGAAATTCCTGAAAGGCTCAATCGACGTATGGCAGCGAAACGAACCCGGAAAAATTCATCTAAATTGTTGGAAAAAATTCCTAAAAAACGAAGCCTGTCTAATAGTGGAACGGCATCATCACCGGCTTCCTGAAGTACTCTTGCATTAAAAGCCAACCAGCTTTTTTCTCGATCAATATATCTGTTCTCCGACATAAATCTATTTTAAATCCCTAGGGAAAATGGTTTTTAGCGTTTTACCGCTCTGGATTTGCTGCCAATCATCGGTATCTAATTGAAGAAAAACGAAACCGGAAGTCGGCACATTGTCTGTAAATGCGTGCCCAAATTTATTAACAAAATTCGTAATAGCCTCGTTGTGCCCAAAAAGAATAATAGAATCATAACAATTGTCGAAGCTGCGAACGATTTGCTCGAGTCGACTTTCATCGAAAGTGTACAATTCAGGCCGAAAACTGATTTCGTGCAACGGATAATTGTATTGCTGGGCAAAAATCTGCGCGGTTTCTGAAGCACGGCGGGCATTGCTACTGAAAATCTTATAAGCTTTTGGAATAAAACTCAAACTGTGTTGTGCCACCAACTTAGCGTCTTTGATGCCGCGAGATTCAAGTGCGCGATCGATGTCAGCAGTCGGGCTGTCCCAACTAGACTTGGCGTGGCGAATGAGAATTAGGTTTTTCATAACAGAAAATTTACGCCCAAGGTACCGATTTTTATCCATCGCCTCAAAGATTTTAACGCAGTAACTATTGAGTATCAAATGAGAGAAAGTAGTAAAACAAGTGATTAAAATTGTAATCTATTTCTTTAAATATATTTTAATTAGTGCATTTTATCGATATTTACTGTATTTTATCGATGTTTTTTTTGGTTAGCAATTTTATTAAAATTAGTTTTGAGTTGTTAAAAACAAAACATTGAGACCGATTAAACACCAATACAATCAGTTGCATTGTATCCATTGGCTTGCTATGGGTATTATTTTCTTTTGTGTGGTGACGGCTCAAGCTCAAGTTCGCGTGCCTTATCAAGTGCGCACCTCGCAGTATTCGTCGACCAAAAAAGTTTACAGTCTTCATGGCGATTTTACCTTTATCGGGAATACCAACCTCACTTTACTAAATTACGAGCCGCAAACCAATAACAACAATAGTTTGATGCGCTATGTGGACATCGACAACGATACAGCCACTTGGAACTCTTCGTCTGCGGATTTAGTCTTCGCCCCTGAAAATAACGCCTCAGCTACTTGCGCTTCAATTGTTTATGCCGGATTGTACTGGACCGGAAAAAGCGCACCCGACAACAGTACCGATTCTAGCAACGAGTTCACAGTGAGTAAAATCATCAACGGAACCACCACCACCAAAACCTTCAACAAACGAAAAATAAAACTTAAAGGGCCGAACGCCAGCAATTACAGCGAATTCATTGCACGCGAAGATGCCATTTACTATCCGAACCATTCCGACGCTTTTATTTATTCAGCTTACACCGAAGTCACTGATTATGTTCGACAACACGGCATCGGAACTTATCTTGCAGCCGATATTGCGCTAGTCGAAGGAAACGGCGGCGGCACCGGATATTCGGGCGGTTGGGGCATGGTGGTAATTTATGAAAACGCCCAAATGAAACATCGTGACATTTCTGTTTTTGACGGACATGCGTTTGTTTTGAATTCGAATAACAACGGCTACCTACTAGAAGTGAACGGTTTCCATACGGTTCAAAGCGGAAATGTCGGTGCCAAATTGGGCATCATGGCCAGCGAAGGTGATATCGGGCTTGATGGTGATTATTTTCAAATCCAGCGCAATAGTGATTCAGAATTTGTGGCTTTGGAGCATGAAGGCAATAGTGCGGACAACTTCTTTAATTCATCAATCAGTAACGGAAATGTTCTTAGAAATCCGAACTTGAGCAACAATACCGGAATCGATCTCGCGCTATTTGATATTCCTAATCCGGCGAATTCGGTCATCGGCAACCACCAATCGTCGGTGCGTTTCAGGTACGGAACCAACTATGATACTTATGCGATTTTTGCCATCGTTCTGGCTGTTGATTCCTATGTGCCGGAAATAGAAAACGAAATTAGCGTAACTCAAATCAACCAATTGCCCTTTGCTGCGCTGACTGCCTTGCCCGGCAATGAAATTAATTTCAAGGTAACTATCAAAAATCCCGGAAACGAGCCTATCAACAATTATAAAATAGCGATTCCATTACCTTATAATGCAAGTTATGTAGCTTCAAGTGCTACTGGAAATTTGCTCTACAACGGCCCGGCACCAACCGAAATTGGTTTTGATGCTTCACTCGGAAACAACGGAACGATTTACTGGAATTTCGGAACGTTGCCCGTTGCTTCAAGTTCAGCTACTGTTCTTGCTACATTAGAATTCAAGCTGCGGGCAACCGACAATTGTTCGATTTTAAAACAACCCGATTGCGCAAACGTGGTAATTCTAGATGGATATGCATGCGGAACAGGCGCCATCAGCGGAATTGACTTACCGAACAGCCCTTTTATTTTGGGCCATAGCACTGCTGGAAGTTGCGCCGGAAATCCGATTCTTGGGCCATTGAAAATCATCATCAACGCCACGGATTTTCTGAACAGCCATTGTCAATACACTGCCTCGATTAGAAATTTCACCTTTTGTAATACCAATAATACTGTTGACTTTTCTCAAATAGCCCGACAATTTCCCGAAGGAACTTTTTTCTATAATTCCTATCCGGTTACGCAAAGTACGGTGCAGTATTCCACACAAATTCCGTTTGAGGCAATCACTGGAGAAAGTGTAACTTATTATGCCGTTAATCAAAATCAAGACGGCGCTTGCATTATTCCTTTTACAATAACCAAATGCATGACTATTTCTGCCCACCACGACCAAGGTAATACCATCAACGGAAACCTCGGCGGCGTGGCGGTACAAAATGTTTTAAGCAACGATTTTCTGAACGGTCATACCGCTTTAGCTACAGCAGTGACCACTAGTTTGGTTGGAGTTTCACCTCTCGGAATTTCGCTCAACGGCAATCAAGTGCTGGTGGCTGCCGGTACGCCTTCGGGAAATTATCAGCTTACTTATCAGATTTGTGCTGTCAATGAGCCCAACATCTGCGCTACTGCAACAATAAGTGTTTCGGTCAATACCACCGAAATCATTGCCGAAAACGACCAATACCAACGTGATTGCTCCACGACAGGTATTTTGGGTAACGTTTTAAGCAACGATACCCTAAACGGCAACTCCGTTCTGGCCAGTCAAGTTACTATCAGTCTGGAAGTTTCATCCGACCCTAAAATTTTGCTGAATACGCAAACCGGTCAAATCAGTATTGCCGCCGGAATTAAAGCTGGTCGATATCGTTTGCGGTACAAAATCAGTACTAACGGTAATCTCAATATTTCTGATTCAGCCGAGGTAGTTATAGATATTATTGACCAGACTGCTCCACCAGTACCTTTATTAAACGATATCATCCGGTATTGTGAAGCCAATCTAACCGTACCAACTACTACTGACGAATGCTCGGGAACCATTCTCGCCACCACATCAGATTCCTTATATTATGATCAACCCGGAAATTACATCGTGCATTGGAATTTTATTGATGAAAGCGGCAACCAATCTTCAGCCCAGCAAAATGTGACGGTAAAATCTAGTGAAGCGATTGAACCCGGTTTTGGTTACGTCGACTGTAACCTTGACAACGACTTCAGTTTAAACATCGACCTGAACAGCTATTTGCCGGAAGGAATGGACCACAACGGAAGCTGGAGTTCCGAATCGCTGACACCTAATTTGCACGGCTCTGTTTTTAGCCCTTACCTGGCGCCAACCGGGAATTACAATTTCAAATACTTTAATCTGCAAGGCGATTGCAGGCAAAATATTGAAGTGAATATCGAAGTCAACAACGATTGCTTGGTAGAACCTGCCTGTAGTTTAATAGTTAACAATGCTTTCTCACCCAACAACGATGGCATCAACGACACCTTTATTATAGGTAATATTGATCAAACGTATTGTTTCCCTAAAAATACCGTAGAAATATACAACCGTTGGGGCGTTCTGGTTTTCAAAACGCAACAATACGACAACAACACTCGGGTATTTAAAGGCTACTCGCAAGGGCGCACTACGATTAACGAATCTGAGCAGCTGCCCAGCGGAACTTACTTCTATGTCATCAACTACACTAACGACAAAGGAGAAGATTTAGAACAAAACGGCTATTTGTATTTAGCCTTATAAGGTTTTCTCTAAAGGTAACCCACTGAATATTAGCGATTTTTTTAACATTTTGGTTTCTTACGGGAAGCCTGAAAATGTGAACTATATTCAGAAAAAAGCAAAGTCTGTTATCAAAAAATGTCATTTTAACGAGTTTTCTGGTTATTGGTAGAAAAAATGATTGTAAAATTATTTATGTGGGTAATTTAGCCCATGATAATTTTAAGTGATTTCCCCGATCTACTCAAAAGCATCAACCTACAACTTAGTGTATAATTTAATTAATGTTATGGAAGCTATTGCCCCTTATCAATTCATTAACCATTCAAGCAACGCCCTGTTGTTTGGAAAACTCCAAATTTTATTTATGAAAAGACTACTACTATTGTTAGTACTAGCGCTATTTTGCGTTGGTGCTAATGCGCAGGAAGTGAGAGCCATTTCGGGTTCTCAACTGATAGAAGTGAACGCCTATGTGGCGAACTTGAGAGCTTCAGAAGTAAGTGCTAGAAATGCGGTTTCTAATGCAAACCGTTTGGAGCACCTCTTGAAAGAAGTGCAACCCGCTGTTTATTATTTGGCTGGCGAAGTGAAAACTTACGGCGATAATCCCACGGCGCTTTACACCAATTCAAGTGCGTTGAATTCGATAAGCTCGGCTGCTTTTGACAGAGCCTCGATTGAAATCGTGACAATCCATTTAAGTGAGCCAGCAGATTTGAGCCGATTGCTCGATTTGTCTGTTTTTTCGAATTTCCCTAATCTGAAATACATCTACATCATGTCTAATCAAGAAACCACCGGAACCAATATCTCGAATTTGGTTCGCGGCAACAACGCCAGTTTGGGTGTTTTCTACAAAATAGACAAAGGTGCTTAATTGCCTCAATTCAAAAGAAATCATTATGAAAAAAGTTTACTTTACCCCAAAAAGTAATAACCTGTTTTGCGGTTATTTTTTACAGATTTTCTTGCTTTTGGCTGTGGCTTTGACCACTCAGGCGCAAGTGAGAGTACCTTTTACGCAAAGAACTTCTCAATACACTCCTACTAAAAAAATCTACAACGTCAAGGGTGATTTTACCATGATTGGAAACACCAACCTGACCTTGCAGAATTATGGTGACAACACTGCCAACAGTAATAACCAAATGGTATATGTGGATGTAGACGGAAACAGCAACAATGGTGTTGATGGAAAACGTACATTCAACTCATCGAGTGCCACCTTGTCTTTTTCTACAGAGAACGGTGCTGTTCCTAGTTGTTCGAACATCATCTACGCAGGATTGTACTGGACCGGTCGTTCCTCTGACGGAAACTCCAGTTCCAACAGTTTTAGCGTAACCAAAAATAACGTAACCAAAACTTTTGACAAGAGAAACATCTCATTGAAAGGACCAAATTCAAGCACTTACACCCAATTCACAGCTAGTGCGAATGACATATACTATCCAACCTCCTCAGATGGATATATGTATTCAGCTTACAAAGAAGTAACTGATTACGTTCGCGCCAATGGTATCGGTGAATATACAGCTGCAGATATTGCCTTAGTAGAAGGTGATGGTGGTGATATTGGTTTTTATGGCGGATGGTCATTGATTGTTGTTTACGAAAACACGAAAATGAAATACCGCGACGTAACAATTTTCGACGGACATGCTTATGTTACCGGAGGGGCTACAGCTGATTTCGAAATTCCAGTTTCAGGTTTTAACACAGTACAATCTGGACCTGTGGGAATGAAATTAGGAATGATGGCTGGTGAAGGTGACAGAAGAATAACTGGTGATTTCTTCCAAATCAAAAGACAAAGTGATAATACTTTTGTGAGCTTGACCCACGGCGGAAACTCGAGTACAAATTTTTTCAATTCCTCGATTGAAACTGGGGGCAACGCCAGAAATCCAAGCCTACTCAACAATACCGGTCTGGACATTAGCATGTTCAATATTTCGAATCCGAGCAATACCGTCCTGACCAACAACCAAACATCGACCACTTTTAAATACGGATCTACTCAGGACACTTACATTATTTTCGCCATTGCTATGGCTGTGGATGCTTATATTCCAGAGGTGGAAAATGTATTGACCGCGACCACCATTAACGGAACGCCAGTAACTACTGAACCATACATTTCTTTGCCAGGGCAAGATGTTGGATTCAATATCGATATTAAAAACTTAGGAACCGAAGCCATCAATAATTACAAAGTGGTGGTTCCGATTCCTTATAATGCTTCTTATGTTCCCGGAAGTGCGGTAGGTACTATTTTATTTACGCCTGCTCCTTCTCCAAATACCGTAACCTTCGACCCGACTCTAGGTGCAACTGGTTCTATTGTTTGGAACATGGGCACTTTGCCATTGGGCGCAACACCAAGCACACTTTTGGCGAAACTCAGCTTCAAATTAAAAACCACTACAGATTGTTCTATTTTGTTGAACGCCACTTGTGGAAGTCCTATCTATGTAACAGCCAGTTCTAGCGGTACAGGTGCGATTACCGGAATTACATTCAACGGAACCAGAGCCATCAAAGGATACACGCAAAATGGGGCTTGTGTTGGACAACCCATCAACGAAACATTAGCCATCAAAATCGACGGTTCAGCATATGTAGCGGCTAACTGTGCCAATACGCCACTGATCCGTGAATTCGGCTACTGCAATTCTGGAAATTCAATCGGAACTTCGGTGATTGCCGGAAACTTTCCTCCGGGATCGACTTTCTACAATGAATTCCCTGTAACTTTGAATGCTATTCAATATACCGACTCGAATCCAATTCCACTGGTAGCGGGATCCACTATTACTTATTATGCGGTTCCACCAAATACTACAGGTTGTGTTTTCCCTTTCCGAGTAACCAAATGTAAATTGATCATCGCTGAAAATGATGCGATTGGCCCAATTAACGGAACTACCGGAAGCACTAACGCTGGAAATATCTTCAACAACAACGGAAGCGGTCTTGATACTTTAGGTGGCAGCCAAGTTCAGATTTCACAAGTAAACTTGACTGTTACTACCCCAGCAACGCCAATCAACGGCGGACCAGTGCCATCAATCGATTTGACCAACGGAAACATCGTGGTACCTGTTGGAACGCCAGCAGGAACTTATACTATTACTTATCAAATTTGCGAAAAAACAACGCCAACCAATTGTGATTCAGCGGTAGTTACTATCACAGTGACTGCGCCAGCCATTGTAGCCAACAATGACACTTACAATAACATCAACTGTGCTGCGGTAGGAATTGTAGGCAATGTTTTAGCAAATGATTCATTGAACGGTACTGCTCCGACTACCGCTCTAGTGAACTTTACAGTTTTAACGGGAAGCAACCCGAACATCAACATTGATGCCTTAGGAAATGTAACCGTATCTTCAGGAATCGCTGCCGGAACTTATACCTATACTTATAGAATTTGCCAGATTTTGAATCCTAGCAATTGTGCTACGGCTTCGATTACGGTAACTATTACTGAGAACCAAACCACTCCTGTATTTACATTACCATCGAGCATTTGTGCCGGTGCTGCTGCACCAGTATTGCCTACCACGTCGAATAATGGAATCAATGGTACTTGGACCCCTGCAACGGTAAGCAATACAACGAGCGGAACTTATACCTTTACTCCTAGCGCTGGACAATGTGCCAACCAACCAATAACGAAAACCATCACGGTCAATGCTATTGCCGCTACATTCAACCCAATCGCGCCAATTTGTGCCGGAGCTACTGCGCCTGTGCTTCCAACCACTTCTAATAATGGAGTAACTGGAACTTGGTCGCCATCAACTGTAGATAATACTGCAACCGGAACTTACACTTTCACGCCTGATGCTGGTCAGTGTGCTACTGCTGCGTTTGTGGTAACAATTACTGTGAATCAATTGGTACCAACTTTCAATGGTTTGGATACTGAAATCTGCTCTGGTGATACTGCTCCTGTTCTTCCTTTAGTTTCTTCTAATGGAATCTTTGGAACTTGGTCGCCTGCAACGGTGAGCAATACTGCTACTGGAACTTACACATTTACTCCAAATGCTGGTCAGTGTGCTACTGCTGCGTTTGTGGTAACTGTAACTGTGAATCAATTGGTACCAACTTTCAATGGTTTGGATACTGAAATCTGTGCTGGTGATACTGCTCCTGTTCTTCCTTTGGTTTCTTCTAATGGAATCTCTGGAACTTGGTCTCCATCAACTGTAGATAATACTGCAACCGGAACTTACACTTTCACGCCTGATGCTGGTCAGTGTGCTACTGCTGCGTTTGTGGTAACAATTACTGTGAATCAATTGGTGCCAACTTTCAATGGTTTGGATACTGAAATCTGCTCTGGTGATACTGCTCCGGTTCTTCCTTTAGTTTCTTCTAATGGAATCGCTGGAACTTGGTCGCCATCAACTGTAGATAATACAACAACCGGAACTTACACTTTCACGCCTGATGCTGGTCAGTGTGCTACGGCTGCGTTTGTGGTAACTGTGACTGTGAATCAATTGGTGCCAACTTTCAATGGTTTGGATACTGAAATCTGCTCTGGTGATACTGCTCCTGTTCTTCCTTTAGTTTCTTCTAATGGAATCTCTGGAACTTGGTCTCCATCGACTGTAGATAATACAACAACCGGAACTTACACTTTCACGCCTGATGCTGGTCAGTGTGCTACGGCTCCGTTTGTGGTAACAATTACTGTGAATCCTTTAGTAGCGGTTTTCATCGACTTGCCTACAAACATTTGTTCAGGCGATGTAGCACCGGTACTTCCAACAACTTCAACCAATGGCGTTGCCGGAACTTGGAATCCATCAACAGTGAGCAATACCACTAGCGGAACTTACACATTTACTCCAAACACCGGACAATGTGCCACAGCTCCATTTGTGCTGAACTTTACAGTAAATGCGACTTCAGCTACATTCAACCCAATCGCAGCTATTTGCGCGGGCGGTGTAGCACCGGTATTACCTACAACCTCTAATAACGGTGTAAACGGAACCTGGAATCCTGCAACTGTAGATAATACTACCAGCGGAACTTATGTATTCACGCCTGATGCTGGTCAATGTGCGACCGGAACAACAACTTCGCTTTCAATAACCGTGAATCCAACTTCGGCTTCATTCAATCCGATTGCGCCAATTTGTGCCGGCGATGTTGCGCCAATACTTCCAACTACTTCAGCCAATGGAGTAACTGGAACTTGGAATCCTGCAACTGTAGATAATACTGCCACAGCTTCATACACTTTCACGCCAGATGCAGGTCAATGTGCGACTGCAAATACAACTTCAATCACTGTGTTTGTAAATGCGACTTCGGCTTCGTTCAGCCCAATTGCACCAATCTGTGCCGGTGAGGTAGCTCCTGTACTTCCAACTACTTCAGCTAACGGAGTTACTGGAACTTGGAATCCTGCAACGGTAAGTAATACGGCTAGCGGAACTTACACTTTCACGCCCGATGCTGGTCAGTGCGCTACGTCACCTGTTGCCCTTGCTGTTACTGTGAACGCAACTGTAGCGACTTTCGATCCGATTGCACCAATTTGCCCGAACGATGTGGCTCCGGTGCTTCCAACGACTTCAACCAACGGAGTAACCGGAACTTGGAACCCTGCTATTGTAGATACTACCACTACAGCTACTTACACCTTCACTCCAGATCCTGGTCAATGTGCTAGCGGAAATACTACAGATCTAACCATTACTGTCAATGGAGTTCTAGTAGTAGAAAGTGATGATGCAGATTGTAATAATGATAGTGAAGTAACTTTCGATTTAAATAACTATCTTCCAACAGGAATACCTAATGATGGTTCTTGGACTGATGTTGATAATACCGGCGGTTTAATTGGAACTGAATTTAGCCCTTACTTGGTTGATGTTGGAACTTACACTTTCAGATATGAAGTAATGGACGACCTTTGCCAAAGAGTAGTTGAAGTTCGTATGACTGTGGATGACAACTGTGCTGTTCTTGAAGCTTGCCCATTATTGGATAGCCAACCAGAGAAAGACGTGCGTAATGGTTTCTCACCAAACGGTGACAATATTAACGAGGAATTCATTATCAGAAGAATTGACAACTTAGAATGTTTCCCAACCAATACCGTTGAAATTTATAACAGATGGGGTATATTGGTATATGAAACTAAGCAATATGATAACAAAGACCGCGTGTTCACCGGAACTTCTGAAGGAAGAGTAACCGTGGCCAAGTCATCTGAATTGCCGGCTGGAACTTATTTTTATGTAGTAAATTATACTGATAAAGAAGGAAATAATCACCACTTAGAAGGTTACGTTTACCTAACAAGATAATCCAAACTCAAATCTAACACCTCGGGATGTCACCATCCTGAGGTTAAAAAACTAGAAACTAATGAAAACAAGATTACTAATTTTCGTTTTGATCCTGACAGCCGCTGCGGGTTTTGCGCAACAAGATGCCCAATTCACTCAGTACATGTACAACACGATCAATGTCAACCCGGCCTACGCAGGTTCGCGCGGGGTGATGAGTATCTTTGGCTTGCACCGTACCCAATGGGTGGGTTTGGATGGCGCTCCGGTAACCAATGCCTTATCGATGAACACGCCCATCAACAACAGTAATCTAGGGCTCGGACTTTCGGCCATCAACGACCGTATCGGGCCTACCGTAGAGAATACCCTTTCTGTAGATGTGTCATACACCGTTCAGACTTCTGAAACCAGAAAGCTCTCTTTCGGGGTAAAAGGTACCGGGAATTTCTTCAATCTCGATGCTTCTCAGTTAAATCCTGAACAAGCCAACGACCCATCGCTGGTGAACTACAACAAGTTCTCGCCTAATGTTGGGGCCGGTATCTACTGGCATTCTGATAAGTCTTATATCGGAGTTTCGGTGCCGAACTTCATTCAGACCAATCGTTATGACTCTGATAATGTGGCGATTTTTAAAGAAAGAATCAACTACTACCTCATTGCAGGATATGTGTTTGATCTGAATCCGAACATCAAGTTCAAACCGGCTTTGCTTACCAAAATGGTTACCGGTTCGCCTTTACAAGTGGATGTTTCAGGAAATTTCATGTTCTATGACAAATTCGTCGTAGGTGCTGCCTACCGCTGGGATGCTG
>NZ_JAAJBU010000008.1 GCF_011392125.1 Flavobacterium lotistagni
AACACTGGCTAAATTCCATGGCTAATTTTCCGGTGAATTGTTCGTTTTATTTTCCTATTTTCGTTTTGTGCTAGTGGAGAAAACTCGGCCGTCAAGCCGCCACGAAATCTAGCCAGAAACCGTTACCTGCAAGGCTAACCGAAGCGAACAATGACAGACAAAGGAGACAAAATGCAACAACGAATAATCGGATTTGACATAGCAAGAGCATACGCTATTTTTGGAATGTTTATTGTAAATTTTAATTTCAGTTTTGGTGCAACAATGGCGCCAACTGATTTCGTTGGACACTTTCTAAATATTTTTACTGGAAACTCAACTGCTATTTTTATCATTTGTGCTGGAATGGGTGTTTCATTAATGACAAACAGAAAAAATTACAGCAAACAAGAAAAGGCAACTTTAAAATCAAAAATTCTAAAACGTTCTTGGTTTTTATTTGCAATGGGATTATTACTATACAATTGGTGGTCGGGTGACATTTTACATTTTTATGGTGGTTATATGCACTTGGCGGCTTTTCTGCTTTTCGTCCCGAAACGTTATTATTTACTGGGTGCTTTATTAGCAATCATTATTTTTCATTTCTTACTTTTTGTTATTCCAATTGACACAAGTTGGGATTTCAGCACTTTTAAATACAAAGATTTTTGGACACCAATTGGATTTTTGAGAAACACCTTTTATAATGGTTGGAATTCAATATTTCCTTGGATTTCCTACTTTCTTATTGGAATGTGGCTTGGAAGAATAAACTGGCAAGACAAACTTATCAAACGAAATATTTTCCTAATTGGACTTGTGGTTTTTATAACCATTCAAGCATTGCGTTTAATGGTTCGGCAACATTTTTTCAATCCATTTTGGAGCTATTACATTATGGCTGAATATTTTCCGCCTTATTTACCTTTCGTATTGGTGACAATAGCTTTTGCATTTATGGTAATTCCAATTTGTATGGTAATCGGAGAGAAATTTTCAAATAATAAACTCGTTTTAGCCTTACAAAAAACAGGACAAATGACACTTTCTCACTACGTTATTCATTTGACTATTGGAATGATTATTATTGCATACTTGACAGATAAACACTATACAGGCTTACTTGAAGACGAAAAACCAACTTCTTCAATATACATACTTACATATTCAATCATTTTTTATATTTTCAGTATTCTATTTAGTATTTTTTGGAGCAGGAAATTTAAAAATGGTCCATTAGAAACATTAATGAGAAAAATATCGGGATGACAAAAAGCCCAGCAGGTAACACTGGCTAAATTCCATGGCTAATTTTCCGGTAATTTGTTCGTTTTATTTTGCTATTTTCGTTCTGTGCTAGTGGAGAAAACTCGGTTATCAAACCGCCACGAAATCTAGCCAGAAACCGTTAACAATCAGTTTAGGAAAAACGAAACGTTGAAGCTTAAATTGGAAAATAAAAACCGCATAGTTTAGCGCAAATGAAACTTCAAAGTTTGAGTTGAAAAGCGAAACTCAAACAAAACGTGAAAATTGGAACGTGAAAATTGGAATCGAAAAGCGAAACGCAAACGAAACTTGAAAGTTGCAACGTGAAAATTGGAATCGAAAAGCTAACCGCAAATGAAACTGGAAAGTTGGAATGTGAAAATTGGAATCGAAAAGCTAACCGCAAATGAAACTGGAAAGTTGGAATATGAAAATTGGAATGGAAAAGCGAAACGCAAACAAAACCGAAAGTTGGAACGTGAAAATTGAAATAAATAAGAAAACCGCTTGTTAACACTGGCTAAATTCCATGGCTAATTTTCCGGTAAATTGTTCGTTTTATTTTCCTATTTTCGTTTTGTGCTAACGGAGAAAACTCGGCTGTCAAACCGCCACGAAATTTAGCCAGAAACCGTTGTAGGCAATTAGTCAGCACCAGAGTTAAAAACAAAAAATATTTTGAATGAGAAAAACCAATGTTTACCTAATTCTATTTTTGATTCTTAGTCTTTATAGCTGTGAAGAAAAATATATCATTGAAAATGAATCTGTTTATTTTAAATGCAATAGAGGTGGCGGATTTGAAATGTCGAAAGAATTAATTGCTGAAGCAGATTCTAAAACTTTTGAGAGCTTAGAATATGAAGATGTAAATGGAACATTAGGAAAAGATAAAGAGAGCGTATTTTATAATGGTCAAGTTGTTAAAAGTTGTGATCCAAAAACATTTAAATATTTAGGGAATTACTTATTCAAAGATAAAAATTCACTGTTTTTCTTTGGCTTTTATAATACACCTGACGATTGGAAAATTGATGGTGTAAATATCAATAAAATCAAATTGTTTAGTTATCCTTGGTCAACTGATGGTGAATATCTAATTTTCGGTTATCAAAAATTAAAACTTGATGATGTTAAAGATTTTAAGCCAATTGACGAGCAATGGGGAAAGACTAAAAGTAAAATAATCTACGAAAATAAAGTTTTAGAAATGATTGATTATAATTCATTTGAAGTGATAAACTATTCAACAGCAAAAGATAAAAATCATACTTATACATACGGTGATTTTAAAATTGAATAAACTCTAACTGCCTACAACACTGGCTAAATTCCATGGCTATTTTTCGGTAAATTGTTCGTTTTATTTTCCTATTTTCGTTCTGTGCTAGTGGAGAAAACTCGGTTATCAAACCGCCACGAAATCTAGCCAGAAACCGTTAACGGTTATTGCAAAAAAACATGGACGATAAAAGGCTAAAACCATCAAACAAAAATTCTTTTTCTGAACTTAACGCTGAAGAGATTCGTGGTTGGGTAATAGACAGAATGACGCAAATTGAATATAGAATTGATAATGCAATAACAAAACATATAGATCCAAAAAATGTTGATGCATTTGAAAATATAATTTTAAATTCAACTATTATAGCTTTTGGAGCTAAACTCAAAATATTAAGGAATATTGAAAATTTTGATAAAAAAATCATCGAGAAAATACAATTAATATCAAATATCCGAAATGCTTTTGCTCACTTGCCATTACATCAATCAGCAATTATTAAATTCAAAAAAAAGGAAGGAAGTGAAATGATACTTACGCCAACTTCAGTGGAGAATTGGAATTACTTAAATGTTATGAATTCAAGTGGAGAAATCAAACAAAAAAAAGCACACGAACTGTTCAACGAGTTTATAACGTTAAATAAGGAAATTCGTGATTACTTTGATAGCAACAACCGTTAACACTGGCTAAATTCCATGGCTAATTTTCCGGTAAATTGTTCGTTTTATTTTCCTATTTTCGTTCTGTGCTAGCTGAGAAAACTCGGCCGTCAAGCCGCCACGAAATCTAGCCAGAAGCCGTTATAGCCAATGCTAGCGCAACGGAATAAATAATTTGACTAATTGAACAAAATGAAATTACCTAGAATCCACATATTGGCAATTTTGAATATTATTTTTTCAGGCGTTTTGACATATTTTTTATTTATTATTTTTTCTTCCGCTTTTAAAGAAAATTTTAAATGTGAATTTTGCAGTATAATGCTCTTTCCAACTTTAATGTTTTTTACACTTTTTATAATGGGAATTTATACAATACTGACGAACAAAAATAATTCAGAAATTAAAAATAGAAGATTGTTTTTTATAAATCTAATGGGAATTATTTTGTCATTTAGTTCAATCGTTTGGAACATATTTAATAAATAACCTAATATGAAACGGACATTTATGATTGCTATAATTTTTTATTAATATTAGCTGTGTTCGTCAAAGTCGTAAAGCTATCGACTTAAAAGAATTTTCCAAGCAATGAAAAATAGATTCTCCAGGAACTAATAATTTTAGAAATACGTATTATTATAACAGCGAAGTTGGAAATTGTTTGGTCAATAATTTATCGTTATTAGGTTATTCAAAACTGCAGATTCTTTCATTTCTAGGAAAACCAAATAGTAGCGAAATTATAGAAGAAGACAAACTACTTTATTTAGAATATAAAATTCAAGATACAGAAGATAAGCAGAAAAAACTTTTGAGTATCTACTTTGACAAAGACAATCTTGTAAAAATGACATTGATGCATACGCCAATAGATTTATAAATTTAGGAAAGGGAATGTAGATTTATCTAAAAAGCACTGGCTATAACCCTACCTACGCGAGCAACGCTGGTTTATCTTAATCTAACGCTTGGTTTTCACGATGAACTTTCTATCTTAGTGGAGAAAACTCGATTCGCTAATTCCGCGTAGTCGCGTAGCTAGAAACCGTTATATGCCATTTCAAAAAAATCGTAAATAAATTTGAACTTGTACCAGAATCTGGTATATTTGAAAAAATATTTTTAATCATGGCTAAGAACACATCTGTAATTTTAGGCGATCATTTTGAAAGGTTCATCAGTGAGGAAGTTTCTTCTGGTAGATTTTCTTCTGCGAGCGAAGTTGTTAGATCAGCTTTGAGATTACTCGAAGTAGAAGAAGAAAAAATCAAACGATTGAGACACGAAATTGATTTGGGTGAAAAAAGTGGATTCGTGTCTGACTTTAATCCTGAGACTCATTTGGCTAAACTTCATAAAAAACACCTATCAAAGTGAAATATAGAATAAGCGGAAAAGCGCTAGAAGACATTGATAGGATTTGGCTATATACTTTTGAGAATTGGTCACTTGAACAAGCTGACCGTTACTATAGATTAATTTATCAAGAGATTAATTACATAATCGAAGATTTTGAAAGCGGAAAAGATATTGGAAAGATAAAATCTGGTTATAGACAAGCCAAAATGAAATCACACTTAATCATCTACAAAAAGGCAGATGATGGAATAGTAGAAATAGTCAGAGTTTTACATCAAATGATGGACATTCCTAATCGTTTGTAGAGAAACGGCATATAACCCTACCTACGCGAGCACCGCTGGTTTTTCCTAATTTCACGTCTGGTTTTCACGAAGAAATTCTATCTTAGCGGAGAATACTCGGTTCGCTAATTCCGCGCCGTCGCGTAGCTAGCAACCGTTGGCTGCAATTGAACGAACACTACTAAATCATGACTCATTCTGAACAAAGAATAGATTTTTGGCAAGAACTTTGGCAAAACTTAATAAATAATTTTCTTAAGAAATCAAATCTTGGACTAAACCTTTACAATCCTCATATCTTAATTGAAGACATTTTAACGGAAATAGAAGAAAATTCATTTCAAAATACAGATAACAAAAAATTCCTTTACAGACAACTCGACAATTTCTTTAGAAATGATTCAGTAATCAAAAGTGAGTTTAATTCAGCCTTTAGAATACTTCGAAAAAATTTCAACTCAAACAAAACACAATTCATTGTACAAATTTTAAAAGAGCTAAAAATTAGTTTTACCAATGGAAAATACTTTGATAGCTGTTTGTCAAAATTAGTTGAATTATTAGTGACGGAAGAACCGATGACAAGAGATTCTATCAATGAAATAAAATATATTTCACAAGTAATTATTGTTGAATTTATTAAGAAAAACTATTCGGTCAATGATATTAAACAGTTTCCTAAAAAACTGTTTTCTGACTATGAACATGAAGATGATGGTAGAACAGTTACCGACTTTCCTCATGGTATTGATTACCGAGATTATGAAAAAATAAATGGAAAAACCGAAGATAAATTCTATAACGATGTAATCTCGTTAATGAATAACCTTACTGTCGAAAAAAGAATTAAATCATTATCTAATTTTTACTATAAAAAACCTTTAGATGCTCACTATATCTTCACTGTTAAAGGTCTAAAAGGAAATGTATGTATAGAAGTTGGCGGTGTTACGTTTTACTCAATTGATAAAAAAAGGTACACCTCTCTACCCGAGGATTTAGATGATGACCGAGAAAATCTTCAACGAATCAAAGATAATGGAGATTTAATTTTTTTACAAGCAGCTGTACCAGTCAAATACTTAAGTCCCGAGTCATCAATAAATTCTGCAATAAGTCGTTTAGAAAATGCTCTTGATTTAATTAGTTGCTATTATAATACCCAGACACCTTTAGAAATTGATTATTCAAGATATATAATTGTCCACGAAAATGAGTGGATTTATTGGTCAAGTAGTAATGACACAGGAGCTCGTCACACAAGATTTCACAATTCTTTAAATTTCAGCGAAATAGAGCCTGACTTTAAAGAGTTAAAAGGAAAGAACTTCTTCTGGGAAAATCAGAACGAAACAAATCCAAGCGTTTTGAAATTGCGAAACGCAATACACTGGTACCGTAAGGCTCAAGAATCATTAAAAGATGAAGATAAACTTTTGAATTACTGGATTTCAATCGAGAATTTATTTTATGATAGCAAAATATTTAAGGATATAATAAACCCTCCTAAAAACAACAAATTTTATATAATTCAAGAAATAATTTCATCCAATCAGATTCCTCATTTAGTATACGAATACGGCTGGGAACTCTATTGGCATTATGCTAATCAATCTCAAATTATTTTTGGAAAACCTAAAATAGAACTACCTAAAGAGCTAATCGAAAAAGCAAACTTAAATATTACCAAAGGACAGATTTATTTGGAAAAATTTATCAATAATCTAGACGACATTAAGAATTATGAAACAAATGAGTATTTTAGGATAGAGATAGAAAATGCAATGAAATTTTTTAAAGATGTAACTGAAACAAAAAAAATTATCAAAGCTCAATTACAGCAAACTCAGGACGACATCCTAATGATATATCGATTTAGAAATCTAATTGTTCATAACGCTCATTTTGACAGTACGCTGCTTAAATATTATGCTTGGAAATTAAAACAATATTCAGGCAACTTTATAAGGTCTATCATTAAACATTTAGAAACAGACAATAGTCTGAACGATGTAATTTTAAAGATCCAGTATGAAAGAGAGTTGTTTGAAAACGAACTAGAAAATGGAAAATTTAATCCATTCAAAAAGTAATCAACTGCAGCCAACAGCGGTCTCGCGCAATGTCTCGAATTTCTTAACCTCTACTCTATTTTTCACGAAGAAATTCTATCTTTAGCGGAGAAAACTCGGTTCGCAAATCCGTCACTGCGCGAGGCCGCGAACCGTTAACAGTCAGTTTAGAAAATCGGAATACTGAAACATAATTGGAAAGTTGAAAACTGCATAATTTGACGCAAAAGAAACTGGAAAGTTGGAATCTGAAAATGGAAATGGCAAAGCTAAATGCAAACGAAAATGGAAAGTTGGAATGGCAAAGCTAAACGCAAACGAAACCTGAAAATTGGAACGTGAAAATTGAAGTTGCAAAGCTAAACGCAAAAGAAACTGGAAAGTTGGATTAGAAATGCGAAACGCAAGCGAAACTGGAATGCTGGAATTGCAAAACTAAACACAAGCGAAACCTGAAAATTGGAACGTGAAAATTGAAGCTGCAAAGCGAAACTCAAACGAAACTTGAAAGTAGTAACGTGAAAATTGGAGCGGAAAAGCAAAACGCAAATGATACCTGAAAATTGGAATAAATAAGAAAACCGCCTGTTAACACTGGCTAAATTCCATGGCTAATTTTCCGGTAAATTGTTCGTTTTATTTTCCTATTTTCGTTTTGTGCTAGTGGAGAAAACTCGGTTGTCAAACCGCCACGAAATCTAGCCAGAGACCGTTAGCAGAAAATTTAACCAAAAACTACAAATCATGAAAAAAATTATTTTACTATTAAATCTAGTTTTACTTGTCTCATGCGACAATAATATCTCTAGAGATGAATACGAAAAAAATGTAAACGCTACACAAAATAGGTTGGCAAGCGGAATACCATTTAATATGTTATGGAATGATAACGGAGTTACAAAAAGATCTTTCATTCATCAAAATCTTCAAAATGGTCTTGATGATACGCCAAACCAACCTGCAATTGCAGCTTTAAGTGATTTGTCTGAAGCTGATTATTTAGGAATGCCTTATCCAACTTATCCATACCATTATATGACAACCAATGGCTTAATTCAATCTCCTAATGAAACGGCGTTTTCATTTAAAATAATTTCTGAAGGTTATAAAAATAGCCAATATGGTGGTAACGGAATTAATTATCCGGGTTTTGCTGTTTGGGTGCAAAATGGGTTCGGTGGCACTCCTTTAGAGTTCAAGTTAATAAACAGTGCCAAACAGTTATCGTCAGATCATTTATTAAGAGAGGTAGCTATAGTCTTTGAACATTGGCGTAACCAATGGGATCTCGGCAGCTGGTCATTTAAAAAACAATATAAACTTAATGAACTTGCTTATATCAGACCAAAATTCGATATTAAAACTGAACACTTTAACAATTATCAATCGCCAAATACACTAGAAACACAAACCTATCTAACAGCTGATTTAAGAATTGAATATTGGAAAGACGGCACAAAAAGAAGGACTGACTTAGTTGGAGTTATTTTCTCTAATAAAGGAGGAGCTAATGGTACAGATTTGAATGGAAATCCTAATGACAATATCTTTTGGCAAGATACCAATCCTGCAAATCCCAGAATACTACTTCATGGATATAGGATGGGAATCACTCCAAACTTAACTGTTTATCCGGGCAATTGGACAACCATCGAATTTAATTATAAACCTCTAATAGAAGAATATCTTCCTGCACCTCCAAAAGACTGTACATATGAAAACGCTATAATAGTTGGATTCGATATTTACTCTTCCACAAGATCCGCAGATATTGACTTTTCATTGAAGAATATTTACCTAAATAGTGAATATAATTTTTAAAATCTTCTGCTAACCGCGGTCTTGTATAATGGCTGGTTTTTCTTAGCCGGAAACTTGGTTTTCACGAAGAACTTTTTACCTTAGTGGAGAAAACTCGGTTCGCGAATCCGCCACTATACAAGGCCGCAAACCGTTAGTGGCAAATTTAAAAGAACAGAATGGGAAAATATGACGCTTATTTAGTTTGTGAAAATGGACATGGAGTTAATGACTCTTACTATAGAAGTCCTGAATTCAATAAATCATTTTGTACAGTTTGCGGTGCTTCAACATTAAAAAGTTGCCCTAATTGCAAGAATGATATTCAAGGAGATTATCATGTTGAAAATGTTTTTAGTGTTGGCGGCGGGCCAACGCCAGTTCCAGATATTTGTAAGCATTGTGGGAAAGATTTCCCGTGGCGCTCAAAAAAGAAATTAATATCAAAAACTAATATAAGTACTGATAAAGATGATATTCTGTTATTGGAAACAATAATGGACCGATTTCATCTAGTTGCTAAACAAATTAGACAAAGATATGATGAGAGATCAACATTAGATATAAAAGACGAATATGACACTCAAGATTTAATGCATTCACTCTTGAGATTATATTATGATGATATTAGATCTGAAGAATGGAATCCAAGTTATGCTGGCGGTTCTACTCGTTCTGATTTCTTACTTAAGAACGAGAAAATTGTAATAGAAATTAAGAAAACAAGAAGTACGCTAAAAACAAAACAACTTGGAGAGCAATTAATTATTGACATTGCTAAATATAAAACTCATCCAGATTGTAAATTACTTTATTGTTTTGTCTACGACCCTGAAGGATATATAACAAATCCTCGAGGTCTAGAAAATGATTTAAACGATGAATCAAAAGAAATGAAAGTTAAGGTGAAAATAATACCAAAAGGGCACTAACAAAATCTGCCACTAACCGCGGTCTTGTATAATGGCTGGTTTTTCTTGGCTGGAAGCTTGGTTTTCACGTAGAACTTTTTACCTTAGTGGAGAAAACTCGGTTCGCTAATTCCGCCACTATACAAGGCCGCAAACCGTTACAATTCAGTTTAGAAAAACGGAACTTTGAAGCTAAAATTGGAAAGTTGAAAACTGCATATTTGACGCAAATGAAACTTCAAAACTGGAGTTGAAAATTGGATTTGAAAATTGGATTTGAAAATTGGATTTGAAAATTGAAATTGTAAAAACTAAACGCAAACGAAACTGGAAAGTTGGAGTTTGAAAATTGAAGTTGTAAAGCTAAACACAAAGTCAACTTGAAAATTAGAACGTGAAAATTGAAGTTGCAAAGCTAAACGCAAATTAAACTTGAAAATTGGAACGTGAAAATTGGAACGTGAAAATTAGAATAGAAAAACTAAACGCAATTGAAAATGGAAAGTTGGAGTTGAAAAACTAAACGCAATTGAAAATGGAAAATCAGAGCGTGAAAATTGGAATAAATAAGAAAACCGCCTTGTAACACTGGCTAAATTCCATGGCTAATTTTCCGGTGAATTGTTCGTTTTATTTTCCTATTTTCGTTTTGTGCTAGTGGAGAAAACTCGGCCGTCAAGCCGCCACGAAATCTAGCCAGAAACCGTTAGCAGTAATATTATGACGCACTTCACTATAAAAATTTTAAATCAGGAATGGATTTCCAAAAATGACTCTAGAAAAGATTTATGTTCACATGGTAAGTTTGAATTAATTATTAAAAATGTGAAGATTTTATGTGAAAATGACGAATTGGATTGGACAATCAATACTTCAACTCTGAATTTATTAAGATGCATAGAATCAAATCACATTGCTAATGAAAATTATGATTTAATTTTACATTGTGGTGAGCTATTAATGTTAAGTTGTCCAATCGGAATATATTTAGACTTAACACATGAGAATGATTTAATAAAAATCAAAAACATAAAAAAACAATTTGGTGTTAGTGATAATGATTTTATTGAATTTTCAAATTTATCTGTTGAAATTCCTAAAATAGATTTTGCTAAACAAGTCTTGAATGTTGCTGAAGAAGTTAAAGATTTTTTTAAAAAACAACCTGAAAGAATTTTTGATAATGAAAATGACAAAATGCTTTGGAAAGATTTCTGGGAAGAATTTAATGAGTTATATGAAAATGGTATAAAAAAATACTACTGCTAACAGCGGTCTCGTCGCAATGTCTCAAATTTCTTAGCCTCTACTCTATTTTTCACGAAGAAATTCTATCTTTAGTGGAGAAAACTCGGTTCGCAAAACCGCCACTGCGCGAGGCCGCGGACCGTTAGCAGCAAGTTTAAAACATACAGCTAAAAATGACACAAGAAGAATACGATTTTATTGCTAAATTAAATCCAATACACAAGTATTATATTTTGCTTTACGTCATACTTTTTTCTATTATCATATGCATATGTTTGGAAAATAGCACATATAAATTCATTGAAGCAATTATTTCAATTTGTCTTATAATTTACATACTCTTAAAAGTAAATAATGATAATAATATCCTGCTTTTTTTTGAAGACAATGTAGAATTTAGGACTGAAAAAAAAAGCTATAAATTAAATTATAACTCATTGAAAGAAATATGTTTTTATAACTTACCAAAACAGCGAGCTTTTGTTCGATTAATTTTTGACAATCAGAAATATGATGTTGACATCGAAATGAGAAATGGTTTAGATTTCAATAAAAATGACTTCATACAATTCGCATTCAAAAAAAATGAAAATATTCTCATTAAAGAATCTTCAGGATTTGAAAAAATAAAATATTTCATTCTAAATGGAGAAGTAAAACATGTAAATTTGAAATAAAAGCTGCTGCTAACCCTACCTACGCGAACACCGCTGGTTTTTCCTAACTTCTCGCCTATTTTTCACGAAGAAATTATATCTTTAGCGGAGAAAACTCGGTTCGCTAATTCCGCGCCGTCGCGTAGCTAGCAACCGTTATATGCAACTTTAAAAAATACAACATGAAAATCAAAATTGTCTTTCTTTTTTTCATTTGTTCCCTAGTTGTAAATGGGCAAAATTGCCTTCATAAAAACTTATCGAAAGATTTCAATTTTAAAATTGAATTACAACGTATAAAAGATGCAGAATGCAAAATATCGTTGTCGATAATCAATAAACATACTCAAGCTATTCAATCCATAAATTTTGATTCTGAATCTATATTTGAAAAAGATTTTAAAGATTGTTCGACAGTAAGATCCTATACAATGTCGATTAGAAATAAGCTCCCAGGAAATGATAATGATTTTGGCGATTTAATTATCGCCGATTACAACTTTGATGGAAAAGAGGATTTTGCAATTAAAAAAGATTCCGGAGGAAATGGTGGGCCTCTCTACTCCTACTATTTGCAAAGCGATAATTCTAAATTTATTTTTAATGAATATTTGAGTAATCAAGTTGAATTCTTTCCTTCAATCATAGATGCAAAAAAAGAAACTCTTACAACAATTGTTCATGCCAACGCATATCAAGATTGTAAAACAGTTTACAAATACGATTCAAAAAACAAAAATTGGAAAGTAATTAATAGAACTTATGTAGAATGAAAAGCTGCATATAACCGCACCCACGCGATCATCGTTGGTTTTTCTTAGCCTCTACTCTTTTTTTCACGAAGAAATTCTATCTTAGCGGAGACAACTCGGTTCGCTTATTCCACGACGTCGCGTGGCTGCAAACCGTTATGTGCCATATTACTACAACGCTCAAACTGACAGACAACAATAAATGAACATAGGAATATTTACATACGGAACAAGAGGCGATTTACAACCATATGTTGCATTGGCTCTTGGACTTATGGACAAAGGACATAAGGTAACTCTCTCTGCAACGGAAGATTTTAAAGACTTTGTTGAAGGATTTGGAGTTGCATTTCAGCCACTTTGGGGAAATGCAGAAACAATGATGAACTCAAAAGAAGGACAAAGCATATTGCAGACAGAAAACTCAATAAAATTAATGCAGTATTATTTTAAAGTGCTTCACGACAATAGAGAACCTTTGAGAAAAAGCTATTATGAAGCAATTTCAAAAGTTGATTTTATCATTGCCAACTCAATGACACTTCCAATTGTAAGTGCTATTGCTGAAAAACAGAATAAGAAAGTGGCGTTAACTTATTTTATGCCACCAGTTGTTCCAACGACTGAATTTCCATTAGCCGACTTTGATTTTTTAAACTTTCCTTGGTACAACAAACTCACTTATAAAATTGCACAAAGTTTCTTTTGGAAATTCATAAAACAAGACACAAACGAATACAGAAAAGAACTGGGTTTGCCTGAATTAAAAGAGAACTTAATAACCTATCTTGACAAACAAAAAATATTGGACTTGTACTGTTTAAGTCAGTCATTGATTTCACAACCCAAAGACTGGGAAAGCCACCATAAAATAACTGGGTTTATCAATATCCCAAAACACAAACGAGAAACTCATTTTTTAGACCAAACAACGAGTAAACTTTCTGAGTGGTTATCTAATGGCGACAAACCCATTTATATCGGTTTCGGCAGCAATGGAGTTGGTAACACAGAAAAGTTTTCTAAACTTTTGACGCAAGTTTTAGAGAAAACCAATGAACGAATTTTGTTTTGCACAGGCTGGTCGCAATTTGACGATTTGCCAAAACACGACAATTTATTTGTTACGAAGTATGTGAATCACGAAATGATTTTACCACAGTGCAAACTTGGAGTTTTTCACGGTGGAGCAGGAACATTAGCCACAATGTTAAGACACAATTTACCAGTGATCATTGTTTCGTTTTATACAGACCAACCAACTTGGGGGAAAATAATTGAGCGTAAGAAATTAGGTGTTCATATACCTGTAAAAACGTTATCGGCTGACAAATTAATTTCAGCTATTCAGAAAGCTCAAACAAAGGAAATAGAAAAAAATGTTTCAATAGTTGGGCAACTAATCAGAAACGAAAATGGACTTGACAATGCAATAATTGAAATTGAAAAATTCTTTAATGAAACAAAAAAATACGGCACATAACCCTACCTACGCGAGCACCGCTGGTTTTTCCTAATTTCACGACTAGTTTTCACGAAGAAATTCTAACTTAGCGGAGAATACTCGGTTCGCTAATTCCGCGCCGTCGCGTAGCTAGCAACCGTTATAAGCCATTTTGAGAAAACAACAAACAATGAAAAAATTAATTTGGAAATTAATTCTACCATTCACTATAATATCGTTTGTAGTATTTAGAAAATGGTGGTACGTTTTTCCAGTTGACGCACCAGACTCGATGATGGCTGGATTTCCGTTGCCCTATGTTTGTGATGGTTGGTTTACATCAATGTCTAATCAATTTTTCGTAATGGAATTGATTATCGACTTGGTAGTTTACTTTTTATTTTGGTCTTTATTAATATTCATTATCAATCGTTTTTTTCTAAAAATTCAAGTGCCAAAAATATTAATGATATTCTTAATGTCAATCAGCATGTTAATTGTTTGTTGTTTCATTTTCATCGCAAGCATGAGAGAAAATATTTTTATATTAAAAAGGGATTTTGATGTCGAGGTAAAAGAAACTGGATATAATTTTATTTGGCAAAATACTCAAAGACCAGATGTTAAAAAATATACAAGGCACGAAAAATAAAACGGCTTATAACAGCGGTCTCGTCGCAATGTCTCGAATTTCTTAGCCGGAAGCTTGGTTTTCACGAACAACTTTCTATCTTAGTGGAGAAAACTCGGTTCGCAAATCCGCCACTGCGCGAGGCCGCGGACCGTTATAGGCTATTTTGAGATGACAAAACAAATAAATAAAAAAACAATGAATAAATTTCGACATCATTTACTAATTATTTTGACATTAAGTTTGACAAATTTATTTGGGCAGACTGGAGAAAAGCAAGTATCATTTCTCGAAAAAATAGATAATGTTGTCAAGGACACTAGTTCACAATACTTTTACCCAAAACTTCTTAATAAAGTAAAGAAAAGCGGCGACTCAATAACGAAAGACGATATGTTTTACCTTTATTATGGGCAACTTGGACAAGCTGGACCTAAGCGGTTATTCTTTGTAGACCCTGAAATGACAGAATTTTTGAAGTTTTCTCTTAGGGGTAAATGCAAAAAAGCAATTCCGATAGGCTTGAAAATTTTAGAACGCAACCCAGCAGAGCTCACTATATTATGGCGTATGAAAATTTGTATTGAAAAAACACAGCAAACCGACAAATATTTTTTAAACACTAGATTTAGACTTTTACTTGACGCAATATTAAGCACAGGCAACGGTTTGACTAAAGAGACTGCAGTAAAAATAACCAATAATGAAGACGACTTAGTTTTAAAAGGAATAATGGGTTTATTAGGCGGTGAAGAATCAATACTGGACACTGAAGATAATAAGTCTTACAGTGTATGGCGTAAAGGCAACGACACTCTATATTTTGAAGACTTATGGATCAACTAATAAACAAACACGTTTAAAGACAAACAGCCTATAACCGCGGTCTTGTATAATGGCTGGTTTTTCTTAGCCGGAAGCTTGGTTTTCACGAAGAACTTTTTACCTTAGTGGAGAAAACTCGGTTCGCTTTTTCGCCACTATACAAGGCCGCAAACCGTTATAGAGCATTTGTGGAGAAACTCGTAAATAAAAAAAATCATGAAAAATTTGACAATATATCTGATTTTGATTCTTATCAATTTTGCATTTACGAACTTCAAAAATGTAAAAGTAAAATCGTATCCAATAATGGAAAATGAAATCTTTATAAAAAATAAAGGCTTTCAAGATTTAATATCAAACAGCAGGGAAAAATTCATAAATAAATTTAAATATCAGCCAAAAGTAATAACTGTCAGTTTGTATGAAGATAAAGAAAATGTAAAACTTGTAAAGACTTTTACATGCGCTTTTTTGAATATTGATGAAGAAGATAAAGAGATTTTCGATCGTAAATATGTTGGCGCAACTTCTATTGATAGCACGTTAGTATTAATAGTAGATAAACCAGCATTTTCTTCATCACTTTTTGAAGTAAAAAATTCCAAAAAGGATTTTTATGTTTTTTATGGAAATAAAATAGATTTTTGTGAGCAAGAATTTACAGTTGGAATTAGTAATGTTTTTACGTTGAAAAAAACATTGTGGTCATACGAATTAATAACCGAATAGTTCAAACGCTCTATAACACTGGCTAAATTCCATGGCTAATTTTCCGGTAAATTGTTCGTTTTATTTTCCTATTTTCGTTCTGTGCTAGCGGAGAAAACTCGGTTGTCAAATCGCCACGAAATCTAGCCAGAAACCGTTAGCAGCAACTTTAAACAACTTCACTTTAAATGAAAATAGTAAAGCAATTATTAAAAGAATTTTGGTTGCCTTTAACAGTAGCAATAATATGGACAATTATAAATATCTGTAATGCTACAAAACCACAGAAATGGACAGATTATATTAATGTTGCAATGCCTACTTTCTTTTTTGTAAGTTGGATGACTGGCCAATATTTCAGAGTTAGAAAACAAGAGCAAGTTTCTACGAGTTTATCTAAAATAGAAGGCCGTGTTGAAAGTGTACTTTCGGACATAAGTAATCAAACGAAAGAAATGAAATTTATTACAGACACACAAGTTGTTCAAACGTTTGACCTTTGTATTGATTATTTTAGAGAAGCTAAAGAAGAGTTGTCAGACAAAAGCCGTCTAATGAAAAAAGGAAGCGCTATAGATGAAACCATATTTGAGCTTTACAGAGAAAATCCATTTTATCAATCAAAAAGATTTTTAAATAGACTTATAAATTATGCCGCTTATACCAGCAAACTGGACAAACCTGACGATTTGAAGGAACGATACACACGGACAACTTATCATGTGGAGGAACTTGCTGGAATTATCACATCCTATATAAACAGGATGAACCAATTTGAAATAAAATGGAAGACGGAAAAAAGCAAAGATCTTCTTAAAGAAATAGCATTTCTCATGACAAAAATGCAAAATGAAATTTTGCCATTATCAAAATACTCTACAGAAAAATATAAAGGAAATGATTTGAGGAAAGTGTTAAATACGCATATTTCAAATTTGACAAAGTTTGCCGAATAATTATAAAAGCTGCTGCTAACCCTACCTACGCGAGCACCGCTGGTTTTTCCTAATTTCACGTCTGGTTTTCCCGAAGAAATTCTATCTTAGCGGAGATAACTCGGTTCGCTAATTCCGCGTAGTCGCGTAGCTAGAAACCGTTGTAGGCAATGCTAAAGACCGCTTAAAACGAATTTCCTTAATAAATAAAAATGAATAAAAATCTTTTTTCTAACTTATTACTTTGGTTGTCATTAATAACCTTACCAGTACTTGTATTTTCTCAATCGACTGAATTTGCCATTCAAGATGTAAAGTTTGAAAGTCAAGGCGTTACTCTTGCTGGTTCAATTATAAACCCTAAAAATCCATTTGCGGCAGTTGTAATTGTTCACGGTTCTGACCCAGTAAAAAGAGAAATGGAGTTCGCAAAACGTCTTGCCAAAGAAGGTATTGCCGTATTGACATATGACAAACGTGGAGTTGGGGAATCTGGAGGTGTGTATGTTGGACCATCTGTTGGTACGAATAATATAGACACGACTAATCTTAACTTGTTATCTCACGATGCAGATGAAGCAGTAAAAACATTCCGAGCAAAGTTAAAAGACAAAAGCATTCCGATTGGTTTAGTTGGTTTCAGTCAAGCAGGATGGATAATTCCAATTACTGCAAGCAAAAATCCACAAATAGAATTTATGGTTTTGTTTAGTTGCCCTACAATTACAACTCTGGAACAACTTCGATTTCAATTTTATACTAATGGAAATAATAATTTTTGGGAAAATCATACAGAGGCAGATGCTCGTGAACATACTAAAAATGACCCTGACAAGTATCAGTTCGTGGCGACTGACCCAAAAAAATCTTTGAATACTCTTTCAATTCCTGGACTTTGGCTTTTTGGTGAGAAGGACATACAAATTCCTGTAAAGTTGTGCATAGAGGACTTAAACATATTTAAAGTTCAAGGCAAACCTTTTGAATATACTTTATTTTCAACATTAGAACACAATACAGCATTTGACAGCAATACAGCACCTTTTGACATTTCAATTCAGTGGATAAAACAGAAAACGTTAAACAATAAGAAGTCTAAAAAACGAAAATAAAGCACTGCCTACAACAGCCGCCACGCGATCATTGCTGGTTTTTCCTAACTTCACGTTTTGGTTTCACGAAGAAATTCTATCTTAGCGGAGAATACTCGGTTCGCTTTTCCGCAACGTCGCGTGGCGGCAAACCGTTGGCGATAATTTTTGAGAACCGGAGAAAATAGAAAATATACGATGGAATATTTGGACAAATTAAGCGAGTCAAAAAGAAGATGGTTATCAATAATTATAACAGGAATTATTTCTGGTTTATTAACTGTCTGGGGAATTTATGGGATTGGAGAATATGGAATGGCTCTTTTTATTCTTACTCCAATTTTTATTGGCTTTGGTTCAACAGTTTTCTACGGTTATAAAAGAAAAATATCCAGAAGTGAAGCCATACAAATAGGTTATCAATGCTTAGGAATATTTACGCTTGGACTTATTGCTTGCGCAATTGAAGGCTTAATTTGTATTGTAATGGCAGCTCCAATTGGAATATTGTTTACTTGGATTGGAAGTTTGCTAGGATTTACATTAATAAAAAAAACTCCTACTTCTACTCCATCGGCTTTACTTATCTTATTGGCTCTAATTCCATTAACTTCATTTGTTGAGAAAGAAATCAAACCTGATTTAACTTCAGTAACAACTTCAATTATTATTAACGCTGATCCAATTACAGTTTGGAAAAATGTAATTGAATTTCCGCAACTAGATGAGCCGACTGAATTTATTTTTAAAACTGGAATCGCTTACCCAATTAATGCGAAAATAGATGGTAGCGGAATCGGTTCTGTTAGACATTGTAATTTTACAACGGGAAGTTTCGTCGAACCAGTCACAGTATGGGACGAAGGTAAATTATTAAGATTTGATGTTGACGAACAACCAGCACCAATGAAAGAATTAAGCTTTTGGAATATTGATGCTCCACACTTACATGATTATTTTGTTTCAAAAAAAGGACAATTTAAACTCACGAAATTGCAAAATGGAAAAACATTACTTGAAGGTACAACTTGGTATTATCATAATATAAAGCCAGCAATATACTGGAGACAATGGAGTAATTTAATAATCCATAAAATTCATAATAGAGTTTTGGAGCATATAAAGAAAAATTCTGAAAAGAAGTAAAACTATCGCCAACAGCGGTCTCGTCGCAATGTCTCGAATTTCTTAGCCTCTACTCTATTTTTCACGAAGAAATTCTATCTTAGCGGAGATAACTCGGTTCGCAAAACCGCCACTGCGCGAGGCCGCGGACCGTTATAGCTGATTGCTTTTGAACGAGATAATTGAGAAAGTTCGTAATTACTACGAAGTAGAGCTTATTAAAAACTTGAATTATGAATATAAGTGAATTAAATAAATTTCTTAAATCTGACTTAGCCGCTGATATTAAAGATTTGCAATTTACTTTGGAATTTCCATCATCTAATTTTGAAAACGTTTATGAAATTTCAACACTTTATCGATATGCAAAAGATCAAGTGAAAAAGTGGGACTCTTATGAAACATTACCTCCAGAATTACTAGAAAGTAGAAACTATTTTGCGACGATCCAAGAAAGAATTGAACAACTAGTCGAAAATATAAAAGAAAGGCACTCAAGAAGCTCGAATGTGTACGAGTTAGAATCGGCAGTCACAAGTAACTCAAGTAGAATATTTCCAGGTGACTCAACCGAAGCTATTTTTCTAATGAAATTGTACAAAGAATCCTCTCGATTATTTGCCGCAGCTTTTGCTTTTTTCACAGGAAGAATAAGCTATAGTTCATTTTCCGATAAAGAATATTTACAAGGAGTTTTAATGGCTGTATTGCATAAGATTGCAGAAAGTCCGTCGTCAAATAGAACTGCGCACGAAAAAGCATCTTTTAATTCTTTAAAAAATCGAGTTGAAAAGTATGTTTCTGAATCAGACAAAGACTTTAAAGAACTTTTTAAAGATGGAGAAGAAACAATATCCAATTTTATTCAGGAATTTGAAAACTTAAAAAAAATAAGTCAGAAAAAGATGGACAAATGGTTTGAGCTTAATCAAGCTAGTGCAAAGAAGTTTATGGCTGAAGTCCAAGAAGAAAAGAAAAACATAGAAAGAGCATATAAAGAACTTTTACAATTGCAAGCGCCCGCGCAACATTGGAGAGAAACTTCAGAAAAATTGTTGGATGAAGGTCACATGTTTATGAGAGGACTATTTGCGTTAATAATTTTAGGAGGAGTTTCTTTATACTTACTTCTATGGAAAACTCCTGAGGGAATGCTCGCAAGTTTCTTTAATGGAGACAAAGCATCTGCAATTCGTTGGTCAATAGTTTTTATAACGTTTTTATCCTTGTTATTTATTGGAATTCAATCTCTAAGAAAAGCAATGTTCTCAAGTTTTCACTTAGCGAGAGACGCTCAAGAAAGAGAAAAGTTAACTATGTATTATCTATCGCTGATAAAAGAAGGCGCTATTGGAAATGAAGAAAAGAATTTAATATTGCAATCTCTGTTCAGTAGAGCTGATTCAGGATTATTGAAAGAAGATAGTAGTCCATCGATGCCTGGTTTAATCGATAAATTAAAAACCTGATATTTCGCATTTACATTGCAACCAGCTATAACAGCCGCCACGCAATCATTGCTGGTTTTTCCTGACATCAAGCTTGGTTTTCACGAAGAAATTCTATCTTAGCGGAGAATACTCGGTTCGCTTTTTCGCAACGTCGCGTGGCGGCAAACCGTTAGCGATTATTTTTGTGAGCACCTGAAAATCCAAGTTAAAACCAATGAAAAATCTTGTAGTAATTCTTCTGTTTTTAAACCTAAATGCATTTGCGCAAAATGATTTTGATAAAGCAAAATTAATTGATCAAACTATTTATAAATATTCAAGCAAAACAAATAATCGAATTAAGTTACCGAAAATAGAATTCGACAGTATTAAGGTTAATGCATTTAGAAGAAGAAATTATATCCAAGCAAATAATTTTTTTAAAAAAAGCGCAACTCAAATAACAATAATGTATTATTTCGATAATGATTCTTTAAGGCTTATAAAAGTTACCGAACCTAGTCCATCATCAAAAGAATGCTATTTTATACATTCATTTTATATTGAGAATAAGAAAATCTTTTTTGAACGTGAAGGGAGTCAAGTTTCAGCTATATATGCAGAAATCGGATTACCAAATAATAAATCTGTTTATGAAATATTTGGTTATAATAGATTTTTAAACATAGAGTTCTTAAAAAAATATGTATTTGAACTTTATCATAAATTATAAAACAATCGCTAACAGCCGCCACGCGATCATTGCTGGTTTTTCTTAACCGGAAGCTTTGTTTTCACTTAGAAATTCTATCTTAGCGGAGAATACTCGGTTCGCTTTTCCGCAACGTCGCGTGGCGGCGAACCGTTAACGGTCAGTTTGGAAAACCGAAACAGTGAAGCTTAAATTGTAGAGTTGGAACTGCATAGTTTGACACGAACGAAACTTGAAAATTGGAGTTTGAAAATTTTAATTGCAAAACTAAACGCAAACGAAATCTGAAAATTGGAATTTGAAAATTAGAATTGCAAAACTAAGCGCAAACGAAACCTGAAAATTGGAGTTTGAAAATTGTAATTGCAAAGCTAAACGCAAACGAAACTGGAAAGTTGGAATTTGAAAATTAGAATTGCAAAACTAAGCGCAAACGAAACCTGAAAATTGAAGTTTGAAAATTGAAGTTTGAAAATTGGGTCACGCTCCAAACTTAGTGATATCTCAAAATCAAAACCCAACTCACACAATACCAACATAAAAACAAATTAAACAAATTTCACTACTGCCCAACTAAGGAGTCGGGCGCTATAAATTTGTTGCTTAAAACGAATCAAATGACCCAAAACCAGACCAGTTGTTTCAAAGTTAGTGACACCCAGATTTGCCCGCATTGTCGAACAAAAAAATTGATAAAAAATGGTTTCACTAAGAACAAAAAGCAACAGTTTTATTGCAAAAATTGCCAGAAAAGATGCATTGATTTTTATACCAATAAAGCTTGGAATCCAGATACTAATGCAAAAATAATCTTGTTCACCAAAGAAGGTTTAGGAATCCGAAGTACCGCTAGAGTCCTCAAAATCTCGACCACTACATTACTTAAAAGAATCATCACCATCGCAAAATCAATTCCGCCACCACAAATTGCTTTGGGCAAAACCTACGAAGTTGATGAAATGTGCACCTTCATCCGCAGCAAGCAAAAACTTCTCTGGATCGTTTATGCCCTAGAACGCGAAACGCGAAAAGTCGTCAGCCTCAACATTGGGTCACGAACCAAAATCACGTTGAATTCCGTCATCAAAACGCTCAAATTTTCACAAGCAACTAAAATTTTTACTGACGGCCTGAAACATTACAAATTTCTGATAGACAGAAAAATACATAAAACTAAAAGATTTGGAACCAACCATATTGAGCGCCAAAACCTGTCCGTACGCACACACCTGAAACGCCTCAACAGACGCACCATCTGTTATTCCAAAAGCCAACTCGTTCTAATGTCTATACTCAAAATTTATTTTTGGATATAACTTATTATCAGCAGTTTAAAATACTTTAATTGCCTCGTTTTTAGAAGCCAGGAACCTGCTCTACGCTCTATCTTTTTACGGTTTGGCAACCGAAAAAAGGATGCCGCTGCGATCAGGGCTAGGGCCGCGAATGTCACCAGAACCTTTCGCTTGAAACCCAAAACCAGCCCCTAAATCAAGAACCCAAAATTTGCAGTTCTTTTAACAATTGATTACCCGAATAAATTCTGATTTCTAATTTAATTTGTGATTCACAATTCATTCGCTATGAAAAACATCCTCATCATTGGTCACTCTTCAGGAATCGGTAAAGCCTTGACCGAGCTGCTCGCAGAAAACCACAATATTTACGGCACCTACTGCCAGCACCAGCCCGATTTCAACCACCAAAATGTACATTCATTCCCTCTGAACATTCTCGATGAAAATCCAGATTTTTCATTTTTACCTGAAACCATTGACGGCGTGGTCTACTGTCCGGGCGCTATCAATCTTAAACCATTTGCAAGAGCCAAGGCTGAAGATTTCCTGAATGATTATAAACTACAGGTACTCGGCGCGATCCAGTCCATACAAGCTTGTTTGCCGAAACTCAAAAACAGCAGCGCTCCGAGCATCGTTCTTTTTAGTACAGTGGCAGCAAAAACCGGTTTTAATTTCCACAGCATCGTCAGCAGTAGCAAAGGTGCTATTGAAGGTTTAACCAAAGCTTTGTCGGCAGAACTTGCTCCAACGATTCGGGTGAATTGCATCGCACCATCCATCACAGACACTCCACTAGCCCATATACTGCTAAACACGCCAGAAAAAATCGAAGCCAACGCCCAACGTCATCCGCTCAAAAAAATAGGAACAGCTACAGACATTGCCCAAATGACCGCATTCCTTTTGTCTGAACAAAGCCAATGGATTACCGGACAAATTTTCTCGGTTGACGGCGGCCTTAGTGCCATCAAAAGCTAATTTAAAATGGATTTATCAATAGACCAAATCGACCGGATTATCGAAATGGCTTGGGAAGACCGCACGCCTTTTGAAGCCATCAAAATTCAGTTTGGCACTTCAGAATCAGAAGTCATTACCTTGATGCGCAGAGAACTCAAACGCAGCAGTTTCAATCTCTGGAGAAAACGTGTCAACAGCGGCGTGAGCCAGAAACACCTCAAAAAACGCCACCCAGAAATCAACCGATTCAAATGTGCTTTGCAAAGAAGCATCAGTCAAAACAAAATCTCGAAAAGGTAAATGTTCCCAACAAAACACAACGAGATTCTCAACCTGATTGACCAAATCGATCCCATTCGATACGCTCAAACTAGAAACTATATTGACGGAGCTGTAACCCGTTTATCTCCCTATATTTCGCGTGGCATCCTCTCAACAAAACAAATAGCACAGGCGGTTTTAAGCAAAGGTTATCAGCCCTACCAAATTGATAGTTTTCTCAAAGAACTCACTTGGCGCGACTATTTTCAACAAGTCTGGATCGCTCGCAAAGATGAAATCGACCAAGATTTGAAACAGCAGCAGGAACCTGTGGTCAACTATCAAATTGCTTCTGCTATCTTAAATTACCAAACCGGAATTCATGCCATAGACCAAGCTATTGAAGAGCTCTACCGCACCGGTTATATGCACAATCACCTCCGAATGTATGTGGCGGGCCTGAGTTGTAACCTCGCTCAAAATCACTGGCGCGTTCCTGCAAAATGGATGTATTACCATTTGCTTGATGCCGATTGGGCCAGCAATGCTTTGAGTTGGCAATGGGTTGCTGGTGCATTTAGCAGCAAAAAATACTACGCCAATCAGGAAAACATCAACCGGTATTGTTACACCCATCAGCAGGGCACTTTTCTGGATGTTTCTTATGATGAAATCGGCTCCATGCCTATTCCGGAAATCTTACAATCGGCAGAAAACTTGACATTAAAAACCTATTTACCGAGTTTTCCAGAGCTGGTTCTAGATAAAAATTTACCGTGTTGCATTTACAATTTCTACAACCTTGATGTGAATTGGTCTATGGATTTCGATGCCAACCAGATTTTACTGCTCGAACCAAGTTTTTTCGACCGCTACCCGGTTAGTGATAAAACCATTGATTTTGTGCTTGATTTGGCTACCAATATTCCGAATATTCAAGTTTTTGTGGGCGAATTCAATACTCTAAAAAAATTGACTGGATCTTCAGAAATTCATTATAAAGAACATCCAACAAACGTCCATTACCAAGGAACAATGCATACACGTGATTGGATTTTTGATGAAGTAAAAGGTTATTACCCTTCTTTTTTTTCGTATTGGAAAAAGTGCGAGAAATATCTAAAAAACTACTAATGCCGAAAACTGTCAAGAAAGAACATTTGCCTACAAAGGTTTGTATGGTTTGCCAAAAACCTTTTACTTGGCGTAAAAAATGGGAAAAAGTTTGGGAACAAGTCAAATATTGCAGTGAACGCTGCCGCGCCAACAAATGAAAGCAACTACGCTATTTATAGTTTTCCCACACCAACTTTTTAAAGACATTAGTCTACTCAAAAATGCCGATGTTGTCTATCTCGTGGAAGAATTCCTTTTCTTCAATCAATATCGTTTTCACAAACAAAAACTGGTTTTGCACCGTGCCAGCATGAAAGGCTACGAAAACTATTTGCATGAAAATGGCCTTCAGGTGCACTATATCAAAGCAATTCAAAAACAATCTGATATCCAGATTTTAATTGACGCATTGGCAGTGAAAAACAATCTTCAAATTCAATTTTATGATCCGTGCGATGATTGGCTCCAAAAGCGTATATTGAGCAGTTGTGTAAAAAACAACATTTCCACTTTAGAGCATCCGACACCATTATTCATCAATACTAAAACAGATTTACACGAGTATTTCGGCAACAAACAGAAGTATTTTCAGGCGGATTTTTACATCCAACAACGAAAGAAACTCGAAATACTAATTGCACCCAACGGCAAGCCAATCGGTGGAAAATGGAGTTTTGATTCAGAAAACCGACTGAAATATCCCAAAGATCAAACGCCTCCAAAAATTCAATTCCCTGAACCGGATGCCTTTTTTGAAGAAGCCGTTGATTATGTAGAAAAGCATTATCCGGAGAATCTTGGCAACTTGTCTCGCGGTTGTCTTTATCCATACACACACCAACAGAGCGAAGTTTGGCTGGAAAATTTCCTAGCTACACGGCTTCACGATTTTGGTGCTTATGAAGATGCCATCGTCGAGCACGAACATTTCTTGAACCACAGCGTTTTAACCCCGATGCTGAATATTGGTTTGTTACTTCCGTTGCAAATTGTCAATGCTGCTTTGGCTTATGCAGAGAAAAATACGGTGCCGCTCAATTCACTAGAAGGATTTATCAGGCAAATCATTGGTTGGCGAGAATTCATTCGCGGTGTTTATTGCTACAAAGGAAATCAGGAAAGAACCACCAATTTCTGGCGATTCAAAAAAGAAATTCCAACTGCTTTTTATTATGGCAATACTGGTATCACGCCTATAGATCAAACCATCCGAAAATTGCTCGATACGGCATACAACCATCATATTGAACGGCTAATGCTTTTGGGCAATTTTATGTTGCTTTGCGAAATTCACCCCAATGCGGTTTACAAATGGTTCATGGAAATGTATATCGATGCGTACGATTGGGTGATGGTTCCAAACGTTTACGGTATGAGCCAATTTGCAGACGGCGGTTTGATGGCGACCAAACCCTACATCAGCGGCAGCAGTTATGTACTGAAAATGAGTCATTACAAAAAAGACCAGTGGTGCCTTGTTTGGGATGCTTTGTTTTGGCATTTCATGAACCGTCAGCGCGAATTCTTCTTGTCAAACCCGAGATTGGGTATGCTCATCCGTACTTATGACCAAATGAGCGATGAGAAAAAGGCCAACTTCGAGACCGTTGCAAAGGATTTCTTTGTCAAAGATTGCAGCCTAAAAACCAATGAAGGGCAATGGAAACTGATTTGATTTAGTTACCTTCGATTCGTTAATAGAAACGACATGTACAAGAGTTATTTTTTCTTATGGCTTATCTGGCTTTGCTTTGCAGCTAGTCTAAATGCGCAGAAAATTCCATCCAATGAAGAAATAATGCTGTCATTCGCTATTCAAAACGGAAAAACTGTCGTGCTCTCGAAAGACCAAAATGATTCCTATCTTATTTATCGGCTCTTGGTGAAAAATAAGGTCGAATTCGAATTCCCACAAAAAGACAAAACTAGTTTTGACCAATTTAAATATTCTTATTACTTGCGCGGTGGCGGAAAAATCAACGAAGGTTTAGATTTGAATTATATCGCCTTCACCCATAAAAATTTCAAATATGTGATATACGACACCTACTCTGCAGTCGATGAAAAATCTGAAGTTGGAATAAAAGTAATTAATATTAAAACTCAAAAAATCAACAATTTAAAAGGAAAAATAAAAACCAGAAAAGGCAGCTTGATTGACTTCCGTTTTAATGAACTTTTAAAAATAGATGATACGCTATATGAATAGTTTACGGCGAAAGAATGATATGGAAACACTCTTTCTATTGCGCCATTAAATTCAAATCCGGATAACTTAAAGGCTTTTTCTTATATTCGTTTACCAATTAATTTTAACTATATGGAAAGTACACTACTGGCCCAACGATTTCGCGAAGTATTGCTCAACGGCACTTGGATTGCCAATACAAACTTCAAAGACCAGCTTCAAGACTTAGATTGGGAAACTGCAACCACACGCATTGGAAACCTCAACACCATTGCCCTTTTGGCACAGCACATCCATTATTACATCAATGGAATCAATCAGGTTTTTCATGGCGGAACACTAGACATTCGTGATAAGTATAGTTTTGACTTTCCGCCAATCACTTCGCAAACGGATTGGGAAAATTTCCTAGAACGATTTTTCAACGATGCTGAGACATTTGCCAGCAAAGTAGCACAAATGAACGAGGTACAATTGAAGCAGTTTTTTGTCGATGAAAAATATGGAAGCTACCAGCGCAACATCGACGCAATGATTGAACATGCTTATTATCATTTGGGTCAAATCACTTTGATTAAAAAGCTGGTTTTAAGCCGATAAGAAATTTCAAACTAAGAAACCATGAAAAAGAAAATTCTTTCCATTGAAGAACAAACTGCACTAATGCGTCTTTTAGAAAATCGATTTAAAAACAACCCGCAACGCCATCCCGATTTGTCATGGAAAACAGTTTTGGATAGATTTGAATCTCATCCAGAAAAACTTAGCGTATTGCTAGAAATGGAACAAACCGGTGGTGAACCCGACGTAATCGGCCAAGAAAACCAAGCCGTAATATTCTGTGATTGCGCTACAGAAAGCCCATCGGGAAGAAGAAGTCTTTGTTATGACCAAGCCGCACTTGATTCCAGAAAAGAGCACAAACCCAAAGGCAGCGCAGTGGAAATGGCAAAATCTATCGGCATTGAACTTTTAAACGAACAGGAATATCGTGATTTACAAAAACTCGGAGCATTTGACCTAAAAACTTCTAGTTGGATTCAAACGCCATCTGAAATCAGGAAACTCAAAGGAGCACTTTTCTGCGACCGCCGCTATAACACCGTTTTCACTTATCATAACGGCGCAGAATCATATTATGCGGCACGCGGTTTTCGGGGTTTGATTAAGATTTAAGAAAGTGCTTTCACAAAGCCATATTTTCATACATGTGCAGCATTTCTTTAGCCTTTTCGGTTTCTTGAATCGAAAACAAAGCTTGTGAATAACGGTAATAATATTCTGCTTCAAGATCGGTTGTCAAGGAAAATAGTTGCGAATAATATTTCGCCGCTTTCTCTAAATCGCCCACAAAGAAACGGTTGTTGCCTACTCTTTTGAGCAAATCAACAGATTGATAACCTTTATCTAGTACACGTTCGTAAGTGCCAATCAAATCAATTTCGGCATATTTGAGTTTCTTTTCAGGCTGTAAACTCACCGGACGGATTATTTCAGTCAATGCTTTAGGTTTTTCGGTTGGTGCAACAATTTCAGACTGCGGTTTTAAATTGACTGCGACCGCTTTCGCTTTTGCTTTGCCGTATTTTGGGGTAATGGTTCGGGTATTATTTTCGCCTAGATTTCGATCACTAATCAAACTCAAATTAGAAACATCATAAGTGGTGATGCTGCTGCCAAAATTCATGTTGATTCTTTCTTCCACATGATAATATAAAATCGCCCGTTCTTCGTCTGAAGCTTCAGCAATCAAAGATTGAACATTTTTCATTTTTACAGGTTTGCTACGTTGTGCCGAAGCATTCGTCGAAAAAACGAAAAACATTACGATAGAAAATAAGGTCAAGCTTTTCATGATTATAAAATAAGATTGGGATCCATTCTAAAACTAGGGCTAAATTAAAAAGCAATCTTTTTTTCAGAATCATTTCCCCCATAACTAACCTTAAAAAACGATGAAAAACCAAGGTGTTTGAGTTGGTCGTTTTTATTTGCAGATTATCGAATCGTATTAAAATCGGATACTTTTTTACATACCCGACACTTAGAATAGGCATTTTGAAAAGAGTAAGTTCACGCAATTTTGCACTGATAACAGTCCATAGATACAAGGCTAGAGCCACTTTTACTGCTATTGATAATGATAAAGACTAGAATCGAGAAAGTGCAACAAAAAAGTGGTGATTGAAGCCTTAGAAGCTTCATTCAGCAGAAGAAAAATAAAGATAAAAACAACTTCGGTTCATTATCGCACCAAAATGTCGGCATGGGAAATACAATCGATAACGTCTTGAACCACTTTCGCACTGGCCTCTGAACGACCGGCATGAATAAAATCCTTGATGGAAAGTTGGATCAGGTGTTTGTGAATCTGATCTGAAAAATGTGTATTTTGTGCTTCGACAAAAGTGGTATTTTTCATTTCTTCGATTACTGCAATATACGCTTTGCCCACGTTCATTTTTTCAGTTTCATTGAGCAGTTGGTTCAGCAGTTGCACCAGTTTCAAGGGTTTCTCGGTTTTCATAATTCGGAATTTATACAAACCTAGTAAAAAACGTTGAACATGCCTAAAGGCAACATAAAAATGTCCTGATTTATATCATGTTTTTACGGCTTTTCTCACCTTAATTTTGACCCAAAATAAAACGATATGATTTATTGTAATTCTCCAGAAGAAGCGGTTCAGATCATCAAGTCTGACCACCGCGTTTATGTTCAAGCCGCTGCAGCTGCACCCTCAGTATTAACCGATGCGCTGAGTAACCGTCATGCTGAATTAAGAAATGTCGAAATTTGCCATTTGCATACCGAAGGCGAAGCACCTTACGCCAATCCTGAATTTTCAGCGTCTTTCCATGTGAATTCTTTCTTTATCGGAAAAAATGTGCGTCATACTCTGGCAGCAGGTAACGGTTCTTATACACCGGTTTTTTTGAGCGAATTGCCACAACTTTTTCGCAAAAACGTAATTTCGCTCGATGTGGCGCTAATTCATGTTTCGCCACCGGATAGTCACGGCTACTGCTCTTTAGGGGTTTCTGTTGAGGCTACTGTGGCGGCGATGCAAAATGCAAAAACAGTGATTGCTCAAATCAATCCGAACATGCCGCGCACTTTTGGCGATGGCATTATCCACGTGAGTCAAATTGATTATGTAGTCGAAGTCAACCAACCGATTTACGGCCACAAGATGGAAACGATTTCCGATACCGAAAATAAAATCGGCCAATATATCGCTTCACTAATTGACGACCGAAGCACGATTCAAATGGGAATTGGTTCTATACCGAATGCTGCACTAGCCAATCTTCACGGCCACAAAGACTTGGGGTTACACACCGAGATGTTCTCTGATGGCGTGATTGACTTAATCGAAAACGGAACCATCAATTGCCGTTACAAAGGCATTGCCAGAGGCCGGGCATTGGCTACTTTTCTGATTGGCTCGCAACGATTGTATGATTTTGTGAATGACAATCCGTTTATTGAACTGCGCGAATCATCGTATGTGAATGATACGGCTATCATCCGCAGAAATCCAAAAATGGTCGCTATCAATTCTGCTATCGAAGTCGATTTGACTGGGCAGGTATGTGCCGATTCTATTGGGGCTAAAATGTATTCAGGTGTTGGCGGTCAAATGGATTTTATTCGGGGTGCAGCACTCAGCGAAGGCGGAAAAGCTATCATCGCTTTACCATCAACTACAAAAAACGGGCAAAGCCGCATTGTTCCTTATTTAAAACAAGGAGCCGGTGTAGTCACTACGCGTTCTCATGCACAATACATCATCACTGAAAACGGTATAGCAGATTTGTATGGAAAAACACTCAAACAGCGTATTCGGGCTTTGGTCAATATTGCACATCCGAGTCATCAAGAAAACATTGAGCGCGAATATTATGAAATGTTGACCAGCAAAAAATAAGCATCATCTTGGCTTTATAAACCTGACAATTGTCATAGTAATCCGCTAATAGTCGAGTTAACTTTACGTTGATTCAACTCAGTATTTCTAAGGTGAATCAAGAGCAATCAGGCCGCAATCAATCCCAGTTTTTGCGGTCTGGTGTTGCTATTTGAATTCAACCACTAACAATTCACACAATGAAATCCAACGAAGACTTACAACAAGAAGTAGAAGATGCCCTCAAATGGGAACCACTTCTAGAGGCCGCTGAAATAGGCGTTCGTGTCAAAAACGGCATTGTTACCTTGAGCGGCACCGTCGATAATTACCGAAAAAAAATGCAGGCTGAAACCGCAGCGAGTCATGTGCCTGAAGTGGTAGCTGTGGTCGAAGAAATCAAAGTGGCCCATCCGAAAAGCATTTCCGATTATGACATTGCAGCCCATGCTGTTGCAGCTATCAAAGACAATTGGAATATTCCAGCGGAAATCATCTCAATGAAGGTAGAAAATGGTTACATTTACCTATCAGGTTTTGTACCTTTTCAGTATCAGAAAGAAGCCGCTAAAAGAACTGTGGGCTCGATCGATGGAGTGAAAGATGTCATCAATTTGATTCACGTAGAAAACCAAACAGACAGCCCTATTGACCGTCAAGAAGTAATTGATGCACTACTGAAACATTTTTCAATCAATGCCAATAATATCCAAGTCGAGGTTACCGGAAATACCGTAATTCTAAAAGGCTTCGTGCCATCTGTTGAGCAGAAAGAAGAAGCTGCAAAAGTTGCTTGGTTGTGCGCTGGCGTGATTCAAGTAAAGAACTATCTCAATATTAATGCTGACTAATTTTTCATAAAATGAAACTATCAAAACTAGTACTAATTGCATGGATAGCGTCGTTATTGATGGCTAATAAATGTGTTCAGGATTCCGAAGAAGACCATTCCTCTGAAAATGATTTCAAAGAAGTTCATTTCGATAAAAACCAAACAGTCAGCAAGACCATGGCGATTGAAAATTGGGAAATGTTTCTCAAACAATCTCAAAACGCAATAGACCTAACTGAAGCCAATCTCGGAAACCTGCAAATTCGGATTGACGAAGCCGATGCCAAACAAAAACAAGAATGGCAGCAAGTATGCGATTATTGCAACCTGCATCTGATCAGGCTCAAATCTAAAAGACTCAATCGCAACAAGCAATTTGAAAGTGAACTGAAAAATTATCAAGCCACTGTGTACCAAAAAAATGAGGCTTTCGAAACTGAATTCTCCAGCGAAATGGAAACCATCAATGCGAAATTAGAAACCCTTTTTGAGAAAATTCGTTCAGGTTATTATAAATAAACCTTTACTCTAAAAATAAAAACGTGAAAGTAGTCAAGCATTCAGGCATTAGCGCCGATTTCGACAAAGATAAACTTCTGGTTTCTCTAAGGCGTTCTGGAGCCAATCCTGAAGCGGTTTCGCGCGTGTTGCACCTGATCGAAAACCAACTCTACGACGGCATTTCGACAAAAGAAATCTACAAAATGGCGCACCGCCTGCTAAAGAAAATCTCGGCTTCCCATGCTGCTCGTTATAATCTTCGCAATGCATTGCTATTGTTAGGTCCGGCGGGTTTTTTCTTCGAGAAATTCATTGCGCGACTTTTTCAACACGAAGGCTATCAAACCCAAACCAACCTGAATCTTAAAGGCAAATGCGTCAGCCACGAAGTAGATGTGCTCATCAAAAAACACGAAATCGTGACCATGATCGAATGCAAATTCCACAACAGCCGTTTGAACAATTCTGATGTAAAAGTACCGATGTATATCTTGTCGCGATTCAACGATTTGAAAGACAGAGGTTTTGCCTTTTTTCAAGGAAAAGAAACCATTTCTCGTTGCTTGATTGCTACCAATAACCGCTTTACGGCCGACGCGATTGCCTTTGCGAATTGCTCTGGATTGGGTTTGCTGAGTTGGGATTATCCGGAGAAGTTTTGCCTGAAAACAAAAATCGATCAGCAAAAATTGTATCCGATTACTTGTTTAACAACCATTTCGTCGATTGAGAAAGAAAAACTGCTCATCCTGGACACGATATTAGTTCTGGAATTGCTAGAAAATCCAGACCGGCTTTTGCAAATCGGAATCAGTTCGTCTCGGGTTAAAAATATCCTCAAAGAAGCTACTTCACTTTGTAAATGAAACGATTATGAAAGTATATTTTCTAGGCGGCGCGGGTACCGTTACCGGTTCTAAAACGCTAATCGAAACCCAAACCAAACGAATTCTTATCGACTGCGGACAGTTCCAAGGCATTAAACCGTTGCGTGAGCTGAATTGGCAACCACTTGCGATTGACCCAAACACCATTGATGTGGTTTTGCTTACCCACGGCCATCTGGATCATTGCGGCTGGCTTCCTAGGTTGGTAGCGGAAGGTTTTCAAGGAAAAATCTATTGCACTGCTCCTACTCGTGCTGTAACGGAACTAATTTTACTCGATAGTGCAAAAATTCAGGAAGAGGAAGCCGAAAAAGCCAATCGGGAAAATTACTCCAAACATGAAAAAGCCGAGCCTTTGTATACTATCAATCAGACTGAAAAGGTATTTCCTTTGTTCAAAGTAATCCAACCTGAAACGAGCATTGCCATTGATACAGGCATTCATGCTGTATTTAAAAATGTCGGTCATATAATAGGCGCATGTAGTATCGAATTGAAAGTCGAAGACAAAACTCTTGTTTTCTCCGGCGATATTGGGCGCGATAACGATGTGCTGATGTTTCCGCCTATTAAACCTCAAAAAGCAGATTACGTTTTTCTCGAAAGTACTTATGGCAATCGTTTGCATTCTGAAGATGATGTGCAGTTGGAACTTGAAACCTATATCAACAATACACTTAGAAATGCCGGAACAGTCATTATTCCCGGGTTTGCGGTCGAACGTGCACAATCCATCATGTACCTACTATGGCAACTCAAAAAAGAGGATCGTATTCCTGATGTGCCGTATATACTCGATACACCGATGGGCATTAATGTACTGGATATTTTCAGAAATCATCCGCTATGGCATAAGCTCTCGCCTATTGATTGCGAAGAAATGTGCCGAATGTTCAGGATGGTTTCCGAGTACCGTGACACCATAGAATGGATTGAAGACAACCAACCCAAAGTGGTCATCGCGGCCAGTGGAATGCTTACCGGAGGCAGGGTTTTGTCTTATCTGGAGCATTACATTGGCAAAACAGAAACCACTATAATTATTGTCGGATATCAAGCCGAAGGTACGCGCGGACGCAAATTACTTGAAGGCGCTCAAGAAATTAAAATCCACGGGAGATACTTTACAGTTAAAGCAAAAATCCTTGAAATTAAAGGAATGTCTGCACATGCCGACCAGACCGGTTTGCTTCAGTGGCTTTCAGAGTTGCAAACGCCACCCAAAAAAATATTTCTGGTGCATGGCGAGAACCAACCGGCCGATGAACTTCGCATCAAAATCAATGAAATATACGGCTATTCTTGCAGCGTAGCTTTATTGAACGAGCAAATTGAATTGTTGTAAAACCCACAAGAGTGATTTACTATACACGCTAATTCACAGTCAATTAGCAAAATATCTATCGAACCTGATAATTGTCATGGAAATTTTACTTCGAGCCCTATAAATTTGTCTGCAAAACTATAGGTCATGGAGCAGTTGATCCCAAAATATAATGTCGCCGGCCCTCGCTATACAAGCTATCCGACGGTGCCGTATTGGAATGATGTTTTTGATTACGATACTTGGGAGCAAACTTTCAGGGTTTCTTATCAGCAGCACAAAAACGATGGATTGAGTATCTACATTCATTTGCCGTTTTGCGAAAGCATGTGTACGTTTTGCGGCTGTCACAAACGCATAACTAAAAACCACGAGGTAGAACATCCTTACGTTCAATCTTTGTTGAAAGAATGGTCATTGTACTGTAAAATTTTCGATGAAAAGCCACTGGTTCGCGAATTGCATTTGGGCGGCGGAACTCCAACGTTTTTTTCGGCCAAAAACCTAGAAGACTTGATCAACGGAATCTTTGCCACAGCGCGAAAAGCTGCCGATTGCGAAATGAGTTTTGAAGGCCATCCGAACAATACCACACGCCAACATCTGGAAACCCTTTATACTTTAGGTTTTCGCCGGGTTAGTTTTGGTGTACAGGATTATTCAGAAAAAGTACAGCGCGCCATCCACCGGATTCAGCCCTACCAAAATGTAGCAAAAGTGACCATGTTGGCTCGCGAAATTGGTTATACTTCGATCAGTCACGATATTATTTTCGGACTGCCGTACCAAGGCGTTGACAACATTGTCGATACGATTGAAAAAACCAAAACCTTAGCGCCCGACCGCATTGCGTTTTATAGTTATGCACACGTGCCCTGGATCAAAGGCAACGGCCAACGGGGTTTTCGCGATGAAGATATTCCCAATGGTGAAGAGAAAAGAGTGCTGTATGAAATCGGGAAAAAACTACTGCAAATTTACGGCTACAAAGAAATCGGGATGGACCACTTCGCGTTACCTTCAGACAGCTTGTACAAAGCCTGGGACAACGGAAGACTGCATCGCAACTTTATGGGGTATACGACTTCAAATACTAAAATGCTAGTAGGTTTGGGTGCCTCAGCCATTGGCGATAGTTGGTACGGTTTTGCACAGAATTCAAAAAACATAGAAGACTACCAACAACTCTTGGAATGGAACCAATTGCCTTTGTTTAAAGGCCATATTTTGAATCAGGAAGATTTAATTTTGCGCCAACACATTCAGAATTTAATGTGCCGTTTTGAAACTTCCTGGAGCGGCGAATTGTACTTTCACGACATCCATAGCGTGATTGCTTCCTTACATGAAATGCAGCACGACGGTTTGCTGGTGATCGATAAAAACCATCTCAAAGTTACTCCGGCCGGAAAAGCCTTTGTGCGCAATATCTGTATGGCATTCGACCTTCGGATGAAACGCGACGCACCTGAAACCCAATTGTTCTCGATGACGGTTTAACCAAAATCCAAAGCTTATGGATTTCTTTCAACGAAAAACCACTTGGACCAATGCGGAATTCATTTGGCTCAAGCTCAGTGTAGCGTCAGCTTTCCTGATCATTGGCGCGCAGTACGCTGATTTTTTCTCGAAATACTTCCAGTGGATTTTTATTGTTTTTGCGCTCAGTGTGATTCGGGCGGTTTTCCTCTGGATTAAAAAAATGGATGCACCAAAAAAATAAAGCCACTGTAGTAGTGGCTTTTTCTTTATTTGTATTTGAGGCTGATACTGATGATATTAGAGACCATCTGCGTGGTTCGTGTGTAATGTCCGTATCGCATTTCAAGCGTGTGCAGTTTCTGGATACCGAACACACCTTTGAGTGGCGTAATCTTAATTCCGGTTCCGAAGAAATTGCTATTGAAAGTTGACAGGTCGAAATTACTCGTATAGAATTCGCTCGCCGCCGTATGCACTCCGTACTCTTCAAAATACTTGGTCTTGGTTTGCGTGTAATAACGATAGAATGGACTTACCGAGAAGAACGCCGACAACTTCACCGGAATTTCAAGGTTCACGGTATGTGAAGACAGTTTCCAATCGTCAGTGTAATAGCGGTAGTAACCTCTAATAATTACGTTATCGCCTAGGAAATAACTCGCCCGGACCGCCAAAGGAATTTTCAGTCGATTATCGGGTAAGAGTTCTTGACGCGCTAGTGTCTCGCCAGCAAAGTAAACCCTATGGAAAGGCAAACTCAGATAACCTTGTTGGGTAATCACGTCGGCCAGCAACATCACTTGCAAATTCTTGTTCACAATTTGCGAATAACTCAACGACAAGGCAAAGGTATTCCGCGCTTCGGTGTCATAACCGCCACTGGTGCGCAACTCGGTAGGTTTAATAATTTTAACTTGATCTAAAAACGTTTGAAATCGAGCTACAAATTCACCATTACGGTCTTTAGTTTTACGAGCGTAACCTATATTTCCACCAAAAGATTGGTAATCAAACTCGGTCGAAGAAGAAAGCCCTGCGCTTAAAGTGATGCCTTTAGCTTCATCTTCCACGCTGTATGATAAAGACGGATAGAAACGAACATCTTCAGATGAAGCCGATGAATTCGCTTGCATATCAATTCTATCAGAAGAAGCTGATGTATAGCGGTCAATACCGACCTCAACATCGAAAGTTTGTTTTTTGCCTTTCTGGTTGTACTTGATCATCTTCACATCAATCGTGTTGGAAATATCGGTCAGTTCTTCGGTACCAATTCCTCCGGTGACTGCCGAATTATCGCCGTCTTGTTTGTAATAACTCGAAACCAAGTTGATCTCGTCAATTTTAAGTTTTTTGCTTTTGTAGGCCGAAGAATCAGCCGCCACTTGTGAATAACCCTTGAATAGGGCCATCAGAGTCAATCCGGTAATCAATATTTTCTTCATGTTTTCTCTTGGGGTTAATTACAGCCGCAGCCACCACCTACTTTACCGGCATTGGCACCGGAAGCACCTTCGCGGTAGGTTTGGAAACTCATTTCAGTTTTTTCAACTTTTCGGGTAGATAGTGCCATTTCGGAATCGTTGATCTTTCCTTTTTCGTATTCCTTGACCGGACTACAGGAAACCATCAAAGCACTTATGGCTAATAAAATAAAGAAGGTTTTCTTCATTGCAGATTGATGTTTTTTGAAGTGAATATTTTGTTGTTATCGTCGATGATAATGCAGTACAAATTCGGAATCTGGTTGATCATGAACAGACCAGCTTCAATTCCCATGACCGCAATTGGTGTGGCCATCGCATCTGCAAATTCGGCGTTGTTACTTATAACAGTTACGCTTTTAATTCCCCTAATCGGCAAACCTGTTTTTGGGTCGATGGTATGCGAATATTTTTTGCCGCCAATCATGATGAACTTCTCGTAATTGCCCGAAGTAGCCACCGCTTTATTGGAAATTTCCACGTAGGAAAAAGCCGCTTGTGGAAAATCCGGATTTGCAATTCCAATCGTCCAAGGTTTGCCGTTGGGCTGCTGTCCCCAAGTAGTTAAGTCGCCACTGGCATTGATGATTCCGGCCGTAACGCCGCTGTCTTTCAATATTTTTCTCGCACGTTCTGCCGCATAGCCTTTACCAATTCCGCCAAAACCGATGCGCATTCCTTTTTCTTTCAAAAAAACAGTTTGTTTGCCATTATCGAGAAGAACATTTTCATAGTTAATTAAATGCACCATTTTGAGCGCTTCTTCTTTGCTCGGAAGCTGCTTCATGGTTCTGTCAAAATTCCAAAGGCTTTTGTCGATACTGCCGTAGGTAATGTCAAACGCACCTTGAGTCAAGTGAGAAATGGCAATGCTGCGCTCAATAAGTTCGAATACTTCAAGATCAACTTTTACCGGGGCGATACCCGCATTCTCGTTAATTTGATTGGTTTGGCTCTCGGGTTTGAATGTCGTTAGCAACTGTTCGATTCGACTGATTTCTGCTACAGCGGTGTCAATGTGAGAATGAGCCCGATCGGAATCTTCCTCGACCACGGTAATAGTAAAATTATTACCCATAAGTTTCAACGAACGAGAGAAAGCTTCCAAAGCTACAATCTTATTTTTTGGAATCGCAAATTGCTTTGACCTCAGCAACCCATTGGTCTACGGGAACTTCTGGTTTTCCGTGCCAAGTTTTAAGCACTTTGCCGTCAGCATCTAGTAATAAAGTCAGTGGAAAATTGCCTTCTTTGTTGTATATCTCGGCCAATGCATTGTTCTTCTGAACGATTTCTGGCGCGGGAATATTTTTTTTCTTTCTCGGAAAATCAGCATTAACTAGTTCGAGATTGGCAGTTGCTATCTGAGAAAAAGCATCACTATCGAGGTATTCTTTTCTGAACAAGATGCAAGGCCCGCACCAGTCAGAGCCTGAAAAATTCAGCAAAATTAATTTGTGGTTTTCTTTGGCGCTTTTCTTAGCGGCTTCGAAGTCGGTTCCCCATTGCAAGGGCAACAAGGTTAACAAAAATAAAGAAATGAGTAGTTTCATAGGATGGCAATTTAGAACTTTTAACGAAGTAAATTTAATGCTATTGCCTAGAAATTCTTAAGATTGGCTTATTTTTAATGGCAGTTCGGATGCGCCTGCACGAAGAGCGAAATTTCAGATGGAGAAACATACGGAATGCCCAATCCCATGCCGCGCAAAACAAACAAAACGCCAATGACGACCATCGCCACCGGAATCACTTTCCTGATTTTGTTCCGAACCGGCATCGTAATGAATTGCTGCATATAAACCACTCCGCTCATCATCGGAATTGTACCCAAGCCAAACAAAGCCATATACAAACTGCTATAAGCCACGTGTTGCATTGCCAGTGCGCCAAATAAAGCGGCGTAGACCATTCCGCATGGAAGCAAACCATTTAAAAAACCGATACTGAAAATGGCTGGATAGGATTGCTTTCTAAGCTGTTTCCCTAACGTAGATTTGATGCAGGAAATCAACCTGAAAACCGGCTGCGAGAAATTGTACTGCGCAAATACTTTTTCCGGAATTAAGGTAATCACAATAATACAAATTCCGGCAAAAATAGAAAGCTTCTGTTGAAAACCTGAGAAGTACAACCCGCGACCAATTAACCCAAAAACGAGCCCAATTAAGGCATAAGTAAGGGTTCTGCCGCTATGGTAGGTGAGCAATTGTAGCGCCTTTTTCTGCGGATTGCTTCGGGCGAAGGGCAACATCAGCGCAATCGGTCCGCACATTCCTATGCAATGCAAGCTGCTAATGAGTCCGAGAAAAAACGCTGAATACAACATTCTAATTGATGTATAATTTTTGTTTCATTAGGTAAGACTGTCCTTCGTATTCCCAAGATATAGTCATGTCCCAGTTGCCGTCTGCAAAATCACGTTTAGGTATGAGCAGTGTGGATCCAGATAGTTGAATTGAGCGTTCAAAATCCAGTTTTTTTGCAGACGGTCTGTAGAGGGACACTTTGCCTTTAATTTTTTGTGGAGTAAACAAATCAGGAAAAACCACGCTGACTCCTTCGTCGGTGCTTTTGACAATCGGTTTTTGCGATAACCGTTCCGTATTCTGGAGTTTGGCGAAATCCTCGCTGTAGTGCGCATCTTTTTTATAGTACTCATCGACTACTAATTCGCTGGCGTACTTCGGATTGCTTTCTACCCGAATGATAAACGAGAAGATAAACGACATAAAAAGTACGAATGCGATAACGATTGAAGTGCCCCAGTTGATTTTCATGGTATTGTTTTTTAGTTAAAACTTCTTGGTGAAAGAAAGTTGGTCTTGGTGGTTTCAATCAGGTGATTGCCCTGATAGACCCCTATTTTGAGTTTTGTTTTGTCTTTGGTCAGCAAGTATTGATTGATTTCGATAAACAGCGTTCCTTCGGCCAAACCTTGCCCTTTTACTTTGAAATGTTGGTTCCCGACCATGCGAATCGTGCCTTTTTCAGAGAGCAATTCAAAATGAATGTCGTCGAAATCATGCACGGTTTTATTGACTACTTTATAGGTGTAAACATTGCTAATCATGTTGCCTTTGTGCTGGTACAACTGACCAGGAAGTCTTAATATATCGGCTTCGACATCATTTCTTAAGAACAACAAACCGGTTAGAATTCCAATCAAAATAACTAAAACGGCAGTATATCCTTTCATCCTTGCGGTGAATTTGAACGGCGCTTTCTTCTCGATTTCATCTTCAGAAGCATAGCGAATCAAACCTGTAGGCAAACCTACACTTCGCATCATGGTATCGCACTCGTCAATACAAGCCGTACAGTTGGTGCATTCTAGCTGCGTTCCGTTGCGGATATCGATCCCTGTCGGGCAAACATGCACGCATTGTAAACAATCGATACAGTCGCCTTTTCCTGTAGCAGCGCGGTCTTCTTTTTTGTTGAACTTGGCTCGGCCGGCTTCTTTTTCGCCACGCACAAAATCATAAGCCACATTGATAGATTTGTTGTCAAGCAGAACGCCCTGCAATCTTCCGTAAGGGCAAGCAATCAGACAAACCTGTTCGCGAAACCAAGCAAAGACGAAGTAAAACACACCTGTAAAAATCAGTAGCGCGATGAAATTTCCGGATTGCTCCACTGGGCCTTGTTCCATCATTAGCCACAAAGTGTCACTACCAACAATATAAGCAAGAAAGACATTAGCAATTCCAAATGATATCACGAAGAAGACCAACCATTTGAGCAGTCTTTTACGGATTTTCTCGGCATTCCAAGCTTGCTTCTCCAATCGCATTTGCGCCCCGCGGTCACCGTCAATCAAGTACTCAATGCGGCGGAAAACCATTTCCAGAAAGATCGTCTGCGGACAAATCCATCCGCAGAAAATCCTTCCATAAACCACTGTAAAGAGAATCACAAACACCACCATGGTAATCATTACCATAACGAAGATGTAAAAATCCTGTGGCCAAAACGGAAAGCCGAATATGTTGAACCGGCGTTCCAATACATTAAAGAGCATGAACTGATTGCCATTAATCTTGACAAACGGGTTGGCAATCAAAATGGCGAGCAAGAAATAGCTCACATACTTTCGATATTCGTAAAATTTACCGCTTGGCTTTTTAGGAAACAAGAATTTGCGTTTTCCTGAATCGTCAAGCGTACTGATACTATCTCTGAAACTATCGTCGATTTGGGACATGGTATTTATTTTTTAACAGCTACTACAGCCACTGATGTACTGTCTGGAGTCGTTACTTTTTTTGCTTCAGGATCTACCCAGAGGTCGCCTTCCGGTGCTTTCGCATCTTTAGGACTAGTTCCTTTCAATGACAAGACATAACTAGCTACCTGCTGAATTTCAGTAGGTTTGAGTGTCGCTTTCCAAGCCACCATTCCTTTTCCGTCGCGACCGCCATTACTAATAGTATGGAAAACATTCTTGATACTTCCGCCAAAAATCCAATTCTCATCAGTCAGGTTCGGGCCAATTTGACCACCGCCATCAGCACGGTGACAGGCCGCACAGTTGGTATCAAAAATTGTTTTTCCTTTGGCTAAATCATCGGCTCCGGTGAGCAAGGTCACTTTCTCTTCACTCATCTGATCTGGCGCGGTGAGCATATATTTGGCTATGTCTGCTTTGGCTTGGGCCATTTCCTTTTTGAGCTCCATTTCTTGGGTATCGGCACCCAACATTTCATATCGCACCAAATATATTCCGGCAAAAACAATACAACCATAGAACAAATACAACCACCATGGCGGTAACTTGTTGTCGAGTTCACGAATGCCATCATAATCGTGGTCAAGCATCAAGAATTCGTTGTTTTCAATAGGTTCTGAACGGGTGAGCATTTTCATCATTTTCTTGAACCAAGGCGCATCGGTAACTTTCAAATCAAGGGTAGTCACCTCATCGTATTGCTTTTTCTGCTCTGGCGTCATTAAATGATACATTACCTTATCAACCGCATTCGATACAATCTCGATGGCAATCAACAAAAACAGAAATACAATTAAAAACAGCGTTACCATCGGATACTTCACAAAAGCAGGTCGGTCGCCTGAATCAATGAAATATTCCAAAGCTACCATTACTGAAAAGAAAATGATGGGTAAACGCACATAAACTGGAAATAACTTTTTCATGGTCTTTAGATATTAAATGGGTCAGAATTAGTTTCCTGCAAGGGCATTTGGCTGAGTTGGTCTATTTTTTCCTTTTTGTAAGTAAATACCCAAGCACCCAAAGCCACAAAAAACAAGAAGAATATTAATAGCGAGAGAATCGGATAAATAGCCACTCCCGCGATGGTTTCCATATTGTGTTTGATAGGTTCGAACATAACTTTAATTTTTAGCGATTTCTTTAACTTTAATATCAGTACCTAGTCTTTGGATGTAAGCAATCATAGCCACAATCTCGCGTTGGTTCATCGGAACGAACGTTTCTCCTTTAGCTTTGGCTTTTTCCTTGCTGGCGTTATAGTTTTTTACATAATCAGGGTCAGATTCGAGGTTCTTCTCGATGGTGGCTGCTTGTAGAGCAATCGCTTCTTGTGCATGGGCAATTTCATAATCGCTGTAAGGAACTCCGAGTTGGCGCATCACTTTCATTTTCTTGTCGATGTTTGAAATATCCAAAGCTTTGTTGTCGAAGAGCCATTTGTAGCCCGGCATAATAGATCCTGATGAAGTAGATTGTGGATCCCACATGTGGTTGAAGTGCCAGTTGTCGTTGTACTTACCACCTACTCTTAACAAATCTGGGCCTGTTCTTTTTGAACCCCAAAGGAATGGATGATCGTAAACATATTCCCCAGCTTTTGATTGCGGCCCGTAACGCTCTACTTCGCTTCTGAACGGACGCACCATTTGAGAGTGACAGCCTACGCAACCTTCACGAATGTATAAATCACGGCCTTCGAGTTCCAGCGGTGTATAAGGTTTCACGCTAGAAATGGTCGGAATGTTTGATTTCACCATAATCGTCGGTACAATCTGAATAATACCACCAATCAAAATCGCTACGGTAGCCAAAATGGTCATTTGAATCGGACGTCTTTCGAGCCAAGGGTGGAATTTCTCGCCTTTGAGACGGCTAGTGGTAATTTTCTCTAGTTCTGGCGCTTCAGCCAATTCGTCTTCTACTGAAGCATTGGCTTTAACGGTGCAAATGATATTGTAAACCAAGATGAACATACCTAAGATGTACATGGTTCCACCGATGGCGCGCATCCAATACATCGGAATAATTTGCTGCACAGTTTCAAGGAAGTTACCGTAAGTCAAAGTGCCGTCTGGGTTGAATTGTTTCCACATAGAAGCCTGGGTAAATCCGGCTACATACATTGGAAGTGTATAGATGATGATTCCTAGAGTTCCAATCCAGAAGTGAACGTTCGCCAATTTGGTTGAGAACAATGGGCCTTTAGTCATTCTCGGAATTAACCAGTAAATCATACCGAAAGCCATAAACCCGTTCCAAGCCATCGCTCCTACGTGAACGTGAGCCACAATCCAATCGGTGAAGTGCGCCACAGCGTTAAAGCTTTTCAGTGACAACATCGGACCTTCTAAAGTAGCCATACCATAACCGGTAATCGCTACAACAAAGAATTTCAAAATCGGTTCTTCACGCACTTTGTCCCAAACACCGCGCAGGGTAAGCAATCCGTTGATCATACCACCCCAAGACGGCGCAATCAACATTACTGAAAATACAACCCCTAAATTCTGAGCCCAGTTAGGCAAAGCAGAATAAAGCAAGTGGTGCGGACCAGCCCAGATATAGATGAAAATCAAAGACCAAAAGTGAACAATAGACAATCGATAAGAATATACCGGACGATTCGCCGCTTTAGGCACAAAGTAGTACATCAAACCGAGGAACGGCGTGGTTAGGAAGAAAGCCACCGCATTGTGTCCGTACCACCATTGCACGAGCGCATCTTGAACCCCGGCATATACGGAATAGCTTTTCGTTAAAGTGACCGGAAGCTCTAAACTATTGAAGATGTGCAACACAGCAACGGTTACGAAAGTCGCAATATAGAACCAAATCGCTACATATAAATGACGTTCGCGTCGGCGCAAAATCGTTCCGATCATATTGATTCCGAATACCACCCAAATCAGCGCAATAGCAATATCTATCGGCCATTCGAGTTCGGCGTATTCTTTAGAAGAAGTAATCCCTAAGGGCAAAGTCAAGGCGGCAGAAACGATAATGAGCTGCCAACCCCAAAAATGCAGGTTGCTCAGAAAATCCGAGAACATCCTAGCTTTTAAAAGTCGCTGTAAAGAGTAATAAATCCCGGCAAACATCGCATTCCCGACGAAAGCAAAGATTACAGCATTGGTATGTAAAGGACGAAGCCTTCCGAAACTCAAGAACGAGATGCCATCAGTAAGGTTGGGGAATAGAAAAAAGAACGCGAGCAAAAGCCCGACACTCATTCCCACAACACCAAACAGAATGGTGGCATAAAGGAACTTCTTTACAATTTTGTTGTCGTAATAAAACTGTTGCATTTCCATAATTAGAACGATTTATTGGTTTTGATTTGTATTTGAATTTTCGCTAGTTTTCTTGAGTTCATCGTCGAAGAGCATTCGAACCGATGGGGTGTAATCGTCTTCATACTGACCGCTTTTCACAGCCCGTACAAATGCGGCAAAAAAGCAAATGGCCACAACGATACTAATGGAGATTAATAGATAAATAACACTCATACCTTAAGTTTTATACGTCCAAAATTACTTTGCCACTAGCGGGTAAACCATGATATTTATCATGCTTTGGTAATTTTACTTTCTGCCCCAGTTTGCGACCATAGAAGTTACTCATCAACGTCACGAAACTCACAATAGTGACAGTGCTCAGCGGCATAATAATCGCGGCCACCAGCGGAAGTAAATTGCCTGTCAAGGCGAACGATAACCCAACCACATTGTAAAGCAGCGACAATCCGAAACTGAGCTTAATGGTCAGCATGGCGTTTTTAGAAAGCCGAAGAAACTGGTTCAACTGACCAAACTCTGTGGCGTCGAGAATCGCATCGCAAGCCGGAGAAAACACGTTGACATTTTCAGAAATCGAAATCCCGACATCACTTTGTGCCAGAGCACCTGCGTCGTTGAGTCCGTCGCCTACCATCATCACGCATTTGCCTTGTTCTTGCAGCGATTTGATGTATTGTAGTTTTTGTTCCGGTTTCTGGTTGAATACTAAAGTGACTCCGTCGGGTAGCAATTTTTCTAGCACCGTCCTTTCGCCCTGATTATCGCCAGACAATACCCGGATTTCATATTTCCTGTGCAAATCTGAGAACAATTCAGAAAGTCCTTCGCGGTATTGGTTGTGGAAAATATATTTACCCAAAACCTCATGATTGATACTAATATAAATCACGGTTTGCTTAGCATTATTTTCGGCTTGGGCACCGACAAAATTCGCCGAACCGATACGAATCGTGTTTCCTGAAATTTCGCCTTGAATACCGCCTCCGGGAATTTCCTCAAAACCTGTTATGGTTTCAGTAACGCCTTCGGGCAAATAATCATAAAGTAAGCGACTCAGCGGATGGTTCGAAGCGCGCACGATATTCTTCACCCATTGCTGCTGATGGACATCGAGCTTTTTTCCTTGGTAAGTAATTGAGGATAATTTACCAGAAGTAATCGTTCCGGTTTTATCGAAAACAATGGTGTCGACTTTTGACAACTGTTCGATGACCGGTGCATTCTTGATATAGAACTTTGCCTTGCCATAAATCCTGAGCATGTTGCCGAGTGTAAACGGAGCGGTCAAAGCCAAAGCGCAAGGGCAAGCCACAATCAATACAGCAGTGAAAACGTTAAATGCGGTATCGGTGCTTCTGAAAATCCAGTAACCGAAACCGGCAAAAGCCAAAGCCAACAAAACCGGCGTAAAATAATGGCTAATTTGATCGGTGATGGATTGGAATTTCCGCTCGGATTTCTTCTCGAAAATTTCGTTGCTCCAGAGTTGTGTAAGGTAACTTTGTGAAACCGATTGCAAAACATTCATCTCGATTACCGAACCGTTGAGCCTACCGCCCGCGTAAATTTTATCGCCAGATTGCTTCACCACTGGAACCGATTCGCCCGTAACAAAACTATAATCGATGGAAGCAGTTTTGGAAATCAGAATTCCGTCGGCCGGAATGAGTTCTTGGTTGCGGATTAAAAGCCTATCGCCCGGAATGATTTCGTAAATCGGCACGTTTTCTTCTTTGCCTTGATTCAGTCTAGTAACTGCTATTGGAAAATATGACTTGTAATCGCGCTCGAAACTCAGAAAACTATAGGTTTTAATCTGAAACATTTTCCCGAGCAACATAAAGAAAATCAATCCGGTCAAGCTGTCGAAAAAGCCCGGCCCGTAATCAAAAGTGATATCGACCACGCTGCGCACAAACATGATGACAATACCGAGCGCAATCGGAATTTCGATATTGAGCATTTTGTGCTTAAGACTTTTATAAGCGGCGACATAATAACCGCTAGCCGAATAAATAAAACTGGGCAACGATAGTCCGAAAATCAACATTCGGAAAAAACCGCGGTACTGGTCGAGCCAGTATTCCTTCATTTCAAAATATTCGGGAAAAGACAATAACATGATGTTTCCAAAACAAAAGAACGCCACACCCAATTTGTAGGTTAGGGTTTTGCTTTCGGAAATTTCTTTGGCATCGTAATCTTCCAGCGAAATGTACGGTTCGTAACCAATGGCGCAAAGTAAGTTCACAAGCTCTTTCAAACTCAACTGCTGCGCATCGAAAGTAATCCGAACTGTTTTGCGGTGAAAATTCACTTGCGATGCACTGATTTCAGGACGCAATTTTCGCAGGTTTTCCAAAATCCAAATACACGAACTGCAATGGATGTGCGGAATATTCAACTGTACAATTTGGGTATTGCCCTCATTGAATTGTAAAAGCCGCTGCACAATTTTTTCGTTGTCCAGAAAATCGTATTTACCAGTATTTGTAAGTGGTGTCGCGCCGGGTGATTGCGCTAAATCGTAGTAAGATTCCAATCCGCTGGAAGAGAATATTTCAAAGACAGTTTTACAGCCGTGGCAACAAAAATGTTTGTCACTAAAAATAACCTCGTCTGCCTTTGGAATATCTGATCCGCAATGGAAACAATGTGTAGTGTCCATAAGTTCAATCTGCTCATTATACCTATGACAAAATTGCGGTAAGATTTATTCACAAAATATGATATATATCATGTAAAAATGTACCTTTGGGCCGGACTTTATTTTTCATGAATTTATGAGCAAATGTGAGCAATGTATCGTGCGGGAATTCAGTTCGCTCAAGGCTTTAACCAAAGACGAACTGGTTCGAATGGCCAACTGCAAAACCTCTAAAACTGTACGCAAAGGCGAAACTATTTTCAGCGAAGGCGAAATTCTTAATGGCGTGTATTGTGTGAAAGATGGTGTATGTAAAATGACCAAGCTTTCTTCCAACGGTCGTGACCAAATTGTGAACCTCATTAAAAAAGGAGAATTACTCGGGCAACGTTCACTCATTAGTGAAGAACCTGTGAATCTTTCCGCAGTAGCACTCGAAGACATGCAGATTTGTTTCATCCCCAAAAGTGAAATCCTAACTTTCTTCAACGAGAACAACCGCTTTTCGATGAATGTCATGAAAACCATTTGCGGCGACCTCAAACAAGCCGATGATTTAATGGTCGGCATGGCACAAAAAACCGTTAAGGAACGATTGGCGCAAACCCTACTCTATCTAGAAGATGAATTTGGCGTCAATGCAGATAAAAGTCTTAAACTGCAACTCTCCAGAGAAGAAATTGCCAGCATGATCGGTACCGCAACCGAGAGTTGCATCCGTTTACTTTCAGAATTCAACAAATTGGAACTTATCGAAATCAACGGAAAAAAAATCATCATCAAAGACCGCAACAAACTGGCTCGGATCAGCGAGTAACTTCCTGATAATGACATTTATCATGGTTTTATAAGAGCGTTGTCCTTACCTTTAGGAAACCATCTTAACGCTAAAAACCATGAAAAAAATTTTGTTTCCCACCGATTTTTCCCAGAATGCGTTCCATGCGTTTGAATATGCCTTGCAATTGGCTAAAAAAACTGGCGCGGAAATCCTGACAATTCACGTTTATCCGATGGATGTAGCTGTATTTGCAGACTATAGCGCGATTCTATCCGTGAATTATTTTGTCAACGAATGGGACGATTTCGAAAACTACAAAAGCGAAGTACCCAAACTCAAAGCTTTGGCAAAGCAACACCAAGCCGAGCATATCAAAATCACACATTTACTGGAACGCGGCAATGTGGTGGAGAAAATCCTCGAAGCCGAAATCTCAGAACAAATCGACTGCATTGTAATGGGAACCAGCGGCGCAACTGGTTTAAAAGCAGTTTTCCTGGGTTCGGTAGCTGAGAGTGTCATGAATCGAGCATCGGGTTTGGTGCTGGTCATTCCTTCAGGCTGTCGTTTTCCTAAGGCGCAAAAAATCTTGTTACTGGCCAAATATGAAAAACCGTATCTGAAAATTGTGCAGCAGTTATTGCCACTAGCAAAAATTCTCCAAGCCCATCTTGACGTTTTGCATATCAAAGACCAAGCTGATCGAGCTGAAATGCGCACCATGAAAGATTGGGCCAAGCAATTCGCCGATGAGCAAGTGCATTTCCATATATTCGCTAACCAAGATTTAGAGGAAACTGTGGTAAATTTTGCCGATAAACACCACAACACAATGGTGGCGTTGGCAGTACACGAAAAAGGTTTTTTTGAAAAACTGTTCTTTTACAGCTTGTCCAAAGAATTGGCTTTCCACTCTCAAATTCCGGTGCTGGCGATACATACAAAAAAACGCACCTAACACAATTAAATGACCACAGACGCACTGATTTTATTTCTACTATTGGCCTTATTGGCGGAGATTCTCGGCACAGTTGGCGGTTTCGGTTCGTCATTGTTTTTTGTACCGATAGCCGGATATTTTATGGATTTTCATTCGGTATTGGCCGTCACGGCTTTGTTTCATCTCTCGAGCAACCTTATTAAAATTGTCGTTTTTCGGCAGGGCTTTAATAAAAATTTGATTCTGAAAGTTGGTATTCCTGCAGTGCTATTGGTATTTGTGGGCGCTCACCTAACACGATTTCTCGATACTGCCTTTTTAGAAATCGGGCTGAGTTTGTTTCTGATTGTGCTGAGTTTGGCTTTGCTGATTTTTAAAAACATCGAATTCCAACCCAATAACGTTAATGCCATTACAGGCGGCGCACTTTCAGGTTTTCTGGCCGGACTTGTCGGAACTGGTGGTGCCATTAGAGGCTTGACCTTGGCCGCTTTTGGTTTGGATAAAATGACCTTTCTAGCTACTTCGGCTATTATCGATCTAGGGATTGATTCAAGTAGAAGTTTTGCTTATTTCCTCAACGGATTTGTCAAACCAGACATGTTACCCTTGATTTTATGGCTCATGCTTGTGAGTATCATTGGTACTTATGTTGGCAAAAAAATACTGTTTTATATCTCCGAGTCACAATTCAAAAATATCGTCCTCGGCTTGGTTTTACTCACCGGAATCATCAATCTACTCCATTTTGTCTGAACTTTGACCCGACTCATGGGCGCTTAATCTGGTTTCAATGTTTTTCAAGATTTCGAGTTGTGCCGCTTGACTTTCAAATAAAATTTTGATCTGCTGCTCCAACAACAAATCGATTTTTTGGTGCAAACTTCTGAGCTCGAGTTCTGCCTTGAGATTGATTAGGTAATCGTTCTCGCTGCGTTTGCGGTCTTTTTCTTCTTTTCTGTTTTGGCTCATCATGATAATCGGTGCCTGCAATGCCGCTATGGCCGACAGAAAAAGGTTCATCAGAATAAACGGATAAGGATCGAAATGCAGACGGTCTGGCCCCAACGTATTGAACAAAGCCCAAACCGAAAGCACAATAGAAAACGTAATTATAAACAACCAACTGCCGCCAAATTCGGCTACCTTATCCGAAATCGAATCACCAGGGCTAATGACTTCTTTGGGTTCATGCAGCAGATTCTCAACGATAAGTTGCTCTTCGTTTACGGCTTGCTGCACAATTTGCTGGAGTTTTTTGAGCTGAACATCTTCCGATTGTAGCAGGTTTTCGATAGGATTATCCATAGGAATGATTTTTTAAGAAACGATGATTAATTTTCTGGAATCGAAGTTAGGGTCGGCAAAATTTCGACACAACACAAAGCTACACATTTCTGAAAAGCAGCACTTGATTCTATTGATTTTCCGCTGCGAGAAAGAAAATCAATGCCTATCTTTGGCGATTAAATTCAAAATACATGAAGCGCAACTTGTTTACCGATTTCTTTGAAAGTGAAAAAGCCGGTGGTTTGGTCTTGGTTTTTGTGACTTTGCTTTCGTTGGCGTTGGCGAATTCAGTTTGGCAATCAGGTTATATTGACTTTTGGGAAACGCACCTCGGCAGACACAGTATTGCGCACTGGATCAACGACGGTTTGATGACGATTTTCTTTTTGCTCATTGGGCTCGAACTCGAACGTGAAGTTTATCAAGGAGAGCTTTCTAATATTAAAAATGCCGCATTGCCCTTGTTTGGCGCATTGGGCGGAATGGTGGTTCCGGCTGGGATTTTTCTGTTGTTTAATTACGGTACTTCCACACAAGCCGGTGCCGGAATTCCGATGGCAACCGACATTGCTTTTGCCATTGGAATATTGTCATTGCTGGGCAATCGCGTTCCGTTGTCGTTGAAAATTTTCCTAACCGCTTTGGCTGTCATTGACGATTTAGGAGCCATTATTGTAATCGCAGTAGGCTACACCAATAATTTATCGTTGTTGAACTTATCGCTCGCACTGGGCGTTTGGGGTGTTTTATTTGTACTGAATCGGCTTAAAATTCATCAGCTTCTGCCCTATTTGATTGGCGGTTTTATCATGTGGTATTTCATGTTGCAATCGGGCGTACACGCGACCATAACTGGAGTAATTTTGGCTTTTGCAATTCCGTTTGGCGATGGTAGCGAACATACCGTTTCGTATCGTTTGCAACACTATCTGCACAAACCTGTGGCGTTTATTATTCTGCCTTTGTTTGCGATGGCCAATACCGGAATTGCCTTAGACAGCGATTGGATGCAACACTTCAGCACTCAAAACAGCATGGGAATTATTGCGGGATTAGTCCTCGGAAAACCACTCGGAATATTACTTTTTGCCGCTCTAGGTTCGTTGCTTGGAATGTGCGCTTTGCCTACTGATTTAAAGTGGAAGCACATTTTCGGCGCTGCTTGTTTGGGCGGAATCGGATTCACAATGTCGATATTTATTACACTATTGGCTTTTGATGATGTCGCGGTTATTGTTGAATCTAAAGTGGCTATTCTTTCTGCTTCGGTATTAGCCGGAATGATTGGGCTGTTGGCTTTACGGTATTCGACGCGGGATAGTTAGTTTAGACTTTAGTTTAATAAATTACAATTATTGCAAGAAACCAAGGGCGGCGAGCATAAACTAACCAGAATAAAGCAAGTCCTTTTCAACGGTATTTGGAATTTGGAGATTTATTCTCTGATAATTTTGATTATTTGTTCCATTCCCTTGCTTCTTATTTTGAGAAAATACAAACCTTTCGAGAGCTGTGATATATCGGTTGATGTATTTGACATGTTTATACTTTGGTTAATAATCTCTTTTCCTAGAACATCTGTTAGCGTTATAGATTCAATTACTAATGTTGGTCTTTTTGAGGAGATATGAATAACACCTTGAGTCGGATTGGGATATACTTTAAAATCTGAGTCATTAAATTGATTAACAGCCAAAGTGGCTACAAATTCTGTATTGAAGGTATTGGTGGTGATGGCCGGATTGGTATCAAAATAAATATCGGCAGTATTTGGAATAATATCTCCCACCGCGAAGCCTGGTCTAGGTTTTACCTCAAAAACTATAAATCCTTTTCCGATGTTGGTGTTTGCAACCGAGGGCGGCAAATTAATATCGGTAAAATTCCAAGTTAAGTTCGACCCAACTCTTTCTAGGGTATAGTCATGGCTTGCATCAACCATCCGGACGGAAGTTTCATCGAGTTTTTCATCGAGCAGATCCACTACATTGATATCGAAAGCCTCTGCAGTTCCCGTATTTTCGAACTGAATGGTATAGGTCAAGTAATCGTTGTCGGTAAAACTGGAATACAAGATTTTACCACCGTGTCTTTCATTCATATCGTTGGGATCAAACGACGCTACAATGACTTGAGAAACAGTTGACGTATTATTTTCATGATAGTTATCTATGGGGGTTATTGATGCTGTTCCGTTAAGAACCTGGCCCATGGTTACTAAAGGAATGGCAGGCAAAAGCATATTGATAAAAATTTGTCTTTGCTCGTTAGGTAGCAAGTTGGTAAAGCCATAGGTAAAACCCGTTGGCGTCGCAACTGTACCTGCTTGCGAAACCGAGGTAATACTAGTACTAGGGTCTTTAGTAAAAGTTATGACCCCTGACGGAATAGTCTGGTAGCCCCAATTTTTGTAACGTAAAACATTGGTATAGGAATTCGATGGTCTTGGCGAACCACCAGAATGAGTAAGAATTATCGACAAATCTACACAATCAGCATTGGTAGGAACGAGCGGAAAACTATAAACCACCGAACCAGAATTTGCAGCTAAAGTTACATTACTGTAAGAAGCGATAGACATCGTATATGGAGCATTACAATAACTATTGTTAGGAAGCATTGAAAAGCCCAGATTATAGCTATTATTTGGATTTACATTCAACAAATAATACAACCCAGCAGTTGAAGTAATATAACGAGGTGCTGCGGAATTTAACTGATAGCTAAACGTTCCGCCCGAATAATACGTTTCGGCTCCGTCTTTAATGCCATTGTTGTTTGAATCTATGAAGGCACTCAAGACTATATTTGAATTGGATGGCCCTTGCAATGCATCGATCCCATTCCAGCGAAAAATTCCACCCACAGTAGGAGAACTGCTAAATCCAGAAGCAAAGCCGACGTTTGCATCCAACATTGCAATTATGCCTCCATCTACATGGTTTGCATCAGGATTATCGTTAATGGAGATCCAAGTCAATCCTCCGTTAGTAGTATAAGATGAGCCTCTCTCGGCAAGATCAACATCCTCTCCTACAGAAATATAAACATTCGGCAGACCAGGAATAGCCGAAATACCGAAGTTTCTGAGCACTCCTTCATAAGGAACAGAATCCCAAGTAACACCGCCATCACTGGTGCTGAACAATAAATAATCACTGGTCTGAAGTAGCCCGTGGTTGGCATCGCTAAATGCAACATTCGCGTTTTCTTGTCCATTGATTCCACCTCCAAAGTCAGGGATTGGCGTTTGTGAAACCGACCAAGTAACGCCTTTGTCAGTAGAATGTAATAGTCTACCAAAGGTGGTCAAAATCCAAATACTATCACCGCTAACAGCAAATTTATTAGACAAAGCATACTCCTCTGGGTCAATCGCAATAAGCGCGGGCGTTGAGGCAATACGAACCCAATTAGCGCCGCCGTCTAAGGTTTTATAAATTTCGAAATAGCCATTTGTTGGATCACCTGCCGCAATCCCTTCATTGGCATTCCAAAAATAAACTAGGCTGGTAAAAGAACTGGGCTCAGAAAAGGCGGCTGATGTTTGTCTTGTCCATGACATCCCTGCATCTGTAGTTTTCCAAACACCACCCAAGACACCTGCATTCCTTGGAAAAACAGAAGCATAAGCTTCAACGGCAGACACACCATGGATGTTGGCAATCTCAAGATTATTAGAATTTGGCCCTAAATCAATCGCAGACGTGCTCCAGGTACTACCACCATTTTCAGTTTTTGCAAAACGTCTCAAAGTAGTGCAGCCAGTAGTACTACAGCTCATATTAAGCCAAGTAACATTAGCGTCAACAATGGAAATGCTGCGTATCCCGGTGCTGGTCTGAGGCTGTGCCGTTGCATATTCTGTCCAGACGTCCTGAGCCTGAAGAGGCATCACTTGCAAGAAAAAAGAAAGTAGTAGCGGTAATAGTAGTTTTTTCATAATGATCGGCTTGATGGTTTGTAAGTAACTAAATATAGATTTAAAAATTTGTTTATGTGCTATTTAGCTGTTTTTTTAACGATTTCAAATCCAAGTAGCAATGATTACTTACCGATTAAGCTGCTGATTTTCATTTTTGGTTCTTTTCTGAATTGTAAATCCAACCTATTTTCTCGTTTATCTCGGCTATACGAAACGGCTTTCGAAAGGTAAGATTAGATAAATTGTGAAAATAATTCTTTAGCTACACCGAATACTCTTCATACCAACGGAACTTATCGCTTACCAAACGGTTTCGGTGCCGCTGAAGATAATCCAGATAAGCCGCCGCAGCTGGCGAGTGTTTTTTGCCTTTGTTCCAGATCAAGCTCCAAGTGGTAGTAATGGGTAAATTCTTAGCCGGAAGGATCACCAAATCACCGCTATTGAGTTCGTGCTTTAACCCTATCAAAGGCATAATAGATACTCCAAACCCAGCGATAAGAGCTTGTTTGAGCGCCTCGTTGGAAGTAAGCTGCATTTTTCTTCCTAACGGGATGTCATTTCTATGGAGATACGCTTCCATCGTTTGGCGTGTTCCCGAACCTTCTTCCCTGAAAATGATAGTTTCATTCTTGAAAATTTCAGCACTGTTTTTATCCACCGAAGCAATTTTGTCTTTGTTGCCCACCAGATAAAGTTTGTTCGGGAGCAAATCAAGTTTTTCGATATCGGGCTTTTTGGGAAGTACCGATACCAAGGAAAAATCGACATCATTCTGTTCAAGGCTTTCAATCACGTTGCGCTTGTTGGTGACGTCCATAGTGAGTTCGACGTTAGGGTGCAATTGCAGAAAATCGCCTAAAAAGTGTGGCATTACATATTTCCCGGTCGACACTACTGAAATCTTAAGCCTTCCTGAGAGTTGCCCTTTATAAGCTGCCGTTTTATGATTGATCGCATAAACTTGATTAAGAATTTCCTCTGCCGCCAAGGCAATTTCTTTCCCAAAATCGGTCAGATAAATTTTACGGCCGATGACTTCGGTTAACGGAACATCAAACTGTGCCTGCAAATTTCTCAATTGAATGGAAACTGCCGGCTGGGTCAGATGCAACAACTCGGCTGCTTTGGTAATACTTCCACTTTGGCTGATTTTAAGGAAAACTTCCAGTTGATTTAAAGTATAATTCATAAAATAATTTAATATGATTCATTTCAAATATAAATAAAATATTATCAATTCGCCGAATTAGATTTGCGCTGTTATAAAACAACATCATCTCAAACCAATTCGATTGAATATGAAACAAGATTTTATTGCACGCATTAGTAAAATACTGCTCGGGAGCGTAATTGCTTTAGTATTCGCTACAGCTATTTTGTACCCGATGCCTACTGCGCTATTAGAAAGCCTGCTCGTTGGTCTTTCCATTTTTATTGGCCTTTTCATTCTAAAACAAAACCCTCAACATGAAATCAGAAATTAAATTGATCGACGGCGTATTTACCGCCAAAGAAGCGCGTGAGGTCATCGGGAAACTGCTCGACTTTAAAATTCAGTTCCACTCGAAAGAGAACTTCAGTCATGAAATTCGCCAAGGTAATAAGAACGAACGCTCAGAGCGGCGCAAAGAAGAACTGCTCGCTGCCCATGCAGACTTTCTGAAAACCATCAGCACATTGGATCCGGAAATCGAGCTAGAAATCCACGCCAACATTACCCTTGCGGAAAAATGAAACGCTTTGAAGGGCGGCGACTGCTCATCGTCACACAACATCAGAAAGAGAAAGTCATGGCTCCAATTCTCACAGAAGCTTTGGGTGTGCATTGCGTAGTATCAACCCATTTCGACACTGATTTACTCGGCACTTTTTCAGGTGAAGTCGACAGAAAATCAGATGCTTTGACCACAGTCAGGGAAAAATGTCTGCGCGGAATGCAACTTCACCAATGTGATTTGGCAGTGGCCAGCGAAGGCTCATTTGGAATGCATCCTTCAGTGTTTTTTGCCAGTGCCGACGATGAACTCGTGATGCTGATCGACCAAAAAAACCAACTCGAAATCACGGCACGTGAACTGTCGCTCGAAACCAATTTCGATGCAGCTGAAGTACGCGATAAGCATGAGCTGTTATCATTCTTAGAAAAAATCAGATTCCCCGAGCACGGCATCATCATTAAAAAAGCTGAAAAAAACCATAGCGGCATGGCCAAAGGAATTACAGATTGGGAACAAGCATTAGCAATTTGCAACGATTTTATTTCTAGTCAAGGTTCGGCTTATGTAGAAACCGATATGCGTGCTATGTACAATCCGAGCCGGATGAAAGTAATTGAGAAAGCTACACAGAACTTGGTACAAAAAATCCTATCGGTTTGCCCAGTTTGTGAAGCGCCTGGTTTCGGCATTACAGATGCTGTCGCTGGATTACCTTGCCGATTGTGCCGTTCAGAAACCCGGTCGGTATTGTATCATGTGTATACTTGTCAGCAATGCTCCCATATTGAAAAACAATATTATCCACGCGGCGTGCGGGAAGAAGAACCGCTTTACTGTGATTATTGTAACCCTTAACGCGATTGAATCATACTTATGAATTTACAACTGCTAACTGAAAACCTGACTAATCCGGCCTTATTGTTTTTCCTGCTCGGTATTGTGGCGGTTTATTTGAAAAGTGATCTTGAAATTCCGGCAAACAGCTCTAAATTTATTTCCATCTACTTGTTGTTTGCTATTGGTTTTAAAGGCGGGCAAGAACTTTCCCACGAAGATTTTAATCTAGAAATCGGGCTTTCGATGCTTTTTGCTATAGGCACTGCGTTAGCGGTTCCGATCTACACTTTCTTTATACTGCGCAGAAAATTCTCTATCGATGACTCCGGCGCTTTGGCAGCAGCTTATGGCTCGGTGAGCGCTGTGACTTTTGTAACGGCGGTTAGCTATTTAGAAATGCACCATTTGGCTCCCGACGGACACATGGTCGCTATTATGGCACTCATGGAATCGCCTGCAATCATTGCAGGTTTGTTGTTGATTTCGATATTCAACAAACAGAAAAATGAACCATCTGCAGCCCGAAAAGCCATTCATCATTCGCTCACCAATAGCAGTGTGCTGTTGATTTTGGGAAGCCTCGTGATTGGATATTTGGCCAGTGCCGAACAAGCCCAAGGTATCAAACCTTTTACCAACGATTTGTTCAAAGGCTTTCTCGCTATATTCTTACTTGATATGGGAATTGTCAGCGGAAAAAAACTCGGCTCACTTTTCAAACAAGGTTGGTTTCCCTTTGTTTTTGGGGTGTTGATTCCGTTGGTCAACGGTGTGATTGTCGCGGTTTTGAGTGGTTTTGTGACCCATGAAATTGCGAACCGCTTCATTTTTGCAGTTTTGGCAGCGAGCGCTTCCTACATAGCAGTTCCGGCAGCGGTAAAAATAGCAGTTCCGAAAGCCAACCCTGGATTGTATCTGCCGATGGCGTTGGGCGTGACTTTCCCGATTAACATCACTATCGGATTGCCTCTGTATTTGTGGGTCGTACAAAGTACCGTTTAGGCCTGGAGGCTACTTTTGACTATTGGTTTCTTGGCGACTTTCATCTTTAGTTTTTTTCTGTATTTCAAGCTTATACAACAACCAGCCGAAGCCTACCACCAAATGCAATAACACTAAACCGAATATCAGATAATCCATGGTTTTTAGTTTAATTTTGTACAGTTACTTTTGGGTGTAAAACCACTTCGCTGTTCACTGAATTGGAAATCAAACAGGCTTTCTCGCTCATTTCCATCACACGAAGGGCTTTGTCTTGAAGGGCAGCATCTGTGATTTTTAATTCCGGAAATAATTCGACTTGTGTCATTAGGAATTTGCCATCGACTTTGTCTAAAGTGCCCACTGCATTACATTCCAAAGATTGAAATTCGAGTTTAGAATTCTCGGCCACAGCCAAAAAAGTAGTCATAAAACAACTGTTGATGGCGGCCACGAACAAATGCTCCGGCGACCATTCATCGGCAATGCCTTTCAGAAATTCCGGTGGCGTGACTACCGTAATGGCATCTTTGAGAACATCCGATTTTAAAATGCCTTTGCGGTCTGATAGCCAATTAAGTTTTACTTGATAAGTATGTGGTTCCATAATATTGAATTGAATAGAAATTTTAGGTATTGCTTTTCTCCAGAATTACGCTAATTAAATCCGCTTTGGAAAGCACGCCCGATTGCCGCCAAAGTTGCATTCCGTTTTGAAACAACATCATCGTCGGCACGCCTTTAATGCGGTAATGACTCGCGATTTCCTGATTCTTATCGACATTGATTTTGATAATCGATACGCGTTCGGCTAAGGTTTCTTTGACTTCTTTCAGAATCGGCCCGAGCATTTGGCATGGCCCGCACCAATCGGCATAAAAATCTACCAAAACCGGTTTCTCTGCGTTGATAACTTCCTGAAAAGTTGGATTCATAACTATACGAATTTGGTGTTAACTCATTTTTCCAATCGCACAACTCATATAAGATTTAGCTTTGCAAAAAGTCGTGTTGTTGCCTTTCTCAGGATAACCCAAAGCTTTTAATTTAGCTAGGATTTCTTCGCGGTTCGCATCGCCGGTAACTACCACAATACCTTGTTCGTGAAATACTTTCACGCTTTCAACATGGGCAATTTTCATCAAAGCGCTTTGAATGCTGTTGGCGCAACCCGAACATTTGATATTTTCAACTTCAATACGGAACATGGCTATTTGTTTTTACAAGTATTGATTCCTAACAATGGATAAAGCGGGCAGAAACTTACCATTGAAGTCGCGGCAAAAATCACCGCTACGAAGCCCAGAACCAAAGCTGCGGTTCCGGTAATAGTTCCGGTGAAATACAAAATAGCGATTAAAATAGCGACCATCAAACGAATCGCACGGTCTGCAGTTCCCATGTTTTTCATGATTTTAGATTTTTGAATTAGACGATTGGGCTTGGGTATGGTATTTATCGTCATCGTGAAAGAACCACGACAACCACAAACTTCTTGACAAACGCATCAACCAAGGTTGCATCAAAACCAGTGCTACGGTATTGCCTAGCAGCCAATAAAAAATGTGGGGATCACGGATGGTAATTCCAGTAATCAGATAAAACGAAACGAACGAAATGATCGATAAACCCACAGTTAAAGCATAACTCACATAACCGGTTCCGTGATAAAACCCAGGTTCTAAATGAGTGCGCTGACCGCAAACTTCGCATTGGTCTTTAAGCGAATTTACATGGCCGAGCTGGTACCATTTGTGGGTAAATAAATTGCCCTGTCCACAACGCGGACATTGGTGCAAGAAAACTCTTTTTAAATAAATGAACATACCTAAATAATTTTGAAGTAAAATTAAGGTGATGTTCTTCGGCATGAAGTGACATTTATCACATTGCCGAAAATAATTGGGAAACTACATTTTTCCTGTGGCTAAAAGCTCAATTTGATTGCGGAAAAGTTTCACTAAACCACGTTGTTCCATCTTTTTGAGCAGTCTTGAAATCACCTCGCGCGAAGTGTTCAAATCCGAGGCAATATCCTGATGCGAAGTTTTGATTTCTGTGCTTTGGGTAGTTTCGGCATGGCGACGCAAATAAAACAACAAACGCTCATCCATGGCGCGGAACGCAATGTTGTCGATTACCTCGAGTACTTCCTCAAAACGGCTGCGGTAGGTTTCAATCACGAATTCGTACCAGCTGCGGTGCTGCATCATCCATTTGTCCATGAGCGGCAGAGGCACCATGAGCAGTTCGGCATCTTCGGTTACTTTGGCCATGATCTGGCTTTTCTCGTGTCGGGTGGCACAAATCATCGAAATCGCACATGCTTGCCCGGGTTGCAGGTAATACATCAGGAACTCACCGCCATCGTCATCTTCGCGGTAAATTTTGATGGTGCCGCTTAACACTAAAACGGTGCTTTTGATGTATTGCCCAGTACGCATAATGACTTGCCCGGCGGGTACGGTTTGAAAAACGGCATTTTGTTCAATCTCATCCAACAAAGCCTGGGAAAATCCGGCGAAGTATTTTTTTATTTCTGGGTTCATGTGGCTGCTTTATGGGGTAAATATAAGGCAGTCTGGTGAGATTTGAAAGGGTTGTTGGTTGTCAGTTTTCGGTCGTCGGTCTTCGATCTTCGGTTTGTATTCGGAAAGTTGAGCTGTAATTTTTCCATCTGGTTTTTTAGAATGAAGTACTTGTTGGACGTTAGTTTCACAATTCAACATTCAATATTTATTCCGCTTCGCTCCATACAGTTCGGCTGCGCCTCGGGTCAACATTCAAAATAAATCACACACCGTTGATTCCACAATTCAAGTGATTCACCGAAAAACCCTAGCCCCGATAGCAGCGGCATCCTTTTGTGCAGCGTTAGCGGAGCAAAAGATATAGCGGACAGCGGGAAAAAGCTCCTCAAAAAAAGAAAATAGTTGACACCGTTAATTCCAGAATTCACGCTGAAAGCTGAAAGCTGACGGCTGACAGCCCAAGTTTCCTAGTTCCATAACACAAAACTGACAACCGGCAACTACTCCTTCACCCCAAACTTCGTCAAAATGTCTTCCATCAAACACCATTTAGTAAGGGAAGATTGCAGCAGGTTCGCCCCGACAAAAGCCGTAAACCACAACCAGCGCTCATCGACATACATCGCCAGAAGCAAACTGATCAGGATGAAACTTCCCGCAATGGCTCTGATTATTCTATTTTTCATATCGTTCTTAATTAGATTTTTCAATATTCAACACCGCCACGTGAATCTGCGACAGCACTTCTTGTTGGGCATTGAACGCACCAATCATTTCAAAAACGGTATCCACGCGGTCTTTGGCAACGAAAGCGTAAAACAATACCGATTCGGTTTCATTCAGTTCTGAGGCAAACCAATTGCTCTGAATGGCATCTTGCGAACTGTCGCGAAAACCGTTCACTTCGCTATAGGAAAACGAATGCACTTTGGCTTGCAGCAGGAGTTTTTTGACCTCAGCTTCAAAGGCTTTGACGGCGTTAATGATTAGTAATTTCATGAGTTAGTTTTTAGGTTGGTTTTTGAGTTCCCATTTTTTTCTTTCGGTCACGTAATAGATAATCGGCACCACGAGCAATGTCAAAATCGTTGAGACAATCGCACCAAACACGAGCGAAATCGCCAAGCCTTGGAAAATAGGGTCGAATAAGATAATCGAGGCTCCAATTACTACTGCTCCTGTGGTCAGCAAAATCGGCGTAGTTCTGACGGCTCCTGCTTCGATAATAGCTTGTTTGAGCGGAATGCCATCTTGCAAACGGATTTCGATAAAGTCAATCAACAGCACCGAATTCCGAACCATCACACCGGCAAGTGCAATCATCCCGATAAATGAAGTTGCGGTAAAAAAGGCACCCAAAAGCCAATGCCCTAAAACAATTCCGACTAGTGACAGCGGAATGGCAAGCATCATCACGACAGGTGTTTTGAAATTCTGGAACCAACCCACAATCAGCATGTAAATGATGACAATCACGACCATAAAAGCCAAGCCCAAATCGCGGAAAACTTCCAAAGTAATTTGCCATTCGCCGTCCCATTTTACGGTGAAATCGCTTTCGTCGGCAGGTTGTTCCATATAGAGCTCGTTGACTTTATAACCTTTTGGAAGTTGCATTTTCTGGAGTTTTTCATTCATGCCCAAAATGGCATATACCGGGCTTTCGAGTTCTCCGGCCATATCCGCCATGACATAAACCACACGCTTTTGGTCTTTGCGATAAATAGTTTTTTGCAAAGTATCCTGAACCACTTTGACCAAATCGCTCACCGGAACTACATTGCCGCGGCTGCCTTTGATTTTGAGGTTTTCGATATCCTGCAACGAAGTTTTGTCTTGGTCCTGAAGCGACAACACAATACCCACTTGGTCATTGGAATGTTCATCATACAAGTTCGCCACCGGATATTCTTTAAGCAAATAAGTCAGGTTCCCGACGATTTGTTGCGGCGCGATGCCACTCAGCATGGCTTTTTCTTTGTCGACCACGAGCTTGTATTCGGTTTGATTGTCTTCGGTCATCCAGTCAATATCGACAATGTCTTGAGTTTTTTCTAGAATCGACTTTACTTGTTGCGCGACTTCAATCTGCTGTTTGTAATCCGGGCCGTAGATTTCTGCGACCAACGTGGACAACACCGGCGGACCGGGCGGTACTTCAATAATCTTGACATTCGCACCGTATTTTTTGGCGATTTTTTGCACTTCGGGGCGAACCAGTTTGGCAATGCCGTGACTTTGCAAATCGCGCTGTTCTTTGTGCAGCAAGTTCACCTGAATATCGGCCATGTTGCTGCCGCCGCGCAAATCGTAATGCCGCACCAAACCATTAAAAGTAATCGGCGCCGAAGTTCCGATGTAATTCTGATAGCTCACCACTTCCGGAACTGTAGAAAGGTATTGCGCTATTTCCTGAGTGACCGCAGCGGTTCGTTCAAGCGTAGTTCCTTCGGGCATATCAATCACGACCTGAAATTCGTTTTTGTTATCAAACGGAAGCATCTTCACCAGCACCGATTTCGTAAAAAACATAACAACCGAACCCGCGAGCAATAACACCGTCAAGCCAATGAGCATGCGTCTTTTCTTGCTGCTCTCCAACAACGGCCTTTCGAATCTGTTGTAGATTTTATACACCCAACTGGTTTCAAGTCCGGCTTCGGCTTTGTGCTGTTGGTGGTCTTTTTCTTGTAATAAATGATAACCCAAATAAGGCGTTACCGTCAACGCAACAAATAGTGAGAGTAACATCGCAATCGAAGCACCAATGGGCATCGGGCTCATATACGGCCCCATCATGCCTGACACGAAAGCCATAGGAAGAATCGCTGCAATCACGGTAAACGTCGCCAGAATAGTAGGATTTCCAACTTCATTAATCGCATAAATCGCGGCTTGTTGGAACGGCAATCGCTTCATCTTGAAATGGCGGTGCATGTTCTCGGCAATGATGATGCTGTCATCGACGACAATTCCGACTACGAAAACCAAGGCGAAAAGCGTGATTCTGTTCAAAGTATAACCGAGCAAATAATACGCAAACAACGTTAAGGCAAAAGTCAGCGGCACTGAAAAGAAAACCACCAATCCGCCGCGCCAACCCATGGCTAGAATCACTAAAACCGTCACGGCTATAATCGCAATGCCCAAATGCAACAGCAACTCGCATACTTTGTCTGAAGCGGTTTCGCCGTAATTTCTAGTTACCTCAACGTGAATATCATCGGTAATAATGGTTTTGCGAAGTTGGGCTACTCTTTCCAGAATTTTCTCCGAAATCTTCATCGCATCGGCTCCTTTCACTTTGCCAATAGAAATGGTAACTGCCGGATATTCCGAACGGTTCTTGGCAAAAGCTTGATTCGATTTTCCGTAACCAAACGACACATAACTTCTCGGTGTTGATGGGCCGTCTTGCACCGTGGCCACTTGCTTGAGATACACCGGCAGATTGGCATTCACACCGACCACTAAATTTTCTACATCTTCCGCAGAAGTCAAAAATTCTCCGGTGGTCAGCAAATATTCTTTATCATTATTCACAAAACTGCCTGATTGTGCGCTGCCGTTATTGGCCTGAATCATTTGCATAATACCGAGCGCATCGACACCGTTCTCGGCCATTTTGTCTTTGTCGAGAATCACTTTAAGTTCCCGATTTCTGCCACCGATTTCTTTGGTAATAGCTACGTCTTTAACTTTCTCAATTTCCGAAGTTACTTCTTCCGCCACCTGACGAATTTCAAAATCATTAAGCTTTTCGCTCCACAAAGTCAGGCCCAACATCGGCACATCGTCTATCGAACGGGTTTTAACCATGGGTTTGTAAACACCCGCCGGGAACATATTCTCATGCTTGGCGAGCTCGTCGTAAAGTTTTACATAAGAGCGCTCTACGTCTTGCCCAACATAGAATTGCACAATCAGCATCGCTTGACCATTCATCGCCATACTGTGCACATGCTCTACGCCTTTGATGTTCGAGAGGATTTTCTCCAGCGGCTTCACCACGCGGCTTTCCACTTCACTCGGGCTCGCTCCGGGATAACCGACCATGATATCGGCCATCGGCACATTGATTTGCGGTTCTTCCTCGCGCGGAATCAGAAACGAACTATACACGCCAATAATCATCAGCCCTACCATCAACAAAATCGTGAGCTTCGAATGGATGAAAAAATGCGCAATCTTACCTGAAATACCTTCTTGCATAATTTTATTTTTTTGGGCGTGCCCCTGCGGGTCGGGCTTTCGGCTCTATCTTTTGCTGCACAAAAGGATGCCGCCTTAATCCCTCACGCGGTCCGGATTAACTAAGACTTTTTACTTGTAGAATGACTCTATCTTTACTTTAGCGCCGTTGTATAATTTTCCTTCTGCACTAACAATGTATTGCTCATCGGCCGACAAACCGGACAAAACCTCGACTTCATCACCAAAGGATTTTCCTATCCGCAACCAGCGCAGAATGGCCAGATTTGTATTTCCGATGGTATAAATTCCGGTCAATTGGCCTTGATGTACCAATGCAGTTCGCGGCACCAGAATTTTTTCAGATGTTGCTTTGGCGTTCGCTATCACCTTTGCCACCGGAAATTGCACATTCACGAACATGCCCGACAAAACCTCGCTGGGCACTTTCTCTAAATTGACTTTTACTAAATATTGCCCGCCGGTATTTTTCGCCGAACTACTTACCTCAACTACTTTCCCGGTCAATTCCTGCTGCGTCGATTTGACCAATACTTTGGCGTTCATTCCATTTTTAATTTGGGCAATATCACTTTCAGAAACCATTGCCGAAACCTGTAAATGGCTTGCTCCTTCAACACTCAGCAGCGGCATTCCCGGATTCGCCATATCGCCTTCCTTGACAAAAGTCTGCGTGATTTCGCCAGAAAACGGGGCCGTCACATTCGAATAAGAAAATTGTGCGAGCACTTCATTGCGTTGCTGCTTGGCGCCTTCGAGTGCGGCTTTGGCCATTTCATAACGCGAGGTCATATCATCGAGTTCTTTTGGCGAAGCGCTCTGTTGGGCAAACAAAGCCACGAAACGATCGTAATCTTTTTTGGCATTGTTGAACGCTGCGGTAGCTTGCAAAATTCCGGCATCGACCTGGGCTTTCTTGGCTTGCAAATCAGTACTATTGACGCTTACCAATAGTTGTCCGGCACTGACCTTTTGCCCTACTTTGACATGTACTTGGGTCACGTAACCCATCATTCTGGTGGCTACGTTGGCACTGTTCTCGGCTTCGATTTTCCCGCTGGCCGAAATAAAATCCCGCGAATCATTAGCACCAACACCACTTACTTTTACAATTATGGCTGGCGAATGATCTTGCGCTTCTTCACGCTTTTTCCCGCAGGAAACAAAAAACACAATACTCAGGGCAATTAAAATCTGTTTCATAAAATGGATACTAATGGTTCTTTTCAATATTATTTTTTCAGCTTTACTTCGTTAGAAATTCAAGATAATCCTGAGTGAGCTGGTATTCGAAAACCGCTTGCAATTGCTCGAGTTCTTTCTGGATCAGCTGCGTTTCAGATTGCAACAAATCGGTGGTTTTATCTAAACCTTGCGCAAATCGGTTCTGGCGGATGCGGTAAGCTTCCTGCGATTGCTCAAAAGCCAATTGAGTAAGCTGTACTTTGTTTTTTGCATCACTGAGCTGGCGATTGGTTTTATTGAGTTCTAACTGGCTTTGCGCTTTGTACTGCTCAGTTTCGGTGCTGGCTTTTTGGTAATCGGCTTTGGCTTTTTCGAACTTGCCAATGGTTTTGTAGCCGTCGAACACATTCCACGACAATTGGGCGCCTAACAAGTAGCCTTTAGCGGAAGTTCCAAACAGGTTCCGATCATACATTTCGTAGCTTCCGAAGGCATTGAGCCTTGGCAAAAAAGCCATTTTAGAGGAGGACAATATCTGCCCATAAGCAGCTGAGGAAAGTTCCATGGCCTGAATGTCTTTTCGATTATCGGGCAAGGCAGAACTAAAGGTTTCTTCATCAATTTTATTTTCTAAAGCATCAGTAGGCTGGTAAACTTTTCCTGCATTATTTTCATTCAAGAGAAACGCCAGATAATCTGAGGCATTCCGGACATTGCTTTTCGCGTATTGCAATTGGTTGGCGACTTCATTCACACGAACCTGAACATTCAGTAAATCGGTTTTTTGCAACAAGCCTTGTTGGAAGTAATTTTCAACCAATTTCAGATTAGCTTTGGCCGTAGCATCAGCTTTCTGGAGCACTTTCACTGCGCGATAAGCCAACTGCAATTGCATGTAGGACTTTGAAAGTTCGAGTTCCAGATATTCTTGCGTGCGCTGGGTTTGCAACTGGTAAGCTTGTAATTTGGAATGTGCCGCCTTGCGCCCGTATAGCCCGTCGAGGTTTAGCAAAGGCTGTTGTACTTCAATCTTGGTAGCGAAGTTTTGTGTTCTGGCCGGATCGTTAAGCAATGCCGGATCGAAATCAGCCGGGGAGAGAATTTCCTGATTCAGTTTAGAACCGAAAGCCATCAGCGGATTGGTAGTTACAATTCCAGTATGCGATAGGTTAATGTTGGGCAAAAAGAGCGCATGACTTTGACGATAATCGGCTTGCGCAGCAGCGGCATTTTGCCGGGCGATTTTGAGTTGTAAATTTTGCTCGGTCAGCTTCTGCTTCAAATCGGCTTTACTGATTTTTAAAGTATCCTGACCGAAAACAAAACCCGCTTTGAAAACCGCTGCGATTAAAATGATTATTGGAATCTGCTTCATAAATGTTGGTATTACGAAGCAAAAGTATAGGCGGAGTTTAGGCTACACAGTAACAAAAGTCACATTGGTTGTGAGTTGTTGGTTGTCGGTTCGTTTAAGGAAAACTGATTTGCAGTTTTCTATTCATGTTTTTTAGAATAAAGTTCTTGTTGTATGGTAATTCCAGTAAATAACTGTGAACCGATAACCGTAAACTGTAAACTCTTTAACACCGTTAATTCCACAGCATCAAACTGACAACCGACAACCTACAATTATTTAACCACTCCAATCACAAAAATTTTCGCTTTACTGATGCTGCTTTTGGGTTTAAAATCAATCTTGTCGACAGTTTTAATGAGTGAGGCCTCGACAGTTCCTGAATCAAAATAGCATTGTATAAATTCGGGGCTTTTCATAACATTCATTAGAATATCCAGATGCGACATGTTCTTTAAAATCAGGTGCTTGCCATTAGACAAATAAGGCATGAGTGCTTTCTCGGTGACGTAAGAAGGTGTTCTAAAATCTAAATCGCCACTAATCACTACGGTTGGAACTGCTGAGTTTCTGGATTGAGTATAAGCCGCCGGAATCGATTCAATAGGCCAGCACTTGGCTGCTCGCTCGTATATCAATGCCATGTTTTTTCCCAAAATAGTCGAATCAGTTTGAGTGTATTCTGGTTGGGCCATGGTATTCTTATCGGCACTGATGGTTTTGGCAAACACATCTCCAATGGCTGCAATATTGCTCATGTCTTGTATTTTTTGCAACAGGAATAGACCGCTGTAGTCGCGCTCATAGGCAGCCTTGAAATAAGCATCAAAAGCCATTATTGCAAAACCTCTGTTGTATAGTGCTGCTGTGGTTCCTGCTTTAATTTTATCGGCATCGAGTTTGAACACCGACCAACGACGCGGCAGGTTTTTAAAGGCGGTTTGCATCGCTTGAGAAATTGAACCTTTATAAGGAGCCTCTTTCTGAAGGCGATAAAGGCTGTCGTATTGTTGAATGGCGTGCTGCGCAAATTCGGCTCTGGGAAGAAAATAACCCGGCGGACAAGCGCCAATCATTAAACTTCTTTGAATCACTTCAGGATGTTGATAACCATAGAGCAGTGCCACACGTGTTCCGTAACTGCTAGAGAGCAAATTGATTTTGGAATAACCTAAAAACTTTCTCGCATATTCAATATCTGCAATAACCTGCATGATGGTGTATTTATCGATATTGATTCCGGAACTTTTGAGTTCTTTGTGGTAAGTTCGCACTTTGCTTTCCATATTTTGCAAGGAAGCCTCGCTGAGCATTTGATGATTCAAACCCTTCAAAGCCTTATTGACAGCAGACGATTTCAAACTAACCGAGCCATCCACACCGCGATAACCGACACAAACAAAATCGTGGTGGGCCAATATGGTTTCAGGGTTACTCTGGGCTATTTTCTCTGCCGATAGAATATTAGAGCCGCCCGGCCCGCCATCTAGCCAAAATATAGGTGCTTCTGGATGCTTATCGGGTGATTTTACGACGAAAAAAGGAATCAATAAATCTTTGGATTTTGGGTTTTGATCATCTTCTGGAACGCGAATAAACCCTTCGAGTGTTTGATAACTTTGACGGCCAAAAGCAATGGTCTTTCCGTTTTTAATGCCTTCTTGTGGCGGTGTTTGCGAACAAGAAGATTGCATGGCTGCCAAAATAATCAGCGCCAACATTTTTAGTTTTGTGTGCATGTTTTGAATGTTTTAGAGCGCAAATATTGCTTCATCACATTCATATAATCGACCTAGCCTGTAGGTTCGAACCATTTAAATATCAATTTTAGCGCTTATGGTTGATCGAATTGATAAAAGCTGAGGGTGTAGTTTGTGTGATTCTTTTAAAATGCTTGTTAAACGATGACTTGGAATTGAAACCACAGTCATAACAAAGCGATAAAATGGTGAACTTTTTATTCTCGGGTTGCTGCACCAAACTAATAAATTTTGCCACGCGAAGAGCATTGATGTAATCATAGAAATTCTTCTCCTCGTAAGTATTGATAACTTGAGATAAAATATTGGGGTGCACCTCTAAAAGCTTGGCTAATTCTACGAGAGTCAAATCGGGATTGACAAACCATTGTTGTGTTTGCATTTTGTCAGCAAGTAGCGCGTGAATTTCAGCCGCTTCGGTTTCAGTTAATCCAGATTTGAGATACTTCGTTTTCTTGTCACTAAGGAGATTTTCATCTACAGGAATTTTAATTTCACCCGCTGATTCAACGACTGTCAAGGCAAAAATTCCGACCTGATTGATCCCTAGATATCCCATTAAAACTACAAATACAACCACAGCAACATAGAGATACCTCGTGTTTTCTATCAGCACGAAAATCCAGACTACCGCGACACCCCAAATTAGATATTGCAACCAGTTTAAGTTGATTCTATCTGTATTAGAAAACTGCCCGAGAATGTTCTGACGGTGCTTTTGCAACAATACTAAAGACCAAACTACATATACAATTCCTGAGGTTTTAACCAATATGGAATACATGTTTAGCAAAGCTTCAAAGCCCTGCCCTTTATTTTCATACACCACTATTTTTGAGGCATTAGACAAAAGAAAGAAATTAGCAAAACCAACCAACGACATCAAAGCCGGAAGAAAATGAAAACAGTTGATAATTCTGTTTTTTAATTGATTGGTAAGCGCCGAAACATATAAAAAAAGAAACGGGCCGTGAATCAATGGAAAAATAATGGTGATTCCGAGCAAATAAGGATATTGATAAATTTGCCTGCAAACCGATAAATAAACCAAAATCAAATGAACGCCAATAGCGCAAAACCAACCCAATAAAATTTGATCTGCTATGGTTTTATTGCGTTTTCCGACAAGTAGAAAAACCAAAAAAAAAGTAATGATGATGCCGGCTAGGTAAAACATATTAAATCAAAAAATGATACGGATTTAACTACAAAACCCCATTGTCGCTAACAAAATTTAACAATTCCACCAGATTCTTGACCTGAAACTTATGCAAGAGATTTCTCCGGTGGGTTTGCACGGTCAGGAAACTCAAAAACAAAGTGTCTGAAATTTCCTGTGTAGACTTGCCTTGTTTGAGCAAAGTCAGGATTTCCTTTTCCCGAACGGTCAGGCGCGGAATGGCTTTTAAATCGTTAATATCGGTCTGATTGATTAAGGCTTGTACTTCGTTGCAAAAAGCCAGTTTACCAGCCAAGGCTAGATCAATACAATTTCTAAACTCTTCCAGCGAGGCACTTTTGAGCAAATAGCCATTGGCACCATTCTTAATCATTTGCATTACAATACTGCGCTCTGATTGACTGCTCATGGCGAGAATCACAATTTTCGGATACAGTTTTTTAATCTTTAAACACAAATCGATTCCGTTAATATCGGGCAGAAAAACATCGAGAAAAATCACATCGAGTTTGGATAAGTCGTTGTAGCCAAATAAACTGGTTCCGTTGTTCAGACAAACATCAATACTGATATTTTCAATTGGTGAAAGCAGCATTTTCAAACCTTCGATGACTATCGGATGATCATCTACGATAGCAATGTTATATTTTATACTGTTCATGGTCTTGTAATAAAAGTTCGATATTGATTAGCGTTCCTACGCCCAATTGAGAATCTACTTCAAACTTACCGCTAAGCAGCTCAATCCGGTTTTTGATGTTTTTCAGCCCCAATCCTGCATACGCCGCCAAATCGTCGGTGTTGAAACCACGGCCATTATCTTCAACAGTAATGAGAAACAAACCCTTATTCTGACTGCAATCTACAATAATTTCTGTCGCTTCGGCATGTTTAAGCGCGTTGTTAATCAATTCCTGTACAATCCTAAAAATAGCCACTTGGTCATCACTTTTCATAGAATCACTGATTTGATGGGCTTGGAAAGTAATCTGACATTTCTCTGAGTTAAGCGAAAAACACAAATCCCGCAAAGCCATTTCTAACCCCAATTTAAGTAAGGTTTCGGGCATTAAATTAAAGGCTACTTGCCGCAATTCTGTGATGGCCCTCGAGAGTGAATCCGAAATACTTTCCATGGAAGAAGTATGCTCTTGAAGTTTATCGCCGGCCTGCAGTTCCATTTTTAACGCCGAAAGCCTGCTGCCAATGCCGTCGTGCAAATCACGGGCTATTCTTTTTCGCTCGGCTTCTTCACCCATCATACTGGCTTGCATCACTTCAATCTCTTTTTGGGTTTGAAGTGCTTGGAGATTTTGCAGGTAATTGATTTCCTTTTGGGCGGCAATACGTTTTTGTGCTTTGAAATTTTTCACCAATAAAAGTGTAGCCAAGAATAAAATAAAACAAATCAAACCAAAGACGATATGATTCAAACGATCGTATTGGGCAGTGAGCAAGGCTTGTCGTTTTTGAAATTGAAGCGCCTTGATTTTGCGTTCGTTTTCTTGGTTTTTGAACTTGGCTTCCAAATTCATGATTTCGGTGGTGCCGGAATGCGTTTCTAAACTGTCGCTGAGTTCGATATAGCGCTCTGAATAAGCTAATGCCTTCGAAAAATCATTGAGTTGTCCGTAAATCGAGGCCAGTTCTTTGGTATAATTTTTTTGATCTTCAATATTGACTTGCTTGTCATTTAAAACCTCCAGGAGTATTTCTTTAGCCGCTTCAAAATCTTGCATGGCTTTGAGCGATTCAAACTTGAGCAACTTAAAATTGAGCACCGAATAAGCATCTTGCTCTTGTTGGGCTTTTTGTATTCCTTTATCGAAAGCCATAATGGCACTGCGAAAATCCTGACTTTGATGCAGTAAACTGCCTTGGGCCGAATAATAATCGAGTTGCATGTTCGATTCCGGATGCAAGGCAAGCATCTTTTGGGCTTTACTCAGATAATAATCAGCGGCATCAAATTGCTGTTCTTGCGAAAGTATTTCAACATAAAACAGATAAAACGCTAGCAAATCTTCAGCGTAGTTTTCATGATTCAAAGGTTTCCTCTCGAGCGTTTCAATAGCCAAATGAACATACTGATGGGCCTTAGCCATATCGTTTTTGTTGTAAAAGATGAGCCCAAGAAAACGATAAATATTGGCAACTTCAATGGCATCGTTGGCTTTTTTTGCCACTGGTAAGGCATGATCGAGCAAGATTTTAATTGCTTCAAAATCATTGTTTTGACGCTGATAGACCAAGGCCAAATTAAACAGCACTGTTGACCGAATAGCATAAGCTTTCGGAGTCTGGAATTTTTTTAATTGCTGATTCACCAAAATATAGCTTTGCTTAAAACTTTTCAATGCGTTTGCATCAGCATCAATAGGCAAAGGATGCATGGCGTGATTGTAATAATAAGAAAGTGCTTTGAGGTAAGAATTGTCTTTGACAAACCGGTTGGCCTGTTTAAGATAAAATTGAGAAGACTTTTGTTGGTTGTTTTTATAATAAATCGAGGCCAATTGATAACCCAGAATACCTTTCAAACTATCGGATGAAGCCGATTGGTAGGCCGAAAGCAATTCATTGATCTTTTTTTGATCATCATTCAAACTATGATAAGCTTGTGCCAAAACTGAGGGCATCGTTAAGAAAAACAATAAAATAATAATATATCGCACTACCATCCTAGCTTGTCTCAGTATTTAATGTGATGGATATATTGAAAATACTACCTTGGTCGGGATGCGAAATAATCTCTACATTTCCTTTAAGCAATTCTACCCTATTCTTAATGTTTTTAATTCCTAAACCTGAAAAGTTATCTAGAGCTTTAAGGTCAAAACCAATTCCGTCGTCTTCTACGGTAATCAGAAATAATTCTTGATTTTGACTGCAATCTACAATAATTTCAGTACAGCGCGCGTGTTTAAGTGCATTATTAATAAGCTCTTGAACGATTCTAAAAATAGACAACTGATCGTTAGAAGCAATCTGATCACTAATGGAATTGGCATGAAAAACAATGGCTGTTTTACTGTTGGACTGACTATGACACAAATCTTTCAAAGCCAATTCAAGCCCTAACTTGATTAAGGTTTCGGGCAATAAATTAAAGGCTATTTGACGAAGTTCTGCGATAGATAAAGATAAAGAATCTGAAAAACGCGACCAGGCCGGATTAGAATCAGGTTGCGATTTCAAACTTTGCAACTGCATTTTTAAGGCCGAAAGACGGCTGCCAATACCATCGTGTAAATCCCGCGCGATTCTCTTTCTTTCGGCTTCTTCACCCAAGATGGCAGCTTGCATGATTTCGAATGTTTTTTGATACTTCAACGCATCGATACTTTGCCTGTAATTGATTTCATTCTGTTTGGCGATGCGCTTGAGGCTTTTGGAATTGAGTACCAAAAATAAAGTCACCAAAAATAATATCAACGAAATCAGCCCTAAAACAACATAACTCATTCTATTGTATTGGGCCAACAACAAGTTTTGTTTTTTTTCTGCTTCGAGTGCTTTGATTTGATTTTCTTTCTCGGTTTGGTTGAATTTTTTCTCTAGATTTTGCACTTGTTCTTTTTCATGTGTAGCACGCAAACTATCCGATATAGCGATATATTTTTGGTTGTATTGATAGGCTTTAAGCTCATTGCCCAATTGTTGTTCTACCCAAGCCATTTCTTTGTAGAACTTCATTTTTTCTACCGAAAACAACACTGGGGTTTGCATCAGTTCGGTGAGCACTTTTTTAGCTTGCTGATAATCTTCCAAGGCCAAAAAAGCTTGATACTTCACAAATTGCAGTCGGTTCATCGATTGCTTGTCTCGATTCAAAATGCAGTTTTGCAGGCCTAATTCATAACTTTTTAAGGCCAAGTCATATCGCTTTGTTTTATAAAAATACAGCCCATCAGCGTAATAATAAAGTCCGTTTAAGTTTGATTTTGGAAAAGGCTTGAGCAAAGTGTAAGCTTTCATCAAGTAGTTTTTACCATCAGCTAGCCGGTCCGAATAAATCAAGTTCTCAGCATGAATAATGTAGAGTTCTATTTTATTTTCAAGCAAAACAGGTGAGTATTTTGCCTTTTGAATTTCAGTAATGGCTCTTAGAAAATAATAATCTGCTTTTGAACGATCACCGATATTCATCAAACCTATTCCAATGAGCTTGTACAAGTCTGCCAACATTTCAGGATTTCCGGTCTTTAAAGCAACAGGTATCGCTTCTTCGGTAAGCAAACGCATGGATTCCCTTTGGTGATCGAGTAGCAATTCGGCAACTGAAAGATTCTGTAAAATCATCACTTGAATCTTGTAGGATTGGAGATGACGGTATTTTCGGATTTTGCCCAGTGCCGCTCTGAGCGCTTTAGCAAATCGATCTGTTTGCCCTTTTTCTGCATAATTAAGAGCATTGTAATATATTGAAACATCTTTTAAAAAAGCAGAACCCGAGGCGTATCGATTGCCCAATCTGAGATAATATTGAAACTTCTCATGGTCTTTGTTTCTTCGGTGCAAATCGGCGATTTTAAAACTATAATAGGCACGTATACTATCGTTTTTGGTCGATTTAATGATTCCTGAAATACTGTCAATGAAGGTTTTGTCATTATTCAATGAGTTGAATCTTTGCGCATACGAACAAACACTGAACAATAACAGTATGGCTAGGTATTTTTGCATTGATAGTAAAATCAACCCAAAATCTGAGTTGAGTACAGTAGTTTAATTTCCCGAAAAATCACTTCAAAAATAGGAATCCCTGAGTGGTTTTTAACATTTCAAATAAAATTACCTGAAATCAGGTAGCTATTTTTACTTACTAACAGGTATTTACTGGATTGCGATATCAAGCTAGTTTTGCCGTTGAATCGTCAAATGAGAAACTTTGACGAAAAAACATCATCAAAAAATAAACAAAAAAATGAAAAAAACAATCCAAACACTCCTTGCATTATTATTGGTTACCAATGTCTTTGCCATCGACAGAATCGTACAAGAAAACGGACCTTCGGGAACTTTCTCAACAATTTCGGCCGCTGTTGCCGCAGCATTAGATGGCGATCGAATTATCATCTATCCGAAAATCGGTGACAACCCATACATAGAGAACATTGTGCTGAACAAAACCCTTGAACTGGCTTCAGCCGAAGATGGCGTGCGCTATAAAATCCAAGGCGATATTTCTCTTCTGGCAGCCAACAACAGAACCATTACCATCATCGGGGCACACATCACCACAGGAAGTATTACCGGAAGTGCTGCCGGTTGGAGAACCAATGTCAACGTTATGGGTTGCTTGATCGAAGGTGGCGATATCACATTGAACAATCAATATTATGCCTCGGTAGTTTCGAACATTTTGGGCAATGGCAGCATCAGCATCGCTCACGGAAAAATAATTGGCAATGAACTCGGTAATGCAAACAAGAAAATAATCATCGCCAATTCGGGCTCGATTGCCAATGACACCATCAATATCATCGCCAATAAAGCAGCGCGAATTGAATGCAGTTCTGATGTTTTCTTGAATATTTTCAACAACCTGTTGGTTCGCAATACTTTTAGCGACAACTTCTATTCAATAATTTACAATTTTGCCTCGACTACCGCTAATAAGTTGAATATATTCAATAATACGTTTGTACTAACATCTAACAACTCAAGCAGTTATAACTATTTCTTGGTATTGAACTCACCGGCATTAGTGAAAAATAATATTTTCCAAAAAGCCAATAATTTTACTGTCAACCCAAGATTTTCATTTGCGGCTGGTGTGAATATAACGGCCTCTTACAATTACTATTTTAATAACTCGATCAATATCAACAGCGAGAATCAACCGACCGATCTAGTGGCTGCACCGGTCAATAATACCACTGGTCAATTGATTTTACCAACAGCAGCACTCAACGGCGCCGATCCGAGTTTTGAATTTTATGATTTGGATCTTTCAGTAGGTGACGCCGGTTGCTACGGAGGTTCGTACACGCTTGATAATTATTTCCCAATCACGGGCAGCTCAAGAGTATACAATATTGAAATGCCTTTCGGAATCACGACCAACGGCGGGCCTTTGAACATTAAAGCAGAAAGTTTTGATAGATAAAATTAAGCTTCTTCTTAATTTATTAACTATGAAAACATTCTAAAAATGAAATCAATATTATCAAAACTGCTTTTGCTCTTTGCGGTGAGTACTTTTTCACAAACCGTCATAGAAGCAGAATATTTCTGGGATATCGATCCGGGAAATGGAAATGGCATTCCGCTGCAAGCCATAGACGGTCAGTTCAATCAAGCCATCGAAGCCGTTTTTTTGAACAATGCCGCTTTGTCTACAGCAGGAAATCATGTGCTGGGCATTCGGGTCAAAGGTCAAAATGGTCTTTGGGGTGCGGTGTATAGAAAATCAATCAGAATTGCCTCCAATAATAACAGTAATGCATTGGTAAAAATTACCCAAGGCGAGTACTTCTGGGACAATGATCCTGGGCAAGGCAACGGAAACATTTTATTGGCTTTTGACGGCAACTTCAATCAAGCACTAGAAAGCGTGATGGCAAACAACGCATCGCTTCCAAATCTGGGCAATCATACCATTGGTATCCGCGTCAAAGCCAACGACGGTATTTGGAGCCCTGTATTCAGGAAAGTACTGCGAGTTGTTAACCAAAACAATTCGAACAGCAACGTAAAAATCACACAAGGAGAATATTTCTGGGACAATGATCCTGGGGAAGGCAACGGATATGCATTATTGGCCTTTGATGGCAATTTTAACCAAGCCTTAGAAAGTCTCTTGACCAGCAATGCCACACTACCAGCACCGGGAACACACTCGATTGGCTTGAGGGTAAAAGCTGATGATGGGCGTTGGGGTGCTACTTTTAGAAAAGTATTTAAAGTGGTCGATAACAACAATTCGAATAGCAACGTAAAAATCATACAAGGCGAATATTTCTGGGACAATGACCCGGGCCAAGGCAACGGATTTGCATTATTGGCCTTTGACGGAAATTTCAACCAAGCCCTAGAAAATGTGTTGGCCAATGCTGCGAACTTACCTGATATTGGCAATCATGCTATCGGTATTCGCGTGAAAGCTGATGATGGAATTTGGGGACCGGTTTTTAGAAAAACATTCCGTTTGGCTGCCAACAACAATACCAACAATAGCGTTAAAATTGTGCAGGCCGAATACTTCTGGAATACGGATCCGGGTGCCGGGAATGGAACGCCAATGTTGGCTTTTGACGGCAATTTCAACCAAGCCATTGAAGCTATTCTGGCAGCTAATGCACCATTTCCCTCTGCCGGAATCAATCTATTGAACATTCGAGTGATCGGTGACGATGGCAACTGGGGAAATGTTTATTCTAAAATAGTCGGTATTGACATTGCCTACAATACAATGGTGCTGTTAACTTCACCTGTTAACGGAGCCAACCAGATTCCGTTGACTACCAATTTGGTTTGGCAAGGCATTACTGGTGCTGGTAGTTATGAATATCAATTGGCTACCGACGCTTCCTTTAGTAGTTTGGTTCAAAGTGGTTTGGTAGACGGCACTTCGGTTGCGACAAATGCACTATCCTCTCAAACTACTTATTACTGGAGAGTACGCGCCAATGTAGCAGGAAATGTTAGTTTGTGGTCTGCAGTTTGGAGTTTTACAACTACTACTTCTTTAACCAATCCTGAATTCGAAATTGGATTTGATGCATCTATTTTCCCGAATCCGGTGCAGCGAACGCTCAATGTAGCAACTAAACTGAACTTGTCTAGAATAGAAATTATAGATTTCCTAGGAAAAAAAGTAAATGTTCCACAAACAACGATCAATCAATTCGATGTATCTCGATTGGCCAGCGGTGTTTACTTCATTCGCATTGAAAGTAATCAAGGTCAGGTTTTCACTTCGAAATTTATCAAAGAATAGAACTGAGATCACTTTACTGCTTTCAGTTCAGCAGGTATTTCAAACCACTGTTACAATCATTAAGCATTGCAATAGTGGTTTGCTTTTTTTATTTACCTGCAATCAGGTAGTAAACTACACCTATTTACAGGTATTTGATATCATGCTGGGTAAAAGTAATTTTGTAAAAAAAGTTGGTTTCGTTTCTAACTAGGATTCAATTCTTTAGGTATTTAGGGTATGGAAGATTGGCTATTATTGGGATTAATAGACAGCTTTGAAAAAGGGTAATATTTCGTATATATTTTGGTTAATTATGCGCTCCTTCCATATCCCTATTTACTTAAGAAAATAAATATTTACAGTCCGGTTTTAAGTGTTAAGGATTGAAATATATTTTACTACAGCACTAAATTCAAATGTCTTTCTCACCATCAACTATAGAAAATAATGAAAAAGCTGCTCTTGTTCTTCTGGCTACTTTTGACACAAAGTTCAATATCGCAAAGCATTGAGTGGTTGAGGCTTTTCGATGTACATTCCCAAAACGCGTTGGGCGGACTATCCAAAAACACGATCAAAGACGAGTACGACAATTTAATCAGTCCGGTGGTAGAAGGTGATATTCTAAAAATTTACCGATTTGACGCACAAGGAAATGAAATTTCGTTACTCAACACGCAAAGAACCTGTGGTCAATTCAGCCCAATAACAAAAGTAAGCCCAGGACAATACGCTATAGTTTTCGACACTACACCCAGCGCTACCAATGCCCATTACAAGCTGCTTTATTTTAATTCTGATTTCGAAATTTTACAAGAATTGGAATTGGATTTTCCAATCTCCGGATTTTTTACTTTTAGTTCGTTTTTTGCCCATAATGGCTCTTTATATTTCACAGTCTTTACCGATACCGATCAATTGATTTATACTCTTAATTCGGCAAATGAGTTGGTTTTAAAACATACTGCGCCTGTTGCGAATGCATACACAGAAAGGATTAAAGCACTTTCCAACGGCAATTTTATCATAGATTACGGCGAAAGATTGAACCACCAATTGCGGTGTATTTCTCCGCAAACAGGGCAACTCATTTGGACCAGGGAGTTTGTCAATACCACTTTTAATACTTACCAACTGGACTACCGAACCATTCTCGGGGAAAACCAGACTATTTATCATGCTGGTTTAGAAAGAACTTGGGTTTCTGGAGTAGCGAACGATGTAATTAAATTCCGGGCAATCCATACCGAGAACGGAAACCTCATTCAAGAGCGCACTTTTTCCTTAACCGATGGCGGAACCGATAAAATTGATGATTTAAGATATAATCCGGTGAACCAACATCTTTACGTGAGCTACCTCAGCAATGGAACTATTGAGGATGAAGTGGTCATCGAACTCGATCTGAATTTTAATCTAGTGCATCAAGCGCGATTGGCCTATACCTATGACAGTTTAAGTGCTTGGGTGAATTCAAAAATTGTTATTCGTGATAATGGCGGTCTGATTTTCATCTATACCAACTATAAAAACGAGGCTGAAAACGGCAATCTTCATATTGTGAACATGAACGCAGATTTGAGTATCAATGGTGCTTTGGAACTGAACATTGCCCCTAAAAACAGTAGTGAAGCTTTTTCCCATGCCTTTCTCTATGATCAGGATCGGCTTTTCATTACTGGCTATGTTCCCAATGCCAATCCGATGATTGGTTTTGAAGAAGTACAGTATTATTTGGCCATGGTAAACGTCGACCGTTTGCTCAATACGGAAAACCAGAATCCAACTGCCAACCTAGTGGTTCGAATCAATCCAGCTACTGAAACATTAGTGATTGATGAAAACATGGCCTTCCAAAATGTTGCTTTTTTTGACACGCTTGGGAAACTCATCCGCTTAGATGAATTCGCATCAAATACCTACGACATTTCAGGCTTGTCTAGTGGCATATATATTATTCAAGCGATAGATCAAAACGGGCAAACCCTTCACGGGAAATTTATTAAAGACTAAAACCTATAGCTCAAAATGAAAACACACTACTACTTAAAAAATATCTTGCTGCTTATCTTTTGTCTGAATTGGTCCGAGCAAAGTACGGCACAAGTAACTGAAGTCATCGCCGGTTTGTCAAGCCCATACGGACTGGCCGTAGATGAAGCCGGAAATTTATTTATCGCCGAATCAGGTACTGTGAATGGCAACAAGGTTTCTATGATGTACTTACCCGATCAAGTAGCCCAAAGCTTTGACTTGTTTACCAGTTTGAATCAGCCCACCCGGCTCAAAATCGATAACAATTACCTCTATGTAGTAGAAACTGGTGGCAATCGAATTTCAAGATTCAATATGCTGGTCGCACCGCCTCAACTGGTACCTTACATCACAACTGGATTAACTTCGCCGATTGGTTTGGATGTGAAGAGTAATATCGTTCTGGTGGGCGATTACGGCAGTTATGCGATTCGCAAAATTCTGACCAACACACCGCCTTTCCAAAGCTCGACTGCGGTCAACGACTTGGCAACAGATATTGTTATTGAGGGCGACAATTTCTATTATGCCAATCCTGATTACGGGCGTGTGAATTACAACTCGCTGGTGAACCCGAGTCCGGTGGATGAATCTCTTTTTGCGCTTCTCACGGCTCCGGCTTCACTGCTGATTCACGATAATTATCTCTACACGGCCGATAAAGCTACGGGCAATATCGACCGGATCAACCTCACCGGAAGCTCAACCTTTCCGCAGCGGGTAATCTCAGAGCTAAACAATCCGCAGAGCATGGTGGTTTACAACAATCAGTTGTATATCGCAGAAATGGGTGCGAACCGAATAGTAAAATTCGATTTGAACAGTTTGAGTCAGACTAGTTTCAATAGAGATATTCCGGAAATTTATGTCAATCCCAGTCAAAACATCCTTACGGTAAGTGCTGAGACTAAAATTAAAATAGCAGCCCTCTATGATTTGATGGGAAAGGCGATGAAAGTCCATTTACTTTCTTCAAATACCATAGACATTTCCGCGCTTAGTACTGGAGCTTATCTGGTGGAACTGACTGATGGAAACCACCAAGTTTTCAGATTGAAATTCATCAAATCATAAAAACATGAAAGTCAGAAAAATCATAATATGCTGCTTGCTTTTTTCGGTAATCGGATGGGCACAAGAAACGCGAAAAGTACTGTTCTTAGGCAACAGTTATACTTATGTAAACAACTTACCGCAAACACTTTCTGCCCTAGCTACGAGTGCCGGTGATATTTTGCTTTACGATGCCAATTTGGTAGGCGGATATACTTTAATGGACCACTACACCAGCGATGTGTCGAGAAACAAAATTCTCTCCAATTCATGGGATTATATTGTGCTTCAGGAGCAAAGCCAGCGTCCGGCATTTCCCGTGCCCTCAGCGTTTATGGATGGATTTTTTTTCCTGAAAGATTACATTAAACAAAATCAGTCATGTGCCCAACTGACTTCGTTCATGACTTGGGGACACAAAAACGGCGATGTGCAAAACTGCGCAATTAACCCCATGGTTTGCTCCTATGACGGCATGCAAAATCTTTTACAACAACGCTATTTTGAAATGTCAGATTTGAACCAATCCGAAGTGACTCCGGTAGGCGTAGTCTGGAGGTATATTAAAGAGAACTATCCCGATATCAATTTATATCACCCCGACGATAGTCATCCAACAGTAGCGGGTACTTACCTAGCGGCCTGCTGTTTTTATACTTCGCTTTTTAGAAAAGACCCAATGCTGATTACCGATAACTACGGCCTTGATGCTCCAACTGCCGAAATTATCAGAAGCGCCACAAAATCTTTGGTTTTCGAACACATGGCCGATTGGTATATTGGCCGTTATGTTCCGACATCGGGCTTTACCCATGTCATTGGAGAAGGATTCAATCAGGTTAAGATTTTTTCTTTTGATGCCAGCTTTTACAGTTCACTGCTTTGGGATTTCGGAGATGGGACAACCTCGACCGAATTGGTTCCAACCCACAGTTATGCCAACGACGGCACCTACACCATTAAACAAATTGTAAACAAATGCTATTTGGGCCAAAATCTGGAATCCGTTACCGAGCAAACGGTCACTTTTTGTCCGCATACTAATACCATTTTTCCCAACTTGCTACTTTGCCCAGAAACCTCCGGAACCGTCTGGACCCAACCAGCGGAAAGTTACCAGTGGCTTAACGATTATGGTCAACCAATTCCGGGAGCGACTCAGCAATCTCTTGATGTTTGGGCTGGTTACTCCTATAGTGTTTTAACGACCGTGAATGGTTGTACTGAAAGATCACCTCAAATATTAGTAGACAGCTTGGCTGGAGGCATTGGTAATCCTGACGATTGTACTTTAGGAACAGGCGAAATCAAAAAGCCAGAAGTACTGGTATGGCCAAATCCTGCCCAAAATAATATCACCATTGAAACGGAGCATAAAATAGAACAAATCACTATCTGGAATAGTTTGGGGCAAAAAGTAAAAGCGACTGATGATGCCGAAAAGATAGACATCTCAACGCTAGATACGGGTATTTATCTTGTTGTAATTACTGGCAATAGCAACAAAGTTCTTGTTTCGAAATTTATTAAAAACTAAATAATTATGAAAAGACTACTACCCTTAATATTGCTTCTTTTTAGCCAGTACCTTATGGCTCAATTGGAGATAGTAGGATCTAAATCTTATGGGCAGCTTTTGTTTATGGAGTACGATCCGTTGGTACCTAACAAAATTTATGCAGCCACAGTTCGCAACCACATTGTGATGTCAGAAGACAATGGGTTGAATTGGTCTGTTTTTTATACAGTACCAACCGTTGATTTCAAGCAAATCAATAGCCTTAAAATTTACAATTCCACAATGCTGAGTTTCACTTTGCAGGACGGCTACTCTAACTGCAATAAAATTTACATGCTGGATATCTCCTCACGGCAAATCACTGATGAATACCTAGTTCCTATCCCTATAAATTCAGATGAAAGTGCTATTACTGCTTATGATTTTTACAATAACGAAATTCTGATTGCACAGCAAATTTATGGTATATCAGGCTCTAGATATGCCAAAGTCTACTACACCATCAATGGGGGAACTACATGGACTACTGTTTATCATAACATTGATTACGACAGCATTTTTCCCAATGATGTAGCCATCGCTCCTAATGATCCTGATAAGCTTTTCATTGCACGTGTTGGAGGGCTTGATCCTGAAGATTATGGAGGTTTATTTATTTCGAAAGATGCAGGTGAAACATGGGAAGAGAAACTATCAGGAATTGAATTGGGTTCAATTACTTTTCATCCCAATACACCCAATGACATATTAATTGGCTCATGGTATGGCACTATTACACACTTGTTCCGATCATCCGACAGTGGTGAGAATTGGGAGGATGTTTTTCCAGAGTTACCCAATGAAATGAATTCAGGAATACTGGATATCCAGTACAATCCTGCCAACTACCTCAACATTGTGGCTTTGGGCCTGAATGAAATCATGCGGACACAAGACGGCTTTCAAACTAAGGAAATCATCCATTATGAAAACAATATGGAAAACCCTAACAATTATTACTTTGGCAGTAAAGTTACCTTCAATCCTTTTCAAACCAATGAATTGCTGATCACTAACAATGATTATCCGCTACGGTCCACAAATGGAGGCGAAACCGTACAAAAAATTGACAATCGTTTCTTTTTTTCGCAAAACGGTCAACTCAATTTTTATGAAAAAGACAATGAAAAACATTTGTATTATTCCGTACAAAATGGTTTTGTGCATAGAAATTTGAACACCAATACAGAAACTCCGCACGGCATCCAACCGCTACAGTCCCTTCCTAATGTCGTGAGCCAGTTTTACGCTGACGCCAATCAATTAGGTAGGGTTTACGCTGCCAATCAATCCTTTTTTGGTTCTGGTATCGGGCTTAGTAATGATCACGGAAACAACATTCAAGGTTTTGCAACCTCCAATGTCTATTTCCATGCTCTAGCTTCAAAACCCTCTAATCCGAACATTCTATTCTGTTCGGTGTCGAATGATTTTCAAATCGGAAGCCTGATTCAGTTTGATGTTACAGACCTCAATAATGTACAGCAAGCTCAAATCGATATGCCGGCTTCGGGTTTAATCCAAGCTTTCCATTTCGATGCTACAGATTCCAGCCGACTACGAATTGCCCTCAATAACCGACTTTACTTGACAACCAATTATGGCGTAAACTGGGATGTAGTGACTTCCGGATTGGAAAACTTAAACAATGGAGAAACCATTTTCCATATGGATCAAAATCCGCTCCATCCGGATCAATTGACTTTGGCTACTTCACAAGGCATCTTCACCTCAACCGACCACGGAAACCAATGGGTGCAGTTGTCTTCATTTGATGCCCACGAGGTTCATCATTCGGATAGCAATGCAAATTATTTGGTCGCGATTACCTACGATACACAAACCACGGATTTTGCCTTGAGATATTCCGTCGATTCAGGGGAAACTTGGCAACAAATCACTACTGAAGAACTGCTCTATCTATATTCCGGTACCAAAAATGTCCAAATCGATTTTAAAGATAGTACCGCAGAGGTGTATATCGGCACTTATGATTTGGGTGTTATTAAATATACAATCGACTTCAACCAGCTTTCCAATCCAGTGTTCCAATCAGGGAAAAAGTATCGGATTTTTCCAAACCCTACAGGTTCCTTGCTTTATGTAAATGCTTTGAACAATGAAGAAGCGCTCGATTTTTCAATATATGATATGACCGGTAAGGCCTTTAAAGTACTTTCTAAAAATGAAACCATTGACCTTAATGGCCTTGAAAATGGAAGTTACTTTTTAAAAATTCAATCAAAAGAAGGAAATCAGGAAGTGCATCGCATCATCAAAAAGTAAAACAGATTAAAGGATTTGTCGTAATTCATCTAATCGGCAGATGGCACCCCTGTTCATAGTTAATTAAAACCATAAACTAATCTCTAATAAAATGAAAAAATCAATTTTAAATTCAGGAATCCTCTTAATGACAATTCTATTATTCATCTCATGTAGCAGTGATAGCAGCAGCGATAACAATACTTCTCCAGCTACCGAGAACAATTGGAAATTAGGCAACTATAGTTTCTCTAGAACCTCTTCAGTACAGAACACCTCTACTTATGTCAACGGAAATCCTTTTACACTGGTGATTACCGAATCCAATATCAGAAATGACAATAACTTCAAAGCCTGTAAGCTGACGTTTTTCTTTAATACCCACCAAACAGGCACCTATACCATCAAATCTGAAGATGCATTATATGATAACCATCTCTTGAAATACCTCCATATCGAATGCATCGCAGTGGATTCAGCCGGTAAAACTGCGATATACGAATCCGTTGATACATCGATTTCTGCTACAGTAACTAAAGTAGAAAACCTTTTTGTAGTAGATGTACCTGATCAAGTAACCTTGACCAAAACCTATGATGGCGGACTGGAAAATGCGCCTGGAACCATGACTTTCAAATGTCAGAAAGTGCGTTAGGTAGAATTAAAATAGCTTGAGATTGGAGCTATGATTTGCCTTTGAGAAACTCATTACTATAAGTCTTACGCCATCAATTCGCAGAGCTATATCAATAAGTATTTTACCTGTAATCAGGTAGCTGACTTTACCTTTTTATAGGTATTTGATTCAAAACCACTTGAGTCTAACTTTGTTTAGAAACACAGGCTAATCTTACAAGGCAATTCCTATTTCGAACGCAATAATAAAAATCACCAATCTAATCTAACAAAAATGAAAAAGTCCATCATTAACTCCACGGTAATGATAATTAGTATGTTTCTGCTCATCTCCTGCAGCAGCGATAGTAGCAGCGATAACAATACCACACCAACTCCTTCAACAGAAAACAGTTGGAGTTTGAACAGCTATAATTTCTCGAGAAGGATTTCCGCTCAAGTATTGTCTAATTATACTGACGGCAAGCCTTTCACGCTCATTGATGTTGAATCAAATATTGCCACCAACAACAACAATTTCAAAGCTTGTAGTATTGACTTTGTGTTCAACACGCACCAAACCGGAACTTACACAGTCAAATCAGAGAACGCTGTATTTACAGACCATTTGTTGCCGTATATGAGTATCAAATGTACCGTTACTGATGCTGCTGGAAAAGGTGCTATTTATTCGAGCATTGATTCTTCTGTTAGTGCTACAGTTACTATGGTAAACGACAAACTCGTGGTCGATTTGCCAGAAAGCATCACCATGAACAAAACCTTTGATGACGGACTAGAAAACGCGCCAACCACTATGGCTTTTAAATGCCGGAAAGTGCGGTAGTACGAAGGAATTAAATTGTTTGTCAAAAGTTCTTTCTTAAATATTAACGATTGCTATGAAAATCCGTTTGCTAATAACTGTGTTATTGTTTTCTGTGTATGGGTTAGCACAGCGGGAGAATAATATTTGGTATTTTGGCGACCGCGCGGGGCTAGATTTCAATAGTGGTAATCCGGTGAATTTAAACGATGGTGCCTTGGTAACGATTGAAGGTTGTGCCACTATTAGCAATGTTTCCGGGCAATTGCTTTTTTATACGGACGGGAAAAAAGTCTGGGATAAAAACCACCATATCATGCCCAACGGCGACAACCTAAAAGGACATTCCTCAAGCACACAGTCAGCAATCATTGTCCCCAAGCCCAATTCTAATACGATATACTACATCTTTACGACTTCGCAAGTTGCCGATATTGATGGTATCTGTTACAGTGAGGTCGATATTACCTTAAATGGCGGGTTGGGCGACGTTAACGCCGTTAAAAACGTCCAACTTTATAGCCCAACTTGCGAAAAGATTTGTGCCGTGAAGAACTTTGCAGACAATTCTTATTGGGTAGTGACCCATGGCTTTGAGAATAATTCCTTCTTAGCTTTTAAAGTGGATAGCTCAGGGGTTCATATGAGCCCAGTAGTCAGTAATGTGGGCTCTTATGTTGGGGCGGTTCCACCGTTCAATTTCTACAATGTTCAAGGCTATCTAAAGTTTTCGCCTAGTGGTTCCAAATTGGTTTGTGTCAATACCTATCTCACCGTCGAACTATTTGATTTTGATACTCAAACCGGTTTAATCAGAAGCCCGGTTGTAGTCAATGCAGCCAATCTGGGCCGCTATTGTTATGGAGCAGAGTTCTCACCTTCGGGAAACTTTCTTTATCTCACCGGAGGCAATACCCCGACTTCGATAAACAAAATATTTCAGTACAATTTGCAGGCAGCCAACATTGGTGCTTCTGAAGTACAAATCAACACAACAAATATTCGAGATGTTGGTGCACTACAGTTGGCGTCTAACTGTAAAATTTATGCCGCCAATGCTTTCCGTGGTTTTGGGAATTATTTGCATGTTATAGAAAATCCGGATATACCGGGCATGGGTTGTGGTTTTCAAAGAAACAATGTGGCCCTGACAGGATTGAGTTGGATCGGTTTGCCTCAGTTTATTGAGTATTCAACTTGCAAGAACCGAACAATTATCAATGATGATATATGTATTGGCGGCAATGCTAGTTTCTCGTTGGGTGGCGACGAAAGTATTACCTCTGCAAATTGGAATTTTGGCGACGGGAGTACATCGAACAGCATCATCGGTTTTCATCAATACACCGCTGCCGGCACTTATATTGTGACTGGTGATTTTGCTACGCCTACCGCTAATTTCAGGATTAGCAAACAAATCACAGTTCCCGAAAACCCTATTGCGAATCCTATTTCCGACCTCATTTTCTGCGGCGCAACTACCGCCAGTTATGATTTAAGCCAACTTACTAGCCGCGTTCTAGGGAACCAATCTGGTAGCATCTATGGCGTTTCCTTCTTCGCTTCGCAAAACGATGCGCTCACACACCAAAATTTGTTGGCGCCGGTTCAAAATTTTACCGCGCCGGGCACTACCATTTACGTCAAAGTATATCGATTCAGCAATTTTGATTGTTATGCGATAACGAGTTTCAAAGTGCTTTTCAATCCCTACCCGATTTTAAACCCTGTTTCTGAGTTCAAACTATGCGATGACGGTCAAGTCAATGACGGTTATGTCGAATTCGATTTAAGCACCAAAACCCCTGAAATACTCGGCAGTCAATCTAGTAATGATGTAAAAGTAAGTTACCATTTAACCTTAACCGAAGCACAGAACAATGTCAACCCTATAACGGCTCCTTTTACCAACACCATTAACCCGCAGACCATTTATGCACGGCTCTCGACGCTTCCATCACAGACTTGCTATGTCACCACTTCTTTTAATTTGAATGTCAAGCCCAGCCCTGAGTTTGACATCAGACCTTTTTATGTGCTCTGTGAAGATGGCAACTTCGAGAACTATGTCAATGTTCAGGTTCCAGATATCTTCTCCTATTATTTATGGTCTACTGGTAGTCAGGCCAACTTTACCAATATTGCTATAACAGGAAATTTCTGGGTGAAAGTAACCAAAATCCAAAGCAGGCTGCGTTGCTCAAGAACTAAAAATTTCCAGGTCATTGCAGCCAATAAAGCCATCATCAAAGAAATCGTAATACAAGATTGGAGCGCTAACGCAAACAGTATTCAAATTCTGCTGGATACTGCTAGCTTGGGCGAATACGAATATTCCATTGACGGTTACAATTATCAGAATGCCAATTATTTTGAAGGACTGCTACCGGGAAAGTACACGGTTTACGTCAGGGAAAAGAATGGCTGCGGCATCACTACTGACGAACTTTATTTGTTGATGTATCCTAAATTTTTCACGCCAAACGACGATGGTTATAACGATGTCTGGCAAGTAAAATTTGCCGAGACTGAAACCTATTTCTCCGTCAGGATTTTTGATCGCTACGGAAGAATTCTCAGTGCTACCAATACTTGGGATGGAACTTATCAAGGAAAACCGATGCCTGCCGATGACTACTGGTTTATCGTAGAACGCGAGAACGGAAAACAGTATAAAGGCCATTTTGCCTTAAAGCGATAGCGATTTTATAAAATACAAATCAAAACCATTAAAACCAACCTAATGAAAAACAATTTACTACTATTGGTGTTACTCTTCAACTTGGTTAGCTCGAAGGCTCAAACATGGTCGATAGCAGCAGATATTCCCGAGGCCATTAGAGCTGGCAATGCGGCTTCATACAGCAAAAATGGGGATGGCTATTTGTTTATTGCCTCAGGCAGAAACCAAGACGGTATTATCACCACCCGACACCAAAAATACGAACTCAGTTCCGACATCTGGACCGACCTTGCCCCTACACCTACTCCTATTATCGGCGCATCCACAGCCATAGTAAGAGACACGTTATATTTGATTGGAGGCTTGGTGACTACACCGGGTTCCGCCATCAGAAAAGTTCGCAAATACAGCATCAATGAAAACACTTGGTCTGATGCGAGGGATTTTCCGATAAATATTGTCGACAGCGATGCCGTTGCTTACCAAGACAGCTTAATTTATGTGGCTGCCGGCTACAGTAACCGTGTTAGGGTTTTCAATACCATAACCAACACTTGGCGGTTGGCTACCTCGTTCCCTACTACGCAAACGCTGAGTTGGGGCGCTTTGACCTTGGTGGGCAATAAACTCATTTATATGTGTGGAGCAACAGGTTTTCAATCAAGCAATTATTTCAACACGGTGCGCATCGGCACAATTGATCAGAACAATCGAGCGAATATTACCTGGACTTTGGGTACGCCATTTCCGGGAAACACGAGAACGTTCTTCGACGCGCATCCGTGGGGCAATGGTATCATCATGTCCGGCGGCAGTACTGACAATACTTTTGAAACCCATTCGGACGAATGCTATTACTATGATGTGGATACCGATACTTGGCACCAACTTCCTTCAAAACCAACGGCTTGGCTCACCGGAAACAGCGGTAGTGTACAAATGGGAAACACTTGGAAATTGATTTGCTCTAGTGGATACCAAAGTCCAAATTATCTGTATTCTACTGAAATTTATACCGATGATGATGTGTTGGCAATAGAAATTCCTAAGGCATCTGCCAGTGTTTTACAACTAATGCCCAACCCGGCTCAAGATTTACTTCATCTCAAAATGCAAGGGAAACCAAAACAAGTGACTGTTTATGATGTTATTGGAAAAAAGATTGAAGTTCGAAGAATTGACGATGAAACCCTTAATGTATCCATACTGCCCGCAGGGGTTTACTGGATTCAGGTGATTGACGATCGACAGATTTTGGTTTCAGGTAAATTTATAAAACAGTAATGCACTCGTCCCATTTCAAGATTAAACTTAAATGTCAACAAACCAGACAAACCCAATCAAATATTATAGATTTCTTTTTCTGCTGATTACGTTTCAAATCTGGTCACAAGCAACAAATGAGACTTTTCTGTTTGCGCAAGATATTGAATCAAAAATAGAAAAAGACACTTTGCCTTGGAGGTACCAATCAGGAGCCACCGAATATTCCATCAGTCAATACTATAAAAAAGCGCTTCAAACCTGGGACAAAAACGGAAGCCGAATCAGGAAAATTTCTAATGAAGATAGTCTTTACTTTTATTCATTTCAGCCACATGACGCGCAAGATTATATAATCAACCGCTGCAAAAGCGAGAAAATCATCATCATCAACGAAGCGCACCACAACAGCCGACATCGGGTTTTTACTGCTTCCATTTTACAAGGTTTATACGATAATGGCTATCGCTTTTTAGGGCTCGAAGCGCTTTCGGATTCGCTAGTCAACAAAAGAAAATTCGTGGTTAAAGAAAGCGGCTATTATACCCAAGAACCGCAAATGGCCAACTTGATTCATCTGGCCATCAGGATCGGTTTTACCGTATTCGGCTATGAAGCAACTGATGGCTCGAACGGAAAAGAACGAGAAAAGCAACAAGCAGCCAACATCGCCAAAATCATTCGGCAAAATCCTGGTTCTAAATTCCTAATTCACTGTGGCTACGATCATGCCATTGAAGGAACTCCGGGAGATAAAAGTTGGGAGAGAGCGATGGCGGGCCGATTAAAAGAAATAACCCACATTGACCCATTTACTATCGATCAAGTGGCTTACTCTGAAAAAGGATCTGTCGAATTCAACCATCCTTATATTCAAATGGCCCATGCAGAACAACCGGTTGTATTGGTAGATCAAAACGGTAAAACATTTAATGGAAGCGCAACCAACGACCAAACAGATTGCAGGATAATTCATCCGATTACGCAATATATTGAAGGTCGGCCTGATTGGTTGTGGATGAACGGAATTAAAAAAACTTATCCAATCCCAAGACATGAAATCACCGATTATCCTGCTTTGGTACTGGCCTACCGCAAAAAAGAATACGAGCAAGAAGGCATTCCAGCAGACTTGATTGAAATAGTCACCCCAGAAGACCCCGCTTTTCTATTGCTGGAAAAAGGAAATTATAAAATCATTATCAAAAACAAACAATACAGAATGATCAACGAGCTTGATATAAGAGTCAAATAGTAAACATGAAGCGTTAACCAAAAAAAATCAATCATCAATCAAAACCAATCAAAATGAGAAAAACCATCCAATTCGGGGAAGCAATTTCAGGTTATGAAATTCCCGTGCTCAACGAAAGAGAAATCAGGGCCGCAGCAGGGCTCATGTTTTTAGCTACTTTTCTGTCATTGATGTTCATCATCTACGAACACAATTTCGTGCCCATCAAATACGTAGTGACCGTTTTCTTTATCGATTTCTGTATTCGCATATACCTCAGCCCCAGATTTTCTCCAATACTCATCATCGGACGGTTCATTGTAAGCAAACAAAACCCAGAATATGTGGGCGCTGCGCAGAAAAAATTTGCTTGGTATATCGGCTTAATCTTATCAGCCAGCATGCTTGTTCTAATGGTTTTCCTGAACACATACAGTATCATTACAGGGCTGGTTTGTTTGATCTGTTTGATTCTGATGTTCTTCGAAACCGCTTTCGGAATTTGTATCGGATGTAAGATATACAAGGCTTTGAGTGGAACCAAGGCGCAGTACTGTCCGGGCGAAGTCTGCAATGCTAAAACCCAGCTAGAGATTCAGAAAACTTCCTGTACCCAATGGCTGATTGTTATAGCTTTTGTAGTTGTAATCATGGGTATTGCCTGGATAATGAATGATTCTTTTAAAGTTCCACCTACTGATTTATTCGAATTATTGAATTGAAAAACAAACTCTTATGAAATGCCTTTGTCTAGCAATATTCTATTTCTTGAGCAGCCTTATGTATGCTCAAAAATTGGCAGGTATAGTGTATGACGAGAAAAAACAACCCATTTCAGGCGCATTTGCCTATTTTGACCAGACTTCTATTAGTACTACAACCGATTCAAAAGGCTGGTTTCAAATACAAACCAATAATAAAACCTACGCCAATTTAGTCATTAGCGCTACCGGTTATGAAACGGTCAATTTGAAAAATCCATTTGATGCAGAATTCCATACGGTAAAAATGACTCCTAAAGTCAATCAGTTGCGTGAAATTGCAGTACGTCAGAAAAAGAAACGGTTCAAACGCGAAGATAAGCTGAAGGTTTTCCGAGACGAATTTATAGGCAAGACCACTGCTTCAAAATATTGCAAAATCCTCAACGAAGACGAGATTGAACTGACGTATGACTTCAAGAAAAAAAGGTTGGTTGCCAGCGCAGAGGTGCCACTAAAAATTCACAACAGCTTTCTAGGCTATGAATTGGAATACCTTATCAATGAATGCTATATCGATTTTGAATGGACAACGGTGAAAAGCCACGGGGTGATTGGTTGGAAGTTTTCGGGTTCTACTTTTTTCAAAGACCTCACCAACGATTCCACTTCTTATGCCGCCAAAAGAAAAATGTCTTACCGTGCTTCTCAGATGGAATTTTTCAGAAACCTGAGCCGACATACCTTGGGTAAAAGCAATTTTAGATTATTGCACGGCAGCAGGTATTGCGATCCTGAAAAATACTTCGACGTCATTCAAAGAGGCAACGATTATATTGTTTTGGTGAAAAATGAACGGCTCAAACGCAAAGAGAATTTCTATCAATCGTTTACTTTGGAATATCCAGGAAAACCAGATTCAGAGGTCATTTTCCTGAGCAATGTGTTCAAACTTGACTCCTATGGAAATTACAGCACTTTCAAAAGCATTTCCTTTTTAGGTGAAATTAGCAATAAGCGTATTGCCGATTTGTTGCCTTTGGATTACAACATGAAATGAGCCAGTTCCTCATTATCTTGGAGAATTAAAAACAGTGTTTTAAAAATATCCGACATCAGACTAAATACCAACTTTAAATATTCATCTCAATCCACCTTATGAAAATAATTACTCATTTGCTTTTAATAGTTGCGATAGCTGTAAACGCTCAAACAAAAGATACCCTTACCATTAACGCTTCTGATTTAATCCTCAAAAACCTTAACTTCGGAAACAGTGCTTATCTAGTTTACAACACCAAAGGTCAAGATCAACCGATGCAAAATGCAACCTTGGTTAAAATTGCCACTCAAAAACAAAGCAGCAACAATCAAGATTACATTCTGGTGAACCAAACTTGGGAAGCTGACACCATCATTCATCAAGCGACTACCCGATTCGATAGCAAACAGCTAAAAACCCTGTCGCACAGCAGTTGGTGGAAAAGAAAAGGCTATACAGAACATTATGATTTTGCAAAAGCAGAAACTCGGTTTGATGGCCCGATTAAAGAGGAAATCAAATCAGGGTTAATCACCAGTTTTAATGCGGCTTTGACTTCAGATTTTTTGAACTGGCATTCGGACTTGGTCTTGTTTCCTTTGCTGCCTTTCAAAGAAAATAGAGTGTTTAAAATTAACTTCTACGAACCCGGACATGCCATTCCAAAGCAAGAAACCTATGAAGTCATTGGCAGTGAAAAAATCACCCTAGCCGGAAACCCAATTGATTGCTGGATTTTGAACTACAAAGTAGAAAAACCCACCGGTTATCAAAGGTTCTGGATTTCAAAGCAATCTCGCGAAGTGTTGAAAGAAGAAGACAATTTTGGTGCTTTCTACCGCTACAAACTCAAATTAATAGCCCATCAAAACTAGTTCGGTTCAGGAAAACAAAATGGCTGTGGTGGTTTTATTAGATTTTTACAATTTTGTATTTCGCATCATAAGAAACGATTTGCTGTAAAACCTCTAGCGCAATCTCAGGGCTGCTCACAATCAAAACAGTAGCAAAATCAGAACTCATGCTTACATTTTCGACACCCTGAATTTCTTGAAATTTGCTTGTTACAGTACTGCTGCAACCTTGACAGGTGATGCCTTCAAAAGTGTATAAATTGACTTGAAGTTCCGGGTTCTTCTGGAACTCAAATCGCAACTCGGCATCGGCTCTGGCGGCAACAGAATCGTGTGAAACTTCCATTACATTCAATACAAAAGCTTTTTGAAAGAGTAGCTTATAACTTTCCTGATTGCCTCCGAATGGCGGCCCAGCTTCAAATTCACGGTTGAATAGCAAGCCGGCAAGTTTTCCGTTTTCGGCTAAAAGTTGGTGCATTTTCCAGACGTATCGCTCGCGCATTTGTGGCGGTAAAGCACAGAAAAAAGTTTGCTCGATAATCAAATCGTATTGGCCTTGGTGTTCGAAAAAATCACCTAAAACAACCGAAATATTTGGATTATCCTGAAACTTTTCCTTTAAGGTTTGAACCAAACTCGGCGCAATATCAATCACGGTTATGTTTTGAAAACCTTGCGCTAAAAGATATTCGGCTTCATAAGTATTGCCACAACCCGGAATCAATACTCGAGCTTCTTTATTAGGATATTGATTAATGTATGATTGAATCGGAGGTGCCACTTGTCCCAAATCCCAACCGGTGGAATGAGCGATGTATTGATTGTCCCAGTAGGCTTGGTCTAGCGGTTTGTCGCAAGTAACAATGCAGCATTTTAAATCGTTCATAGTGGCGGTGTTTTTTTAAAATGTAAATATAAAAATATGTGGGTTTGTCAGTAAAAAAAAACAGCGCAAATCACTGAGATGAATCTGCGCTGTCCAAAATTCAGACGGCAAAGAATTGACGCCCAAATTTTCCAATCACTAAAACTAAACTATTGTTGAACCAATGCTGCGATATTCTGCCAAGTGCCGCCATTGGTAATATTGTTGAATCCGTTTTGATTTAAAATCATTTTGGCTTGTGCGCTGCGGTTGCCGCTTCTACAAAAAACCACAATATGTTCTTTGCCTTTTAACTTGGCCAAGTTTCGAGTAAGTTGGTCCAGCGGAATGTTCACCGAGCCTTTTACGTGCCCCGAAGCGAACTCTGCACCAGAGCGCACATCTACCAAGAAAGCGCCCTGACTTACTTTTTGGGCCAAATCTTCATTATTGCTTTTGTTTCCGAAAATACTGCTAAAAAATCCCATTTTTGTATTTAAGAGTTGCGTTATACTTGAAAAATTATGCAGAAACTCACGCTTTGGGAAGATCAATTCTGACTAGCCTTGAAGTGGCCATCATGGATATCCTTCGCTCTGATTTCTATAATACAAATATTACCCATTGATTTCTCTTGTTAGGTAACTTTTATCACACAAGGCAATAAAAGCTGAAAGCTATTTCTTTATTTCAGATAAAATCAATTTATGTAACTTGCGTTGAACCGGAAGCCTATTAAAAAAACTGCAATGAAGCAATTGATACTGTTTGTCTTGATTTGGCTCACGGCGATGGGTTGTTCGAGGAAAATCATTACTAAAAACCAATATAAGTTGAGCGCCATAGATTCGGCAGTCATCCAGCAATATAAATACAAGCTCATTCGCAACTACGAAGAAGATTCCACCTCAACCGAAGCCCAACTCGACAGTCTGTGGAAAAATGAAGCCCAGTATCAAGTTGGTTTTGTGAACTCAGAAGTGCATTACGCACCCGATGGCAGATTCAAAATCTTTAGTATTGAAGTAGAAAGCTGTGGCGGTTATTGTAATTCGGAGTGGTTTTCATGGATTCATCATCTGAATAGCAAAAATGAAACGGTTCAAAAAGCAAGTTTCAAACAGATTGACACGATTGTGAAATTGCACAGGAACCAATACCTAATTATAGATCAATACAGTGCTAGGCCAGCCTCGGTGCTAACAGTTTCGTGTCAATCGGCTCGGTGGTTTACTCTTTCAGACACTTTGATCGAAAACAAAATTCACTATCGCGGCGAAGACAATTTCAGCTTTTGCCAACAAAATGGCGTGGCACTCGAAAACGAAAGGCCGCCTTACGTGAAATACGAGAAAGGTTTTTTGAAGTACTATTACGGTAACAATTACAGTTATTCTCATGATCGGGATATCGACACGATTAGAAAAGGACAATTCAAATACCGCAACGGAAAGTTCATTTTAGAACACGAATCGATTCAAGTGAACCATCGGGAACCCAAAAAACACTGATTGTGATTGCTGCGAAATCCTTTTAAATAACTTCTAAACCGATACTTAATCTTGCTGCAATCTATAGAAATTCGCAGCTCTTAGTTCTATCGAATATCGAGATAAATAAAGATTGACTTTCCTACCACTCTATTGAATATCAACCAATTGTTTCTTTGCTTTCTTAATCTAATTTTTAATAACTAGAAACTTTTCTTTATGCTAAAATGAATTAATATTTAGCTATATTTTTCTTTACTCTTTTATAAATTTCTTCACAACGGTTTTATCATCTTCAGTTCTAATCTCAATTATATACATTCCCTGTGTAAGATGTGATATGTTAAGTGAATTATTAGTAATGGGAGAAGTGGAGACTTTTTTCCCTAACATATTATAAACACAAGCTTCCTTCAAAGTTTCTTTTGCATGTATACTTAAAGTGTGTGAAGCAGGGTTCGGTGTCAAACTAATATCAGACTCATTGAAATCGACAACACCCAAGGCACTAGTAACCCTTAAAGCATCAATGCCGATGTAATCACTATTAGGTGCATTTGCTCCGCCATTAGTGACATAATATCTGAAGGCTATTCTGCAATCGGTTGGTTGTGAAAGGCCGGTTATTGTATAAGTGTAATTTGTCCATACTGTTGGATATCCTGTGGCTAATAAATTTGGATTAATGGTTAGTGCCAGTGTAGTAAAATCACCAAGTGCACTACTTGAAGCGGAAGGAAGTACAGAATTTGCACCATTCTGACTTAAACGAAGTTCCAATCGATCGGCAAAATCATCATGATGGTCTCTTGAATAAAAACTAATGATGTCGCCATTCTTTAGAGTGACTGTAGGTGTAATTAACCAATTACTTATTGTTCCGATACTTCCTGTTGATCGAAAATCTACTGCAATGTAAGAGGTATTCGCTCCGTTATAAGCAACGAAATAAGGGGTCTGGCCCGCAAACCAAGATCCAGTTCCAATGGGTTCACTGGCATTTACAGTTGTCCAGCCTTGAGACTGTAATAGATTTATATTGTCAAAGTTCTCACTGAGGATTTGACCATTAATAGCTACGGAGGTTAAGATGAGGAGTGGTAAGATTATATTTTTCATGTTCTTTTCTTTAATTTAAACCGCTGGATCGAAATAGTTCTAAAAACTTTATTCTGAATAAACAATTAACCAAAAACCAACTTGATATTACGTCCAACGGTTTTTGTTTTATAGTTTATGTATGAAGCTGAGCGATAATAGATTAGTGTTAGTATGTTTAAGTTCATAAAGATTTTTTTCAATTTTACTTAAATCGGTTAGCCCTTCAAACATGATCCTAAAACCCATTGCATCAGATAATTGCAAGTTTACCCCTGCTTGCAGGTTACAGCCAAAATTTACTCCAACATTATTTCCTTTGAATTTCCCACCAAGATCAGTTTTGGCTAAGTAACTACCATAGAACCCAAACCCTATGATCAAGGAAGAATTTGCATTAACATTTTTATTATACATCAGGTTTACAGGCAGATAATAATAGTTGTTTTTGATATTGACTAATTGATTCTCATAGAAATTGGTTGCCTTAAATTCGGATAAGCCTAAGCCATATTCTAGATTGAATTTATTGGAGAGTTTTGACGATAGCATAATTTCAAATGCTGATATATATCCATTGAAATTATTATAGTTGTCTATTTGTAATTCTGAAAATCCCAGTTTGGGTTTTATTATTAAACTGAGTTTTTTTTCAGGAATTAAATCATTTTTTTCTTGGGCAAATACGTTACCCGTAATGAAAGTTAATAAAGCAAGTAAGATTGTTTTTTTCATGATTTGATGATTGATAAATGATGGCTGATGTGTGAATTATTTAAAATAAAGGGCACTTGTTTCTGTATAGAAGTGTCCAGTTTGTCTGCTATGCGGTATTCAGTTTTGATTCATTTTCTGATCGCGTAAACCTGTGAAATGTCGAACGGAATGATTTGTAAACGGCCGGTGATTTCTACCTAGTAGTTGCAACAAATCAGTGCAGTGATTAGAAATTATACCCAAAATGCAATCCCGGCTGTCCGTAAAAAACTTTTGGCCATCGCTCGTCAACTTCTTGGAAAGCATCTGGCATTGATGATTGATAAGGACGGTGCGTGATGGCTATCGAAGGTTGTATAAAAAACCTATCCTTGAAAAGTTTAATATGATAACCTACGGAATACGTGTTGAAAATTTGAAAGCCATGGCCGATTTTCTTTCCGTCTTCATTGACGAATTTTTGCCAAGCAGGCATCACATCCACTTGGGCAAAAAGGCCTTTCCATAAAAACCTGTAATAAGCAAGCGAAAACCCATATTCGCGAATGTGCCCTGGAAATCCTTCTCCTTCAGCTTCGAATGATTTTCCGTAAGGAATACCGATAGGCCAGCCATATTTCCAAGTCTTTAGTTCAAGTGAAATCACGTCTTTTCTGGTCAAGCGGTAACCAAAGGTGAGATATACCATACCCGGCGGATTGTTGTCAGGAACTAAATTCGCTAACATAAACAAGGTGCTGCCTACAAAATACTTTTTATAAACACTGTCTTGTTTGGTGTATTGCGCTTGAACCTGTGATGTGTTTGCCATAGCAAAAATTAAGGCAAACCATAAAATCTTTTTTTGCATGTTTTTTATTGCAAAACTAGATTGGCAAGCGGTTTCATCTCGTTAACTTAAGTTAAGAAAAGACGCTTCTGCTTAATTTTTCTGCAAAATTCTGGCTCTTAATCTGCTTAAAGATTGTGGTTTGATACCCAAATAACTGGCTAACTGGTGCTGCGGAACCCTTTGAATTAGGTCAGGTCTGACTTGCAATAAATTCAAATACCGTTGTTCAGGGGAAGAGGTTTTAAACGCGTCAAAATCTATTCGTTCTTTAGCGAGTAATTCCTCAGACATCATTCTGCACATGGTTTCAAATTTTGGAAATTTACGATTGATTTCCTCTTCCATATCGGTATTTGAAATGGTTAAGATACAGTCTTCTATGCAAGATACATAATAAGGCGACGGCGTCTTACTGAGTACGGAAGGCGGTACTAAAGCTTCCATTTCTGTATAGAAAGCAGTAGTTTTTTCTTCACCATCAATATTGTAATAGCTGCGAATACAACCTTTCAAAACAAAATAGCTTTCATTGGATTTTTGTCCTTCTTTGAGAAGAATTGTCCCTTTTTTAACGGAATGAAAAAGATTTAATGAAAGTAGTGTGCTCTTTTCCTCTTCGGTTAAGGAAATATATTTTGAGATGAAATCGAATAATAGGTTTTGCATTGTTTTGTGATGTTATGACTGTAACTATTGCCCCTAAAGCCAATAGCGCTTCAGAAAAGGATTGCAGGTTTTTAATATATAAAGTTATTCATAATGATAAGAAAATATAGTATCGCTTCAATAGGATTATTCAGAAACATCCAAGTAAAACTTGTTGCAAACATAAGCAATCATGAGCAATTCAGTATTGGACAATTGCAACTAGATGATGTAAAAATCAAACGGTCAATGAATGTGAAATAATCCAATTTTTTATGCAATATGTGCATGCTTAATCCAAAATATGAAAGTGAAATTTGCGGCATAACTTTTAAATAAATCAATTATGAATCAAAAAACAATTAGTGAAGACAGCGGTCAATTGCACGAAGGCTTATTGATTATTAGAATTCTTATAGGCATTACTTTTATCATTCATGGCTTTCCGAAACTAACGGGAGGCATCGAAACATGGACATTTTTAGGCGGAACAATGAAAATTGTAGCTATCGATTTTATGCCTGCTTTCTGGGGATTTTTATGTGCCATCGCTGAGTTTTTGGGCGGCATATTTCTGGCCTTGGGCTTATTCACAAGAATTAGCGCAGCTGCTTTGCTTTTAACGATGTTGATGGCAACTCTATTTCACTTGACTAATGGTGACTCCTTTGACACTGCTTCTCACGCTATTGAAGACGGGATACTCTTTTTAGGCTTTATATATATGGGCGCAGGAAAGTATTCTTTGGATTACAGAATGTCCCAGAAATAATTCGTTAACTTTTATACCTCCTTGGACTTGAACAAATAGATGAAAAATTTATTTGTTCGAGTCTGTTTTTTCATGACTTCTTTTATAAAACGATATATAATATTGCTGCTATATATTTCCGGATTCAGCCAAGCAAATGATTTAGATATTGGTGAAGTAAGTCTAGATCGACTCTATTTTGGACTCTATGGAAAAGAATTCGTCAAGACAGATTCTGCCTATGCTTTTAATAGCAGTACGCTAAGGCTCGGAGCACTATTGAGTAAGAAATTTAATAATCAGATAAAGATTCGGTCATTTGCTCTAATGAAATTCGAAACTAGTGAACCTATAAAATCGAATGGTTCTTTCGAATTCGTTTATCAAGTTGATGCTTTGAATAGACTTCAATTGGGTTATGTTGGAACCGCTTTTTCAGAATTAAGACCCAATCCGCTAACACCAGAAAGTCAAACCGAGTATAGCACCCAATCAAAGATTCCTGGTGCCAAGCCAACCTTAAAATATTTCCGTGAACTTAAGCATTTTTCCTCGTTGACTACAAGTCTATCTTATGATCATTCTCTGTTGGGTTACCAATTAAAATTTAGTAATAAGAATTTAGCGTTGGGGTTTCAATTGGAAAAGCATAACGTGATTGGTGCCGTAGAATATCATCTGAAGAATTATAGCAGTATTTCTGTCTATAATTTTAGTAGAAGTGAGTTCAATCAAGCACTAATTTACAGTTTTAAAGAGTATCTATTTTATGTTGAAGGAGAAATCAATTCAGGACAAATCAGTCAAAACTTTGAGATTGGAGTTCGGAGTAACTTTACAAATCATGCTTACCCTATTAAAGGTTTCCTTGGATTAAGTTATAACAATTTTGACAAAATGATTTCAGGTCAATTGTTCATTCATTTTAAAGAGTCATTTTTCAAAAGAGTGATGCAATAAAACTATAGAATATTGTCAAATCAGAATACAAACACTAATACCAATTACAAGTCAATCACTTGGCATAAATCCGGATTCTCGCGAAATATATTTTGCATTAGATTCATCACCATTTCGACATCTTTATCCGAAGTACGCCAATTGACAATTGCAGCTCTAATGCCCTTTTCGCCTTTGTAAACTGTTGGAGTCATATATACTTGCCTTGTATTGTTTAACAAGTATAGAAAACTTTGGGTGTCATTTTCATTTGCCAAACTAAAGCAAACCGTATTCAAGCGAACCGGAGCCAATAATTTCAGGTATGGATTTGAAGCGATAAATTCCCCCAGTTGATGCGCTATTCGAATATTATTTTCCACAATTTCTTTGTAGCCCTCTTTGCCATAGGCTTTTAATGAAAACCAAGAAGGAAGCGCTTTGAGCCTTCTGGAGTTTTCTGGCAGTAGATTCATAAAATTCAATTCTTCATTCGGATTTCCTAAGTAAGGCGCATTTGAATTTTGAAATGATTCAACCTGCAAGAGTTTATGCTCTTCTTTAATAAAAAAAACAGCACTTTCGTAGGGCACATTCAACCATTTGTGACAATCTACAGTAATACTATCCGCATTTTCCCAACCGTTTAAAAGGTGTTTGTACTGATCTGAGCAAGCAGCAAATCCGCCAAAAGCAGCGTCAATATGCCACCAGAAATCATATTTGTCTTTCAGTTTTGCTATTGTTTCCAAATCGTCAAAATCAACTGTGTTCACAGTACCAGCGCTAGATATTAGGATAAAGGGTTGGCCCTTCAAATTTTGAATTTCACTTTCCAAGGCAACCAGATCTATAGATTCTCTGTTGCCTTGCTCGGTTTTTATTATGGTGATATTATTGCTTCCCAAACCAATAAGAGATAACGACTTGAAAATTGATGAATGTGGAGCGGATGCCAATACGGTAATCTTTTCCGTAATACCATTCTTTGCAATATCTTGACTTAACTTTTTTCCAACCCATTGCCTGGCAACTGCCAAAGATGTAAAGTTCGACATGGTGGCTCCAGTTACAAAACCGCCCCAATAGTTTTTGGGCAAATTCAACAAATCCATAAATAACTCAATCGTTTCAAGTTCTATTAATGCGGAGTTGTCTCCATGACCGCCTACCGAATAACTAATCTGATCATAAATTGTGGCCAGCCAATCGCCCATAATCGCAGCCGGTGTAGTGCCTCCAACAGCCAAACCCCAAAAACGCGGGCCAGAACTGGCGACCATTACAGGTTCAAACCTTTTGTTAAATTCGGTTAGGGTTTCACTCGCACCCAATCCTTGTTGAGACAAACTTGTTTCTATTTTAAAGTTGGTCTCTGCAGAAGTTGGTCTGGAAGCAATATTGTTTAGATAATCAATTGCTTGAATTTTAATACTTTCTAGAAGACGATCCATTTTCAGCGCCTCTTCTTTAATTTTTGGATTCATTTTTTAGTGGGTAACGATGTGATCAGTGGATTTATTTTCAAATACTTGTTTCTCATAACATTTTCCCGATTGCTCTTACCGGAAAGGTTCCTGTTCCTTTAATTTTGGGCGGAATGGCCGTAAAGGTAAAATGTGTATTGCTTAATTTTTGCAGATTACAAAGATGCTCAACAATTAATATATTGGCCCTCAGAAGCGTACTATGCACTGGCCGCAAATTGAAATTTGTATTGTCAATATTGTGGGAATCAATTCCGACAAGTTTTACGCTTTGCTTTTTCAGATATTCAGCTGCTTCGGCGGTAATGTATGGATGATTTGTAAAGTATTTATCGGTATTCCAATATTTATCCCAACCGGTGTGAATCAGCACTGCTTTGTTTTTTAACTCAAGATTCTCGAAGTGTTCTAGACCAATGCTTAAGGTTTGTTTATGAGGAACACTTATCAAGATGGCCTCCAAATCAAAAAAGCTTTCTAGTTGAAATTCCGTGAAATCTTTACCTGTTTCATATCGATGCAAAGGACAATCCATATAAGTTCCGGTGTTACCAACCATTTCAATTTTGGCGATATGGAATTCATCAGGACTTTGGTATATTTTTTTTGAATCCTTCCGGGTCAGATAATCACATATAATTGGAGCCGGCAGGCCTTTATAGGTAATCAATCCGTCTTCTATAGTATGGCTTAAATCGATCAAGCGTGTTTTCATTTTTATTTTTTTGGCAGATCGAAGTTACTTGATATAAGTTGCCATTTTTCGTTCTGTTTCAACGGGCGATTTCGAAAGATTTTCAACAATTCTTTTCCTTTCCGTTTCAGTGCGATTTTGACTGGCCTTTTTCTTAGCCTGAATATCAGTCACTTTAATTTTAAAAGCCACGATGCCTCGAATTAAGTTGCTTTTGAAGGCCTCAGGGAGTTTATCCCATTGGCTAAGATAATCGCTTTCATAAGTGCCAATAGTATCTTTTAAAATTTCAATGGTTTCTTCTTCAGAAGTTATGATTTCGCCTTGTCCATAGATGTGTACCGAAACATAATTCCAGGTAGGCACATTTTTGATTGAATCGTAATTTTTGGGTGAAATGTAAGCGTTTGGTTCGTTAAAAATGACTAGTGTTTTGTTTGAAGTAATTTCTTTCCATTGCTCATTTGCCTTAGCAAAGTGTGAAATTAGATACAAGGCGTTATTTTCTTCCCTAATTACAAAAGGCAAATGCGTTGCTGATGGGAAATTGTCTTTCACGCTGATAATAGTCGCAAAACTATATTCTTTGAGAAACGAAATTATTTCTGATTTGTTTTCAAAATTGAAGTGCTCAGGAAGGTACATATTCAAGAATGTATTTGCTGGTTTTATATTAATCCTTTGACGATATCATTAAATACCATTGCTGCTTTTCTAAATTCAATTTCTGATACATTTTGTCCTGCCCAAAACGGAATTAAGTCTAATTTCCCTTGTTCGAGTGCCGCTTTGCGAAGTGGAGCAATGAATTGTGAATGGATAGGGAAGGGCAATGTTCTATCTAGTTTTACTTGTTCTGTTAGGATTCCCGGAATTCCTCTGCCAATTCTTCCGGTAAAATCTTTTGTTAGAATGGTATTGTTTGCTCTTTGAGAAAATAAAACATTCCGATAATCCTCAGTGATTCCAGATTCTTCACAAGCCAAGAATGCCGTTCCTACCTGAACACCTGAGGCCCCAAGAGTGAGAGCAGCTGAGGCGGCAGAACCGTTTGTAATTCCACCAGCAGCAATTATGGGTTTAGAAATGCGTTTAGCCAGTTGTTGTACCAAGACAAAAGTTCCCCGGTAAGATTCTTCCACTGGCAATAAGAATGATGGTCTATGCCCACCAGCTTCAAATCCTGAAGCCACAATTAAATCCACATCAGTTTCCTCCAAAAGCAATCCTTCTTCTAGTGTGGTGGCCGCGCCAATGGTTTTGATACCTCTTCTTTTAAACTCTCTTAAGATGGTCGGATTTGGTATCCCGAAGACAAAACTAAAAACCGGCACTTCTTGACTTAGAACCATTTCTACTTGTTTTTCGAATTGTTTAGCGACCGGTTTGGGTTTGTCAGGAATCGGGACATTTAGTAAATCAAAATACTCTTTATAATTAGCAACGATTAAGCTGTAGAGTTCGTCTGAAATTTCGTTGTCAGCATCGGCATCATTTACCCAAAGGTTAATATTAAAAGGCTTGTTGGTAAGTTGTTTAATTTCTTGAATAACTGCTTTGATTCTTTCAGGAGTCAATTGATAGGCGCCATAACCACCCAAACCACCCAAATTTGAAACCTTCGACACTAATGAAGGAGTAGAATAACCACCACCAAAAGGCCCTTGAAAAAGTGGGTATTTAATAGAAAGCATTTCTCTAACTTTATTTTTGTTCATGGCAGATCTTATTTATTTTTTCTTGGATCATCTTCGATATTAATATAGCTGAGTCCTAAAGGACCAATCGCGTATACTTGTGTGATGTATTCTCCGGATTTAGCGCAATGGAAGTGCGGTGTTCCTCCTGGCAATGTAAGTACTGTTCCTGGCGGATAAGCATTGAGTTGAGATTCGTCGTAGTTTTCTCCAATTCCGATGTAGAAAACACCCGAAATAACGGTATATATGCGATCTTCAGGATGTTTATGAGGCATAATTATTTCACCTTCGGGAACTTTTACTCTGACGATAAAGGGTTCGTTTTTATTGGGTTCACCAACTAGAGTAGCCAGTTTAACATTGCTGGGAAAAGCTGGGAATGATTTCCAAACCACATTTTCATTGTGTATCGACCCCAATTTATCTTTTGATAAGTTTTGTGAATGCGTATGATGTACTGAAAAAAGGACTAAGCCTATGAAAGTAATAACTACTTTTTGCATATAAAAATGGAGTTTTAAATAAAAAAACATCCTCGGCTTGCACCGAGAATGTTCTTTATTGTATGTCGTTAGTAAACAACTTATTTACAATTCTCCACTTTCCATTTACTATCGTCATTGACAAATAATCGGTGTACTGAATTCCGAATATCGGAACGCTTAATTTAGCGATGGCATTGTTCCCAAAGAAATCGATGTTCACGATTTTCATTTTGTAATCTTCGCCTGCTTCCTTTGGTGATTTTCTGTTTTTAACGCCTTCCAAGTATTCCTCCAAATTTTTTAAATAGGGCGTTCCATTAATGTCACCATACAGAATAGTTTGTTCATGAAAGGCATTTCTCAATTTCTCGAGATCGCCTAGATAAACACCATAGAAATAATCCTCAATGACGCTTACAACATTTTCTACCTTATTTGCTGACATGATTACTTGATTTTTGAAAGCAATTTTTCAGCTACAGCTTCTGATGATTGTGGATTTTGCCCGCTAATTAAAAGGCCATCCTGAACTACATAAGAGCTCCAATCATTCCCTTTCGAGTATTTGGCGCCTCGTTCCTTAAGTTTGTTTTCTAATGAAAATGGCACCACCTCGGTGAGTTGTACAGCACTTTCCTCAGTATTACAAAAACTGGTAACTTTTTTCCCACTGATTAAATAGTTTCCTGCTTTATCTGTAACATTTACCAGTGCTGCTGATCCGTGACAAACAAAAGCAATCGGTTTGTTATTGTTATAAAAATCTTGGATAATCTTCATCGAGTTTTGGTCATTTGACAAGTCCCACATTGGCCCGTGACCTCCTGGATAGAATACCGCAGAGAATTTTTTATGATTAACTGACGCTAATTTTTCTGTTGTACTTAAAGCTTTTTGGGCCTTACTGTCTGCATAATATCGCTTGGTTGCTTCTGTTTGAAAGGAAGGATCGTTGCTTTTAGGATCAATTGGAGCTTGGCCTCCGTTTGGCGTAGCAATAACCACTTCATAACCCTTATCGGTAAAGTAATAGTAGGGTGTGGCAAACTCTTCAATCCATGAGCCAGTAGCTTTTCCGGTATTTCCCAACTTATCGTGAGAAGTAAGCACAAATAATATTTTTTGTTTTTTCTGTGCTTGAATGGTGAATGATGCCATAGTTAAGATTACGGCCAAAATTGTTTTCATCGTATTTTTCATGATTTACTTTTTTAAGTTCTAAGATTATTTTAATTAGGCGAAAAGATGTCCGGCTACGTGACCGCCATCAACGTTTATTATTTCACCGGTGATAAAGGAACTAGTGGCCAATAAGAGTGTCATTTCGGCAATATCAGACGGCTCGCCAATTCTGTTCAATAGATGCAAACCAGCCAAACCATCGGCATTTTCAACACCAATTTTGCCTTGAAGTGGGCTTCTGATGATACCCGGAGCTATCGTGTTTACTCTAATGTTTTTGTTTCCAAATTCAGCGGCTAGTTGTTTTGTTAGTGCATGAACGCCTCCTTTGCTGACTACAGGTGCTGATGCCGGGAAGCCAGCAATTGCGTGATCAACCAAAACGGTTCCGATATTAATGACTGAACCACCACCATTTTCTAACATGGCTGGAATAGCGGCTTGTGTGGCAAAGTAGGTGCCTTTTAGGTTGATGTTATAAAAACGATCTAAATCTTCTTCCATTACATCTAAGAAAGGTTTGGGGGCAAATACGCCAGCATTGTTAACAAGAATATCAATATTGCCGAATTTGTTTTTCGCCATCGTGGCCAGCAACTTTCCTACTTCTTTTTTAGCCACATCTCCTGCTACAGTGATGGCGTTGGAAGGAGCACCAAACTCTTGGTAAGTTTTTAATAATGTTGCTTCGTTTGAGGCATTCATGACCACATTAAAGCCTTTGTCAATGAATAGTTTTGCTATCGCTTTACCGATACCTGATGATGCGCCAGTTACAATTACTGTTTTTTTCATTTTTTAATTTAAATTAGTATTAGTGATTATTATTTATACAACTACTAAAGTTGCTTTTTTCTTAGTTCAGTGGCCTGCTCGCCTGCAACGCCCCAATTGTCCAAGTGTATTTCTTGAATTACCACATGGGTCAATTTTGGGTCTTTGTTCAAGATTCTATAAAGCAAATTGGTCACTTCTTTAATTAATTCTTGTTTTTGCTCTTTGGTAACTTTTTCATCAGTTACTTGAATGTTTACATAAGGCATAAAAAGTTGTTTTAGGATTACGGTACAAAGTTCGTTACCCGTTTCGTTGCAGAGAATAGATAAATATTCCATTGACTTGCACTTTTGTACTTCTCAAAAAAAAAAAGACGCCTGAATTTAAAATCAGACGCCTTTCAACTATTAATCAATCACTTAACCCTATTTAAATGATTGACTGTAGTGCTATTCAATTTCTAACATAATGACTTCAGTGTGCAATTGTCCGGTGCCTAAAATCATGACCTTGTGATTAGTCAATTTTGCTAGGGCTGTAAAATCCATGGCTTCACTACTGGGTTGATATGTTTTTTGAAGAAAATTGGTCCAATTATCGTTGGTTAACAGAATGTCACCAAAGGGGAAAAAGCCTCCTTCGTAATGCTGCCCAATACCTATGGATTTTAAATGGTCAAGAAGTAGAATTTTGTTCACGGGATTAGGCAAAACCGCTGTTCTACCTGAGGAAACATTAATTACTTTCGAATTACTTTTTAAATAGACTTGTTCGTCAATTAGTTGAATCTGCGAGAAATTTTCTTCTCTGAAATTCGTTTGGATGGCTGTCCAAGATATTCCGCCATCGGTTGTTTTATAATATTCATTTGTGTTTGCTGTGGCATAACCAATGTTACTTTGCTTTTTAAATTTGATGTCTTGAAAATTTTTATCTGTTGGTGTGGTGAAAACGTCAGACCAGCTAAGTCCGCCATTCGATGTTTTTTTAAAAACTTGATTTCCGACAATAAAACCAACTGTTTCATTTATAAAGTAGATGCTGTTCAAAGAACTATTTGAGGTTGACGTCAAATTTATACTGGTCCATGTTTGTCCGGCATTATTGGTTCTTAAAACAAAATTGCCACTTGGGTCGCTGCCAATAGCAAATCCGAGGTTATGGTTCACAAAGTGTATTCTTTTTAATGGTTGAGTCGCGCCTGAGTTTAATGTTGTCCATGTTATGCCGGCATCGGTGGTTTTGACAATTTTACCTAACCTAGATATGGCATAGCCTGTTTGGGCATCAGTAAAAGTAAGATCATCATAAAAGTCCTGAGGAATGTTGGTTTCTAAATGAATTAGGTTTTCTAATTTTAATGCTCCAATGCTGGCCTTGTCTTTATTCTTATCAGATGAACATGAGGCCATTGCTATTGCCAGTAAAAGGGTTGTAATTTTTTTCATAGTGTTTTTAAGTTATCAGTGAGTCATTTTTTGAATTCGGTCATGTATTGAAACAAATATCTTAGCAATTCACTTTGTGATTGTTGCATTAATATTCCAAATACTTGCACTTTTATGACTAAAAAAATCGCCTGATAAATACCAGACGATTGCTTTTAAATGAACAGATTCTATTAACCTTACCTCTATAGTAAGCTGTCTTTATAATGTTGGGGAGAAATGCCCAAGTAATTTTTGAAAAACCTTGTAAAATAGGCCGGATCGTCATACCCAATTTCGAAAGCGATTTCTTTTATTGAAAGATTATCATGATGTAAAAACCTTTTGGCTTCTAAAATAATTCTATCGGCTATGATTTGCCCGGCGGTTTTATTTGAAAACTTTTTGGTTACATTATTTAAATTTCTGGCTGTGGTATGAAGCATATCCGCGTATTGGTTGACTCCGTGAGTAGTTTTGAAATTCTTTTCTACGGCAACCTTGTATTTTTTAAAAAGGTCATAGCCTGCCTCAGGAATGTAGCTATATGCGATATGATTGTGTTTCAATCGGGTAATGTTGGTAATCAGAATTTTTAGAAACGAGGAAAGTATTTGTTGCTGCCCCATTTCAGAAGTATTGAATTCGACGGTAATTTGATAAAACAAATCTTCGAAAACCTTGTATTGTGAAGCGGTTAGATTAATTACCGGAAAAGCATCAATGGCATCAAACAAAAGGCTATCAATTAGGTATTCTTCCACTTCTTTTTGATGTTGAAAAAGTTCAGGTAAAAATTTAATCACAAAGCCTTCTCCCTTTTCTTCTTGGTCTATTTTGTGCACTTGGCCCGGCGATAACAAAAAAAGTACAGAGCCATTATAATTATATTGTTGCCCGTCAATGTGGTGAATGCCTTTTCCTTTTTTTAGCCATATAATTTCATAATGATTGTGCCTGTGATTTTCTTGAAACTCGTTAATCGTACAGGTTTCGACATTAAAACCAGAAACTTTGAAATATTCAATGGCGTTTTCTTGACAGAATTCATTGATTGTATTTACCGGTATTTGCGTATCGTTCTTCATTGTTATTGTGGTAATGGGCAAAATTATGCAGCAATCATTAATTCAGGCTTGGACAAAAAGACCAATTTCTTGTATTTATGGTCTAAACTGGCTCACACAACAGCATTTTCTATTTAAACCTACTGATAAAACAGTTCCTTAATCTGTTTGTGGTATTTTTTATCTGCTACTACATATACTTCTTTTAAAAAGTCTGTGGCAATGGGTTTAGGATTGGGGTATTTATTTTTATTTATAAAGTTTTTCAGAGCCAAATTTACTCTATCCTCACCAATTAATTCGCTCAAATGGTACATCTTTATAGCTCCTTTTGAGTAGGCGATGTGGGTTTGATTGCTGGTTACTTCAATTAAAGGCGCATCTCCTAAAAAACCTTTTTCAGTTTCGTAAATCTCTTGGTGCATGGCTATACTTTCTTTTACTTTTTCCTTTCCGTACATTTTTTTTAGTAGCATGAGTTCGGTATACATGGCTAAAGATTCAGTGAGCATTGGAGCGCCTTGTCTATCGTCAGGATGAATTTGACTGTTTCCCCACCACAAATGAGACAATTCGTGACCAGCCATTTCATTGATTACATCTGGTTGTTTATCGGCTTTTAAATTGCAGTGAAAGGCCATGTTTTCAGTCATATATATAGTCGCTGGATAAGCTGTAGCATTGAAGCCTTGTGTAAAACTTGATACTTCTGCAAAGCGAATGGTTTTGAAGGGATATGGGCCAAAATTTGCCTGGCAATAATCTAGGGTGAGTTTGGCATTTTCAAGAAGGTATTTTACATTCTCATGGTGATTGGCATGATAATAAACTTCAAGTAATTTTCCCTTGTATATCGTTTTTTCAATTTTGTAATGAGCAGAAGCTATAGCAAAACGAAATGGAATTTGATGCGCTATAAAGCTTGAGAAAGAACGATTATTCTGTTTCCACTGTTTTTGTAATTCTCCAACACCCACAGCAATTTGATTCGAATCTGTCGAGATGGTCATTTTGAGTGACATAAAATCATGGTTCGGCGCTTTGGGTTCGTTCAGTTTTTTGATTGCAGTAGCGGCTCCTAATTGGTATTTCTCTCTGATTTCTTTTTCGTCGGTTTCATAGGATGATTGATAACCAATTTGTGGAAAATATCGGCTAATACGCATAAAAGCACCGTTACCAACGATTGCATTAAACGATTGGTGGCTGTTAATGGGTTTGATGCGGTAGTTCAGCTCGAAATCAAGCACTGCTTTTTCAGTAGGCTTTAGTGGCTTACTTAGTTTCATTATTTGAAATTGATTGGCAATTTTGCTTCTTTGGTTCTTGTGAATTAAAATGGCCGATTGGATTGTAAAATCATCCGGGAAGTTCACTAAGATTTCGTCTATTGAAACCGTCGTTTTATTCTCTAAAAGATATTGCCCTTTGATGTCGTAGCGATTTTCTTTGGGATATAAATCAACTCGCGCGATTACTTCTTTAATCGTTGGTTGTGGCACGGTTTGATATTTTCTGTAGGCCTTTTCATAAGCTACCAATCGAAGCAATTCGAGGCTTTTGCTTTTCGGGGTATATTCTGCAACTACTTGATTACCTAGAATGAGTGATAAAGAAAGCAGTCCGATTGAAGTGAACCAAAAGCCAGCTTTTCTGATTGATTTTTTGGTTTGTTGCATCAGAAAAAGGATATATAATGTGAGACAAAAACCGAAAGCTAATCGGTAAATAAACAGGTTTTCATAAAAGCCGAAGCCATTCATGTCGCTGTAATCGTAACTGATTGTTTGCAAAAATTTCAATAGCGGATGTTTCACAACAATTTTTCCCAAAGAAGTAGTCATTAACAAAATAAAAACTCCAGAAATACCAAGTGACAAGTATTTGTTTTTGACTATTCTTTGTATAATCAGCGATATTATGCTCACCAAAATCAACGGAAGTGTGGTGTAGAGATACGTTTTTAAATAGATTAAAAATTCAATTTTAGGATAGTTGTACAAAAACTGAAAACAAATGCCTTGAAGTATTAAAACACTAGTAAAGAAAAATACCATTCCAATTAAAACAACTTGAAGTGATGCATTTTTTAATCTGTAATTTGTAGTACTTTCTTCTATGAAATTAAAATGAGAACGCTCGCTTCTCCAGTATAAATCATTGGAATAGAAAACCATAATTAATGCTCCAAAAACATAGAAACTCTGAATAATTGTTGAAACCATCAATCCTGAGCTGGCATATTTTTGCGGCAGTCTAATTCCTTTTTCAATAGCAGCATGAATTTCCATTCCAACAAGAAACAATAGGCCTAAACTTAGTAAGGCAAACGGCATACTTTTGACAACATATGTACTGTAAATCTTGGTGAAAGATAAAAATGATTGCCATTTCACTTGGTTACTTTGCTGTGTATTTACAAAACAGAACGGTGTTGAAACAGAAACCATTCTTTTTAAATGCGAGCTCTGGTTTTTTTTAATTTTTGAGACAACGACGAATTTTTTAGAAGCAGCCAACAAAAGTAAAATTGCCACTACCACAAAGCCAATTCTATTGAAGACTAAAACTCCATTAAGCTCCAATAATTCTGTATTGCGTTGCTGGATAGACCAATGGGTTGTTTGAAAAAAGAATGCTGAAATCCCAAACGGATCAAGAATAGCTGACAACCATTGGGCTTGCTTTGACTGTGGCAACTGATTGGCCATGAACGGCGATCCTGAATAAAGTAAGGCCACCATATAACCCATATAAATTAATAAACCGGCAACATAGACTTGGAGTTTACTTTTTGTTATCCAAGCAACTGCAGCTGTAGTGGCTGCAATTACAAAAGAATTAATCGCTGTAAATAATATGACAGGCCCAAAATAATAGCTAATTGAGAAAGCCACCGAGAATTGATAATTTGATGTTATTTCTCTTCCAATAAAAAAACAAACGGTCAATAAAAGTGTTGATCCAAAAGATAGAATAAAAATGGTTGTTAGTCTGCTCCATAGAAATTGCTTTACTGTTATTGGCAAAGCAAAGTATATCAGATTAAAGCGATAATCTACCTCTTTTAAGGCCAATTGCCCAGAGAAAATTGTAGCGAAAAATAAACTTGTTAAACTTAAAAATGCCGTAAGAAATCCTACTTGGTAGGGAGCGTTATAGGCTAAATTTTCGGTTAATGTAAAACGAGCATACACTCCAGCAAAAATTCCAAATGAGATTAATGCAATGAGTAAGCCTACAAATCTCCAGTTTTTACAATATGATTTTAAATCACAAGAAATAATTGCCTTCATATTTCTATTTGATTTAACGTATTGAAATACACATCCTCGAGTTTTGAATTTACTAACTCAAAATCAGGTAAATACTCATTTGAATAAACTTGAATGAATAAATTTCCACTGAGGTAGTAAGAGGCAATTACTTTGTATTTTGTTTTAAATTCTTCTAATTGTTGTTTTTGAATTGGCTTCCTCCAAATCTTGCCTTGTAATTGCGTTATAAAATCATTTGGGTTGCCTTGTAGAAGCACTTTCCCGCTATTGATAATGGCCATTTGCGAGCAAAGATGCAGTACGTCTTCCACTAGGTGTGTAGAAAGAATTACAATGCGATCGTTGCCAATTTCACTCAACAAACCATTGAAACGGTTTCTCTCCTCAGGATCTAGACCTGCAGTTGGTTCGTCGACTATGATTATATTGGGATTGCCCAATAAGGCTTGAGCCACACCAAATCTTTGTTTCATACCGCCAGAAAAAGTATGTACTTCTTTATGCTGCTGCGAGGATAAGTTCACCTTTTCTAATAGAGCTAGAATCTGATTTTTTCGTTCGGTTTTTTCACTAACTCCTTTCAGAATGGCCAGATGGTTTAATAAATCATAAGCCGTTATTTTTGGATATACACCAAAATCTTGAGGCAAAAAGCCTAACTGTTTTTTTAAGAACATCGGATCTTGTAATACATTTACTTCATTGAACCATATTTCCCCATGGTCGGCATTTTGTAATCCTACAATAGTTCGTAATAATGTGGATTTTCCGGCGCCATTGGGCCCTAATAAACCAAATAGGCCATTCCCTACTTGAATTGTAATATCTTCTAAGGCACGCACCCCATTAGGATATTCTTTTTGTAGATTTTTAATAATTAAGCTGTTCATTTTTATTGATTTTTGATGATTATTTTAAGTTGAGGCAAAGAAAATCCTGTCGATGAAACACCGATATTAAAAACTTTAGCACATGTAGGTTTACTTTTCTACATACTCTAATATGTCACCGGGTTCACATTGTAATATTTTACAGATTGCCTCCAAGGTGTCAAAGCGAATTCCTTTGGCCTTTCCTGTTTTTAAAATAGATAAATTCGCCGGAGTGATATCTAATTTTTCTGCCAACTCTTTAGATTGCATTTTACGTTTGGCAAGCATAACGTCTATGTTTACAATAATTGGCATGATTAAATAAATAAGTCTTGTTCGTTTTGTAATCTCAAACCTTGCTCAAAAATGGCGTTCATGAAGTAAATGAATAAACCCATGATTAAATGCGCACTTATCATGGCAAAGAATGGAAAATCTTCGATTGATATTATTGCCCAAAGTATGGCCAAAACAGGATATAGTACCAGATTGAAAATATAAAATCGCTTTAGATGATTTACCCCAAAAAGAGTAAACAATTTTTTTTGTCTAAACGCATTGAAAACACCGCTTAATACAAAAAAGAATATTCCATACAATGCAATTCCCAATACCATTTCAGCGACATAATTTGTAGTAAACTCAGAGCCTAATAAAAAATGTTCTGAAGTAAAAGGATAATTTATGGCGAAACGATTGTTGGGTAGTTTTTCGAAAAATGGACCTTCAAAAGTACAATTAATAAGAGTATATATGGCAGTAATCAAATAACCATACGCGATTATGCTGACTAGATAATATAAAAAAGAAGAGGTTAGTTTCACTGATTTCATAATATGAAAATTAAAATTAAGGAGACAAATTTAATAATTAATTATTGTAAAACAATAATTAATTATTAAATTTAATATTGTTTCTTATATTTCTTTTGAAACAAGGTTAAGGAAAATCAACTTCAATTAGCCACAAAAAGGAATTCTGAGCTAAGAAAAACCTGTACGCCTGAATAGCTCTTGTAAATAGTCAATTGTTTTTTAGGGATTAACTCCGTTGATCCGCTGTAGGGAACCATGAGCAAAGAAAAACCTCTACGCCTGAATAGGCGTACTTTGTTTTTTATTTTTAACGTGTTCATCAAAGTGAACTTTCAACACTGCCTAAAAACAAAAAAACCGAAAGCTATTACTCTCGGTTTTACTTCGCGGAGAAAGAGGGAATTGTATTCCATTTCTAACCGTTTGATATTGTTGAGTTTATAAAACTTTTACTCTCCTAGGGTCTCGCTTTTGCTCCTCTTAATTTGACTTGCAAAATTTCGAAATCTTACTAAACAAATGTAATCAAATAAAATTACTAAACAAATTTAAGTAATTTAGTTGTTCAATAACTGAACTATTAAAGTTGGTTAATAATAAATATGGCAGGAAAACCAAATGATAAATTAAAATATTTAGATGGACTTAACGAAAAGGATTTCCCATTTTTAATAGGTGATATACTATCCATTCATTTCAGACATTATGATGTAAAAGTGATGGATGGAACTGGCGATGGTAAACGAGACATATTTTCTATAGATCGGCGAGGAAATAAAGTTGTCACCCAATGTAAATTTCACTATGACTTTAATAAAACTTCTGGTAGTAGTGAGACAGATGAGATAATTATTGCTCTTAATAAATTTAATTACAACCAGGGCTTTTTTTGTACATCAGGTAGATTATCACCCCAAAGTAAAAGAGAATACAAAGATAATTACAAAAATTTTAATCTTAACTGGCTAGAAGGGCATGAGATTGTTGATATTGTTTTGGATAATTCAATTTTAAGAAAAATATGGTTTGAAAGCGAAAAAATCCATTTAGTCAATAATAAAATTGCATTACCTTTTATTCTACGAAAGCAACCAGAGGATACATTAATAGAATATAAATTTCCAGAAAATTTGAATAGTTCAAATGAATTAAATTTTGAAGTTGCAAACAATAAATTCATAAATTCTAGACAATTATTTCCTTTAAGTCCTCTATCTATTAAAGAGTCTAGAAGTAATTTTGGACATAATATTGGTTACATTATTACCTTATCCGAGAATACATTTTTTAATTCAGTAAATAATGTAAAACAAGAAATCCTTCGAATATTAGTGAATGATAAAAATCTAAAATTTGAATCATCCTATGTCTCTATTCGCTTTGGCATTCCTTATTTTCCAAAAAAAGAAGAGTCTTATCGAAATTACGGTAATGGCGAATTTAATTTGCCTGAAAATGGTGAGACATATATTCTGTATGAAGATTCTGCAATAAGTGAATATGACTTTCTAATTCCAGTCAGTACAAATTGGAAATTACCGGATAGAATACATATGTCACAACTTAACGACTTTTGTTATTATAATCGAGATATAGACATTGTATTTTATTTAGAATATACTTGCGATGCAAATAAAGATCTACATCCTCATGTAGAAAGTAGTTTGGAGGAAGACAAAATTATATGGTCAAAATCTTTATTTATAATGGTAAATAGTAATTCTGAGAAATTATTTAATTCCTTTAAACCAAATAAAATTTATACATATGGCTCATCAGATAAGTTACTTTGTTGGATACATCCAATTCCAACTATTTACCCCGCTGATATAAATTTATTTGAGAGATCTTTAAAACATGATGAATTTGAAAATCTAAAAAAAGAAATAATAGATCTTGCCAATATACATGAGATTGAAATTATTGATTGGGAAAAAGCAAGTAAAATTGCTGCCGTAAATAATGATGATCCTTTTCCAGCTAATCCACAAACAACATATCGACAAGTGGATATTTTTGAGAATTTTAATACAATACCATCACCTTTAAGACCAAATAAACGAACATTAAATTTTGAATGTGTTTTTAGAATTTCCCATAAAAATGATGAATATTTAGAAAAAAAAATTGAATCTTTTGGAACTCACCTTGATGATATTAAAGGTGCTAATCGTTTTGATTTTATTATTGATGATCAAACTAATTATCATGTTTTCTTAAGGGTTTCATACACTCCTAATTATCAGCCACATATTTCAACTCTTGAAAATTTAAAAAACCTTAATAATGAAATAGAAAACACTTTTGATAATATAGAGAAAATAGTAAAAAACATTTTTTTAGGTGCTAGCCGAAAGACTAAAGACTATTGGCTTGAAGAACTCGGCATTTTTCTTGACATAAACACTTAGTAATCTTTCCACCAATCATAATTTCCTGAATCAGATAAAATATCGTAAAGATGATCCAATTTCCTTGCAAACAGCCTGCGCAAATTATTTCCGTGCTCATTTGCTGCCGATAGTTCTGTGAGATAACTTTCAAAGTATTCTGATAATAGCTTATTTAATATTGTCCTGTCGATACTGACAACCCCTTTTTCAATATTTCTTTTTATGAAAATTTTTTCGTCTTGCAAGTAGGTTTTTCTTGCATTGATTACCCATTCACCTTTCGTTCGTGCCTCGTGCATAAGTCCGCATCTAACATTATTGTAAAATTCATTTGCATTGAAGGGCTCATCGGTGATTTTTTCTCCTGCTTCGTGGCGAAAAAAGTGATTTTCAAAAATTTTTTCAGTATGTAAAAATGGTATGAAACATTCATCAGCACGTGTATACTCAAAAGACGGTAACGCACCTCTTTTACGGTGATTGTGGATTTTACCATATTTGAAGGCGGCTAACATTTCAATCAATGCACATTGAATCGTAAGAATTGTAAATCCTTCCCCATTTAATGAATTGGAATCTTTTACCCGAGCAATCGGTACGAAGTAGTAATCGTTAATCCTTTTTTTGAAAAGGGCGATGATTTTTTCCCATACTTCACTATGGTCATAATTATTTCTAACTTCTTCTCTTAGAACATTCCATGATTTCTTATCGAGTATTTGTCTGATCATCTTTTAAAACTTATATTATATCGCGACTGTTAAGATAGTTTATCAAATTTTCATCAGTCATTGGTAATGTGAAAATTGGATCGATGGCATTTTGAAGTACTGTAATCAGGGCATTAGCTTCCTTATAATCATCTGCATTAAATCTTTCGGGACTTTCCCAATTTTCATCGAGATTTATGTAAAAACCATTATTCTTTAAATCATTTGCCTTGACAAGCCACTTTATTAGTTTCGCCGCATCATTTTCAGTGAGCGAAGTGATGTCGAATACCCGTGAAATATAAAATCCATCCATAGAATATTTAGAATCCGGGTCTGTATAGTTGATAAGCCGATCGAACATTTCGGCATCATATTTCTCTACGGCAGTATCACTTAGGGATTTGAGAAATTCCTTGATGTTGTTGTGCTTGAATTTATGATTTTTGAAAAGTTCTACCTTCTCGGAATCATTTATAAATTCAGAGTCACCGCTTAAATTTAGAAGGATCAAGGCCTTAATGTATTCTTCAGCTCCGAGAATAATATGTGATATTGCAATACCATATAAGCCCTGGGCAGACAATAAGTTGCTTGTGGTAATATGACGTTTAGCATTTTCATACGTTAGACATGCCCCGTCAATATAATCAGCTCCGCTAAAATTTTGGATTGCATCTTTCATTATTGTTCCTTTTTACCCATATATTTGTGTACCTCGTTAAAAAATACACTTGTTACTTTTTCACCTTCTAAAAAATACATAATCTTGCCCTGTGTTTCCCTTGTCACTAATTTGAGTCCATGCCTTTCAACCATCGGACTGATATTATTGTTTTCATCGAGCCATTTTTCATAGCCCTTGATAGAAGGACCTCCGATATTGATTACATATTCAATGCCGTAGTATAAAAATACAAAGTAGGTTTCCCGGTTTGGTGTAACCATCACATCATGCCCAAAGCCAACCTGTACCCATTCACCCGTATCGGGATGAACCATTTGCGTTTCGTCGGGAAACACTCTTCGTTGATGAAAGGGCCATTCCCTAAAGGTACGATCAAATCGTGCAAATTCCCGGATTAGGTCATAGTGCGATGATTCTACTACTACATCTACCCATTCCTTTACTGATTTGTATTCGTATACGAGTGCCTCTAACGCCATTTTTGCCAGAAGGCGGGCCATTTCCTTTTTGGGAGGATCATAACTGATGGGAAACATCAGTGGTGGAAAATCGACTACATCTTTATTATATAGTTTTTCAAATTGCTCCCGGTCCTTTTCGTTTTCCGGCTGTAGGTTGATTGAATTGTCCTTGTTTAATTTGAGCCCTACCTTGATATCGGTTCCAGCAATACTACCCAGTACCGACGGCATTTTGCCTTTTTTACTGGGTACTTGATAATAAGCCCTGACATTTCGAAACGATTCGTGCGAAAGTATCGGTTTTTCGACCTTAAGTGCAAAATACTGGTTACAGCTGTCACAGACAACACCTTTTGGCAATACTTTTTGCTTACTACCTAAAGACTCGGGTATAATGTGTTCAACACTTTTTGAAGTGTGGCTCGGCTGTTTACAGAATATGCATTTGATGTCGGTCATAGTAAAACTTTAACTTTCAATCAAATGTAGCAATTTATCAAGCAGAAATTCTACCGATAGATCGCTATCGTACTCATTTTTCCAGGTATTTATCCACGTACTTTCTTTTGCGATGGAGATGGCGATAGACTTGTCTATGAGCAGTTTAAAAAAAGAAATGTCTTTTGGGGTTATCGATTTTGTCGTCTGAAAAAAGTCTAAATCAATATCTAAAATGAAGTTGCCCATCCATTCTTCACGTGGAATGCATAGGTCGAATAAGCCAAATCTTTTTTCAAGCTGTTTAGCATTAATAACTGTAGAATGCTTTTTATAACTTTGAGAGTTATTGATAACCAGCTGTCCGGCATATTTATCATCGCCATTAATACAATATACACGTTCCGGTTTGCCGTGGTAGGAATCATGACTGTAAACCAAAGCTTTTTTGATAAAGCCGGCCTTAAGTGCCGCATCGATATGTTCATCATGCTTCAGGTCATTAATTCTGTCCGAATCGTTTTCTATAATTCCCTCGATTAATTTTGCTTGTCTTTTGTCCCAGCTATCCTGATCGGGAATTCGCCTGCCGGGTGTGGACAAATTATTGAGATATCCCTGAAAAGCACGGTGTAAATCAGTATGATGGTCAAAGGTCAACAGGTAGGACCGTTGTTCCCGGAATTGATGCCAAAACTTTAAAACATGGTGATGCTCCTCGCAAATGAAAACTTTTTTACCGTTAATATCCAATTGCGTAGAATCAATCATATGTTACTAATTTCGTTGGCGTTTATTTATAAGCTGTTGACGAATCAATTCAATCCTGTTGATTTCTTCGACTGACAATCCTAAAGAACCATTCAAGATGGCATAGTTGTTTTGGGTCAAAACGTCTTGGATGGAATTTTTATTTGCAAACGCAATCTCATACTCTGCAAAATTATTGCAGACGGTGTATGGCACAGGAAGTATCCTGAATTCATTAGGTGTCAATTCCAGAACGCCACCTCCATAATACCTTCCCTCCAATTCGGCGTAGGCCAATGTAAGTGAATTGTAGAATGAGTAGATAAAATTATTCAATTCAAATCCGTTAATCATTTCAATTTTGTAGGCGCTGTCAGTAACCAAGACATTGGCATCATTCCTTATTAATTTAGGATATTCATGTGCTCTCTTAAAGAAAAAGGCGGCCGGAATCTCTGCAATATTATTAACCTGGTACCATTTGTTTCTTTGTTTGCATTTAAAGCCGTTTGGCAAATCCATTTCGACACCAGCTGCCAAATAAGTACTTATATCTTCAGTTATCTGATTATCTTCCATCGGGTTAAAATCCAAGAGGTAAGCAGGCTTATTGCCATTGACAAGATTTTGGAAATTGTTGTCATTGAACGAAATAGAACCATTTACGAAAAAACCTTTCTGGACAATCGGACGAATGTAGTTGTGCAGATTGAATTGTTCTACCGTATCCCTGTTTACTATAAAAAACTTATTGGCCGCTGTAACAATGCCCGGCTTATTGTTTAAATGGTGGCTGACAAGATTTAACCTCGACTTTATGGATTCCAAGAATTCATATTCTTCGGGTGTGATTAAGTGATGTGTCCATTTCTTGTCTGAATCTGATACTGCGGTATTTCTGTTAAAGACATAATTACCATTCTCCAGATCGTCAAGTGAGGAAATGTTTGTGTAGAAAGTACCAGCATTTTCATGCTGTTTATATCCGATCAGCAGTACGGTATCCTGACCTTTGCATTCCTGGAATTGCAATTCATTGAATGTAAAAATCTCCATTCTCTGAAACTCAGCTTTAAGGAGATTCCGTATTTCCTCAGTAAATTTCACCTGAAGCAATTCCAATGGTAATATAAGCGCCATCATCCCATTATCGGCCAGTTTACTGACCCCACTTACCACAAATGATGTCCAAATGTTATTGATGCTCTTGTCGGAAAGCAACTTCTCTGCATGGATTAATTTTGCCAGGTTTTTGTGTTCTTCGTCAAGAAGGGTTTTCTTCACATAAGGTGGGTTCCCGAGATAAAGCGAATAGCGGTTGTTGTCCCTGAAATGAAATTCCAGATAATCTTCATTAAATGACTGAAGCTGTATATTTGGATTGAGCGGTATTTGAAGTGCCTTATTGATTTCCTCTTCATTTTTTTCAACAATCGTTAGATTCACGCTATTGAAATTCGGTAAGTGAACACTATTGGAAATTGAAGATAAAAATGCACCATCACCAACACTAGGCTCGATAATGGATATATCTGCCTGACCTGCCAGACGGACAAGGCAATAATCGGTCACAAGATTTGCCAATCTTGTAGGAGTATAATATGAGCCTGTTTTTTTTTTATTGTCCAACTTCAAGGTAATTTAAGTAATTCAAAAATTCAGAGGCCAGATCGCTTTGAACTAACTTTAATCTTGTTTTGTCTTCTCCGTCTTCGAGAGATTCTATTAAATTTTTTACTTCGTTCATTTTGTCTCGAAGCTTATCAAGCATGAAAATTATCTGATATCTTCCGAGATATAATTTTAATTTAGTGTACATATAATTTGCCCTTGGAGAATCTGCATTTGGGTAAATATTACCATGTTCATCCCTATAGAAGTGTAAATTATAATCATCATTAACTGGATCCAGATAATCATTATCATCATCTCCTTTGGCCATATTCACATAGGAACATGAATAAACTAAATTTTTATAATCATTTAAAAGTTCCGGGTTTTTTGATTTTGGTTTGACATGATCTATGTGAAAACACTGTTTTCCACCAAACCAGATATGGTGGCAATTTGTATAACCGCAACGCTTATTAAAATCGTCCACCAAAAATGTTTTATATTTCTGATACGGATTTAAAATTGGACCTGTATAACTTCTTACAGGAGCACTCTCTCTAAACAGCGGCTTACTCATTCTTTTTGGACTTAATTTCATTAATCAACGCATCTGTTTTCTCAATTAGAGTGTTAAGCCTTTCTGCATTCGTATTAGCTTTGAGGCTTGGTGGTATTGCATTTCTTTTGTCTAAAGATTTTTCGACTAGTGCATCAAGTTCAATCAATTCTTCTTCTTCTGATAAAGTAAGTGGTTCAGTTTGCCTTTTTATAATTAATTCTTTGATACGAATTTCTGCATTTTCAATTTTGGCTATATGCTTCTTGATTTGTGTTATGACTTTTTCAAAAAATTTGGGAGACTCCTGAATATCTTTTTTCTCATAAACTATGTTTACATCAAACCCTTTGTCGATAGCGTCATCTTCAAAAGAAGTTAAAATAAATACGGGAAATTCCGCTCGAACTTCTATTACTCCTTTAATGACATCAGAGCCGTTATAATGAACAGTTGGGTCTTCTTCGGATAGCCTAAAATCAGCTACTACTGCATCAACTGACGAATCGAAAATCTCGGCAATTGTTTCTTCAATTGAAGCTTTTGGTTTTATTGCAACTACCTCAAATTTTTCAAGGGCGCGGAGCAATACACTACGCTTAAAAGAGCGTATGTCAGTATCCATTTCGTCTATATATGCAACTCTGTAACTCATATTAATTTGCGGGTAGGTTAATTTTTATTTGAAAGCCAGGTCTAATTTTGGTTAGCCTGATTGTTCCTTTGTATTCATCTACTACAGATTTCATAATCCACATTCCTAAGCCAGTGCCATTTTGCTCTCCTGTGTGATCGTCTCTCTTAGTACTGTAAAATGGTTGATAAATTTTATTTGGGTCGGTTATACGTGGGTCTAGTCCAGGACCTGAGTCTTCATAAACTACGTTGATTCCGGTTTTTATGTCATAATCAAAACTAAATTCAATTTTTCTAATATCTGAAGCGTCAGACCTGTTGAAAGCATCAACGGAGTTTGAAATTAAATTATTAAAAATGCTATCTAAATCAATTTCATGTCCTTTAAAGAATACTTCCGAAAAAACTCCCTTCTTGACCGAAAATTCAACTTTCTTTTTCTTTAAAATTGAGTCCCATAGTCTTTCGAATTTTGTTAAGTAATCAACAAGGTCGATATTCTTTTGAGTTCTTTTATCTTTTTTTACTGCGCCCAACGAGAAATCCAACCAATGCTTTAATTTTTTATCCTGGTCCTGAATGTCATCAATTAAGATAAAAGGGTTTAATTCTTCGGGGAGTAGTTTCAGTTTTTCTGGGTCGATAATATCATTAAGTATTAACCTTAAATCAGTTGTTCTCGGTAGTAAACTGTCACTCATATTTTTCAACTCGTGTGCAAATGAAGTAACTATCATTCCCGCACTTGCTAATACACGAAGTAACTTTTGTTCATCTTTTAGTTCATCATTCTCTTCTTCGAACGCTAATATACCTTGTACGTAGGTTTCATTATCATCTTCTGTAGTATCAGAATCCGAAGTGCCAGTATTTGAACCTGAGCCACCATTATTTGCATTTTCACTTGCAGCTTTTGCTTTTTCGGCAGCTTTTTTTCTCGCTTCCTCGGCTTTATTGTTATCTTCAAAAATCTTTTTCAACGACATCATGATTTGATTTCTGTCGTTTTCAAATATTCCGATGATTTCAATCAGAATATTTTTAAATACTGCGAACGCATCACTTTCCTGTATGCCTTCCCGACTTGATTTATCTTCAAAATTTAGATTATGAATTCTGGAAATATTAACAATACCATACGTTTGTTGTGGTCTAACTTTATAACCAGGTCTTGTCACTGTAGGGTTTTGCAAAGCTCTTTTTCCTAAGTCGAGCCAGTCGAATGAATTGCTTTTTACTTCACCATAGGGGCGAACTCTAAAATAATCCCGAAACAGCTTAATTCCTCCAAATTCATTTAACCATTTTGCGCGGTCTCTATAGTTAACAATTTTGTAGGGATATTTTTTTATTTCATCTTTTTCCTGACCACCGCCTCGCTTTAAAAAGTAGAATTCAAACTCAAAAGAGCCAATCTTTTTCAGATTATTATCGACATCTTTAAATCCAGCTAACAAGTTTTCTAACGTTGTATTTATTGTATAACCAGTTTCATCGAAAGTGTTTGGTCCATACAGATTTGGAGAATTCGTTGCTATTTCAGAATTGAAAAAATCTAATTGTTTTAAATCTTCAATATTTAATTCGTTCCGCTCAACGTTTATGCTTAGGTTCCCCGAATCATCACACTTGGCTGCAACTTTATAATCGTAGTCGTCACAGACTGTTGAGTTAACGAAACCATATTTCTCTGGATCTAAAGTTGAATAAAGATATATGTCAAATTTAGAAATAGCTTTGGGCGGTACTAATAGCTCCAAATTGGAGTACAAAGCATCTACACTTTTTTCATACCAATCGTCACGAAGTTCTGTAATTTGAATTATAGTTCCTTCCTCAAGTAACCAATCTTTTAATATTTCAGTATCAATATCGAAATCTGTCAAAATTTCCGCCGCTATAGTTTTGATACTTGTAAATTCGGTATCGTCTAAGTCAGCTTTTACATCTGAAATGACTGCTGATTTTTTATTAAATTCCTCCCAATTTACCTTCCATTCTATTACTTTCTCTCTATCAAAAGTTTTTGTTAACATTTTGCATTTTGAACCTAGTCGATCAATTGCAAATCTTCCTATTCCTTTAGCTCCGGTTTTAACTCTTTCCTCAAGTGTGTAGGGATCATCTAACTTGTCATCAGTTCCGATAATCATCCAATGACTTAATATTTTTTCCATTGTCATTCCAGTACCACTGTCAAGAATGAATATTTGGTCCTCTATCGGATCAATAATAATAATTCCAAACTTTGAATCTGCATCATAGCAATTTTTAATTAATTCAATAATAGCCCCACCCGCATTCGCGAAGTTTTCCTGACCGATCAAGCGAGCTGTTCTTGCGGAAACAGTAAAAGGAACTTGTGCCATATTTATTGATTTTGAAGTTTCAAGTTTTTACAAACATCTTTTATTATTGATGAAGGATCTACGTCCATTGCGAGTGCTATTAGATACAATTCATCAACTGTTAATCGTGCAGAATCTCGTAAACTTAACTCGCTTAACCTTGATGCACTGATTCCCGTTTTTCTTGAAATTTCCGCTTTATTTACAGATTTTTTACTTAAAAACTTCCCGATTTCGGTCATATTGAAATGTTTGACACAAATATATAAAAAATGGACAAGTATTTGGATTTTCGGGATAATATAGTCTAATTTATAGGTAGTATTGAAAGTTTTAAATTAATAAAACTAATCTAAAATTTTCAATGCCATGTTATTAATTAAATATTTATAAATAAAAAACCACGCTACTTATTGCAACATGGCTTCTACCAAACAATTAAACTACTTCTTTGCTTTCGCCTTTACAACTCTACCGCCCTTGATATAGCGGTAACCCTTTTTCAGAGTTCCGTCTCTTTTTACTCCCTCTCTCTTAATTACGCTGCTGCATAGTTTTTTTGCCGAGATTCTTTTTTTGTTTTTCGATTTTGCTTTTTTGCTTACCATGATTTTTGAATTTTAATTATTTGACTTTAAATGATAATTTTCTTTTTTTGGGTTGACCTACTAACTTTTTATAGTACATCGAATATTTCAAAGTGAGGTCATTGCCCCGGTTTTTCTCCAATGTTGCAAACCGTTCTTTTGGATCGGGATGTGAGGAACAATGAATTACTGAAGTAGGATTATGCGCCATTTTATTGCCACCATACATGGCACCGTTTTCTTTTACCTGAGAAATGAAGCACCAAATTATTTTGGGATAAGTTGTTCTTAAATAATTCAGTTGGTCAGCTGTAATTTTTAAATCAGTAACGGAATCCGCTATTATGACCTTGACTATTTTGCAGAAATCCTGCAATTCCTCAAATGGTTTTTCCAAATAACCTTTTATGGCTACATACCGTCTTCCTTTCTCAGTTGTGTTCCTGTTTATGCTGTCTAAAGTATCTTTACTCTCGATACCGCCTTGCTCATAATCTATGTAGGCAACAGGTATTTCTTCCTCTCCAAAAGCATTGGCAATCTGCATGGCGAGTTGCGACTTTGAACTGTGCTTATTGCCTTTAATCAGGATAAGTGCTTTATGTGGCTGTTGCTTTTGCAGGAACTTTCCAATTTCGCCACCCAAAACGAAAACATCCTTAGCCTCTGTTGGCGCAGTTCCGGCAGAAACAAAACCCAATTTTTCAAGTGCATTCAAGCTTTTATCCTGATTGGAAACAACTTTTTTTACTCTTTCCGGAGCGGATGTTTTTGTCACTTTTACACTTACCGAAAGTCCTACTTTCTTGCTCCGAGAAACTTTTTTCTTTCCTGGCTTTTTTGAAACATTTTTCTTTGCCGGTTCTTTGACCGTAGACTCTTCAGTATCGCTATTTCTGCCTAAAATGTAGTTGACTGCTTTTTGTGATTGCGCTGAAGCTTTTAGGAAAAAGCGATTATCATTCTCCAGTTCCGAAACCAAAACACTATTCCAATTTTTAAGATATTTTGCCGAATTTTCTCTGGTTTGAAATAATATCCCTGCTTCAGAACACATAAAAACCGCTCCCAACTCTGCAATGAGTTCTTCAAAGGCATAACTCTTACTGCCAAACATTCCCGTCATATCTCGGTTCAATCTTTTCTTAGCGCCTGTCGAGTGGGTTAATTCATGGAAATAAGTACAGTAATACGAAGCTTCTTTTTTGAAAGCTTTGATGTTTGGCATGTTGAGTTTATCTGTTGCTGGCTGATAATATGCCTTGTCGCCGACAAACGTATAAACAGGCGGATTTTTATAACCATCAATAAGGTTTTGCGCCTGTTCGATAGGATCTACATTTTTGTTGCCGATTGCTTCAGGGAATTTCAACCCAGTACAATCATCCGCCCTGAAGACATTGTAATATTTTATAACTGGAATCTTCTTCAGATACTTGTTCAAATCTTCTTTAGTAAGTCCGTTGGCTTTGACAAATTCTGTAAACTTCTCCCTGTCGGTAGTCTTGATTTGTAAAGTGCCATTATCAAAACTGAAAATCATCGTGTAGTAAATCACACGCCTTGCTTTGCTGTCTTTTTTTAGGCTTGCTCCTGTGTCTTTAATTTGATTAAATGTTAGGTAATATGGCTGAATGAATTTTATCGGCACTAAATATCCTTTGCCTTCTTTGTCAAATTTTATATCGAAATTCAATAGGAAATTTGCTCCGGTATATTCCTTCTTGCTCACATAATTTTTAGCTGTGCCATCAGCACCTGAACCCACCCAATCTTTTTGCCAAGGCAAATGACCAACTGTTTCAATGGTATTAATGATTAAATCTGTGATGTAGCTATAAATATCATCCTGCGCAACCCCATTTAAGCCCTCGCTGTCTTCTTCCGAGATATATTCCAATGTCGGTAGAATGATACTTTGGTCTGCGCCACTAAGTCCAATCGGTTCAATGAAATTGGCAATCTCAATGGTAAAAAGTTTGTCATTGTTTTGCTCCAAAACTCGACTTAGGCGATTTGCAATAACCGAATGGTTTTGTCTTTTGGCTTTTGCTAAAAGGGCTTTTAAAATTGAGCGTTCTACGGTTGCTCCGTTGAGATTATTAAATTCAGTAACTAAATCCATGTTTACTTGATTATGGAATATTCTTTGCCCAAGACACTCAAAATCGTTTCTATTTGAATGTCATTCACGCTTCTTATTTTTGATAGGTTTTGCCAGTTGGAAATGTTTTCCAATACTGGGATTTCCACAATCAAATCCTTTAATACAAATTTTCCTTTAGCGGGAATTGAGATAAAAGATTTGTTGACGGTAATAGTGGCAATCCGTTTTTCGGTTTTGTCCTTCAGGATGATTCGTTTTACTATCGCAATAATTCCATCAGGGCTGAAATTATCACTTGTAGGATTGTACAGGGTAACATCCAAATTGAAGCGCATCCGCTTGAAATTAATGTCAAAGTTTCTCAATCCTGTTGGAATGGCTTTTAGTTTAGTCATGGTTTCTTTCCACTTGTTTAGCTTACTGCTATACCATATTGCGCCAATACCTAAAATCGCCCCGCCGACGATAATATGTTTTGTCTTTATGCCCATACGCTTGTTTTTTTGCGAATGAAAAAGACGATTCTCATTCCGATATAGAGAAGTGCCAACAGACCCAATCCCATTAAAGATTTTTCCAGTTTTGAGAGCGGTTTGATAACTTCGACAGGGATCTTTTTCTCCTGGATAATTATCTTGTCGTTTTGATTATTGACAACAGTATTTTCACTTTGGGTTTGTGCTATCCGGGCATAAAACTCCAATTGTTTTTTAAGCTTATCATAAATTAGTTTATAACCGTTATCTCCCGAATTTTTGGAGGTATTTAGCTTGGATAGAATTTCATCAACTTTTGCATTTACTAAATTGTCAAGCGAGGCATTTCCTGTATTACTCTGGATAATTGGTGTAATCAGTCTATCCTCGATTTCCTGATTGACTACGGTATTTTTTATACTGTCTTTTTTCTGAATGTCGCTTTTAATCAGGGTGGTTTCCTGTTTCATTTTTTTAGCTGAAGAACAACCAGTAATGAGAATGCAGGAAAAGAGTAACACAGTTATATACATTAGCTTTTTCATGGCTTTGGTTTTTTGAAGTGATTTTTAATTTTGAAAAGAAGTAACTCTAAAGATTCAATTATTTGGAATAAATCAATCCCATAATACACGCTGACTGCTCCGATGATTTTGTTAAGGATTTGCCTTTTCATTGTCTTTATTATTCAGGCAACCGGCACACTTTTTTTGATATTCCTGAAGCTGCTCTTTGAGGTTTCGGATTTCAATAGTATTAGCATCAATAATCCGTTGCATTTCCTCAAATTTTTTATCGGTTACGATTGACATTTTGGTATAAATCGAATCGATAGCTTCCAATGCTGAAGCTTCATTCTTTTTCAGTTCCGAGTTTCGGGAACGCCAAGCGATATATATTGAAATCAGCGTTGTTGAACCCAAGAAATAATTTAGTAAGGTTTCTATTGGTAACATATCCTATGCTTTAGTGAGTTTAAAAGCTAAAATTGAGCAACCTAGTAAAAGGGTTGTAGAAGCTATAATCAGTTTTACTCTTGTTATTGACCGTTCTCGGCTTCGCTTTTTTTTTTAATATCCCGAAAGTGTCAATGCTTGTGTAATAGTTTAGCTGTTTGACCCTCTCGGAAAAATTGGTGAGCGCACCATTGATTTTTTTGGTGATGGATGTAATATTGTTGCTGTCAGCAATCGGATTCAGATTATACCGAACACTCCAGAACCAACCTGCAATATCAATGGCAATGTCAGGGCGGGAAGCCAAATCAGGATTTGTTATTACATCAACTCCTGAATAGTTTTTGTATGCCTGATAATTTGCCCTGCCTGTCAGTTGGATTAAGCCACGACCACGGAAACGCCATCCATCACCGACTTGGGTATTACCCAGGTTCTTTTTTCCCCACGCTCCGCCATAAACAATATTGGCAATGGCTTCCTGATTGGCTTTGTGCTGTGAAGTCCTGCCGTAAAGATTAGCCTGTGCTGCTGAAATTTGATTTGTTCCGAACGTTTCAATAAGTCCTGAAGGTGTATAATTCAGGTTTTCGGAAAGCCTGATAAATCCACCTGTTTCCTCGTGAAGTTGTGCCAAAAAATGTGCAATACGTTTGGGTGTATTGATTGCATATTTCTTAAAGACTTTCAGGAATGGTGTACTATTTGACAATAAAAACTCCATTACAATTGCACTTTTTTAGGTTCTACTTCGGGCTTTTCAACTGGTTTGCTTTCTTTTTTTGGCTGTTCATCATTGCCCATTGAAGCTATGATAAGTGCGCCTACAACGCCCAATCCGATTAATATTCCTGTGTTTGTGTTCATCATTTCCAATCTTTAAGCCTGATTTGTTTTACTCCCTTTTGAGTGAAAAGAGCATTTTCTGTATTCCTTCCAAAGTCGCCATCAGCGGCAACTTTCAGCAACGCTTGCAACGCCTTTACTTCAATACCTTTGCTTCCTTTTCTAAGCAGTTTGTATTTATCGCTACCGGCAGGAGCATTGATTGCGGGAGTAGTCGGCAGTATTTTCCCGATCGGTGTTATAACACTATGGTCGGTAATCCAGTAAATGTCATTCAGGAAAGCACCGTCTCTTTGCACGACGTAACGGAATGTTCCATCAGGTCTTTTGCCAACCCAAATAATTTTCCCGATTTTATCGCCTTTTTTGAAAGTTGCTTTTCGGATTCCCTCACTGGTATAATTCCCGTCTGCCATTCTTCTGGCATCGTAAGTTTTTGTGCCGTTGAATCCCGATGCCATTACTTCCTGACCGATATTATAGTTAAAGGTGTCGGCTGTCCTGACTGGCGGAGTTACAACAGCTTTAACCGGAACAATAGGGGCAGTTGCCGCTTTTGGTATTTTTATAGTTGTTATTGGTTTCGGTGTAGGCTGCTCACTTAAATCTGCTTCAGGTTCCTGGAGTATTTCTTCATCGTTCTTTTTCTTCTGAACAAAGTAGTAGATGCCACCTCCGATAGCAAGAGCGATGCCGCCGCCAATCCAAATTTTATCTTCTGTGGTCATTCTTATAAATATTTTGGGTAATTCGATTTCAATAAATTATAGTCACTGTCGCTAAGTTCTTCTTTGAGCCATACTTTTAATGGATGCTTTGTTGGGGTTTGCCACAAGGCGAAATAAGTATTACCTGTCAGTGTGTTGTAATACCTGCTTCCGAAAGCTTTAATGACCCATGAAAACTGCGCTTGACTTACTCCTGTAAGCGTGGTAAAGATGGTTTTGCGCTTTTCGGTATTAGTGAAATTGGCTTCCTTCATTGCATCATAAAGCACCGTGGCTATTTCTTTTGCATTGAAGCTTTCCGTACTTATTCCCTGATTCAGGTAAGCATTACCGTTTTTATCCTTTTTTGCCTGAGAAATGGCAATAAGCAATATTCCCAATCCCGCAACACCAACTGAGATAGGCAGAATTTTTGAACTGTCCATGATTAAAAAAAGTTGGGAATTATAAAGCGCAATTCCATTAGTTCATTTTGGCTGAATTGGTCGCCAAACCATTCAATCAAAGTCATTTTCTTGGATAATGGATTAATACCTTTTCTAAGCCCGAAAGCATTGTGGATTCTCACAAACCCATTAGCATTAATCCCCATTAGGTTTTGCTTAACTGATTTAAAGCCGTTTCCCATTCCATACATGGCACTATATATCGCTTCAGCTTTATTCTTTGCCATTCCCGTTGAGATATTACTTGGCTTATCCCTTTTATTTTCTTTGAGCGGAGAAAACCCACCAAAGATTTTCCGATAGGCAAAATATCCCACACCCACAAAAAGCCCCATTTTCAAGACTCCCTTAACGATTGAGACTGTCGCATTCACTCCGGCATTGGCAGTTTCAAGTGTATTGGCGATTGCCTTTTGCCCTTGCGGAGACGATGCGACAGCCATTATTGCCGGATTGTGTAAACCTTGTCTTTTCATTTTTCTTTTTTGGCATTGGCAACAGGGAATCTATTTCACTCCTTTGCAGGTTCTTTTCAAGATTGGATTAAAGTTTTTAAAATGGTCAGGACTATCACCCTCTACCGAAGTAGGTCACGCATTCCATCGTGTTTTACCTTAAACCAACCCCTGTTGGTTGGATGAGTTTTTACACATTCTTTAAATGATAGACACTTCTAATCTTACATTTCCAAATCAATGCTGTTTTATTGATCTACATGATAAACTCTTTGATGGTTTGCCAACTCTGCGTGTCAGTAACCATTGCAATGGCTTTTTTGGATTTCTTCAGTTCTGCGAGTTTCTCTAAAACTTCGTTATCCAAATCTGCTAACTCCTGAAGCAGTTTTGCTTTTTTCTGTACCTTGAATGGATTCGTCTCTTTTGTTTTTATGCTGATTGTACTCATACTAACATTTGGTGTTTTTGTAATAGCCCGAACAATTCCTGTGAAAAGAGATTGTCTTCGGACTTCTCGTTGATTTTCTGATAAATGACAGATAGCAGGACTATGGTATCATCGTCAAGGGTTTTGATTATGTCCAGGAAAGCCTTTTTTGCATCCGAATAATTCGAATCATCCAAATCTTCGGCTGAAGCCATTGCTAAACCGTTACTCTCAACAGGCACATTAAAACCCAATCCCTTCAATATTAATGGAGCTTGCTTTACTACGCCCAAAAGCATATTGTTCAAGCTGTCATTGCTTTCTTTGGTATATCTCCGTTGCAATTTTTCTTCGGTCAGCTCATCGTTTTTGGCTTTGAGTTCCCGATTTTGCTTTTCTGATTCTTCCAGTTTCCGTGCAAGTTCCGAGCGGTCATGTGCCTGTAATTTCAAGTCGAAGATTTCGGCAATTCCCAAACCCATCAATCCGCTTTTCTTCTTTTTCTTCTTTTTTTTAGCTTCCTGCATAGGCTCATCTTCATTATCGTTTGATTTTGATTCCCCGAAAGTCACATCGAAAGCTTCTCCCTCAATCTTAAAAGCATTAATCCCATTTTTTCGTTTCTCCTGAAGCGTTATTTTTGAATGTCCTTCAGCAAAAACTTTTTCAAAGAAATCCTCTGATGAACCATATTCATTTTTAATTTGCTCATGGGTTACGTTCCGGTAAATTGGCTTTGAAGTATTCCTGTCGTAAACGGTGACAGCACAAAATTTGTCACTATTCAGCTTATCCATCAAATCATCTAATCGCTCCATCCTTACATTAGTTTCTTGTAGATAAGTAGTATTTTGTTTTGTGGTATCGGATTTCGTTTTTTGTTGTCGGTATTGGCGTAAGTAACTTCTAATTGCACCTTTGAAAATGTACCATCAGGCACAATCAGGATTTGCTTCTGCGTTGGATAAATGCTTACTCCATTAACAATTGCAATGCTGTTGCCTTTATTGAGAACGCAGAGCGAGGTAATATTCTCCAAAATCGGGATTTGTTCTTCTCGGTACTCTCTTGTTATAAAAGCTGATTCTACAAACATTTTACATTCTTTGGATATTATTGTTATACAGGAATACCACATGAAATTTTAATGGGGCATCGCCTTGAAGCTTTTCGTCTAAAGTGAAAATCAAAGAATAGTCCTTGTTTCCGGTATCGAAATTCATTGGCTTAAAGCTTTTCTCATATTCCCCGCCGTTTGACTGCCTCCAGTTGTCGATATGAACCGATGGAACAATTGCAATGCTATTGTCATCTTTCATTTCAATTGATGCCATTGCGTTAACAGTCTTTTCAACGCCATTGGTATAAAGTGCCGCTCCCGTAGTAAAGCCTGTTGGAAGTTTGAAGTTTACAGAGGTATCACTTTCTCCAGGTCTTATTATCGCTTTTGCGACATATTGAATCTGTCTCATGCTCTTTGGTTTTTAAAAGCCATAGTTTCAGACTATGGCTTTTGAATCTGAATATTATTTTTTCGCTTCTGTAACTCGGAACTCCAATCGCATAAAGAGTGGTTTCCCGGTTGGAACTGTAACACCTTTAGGAAATTCCAATTCCAGTTTGAATTCTTCTTTAGCTCTTAAAAGCGGCGTAGTTGCAATTGGTCTATGGTCTGCATCCTTGAAGTTTTGAGTATCGGTCATCGGCAAATCAATAAGCATGTCATTGGTTTGGATAAGCCTTAAATCGGCATTCTGCAATTCAGCAGGAATTTTTTCTGCATTTTGCCAATTCGCACTTTCTACACCTGCTCCGACTGAGGTAAATAGAGCACGAATGGAATCAATGACAACATCACGCCCGGAGTTCAAAAGGTTTCCGTCAAAATTGGTGACACCAACAAGTTTTTTGGTATTGGAATCAACGAGTTGGTTAATTCCGCTCATGCCGTCAATTTTTACGTTCAAGTAGAAAGTTTTGTCAACCAACTTGGTTGCCTGCGGCCTTGCGGATTGTGCATATTGGCGTTGTCTTGCTCCCAAAACTTTGATTGCCCTTTGCAGTTGTGGATTTCTATTTTCCATTGTTGTATAATTAAAGTTTACTTTTTTGATTACATGATATAGTTTCCGTCTTCATCGATGTAGGCATTTAAACCATCTTCATCATAAGCTCCTAAGCCATCATCTTCATAAAGACTCAATCCGCTTTCAACATAATTTCCGTTTTCATCGATGTAGCCGCCCAAACCTTCATCATAGCCGTTCAGCCCATCTTCTACATAATTGCCGTTGACATCAATGTAGCCACCCAATCCGTCTTCATGGTAATTGCCATAAGCATCGATATATCCGTTTAATCCGTTAACCGCTCCTGAAAGACCAGCCGCTTTTTGCATAAATCTTCCGATAGCCGATTCGGGGTTTAGTTTGGAAGCGATTTTCTCAGATGAAAAAACATTCTTCACAAGCTCTAAGCCGTGAGCAATGGAAACACCAATTGCTGAACCTCTCATAAGCGAACTTTTAGTATCGCTCCCTTTTACTTTTACTGCCAAAAACCCCGCACCAAAGGCAACCGCGCCATTAACAACACCTTTTACCATGTTGGAGGATGTCTCGGTCATAGTGCCTGTTAAACCTCTTGAAAGAGCGCCAACGGCAACGGCAGAACTGATTGTTATTAATTCTTGTTTCATGTCTGTATTTATTGATTACTTTTTGAACTTGTGGCTAAGAGAATTGCTCCGACTGCGCCTACACCGATAACTATCGGAATCGTGTAATTGGGTTTATCTGAAGATACTCCGCTTTCATTTTTTGATGCTTCCCGTTGTGTAGCTGCTTCTTCTCTTAAATTGTCTACCGGAATATCTTTTACACTGGAAAGGGTTTCGAGCTGCGCATCATTTGGAACTCCTTCACCAGTTGGTGTGCCTGTAGATATGGATTCCGCCGGAATTCCTTTTACCTGTGCAATTGTATCCAATTGGGCAGGCGTAGGGGTTGCATTTGGCATCACTTCAACTGGTTCGGAAGTTTCAATTTGATTGTTGGAAAAAGCATTCTTGACAGTTGGTTTTATCACATTGTCCATTGCTAATTTTCCAACTTTAGTATTTGCAATTTTAGTTGCAAACTTTACCACCTTTCCATTCTTTACCTTGGTTAGGATTTTCCCAACTTTGCTGTTCATTAGTTTACTGGCAATACCACCTCCTGGAATAAAGGTCATGGCAGTTGAAGCAATTGGGGCAACGGCTTTACCAACTTTTATAGCGTTCTTGATAGAAACATTTTTTAACCGCACATTTTTTTTGAGGAATTTGCCGATTTTGAACCCTCGGTTTAATCCTGCATTTAATCCTGATTGTTCTTCTAATATTATCATACGCTGTCTTTTTTAAAATGGAAATCTGTTTCTGCTGGTAGTGTTGCTTTTCTTGGCACTTGTTCTCTTTTTAACTCTGCTTGATGTACCTTTCAAGCCTCTTTTTGGTGAAGGGCAATTCAGCCCTACGTGTGGCAGTTTCTGATTCATAAAAACATCTTTTTTATCGGTATAACTTGGCTCTTTGTTACTCTGTATCGTTCCGTCAATAATGCAATGTCCATCGTCTAATTTTCCGCTTTCCTGATTGAATGGCACAACCAAATAAACATGAGTAAACTGCTTTGGATTGAACTTTGGCTGTTTAATTTGCCTGATGTAATGCTTGATTCCCAAATTCATCAAAACCGAACTGGCGAAAATCGAGTAGCTTTTACAATCAATTCCTTCACGGCGATTAAACCAACTGTTAGCAGGGCTTCTTAAATTCTGTGTCACTCCATCCGCCTGATATTGGATGTCATAATACAGGAAGTAATGAATCTTATCACAAGTATCTTTTACGGTTCTCCCTTTAAGGATTTGCGATAATTTGGCAACCTGTTTATAGAAAGTTTCCACCCATACTTTCATCATGGAAACTGAATAAAATGTATCGCCAGTTTTGAGTTTTACCTTTTGTCCTTTCGGTTTTTCAATCAGGTGGTTAAACTCGTCACCGTTTTTTATTCTGCGCTTTAGAATTAAGTTGATTTCATTTTTGGTCATTTTCATTTCCTAACTTTCCTGAGCAAATTTTGGAAATAAAAAAACCTCGCCTTGAGGTATGGCGAGGTATTGTAAAGTATTATAAGGATTTTAAGAGTATGAGGAAATATGCTAAAATAATATTGCAATTCTATTGCAATATTGGCAGCAAAAGTTCTTTAGTCTATTCCAAGTTTTTTATGCATTTCATGCCATTCTTTTCTGAACTGAATACTTTCTAATGCTGCTTTTCGTCTTTCTTCTGGTAAGCATTCAATACAGGTTGGATATTGAAGTCCTTTGTAATGTTGTTTACACTTAGGACATAATTCCATTCCGTTTACATCAAAATTATATGCACATTTTTTGCAAGCGGTTATTGCATCTTCAAAGGAAAGATATTTGATGCAGTCATTTAGATGAAGTAAAAATGCCTCTTTCTCAATCGTTTCAGAATCTTTATTTTTTGCACGTTCTCTTTGCATCCAATATCTAACACTTGATAAATTGTTTTTATTTCTCCATTTATCCTTTGAGACAAAACATCTATCTACAATTTCGTATGCGTCTTCATTTTCATAAAAAATGGAAATGAGTTCGTTTACCGATCTATAAATTGCTTCATCAAACTCGTGCTTACAATCAGCACAACGATATTTTGGAGTTTTTTTTACCCTTATGCTTGGATTTTTATTCTTACAATTTGGACATAATGGAACGGGCTCGTACTCATGATTTTTTAGCAAGTAATCAGTAAATTCTGATTTGTTTATTTGTGGATTAGTGTCTATGTGGTCTTGGGCATATTTTCTTGTTATTTCTCTCAGATATTCTGAGTATTTTCTTGGGTGAGAAAGATGCTGTACGGTTAAAGTCTCGGTACCACTACATATTTCACATTTGTCTTTAAGAAATTTGATTCTTCTTTCTTGCCAGTCTTTTGTATTCCAAGATCTTTGTCCTTCTTTTAAATCTCCCCAAAATTGGGTTTTTGCGAGTTCTAATCGAATTTCATTTTTCGTCAATTTATCTCTTAGCTCTATGAGTTCGCTATATGTCAACATACTATCTTTTTTTAGGTACAATTCTGCCTCGACTGTTTTCACTATAAGTATAACCCGTAGAAGGAAAGGCTACAATACGCCCATCTTTACCCTCTCGATAAATATAACCGGTTGAAGGAAAAGCAACAATCTGTCCGTCTTTGCCTTCTCGATATATATACCCCGTTGAAGGAAAAGCAACAACTCGACCATTTTTTCCTTCTCTGTAAATATAACCTGTTGATGGAAAAGGCACAACTCTTCCATCTTTACCTTCTCGATAAATATAACCTGTTGATGGAAAAGAAATTTCTTTACCATCTTTTCCTGTTCTTGAAATTTTTGACATATCTTAATTTAGATAAACGTTCTGTAAACTTGTATACATTCAAACAAACAATCATAAAGCCATTTAAAAATTGATAAGTAATTATGTATTTAGTTTCGAATTTAAGAAATAATCTCTATAAATTACCTGTTATTATCGTCATCATAATAATATCCTTTAGGCAATCCGTAAGTTTCTACAAACTCCATAAACTCCAAGTGAGGAATCATTTTAGTATCCTTCGAAATATTCTTTTCTTTCAGGATTTCATTAATTTGTTTTCTGATTTTCGCCTCACTAAACTGATCACAGTACATCTGAATCAATTCCGATTTTGTAACTGAATAGGGAAGCGGTTTTTTATTGTTTTTATTCATAGCGACATTATTTGAGTTTAAATATTTTTTCTCAAATCATTTATGCGGAACAGAATTCCAAACACCTTATCTTCCAAATACTTCAAAATTCGATTTTTGCCCATGATAATGAAATCAAAAAATTGCAATGGTGCGCTTATAATGATTGCAAAGCAAAGTACGATGGCGAATAGGTTCAGATAAATTATTTTAAAGCGGTTTTTTAATTTCATGGCTTGTGTTTAGATATTGGTTAGTTTTTGATGGATTATATCTGAAATGAACTGCATCGTAATGTGTTGTTCCTGACTTCTTTCTGTTCGCTTCCATTGGCAACAATACAGTAGTATTACTGATTGTGTTGGGCTGAGGGAAATATTTGCAACTGGCTTTTTGCTTTCAATCTTCGTCCTGAATATGAAAAACATACTTTGCAGGGTGTCAATGACTATAATATCATTGCAATACTTTTCATAATCCTTGCAATGGGCAATGTTATCGACCTTATGCCGGATAAATTTTAGCAGTTCCGATTGTATTATCTCGATGTCTGCAATTTTGATTTTCTTTAATGCTATTTTCATGTTGTTGTTTAGTTATCGTTTATCTCCAGTATTCTTGTCAAAGGCAATAAGGTTAAGCATTCCCCTTAGTCTTGACCTGACTCTGTTACCATAGGCGGTTTCTATTTCAGAAGCGGAAAGGTTGGTCGTTAAATGAGTTTGAACTTTCTTGGCAATGAACAGATCATATCGTGAAAGGATAATTTCAGCCATTACATTGCATTCATTACCATAGTATTTCAGGTTTTGCTCAACCCCTAAATCATCGAAGCAATAATTCTTATTTTCACCTTGATTGCCACGACTGTAACGGTGTATTACCTCGTAGCCTTCTTTGATAAATTCAAAGCTTATATCCCTACAATTCTTGATATAAAACCGATTGCCCTGCTTAGTAACATATTTCATCAAAGCCATTAAGGTTGTCTTTCCGCATCCGACTGGCCCGGACAATAAAATTCCTTTTGTAAGGTCAATTCCGTACAGTTTGGTTTTAGCTTCATCATTCAAAAAATAGGCTATAAGCTTTGTGATGTTGGTAGTGTCGTGCTCAGCGAAATGAAACTTTTCCCCGTAATCCTGTTTGCCTTTCTTTTCCAACCATGTTAGAATCTCCGGATAGTTGTACTGTAAACTCATGGTTGAAAATCTTACAATGGTTCTGCATAGTCCTTGTCTTCTTCGGTGTTCAAATTATTAGCCCTTGGTTTTTCTTTGTTTTGAGGCGAATTGATTGAGAATTTGGAAGTGGTCAGCATCCAGTTTCGAGCTGCGGCATTCCAATTTACCATTTCTGTTTTCCCGCCAATCAACCAACCGTTACTGGTGTAGTAATTGAAAAACCTCTCGGCTTCCAGTTCGGGATAACCCTCGGTTTTGAAATATTCCTTCACCTGTTCCAGTCCTGGCTTTTCTTTTTTTTTCGCGGAACTTTTTTTTTCTTTTCCTGCGGTATCTAAATAACCATCCTCAGCTAATCCCTCAAAATTTCCTTCAATAGATATGTTTTTATTGTTTTTTAATGTTTGTTTATTATTATATATATGCGGTTCATTAACCTGTTCAGCAACCTTACCATTAACTTGTTCAATCATTGGCTTGCCGCTCGAAAGATTATACATAATGACCTCTGTACCGGAATATGGATTATAGGAGGGTAAATACTCTATAAAACCAAATAATTGCAATTCTCTGATGCACTTGTGATATGTGGCTTTTGAAGCAATCCTGCTGGCTTTCATCATTTCATCCCTTGAAATTGTAATCGGGTTTTTAAACCGATTTACATTCCAGCTTTGAAACAATGCCAAGTACAAACTGATATGGGTAGGGTAAATAGTCTCTTCATTGGTGATGCAATTAAAAAAACCTGTCAAGTGCTTTATGTAATTCATGCTATAGGATTACATTACTTGAAAAGCGTTGGTACTGGTTTGACGTTACCATTCAGAACTTTTTCAATGTCCGAATAGTTATAATACATAATACCTCCAATTTTGGTAAAGGTGAGTGTACCATTAATGCGGAGATTTTGCAAAGTACCGGGGGAAATGTTCAGCAATTTTCTGACTTCATTAGATTTAAGCCATTGTTTTACTTGCTGTGGTTTTGACTGGATGATTTCTTTTAAATCATTCAGTAGAAGACTCCTAAATTCATTTAGGTCTTCACGTGTAATTACTTCTATAGCCATAACATAAATTTTAGTTCGTTATAGCGCAAAATTGTTCGATTTAGAGCAGTTTGTTTCACAACGGGGATGGAGTTGTGAACGATTTTCATTTAAACAATATCATCTGCGTTGTCCATTCTTTTCATGAGTGTTTCATTTAATGAAATTAAGAATTTAGTCCTATCGTTTTTCCTTGCCCGAATTTCAAGGAATGTGCGACGGAATTGCCCTAAATCAACATCGAAAATATGTTCAAAATATTCTGCTATATCTTTCAAATCAACAGCACCATTATTAAATGTTCCTTCCGAATGAAGAGCGTATAACAATTCTGTTAGTGCTACTTTTGAGCCAGTCCAAGTCATTTTTATGTTCGGTTTGCGTTGTGATTTTTCCGAAATATCTTTATTATCAATCATAATTAATTGATTTTCCAAGTATAACTGGATTAAGTCATTTGCTAATATTTTAGCAACTTTGAAATCGTGAGAGGTTGAAAAGTTTCTATCTGTTTCAAAATAGTAACTGTCTAAAGACATCTTTATATCAAATTTGCCTCGCAAGAAGTATTTATAATCTAAGTAACTACTACCTGAACGATAGTATTTATAAAAGTCTAGTTCGTTATCAAAAAATGACTTCAATTTGATGAGCTCATTATTATAATATTTCTTCAAAATACGACTTCCACCATTGGGCTTTTTCATTTCAATTTTGAAAATCACATTATAGTAAATCAGTTTTGAAGTAAACTGTGGTTTAATTTCTTTGAAAAATTGTATTTCTTCAGTTTCTGTTTTAAAACTTTGTTTGGAAACGATTGATTTTAAGTTATTAATCGTTTTTAAAATAATATCTATGGCGCTTTCACAGCGTATCAATAAATTATCAATCTCTATATCAATAAAACTTAATTGGTCGTTAAGTTCAGTAAGCAACTTAGGTATTTTGGGGTTCACTACATTAAGATATTTTATGTCATGGTTCGCCTAATTATCATTAATTTAAAACTCTATAAATCAAAAAAAACAAAAGGCGAACATTATAATTTGTCCGCCTTAAGTCGTCAGCAAGAATAGTAATTAAAATATAATTTGAGCGGTTATTCTATATTTTGGAATGTCTCCTGTGTTAAGATTAGTATGTCTCATTTTAATAGATACTGGATTCTTGGGTCGTTACAGGATGAAGGCTGATTGAAGTATAAACAATTATAACTTCAATCAGCCCCCCATTTCCAAACTTCCTAAAAGAAAATATTGTATTTACTCATTGTAAACCTGCGCCAAAATCGGAACAAAAGATTCAAATGAAGATTTTGCTGTAGTTTTTGCAGTACGCTGCTGTTGCGGTTTTAGTTTGCCGTCATTGAATGCTTCACCCATTTTTGCAAGTAAGTGTGCTACTTCCGAAGATATGCCAGCATTAGCTAAGCCAGTGACATAATCTTCTTCAGTAAATAGCAGGTAAGGTAAATCCGGTTTGCCAATCGCCTTTCCGATTAAGGTTGTTGCCTCACTCATTGTCATTGGAGATTCTGAGAGGTATTCTCGTATTTCAACACCATTAAAATTTCCATTCATGAGTTCATTTGCAGCTAAAACCCCTATATCAGTAGTGGAAGTCATATACACGGGTAAATCTGGGCTATGTACTCCACCATTAATACCTGTATACTTAATCAAAGGTAAAGAACCAAAAAAGTTATTAAAGAAAAATCCGGCTCTAATGATTAATTGATCGGCATTTGTTTGGGCTAAGTATTTCTCAAGAGTGTGCAATCCAACTATTAATCCTGTTCCAGATTCTTTGTCCGCACCTAAACCAGAGAGAACTACCAAGCGATTTACACCTGAATTCTCTACTGCAATTTTTAAAGCACTTGCGACTTGCTTGTAGTCACCGATTGGATCAGTACTTGTATAATCTGGTGGAATCATTGCGTAAACGCCATCAGCTCCTTTAAACGCATTGATTAGAAAGTCTGCATCTTTTGCATCTCCAACGAATATTTCTGCGCCACGGTCAGCATATTTCGATAATTTTGAGGCTGAACGGCCAATTACCCGCACGTTATAACCATTGTCAAGCAAGGTGTCAGCGACAATACTTCCTGTATTACCTGTTGCACCCATAACTGTAAAAATTTTATTTGTCATTTTTTTTAATTTTAAAGTTTTAGTAAATTTTTTAAATCTATTTCAGTGTTGGATAGTCAAGATATCCTATCTCATTTCCACCGTAGAAAGTTTCAGTATCAGGCACGTTTAAATTTGCACTTTCTTTAAACCGTCTAACCAGATCTGGATTTGCAATAAACAATTCGCCAAATGAGACCAGATCCGCAACGCCATCGAGAATAGCCTGATTTGCGGTATCACGTGTAAATCCACGATTAATGATGTAGGTACCGTGATAAAATTTGCGGTAACGTCTTGCATTATTTAAAACGACTTCGATAGGTTGCAGGTCTTGCGCCTCTCCGTATCCACCGATATGAACGTATGCCAAATTGTATTCATTAAGTTTGTGTATTACATATTCGTATAAAGTTGTTTGGTCGTCATCCAATTCAATTCCAAACATTCCCCGAAACGCGGGAGCGAGTTTAATTCCTATTTTAATACCTGGTATTCTCTTCTGGATCGCATCCAAAACTTCAAATAGAAATCTCGCTCTGTTCTCGACTGTACCACCGTAATTATCTTCTCTTTGATTTGCGCACTTCGCAAAAAACTGATGAAACAAGTATCCATTTGCACAATGCAGTTCTATACCATCAAATCCTGCTTCTATGGCATTTGACGCAGCAACCGCAAAGTCCTCAATAGTTTCGTTAATATCTTCAATTGTCATGGCTTTTGGTGTAACGGTATCCTGAAAACCATTTTGTGTGTAAGACCAAAAATTGGCGTTAATTGCAGAAGGTCCTAAGGGCAAACTGCCATTCAGCAAATCGGGATGAGAAATTCTGCCGCAATGCCAAAGTTGTGCGTAAATTAGTCCGCCTTCTTGATGAACAGCAGATGTCACCTTTTTCCAACTGGTAGTCTGTGGAGAAGTCCATATTCCAGGAACAAAAGCATAACCTATAGAGGTCGGACTTATATTTATACCTTCTGAAATAATTAATCCTGCAGTTGCTCTCTGTCTGTAATATTCAGCCATCATATCGGTTGCAAGATGATTAGAATTGTCAGATCTGTTTCGAGTCATAGGGCTCATGATAACTCGATTTTTTAAATCCAGTTTATCTGTTTTGTATGGTTCTAATAGCTTCATTGTTTTTTATATTTTATGATTATTTAGAAGGCAAAGTTATACTAACTTGACTTCTTAAAATATAGTCCTATACTTTTGTATAGTAGGTTAGATATGAATAATAGAAGCCATATTCTATTTCAATAGATCACCCATGCCATAGTCACGCAGCATTGTTTGATGCTGTACTTGTACTGCATCATTTGATGCTTTTATTATATGCCCTGTAACGTGATCCACCACAGTACGTAATGGTCTTTGTCCCTTTGGCGTGTTTATCAAATTTACTATAGCATCGGCTACATCTTGTGGATTGGGCTTTACCGTCTCAAGCAACTGCGTTAATCCTGCCTCCATTTGTTCAGGTATTTGAAGTAATGAACCATAGCCATCATTGACACCTAAATCAGAACCGGTTCGCACTTTTCCAAAAATGTCGGTAGGGTATGCGCCCGGTTCTACCACTGTCACATCTATTCCTAAAGATTTCACTTCATAATGTAAGCCTTCACTCAAACCCTCCAAGCCGAATTTTGCTGCACTATATACAGTCATAAAAGGGAACGAAAGTCTTCCGGAACCACTGGATACATTTACAATCAAACCTTCTTCTTGCTTCCTCATATATGGTAGTGCCAATTTTATCAACCTCCAATAAGCTATTACATGTACATCAAGCATATCCTGCACATCTTTGGTGGTAAAGCTTTCAGCCACCCCGTATGCTGCATAACCAGCATTGTTTACCAACACATCAATCTTCCCTTCTTTAGAAATTATTTCACCAAAGACTTTTTGTACATTCTCCTCATTGGTAAGCTCTACATCTACTACTGTAATGTTTTCAACCGCAGATAATGCTTTTGCTTTGTCTGCATTCTTATCATTTGTGTCTCTCATGGTAGCATACACTTTATGTCCTAATGCAGCTACGCTTTTTGCCGTTAGCCATCCAAAGCCACTGTTTGTTCCTGTAATCAATACAATTTTTTTAGTCATTTTTTTATGTGTTTAAATTTTTACACTACAATATTATACTATCTTTGCTTCTTAAAATATAGTCCTATACTTTTGTATAGTAGGATTCGAAAAAAGGTTTTGATATGACTAAAAATGATACTAGTAGAAAGCCGACTCCAAAAGAAATTAAATCTTGTCCAGAGTTATATGTGTTGGCGTTAAATGATACAATTAATGTATTCAGCGGCAAGTGGAAATTTGCAATTTTAAGCTCAATAACATTTGGAAAGCAGCGATATACGGATATTCAAAACAATATCCCCAAAATAACCCCCCGTATGCTAAGCAAGGAACTCAAAGATTTGGAAATGAATGGTATGATAACAAGAATTGTGCATAATACAATTCCTGTTATCATCGAATACAAACTGACAAAATCAGGAGAATCAATTAAAGAAGTGATTGAAAAAATGGTTGATTGGGGTATTACACACAGAAAACAATTTTTTGAAAATTATGATTATAGCAAAATAGATTATAAACATAAATGATGTTTATGCTTTTTTCACTGAAGATGAGTATTTCACTACAGGCATAAATTTATCCTTCAATTTTTTCATATCCTCACTTACTTTTCTGTCCAAAACTTTGGCATAATGCTGAGTTGTTCTCAAATTCTTATGCCCAAGCATCTTGCTGACACTTTCAATCGGAACACCATTTGTTAGCGTTACCGTAGTTGCAAAAGAGTGTCGGGCGATATGGAAAGTCAATTCCTTATCAATTTTGCATATCCCCGCAATTTCCTTTAAATAAGCATTCATTTTTTGATTTGATAGGATAGGGAGTAGTTTATCTTCTCCTAAACATTGAGGGTGATTTTCGTATTTATCGATAATCATTTGCGTAACGGGAAGAATTGGAATTTTTGATGCGCTCTCTGTTTTCTGACGATGTGTAAAAATCCATTTTTCGCCATCAATACCAATACTTATGTGTGATTTGGTTAGGTTCTTCACATCAATGTATGCAAGACCTGTAAAACAGCTAAAAAGAAATATGTCTCTAACAAGCGAAAGCCTATCGTTCTTTAAATCCTTTTCAGTAATGACTTGAATTTCATCTTCGGTTAAATAAACTCGTTCAACCTCTTTCACTTTCGATTTATAATTAGCAAATGGGTTTTTCTCCAACCAATCATTGGCTAAACAAATCTTGATTATTTTGCTGAAATTCTTAATGTATTTGACTGCCGTATTATTGGCACAGTTTCTAACGCTTCTTAAATAAAATTCATAATCAGAAATGAAAGCATGATTTATCTTTGTGATTTCAATATCTGACACATTGTATTTCCATTCCAAAAATTCAATCGTATGCTTTAAAGAAGTGGTGTAGCGTTCTAATGTTCCGGGAGCATATTCTTTTCCCACCAATTCCTTTATCTTATTGTTATGGTCTTGAAAAATGGGTACGAGCATACGTTGTTTTTCATCAGAGCCAAAAAGCAATTCTTTAAAATTCTCAATACTTAGATTTTCATTTTTATGGATTAACTCCATTTGTATATCCAATACTTTGGATTTTATTACATCAAGATAACTATTTATTGAACGGGCTTCTTCAGTTGTACCTTTCACTTTGGACGCTTCAGACGACCATCGGGAAGGTTCTATAAATTTCTTAGTGCTGAATTCGGTTCTGATTCCATCTACAGTAAGACGGACATAAATTGGAAATTGCCCTTTGGCATTCGCCTTGGTGGATTTTGCATAAAAATGCAGGTTTACTTTCGCTTTCATTTTACTGACTGGTTAATTATTCTTCAAGTTAAATTCCAATCCCAAGCCAAACAAGATGTTTACTGAATGAACAAGCTATTTAATTCATTCGCAAACCCAATGTTTGCAAGGGTTAAGGGATTTTAGCGAGACCCTAGATTTCTAGTTTTTGTCAGGGTCTCGATTTAGTCCCTTTAGCGATAAGATTTGATGATAAATTTTGAAAGTCTGTAAAAGCAAAAACCCCCGAAAATCATAGGATTTCGGGGGTTTTGATACCATTTAGGATTTTTATCAGCGGAGAAAGAGGGATACTCTGCACGTTGATTATTAAAATAGTAAAGCGTTGGTTTTTAATGCTTTACAAACAAATTAAAATGTATATTTATTAGTTTTTGTTCACTTTTTTGTTCACTATATTTAGTTGATTTTTCTTTTAACTTCGTGGGTTTCCAAAGCAGATTCGTAATCGATAACTACCGGTAATAATCCATAGCCGGAAAAAAACAAGTAAGCCTTATACCCTCTTTTTGGATTGCCAATGGATTTTATTTTTGTTACCACAACTTTGGTATTTGCTATTATCACTCCGGCGGGTTCGTTTCCTTGTGTTATAAAATTGAACCTCGATCCGTTACCTGGATATCCGATTTCGATGGTGTCGTTTATTTTAATGGATTCGCCGGATTTTGAAAAATATTCAGTGAATTTACCTTCATTGGTTATTTTATCATAGCGTAAAGTTTGGGCAAATGCCGCCTTGCTTACAAGTAAAAATATGAATATTGGTATATGTAATTTCATGATTCATTTTTGTTTTTTGATGCATTCAATATAGTTTCTATTTTTTCTTCGAGCAATTTTATAACCTGATCTTTTAGTTCAGAAAAACGTTCGAGTTCTCTTACTCTTTCTTGAAGTTGAGGAATTGTAGTATATGCTTGTGTAGGATCGTTTATAATATTTTCTCTAATATAAATAGCATACTTTTCTTGAGAATTAAACCAATTAAATATTTTATCCACAGATTTTTCGTGTGGTTTTTTCACAGTTTTATCAAATATTCTACTGACGCCAGACACATTCATCTTGGTATTTGTTCCAATTTCGTATGCTGTGAGTTGAAATTTATCTACTATTTCTAATATAATTTTCAATTTTTTTTCATAGCCTAATTCGTTCATAAGCAATACTTTACGTTATAAAATTGGGAAAATAATATTTTTTATAATACATTTTTGTTTTTTTGTATTATAATTTATATTAGGTTTGTATCATAATTATACACAGAATTATAATACAAATATACAAAGGTTATGCCAATCACTGATACTTCTAATTTGAAACAGAGGGATTTGAAGACTTTCAAAAGGATTGAGAGCGCTCAAAATTCTGCTCAGGTTTTAAGTGATTTTTTCGATAAGGGTTTCCAAAGTTTCGAAGCATTAAAGGCGATAGTAAAAAATTATTTTCCTAATACTGATGAATCTCGATTATGGGATTTCTGGCATTTTAGAAATTTTGATTCCGAAATACTCGCAGCTTTAAAAGATGTTTTGAAAAAACTGAATTGATATGAGATTATATACAGTCGTAGAGTTAATGGATGTATTACAATCATGTAGGACGTATGGCGAAGTATTGAATTATCGCTGTGCACTTCTGATGATTCAAAATAAATATCCTGCCCGAATTTGGAATTTCTTTTGGGAGTTATCTGATCAGGTAAAACAATGCTATGCTTGATGGGAAGTATGGTTGAAATACCAGTCGAAACGATACAATGTTTGCGGGAACATTTAACCGCGATTTCTGGAATTCTAGGAATCGGTGATTTTGATTTCGGGAGTAATGCAAGTGAGCGTGTTGCTCCTGAATCGAAATCAAAAATTACCAAACAACAAAGGGTTGATAAGTTTAAAAATCTTATTGATTCTGGCGAAAGAAAATTTAAATCAAAAAAGTAAAATGATGGAAAATAATAAAAAGGAAATTCCAAAAGATAACATCCCATTCTCGGGTGTAAATCAAAAGGTTGATCATTCAGGCGATACGGTTGAAAGTGGCTGTAATTCACCTGTATTATGTTATCCTGAAAACTTCTTTGAACGTATTGAAATGTGTCGTTTATGTGGTCGAATGATTTAAGTCGATTTGAAATCGGTATAGCGATAATCGTGTTTTCGATTTTTGGTGCTGCTCTTATGTGGTGTTTAGGTTTTGTATGTACGTATCTGATAGAAAAATTCTGGCCTAAAACTGACGGCTACGAATCATTTCTTCAGGACACTTGTTTGCATAATAACTGCAAACATTTACAAAACGATCCGGATGGTGATGAATGGTTGTGTAATGATTGCGGTTTAAAATTCTAAGTAATGGCGGCAATTAAATCTGATAATCAACTGAACGCAATGATTAATAGAAATTTTGTTATAAAAGTTTCTGAAATAATTGGTGAATATTGGTGGCCGGTAGATGATGATTTTATTGATTTCCAGTTGCTCCCATTGTTTTCGGATTCAAAATTAACAACCGCAAAAAAACTTTCAAATTTTGTTGACGATGAAATGAAAAATCGGCTTTTTGAAAAAGCGTTGAATGGTAAGAATTTAAAATATATGTTCAAAATCCGTAAGAGATTGATTATTGAGTTTCACGGAAAATAAACCTAAAACTATGGATTGGAAAAAAGAGTTTACCCCAAATTCGATCAGAACAAATTCCGGAAAGTATTTTGATTTGTTGATAATGGATCCTGATACAATCGATATCCAAGATATTGCACATGGGTTGAGTTTTATGCCGCGATTTGGTGGCCAGCTTGATGAATTTTTGAGCGTTGCCCAACATTCAGTTTATGCTTATATGATGGCGGCGCCTGAAAATAAATTAGCTGCATTGCTTCATGATGCGTCTGAAGCCTATATGCTGGATATGCCTTCTCCATTTAAAAAATTGTTACCTGATTACCAGGCTGTCGAAAAAAGATTATCCGGTGTAATTGCTGAAAAATTTGGGTTTCAATTTCCTTATGTTGACCAGATAAAAAAAATTGATTCTGAATTATTGAGTTTGGAATGGCGGGCTATGGTAATGAAAGTTGAACCCGATTACAAAGTTTGGGATTCTGCTGAAGCAAAGCGGCGATTTTTGGAAGCTTATGCTGAATGTTTGGAAGTTACTGAATCTTAATCCGAAATGTATGCGCTTCAATATCGTAATTAATCAGGATCGATGTATAAAATTTAAACTGAATGTTAGTCAGGCTGCTTTGATGTCTGTTTTGACTGAAGTTAGTAGCTGGGCCAGTGAGAAAGCTATAAATGGTAAAACTTACTGGTGGGTTTCGCGAAATAAAGTAATCGAGCAGCTTCCGCTTTTTTATGAAAAGCCTGATACTGTCTACCGGCATTTCAAATATTTAGCGGCTATAGGTTTGGTTGAATATGAAAACGAAAAACGCAGGGATTATTTACGGTTAACTGAAAAAGGAAAACGCTGGAATAAACTCGGAAATGAATCCGAGTTTGCGATAAACTCGGAAATGAATCCGAGCAAACTCGGAAATGAATCCGAGTTAGTTAAACAAGTTATTGTATCTGATTTTGAATTAGTTAAGCCTGCTTTCTCGGAAATGAATCCGACAAATAATATTGATAATATAATAAATGATAAGAGTGTGGAAACCGCACTCGAATTTTTGCAGTTGAATTTTTCGTCCAGATACGAAACTTGGATGATGCAAAACAAATCGAAAATTAAAGATTTTGACCGTTTCGTAATCGATTTCAATTGTAAAGTCATAGAAGAAAAGAAGCCATTTGAGGCAGATATTCTTTTTGCGAGGCTTAACAGGCTTTCAAGTAATTGGCAGCGGTTTGATGAATCCGCGAAAAGTAAAGGTTTAACCGAAAAAAATAAATCCGGCGATTCACCGGCATACATGAATAAAAAAGTATCGTAAATGAAACCTAATTCAAAAACAAATACACATGTTGAGCCTGTTATGAATGTTGATCGCAATATGCTTGTGGTTCCGCAGGCTGTCGATCTTGAAGAAGCGGTGTTAGGTGCTATGATGATTGATGTTAAGGCGATTGATGAAGTATTGCTGATCATTAAATCACCGGAAGTTTTTTTTAAATCTGAGCATTTTCTTGTTTTTGAAGCAATACAACAATTGCATTCGGATAACAGCCCGATTGATCTTCTTACCGTAAGTGCGAAGTTAAGAAGCAATGGTGTTTTGGAAAAGGTTGGTGGCGATTTCTATCTGATACAGCTCACTCAGAAAATTAGCAGCAGTGCGCATTCCGAGTATCATGCGAGGTTGCTTATCCAGTTTTGGGTTAAGCGGCAAATGATAAAAAATTCTGCTGAAAATATGAGTGCGGCGTATGATCCTGAAACTGATATTTTCGATTTGATTGATAACGCTTCTTTGAAGTTGGATAACCTCGTTGCGCAAACTAATACAGGTGGTGCTGATATTACCATGAAAGAGGCTTTGAAAGCTATAAAGAAACGCGTCGAGTTGCTTTCATCGAAAAAGGAAGAAGAAATATCTGGTGTTTTTACGGGATTCAAAAAAGTGGATTTGATAACAGGCGGTTGGCAGTTGTCGGATTTGATAATTATAGCTGCGCGGCCCGGAATGGGAAAAACAGCGCTTGTGCTTCGTGGAATGCTTGAAAATGTAGTGCGTAATATTCCTGTAGGTTTTATATCCTGTGAAATGTCAACGTTGCAATTGGTAACAAGGATGGTTGCATGTGCAAGCCATTTTCATCTTAGCCAGTTGTTCAGGACTGGATTTTCAAAAAAGAAATACTTTGAACAGCTTCTTGATCTCGAAGATCGTATGTCTAAATATCCGGCATACTTCGATGATCATTCAAAGGAATTGCTTGATGTCGTTGCTAAGATTCGGTTATGGCACCGCAAGCACGGTGTAAAGATTGTAATCATTGATTACTTGCAACTAATGAGCTTTAGCGGTTTAAAAAAAACAGGAAACCGTGAACAAGAAATCTCAACGATTACCAGGACGCTTAAAGGTTTAGCGAAAGAATTGAACATTCCGATCATCTTGCTTTCGCAGCTTTCTCGTGAATTGGAGAAACGTGGTAACAAGCGACCGGTGCTTAGTGATCTTCGGGAATCTGGTGCAATAGAACAGGATGCTGATGTTGTCGCGTTTATCTACCGACCGTCCTACTATAACATAGAGCCTGATGATGAATTGTTATCGATGGGTGCTAATACTGAATTTATTATTGCAAAGCATCGCAATGGTTCCTTAGATCGCAAAGGATTATACTTTGACGAAAATAAAACAAAATTCATGGATCCTGAAGATGTTGATGCTGCGAATCGGGCTGACGAGGAATTACACGCGGCAGCTGATAAGTTTGAAGGCTTATCGCCTAGTCAGGCTTTTGCCGGTTATGGTTCTGAAGTTTCAAGTAATAATGATGATATGCCTTTCTGATGGCAAAGAAACTGCAAAAGATTAAAAGACCGTGGATAGTTGATCGTGTACCGTTCGACCGTGAAAGGCGTGATGATGATTTCGATTACAACGGTCGGCGGTGGCGCAAGGTTCGGGCGCAACAATTGGATTTGTTTCCGTGTTGCTGTGATTGTGAAGCTGAAGGAATAACAACCGTTGCAACGGTTGCTGATCACGAACCGCAAGTGAAAGTATTGATTGCGCGAGGTGATGATCCTTATGATATGAAGTGGTTAATGTCAAGATGTAAAAAACATCACGATAGTAAATCCGGTCGCGAAGCGCATAAGGGATATGGGGTAAAATCTCGGTAACTCAATAATCATGTACATCGCTGTTTAGTCAGGATTTTACTCGGTGTAGTTTTTTGGTGGGGGGGTCTAATTTAATAATGTTAGTTATGTCAAAAGCAAATATGAAAGTTTTAAGAAATGATGGTGAAGTTGTAGAAGTGAATAAAAATCTCTATGAGATTTTGAAAACCCTGCCGGCACCAATGCCTAAAATAAATTTGACTGATAATCAAAAATTTTGGTATCGCCATTTCGGTAAAATGCTGATTGAATCTAATAAGCTTACAAAGCCCGATTTGATTCATTTACATGCGCTGGCCCGATCAGTTGATTACTATTTGCAAGCAGAAGAACAAATCAATAGTCGGGGCTACATAGGTGGTTTAGTACAAACATTTATTTCCGGCGCTTCGAATGTTTCAGGACACGTAACACTTCGGGAAAAAATGCTAAAAGAAATCGAATCATTTTCAAAGCACTTTGGTTTCAGCTTCAAAGATCGATTGAGTTTAAAAGAAACTGGAGCAAACGATGGTTCTCAGTTATCTCTTTTTGATAGGGAAATGCAACAAAAGCACGGATAATAAAAACGTAAACGTTCTTTGAAATTTTGATAAGGCATTTAACAATGTTGTAAATCAAAATTTCTAAAATCGGTCAAAAACAGGTTTGTGCGTTCCTGTTTTTTTATAAATAAATACCAACAATACAATTTAAAACCAATGAAAAAATTTGAAAACAAAGAAGCGGCTTTAGCGTCGCAAAATTTTGATCCGAGCGCGGTAGTTATAACCGGCGTTCCTGAGCACCATTTGGAAGCTGTCAAAGGCTTTATCAATTTATGTGTAGGCCACGATGCTGTAAACCCTGAATTTAATCCCGACTACACAAACTACGATCAGTATAAATACGAGGCTATTCACGATATGGGTTCCCCTTCGGGTGCCGGGTTTTCGTACGTCGTCTACGACATCAGGGGGGCGGGTTCGGGCGTCGGTGCCCGCCTTGTTTCTGAAGATTCAGAAGCGGCCGAACACATCGCAGAAATTTTCCATGAAGATTACAAAGCGATGAAAGTGTATGATCGAAGTGCAATCGACAAAATCCAAAAATAACAA
>NZ_JAAJBU010000009.1 GCF_011392125.1 Flavobacterium lotistagni
AGATTGCTTATCAAAACGTTTTTGAAAAAAGCGTCACAATACGCTTCAAACATCGCATAGTTTTATTTTAACATAGTTAGGTTAACTCAAGAGAAGCCTCCTTCGTCAAGGGAGGTTTTTCGTTTTTTATACCTATAATATATATACTCTTAGAAAGTTCTTAGGATAACTCAAATCTTCGGCATCTTGTAGCAATTTTGATAAAGGGGCGCATTTTGCTACAGATTTGTTGCAATTTTTAATGTGTTATTGATTTTGCAACATCTTATTCAATCCATAAGGATTCTGGGTGTTTTTTTAAAACATTTGATAGTTACCGACGAACGGCAACTGCTTTTGGCTAATAGGCAGCAAATCACTGTTTTTTTTCAAATAATGCCTCGACAAATTAAATTTGAATTAATAATTCACATTTTTTTAGGATGTGTTTTGAGGTGTCTATTATTTGTATAACTTTGTCAGTTCATATTGGGTAAGTCTGCTCGTGTGAATTTGCTGTATTTTAAATACTTAATTTATGAAAACATTATTACAAAAATCTTCAGTTGTTTGTTTGATTATGCTGATTTGTTTGGTTTCAAATCAACAAGTCTTAGGGCAAACCAATAATTATTTTGGTACTTCCGGAACTTTGTCTGGAAGTGTGTGGAGTACGAATCCTGCGGGGCCTTATACTTCTGCATTAGTCACTACAGGAGGCGCAATTATCAATTTTGAAAATGCGACTACTTCGATTACTGGAGGTGCGATTACTGTTGCGGGCATTAATGCAACTGCCAATGCGACAATAACTTCAATTGGAGGTACTATTTCAAACTTTAGTAATGGTAATGTTCCAGTCAATGTGTCTAGTGGTGTTACACTTGATTTTGCTGGAAATGCAATGACTACATCAGCAACTGCAAGTTATACGAAGAATGGTTCGGGTGCATGGGCTCTAGGAGGGGCAACTTGGGGAGGCGGTTTCACTCTAAATGGTGGGACTATTGTTGCAAGAGGTGTAAACTGCATGGGATCAGGAGGCGTTCTAACAATTAATGGAGGAACTATTGGAGCAAATGCCAACAGGGATTTATCTGGAAAATATTCTAACATAGTTGTGGGTGGTGATTTCACTTTAGGTTCTCCTACTTCACCTGCAGTTACAACGGCAAATCTTACCTTTTCAAATACCATGGCTCTTGGAACTAGTACTTCAAGAACCATCACCATTGGTGGTACAGGAACCTATACACTAGGAGGTGTTATTAGTGGTTCAGGTTCTAATCTTACAGTTGCCAGTACTGCAGCAGGAACCATTGTTTTAACCGGAGCCAATACATATAATGGCACTACTACTGTTTCAGGCGGAACACTTCGTTTGAATAGAACTGGTGGTACAACTTTACCAACAGGAAACAGTGTGGTGGTCAATAGTGGTGCAACACTTACGATTTCTACCGCACAACAATTGAACAATCTTACCGTTGATGCCGGGGGTACTGTAATTCTAAATGCTACATTGACGATTTCAGGTACTGCCACCATCAACGGAACTTTACAAATTGGTCAAGGAGGTTTTGCTACAACAACCGGGGGCGGATCATATACATATGGTTCTAACGGAACTTTAGCTTATAATCTAACTTCTGGATCTTATGGGCCTATTGATGCAGGACACGTTTACTGGCCAGCAAGTAACGGACCGGCAAATGTTAGAGTAACTTGTACTGGTACAGCAGCTATTAATTTAGGTGTTGCTCGCACGGTACCTTCATCAGGAACCACCGGAACTTTCTTATTGGTTTCAGGGACCAATGCAATTCAAGGAACGGCTTTAACCCTGAACGGTGATGTGCAAATCAACGGAGGAAACTTTCAAACTACTCCAACTTACGGAGCATCTTCTACCTTAATATATAATACTACATACGGAACTTCCAACGAATGGACGGGTGGAGCTTCTAGTTCGGTTAGTGCTGGATCGGGTGTTCCTGCCAATGTTCAAGTGCTTACCGGTACGGTTACTTTAGCAGGAGGGCGCGGTGTTCCAGGCAATGTCACTATCACTGGTGGCGGAATGACACTCAATGCTACTTCCGGTGATTTGTACATAGGAGGAAATTTAACTAATAATGGAACTTGGACCAACAATAGCCGTGCGGTTCGTTTTGTAGGAACAGGAACTTCTGTTGTTACTGCCTCGAGTGGAACTCAATTCTTTGATTATTTACTGATAGAGAAAACTTCGGGTTCAGTTCAAATTGCAAGTGCTACCAACGTAACAATTAATACAACTGCTGGAAGCGTTTTACAATTCTTGAATGCTGGAACTCTTGACCTCAATGGAAGAACACTTACGTTAAATAATAGTGGAGGAAATATTCTTGCCGACGGAACTACTGGAGGCACGACCAAGTCAATCGTGTCTACTTCAGGAACAGGAACCATCGCCATCACCAATAATAAAACAGCTAGTGGGTCGGCTTCAGGTACGCTCTCGACATCTTCATCTGTAAACTGGGTTTTAACCAGCGGTATGAATTTCGGAGGAGTAACCACAATCAATGGCGCGCTTCAACTTAATTCGGGTGGTTTTGTTTCTACAAATGCACCCACTTACGGAACAGGTTCTACCTTAATATATAATACAGGTGGAACTTATGGACGTAACCTAGAGTGGAGCACCACAGCCGGAAGCGGATATCCTTATAATGTTCAAGTACAAAATGGCACTACGGTAGACTTATCTGCAAATGGTTTTGCCGATCGCGCGATTGCCGGAAACTTGAACTTAGGTCTAGACGGAGCTGCAAGTGCCGGTTCTTTGTCGATGGGAGCATCCACTAACAAATTAACCGTTGGTGGAAATGTAGTTATTGGAGGCAATACTTCTGGTACCAGTGTTTTGACTTTGTCATCAGCTATTGGTGGCGATATCTATTTAACCGGTAACTGGGACACGAAAACCAATGGTTCTTATATTTCAAATACCAGAGCCGTTTTCTTCGAGGGCGCTGGAACGTCTACCGTGACCACGATCGGTGCCGCTACGTTTGATTATTTGTTTGTTAACAAAACCAGTGGCGGAACAGTGAGTTTGGCCAACGACATGACCGTAAACAATAACTTGACTTTGAATGCGCAGTTGGTGACCAATGCCTACAAAGTAATTATTCCGTCAGGAAACAATGTTACAGCCAATACAAACGGATGGGTAAGAGGTAACTTGCAAAAAAATATTCCAACTGGAACCAACTCTAGAACTTTTGAAGTGGGTGATGCCACAGTATATGCTCCGGTAACTACGGCTTATTCAGGTGTTACAGGTGCTGGAGATATTACGGTGTCTACCACAGATAACGATCATCCACAGGTTTCAGGTTCTACTATTGATGCAGCCAAATCGGTGAATCGCTTTTACACCATTGCCAATAGCGGTGTTACTGGTGGTAGCTATGATGCTACTTTTACCTTTGATGCAGCAGATGTTGATGGCGGAGCCAATACCAATAATTTTATCATCAGCAGTTATGTGAATCCTACTTGGACACCCGTTACGGTAGGTACTAAAACCAGTACGAGTACACAAGCAACTGGCTTAACCGGTTACGGAGATTTTCAAATTGGTGAACTCGGAAGTGTTACTACAACCTGGACAGCTGGTGCTTCAACCACTACATGGACTACTTCAGGGAACTGGTCTAATGGTGTTCCTACATCATCAACCGATGTTGTGATTTCAACAGCCAGTTTTTATCCTGAGATTTCGACCACAGAAACCGTTAAATCGCTTACTTTGGATTCGGGTACATCATTGACGATTTTGTCTGGGAACAATCTTACAGTAGATAATCTTATTGATAACGATGGTACTTTGACCGTCGAGAACAATGCGAACTTAAAGCAAAACAATACCGGAACAAATACCGGAAGCGGAACTGCAGTTGTAAAAAGAAATACTGCCACTTTGATGCGTCAAGATTACGTGATGTGGTCTTCGCCAGTAGATGGCCAGCAGTTGCAGGCTTTCTCGCCACAAACGCTTTCTACTCGTTTTTATACCTTTGATGGATCGGCTGGATCGGCTGGACAATATGTAGCCACTAGTGCGACGGGTAATTTCAGCACTGGTGTCGGATATCTGATTCGTTTGCCCAATAACCACCCTGCAACGCCAACCATCTGGAACGGCACTTTCACAGGAACGGGTATCCACAATGGTACATACACGCAAAGCAGTTTGACCAGCGGTTTGTACTACGCTATCGGTAACCCTTATCCATCAACTATTGATGCCGATTTGTTTATTGCCGGAAATAGCCTGACCGATGCGCTTTATTTCTGGAGAAAAACCAATAACAGCGCCAATCCATCTTACGCCACATATACCTTAGCCGGTGGAACGGGAACTCCTAACGGATCGGATCCGCTAGGGTTAACTCCGAATGGAGTCATCAATGTAGGCCAAGGATTTATCGTGAAAACCGCTTCTACCTCGTTGCAATTTACCAATGGAATGCGAATCACTAATAACGGAAACTTGTTCTTCAGAAGAAACGAAGTGGAGCGTCATAGAATTTGGTTAGACATGTCAAACTCTGCCGGAATTTTCTGCCAGACTTTAGTGGCATACATGGAAAATGCAACAGGCGGTTACGACAACATGATTGATGGCCGTTTCTTGAACGACAGCGATAACGCCTTGACATCCTTAATCAATAACGAAGAGTTTGCTATTCAAGGTAAAGGCTTGCCGTTTGATGCGACTGATGTTGTTCCACTAGGATTCAAAGTAAGCACGGCAGGTGATTATAGTATTGCTATTAATCATGTCGATGGTCTTTTTGAAGACGCTGCCGAAGGTATTTACCTCAAAGACAATTTGACCAATACATTCCACGATTTGAGAACCGCTCCTTACACTTTTGCGTCTGAAGCAGGTGTGTTTAATGACCGTTTCGAATTGCGTTACCAGAACCTTCTGTCAGTTGACAATCCTGCTTTCAGCAATGGTAGTGTTGTGGTCTACAAACAAAATCGGGAGTTGGTAATTAGTGCAGCAAAACAACTGATTTCAAAAGTTGAAATATTTGATATTAGCGGCAGATTATTGGCCGAGAAATCGGGTATCAAGGCTACTGAGGTTCGCATGAATCCGGGTGTGGCCAGCCAAGTTTTGCTCGTGAAGGTTACCGCTACAAACAACGAAGTTATTACCAAAAAAGTAATGAATTAAATTTGAATTGCTCCCCTTGATATAGTACCGAGCAGTATACAATAATACTAGTGAAACCCTTTCAAACGAGAGGGTTTTTTTTGTGCTCTCTTTTAACGTGTTTTATCGATTAAATCTATTCACGGAATTTGTTTGTTGTTTTCTAACGTACTTCAATTTTTTGTTTTCGTAGGAACCAGATTGTTAATAACATAGAAGATAACTAATGTTTTGCGAGAAAAGTAAGTATAGGACTATCAATTAATTTTGAAGGCAGAATACACACATACTTTAACACACTTCATCGGAAATCATGCAAGAAATCATTCTTAAGCGTAAGCATCGCTTGGTGTCATCGAGTTTTCATCGCTTATCGGCTCCCACTGCAACAAGTCAAATACAAAGCATAAAAAAAGCATTGATGATTGTAATGCTTTTGTTTGCATATGCTAATGATCTCCATTCGCAATGCGCTTATACAGGAACCCCGCTCACTCAAGTGGGAAGTACTTATACTTTTTGTGTTGATAATCTTACTACCATTACAACTGGAACGGTAAATGCAGGTCAATATGTAGTTGTTGATGTTGTCAAAGGATTTGATTATACTTTTTCGGTAGGAAATGTTTTTAATGGAGGGAGAAATGAAAACCTTACTGTTCTCAACGCCACAACTAATGCTAGTGTGACTCCAGTAGCTACAGCATCAGGCACTAGTGGCGCTACCTTAAACTGGACAGCGAGTATTTCGGGTCAGATCAAATTGCTTTTGTCTCACAGTGCTTGTACCAACGATAACCGAACTGGAGGTGCTCTCACGCTCACTTTAACCGGCATAGGTAATACTCAAGATTCAGAAACCGCTTACGGTACCGACCAATGGATAGGTCATGTATACAATTGGGCCGGAGCACCAGCGCCAGGAGGGGCATCGCCTTCCTCACCAACAGCTTCCTATCCTTTTACAACAGATAATTATGTAGGTTATTATCCGGTCACCACTGAGACTCTCTCTGAAGGTTTTGGCGGAAATAATAGTTGTCTTCCTATTTATTCCAACGGAGCAATACGCACTAATATGTATACGGAAACTTTTGCTATTCGTTACCGCATGCGTTCTACCAAAGTAGGCTGTTATGAAGCGGCATTCTCTGGTGATGATGGTATTCGAATCTATGTGGATGGAGTGAAGGTTTTCGATGAATGGAAAGAACAAGTTCCTACTAATTATGATAACGTCTTGCTGTACCTCAATGGGAATAGTGAGATTATTTTCGACTTTTATGAAAATGGAGGTCAAAATGTGGCGGGTTTCAGTTTAACGCCATTCGATCCTGCTTCCAATGCGGTGACCCCGTCGCTGACTACGGTGTGTAGTGGCGCTGCGCCTACTTTGGATGGATCGGTCTATGCCTATAACGGCACTACGGTCAACCCATCACTTTCATTTCAATGGCAATCCTCCTCAGACAATATTACCTTTACCAATATTAGTGGTGCGACAACCGAAGACTACACACCACCAGCTATTACGACTACAACAGGAAATATCACTCGATATTATCGACGGATTGTAACGGCCTCTGCGGCCACAGCATCCGGATGCACTTTTACTAGTAATACCGCAACTGTAGTGACCAGTCAGGGTATTGCAGCTGTTCCCGGAGCTATTACCGGGACAGTAACCCAATGTGCGGCACTAACTGGACAAACCTATAGTGTAGCACCAGTAAATAACGCAACTTCTTACAATTGGACCGTTCCGACAGGATGGACCATTACCGCTGGAGCTGGAACCAATGCAATCACGGTAACTACTGGCGCTGTTGGTCAGAACGGGAACATTACTGTGGTATCTGTAAATGGCTGTGGGTCTAGTGCGGCCAGAAGCCTAGCGGTTACTGTGAATACTTCAGTGGCAGGCACAGTGTCGGCGAATCAAACAATTTGTTCAGGAACTTCACCAGGGAATATCATCCTAACAGGCAATACAGGAACCATCCAATGGCAATCTTCACCAGATAATATTACTTTCACGAATATCGCCGGAGCGACAGGAGCTACTTTGACGAGTGTACAGATGGGAGCAATCAACGCGACTACTTATTATAGAGCAGTAGTGACTAATGGCGGATGTGCTTCGGTAAACACTGCTTCGGTTACCGTAACCACCAATGCGGTTTCAGTAGCAGGCACAGTTTCGGCCAATCAATCGATTTGCACGGGTACACAACCTGGGAATATTACCTTGACAGGCAACACCGGAACGATTCAATGGCAGTCATCAACAAACAATACTACTTTCACGAATATCGCCGGAGCTACGGCAGCCACTTTGACTAGCGGACAAATGGGTACTTTAACAGCCACGCGTTATTATCGTGCGGTAGTAACCAGTGGAGTATGTGCCTCGGCTGTATCTTCATCGGTTACAGTAACCGTAAGTACTGCTTCAGTAGCAGGTACAGTGTCGGCTAATCAAACGATTTGTTCAGGAACCCAACCTGGGAATATTGCTTTAACAGGTAATACAGGAACCATTCAATGGCAATCATCGACCAATAATACTACTTTCACGAATATTGCCGGAGCTACAGGAGCTACTTTGACCAGTGCGCAGATGGGAACTATCAGCGCGACGACTTATTATAGGGCAGTGGTGACTAATGGCGGATGTGCTTCGGTAAACACGGCTTCGGTTACCGTAACCACCAATGCTGTTTCAGTAGCAGGCACAGTTTCGGCCAATCAAACGATTTGTTCAGGAACTTCACCTGGAAATATTACCTTGACAGGCAACACCGGAACGATTCAATGGCAGTCTTCAACAAACAATACTACTTTCACGAATATCGCTGGAGCTACAGCAGCCACTTTGACTAGCGGACAAATGGGTACTTTAACAGCCACGCGTTATTATCGTGCGGTAGTAACCAGTGGAGTATGTGCCTCGGTTACATCGTCGTCGGTAACGGTAACAGTGAGTACTACTTCGGTGGCAGGCACTGTGTCGGCTAATCAAACGATTTGTTCTGGAACCCAACCGGGGAATATTTCCTTAACGGGTAATACAGGAACCATCCAATGGCAATCATCGACCAATAATACTACTTTCACGAATATTGCCGGAGCTACAGGAGCTACTTTGACTAGTGCGCAGATGGGTACTTTAACAGCCACACGCTATTATCGTGCGGTAGTAACTAACAGCCCATGTGCTGCGGTGAATTCAGCTTCGGTTACAGTAACCGTAAGTACGGCTTCAGTAGCAGGCACAGTATCGGCGAACCAAACGATTTGTTCAGGAACTTCACCTGGAAATATTACCTTGACAGGCAATACAGGAACCATCCAATGGCAATCTTCATCAGATAATATTACTTTCACGAATATTACAGGAGCTACAGCGGCTACTTTGACTAGTGCACAGATGGGAACTTTAACCACCACGCGTTATTATCGTGCGGTAGTAACCAGTGGAGTATGTGCCTCGGTTACTTCATCTTCGGTGACGGTTAATGTGGTTACTTCAGTAGCAGGTACTGTTTCGGCGAATCAAATAATTTGTACAGGGACACAGCCTGGGAATATTACCCTGACAGGTAATACGGGAAACATCCAATGGCAATCTTCAACTAATAATACTACTTTCACAAATATTGCTGGAGCTACTTCAGCTACTTTGACTAGCGCACAGATGGGAACTTTAACCGCTACGCGCTATTATCGTGCGGTAGTAACTAACAGCCCATGTGCTGCGGTGAATTCAGCTTCAGTTACAGTAACCGTAAGTACGGCTTCGATAGCAGGCACAGTGTCGGCCAATCAAACGATTTGTTCAGGAACTTCACCAGGGAATATCACCCTAACAGGCAATACAGGAACCATCCATTGGCAATCTTCACCAGATAATATTACTTTCACGAATATCGCCGGAGCGACAGGAGCTACTTTGACGAGTGTACAGATGGGAGCAATCAACGCGACTACTTATTATAGAGCAGTAGTGACTAATGGCGGATGTGCTTCGGTAAACACTGCTTCGGTTACCGTAACCACCAATGCGGTTTCAGTAGCAGGCACAGTTTCGGCCAATCAATCGATTTGCACGGGTACACAACCTGGGAATATTACCTTGACAGGCAACACCGGAACGATTCAATGGCAGTCATCAACAAACAATACTACTTTCACGAATATCGCCGGAGCTACGGCAGCCACTTTGACTAGCGGACAAATGGGTACTTTAACAGCCACGCGTTATTATCGTGCGGTAGTAACCAGTGGAGTATGTGCCTCGGCTGTATCTTCATCGGTTACAGTAACCGTAAGTACTGCTTCAGTAGCAGGTACAGTGTCGGCTAATCAAACGATTTGTTCAGGAACCCAACCTGGGAATATTGCTTTAACAGGTAATACAGGAACCATTCAATGGCAATCATCGACCAATAATACTACTTTCACGAATATTGCCGGAGCTACAGGAGCTACTTTGACCAGTGCGCAGATGGGAACTATCAGCGCGACGACTTATTATAGAGCAGTGGTGACTAATGGCGGATGTGCCTCTGTGAATACATCAGTAGTAACTATCTCTACCGGTGCCACCACCACTTGGAATGGTAGCGCATGGAGCAACGGAACGCCTAGTTCAACCTCGGCGGTTGTTTTTACTGCAAATTATACCACAACCACTAATTTGGAGGCTTGTACCATTAATGTGACCAATAATGCATCAGTGATTATATCTAGTGGCAATAATGTAACGATTAATGGAGTCTTGACTGTTGATGCGGGAAGTAATTTTACCCTGAAAAGTAATGCTAATTTGTTGCAGAATACAAATGTGGTTAATTCTGGGAATATTATTGTAGAGCGCACTTCGGCTCCATTGATGCGCCAAGATTATGTTATGTGGTCTTCACCGGTTGACAATCAATTTTTACAGCCTTTCTCGCCAGAAACTCTGCCTAATCGTTTCTACACTTATGACCCAAATACAAATTTATATGTTGCTGTAGCAACTCCTTCCGCTGCAACCTTTGAAACCGCAAAAGGCTATCTTATCCGAATGCCTAACAATCACCCAGCAACACCCACTAATTGGACGGGTGCTTTCATAGGGAATCCTCACAACGGCGATGTCAATGTAGCTGTTACTAACGGAGGTTACAATGCGATTGGTAATCCGTATCCATCTGCTATTGATGCCGATACATTTATTGCCGCCAATGGATTAACTGAGGCATTGTATTTTTGGAGAAAAACCAATAACACTGTAACTACTTCTTATGCTACTTATACTTTGGCTGGTGGAACTTCTAATTCAGGAAGTGATCCGTTGTCTTTAGTGCCCAATGGGATTATTCAGCCTTGTCAGGGTTTTATTGCCAAAGCAACTTCCTCTACTATTTCTTTTACCAATTCAATGCGTATAGGGAACTCTAATGCCCCGTTTCTAAGAATGACCAATGAACGAAGCAGGATATGGCTGAATTTAACCTCTACGGAAGGTTTCTTTGGACAAACACTCGTGGCTTACATGCCCAATGCAACAGCAGGGATTGATCCAGCTATAGATGGCCGTTTTTTTAATGATAGCCCTACGGCGCTGACTTCGCTTATTGATAATCAAGAGTATGCTATTCAAGGTCGGGGAACTTTCACGTCAAACGACATTGTTCCGTTAGGATTCAAATCACAATTAGGAGGAACTTACACGATTGCTATTAATAATATTGACGGATTGTTTGCGAGTGCTGGGCAAAATATATATCTGAATGATAACTTTACCAATACCCTTCATGATTTGACCGCTGCACCATATGTTTTTGCGTCAGAAGCTGGAGTTTTTAATTCTCGTTTCGAATTGCGCTATGAAAATCTGCTCACGGTAAAAGAAGGTTCATTCACCAATAATTCGGTTGTCGTATACAAGCAAGATAATGAAGCAGTTGTTCATTCAAGCAATGTCTTGATTGATAAGATAGAAATTTACGATGTTAATGGAAGGCTTTTGTTAGTGAAAGAAGCAGTCAATGCAGGAGAAGTTCGTTTTAGTTTGCCAACGGTTAAAGGAGTATTGATGGTAAAAGTAACTTCTGAGCAGAATCAAGTTGTTGTCAAGAAGATTGTCAACTAATCTTTGAACTATACCTTAATATTTAGTAAGCCTATTTTAATTAGCAAGGTTTTGTGTCTAAAAGGTTCATTCGCCGCCTAGCAGCAGCAAAATGCTCCACGAAATGCACTTTTTTTAGCCGAAATACTTCAGATTTGAAAAAAGTGTAAGTTCAACGAGTTTTGGTGTTAGTTACCGAAGCAATTTCAGTAGGCGTGGGTGTTGCCCTAGATTTGTCATGTACAAACAAAGTAACACACACGATATGAACACAACAGCAAACACTACTTCAAACGCAATCAAAATGATGGTTGTTTTGGTAATGATGATGTTGTCTTCGGTGAGCTTTGCCCAAACAGCGATTGAAACTCCAGTAGCAGCTACATCAACTACAGTAGAGTCAAATGCTTCAATCAACACGATTTCTTGGTTCATGGGTACAAAACAAACTACCAACGAGAACATCACCAAAGAAACTTCTTCAAAAAAGCAAATGATGACTTCTGGTATCGCACCGAACAGATTGCTTATCAAAACGTTTTTGAAAAAAGCGTCACAATACGCTTCAAACATCGCATAGTTTTATTTTAACATAGTTAGGTTAACTCAAGAGAAGCCTCCTTCGTCAAGGGAGGTTTTTCGTTTTTATAAAAGTATAATTAGGTAGCATTTTTAAAGTGTATATATATTAAGGTATAAAATGTAGTAAAGTTGCTAAGGGAAATTATTTGCTCATAAGAATAATGATTTCTTATTTATCTGAATGACTTGGTTTTATATATTCCTTTAATGTTGCAGAAGCATGAATAATCTATGTTGAATTTTGTAAGTATTTTTGATTATATTTTTTAAGAAAAGCGCACTTTGTCGGTGTTAAAATGTATTTCAACGGAGCTTAATGAATTTTAAGACGATTAATTTTGTAGTACAATTGATTTCTTCTAAATTTATTTCCAAAAATTTAACCTAAAATTTAGATTTACCCTTATTTAATTGCTAAGAAAAAACCAAACAGCCTCATTTCATTAAATTATAACATTATGACAAAAAAATTACTTCTTAACTCAAGCGCCTACTTCTCAGTCGGCAAAGCAAAAGTGAATTCATTTTTTTATTCCTTCTTGTTTATCTCGGCTTTGTTCTTATTGAGTGGATCAATTCATGCTCAAGGTAATTTTGCTAATGACTATACTTTTGCTCAATCAACGGGTCCTGCTTATGTGGACATGGTTGGTGGAACTTCGGTGTCTGGAGCAGCAGGAGTAAGTTTTGGAGGTGCTGCACAGATTAATGCAACTGGTATTTCGATTGGATTTAACTTTGCATTCAACAATGCGCTATATAGCACGGTAACAATTTCAGACAATGGTTACATCACTTTTGGTTCAACCTCGCCAGCAGGAGCAACTACTCCTATAAGTAGTGGTACCGCATATAGTGGAGCCATTTCAGGTTTTGGTGCTAACTTAGCTGGAAATATTCAACTCGGAGCAAGTACTGCTTATTTAAATGACGGAGCAGATATCAAATATTTGACAACTGGCTCGGCAGGAAGTCAGGTTTTTACTGTCGAGTACAAAAACATGAAGCGTCGAAACCTTACCACAAACTTGGATGGGTTTGTTAATTTTCAAATTCGTTTGTATGAGGCGGATATGAGGATTGAGATTCAATATAAGTCGTGGACCACTGCTTCAGCAACTTCTACAACCGGTCAAGTAGGGTTGAGGGGTTTGACTAATACAAGTTTTAGTAATAGAATTGGCCCTTGGTCAGCGACAGCTCCGGGTGTTGCTAATAACAATACCATTGCCTTGAATAATACTGTTGGTGGAGGACCGGCTGCAAATACCATGTTTACTTGGACACCTTCTTGTTTCAATACGACTAACTTGGTCACTAATTTACAAGTTGATAATACCACGGTAAATTTCAGTTGGACGGCCCCAGCTTTTGAAACAGCCTCTTTTGTAGATTATATTTGGGAAGTGCGCGAAACTGTATCGGGAACAACAATTGGTGGGCCAACCAATACCTCTTTAACTAGTGCCTCGATAACTGGTTTGGTTGCTGGTACATCTTATACTTTTTTCGTTCGATCAAGTTGTAAACCTTTTGCTCAATGCATAACGGGATCATTAACGCCTTTATGTTCAACGCCAGTTTATCCTTATTCTGAAAATTTTGAAGGGGTTACGGTTCCAGCCATCCCCAATTGTACTAGTACAGTCGTTACAACAGGTGCTGCTATGATTACGGTAAACAATGTAGTGCCTTATTATGGTTTTACAAATAAAAATCTTAAAACGGCTAGTGTCGCTGCTACTGACACTTGGTTCTTTACCAGATTGATTTCATTAACAGCTGGTAATACCTATAGAGTGTCATATAAGTATGGAGGCTCGCGCGAGTTGGCTCAGTTCAACCAGAGAATGCAGGTTAAAATAGGCACTGTTAATACAGCTGCTGGTATGACTACTTTGCTAGCCAACCATGATGCGATTAAATCCTCTCCAAATACATTTACATTCCACTTTGTTGCTCCGGGCACCGGGAATTATTATCTAGGCTTCAATGGATATGCGGCATTTAACCAAGGGTATTTGCAGATTGATGAAATTTCACTTGGAGATCCAACCTGTTCTCCGCCAACATCATTAACACCAGCTTCGGTTACTTATAACTCTGCCATTGTAGGTTGGACTGCTCCATCACCAGCTCCATCTGCAGGTTATGAGTATTATGTATCTACTTCTGCAACTGCACCTATAGCTACTAGTTCAATATCTGGGGTAATCGCTGGAACGGTAACGACCTTAACTGGTTTAACATCTTCTACTACCTATTATATTTGGGTTAGATCTAATTGCGCTGGAGTATATAGTGCTTGGTCAACATTGGCATCATTTACTACTTTGGCTCCTCCTCCCTCACCTTGTACTCCAGGACCAACGAGTGTTGACAGTCAAGGAATTATTAATGTGACTATTGGTTCTATTAATAATACTACTGGTGCTGAGACTGGTAATTATGGAAATTATACCAACTTGTCAACAAATATTTCTCAGAACACAACAGTAAATATGTCAATCAGGTTCTCAATTGCAGGCTTTGTTGGGTCAGGATATTATACAAGAATCTGGATTGATTACAACGACGATGGCGATTTTTTTGATGCTGGCGAAACTGTATTTGATAATGGCGGTGCTGAATTGCCTAATGGATTAAATAATATCAGTTTTAATGTTCCTCTCACTGCTGCTCTAGGTCCTCATAGAATGCGTATTGGAGCTTCAGATGCCAATAATTTGTCTCAGGTTGTGGCACCTGCAACTACCAATGGTCCATGTTATACAGGTACATGGGGCACATTTGAAGATTATTCAGTTTTTGTAACTTCACCGCCACCCCCTTTAACTATCTCGGGTTCATTCACTTCTTATTGTAATGGAGGATCGTCTCCTTTAATTACTTTAACCGCAGGAGCCGGTAGCTATGATAATTTTGTTTGGAATCCTAGTGTTGGTGTAACTGGCGATGCAATCTCAGGGTGGGTTTTCAATCCGACTAACTCAGGAGTAAATACCTATACGCTTACAGCTACACAAGCTAGTGGATTGTTTTTGTCAAATACGGTTACTTATACTGTAACTGTATACGATGTTCCTACTCCAATTGTTTTCACTCCGTCAACGATTCCAGTATGCGCTGGTATTACGACTCCTATAGTAGCTACAGGAGGTATTGTTAATGGTGCTGTCGTGATTGAGGAAGACTTCAATAGTCCAACCAATTCTTTTGTGTCGTTCAATACATCAACTGGTGGAACTAGACTTGGGCCAGCAGGTTCTACATGGACTTTGAGACCAAGCCCATATTTAGAGCCTTTCAATAGTTTTACTTTTTCAAGTAACGATTCTAGTCAGTTTTTTATGACCAATAGTGATGCTCAAGGTTCAGGAGGTAACACTAATACTGAAATTGTGTCTCCTGATTTTGACTTGTCTACTTTTACTAATGTTTCGATGAGTTTTTGGCATCATTATGATGATTTAGGAGGTACAGCAGAAGTTCAGATTATGATTGATACTAATGGTACACTTGATTTAAACGCTTCTGAGGTATGGACAACTTTACGGGTTTACAATTCTGATCAGGGAGGAAGAACTTCATTTGTAAATGAAATTATTGATTTGTCTGCTTATGCAATTCCTGCAAACACTCATGTTCGTATCAAATTCAAATACATTGATGCTCCATATGCTTGGTGGTGGTGTATTGATAATTTTAAAATCACAGGAAGTACACCTGCTCTTTTAACATGGGCGCCAACAACTGGTTTGTGGCTTGATGCTGGGGCTACAGTACCATATGCGGGTACTGCTACAGGTGTAGTTTATGCTAAGTTAAACGCTGATCAAACCTACGTTGCTACTGCAGCAGCATTAACGCCTCCTTTCTGTGATACTAGTACGCCAGTAACTGTCACAGTAACTCAAGCTGGTGCTGCAACGGGTAATCAAACTTTATCATGTGGCGATACTGCTATTTCTTCTAATATTACGCTAACAGGTTATGTTCCTAGTGTTCCTGCAACTATTGTAGGTTGGCAAATGGCTGATAATCCCGGATTTACCGGAGCTACCACAATTCCGGGTTCTGCTGGTAAAGACATCTTAACTCCGGCAGATGTAACGGGTCTTTCTAGTACCACCTACATTAGAGCAATGATTCAAGGTTGTCCGACACTTTTTTCGAACACTATTACAATTACTTATCCAACTGTTACTTGGAATGGTGCGTGGAATCCTGGTCCTCCAACTCCAACGGATAATGTAACGGTTACTTCAGGTACTTTAACACTATCGGCAGATTTGTCAATTTGTTCACTAAAAGTTAACAACGGCGCGACGGTGAATGTAAACCCGGGAGTAACGCTTACCGTCAATGGAATAGTTAATGTTGCTGCAACCGGAGCCTTGAATTTCTTGGATGATACGACATATCCTTTCTCCGGAGCGGCTAGTTTAATGCAGAATCCTTTAGCAACGACGAACACCAATATTTCTTCTGCTACCAATGTTAGTTATCAAAGAACCATTTATACTCGAAAATTTGACTATACTTATTGGTCTTCTCCGCTATCGAATACCGTATTGAATGTGTTTGCTCCAGGAACTTTAGCTGATAAGTATATTAGGTTTGATTCAAATGCCTATGTATGGACATACCCTTCTATTATTTCTACAATGACCCCTGGGGTGGGTTATGGTATTCGTGGACCTCAAGGGCATCCAGTTAATACTTACCAAGAATCTATTCATATTTTTAAGGGTACACCTAACAATGGGAATTATAGTGTAACAGTATACAACAACTCTGCGGGCAACGATCTTAATTTTATTGGTAATCCTTACCCAAGCCCATTAAGTGCCGATCTTTTAATGGATGGAAACCCAGGAGTTTTAGGTACCCTAGGTACAGGTACAACATTTTATTTCTGGACCCACAACACTTTGTTTAATGGAAGTAATTATGTGTCTAGTGATTTCGCAACCTATAATAGAACAGGAGGAACTTTAGGGGCAATCCCTACCGCAGGTGCGCCAGGTCTGAACAACGCTGTTCCAACAGGGATTATATCTTCAGGTCAAGGTTTTATGGCCAGAGTTGTAACTGCTGGAACTAGTACAGTTACGTTCAGAAATTCGATGCGTGTAGCTGGTTCGAATACACAGTTTTTCCGTATGTCTGCAACACAAGAGAAGCATAGGTTGTGGCTAGATTTAACGGACTCCGCTGGAGATAAGTTCAAACAATTGTTGGTTGGTTATGTAGAAAATGCTACCAATGAATATGAAAACGGTTTTGATGGAGAAGTTCTTGAGGCAGGTAATCCAATTAGTTTTTATTCGGTAGTCGATTCTAAAAATCTTACTATTCAAGGAAGATCCTTGCCTTTTGATTCAAATGATCAAGTGCCTCTGGGTTATAGAACTGATGCTGCTGGCAGCTTTACTATTGCGCTTTCTAATACAGATGGATTGCTTTCGGAAGTTACTACTCCTATATATATTGAAGACACAGTATTAAATACTTATCACGATCTTAAATCAGGCTCATACACTTTTGTTACCGAAGCGGGGACTTTCAATAATCGCTTTGTGCTTCGCTACACTAATTTGCTTAATGTTAGTCCGGTTGACTTTCAAGAAAATGACGTGATTGTATTCAAACAACTAGACGATATTCGCATTGAAACTTCAAAAATTAATATACAATCAGTTAAGGTGTATGACGTTCAAGGACGTTTAATTATTTCAAGAAATAATGTGAATAGCAAGTCAATATTGTTGCCTAATCTTGGTTTGGCAAGTCAAGTTTTGATGGTTCAAATTGCCACTGTCAATGGTGATGTTGTCAATAAAAAAATAATTTTCTAATAGATTTATTAAGGAATTAACAGAAAAGTAGTAAGTTTTAATTTTTTAAGGCTTACTTCTTTTTTGTATTTAATCGGTATTTCAGTGCTTTTCGTCGATTATAGTGTGATTTGCATTAACCTTTTATTAACTCTTTATATATTAACAGCTTTATTTATTTAACCCAATTTTTTAATTATGAATGTAAACTACAATTCTTTAAGTTCAGGTAGGGATACTTGGCTTAGAAGCGGAATTGGGGATACGGTCGGTTCTCCGCCTACATCCAGTTCCAAAAACACGAGAAAATCGTGGTTGGTTTTACTTCTGATGTTTTTGTTTTTGGCCACAGGCCAATGGGCAAATGCGCAGAACATAACCAATTACGTTTATTCAACCGGTACTAACGGCACGCTTGAAGACTTGTCTTCTGGTAGTACAACTATCATGACAGGGGTCAATGATGACACCGCAGGTACTATTACCGCAATCGGGTTTGACTTCTACTTTATGGGTGGAAAGTACACGCATTTCAGTGCAAACTCGAACGGCCAGATGGTGCTCCATGCATCTGCTTCTGCTACAGCTGCTGCTTCGCAAGAATCTTCGCTGACGGCAAACAGAGCTATTTTGGCGCCGATGACTGGGGATAACGAGGTTGGAAATGGAATTCGTATCAAGGTGATTGGTACTGCTCCAAACAGAAAATTGGTTGTTGAATGGAATCAATTTTATGTCAACTTCGTAAACATTACCAACGCTGGTAATATGCAAGTTTGGATAGAAGAAACAACAGGTATTGTGACTTACATGTATGGTGAGCTATACAATTCGGCTTCTACTTCTCAAACAAGATCAATATTTATTGCATCGAGCAATACTGCTACAACTGCTGGCTCCATCACTATCAGTGCTACGCCAACTTTCGCTGCATCTGCTACATTAGCATCTAACACAATTGCGGCTGGGTCGGGAGCTACAACTGGTTCTCCTCTTGTTGCCAACATGGGGTCATCTTCTCAAGGATCGAGAAGATTTTTTCAATTTACACCGGGTCAAACGGCGCCAACAGGCGACGCAAGTAGTTTGACGTTTACGGCTGTTACTTTGTCAACAATTACACCTAACTGGGTTGATAATGCAGTTGGGGAGAGCTTCTTTGTAGTAACTAGAGCGTTAGACGCTGGTTTTACTACTGGTGTTGTTACATCGGTAGTTGCTTCGACTACTTCGGCTGGAACAGGTACGGCTTATTCCTTGGCACAAACTGGTCTTAGTCCGGGTACAACTTATTACTATAAGATACAAGCTGGTACTGAAGCATTATTTACAACCGGAATCACAGGTTCTCAAGCTACTACAGCAGGTACAACCTATTATTGGGTAGGAGCTTCTGGGTCTACATGGGGGCTTGCTTCTAACTGGAACACCAACCCTGCTGGTGGTGGAAGCAATAGAACTACGCCAGCAAGTAGTGACATTTTAATTGTTGATGGTGCTGGTACAACTTCTGGCGGTTCGTTAATCATTAGTCATGATGTAGCTGCTCAAACGATTGGTCAGTTCAAAGTAACTAGCAACACGAACTTAACTCTTCAATCAAGTATTACAACTACCAGAACAACCACAATTAGTGGTGGTGGTGGTGATGATTTAGTAGTTGAAGCTGGTAGTACTTTAAATTTAAGTAATGCTGCGAATGCTGCTGCATTTGCTTTTTCAGGAACTGGAAATACAGGTCTCATTGCGGGTACTTACAATGCTGCTGGAAGTACTTCCAACTTAATTAACACAACAGGAGGTACAGGTACTTTAGTAACTGTTACTGGTTCTGTTAACAATAACATTGCTGGATCTTCTGGTTGTATGACTGGTTCTACAGCCACTTTAGCTTTTGCTTCAGGATCTAACTACTCACACGGTTCATTTACAACAACCAATGGTTTTATCCCATTGGCAACTTGGGATACCACATCTACAGTTACTATTACAGGGGGTACTACTTCAACAGGTATTACTAACCCAACACAAAGTTTTGGAAATTTTGTATACAACTCAACTACTTCTACAGGTACTCAGAGTGTATGGACTTCTGGTACAACAGCTGTTATTAAAGGAAACCTTACAGTTACTGCTACCGGAACAGGTATTTTCAGAGCAGTTACTTCAGGTACTGTAACAGTGAATGGAAACGTGAATATCAATGGCGGTACTTTCCAATCAGGAAATGGTACAACTTCAACTAACGGTGTTGTTGTATTAGGTAACACTAACATTGGTGCTGCAGGTACTTTGAATATTAACTCTGCTTTCTATTCGCAAAGAGGTACTACATTTACAAATGATGGAACACTTACCGGTACGGCTAGTCCTTCAACATTACAGTTCTTCTCACCTACAAACGTCGCGCAAACTTTTGCTGGTTCAGGAACAGTACTAACTAATATTGGTACTATGTCTGTCCAAAACACAAGTGGTTTGACTATTACCCATACCAACCAGATTCCTTTGTTAAGAGTGAACTTGTTCAATGGTGCTGTAACCAATAGTAACAAAATTACTTTTGGTACTGGTGCTGCTTTGAACACAACAGTTCAAATTGGTTATGCAGGTAACGTTTTAGCAGGAGGTTCATTTGATGCTGCTCCTACCTTTAATTTAGGTACAGGAACACATGGTGTAATTTATGCTCAGGAATTAGCTGCTAGAACAACTGGCTTTGAAATTCCTACCTCACGTGCTTTAGGCTTCTTAACTCAGACAAACTCTAATGGTTTAACAATTGCAGGTGGTAATCTTTCTGCAACAACTTTGACTTTCAATGCTTTGTCTGGAGGAAACATTAATACAGATAGTTCAAACGTTTTAACGGTTACAGGTACAACTACAGGTAGCATTGTTAGAACTTTAGCTACTGCATATGTTAACGGTCCTTTGGCTCTTACCTTGCCAGCTAGTTTAGTAACTGGTTCAACTTACACTTTTCCAATTGGTAAGAGTGCGTTGAATACTTTCTCATTGGTGAATCCAACAACCAATGCAGGAGGAACGGTTACGGTTCAAGCTGAAGCATTTGATGGAAACGCTGGAGGTACTCCAGGTTTGAATATTAGTGCCATTAGTTCTACTAAATACTGGGCGGCTAGCATCACAAACGGATCTGCAAACTTCACTGATACTTTAATCAGATTGAATGATGATCCAACAGGAAGAGATGCAATTGCTGCAAGTACTACTGTAAACGGAGCCTATGACATTCAAGGTGGTGTTACAGTAACTACTACTTCAAACACCATGGAAACTACTGCACCTAAAAATACTACCTTGCCAGGTTTCTTCTTGATGGGTAATAAAGCGGCGGCTAGTTTAGCTAACTTGACAATTTCTCCATCAGGTAATCAGTGTGCAAATGCTGCTAGAACAGTAACTGTTGAAGTAACTCCTGGAGGAGCTGCTGTAACAGGTGTAGTAATTAACTACTCTGTTAATGGTACTGCACAAACTGCAATTACTATGACTAACACTACTGGTAATGGTTTCCCATCGATGGATGTTTGGTCTGGAGTTATCCCAACTGTTAGCCCAGTGAACGCAACCGTTGCTTGGTCTGTCACTGCTACAGATGGAAATGGCTTGGTTAAAACACAATCAGGAGTTACTTATAAAGATGAGCCATTATTTGGTATGGCTTCAGCTACAGCGAGTTCAACAACCGTTTGTGCTAGTAATACAGCTACCACTTTGACTGCTACGCTTAGCGCTCCGGGTTCTGCAACCATAGGTACACAAACTACTACTGAGTTCTCAGGAAGTGTTTACAGACATGGTTTTGGTAGTGGTGATTTTAGACACCAACTTATTTACACTGCCGCAGAATTAACTGCTGCTGGTGTTACAGCTGGTAACTTGACATCTATTGGTTTCAATGTTACTAGTGTTGGTAGCGGTGCTTACACCAACTATACTATTAGTTTAGGAGCCGCAACTTCAACAACTGCTGTTGCTGCTTTCCAAACACCTTCGTTAACTCAAGTATATACTCAAGCATCATTTACCCCGGTATCTGGTGTGAATACACATACATTCCAAACACCTTATGCTTGGGATGGAGTTTCAGACGTCTTAGTGAATATCTGTTATACAGTCGCTTCTGCTAGCGGATCTTCTACTGTGGCAGCTACTACGCCTGCAACTGTAAGAAATTCACAATTGTTAGCTACGGCTGGCGCATGTACTGCTGCCTCTGGAACTACATTTACCAACAGACCATTAGCAACTTTTGGTTATAATGCCGCTCCAGCGATTACTTCGGTTTCTTGGAATGACGGAACCAATACTTTCTCAGGTAACAATGTTGTAGTTAACCCAACAACAACTACAACGTATACTCCTACTATTACTGCGGCCGGATGTACTATTACACCAAGCGGTGTGACAGTTACAGTTAACCCTGTTCCATCAGCTCCAGTTCAAGGTGTTACAGATGCAACTTGTGGGACTGCTGTTCCATTAGTTTCTGTTACAGATCCTAATGCATTTACCACTCCTACATTTAAGTGGTATGCAGACAACGTTACTACAACAGCTTTACAAAGCAGTACTTCTGCAACTTATACTACAGCTATTAGTGCTACTACTAATTTCTACGTATCAGTTGTTGATCCTGCTACAGGTTGTGAAAGTGCAAGAACTTTAATTACAGCTACTGTAAATGCTCCTGACAGCATCGATACTATTGCTAATCAGAGTGTTTGTATTGGAAGTGGTTTTACAGTAACAGCTTCTAGCTTAAATGCTAGCTACACTTATACATGGACTTCTACAACAGGAAGTGGTATCACTACGCCATTAACAGGTGCTAGCCAAACCATCACTCCAACTGCTGCAGGAACATACACTTACACGGTAACTGCTACTGATGGTTTCTGTACTACTTCAACAACATTCACAGCTACAGTAACGGCTTACCCAGTTTTAACATCGACTACAGCTACACCAGCTGCAGTTTGTGCTAACGGAATAAGTACTTTGACTGCTACAGTTCCTAGTGTATTGTCGTTCTCTACAAGTACAGGCGCATCACTTGATCCTATGACGGGTGCTACTACTGTTCTTACCACTAGTAATGATGATGATGTGACTGTTTCACCATTGAACATCGGTTTCAACTTTGTATTTAACGGAGTAACATATTCTCAGTACTCAGTATCTCCTGACGGATGGATTAAGTTAGGATCAACTGCAGCAACTAATGAATTCACTAATAGTGTTACAAGTACGTCTAATATTCCTAGATTATATCCTTACTGGGATGACTTGGCTACTGGTTCTGATGGAAGTGTGAAAACTTTAGTTACAGGTACTGCGCCTAACAGAATTTTCATTGTTCAGTGGAATGTAACTATTCCACGTGCTGTGTCAGGTGCTGCGAATTCTACATTCCAAGCTTGGTTGTATGAAACTACCAATGTAATTGAATACCGTTATGGAACTTTTGGTGCTCAAACTGCAGGTTCAGCCTCTGTTGGTTATTCGATCAATGGAACTAACTTCAGTAGTGTAACTTTAACTTCTAATACGACTAGTACTACTACTGCGAATAATTCGAATGCTGGTGTTCCAGCTTCAGGCAGAATGTTTACTTTCACTCCGCCTTCACCAGTGATTACTTGGGCTCCAACGACTGATTTGTATACAGATGCTGCCGCTACTATTCCTTACACAGGAGGCAGTGCTGCTACAGTTTACTCTAAACCAACAGCAAACAGAACTTACAACGCTACATTAGAAGGTACTAATGGTTGTAATACAGTTTCTGCTGCAGTTACCGTAACTCAAAACAATGAAGCAGTGGACGCTATTACAGGTGGAGCTACTTCAGTTTGTTTAGGTACGCCTTCTATTCCTTCTCCAATTCAATTTGTGAGCTCAGTAGGAGTAGAATGGATTTCATCTAACCCAGCAGTTGCTACTATTGATGTTGATGGTATCTTGACACCATTAACAGTTGGTTCGACTACTATTAGTGCTAGAATTGTAAACACCACTACTGGTTGTACTTCTTATGCACCGAATACAGTTACTGTAAATGTTTATGCTCCAATAGCTATTACTACTCAGCCTTTGGCTCAGAGTGTATTGGAGTATGATGGTGTGAATCCTACTGATACAACATTTAGCGTAGTGGCTTCAGGTTCAGTTTCTGGTTATCAATGGCAAGTTTCTCCTTCTGGAGCAACCGGTACTTGGTCTGATATCTTAGTTACTGATCCACTTTACACAGGTCAAACTTCAGCTACATTGCATATTCCTAACGCTACTATCGTTCCTTTCAACGGATTATACTATCGTGCTGTTGTTTCTTCAACTAGCCCATGTACTGGTCCGGTTGAATCAAACGGTGCTTTGTTGACAGTTTCTGATTTGACTACTTCAGACCCTGCGCCTCAAACCATTTGTGGTTCAGGAAGTGTTAGTTTCTCAACTGTTTCTACACCTACATCTGGGGTAACTTACCAATGGTTCTATGCTGTTGATAATAATTTTGATTATCAAGAGATTACAGGAGACTTTGGCTCTCTTACTTTCCCATCAGGTGTAACGGGTTCTACTTTAGATATTAACGGAGTTTCGGCTACTGAAAACGGATGGTACTTCATCGTAGTAGCTACTTACAATTCTTCTCAAGTAGTTTCAAACCCTGCATTACTTACCGTAAATACAGCTCAGACAGTTGAAACTACTGGTCCTGGTGCGGTTCAAAATGTTACTATTTGTGGTAATGCTGCTGCTACTTCGACGTTTTTAGTTTCTGGAACTGGCGCAACTGGTTTCCAATGGCAGTATTCATCTAATGGTGCTGATTGGGATAATGTAGCTGCAGGTCTACCAACAGGAGCTAGTTATACGGGTGCTAACGGTACTTTGTTGACCGTAAACACAACCGCTGCATTAGGAGCTGGTCCTCACTACTACAGATGTAGAGTAAGCGGTCCTTCGCCTTGTCCGGCAATTGACTCTAACACTGCTGAGTTGATTGTTACTACTCCAACCATTGTAGCTTCACCTTCAACTTCACTTATCTGTTCTCCAAGCGGTGCTGCGGTTACGCTTACTGCTAGCGGTGCTGGTGTAGGAGGTACTTATGTATGGTCTCCAACCACTGGTTTAACAGGTACAGGTGATACAGTTTCTGCTAACCCTACTGTTACAACTACTTATACAGTAACAGGTACTACTGCTGCTGGTTGTATCAGCACTGCTACTGCTACAGTAACAGTCGCTCCTGATATGGTTGCTACATCAACAATTTCTGCTACTCCTTCAACAGTATGTTCAGGAACAGATTCTCAGTTAGTAGCTAGCTCTGGTTTAGATGGGTCATCTTCATACTGTATTCCAACAGTAACCTCTAGCGATGGGACTGACTTTATCAATAACTTCTCTTTTGGAGGTATTGTAAATAATGCTACAGGTCAATCTGCTGCTCAATACGGAGACTTTACTTCATTAACAGCTAATGTTACTGCTGGTGTTGTGATTCCACTGAGTATTCAAGCAGGTTCTGGTTCAAGCCAACAATTTGGTGTTTGGATTGACTACGATCAAGATGGCACTTTTGAAGCTAACGAATTCAAAGCTTTAACTACATCAGGTACTACTGCTGTTGTTAACAACAGTGTTACTGTTCCAACTACAGCTTACAATGGTGTTACTCGCATGAGAGTTGCTTCAAGATTCAGCACTGCTGTTGCAAGTACTATTTCTTGTGCTAATCCTGGTTTTGGTGAGTACGAAGATTACAGTGTAAATATTACGGGTGCTACTACTAAGCCAACTTACACTTACTCTTGGTCACCAACCACGTTCTTATCTAATCCTAATATTGCTAATCCAATCGCAACTGGTGTTACTGCAACTACTGAGTACACTGTTACTATTTCTAGCTCTACAGGATGTTCTACAACGAAAACAGTTACCGTAAGCGTAGCTGCAGGTATTGCGATTACCACTCAGCCAACTAACGTTTCTGCTTGTCAGGGAACTACTGCTACATTTACTGTGGCTGCTACAGGTGCTAACTTGACTTACCAATGGCGTAAAGGTGGTGTAGATTTGTTTGGTGAAATCAATCCAACGTTGAATTTATTGAACGTTACTTCAGCTAACGATGGTACTTATGATGTAGTGATCAACTCATCATGTGGTGATCCAGCAGTTACTAGCGATGCTGTAACCTTGGTTGTTAACCCTATTCCAACTGCTACGGCTCCATCAGCGCAAACTGCTTGTGCCGGTGTAACCACTACTGCGATTCCATTGACTGGTACGCCTTCTGGTGTTACTTTCAACATCACTGGTGGTGCCGCTATTGGTTTGGCTAACGTAACTGGTGTAACTGAAATTCCTTCATTTACAACAGTAGCGGGAACTGCAACTATTTCGGTTACTCCGGTAGCCAATGGTTGTACAGGAACTGCTGTAACTTTTGTTTACACGGTTAATCCGCTTCCTGCAACTCCAACTGCTGGTTCAAACTCACCAGTTTGTTCTACAGGAAACATCAACTTGTCAGCTTCTACAGTAACGATCAGTGGTTACTCAATGAATTCTAATAGTGGTGTGTCATTTATTGATATCAACACTACAGGAACTTCTGTTGGTACTGTTTCTGATGATAGCGAACACAACATTACTATGCCTGCGTTTACTTTCAATGGTATTTCGTATACTGCTGCAAGAGTTGGTATGAATGGTGCGATAGCTTTAGGTTCTACAACAGGAGATATTTCAACAGCTAATGCTGCTTTGCCAAGTACTGCAAATGGTGCAGGAAATATTTTCTTGGCTCCTTTGTGGGACGATTTAGATATTCAATCTGGTGCTTCGGTAAAGACTCAGACTGTAGGAAACCTTTTCATTATTCAGTACACCACTGCTACTCATGATGATTTGGCGTCAACAACAGATTCTGTTACTTTCCAAGTACAATTGAATACTGTTACCGGAACAATCACTTATGTTTATCCAGATGTTACTTTTGGAGATACACTACTTGATTTTGGAGCTGGTGCCACTGTAGGTATCCAATGGAGTTCTACTGGTGCAGTTCAGTATTCTAATAATACTGCTAGTTTAGCTGCTAACCAAAGTATTACTTTCACTCCGAATACTGCTGCTTACACTTGGTCTGGTCCTGATGGATTTACTTCTTCATTGCAAAACCCATCGCTTCCTGCCACTGCGTTGGCTGCGGGTACATACACTGTTTATGTAACCAACCCAGCAACCGGATGTTCTTCAGCTTCATCTACTACTACTGTTGTAGTTGATACAGCTACCACTTGGTATGCTGATGCTGATACAGACGGATTTGGTAATGCTGCAGTTTCACAATTGGCTTGTACACAACCAGTAGGTTATGTAGCTAACAACACTGATTGCGACGATACTAACGTAAACATTTACCAATTCGCTACGTTCTATGTAGATGCAGATGGTGATACTTACGGAAGTACAGCTACTGCTTCAGTTTGTTCAGGTTTGACTACACCGGCAGGTTATTCAACTACAAACGATGACTGTGATGACACTAACCCAGCACTTAACCCAACGAACCCATGTTCAGCAGGTTCAGTAGTAAACTTGACTTTGTTTATTGAAGGCTACTACATTGGAGGCAGCACGATGAACTCAGTGAAGTTGAACCAAGATTATGTATCACCAGCAGACGAAGTAGAAGATTTGACTATCGAGTTGCACGATGCTACAACTTATGCTTTGGTTGATACGGCGATTGGTACTTTGAAAACCGATGGTAGTTTAACTTGTACGTTCAATACTGCAGCAGCAGGTTCTTACTACATTGTAGTGAAAGGTTCGAACATCATCGAGACATGGTCAGCTACTGCTCAGGCAGTGGGCACTACGCCACTTTCTTATGACTTCTCATCAGGTGCTTCACAAGCTTATGGTGATAATATGAGAGAGATTGAAACTGGAGTGTTTGCTATGTATACAGGAGATTTGAACCTAGATCAGGTAATCGATAACGCTGATTTGGATTCGATTTTCCCAGATATCGAGAATTCAAACTTCGGGGTTTTAGCTACGGATTTGAACGGAGATGGTGTTGTGGATAACGCGGATCTTGATAATATTTTTATCAATATCGAGAATTCCATTTTCGCGAACTATCCATTCTAATGATAGAAAAGATTTGAAAGAAGATGTTGCTATGGCCATCCGTAGCAACATCGGATTTCAATCAAAAGCATTATCCACTTTAATTAGTAACCAATTAATTTTAAATACATGAGAATAATCATTAACATGCTTAGCAAAAAGTCCTTACTTTTTTGCTTACTGCTGTTCTCCTTGATGGGGAATGCGCAATCATTCACGCTGACCTTAGCGAATCAAACCTCGACCTCTAATACGTTTGAGTTTGATTTGATGCTAACTGTGCCAACGGGAGGAAAAAGAGTAGCTTCAGTTTCGTGCGGAGTTAACTTCAATGCTGCCATTCTAAACGGAGGTACTCCGGCTACCACTGCCAACACCTCTTTTATTCTGGTTCCAGGTTCAGCAGACCCTATCTTCTCAACCAACGGAGGATTGAATCCTGTGAATACTACTTTCAGAGGTGTTTCAACTCCACACTTGAGAATTGTACAGGTAACCAAAAACCCTAACCAGATGGATCTTCCAGCCGGGGTTTACCGATTTGGTACATTCAGATTTACCAACACAGTGAACTGGGCTGCTGATAGCAATGCCAATTTGTGGATTTCACCAACTGCAGCGATTCCTTCACCAGGAGGTACTAACGCGATTGTTGCTAGCGCCCCATTTGGTTCTACTGCATCGCCGACATCTCAGTCCACTACTACTTCACCAGCACTTATTTTGACACACACTTCAACCAGCACATTCTCAGTGCCTTTGAATGCTGCGCCACCATGTCCTACTGCAGCTGCAGCTAGCAACTTGGTAGCAGAGTCTCCATGTGCTGGAGCTGCTAACGGTAGTGCTACGATTACTTTAACAGGTGCGCCAAGCCCAACAGCTACAGTTTCTTATACTGTTGATGGTGGTGGTGCTCAAAATGCTACAATGAGTGCTAGTGCATTTACTGTTTCAGGTTTATCAGCCGGTAACCATACCGTTACTGTGACTTACCCAGGTTGTACTGCGGTGAGTACTTCATCATTCACTATCGATGCTGGTGCTCCACTTACTACTAACGGAAGTGTGACCACTTCTATTTGTGATGGAGATACTTACGTATGGGCAGCTAATGGTCAGTCATACACTACTGCTCAGTCAGGAACTACTTTCGTAAGCGGATGTAACACTGCTACATTGAACTTGTCAATCACTCCAGCTACTACTGATGGAAGTGTGACTACTTCAATCTGTGAAGGTGCTACTTACGTATGGCCAGCAAACGGTCAGTCTTACACTACTGCTCAGTCAGGAACTACTTTCGTAGACGGATGTAACACCGCTACTTTAAACTTGTCAATCACTCCAGCTACAACAACTGGAAGTGAGACTGTTTCAATTTGTGGTGATTCTTATACTTGGGCTTTGAACGGACAGACTTACAACGCTAGTGGTTCTTATGACCATGTTGTAGGATGTAACACCGCTACTTTGACTTTGACTTTGACTCCAAACACTACCAACGGAAGTGTAACCACTTCTATTTGTGATGGAGCTACTTACGTATGGCCAGCTAACGGTCAGTCTTACACTACTGCTCAAACAGGAACTACTTTCGTAGACGGATGTAACACAGCTACCTTGAACTTGTCAATCACTCCTAACACTACAACAGGAAGCGAGTCAGTAACGGCTTGTGGTTCTTCTTACACTTGGGCTTTGAACGGTCAGTCATACAATGCTAGTGGTACTTACACTCACGTTGTAGGATGTAACACAGCTACTTTGACCTTGACTTTGAACACAGAAGCTCAGATTTACTATGCTGATACAGATGGTGACGGATTCGGAGCAGGTGCTGCTATTGAGTCTTGTACAGGTCAACCAGCAAACACTTCTACCAACAACACAGACTGTGATCCAAACGATGCTACGAAATGGAGAACAGGAAGCTTCTTTGTAGATGCTGACGGTGATGGTTACAACAACGGATTCCCAGCTACTACTGTTTGCTACGGAGCTGCTACTCCAGCAGGATATGTTGCGGTTAACAACGGAACAGACTGTGACGATAACTCAGCTTCAGTAAACTCTAATGCTTCTGAAATCTTAGGTAACGATATCGATGACAACTGTGATGGTACAACAGATGAAGTTACACCAACTTCTTACTTGATTGCCACTAGCTGTGGTGTTACTTTGACCAACTTGTCAAATACTTTGTTCGCTTACCCATTGAGCAACTTCGTGTCTCAAACAGGTCCAATCCAAGGATACCGTTTCAGAGTAACTAACGGAGCTCAAGTAAGAACATTTGATTCAGCTACTAACAGTTTTGCACTTTCTAGCTTGCCAGGTGGTGCTGCTTATGGTACTACTTACACTGTTGAAGTTTCAGTTAAACACGGAGGTTACTACAGAGCTTATGGTTCACCATGTAGTGTAACTACTCCTCTTGTACCGAACTCTACTAGCATCGCTAGCCCATCTTGTGGTTCTGTTTTGACTGATATCAACAACACCATCTTCGCTACTCAGGTTCCAAGTGCTTCTGGTTACAGATTCAGAGTAAGCAACGGATCTACTATCGTAGGTACAGTTGATACTTCAGTAAGCCGTTTCAGCTTGGCTAGTATTGCAGGTATCCAGTTCGGAACTACTTATACAGTAGAGGTATTGTTGGCCTTTGGTGGTGTTTACCGTCCAGATACAGAGTACGGACCAGCTTGTTCAATCAGCACTCCAGCTACTCCAGGAACTTCAAGAGTAATCCAGCCAACTTGTGGTGGTACAATCAGCACATTCTGGACAACGATCTTTGCTCAGCAAGTTAGTGGAGCTCAAGGTTACAAATTCGTAGTAACTAACGGAGCTCAAACTAGAGAGTACGCTACAGCAAACCCAAGATTTGCATTGGCTAATCTTCCAGGTGGAGCTGCAGCCAATACTGCTTACACTATCCGTGTAGATGTATTGTACAACTCTAGCTATGTTCAAGGAACTCAGTTGTGTACACTTACAACAACTCCGGGAGCTTCTAGACAAACAGATTCAGCTATCTCTATCTATGACGTAGATGCTTATCCAAACCCATCTGCTGATACTTTCAAATTGAACGTAAACACTTCAAGCGAAAACACTATCAGCGTTAAAGTTTACGATATGTTAGGCCGTGAGGTTGAATCACGTCAAGACAGCGTTGAGGCAATCACTAACCTAGAAATCGGTTCTCGTTACCCATCAGGAGTTTACAACATCATTGTAACTCAAGGTGAAAATGTGAAAACGCTTCGCGTAATCAAAAGATAATTAACTGTCTTTTAAAATAGAAAGCCCTTTCGGAAACGGAAGGGCTTTTTTTTGATTGCTGTTGAGCGGGTTACCTAAAGGTTTGTGTTGCAATTTTTGGTTTGAGTTTGGAATTACAACAAATATAGATTTGAGCTAAACAGATGCATTGAAAACAAGCACAAAACGAAAATTAATTGCACAATCGATGGTTTAAGTCTTGTGAATGTGGTGTATTGTAAAAATCGTTTTACTCTTTACTGAGGTATTCGTAAAGCCGAACTTATCGAAAAATATTTGCTGACTATCAAATAATGGAAAGAACCCTATTTTGTTACATTAAGTGTTTTGGCAACTAAATTGACAACTAAAAATACAAAAGCCTGTAAATATTTATACTTACAGGCTTTTTTGTGGAGTCGGGGAGAGTAGCTCCGCTCATCTCCTGAACGCCACTCCTGCAAATGCAATTTGCTGCCTTTTGCAAAGGCAGACAGCTATAATTAAAAAAAGACACCTTTCAAGCGAGCTTGAGGTATCTTTTTTTAATTATAGCTGCACACAAATTGCGCTTGATGTGGAGTCGGGGAGAGTCGAACTCCCGTCCAAACAAGCAACCAAAGGGCTTTCTACACGCTTATTCCCTGTTTGGGTTTTCGACGCCGGGCTAGGACAGGAACAACCACCAGGCGCTTAGTTTCTGTAGGTTTTCGTCATCGCTTAGAAACATCGTGATGCTTAGGTTCAATTTTACGATTTACCTGAACCGACCGCCAAGAACCAGGGCTTTCGAGGTAAATCCTGCTTTCCTACCTTGTAGGACGAGGCCCATCTTACTATAATTCAGATTAAGCAGCAAGAGCGTAGTTTCCTTCGCCGTATAAAAGTTCGAGACTAAGATTTACGAGATTTGTCTCCGCGCTCGGCGTGCTTACCGCTCAATTGATCTTGCTGTCAAAACCAGTCGACCCCGTTGGTCAATTAATAATTAATGGTGAATAATTAATAATTGGGTGGCAAAGATAAGTTCATTATTCATTATTAACTATTAATTATTCATTAAAATTTGGGCGTGCCGGCGCATTGAAATTTCCGCTGACTAACAATCTCCCGCGCGCCGTCGGGCTGTCCGCTGTAGTCCTCGCGGCTGCGCTGGCGCTGCGCCGCTGTGGGCTGCCGCTGCCATCCCTCACGCAGATTAGTTGAAGGTCAGTAGTTTACGGTTAACAGTTGACAGTTCGTTTACGGAAAGTTGATCTTTTAGATGCACTTCATGTAGACCGCTGCGCTGGAAGAAAAAAAACAAAAACTTCCAGAATCACCCAGCAAGTTTTGGCTACACACCAATTATTAATTATTCCTTATTAATTATTAATTGTCTAATCCTCCTCACCAAATTCAAACGGATAATCCCCAAAAACCGGAGCCAATTTCCTAACCGAATAAACATTCTTATTAAACTTATTCGACAACGCGATAATGGTCACATTGTCTTTAATCAAGCTGATGAACGACGAAGTATTGCCGTGCCACCAACCATTGTGGAAGTAAAATTTCTGTCCGGTTTCCCATTCAATCATACGCATTCCCAAGCCGTAGTTTTTCTGGCCTTTGTGTTCGTTGCTGTAGCCTTTGTAGATTTGATTACAAAGTTTACGGTTCAGAAAAGTTGGGGCTACACGCGCCATATCGAACTTGAGCAAATCGCGCGGTGTAGAGTAAATATTCTTATCGCCATAAACGGCATCCAGATAATCATAAGCCAATCGCATTCCGCTGCCTTTGTAGGATGGAATTGCACTTTGCAAGTCGCGGTCGTATTCAAAAACGTAAGTGTGGTTCATGCCGAGTGGCTTGAAAATCATTTCTTCCATCGCTTGCGGATAGCTGATTCCGGCAATTTTTTCAATAATTAAAGCCAGAATCGCATAATTGGTATTGCAATAAGCAAAACGCGTATCAGTCGGAAAATCTAATTTCAGGTTTTTCTCTGCCAATAAATTCGCTACATCTTGGTTTGTCAAAGTTTGGTGCCTGTCCCAAACGCCCTTGTCTTCGGTAAAGTAAGCATAATTCCTGAGCCCGCTGCGGTGATTGAGCAAAGTTCGAATCGTAATCTCCGGATAAGGAAAATTCTCAATAATCGTGTTTACTTTTTGGTCAAGCTCGATTTTGTTGTTGTTTACCAAAAGCAAAATAGCGGTTGCCGTTAGCACTTTACTCACCGAGGCTATATGTAAAGGAGTGTCGCTAGTAAGCGGAATATCTTGCTCGCGGTTGGCCACACCTTGATAGCGCTCATAAACAATTTGGCCGTTTTTGGCTACCAAGAAACTAAAGTTGTTATTCGGATTACTCCAATATTTGTTGCAATAATTTTCAACTGAGGCCTTTTTTTCCTTCAAATATCCGGTTTCGGGTTGGGTATAATCGACTTTGGAGGGCTGCATAGTGGGCAATCCGTGTGCGCTCAATACTGGTTCGGTGGTGCTTTGATCGGCCTTATCTTGGCGCGAACAAGTGGCGAACAAAACACCAATACAAAAAAGAGGAATATATATAAAGTACGATTTTCTCGTCATGGGGATTCGGTTTTTGACAAATATAGCCAAAGAACGCTCTGGCATGAATTGGCCGAAAAATGGGTTATAAACATTTTATTAACGATGTAAAACGCCATAAAATACCGATTATTTTGAACCATTTTTTTTAAGAAAAAAGTTTTGAAATCGTTGTAGTTATAGTTTACATTTGCCACCGAAAAAATACGCAGCCCCATGAAATTCGGCCTCATCAAAGAAAGAAAAAACCCGCCAGACCGCAGAGTGGTCTTCACCCCAGAAGAAGTCGCCCGCCTTAAAGAACAATACCCTGAAGCCGAGGTCAAAGTTGAAAGTTCTGATATTAGGGTTTTTCCCGATGAGCAATACCGAGCATTGGGTATCGAAGTGACTCAAGACGTTTCCGATTGCGAGGTTTTGTTTGGTGTAAAGGAAGTTCCTGTTGACGCACTGATTCCAAATAAAAAATATTTCTTTTTCTCGCATACCATCAAAAAGCAGGCGCACAACCGCAAACTACTCAAAGCCATTCTAGAGAAAAACATTGATTTGTACGACCATGAAACCATTGTCGATGCGAACCATAAACGATTGATTGGTTTTGGACGGTACGCCGGAATTGTCGGTGCTTATAACGGAATGCGCGCGTTTGGTTTGAAATTCGAGTTGTATTCAATTCCGAAAGCAGAAACCTTACACGGCAAAGATGAACTTATTGCCAAGTTGCGTCGTCAGGTTTTGCCGCCCATCAAAATCGTTTTGACCGGTCATGGCAAAGTGGGCATGGGCGCGAAAGAAATTCTCGATGGAATGAAAATCAAGGAAGTATCTCCGGAACATTTTCTTTCTAAAATTTACGCAGAACCGGTTTACACCCAAATTGATGTGACCGATTACTACAAACGCAATGACGGTCAAGAAGCTACAAAGGCCGACTTTTATGCCAATCCAACTGAATATACTTCAAACTTTGAGCGTTTTTCTAAAGTGTCCGATATTTTCATGGCCGGCCATTTCTATGGTAATGACGGACCGGAAATTCTATCGCGCGAAATGCTTAATGCACCTGATAACAAAATCAAGGTTGTTGCCGATATTTCCTGCGATGTGGATGGCCCAATTGCTTGCACTATAAAAGCTTCTACCATAGCCGATCCGTTGTTCGGATATCTTCCGAGCGAAAACAAAGAAGTGCCTTATATGCATCCTGGTGCTGTTGTAGTGATGTCGGTCGATAATTTACCTTGCGAACTTCCGAAAGATGCCAGCGAAGGTTTCGGTGAAATGTTCATGAAACACGTCATTCCGGCTTTCTTCAATGGTGATAAAGATGGTATTCTAGCCAGAGCCAAAGTCACTGAAAAGGGGCAACTTACTCCCAAGTTTGCTTATTTGCAGGATTATGTGAATTCCTAGGGCTCCTGAAATTTTTATCCGTAGTTACATTTATTTTTTGAATTAAAATGTTAATCACATTGGAATTCAATGCTAAAACTATATTTTAGCCTCTCAATACTAAACTCACGGGCATGACCAAAATTACTTTCAGAAAAGCCTCGATGTTTTTCGCTTTATTGCTTTTTTCTTTTCACATTTATGCCGGCGATGCTACCATTACAGGTTTTACTCTTGGCAACTACCTTAAGGTCAATGTCAACACTTCAATCAGTGGCAAGGTTATCAATTTATCGGGTTCCAATATTACTTCGTACCGCACAGGTTGGCGATTAGACAATGGAACGGTCAACAATGATGCAACTACCAATATCGGCGGAAGCGGAATTTCTACCGGAGGTGCGTATGTGCCTTTTACAAGCCTGAGTTTCTTACGTCCGACCACACAAGGGTTGCATGTACTCAAGTTATGGGTAAAAGCTACTGGGGATACCAATGCGACCAATGATACGATTACTTTCAACTTCACGGCATTATCAGTGAATAACTATGTGACCAAAGTGAATCTTTTCGAAGAATCTACCGGTACTTGGTGCCAGTATTGTCCGGAAGGTGCTACGGTTATTGCATCAATCAAACCCTTGCCCAACACTGCTGTAGCTGTTTTTCATCACGGGGATATTTATTCTACCCCGGAAGGCGAAACTTATTTCAATGCTTATTTTCCGGTTGATATTTTTACTCCAGGTGCCATGATTAATATGGGCGAGGATGGTAATTATATCATCAATACCCAGCGGTCTGCTTGGCTTGGAGAAATGAATGCCCGGGCCAATAGGATTACCCCAGTACAGTTTGTGATCAATCCTACCTATAACGCAACTTCCAGGCAGTTGACTGTTAATCTAACGGCCAACTTCAAATATGTTGAAAATGGAGAATATTACACCAATGCCTATATCGTTGAGGATAATGTAGTAGGAACCCAGGTCAATGCTACTAATCCATACACTCATAACAATATCGTTAGGAAAATGCTAGGTGGTTCAGAGGGTACTTCTGGGGTGATTCCTACAGTTCCGGTTTTGAATACCGATTATACCAACACCTACAATTTTACCATTCCTGCCAACTGGAATGTAGATAACTTGAGCATCATCGCCATGGTGTATAAAAATAATGGAGCTATGAAAAACACCGTCAATGCGGCTAAATTCCCATTCAGCCAATTGCTGTCCAATAACCAGTTTACCCAACAAGCAGAACTCTCTCTGACACCAAACCCAGCCCATGATTTTATTACCATCAATGATATTGCAATCAATAACGGTGATCAAGTATCAGTGTATAATCTTAACGGCCAGTTACTCATGACCGAGGAGCTTTTTCCCGAGACGACTCAAATTAATATTGCCACTTTGCCTACGGGGCTATATATGGTTAAAGTGAACTCAGGAAACGCAACATTTACCAAAAAAATTATCAAACAATAGCGATTGCTTTTTTGGGGCAGGCCGCTTGTTTTTACGACAGCCAAACTACAACGTTATCGTAGTTTGGCTGTGGTTTTTTATAGATGTAGCGGGGTAATTTTTATCTTAGCGAAAAATCCGACCGCATGAAAAAAGTACTTTCGCTCGTCTTACTTTCCTTTAGCTTTTTATGTTTTTCACAATCGTTGCAATCGCCATCGAAAACCATTCAACTCGATTTCAAAATTGGCGAATCGGGCATGCCAACCTACAACGTTTCTTATAAAAACCAGCCGGTCATTTTGCAAAGTAACCTTGGCGTGCTGCTCAAAGGCACAACTGATTTGGCTTCTAACTTTTCGATCGACAGCATCAGTAACCAAAGCGTGAACGAAAACTGGCAACCCGTACTTGGCGAGCAATCTAACATCAACAACCATTACAACCAAATCAAAGTGGCGCTCACCCAAAGCAGAACTGGGCGCAAACTCAATATTGTATTTCGGGCTTTTGATGAAGGCGTGGCTTTCCGCTACGAATTTCCCAAACAGAAAGATTTGAACTATTTCATTATTTCAGACGAATCGACTGAGTTCAACCTTTCGGGCAACCATAAAGTGTTTTGGCTTCCTGGCGATTTCGACAGCAACGAATACGAATACAACCAGACGAGTTTTTCTAATATCGACACCAAGAAAATCAATCTCGATAATGGCATCGGTGTCAAAAGCATTTCAGGGCAATATACAGTACAATCGCCGCTGATGATGAAAACGGCCTCGAACCTTTACTTGAATATTTTTGAAGCAGCCGTAGTGAATTATCCGGTGATGCATTTGGAAGCTGATACTAAAAATTTCAAACTCAAATCGCAGTTGGTTCCGAATGCCATTGGCGACAAAGCTTATTTGCAGACGCCTTGTGTGTCACCTTGGAGAACGATTATGATGAGCGATGATGCTCGCGATATTGTGGGTTCTAAAATGATTTTGAACTTGAACGAACCGTCTAAAATCGATGACACTTCGTGGATCAAACCCATGAAATATATCGGGGTTTGGTGGGAAATGCACGTCGGGAAATCGACTTGGGATTACGCCGGTTCGCAAAATGCCCAAAACCAGAAAACCCAAGATTTGATTCCATCGGGAAAACATGGCGCCAATACGGCCAACGTGAAGCGCTATATTGATTTTGCTGCCCAACACGGTTTCGACGGAGTATTGGTCGAAGGTTGGAATGCTGGCTGGGAAGACTGGTACGGCAACTGGAAAGAAGAAGTTTTTGATTTTACGACACCTTATCCTGATTTCAATTTGCAGGAAGTGAACGATTACGCCAAATCTAAAGGTGTTCAGATGATTATGCATAACGAAACGTCGGGTTCCGTCGGCAATTATGAGCGCCATCTTGACCGCGCTTTCGAGCTTACCCAACGTTACGGTTATCCGAGCATTAAAACGGGTTATGTCGGAAAGATTATTCCTCGCGGTGAATTTCACGATGGTCAATCGATGGTAAATCACTACAATTTCGTAGCCCGACGCGCTGCCGATTTTAAACTCATGATCAATTCGCACGAAAGTTCCCGACCAACAGGTTACAGCCGGACTTATCCAAATTATATCGCTGCTGAAGCTGCACGCGGCAACGAGTTCAACGCTTGGAGCAACGGAAATTCGCCGATGCACGAAACCATCTTGCCTTTCACCAGATTACTCGGCGGCCCGATGGATTACACGCCCGGCATCTTCGAAATTAAAATGAACGTCTACGACAAAACCAAAACAGCACAAGTGCATACTACTTTGGCCAAGCAACTCGCGCTTTATGTCACGATGTATTCTCCTTTACAAATGGCTGCCGATTTGCCTGAGAATTACGAAAAATATCCCGATGCCTTCCAATTCATCAAAGACGTCGCGGTCGATTGGAGCCAGAGCAAATACCTCGAAGCCGAACCTGGCTATTACTTGACGGTAGCCCGCAAAGCCAAAGGTTCAGAAAATTGGTTTTTGGGTGCTATCACCGACGAGAATCAGCGCAAGACCGACATCAAACTAGACTTTCTCACGCCGGGTCAAAAGTACAAAGCGATTGTTTATCAAGACAGCAAAACCGCGCATTGGCAAAAGAACCCGATCAGTTACGAAATCAAAACTCTGGAAGTCGATTCCAAATCTAAAATTAAACTCATTTTGGCTGCCGGTGGTGGAACGGCCATTAGTTTCATGCCGATTAAATAATTTTTTTAGAAGCCGGGAACCTGCTTTCGTCTCTATCTCTACACTTCGTTCCGAGGATGCCGACTCAATCAGGGCTAGGGCAGTAGTCTTGATTAGAAATTTATTTTAAAAAATTAAAAATTTATTGTTTTTCAATAAATATTTATTATGTTTGCTCCATAATTCAACTTATTATGGAAATCAAAATCACTACCCAACAAATCCTGAATGTGCTGCAAGTACTTTCTTGGATCATCTTCATCGGCCTTTGTATCGAAGCTGGCGGAGTTATCTTCAATGCATGTTATGTGCTGTTTTACAATCCTGCAGGTGTTTATCATTATGCTGATGGCAGTACGCTTGCGGCGCTACTGAATTACAGCCAAAGTCAATACATCGTTCAGGTGACTTTGATGGCCATTGTTGGCGTGTTGCGTGCCTTAATGTTTTATTTGATTGTCAAAGTGCTTTACGAGAAAAAGCTCGACATGGCCAAACCATTCAATACGAGCATGAATAGATTTATGTCTAATATGGCTTATCTGTGTTTGGGAATTGCGTTATTCTCTGCTTGGGGTGCCGGTTGCGTCACAGAACTGGTGGCAAAAGGCGTCCTGATGCCTACGGTAGAGGTTTTAAATTTGGGCGGTGCCGATGTTTGGCTGTTCATGTCCATCACGTTGTTTATCATCGTTCAGATATTCAAACGCGGTATGGAACTGCAACAAGAAAACGACTTAACCATTTAAGCCATGCCAATTATAGTCAACCTCGATGTGATGATGGCGCGCCGCAAAATGTCACTCAACGAACTCTCAGAAAAAGTCGACCTGACCTTGTCAAACCTTTCGATTCTCAAAACCGGAAAAGCCAAAGCCATTCGTTTCAGTACGCTCGAAGCCATTTGCAAAGTACTCGATTGCCAGCCCGGCGATATCCTCGAATACCAGAAAGAATAGAAAAGCAAACTTAAAATGGTTGATAAGTGCGTTAAATATTTTTTGAAGCACTTTAATAGCTAGCTAAAATTGCTTTATTTTTAGCCAAACTAACAACCATAACTATGAACTCAAACCAAATCAAAACCAATTATCCGGCGCTGTATACCTTAATTAGCGTGTTTTTTTTCTGGGGTTTCATTGCCGCAAGCAACGGGGTTTTCATTCCGTTCTGCAAAAGTTATTTCCACCTCGATCAATTCCAGTCGCAGTTGATTGACTTTGCTTTCTATGGTGCTTATTACCTCGGTGCGCTTGGGTTGTATGTCTTTAGTTCCTTTTCCGGGAAAGACATTGTTGGCCTTTGGGGCTATAAAAAAAGTATCGCTTATGGTTTGCTGTTTTCGCTCATTGGCGCGGTGTTGATGATACTTGCCGTGAACTTCGGTGGCTTTACCGCTATCTTATTTGCGTTGTTCATCGTGGCTTTAGGTTTTTCGTTACAACAAACTGCTGCACAGCCTTTTGCGATTTTACTTGGCGATCCGAAAACCGGCATCACACGCGTAAATTTAGGCGGCGGAATCAATAGCTTCGGCACCATGATTGGCCCAATTGTCGTGACCTTTGCGCTATTCGGCGTGGCCAGTGTAAGCGATGAAGACATCCAGCATTTAGGCTTGAATACCGTAAGCTATCTTTACGCTACTGTCGGCGGATTGTTCCTGATTTGTGCCTTAATTATCGGTTTGTCGAGGAGCGTTCCGGCAGGCATCAATTCAGAAAAAGTCGAGAAGAGCAACAAAGCCATGATCACTTTGGCCATCATCACCTTATTGTTGTTGGTTTGTTTTGCCCCGATTTTCGCAAGCTATTCCAATTTAAATCCTGATATGTCAACACAGGAACTCGCCGATCTGGAGCATTATCGAATGTATTGGCTCATCGGTGCTTTGCTAGTCGTGGTCGTCGGTTTGTTATTTGCCAACCAAAGGGCACAGCAATCCAACGAAGGCTGGGGTGCGATGCAATATCCGCAATTGGTTTTGGGCATGTTGGCGATTTTTACCTATGTGGGTGTTGAAGTTGCTATCGGCAGTAATCTTGGTGAATTACTCAAAGCTCCTGAATTCGGGAGTATGCAAGCTTCAGATATCGGCCCATACATTTCTATGTATTGGGGCAGTTTGATGATTGGTCGTTGGGCCGGTGCGATTAGTGCTTTTAATTTCAAGAGCGACACTAAGAAAATGTTGCTGGTTTTGATTCCGATTGTGGCTTTCGGGATTATTCTCGTGGTGAATTTCATCACCGGAAAAGATATTACGCCTTTGTATTATTACCTGATTTGTGTGTTCATCCAGATTGGAGCTACTTTTTTATCCAAAGACAAGCCAGCCAGAACTTTATTGGTTTTCTCGGTTTTTGGAATTGTGGCCATGATTGTTGGTTTGTTTTCCAGCGGAATGGTAGCGATTTATGCTTTCCTTGCCGGAGGTTTGGCTTGTAGTATTATGTGGCCTGCCATTTTCAGTTTAGCTATCATTGGTTTGGGCAAACACACTACACAAGGTTCGGCGTTTTTGATTATGATGATTCTCGGTGGCGGGATTATTCCACCGCTACAAGGGAAATTGTCTGACATCATCGGTATTCACCAGTCGTATTTTATTCCGGTGCTTTGTTTTGTTTATTTGGCTTTGTTCGCCATTCTCGTCAAAGGCATTCTCAAAAAACAAGGAATCGATGTTGATGCAATCGAGCTCGACCCCGAAGCCGCACATTAAAATAAAGAACCCCGATTGGACGTCGGGGTTTTTCTTTGCAAATTGGTTAGCCATTAGGTTCAATTCCGTTGGGTTTTTTCCTGACCATTTTCAAAACAAAGTAAATCATCAGAAAATAGACAAAACTGTAGATGATTCCTATAAACGGAGCCAAGGTTCGGCCGGTATCCGCAGTAAGGTTATTGAGCGCTAGCTTTTGCTCGGTTGTAATTTCTTTTCCGGAAAATATTCCATCGTGATTCAAGTCAAACGAGTCCAGTTTGTTTTGCAATATAATATTGGTTATGATGACTGTAACAACAATCGACAGGTAGAAGAAAATCGAACCATAGGAAGCCATACTACTAGCAGACAATCTGTTTCTGTTTTTATAAAATTTGACCATCCAAATAAGAAATGTCAATTGCAATAGAAGGAAGATGATTGGTTTTTCCATATACTTAGATTGAGATGTTGTGCTAACATCACACTCTCATTATTTACTCCAGTCTACCGTTCTTGAAAAGTACATGATGGCGCCCAAAATGGCAAACAAACCAATGCTTCCCACGAGCAAAGCATAGTTTTCCAGTTGGATGATGATGTAGATAAAACCATATAAAGCGGTCAGCGAAAGCCCGATGAACGCTGGGAATTTTCGGTTATTCAAAATGGCTATCGAATACAAACTAATCATCAGAATCACTGCAATGGCGGCAATCAGGTAAGCCCAGGCAAAACTGCTGTGTTCGGTAATCGAGACCAGCAAAGTGTAGAACATAATTAGCGCGAGGCCAATCATCGTATACTGAAAAATATGGATACGGATTTTGCTCATCGATTGGATCAGGAAGAAAATCAGAAACGTCAACCCAATCACCAAAAATCCGTATTTCGCCGCCCGCTCGTTTTGCTGGTATTGGTCAACCGGAACCACGAAATCGACCCCAAAAGCATAAGGTGCCAAATTGGGCAGTTTACCGAAAGCCTGTTGCGAGAAGGCGCGGTTGATGTGCAAGATTTTCCACTGCGCTTGAAAGCCGTCGGAGGTGATTTTCTTGGTTTTATCGTCGGGTAAAAAGTTTCCTGCAAAACTGGGTGCAGACCAGTTAGACTGCATTTGCAACGTCGTGGTTTTTCCTATGGGCACCATTCGAATTTGGCTGCTTCCGTTATAATTGATTTCGAAATGGAATGGTTTTCCGGCCACAGATTGGTTTTTCAAGTCAATAAAACCGGTTTCCAAAGATTCGATACTGTCAGTAGATTGGCTGTTATAAACCGGTTCGAAAGCATATTGCTGGTCGCCCAAACGGAATTTGATTTCGTTCTTGATGCTTTTCAAATTGGTGGTTTGCACTAAAATAGAAGCTTTGTCCCATTGGATATTTTCTGGGGCAATGCCGCGGTTATTGAAATCGGGCTGAACATACTTTCCGTCAAAAGCCATCGCATTGCTGAAAACCGCAGACTGGTAATTGTTTCGATGGAGCACTTTGGTATTGACCTCGGCCGTTGCGTTAAGTTCTTCGGGGAAGAAATAAGCATAACTGGTAAACACCTTTTTTTCCTTCACACTTTCTTTGGTTTTCTCATTAATAGATACAGTTTCCTCAAAATCGGTGTAAGGTATTTTCAAGATCGGGCCGTAACAATAAACAGATTGTCCCCATTTGCTGTTGATTTCGTGAATGACTTCGCCTTGCCGCTGCGCTCTTTCATTGATGAGGCTTTTGACAAATTCTAGCGGAATCAAAAGGGCTAAAGTAAGCATCCCGACCAGAATCATTCTGGCGGTACTCGATTGGAAGATGGAGGTGGTTTGATTTTTAGGTGTTTCCATTTTTGACTGGTTTTAGTGATTGATATTTAAAGTACTTTGTTTTTCAAAGTTTAAAATTAAAAAAATAGGCTATCCTTTTGGAATCAACTTTTCCAAGGCTTCAATGTGCTCTTGAAAAGCTTTTCGTCCTTTCGCGGTGATGCTGTACTGCGTATTGGGTTTTCTGGCTATGAATTGTTTTTCTACATGAATGTACTGCTCTAGCTCTAAGGCTTTGATGTGCGAGGCGAGATTGCCGTCGGTTGCACCCAGTAACTCTTTGAGTGTGTTGAAGTCAGCATTTTCATTGACCATTAAAACCGACATCATACCCAAGCGGATGCGATGGTCAAAAGCTTTATTGATATTTTTAAGAATGTCTTTCACGGTCTTATTTGCTGTCGTATTTAAAATGCATCACAGCGCCGTAAAGGATGTGGCAAAAACCGAAACCAATCGCCCAAAAGTACAACCCGTAACCCGGAAATGCAACCGAGATTAACCCCAAAACTACCATCGTTAAACCTAAATAACGCACGTCGCGCAGAGTATATTTGCTGGCATTCACGCAAGCCAAACCATAGAAAATTAGCGTTACTGGTGCTATTAACTTATAATCTGTCTGAAGTAATAACAGTAAGGAAAAAATTCCACCGGTAGCCAACGGAATGGCAAAATTCACTAACAAACGTTTCGCCGACTTATTCCAAATCGACTCGCCAATTCGTTTGGCTTTTCTAACGGTCATAATATACGCTGTTCCTATCGAAAGTACCATAAGGGCCATCGCGATCAAAATCAGGCTATTGACTGTTTCTTGTGTATTATGGGGTTCAAAATAGCGGTATTCCGGTTGCGGTAAAATCCGGCCGGCCATATAAGCCCCAATCAAAGCATAAATTCCGGCCAACACACCTGAAAGACCACTCAAGGAAATAAATTGTGTAGACTGCGACATCATGTTCTTAATTTCTCGGATGTCTTGTAGGTAATCTTTAGTTTCCATATAAAGTACTTTGAAAAACAAAGTAAATAAATGTATTTAAAATAAAAAAGTAAAAACTAAATTTTTTTTACTCAATCTGAAGTATTTTTAAGTGCTAATTCTCTAACCATGAAAAAAATTTTCACAACGATTTTTGCTTTACAAGCTTTATTGGTTTTCTCACAAGAGCAAGAAAAAATGATTCGTCAGATTTATGATAATGCGCTCTCGAAATCGAAATGTTACGGTTGGCTCGACCATCTGTCTAACAAAATAGGAGCAAGGCTTTCCGGTTCAGCCGGTGCAGAGAAAGCCATTCAATATACCAAAGCACAACTTGAAACATTGGGTTTGGATCGCGTTTATCTACAAGAAGTTATGGTGCCGCATTGGGTCAGAGGTGAGAAAGAAAGCGCCTATATACAAGTCGGTAAAGAGAAAACAAGCGTCTCAATTTGTGCTTTAGGCGGTTCAGTGGCCACACCAAAAAATGGAATTGCTGCCCAAGTAATCGAAGTAAAACACCTAGAGGAATTGGCCCAACTCGGAGCAGAAAAGCTTAAAGGTAAAATTGTTTTTTATAACCGACCATTTGAAACCGGCAACATTGAAGCGTTTGTCTCCTATGGTCATGCCGTAGACCAAAGATACTTGGGTGCGCGAGAAGCATCAAAATACGGTGCGGTCGGAACCATAGTGCGCTCTATGAATTTCAGATTGGATGATTTTCCGCATACCGGAGCGCAGAGTTATGGCGATATTCCGGTATCGCAATACATTCCAACGGCAGCCATTAGTACCAACGGTGCGGAGTTGCTTAGCAAAAAACTAAAGGAAAACCCGAAGTTGACTTTCTGGTTCAAACAATCCTGCGAGACGTTGCCCGAAGTTTTATCGTATAATGTAATCGGTGAAATTAAAGGCAGTGAGCATCCTGAAAATGTAATGATTGTAGGCGGTCATTTAGATTCTTGGGATTTGGCAGATGGCGCTCACGACGACGGAGCAGGTGTAGTGCAAAGTATGGAAGTGTTGCATTTACTCAAAAAAATCGGCTATCGACCTAAAAATACCATTCGAGTAGTGTTGTTTATGAACGAAGAAAATGGCGGTCGCGGTGGCGAAAAATACCAAGCGGCTGCTCAAGTCAATAACGAAAACCACATTTTTGCCATGGAAAGCGATTCAGGCGGATTTTCCCCACGCGGATTTAGTTTTGAAGGCGATGATGAAGCGATGAAAAAAGCAATGAATTTCAAATCGTTATTTGAACCTTACCAATTGCATATTTTTGAGAAAGGTCATACCGGTTCAGACATTGCACCGCTCACCGGAAAACAATTGCTCAAAGCCGGATTGCGCCCGGATTCGCAACGCTACTTTGACTACCATCACGCAGCTACCGATACTTTCGATGCCATCAACAAACGCGAACTCGAATTGGGTGCCGCAGCCATGGCGAGCTTAATCTACCTGATGGACTTGTAAAATGTATAAAATAAAAAGCCACCTTAATCGGGTGGCTTCTTTTTTATTTGTTCGCTTTGTATCTTTTATCCGGTGTGCCGTCTTTTTTCAAAACAACCTCTTTGGCTTGTTTGTATCGTTTGTCTGGCGTTCCGTCTTTTTTCAAAACTACTTTAGCTTCTGTAGCTTTCGCATCTGCTTTTTTAACTTCTTTTTTGACTTCTTTAGCGGCTTTTTCTGTTTTTTGAGCAGCTTTCTTAGCGGCATCTTGAGCCGATGCTGTCAATGCAAATCCAAGAACTGCAACCACAGCTAATAATACTTTTCTCATCGTCTTTAATTTTTATGTTTGTTGAGCTAATGTAGCAAACAATTTCAAACCTTAATTTAAAAAAATCTTAAACTTTGAAAATGCCGCCGACAGAAATAATTCTCTGGAAAAAGAAAAATTCTTGAGAAGCATGGTCCGACGGATTGTGAGTAGTACGAATATCAGGCATGTTGATATAACCGCCTTTAAGCTCGCCCTGCAAATAAAAATGTTTCAGGAAAGTTACGTTGATTCCCGCTTTGAGCGAAACCCCATAACCAGCAACATGAAAGTCATCATGACGCTCTCGGCCTAACAATTTGGTATTGGTTTTCGGATAGAGAAAGCCGCCGCCAACGCCTTCGGTCAAATTTACTTGAATCTTGTCGGTATCGTTGATGTATAGATATTTCGAAACATCGTCATAACGCGATACTTCGGCAGTAACGTAATTTAAACCGTCTGTATGCTCAAAAGTCAGGAACTCCTCTGTTAGTAGCACCTGATTGTTGGGCAAGGTTTCGCCGTATGTTCCTGCATTTGGGTAATAACCATTGATGTCAACTGCGCGGTCTTGATACATCACGTATTTCATATGATCTACTCCGATTGATATGGCATAATGGTCACTTATAAAATAACCCAATTTCAAATTAGTTTCAGGAATTGTCATTCTAGCAGGATTGATATAATCAATGTGCCAGCCTTTGGGTTTGTCGTGTGCGCTAACATCATAAATAGTAAAATCATAACCGTCGCCCCAGAAGCGAATATCTGATTTTGAATAGCTTTCACGGTTGCCACCCCAGGAAACAAAGAATTTTCCTTTATTGTGTGCGGTGTATTTTTCTTGAATTTTAATGTCTTGCTGCGCAAAGCCCGGGGCCGAAATCAGCGCAAGTACCAGTAGTAGGGTTTGTTTCAAAGTGCGTATAAAAAAAATTAAAATGTATTGATTATTTTTCTGATGGCTACCAATCGGGTCATCAAACCTTCAAAAAGGTCAAGGTGTAACATATTTGCGCCGTCGCTTTTTGCATTGGCCGGGTCAAAATGGGTTTCAATGAAAATCCCGTCAACGCCAACCGCGATTCCGGCTTTGGCAATGGTTTCAATCATCTCCGGACGACCACCGGTAACGCCTGCCATCTGATTGGGTTGCTGTAAGGAATGGGTTACATCTAAAACCGTGGTGGCAAATTGCTGCATGGTCGGAATCCCGCGAAAATCTACAATCATATCCTGATAACCAAACATCGACCCGCGATCGGTTACCATCACATTTTCGTTCTGGCAATCGAGTACTTTTTGCACCGCATGCTTCATGCTTTCAGGGCTCATGAACTGACCTTTTTTGAGGTTTACGGTTCTTCCGGTTTTTGCCGCAGCGACCACCAAATCAGTTTGACGCACCAAAAAAGCAGGAATTTGCAACACGTCTACATATTGCGCCGCCTTGTCTGCATCTTCGTTGGTGTGAATGTCTGTTACGGTAGGCACTTGAAAAGTCTCTGATACTTTGCGCAGAATTTTCAACGCTTTTTCATCGCCAATTCCAGAAAAACTGTCAATTCTAGAGCGGTTGGCTTTCTTAAAAGAGCCTTTAAACACATAAGGAATTTCTAGTTTGTCGGTAACTGCTACAAGTTTTTCGGCAATGCGCATCGCCATTTCTTCGCCTTCAATTGCACAAGGCCCGGCCAACACGAAAAAATTACCACTGTCGGTGTGTTTGATTTGCGGAATTTGTTGTAAGTTCATAACAAGCTTTTAGCGCGGCAAAGATATTACAACACGTATCATTTTCGCATGAAGTTTGGCTTTTTTTTAGCAAGTTTTTCCTCGATTTTTATTTTTTTTCTAGAAGCTGTTCCGGCTGTTCATTATAGTTTTTGCGGCATTCCAAAAGCTGCAAGTTGGGCTACTCTCTGTAGCCGCAAAAAGCTGCCATTGCCATCCGGGCTAGGGTTTTATTGCCCGGAATTATTTTTTCAACGTAAAACCTACCGGAATTAGTAGCGCGCCTTTTTCGAAATAATTCAAATACAATTGCACAGGTGCCTTTTGTCCGGCCCAACTGATTTCATATATATCGAGCAGCCCAACGCCCATTTCAGTATTTTTGGTCGGAAAAGGGCAGCAGGTTTCGACTTTTTTATAAGTAATCGTTTCGCCGTTCGGCCCGGCCAAAGCATTCAAAAAACGTTGCTGGTTGATGTTCTCGTCTTTAGTGTTCTTATAAAAAACATTAATCGGAAAATCTTTGTCGTATCCGTATTTTGGGTCTTTGCTCGACTCGGTCAGTACAAATGTATTATTGGCGCTTAGTTTAGGAATCAAGGCATGCTCATCCACATTTTTTAAAGTAGATTTGGTGCTCACACACGAAGCCATCAAGGTCAAAAGCAACAACAGCAAAAATGTATTTTTCATGGCTATTTTTTTTTGGTTTTGAGTAATAACGCCATCAGTGCCGCAGTTATTACGCCCATCGACAGCGCTCCGAAAATCCCTTGAATGATATAGCTTTTCAAATTGAAAAAGGTATCGGCTTGCTCCGGAGTTTGAATTTTATGCGCCACTGCATAGGTTTTAACGGTTTCAAAAAAATGTGGTGTGATGTAAGTAAAAGTCACGTATTGCACTAACGGGCTCAGCATGGCGATGATAAACGACAAGACCATGCCGCTAATAAAACCTTGTTTGAAATCCATTTGGCCAGTGAAATAATTTTTCTTTTTATCGCGCAACGCCAGAAAATAAACTAAAATAGCAACAATACCGAACAGATTGGTATAAATAGCTTGTTTGGCGATGTGCTCGTCGTGCAGGCCGGTGCTTTTTTCAATAATCATCCAGACCAAGCTCAACAAGCTAAATTGAACGGCCCATTTGATTTCGATGGCAAATTTCTTCATGTTTTCAAATAAATTGGAACCCAAAAATAGCAGTTTATTTAGATTTAATTTTAAAAATGATTTGAATTCTTACATTTGTAAAAAACAAAACTTATGGAAATTTTATTTCTCACATGGCATTGGGCCATCACCGGTTTTTTAATAGGAATCATCATGCTGACGCTCAATTATTTTGGGAAAGTTTTCGGGATGTCTTCTAATTTGAGAAGCTTGTGCACGATGGCCGGAGCAGGAAAATGTGCTGAGTTTTTTCGTTTCGATGTCAAGTCGCAGTACTGGAATTTGATGGTGTTGCTCGGTGCCATGCTTGGCGGTTTTGTTGCAGTAAATTTCATGAGCGATCCATCAAACGTAGATTTGAATCCGCAAACTATTGCCCAATTGCAGCAGCTTCACATCGATGCTCCTAATGGTAAATTATTGCCCGATACGTTATTCGCTACAGTAGCTTTTGCTTCTCCAAAAGCCGTTCTTATTTTGGTAATTGGCGGTTTGCTTATTGGCTTTGGTTCCCGATATGCCGGCGGTTGTACTTCGGGCCACGCGATTGCCGGAATGAGCAATTTGCAGCGCCAGTCTTTAAAGGCAGTGATTGGTTTTTTCGTTGGTGGGCTGGTGATGTCGCACTTCATTTTTCCTTTAATTTTCTAAGCCATGAAATCACTCAAATTTGTCCTAGTCGGTTTTATTTTCGGGATTGTACTTACCAAATCAGAAGCAGTTTCGTGGTACCGTATTTACGAAATGTTCCAATTCCAGTCGTTTCACATGTACGGAATCATTATGGTGGCGATTGCTACCGGCGTAATCGGAATACAAATTATTAAGAAAAACCAACTCAAAAACTCCGAAGGCGAAATCATCACTATAGCAGATAAAGAGAAAGGCTCTTTCCGCTACTGGATTGGCGGATTGTTGTTTGGTTTAGGTTGGGCTTTGGTCGGCGCTTGTCCGGGACCAATTTTTATTTTAATTGGTGCAGGATTTTGGCCGGCTTTGTTGATTTTGTTCGGAGCGCTTTTGGGAACTTTCCTCTACGGCTTAATCAAAGACCATTTACCGCACTAAAGATTTATACAATTTCCGCGCTCAAACCCGCTTCGAGTAATTGGGTGCATTGGGGTTTCAGCTCATCATAGGCGCCCGTTTTTACGGTACATTTTCCTTTGTAATGAACCAAAATTGCGCACTGTTCCGCTTGCTCAGCAGTATGGTCGCAAACCCGAATTAAAGTATCGATTACGTGATCAAAAGTATTCACGTCGTCGTTGTAAAGCACGATTTCGTTATTGACTTGGTTCTGCTGAGAAACCGAAACTTTTTCCTTTATTTTTTCAATCGTTGCCATAGCAAAATTATTGTAGCTGGTATTTCAACGAAACCCAATTATTTCTTTCGAACTTTTTGAGATATTGCAATCCTTTTTCGGTGCAGCAGTCATCAATAGCCGGAATATCTTCTTGGTAAAATCCGCTGAGCAAAAGAATGCCTTTCGGATTTAGGCAGTTTACATAAGCCTGCATGTCGTTCAATAAAATATTGCGGTTGATATTGGCGATAATTAAATCGTATTTTTTACCGTTGAGTAAAGCAGCATCACCTTCATAAACGCTGATGTGTTTACAATTATTTCGTTCGGCATTTTCAATGGAGTTCAGATAACACCAATTATCAATGTCAATGGCATCAATCGGTTGGGCACCTTTCATTTCTGCTAAAATGGCAAGTATGGCTGTACCGCAGCCCATATCAAGGGTTTTCAAACCGGCGACTTCCATTTCTAGTAAATGTTGGATCATCATGTGCGTGGTTTCGTGATGACCGGTACCGAAACTCATTTTCGGTTCAATAACGATATCAAATTCGGCATCAGTTACTGGATGAAACGGCGCACGAACATGGCACTTTCCGTCTACATCGATGGGCTCGAAATTCTTTTCCCATTCTTGGTTCCAATTGACTTGCTCGATTTCTTCGATGGTATAGGAAACCGTAAATTCAGGCGAATGCAGCAAGTACAAATCATCCAGAATGTGCTCGTGCCACAATTGCTTTTGAATGTAAGCCGTGACACCGCGATCGCTTTCAACGAAACTTTCGAAGGGCAATTCGCCTAGTTCTGCTACGAGAATTTCAGAACCTAACTCTTTCGGTTCAATCGTGAAATGGTAACCTAAATAAATATTCGACATCATTAAATAGCGTTTACGATGGCTGCGAAATCTTCAGCTTTGAGCGCTGCTCCGCCAATCAATCCGCCATCTACATCGGGTTTTGAGAAAATCTCGGCGGCGTTATCCGGTTTTACGCTTCCGCCATACAGAATTGAAACGGCTTCGGCGATATCGCTACCGTATGCTTTGCGAATGGTTTCGCGAATAAACTGGTGCATTTCCTGCGCTTGTTCCGGGCTGGCTGTTTCTCCGGTGCCGATGGCCCAAACCGGCTCGTAAGCCAATACGATACTTTCCCAAGCTGTTTTATCCAGGTGGAACAAACCGTCTCGCAATTGGTTTTCCACTACGTTGAAATGTTGGTCGTCTTTTCTGTCTTTTAATTCTTCGCCAAAACAGAAAATCACACGCATTTGATGTTGCAAGGCTTTATCGACTTTAGCGGCAATAATGGCGTCGGTTTCATGGAAAATCGTCCGGCGTTCAGAATGCCCTAGAATTACTGTGTTCACACCAATACTTTTAAGCATATCTGCTGAAATTTCTCCGGTAAATGCACCGCTTTCGGCTTCATGCATATTTTGCGCCGCGACACTAATATTGGTATATTCCAAATGGTCGACCGCCGAGGCCAAATTGATGAAAGTGGGCGCCACGATAATTTCGACAGCTTTGTCTTGTGGCAATTGGTCGATTAACGCATTGAGTAAGTCTTCGGTTTGCTCGGCGTTTTTGTTCATTTTCCAGTTTCCGGCAACGATGTGGTGTCTCATTATTCTAGGGAATTTAAAGTAGTGTTGATTTTGTCGAAGTCAGTTTCGATGGCGCGGTATAAAACAATTTTGCCTTTTTTGTCTACCACGATATAACGCGGAATCCAATCAAGGTTGATAGCAGAACCGAAAGTACCTTTCATGCCGTCTATTGCCATATAATGATCGCCTTTTAGTTCATGTTTCTCAATACCGGCTTTCCATTTCTCGGCCGTTTTATCCATCGATATAAACAAATAGTCAACTTCCGGATGTTCCGCTTGTAACGCTTTTACTTTAGGCATGGCTTTTACACAATCACTACACCATGATGCCCAACATTCAATCACTAAGGTTTTTCCGGTATGTTTGGCTAAGATTTCTTCAAATGTAATCGATTGGTCATTAGTGTTCAGTAGCTTCTCATTCAAAGCAGTTTCAGAAAACTTCGACTGAGCATTGATGCATGAGAAAGTCGCTATAAGCACACAAACTAGGGCAAGTATTTTTTTCATAAAATGGATTTTTAAGCCACAAATGTAAACATCAGTATTAGAATGAATCCCAAAATAATGTTAGGATTTCGGATTGTTCTCGTCTACTTCTCGTGTTTCTGGTTCGTACAAATCATTCAGAAAAACGTGGCGGGTTCTTTTCCGACTTTTTCTGAAGTATTGTCTTTTAATGGTATAGAGCAAAATTAGTCCTGAAACGGCAATAATGGTACAACCCAAAACAATATTGAAGGTAGCGCCAATCGGTGGTTCCTCTAAAGCGGCTACATAATTTAAAATATAATAACCAAGGGCAATAGCTGCAGCACAAGAAAGCATAATTCTGTAGCTTCTCTTTTTGCGTTCTCTTCGCGCGCGCTCAATGCTGGCCTTGCTTTGACTTCTTCTTCGGCTTTCTGTGTTTCTAGTTTGTTGGCTCATGATAGGAAGTTATAATTGGAGATCGGCGCTGTCGTTGTAGTGCAATTTCTGTTTGATCGTTCCCTGATTCAAAATTACCAAGCTTGGGTTCGCGCGTTCAATGGTTTTCAGGGTAGTTCCGTCGCAGAAATAAAAATCAAAAGTATAACCGAAGTCTTTCTTGGCTTTTTCAATTTCTGCTTGGCCCGATGCGGTCATCGCAATTACTTTGTATCCTTTGGCTTTGGCTTTCTGGTTCAAACCTTCCAGAATTTGCATTCCTTTTTTGTCAGATTTGGCTAAATCATAGGCTACGAACACTAACAGTTTGGGCTCTTTTAAAAGTTCGTCTTTGTAGTCTGAGCCATCAAGTTCCATCGTGAAATCATGAACTGGTGGTTTGTAGCCTTCAGAGATTACTTTATCAATACGTTCGACGAAAGTAGCGGTCGGCGGGATATTCATTAAATCTTTCTCGGTGAAATTCTTGTTGACTCCATTGACCTTGTAAACGAAAATCATTTCGACTTCGGTTTTGGGCGCACCTTCGGGAATTTCCATGGCTTTCGGAATGTTGGTGCCCACTTTATAGGCGCGGAAATCTTTTAGCGGCAAATGGTACAATACCCAATAGCCCATGAAACAACAAAGTACAACGCACAGACTGACCAGCGCATTGCGGAAATTGGTATTGAACAACGGCTTTAGTTTTTTCATATTGACAAACAAAATCAGAATGAAAAACAACAGCACTACATCTTTGGTGAACGATTGCCACGGCGTGAGTTTCAGTGCGTCGCCGAAGCAGCCACAATCGGTTACTTTATTGAAATAGGCAGAATAAAAAGTCAGGAAAGTGAAGAACACAATCATCAACAACAAGCTCCAAATCGTGAGTTTTGGCTTGAAGCCAATGAGCAAGGTGAAACCTAACACAGTTTCAAAAATGACTACAAATAGGGCAATGGCCAGCGAATAAGGAATAAAAAACGGCAGGTTCAGTACTGTTTCGCCAAAGTACTCTGCCAATTTATAGGAAAAACCTACCGGGTCGTTGAGTTTGATAAGCCCGGAAATGATGAACAGCAATCCTACAAAAATTCTTGAAAATTGAACTAAGATGTTTTTCATAATGGTTGTTGGTTTAGCTAAAAAGATAGGGTTGGTTAATTGGTTACAGGTTCTGCGTGGCCCATCAGAATCAAGGCAAACACAGCATAGTTAATCATGTCTTGATAATTGGCATCGATGCCTTCTGATACTATAGTTTTGCCTTTGTTGTCTTCGATTTGTTTGACTCGAAGTAATTTCTGTAAAATCAAATCAGTTAGTGAACTCACGCGCATTTCTCGCCAAGCTTCACCATAATCGTGGTTTTTGGCTTCCATTAGCGTTTTAGTCATCAGGATTTTGGCATCGTACAAGGCGGTTGCTTTCTCTGTATTTAAATCGGGTTGGTCTACTACGCCCAGTTCGAGTTGTATGAGCGCCATGACCGAGTAGTTGATGATTCCAATAAATTCGCCGCGTTCGTCTTCATCTATTTTTCGGGTTTCGTTCTCCTGTAAACTTCGGATACGCTGGGCTTTGATGAATATTTGGTCGGTCAGTGAAGGTAGTCTTAAAATGCGCCACGCACTTCCGTAATCTTTCATTTTATTGACAAAAAGCTTCCGACAAACCGCGATGATACTGTCATACTGCTGAGCGGTATTCTTCATTATTAATGCTGTATATTTGTGCTGAATTTTTAACTTGCTTCCGCTGGGCAAATCGCCTCGGGTCAAAAATAGTTTTTTTTGTTGACTAAAACCAATAGCATGACAATTAATTGCCTCGGAAATTTAATCGATTTGAACACGCCAAAAGTAATGGGGATCCTGAACTTAACGCCCAATTCTTTTTACGATGGCGGATATTACTCGACCGAGAAAGCCATGTTGCGACAGGTTGAAAAAATGCTTGATGAAGGTGCAGATTTTATCGATATTGGCGCGTATTCCAGTAAACCTAGTGCAGATTTTGTTGGTACTGCGGAGGAAATAAATCGGTTGTTACCCATGCTGAAATCAGTGCGGCAACATTTTCCCGATGCGCTCATTTCTGTAGATACTTTCCGGAGCGAAGTCGCCCAAGCCGCTTTGGATGCAGGTGCTGCGATGATCAACGATATTGCTGCCGGCCATTTGGATGAGAAAATGCTCGATACCGTAGCGAAATACCAAGTGCCTTATATTATGATGCACATGAAAGGCACGCCGCAAAGCATGGTTTCGCTCGCGCAGTATGAAGATGTAGTAAAAGAAATACTCTTTTATTTTTCGGAGCGGGTTGCCCAAGCAAAAAAGCTGAAAATTAACGACATCATCATCGATCCGGGCTTCGGTTTTGCGAAAACGCTCGAGCAGAATTATGAAGTACTTCAGAAGTTGGAGCTGTTCCAAATACTCGAATTGCCAATATTGGCAGGGCTTTCCAGAAAATCGATGATATACAAAACGCTCGGAATCTCAGCCCAAGAAGCACTCAACGGAACCACCGTACTAAATACGATTGCACTAAGTAAAGGAGCCAAAATCCTAAGAGTACACGACGTCAAAGAAGCCGTCGAAACCATCAAACTAACGCACCACCTCAATTATTAATTATCAATTATTCATTATTAATTATTAATTATTAATTGATTTACCGGTGGTGGTAAGGCTCATTCCGCAAAATAGTAAACCCTCGGTAAAGTTGCTCAATAAAAAACAACCGAACCATTTGGTGCGAAAAAGTCATGGCCGACAACGCGATTTTACCGTGCGCTTTCTCGTAAACTTGTGGAGAGAATCCGTAAGGACCGCCAATGACAAACACCAGAGTTTTGACACCGCTGTTCATTTTTTTCTGAAGTTCCTCAGCAAAGGTTAGGCTGGTAAAAGTTTTTCCGTTTTCATCGAGCAAAATGAGTTGGTCGGTAGGCGAAAGCTTGCCCAAGATAAGTTCACCTTCTTTTTCTTTTTGCTGGGTTTCGGATAAGTTTTTGGCATTTTTGATATCGGGAATAATTTCTAAATCAAACTTGATATAGAACGATAATCTTTTTTGGTACTCGTCTATTAGCGATTGCAATTGTTGGTGATCGGTTTTTCCGACGGCCAGCAGTTTGATATTCATGGCTGGAATTTTTTCTTGATCAGTTTATAAACTAAAATCAGTACGGTCGCGCCTTGAAAGGTCATCCCGACAATGAGCAGCAAACTGGCAAGTGGCCAATCCATGAATTTGAATACCGAGCCGAAAAGGATTAGGATCAGCCCAATTAGAAACAAAATAAAAATCTGTGATTCTCTCATATCAATCTTCGTTGTTGTCTTTGGCGAAAATCTCGCGAATGAGTAAAGCAGCCAAAGCTCCGATGGCAAAGATAGAAAGGAATTCAACAGTTCGGATGTCTTCGGTGCCGTGCATGCGTGCATAATTTCCCAAGGCCAAAAGCAGCAAGACCGTCAGCAAAATTTTGGTTCGTTTGGTGTTCATCAGTTTATGATTTTTCCAAATGTAGTAAAGAATTTCCCGTGATGGGTTAGCGCAAAGTTAAACGTTGACAGATTTTTGTTCAAGCAACTGCAGCCCTAGCCCGGATGGCAGCGGCATCCTTTTCGGTTTTTAGTTTTTTTTTAAAGCTGAAAACCGAAAAGATATAGCGTACAGCCGGATCAGCTTCTAAAAAAAATCAATATTAGGGCTACTATTTCTAGTATTTATAGGGGCCAAAGCGCCTGAATTGCCGAAGTCGTATCGAAACTTTTTGGGGCAGAATTATATATTGTAGAGAAATACGACTTTTTATTGATAGCGGTAAAATAACCGGTTTGGCTGGTGAATTTTTGCTTTTTGCCTTGGATTGAGAATCGAATCGAGCGGATTTCAATCTTTTTTAAACGATTCATTTCTGGGGTTGAGAAAACATAATACGATACCAATTGGGTGGTAGTGTTGGCGCGGAAATTCTTATCGGTACAAACAATCACGCTCATGTCGGCAAGTTCCACATAGACGTTTCCCGATATAGCAAAAGTTGGCTCGGTGGTGGTGATGCTCAGCTGAAGCAATCCGCCTTTTTCGGTTTTGGCAATTTGCACTTGGGCACTTCCGGTGAGCGCGTAATTTTCACAAACAAAATCCCATTGAGGTGTGGCGGGATAAGTTTTTCCTTTAAAAGAGATATTTTGCTGGGCAAATGCTACAGTTGAAACTAGAAGAATCAGAGGAACAATTTTTCTTAAGTTCATAGGTGGCTCGGGCTTATTTAGAAGGTTTGGTTTTGTTGGCAGTGTTGGTTTTTGAATTGGTTTTCACTTCGGGTTTCACGAATTCGTCTTTCCAATCTTTGGAGTTCACCGCAGCAATTTGGTTGTTTTCGTTTACCGTGATGCGCAGTTCTTTGTTGGCGATTTTTTTCTGGTAATGGGCTTTATAACGGTAAATGATTTGCTTTTCGGGCTTGTTTTTATAGGCCTCAACAAACGTTAGGTTTTTGAAATGGCCGTATTTGAGCTTGAATTTCAAACAGGTTTTGGTGAGCCGGTCGATGGTCATGTTTTTGCGCACTTCTGCCGTAGCTTCTTTTTCTGTGAACGGTTTAAATTTAGAAGTATTACAAGTCATCAGGATTTGTTCGCCCAAAGCTTCGATTCTGTTGCGTTGTGTCATATCGATTTGACTTTCAGGTATTTTTTCTATTTTTCTGGAGGAAGCCGAATCTTTTTTTGATCTGCAACCCATGAGAAAACATAAAGTCAGTAGCAGCAATATATTTTTCATGGTTTTTATTTTTGAATTCCACTACAAACGGTTTTGGTAGTCTATTTATTGGTATGCTATTGAAAAAAATCATAACAAAGCTTGAATAAAAGCGTTGATTGCTTTCTGAAGTGGAATTTACGGCTTGTGCAGTTGTCTGTTGTCAGTTCTCGGTTGTCGGTTTTGAATTCTGGAATTAACGGTGATAATGGCTGTAAGCTGTATGCTTTAAGCTGTTAGCTGGTATTGTGGAATTGACGGATATTACAGTTCTTGGTTGTCGGTTTTGAATTCTGGAATTAACGGTGATAATGGCTGTAAGCTGTATGCTTTAAGCTGTTAGCTGGTATTGTGGAATTGATGGATATTACAGTTCTCGGTTGTCGGTTTTGAATTCTGGAATTAACGTTAATAATGGCTGTAAGCTTTATGTTTTAAGCTGTTAGCGTGAATGGTTGAATTAACGGCCATCAAGTAATTCATTCTAAAAAAGTAAATTCAAAAACTATAGTTCAAATTTCCGTAAATGAACCGATAACCAAGAACCCACAACTCCAAATTCAACTTTCCGTAAGCAATCTTGCAGCGCCAGCGGTCTAGCACAAAGTGCATCTAAAAATTCAACTTTCCGTAAACCATCTTACAGCGAAGCGGTCTCAAATCTTGCAGCGCCAGCGGTCTAGCGAAGCCTCTAAAATTCAACTTTCCGTAAGCAATCTTAGAGCGAAGCGGTCTTGGCTCTAAAAGCGCAGCGGTCTATACTAAGAAGTGCATCTAAATTTAATATAAAGCCGGGTATTGCTTCGGGTTAGCTTCATTCATCATGGCGTAGACTTTCTCGAAGATATCTTCTACTGATGGTTTCGAGAAGTAATCGCCGTCGGTTCCATACGCCGGACGGTGTTCTTTGGCCGTAAGGGTTTGTGGTTTGCTGTCGAGGTAATCGTAAGCGTTCTGCACTTCAAGGATATTTTGCATGATGAAAGCCGAAGCGCCACCGGGAACATCTTCGTCAATAACCAACAAGCGATTGGTTTTCATGACACTTTTTACGATGTCGTGGCTCACGTCGAATGGAAGTAAAGACTGAACATCAATAATTTCGCAGTCGATGCCTTTCTCTAACAGTTCTTTCGCCGCTTGTTCTACCAACCGCAATGTGGAGCCGTAAGAAACTAAAGTGATATCATTTCCTTCTTTGAGGGTTTCCACTACGCCGATTGGAGTTTTGAATTCGCCTAAATTGTTGGGCATTTTTTCTTTGAGTCGGTAACCGTTCAGGCATTCAATCAACAAAGCCGGTTCGTCTGCTTCGAGTAAAGTATTATAGAAACCGGCCGCTTTGGTCATATTTCTCGGTACCAAAACGTGAATGCCGCGCAGTGCATTGAGAATCATTCCCATCGGTGAACCAGAATGCCAGATGCCTTCCAAACGATGGCCGCGTGTTCTAATAATTAGCGGTGCTTTTTGTTGGCCTAAGGTTCTGTATTGCAAAGTGGCCAAATCGTCGCTCATGATTTGAATGGCATAGAGCAAATAATCTAGGTATTGGATTTCGGCAATCGGGCGTAAACCACGCATAGCCATTCCAATGCCTTGCCCAAGAATGGTGGCTTCCCGGATTCCGGCATCGGCTACGCGAAGTTCTCCGTATTTTTCTTGTAAGCCGTCGAGTCCTTGGTTGACATCGCCAATGTTTCCAGCATCTTCACCAAAAACCAATGCTTCCGGATATTTAGCGAAAATGGCGTCGAAGTTATCGCGTAATACCATTCGTGCATCGGTTTCTTCGGCATTGTCGTCATATTGAGGCAATACTTCTTTAACCGAAAAAATATTTTTATCTGAACTAGAGTAGAGATGCGAGCTGAATTTGGGTTGAATCTTTTCTGTATAATTTTGAATCCAATTCGCAAGAGTGCTCTGGCTGCTTTCACCAGAAATCATCCGCAAAACCTTACGCATTGTAACCAGTATGTCTTTTCTACCGGGTTCTTTGATGGCTTTTAAATCGCCGATGAATTTCTCGATAAATATCTTGTTGTCGCTTGTTGCAGCTATCGATTCTAATAATGTACAAGCTTCGTTTTGTTCTTCTTTGATCGGATTTAGGTAAGCGTTCCAAGCGGCTTTCTTGCCTTCTAGGACTTCTTTTTTGGCTTCGGTATCGATTTGATCAAGTTCGGTTTCAGCAGCAATATTGTAGGTTACCATCCAAGATTTCATTTGTTTGATGCAGTCGAAGTCGCTTTCCCATTGCAGGCGTTCTGCGTTTTTGTAGCGTTCGTGCGAACCTGAAGTAGAGTGACCTTGCGGTTGTGTGAGTTCGGTAACGTGAATTAAAACCGGAACATGTTCTTGGCGTGCGATTTTGGAAGCTTTTTCATAGGTTGCTACTAAATCACCGTAATCCCAACCTTTGACCGTTAGAATTTCATAGCCCTTATTTTCCTCATCGCGTTGGAAGCCTTTAAGAATTTCTGAAATATTTTCTTTAGTAGTTTGGTGTCTGGCGTGCACCGAAATTCCGTATTGGTCGTCCCAAATACTGATCACCATCGGCACTTGCAATACGCCCGCAGCATTGATGGTTTCGAAGAACAAACCTTCAGAAGTACTTGCGTTTCCGATGGTTCCCCAAGCGACTTCGTTTCCGTTTACCGAAAATTTCTCGGTATTGATGCCGCTAACTTCGCGATAAATTTTAGAAGCTTGTGCCAACCCTAAAAGACGAGGCATTTGGCCTGCAGTGGGTGAAATATCGGCACTTGAATTTTTTTGCTCAGTCAGATTTCTCCACGAACCGTCAGCGTTTATGCTTTTTGTGGCAAAGTGCCCGCCCATTTGTCTTCCGGCAGACATCGGATCGAAATTGATATCGGTGTGACCGTATAAACCAGCAAAAAACTGCTCAATGTTGAGTGCGCCAATGGCCATCATGAAAGTTTGGTCGCGGTAGTAACCTGAACGGAAATCACCATTGCGGAAAGCTTTAGCCAAAGCCAATTGCGGAACTTCTTTGCCGTCTCCAAAAATCCCGAATTTGGCTTTTCCGGTGAGCACTTCGCGTCGGCCCAACAAACTACATTCGCGGCTGATGACTGCAATTTTATAATCGTTGAGTACTTCTTTTTTGAAATCTTCGAAAGACAATACCGGACTGGTTTCAACTTGTGTCATAAAGAGGTTTTATTGCTTTGGGAAACAAATTTAGTTAAAAATCGCTGCGGTTTTTAGTTTGCTGCGAAAAATAAATAAATCCGATATCGTCAGCAAGTAGCCAATTTTTGATGTGTGAAATGCGGAATGTTTAATATAAATCACAATCAGATATAAAATACCTAACAGATCAACATTAAAACCATTTTCGTGTAAACAAATTGACTAAAACTCTTGGATCTAAGGTCAAGACAATCCGGATTTTCTCGCTGTACTGCGGCTGTGCGATTTCCCAACCATTATTGGAATAGACCGGAAAATAAAATTCAAAATAGTCTGGAACCAAATTCAAACGAACGCCATTGTCATACACAAACTTTTCCTTGATATTGCCGTTTTTCACCAAACCCAAATCGCCATAAATTTCAATCCAATTCCAAACATTGAAACTCAGGTTGGTGGTAACAAGCCATTGGTTCACAAAAGCCGGTAGCACTTTCGATTTAAATCCACCTTCGCCCATGATGAACTGCTGGCTGAAAATACCACTTTTCTCAGAACGCCCGAGCAATTCCTGCTCAAACAAATAATCATTGATGCTGGTCAAACCGAAATCAAAAGTATTGTTGTTGCTTTCTTTGTTATACAGAAAAGCGCCTGCATAAAGCCTGACGTTGATCTGACGGTTGTTGGCAAAAAGTCGTCGGTATTGCATTTCGCCCGAGAGTTTTCCAAAAGTGGTCGAAAGCTGGGTATCGGTCAGGAAAGTCAAATAATTTACCAATTCTTGATGGCTGTTGATATACTTGAAACCAAAAACCGAATAGTTTTGCAATTTGTTGTCAGTAAGATATCGGGTTTCTTGTTTTTGAACCACATTGTATTTAAAAATCAAGGCTTGGCGGTCATTTTTTCGGATGTCGTTGTCTCGGAAATGAAAGGTAATATTCGGATTTACCTTAAAATACGACGCGTCAGGCGCATAGTTAAAATAGGAAGCACTAAGCCCGTAACGTGTGTAATACCAGCGGCTGTTGCGGTCAAATTGGTTGATGGCCAATGAAGTCAATCCGCGCAAAGCTCCGGTGTTGGGCGAATATACCGGGTTTACATCGTAATTGAACGGTTTGGTTAGCATGGTTTTGTTGTGCAAACGAAGTCCGGGCGCTAATCCGTCGTAATAATTGTAAGTCATCGAAGGCACAAAAACAATTTGGTTGTAATCGGGGTTCTCCAAATCCTTGAAGAAGTTGAATTTGTACGGACGATTGTTTCCCCAAAAGTTATCTATAGCTTTCCAGTTGTTGCGGCGGTTGAATTCAGGAACCTCGTTTTCGTAGTTGAGGGCAAGTTTGTTTGCGTTTTGCCGTGAAATCGTATAAGAACTGTCTTTGGCAATATTCTCGAACCATTGTTTGAAAACGACTTGTTTTCCATTGAGCCCGTAAACCGGAATAGGCACGTTGGTACCAGTTTTATTTTTTATTGTAAAAGTGATGCTGTCTTTGGTGGTTTTTGCTTTTCCAAAAGTGTAATCTACAAGGTCGCGTTTGTCGATAATGGATTTGAAAAACCAATCGATATTTTTCGGCGTTTGCGTTTTGAGAAGGTTTTCAAAATCTTGCCCTTTGCGCTGTTGTTGGGCATTCATTTCATAAAACATACGAATGCTTTTGGGCACAATTGAATCGTTCAAATAACGGTCGAGGTATTTCAAACTCAAACCGGCGCGGTATTTTGAAGCGATTTTTTCGTTGAAGCGAATCAGTTTGTCTTTGTCTTCACCTAAAGCTTGGTCCAGATTCTTGCGTGCCATCAACAAATAATAGTAACTGTATTGGTCGTTAAAATCGCGGTTGATGATGTGCCAGCTTTTGAGCAAACGCATTTTAGACAAACCGCCCATCATTTTCATTTCCGGACGAAACTCGTCGATGTATTTCATCATCATATACACTTGTATTCCGTCGTAAATCCATTGGTCTTTTCGCGGATCTAAGTGCAAAGCGTTCTTGAGGTAATTGTTCAGGTAGGTTTTCAGGAATTTCAATTCATACACAAATTCATCCTGAAACACATTAATAAACGAAGGCAACTGATTCAATCCGTAAAACGGGTTCCGCTCATAATCAACTTCGGAAACCAGTAATTTTTCATACGGATATTTGCCGATGTTTTCTTCTGTATAAGTCACGATTCGGTCAATTAGCAAGGCTTTTTGAATATCGTGTAAACCGTTGTCTTTTAGGTTGGTTACTACTTCAATCTGATCTTTTTTGTAATTGTAAAACTGCGACTTGGGTTCGATATACAAGCTAAAATCCGTACGCTGTTTTCCCGATAAAGTAACGGTAGCTTGCTCGCCATTTTTTGTCTGACTAATTTGATTTAAATCAGAATGCAATCGGTAGTTTGCGGGCATCGAAACCGAAAGCTCATAATCGGTCAAACCATTAGCGATATCGTCTAAATCGGCATTGCTGTAGCGCACAAATTGATGGTTTTCATAGCGCGCCGGAGCCAAGAACCATTGCTTGAGCACAAAGCCTTTTTGGTCATCATAACCATAACGTGTAAAGCGGTCACTCGGGATTTTAACGGTATAAGTGAGCTGTAAAGTTCTTTTTTCGTTGGGTAAAATCGGTTGCGCTAACCGGATTTCAATTAAATCAATTTGATTTTCAACTCGCTGCCAATCAATAACTTTGTTTTGATTATCAGCAATAGCGATATTGCTCGTGCTGCCCAGTTCTTTCGCGGTCGCAAAATGAAAACTGCGGATGAACTCATCGGAAAACCGCTGGCCCAAATAAGAGTTCTTGTCTGAATAGGAATGGTTCCAATCGTTGAGCACCAAAACGGCAATGGTGTCTTGCGTCTGATTGAAAAAAGTAAGTTGTTGCGTTACCTGAATGGCGTTGTTCTGAACATCTAGTTGGGCCTGAATCTTACACTGATGCTGCGCCAAAAGCCGGCCCGAAGCCAGCAATAGCATAAAAAACAATAAACTTTTAAAGTAAGATTTCAATTATAACGGTTCAGTTTTGTGAGGTTCATAACGAAATCTAACGAAAAATAGTACTAAAAATTCGGGCTCAAATCGTATTTTTTGTAGAATTTATCCAATACGTCGAGTACTTCGTCTTCGGTATCGACAATTTTGAACAAATCCAGGTCTTTCTCGCTGACGGTTTTCTCGCGCTCGATTAAGACGGTTTTGATCCACTCTACCAAGCCTGCCCAGAATTTAGTTCCTACGAGAATGATCGGGAATTTAGCTATTTTCTTGGTCTGAATTAACGTCAAAGCTTCGAACATTTCATCCAATGTTCCGAAACCGCCCGGCATCACGACGAAACCTTGCGAGTATTTTACGAACATTACCTTGCGCACGAAAAAGTAGTCGAACTGCAAGTTCTTATCGCGGTCGATGTAAGGATTATAATGTTGCTCAAAAGGCAATTCGATATTCAAACCCACCGAAGTACCACCGCCGAAATGCGCGCCTTTATTGCTCGCTTCCATAATTCCCGGGCCGCCGCCGGTAATCACGCCGTAGCCCGCTTTACTGATTTTGAACGCGATTTTCTCGGCCAGCAAATAAAACGGATCGTCAGGTTGGGTGCGCGCCGAACCAAAAATAGAAACACAAGGGCCAATTCTTCCCATGGTTTCATAACCGTTCACAAACTCCGACATGATTTTAAAAATCGCCCAGCTGTCGTTGGTGCGAATCTCATTCCAAGTTTTTTGCTTGAGCTTATCTTGAATTACTTTGTCTTCGTCGTTGTCAAAATCTTGCAATCTCATGTTTTTCAATTAATAATGAATAATTAATAGTTAATAATTATTCGGGGTTGTATATTTTTTAGGAGCTGTTTCCCGCTATCCGCTGTAGTCCTCACTGCGTTCCGGGCTGCCGCTCCTATCGGGGCTAGGGAATTTAGCTGTCAGCGGTTAGCGGTCAGCAGATAGCAGATACCTGATAGCTGATAGCTGATAGCTCAAAATCCGCGGGCTAAATTAACGTTTTTTTCAAAAAAGCCACTATGCCACTTCAGGAAGTTTAAGCTTGCTGCAAGTTCAGGATAAACTTTGCGGTTTCTTCGAGTACAATTTCGGGATTTTCTTTGTGCGGTGTGTGCCCGATTCCGGGAATGATCAGCGATTGGGCTTTTGGCGATTGAGAAATAATCCCATCCACTTGCGCCAGCGTTCCGAATTGATCCATTTCTCCTTGAATGATTAAAGCCGGGCATTGTATTTTGGGCAGAAAATGTTCAATATTCCAGCTACGGAAACTTTCCTTAATCCAGGTTTCAGTCCAAGCGCGGAACATCGTATCGGTTTTATCGCCGTGGTATTTGCTGAGTCTGGTTTTTAAATCGGTGGTTTCGTATTCCATCATTGCTGCCTTGATGCCGTCGAGGGTCAACTCTTCCACAAAAATATGGGCACCTTCGGTGATAATTCCTATAATATTTTCAGGATATTTCGCCGCTGCAATCAGTGCAATCGAACCACCGTCGCTGTGACCGAACAAAATGGCTTGTTCTATATTCCAATGTTGCAGCAAAGCGTTCAGAATGTCCGCTTCGTGTTCCACATAATCATTGTCGCGTTTTTCCGAGGTAAAACCACAAGATTTTCCGTAGCCTTGCCGGTCGTACAATAGCACGTTACAATTCGCAGCCTCGCCAAGTTGTTTCGGGAACTCGCGCCAGAGTTCGATGCAACCTAACGAATCGTGCAAGAATATAATCGTCGGTTTTTCCGCATCGATTTCATAACAAACAAACGCTATTTTATCTATAGGAAAATCGGGCGTCAACTTCATTATTTAGGTTGGTATTGCTGCTGGTTTTCTTTTACGCGGAACGTTACGATTTTTTCAATCAGCTCGTAAGGAATCGGCTCGCCAAATTGGAATTGCACCGAACCTTTTCCTTGTTTGAACGGAGAAAGTTCTTTGGCAAATTCTGCATGTCCGCTGGGTGTGGCGTACAATCCGAGATGGTTTTTGAACGCCGCGAAATACACTAAGGGTTTTCCGTAAGTTTTGTAAGCAGGCATTCCGTAAGCAATACTTTCGGTAGCTTCAGGCGCCACTTGGAGAATGATTTGGCGTACTTTATCCAAAACCTGTCGCACGTTGTCGGGAAAGGTTTGAATGTATTGGTTGACGTTAGCATAATCTATTTTCATGGATGCAGAATTTTAGAAGGGTTTTTTTGCGCAAACGTCTCAATCAGTTGCCTGATATACTGATTGCTTTTGTATGGCGTGACGTGTTCTTTGAGTTCAGAAATTTCAGTAAATCCGATTGAAGCATCTACGTAACCCATGCCGTAAAAATCACCATTTTCTACCCAAATGCAACTGCGTTCTTCGTGTGTTCGGCCTTTATCGACAATGGCAAAGCTTGGTTTGGCCTGATTGAGCGAATTCAGCGCACATTTAACTTGTAAGTTGTGGCGTTTGGCATCCGGAAGTTCGCTCGTGTTGGTAGCCCGCAATTCGCCTTCCGCAACTGATCCGTAGATGCAGAAACGATGGTCGATTTCGAATTCTTCGGCTAGATTTCTGAGCAAATGAACCCCTTCATGCTGGGAATCGAAAGTTAAAATGCACTGCTGGAATTTCGTCACTTTACCCACGGCCAAATATTGGTAACCGTTGCGCGCTTCGTATTGGTATAGCCCGAACTTGGGTTCAAAACGCTTAAGTGCGCGGTTATATGTGGGCCATAATTTTTTGATTTCAGAACATTCGAGCAATAGCGCCATGAGTTCCGTAGCACAAACTTCAAACGAAATCCCGTAGATGTCTCGCAGGAAGTTTTGTCTTTGCGAACTAGTGCTATGACCAGTAAAATGTGAAGCCACACGTTTTTTGATGTTAACCGCTTTCCCTACGTAAATCACTTTTTTTTGCTCATTATAGAAATAATAAACTCCGGGTTTTTCAGGCAATTTCGCAAAATCTTCAGGTGGTAGGTTCGGTGGAAGTCTTTGGTCTTGCGCGTTCTTTTTGATCATCTTGACGATTTCGCCGTTGTCATCCCATTCGATTAATTTTGAAAACAGGATAGCAGTGGCATCAGCGTCACCACCGGCTCTGTGGCGATTTTCTACTGGAATAGCAAGCGATGCACAAAGATTGCCTAAACTATAGGAACTCAATCCCGGCCTTATTTTTCGGGCAGCGCGAACCGTGCAAAGTTTTCTCGCGGTCCATTTGAAGCCGGATTTTTCGAGTTCATGACGCACGAAAGAATAATCAAAATTGACATTGTGCGCGACAAAAATGCGGTCGGTCAAAAGTTCCAAAACTTGTTCTGAAATGTCGTCGAAAGTAGGAGCGTGGCGCACCATTTCGTTGTTGATACCGGTTAAGGCAAAAATCGGAACGGGAATTTCCTGCTGCGGATTCACAAGCGTTTCCCAACGGTGGATGACTTTCTCGCCATCATGAATCAGGATCGCGATTTCGGTAATGCGGCTGCCACTGGCGTTTCCTCCGGTGGTTTCGATATCGACGATAGCGAATTCCTGACTTTTCATTTTAAAAGGTGCTAAGGTACTGAGGTTCTAAGGTGCTCGGGCGTTAATACTTTGGTGTTTGGGCTAACAGCTAATGGCTGAGCGCTGAGAGCTGAACTCCCGAAAGCCCTAGCCCTGATAATTTGATATTAAGAGGAGACCCGAGGCGAAGCCGAATTGTATGTAGCGTAGCGGAATAAATGTCCAGTGGACATTCGGCACACTAAACGTTATTAGAATTATACATTTAATTTTGAAAACGATACTTCGTCTTTCAGGAAAGCCCTAGCCCTGATGGTAGCGGCAGCCCGCAGCTTGCGAGGACTATAGCGAACAGCAGGTTCCCGGCTCCTAATTATTACTTATTACTTATTCATTATCAATTAAAAAAAGTTCCTTTTTTAGAAACTCGGCGGTATAACTTTTTTTGTTTTTCGCGACTTCCTCGGGCGTTCCTTCGGCTACGATCGTGCCACCACCTTTGCCGCCTTCCGGGCCGATGTCGATGATATAATCTGCCAGTTTGATTACGTCCATGTTGTGCTCGATGATCAAGATTGTGTTGCCTTTGTCGACAAGTTTGTTGATGACTTCCATGAGCACTCGGATGTCTTCGAAATGCAGACCGGTCGTGGGTTCGTCTAGGATGTAGAACGTGTTGCCGGTATCTTTTTTCGAGAGTTCGCCCGCGAGTTTAATGCGTTGTGCCTCGCCGCCGGAAAGTGTCGTGCTTTGTTGTCCGAGCGTGATGTAGCCCAAACCGACGTCTTGAATCGTCTTGATTTTCCGGTAAATTTTCGGAATGTTCTCGAAGAACGGCACGGCTTCATCGACGGTCATGTTCAAAACGTCTGAAATCGATTTGCCTTTGTAGCGGATTTCGAGCGTTTCGCGATTGAAGCGTTTGCCCTGGCAGGTTTCACATTCTACGTAAACATCCGGAAGGAAGTTCATTTCGATGGTTCGCACGCCTGATCCTTCGCAGGTTTCGCAGCGACCGCCTTTGACGTTGAAGCTAAATCTACCAGCTTTATAACCGCGGATCATGCTCTCTGAAGTCATGGTGAACAAGGTTCTGATTTCGGAAAATACTTCTGTGTAAGTCGCAGGATTGGATCGCGGCGTCCTACCGATCGGGCTTTGGTCGATGTCGATGACTTTGTCGATATGTTCGAGACCTTCGATTTTCTTGAACGGTTTCGGTTTTTTGACGCCGTTGAAATAATGTTCGTTTAGGATTGGATAGAGCGTTTCGTTGATTAATGTTGATTTCCCGCTACCAGAAACTCCGGTCACGCAGATCATTTTCCCAAGCGGCAAGTTAATCGTGACGTTTTTCAGGTTGTTGCCCGAAGCGCCGGAGAGTTTGAGGAATTTCCCATTGCCTTCACGACGTTTTTTCGGGACTTCGATCTTTTTCTCGCCGTTCAGGTATTGCGCGGTGAGCGTGTGGTGTTTCAGCGTTTCTGCCGGTGTGCCGAGGCTTATGATTTCGCCACCATATTTTCCCGCTCTTGGGCCGATATCCACTACATAATCTGCGCGCTCGATCATGTCTTTGTCGTGTTCGACGACAATCACCGAGTTGCCGATGTCGCGCAGTTGTTCGAGTGAACGGATTAGTTTTTCGTTGTCGCGTTGGTGCAAGCCGATGCTGGGTTCATCTAGAATGTAAAGCACGCCCACCAGTTGTGAACCGATTTGAGTAGCCAGACGAATGCGTTGTGCTTCGCCGCCCGAAAGCGATTTGGAACTGCGGTTGATTGACAAATAATCTAAGCCGACATTGACTAAAAAGTGCAGTCGGTCTTTGATTTCCTTGATGACTTCGCTGGCGATCTGCATTTGTTTTTCCGACAGCGATTTTTCAAGTTGGTCGAACCAATGGGTCAAATCGGAAATGTCCATCGCCGAAAGTTCGTTGATGTTTTTCTCGTTGATGCGGAAATACAGTGCTTCTTTCTTGAGGCGCGAACCATCGCAAACCGGGCAAGTGATTTCGTCCATGAATTCTTTTGCCCAGCGCTTGATGCTGTTGGAGCCGCTTTCGTCGTGCTGGTTCTTGATAAAATGCGAAATACCTTCAAACTCAATTTTGTATTCTTTGGTGATGCCCATCGTTTTAGACTCGACCGCAAATTTTTCTTTGCCGCCGTGCAGGATGATGTTCATAGCTTCCTCGGAAATTTTTTCGATTGGGTCAGTAATCTTAAAACCAAATTTTTCGCCGATGATTTCGAGTTGCTTGAAAATCCAGCTGTTTTTGTATTCGCCGAGCGGAACGAAACCACCGTTCTTAATAGACAATTTCGGATTAGGGATGATTTTCTTGAGGTTGATTTCGTGTACGATGCCCAAACCATTGCAATGATCGCATGCGCCTTTAGGTGAATTAAAGGAAAATAGGTTCGGTTCCGGATTCTGATAAGAAATTCCAGTGGAAGGGCACATTAAATTCCGGCTGAAAAAACGGATTTCTTGTGAATCCTGGTCGAGCACCATGAGAATATTTTCCCCGTGGTACATCGCGGTTTGGATGCTTTCGGACAGGCGTTTTTCGGCTTCGGGCGTTTCTTCGACAAAAATGCGGTCGATCACGATTTCGATGTCGTGAGTTTTGTAGCGGTCGAGTTTCATGCCGGGCGTGATGTCTTTGATCTCGCCGTTGATGCGCACTTTAAGGAAACCTTGCTTGGCAATCTGCTGGAACAATTCGCCGTAATGCCCTTTTCTGGCGCGAATAACCGGAGCCAGAATATTGATGCGTTTGCCGACGAAATTCTGAATGATCAGTTCTTTGATCTGCTCGTCTGAATACGAGACCATTTTCTCGTTGGTGTTATAACTGTAGGCATCGGCTGCACGCGCGTAAAGCAAACGAAGGAAATCGTAAATCTCGGTAATTGTGCCCACTGTGGAACGCGGGCTTTTGCTGGTGGTTTTCTGTTCGATGGAGATGACTGGTGACAAACCGTCGATTTTGTCTACATCAGGGCGTTCTAATCCGCCGAGGAATTGTCTGGCATAAGCAGAGAAAGTTTCTACGTAGCGGCGTTGCCCTTCAGCATAAATGGTATCGAAAGCGAGCGATGATTTTCCGGAGCCCGAAAGCCCGGTAATGACCACTAGTTTCTCGCGTGGAATGGTAAGGTCGATGTTCTTGAGATTGTGGACGCGCGCGCCTAAAACCTCAATTGTATTTTCTGTATCTAGCATGTTTTTTTACTTCGTCAGTTCGCTGTGCTCGGGTGGCAAAGAGCAAAGATAGATGATTCAATTAATAATGAATAGTTAATAATTAATAATGAAAGTGAACTTTGGCAGAAATCCCTAGCCCTGATAGTAGCGGCAGCCCGGAGCTTGCGAGGACTATAGCGGATAGCAGGTTCCCGGCTCCTAGAATCAATTAATAATGAATAATTAATAATGAACAATGGGAGCTCCCTCAATTATTAACTATTAATTATTCATTATTAATTACTCAAACGTCATCGCTTTCAGTTTCTCGCGGTACGCCTCGAGTGCGTTGGCTTTGGAAATGAACCCGTAGTACTTTCCGTTCTTGATGACCGGTAAATAATTCACGTTGGTTTTCTCGAATTTCTGCATCACGGTTTCCATGTTGTCGGTCGGGTACACAATGTCGATGGGCGGAATCATGACTTCTTCGACCGGTGTGTATTTGACTTTGAAATTGCTGAAAATAATCTCGCGGATATCGTTGAAATGGACGATGCCTAGCAGTTTTTTCTCCGAATCAATCACAGCAAAAATGACTTGGTTCGAATGGGAAATCAAATCGACTAGTTTCTCAAGGTTCGTGTCGAGCGTGATGGTCAGATAATCAGTTTGAATGATTTTCTCGGTTTCTAAAGTAGAAAGGATGTTGGTGTCTTTGTTGTGGGTAAAAGCATTTCCTTTGCGGGCGAGTTGCTTTACATCGAGTGAATGGCGTTCAAAACCTCTGGAAATGGCGTAACTGATAGAGGAAACCATCATCAGTGGAATCATCAAATCATAACCGCCTGTGATTTCGGCGATAAGGAAGATTGCCGTTAAAGGTGCATGGAAAATCCCGCTCAGGATTCCGGCCATTCCGACCATCGTGAAATTACTAACGGGCAAATGCGTCAATCCAATTGTATTTAATGTTTTTGAAAAAAAGAAACCCGCGTAAGAACCTAAAAACAAAGAAGGTGCAAAATTACCTCCGTTTCCGCCGCTGCCTAAAGTAATTGCGGTGGCAAACACTTTGAGCATCATGGCTAAGCCGATAAAAGCAATCAGCATCCAAGTGCTGTGGCGGTAATTGCTGAATAAGGTGTTTTCGAGCAATTGGCCCGGATCGCTTTCTGACAAAGTTCGGATACTTTCGTAACCTTCGCCAAACAGCGTCGGAAAAACGAAAATAATGCAAGCCAATAAACCCGCGCCGAGCAAGGCTTTTTTGTACTGATTTATTCTTAAACGCTGGAAGAAATGCTCCACACGCTGGAAATTTCGCGAATAATACACCGCAATAAAACCGGTGAATGTTCCGAGCAAAACATAGTACGGAATGTTGCGGTAATTGAAAGTTTGCTCCTGGCTGAAAGTAAGCAGCACCGTTTCGTCAAGCACGATAGCCGAAGTCAAAGCACCGGTAGCGGCAGCGATCATGATTGGCGTAAAGGCAGAAATGCTCACATCGACCAATAAAACCTCAATGGCAAACAGAACTCCGGCAATCGGAGCGTTAAACGCAGCAGCAACACCAGCGGCCACGCCACAGCCAATTAGTAGCGTTCGGTCTTTATAACTGAGTTTGTAGCGTTGCGCATAATTAGAACCGAAAGCCGCTCCGGTAATCACAATCGGGCTTTCTAGACCAGCCGAACCACCAAGGCCGACCGTTAACGAGCTCGTAGCGATTTGCGCATACATTTGTTTTCTGGGAATGATACTGGCTTTTTTGGCTACGGCATAAAGAATTTGCGACGTGCCTTTTTCAATGGAACCGCCGAGCAATTTTCGCACGACAATAACGGTAAGCAAAATCCCGATGATAGGCAAGATACTGTTGATGTAATTGAGTTTTAAAACGGCATTGACCGAAGTAGCAATCGAGAAAACTTTGTGTGCGAACGACTTCAGGATAATTACCGCAAAAGCCGCTGAAATTCCCACCAATACGCTCGACAAGAAAATAAATTGCTTACTGGTTAGCTTGGTTTGCGACCAGGCAACAATGCTTTCAATACGACGAATGGATTTTCTGAGCATGGTTCTTTTTTGGAATCGGCTAATTTACTACAATATATCGGCGCAGGCAAAAGCGAAAGGTTTAATGTTTTGTGAATTTTTCAGACTAGTTATTAGATCAATAGGTGGTACACTTGAGGTTCTGTTTTAGCTTGAGTTTATGAAGCCTTGATTTTTTGTTTCTTTTGTATCAAGACAAAAGAGAGAAGAAAGATATTTAATAACCCACCGCCTTGTCATCGCCGCGATAGTCGGCACCAGCTTCATAAGTTCCGTCGGGAAGTTTCAGAATCGCATCGACTTTACCGATTACCGGAAGGTTTTTGACATTGATGTTATACTGCTTTTTTCTAAGATTTTCGAGTAATTCAGTTGAAAAACTATTCGGCTCAAAAACCACTTCGTCGGGCAGCCATTGGTGGTGAAAACGCGGTGCATTGACAGCTTGTTGCATATCCATTTTGAATTCGGAAACATTCAAGATGGTTTGTAAAACAGAAGTGATAATGGCCGAACCGCCCGGAGAACCAAGTGCCATGAGAAACTTCCCGTTTTTTTCAACTACAGTCGGCGTCATTGAACTGAGCATTCTTTTTTGTGGCACGATACTGTTGGCTTCGGCGCCAATCAATCCGTAGAAATTAGGCGTTCCGGGTTTCGCGCTGAAATCGTCCATTTCATTGTTGAAGAAAAAACCAAGTTCGTCGCAATAGAGTTTTGAACCGTAAGCGCCGTTTAAAGTTGTTGTGACCGCGACGGAATTTCCTTCAGCGTCAACAATCGAGTAATGCGTGGTTTCGTTGCTTTCTGAAATTTCTATATTGCCGTGCGAAACTACTGCTGATGGTGTTGCCTTTTTCCAATCGAAATTTTTCATCCTTTGTTTGAGGTAGTTTTTATTAACCAATTGATTTTTAGGAATCGAAATAAAATCCGGATCGCCTAGAAAATAGTTTCGATCGGCGTAAGCGCGGCGTTCAGTTTCGGTAAGCAGTTGGATATATTTCTCGCTGTTATGGCCATATTTGTTGATTGGAAATCGCTCAATCATTTTCAAGATTTGCTGCAAAGTGATTCCACCGGAAGACGGCGGCGGCATCGAAATAATAGTCAAATCTTTGTATCGGAAACGAATTGGTTCGCGCCATTTGACTTCGTATTTTGCTAAATCTTCCATCGAAATGATTCCGCCTTTTTGCTCAAGGAAAGCCACCATTTTTTGCGCGGTTTCACCTTTGTAAAATTCGTCCGGGCCGTTTTTTAAAATGCGTTCCAAAGTGGCTGCAAAAGCCGCATATTTGATTGTGTCGCCTGTTTTGAAAGGTTGGGCGTACAGCGTTTGTGCTCCGCTAATGGCGATGATGTCTTGCTGGTTGTCGCGTATTTGTTTTTCCTGTTTGGCCGTGACGATGATTCCTTTTCTGGCTAAGCTGATGACCGGTTGGATGATTTCGGACATCGGTAATTTTCCGAATTTTTGGTGAACCGCATAAATCCCGGCGATGCTGCCCGGAACGCCAACGGCCAAAGCGCCATCAGTGCTCAGTTTCGGAATGACTTCTTTGTTTTGATCGAGGTACATTTCCTTATTCGATTTTAATGGTGCTTTCTCTCGGAAGTCAAGCGTGCCGGTTTCGCCATTGGCTTTCCGATAAACCATGAAACCGCCGCCGCCGATATTGCCCGCATAAGGATAAGCGACCGCCAAAGCCAATTGGGTCGCCACCATTGCATCGAACGCATTGCCGCCTTTTTTCAGGATTTCGACACCGATTGCTGAAGCTTCCTCGCGCGCAGACACGACCATTGCTTCGGACGCGATTAAGCCTTTTTGGGCCATCGAATTCGATTGAAAAACAAGAAAAAGAGTGACAATAAAAGCGAGTTTCAATTTCATAGCTCCAGCATTTTTTGGGCGATGTGTTGTCTTAAATCAACAAAGAAAGTCGTGAACTCAGACTCGAATTCGGTATAAAATTCTTCGAGTTCCGCCACTGAATATTGCATCTTGGAAACATTGTTCGTGCGGCGGTCCATTTGATAGAGAATCTTCGCGATGCCATCAACAGTTCTATAACTCACGAGCCAATTGCGCTCAATCATATATGGCATCAGGCCTTTGGTTTTTTCTGTGAGCAAATCGTAATGGGTGGCTAACGATTGGTAGAAGCGCGCCACAAAATCTTCGAGTTTCTCGTCTGAATAATCGGCCCAATTCTTTGCCAGAAAGTGATCGTAAAATACATCGACGATTACGCCGGCGTAATGATGGTATTTCGCATGGAGCCGTTGTGTGCTTTGCCTGAAAACCGGATGCGCATCGGTGTAAGTATCGATGGCGCGATGCAGAAAAATCCCATTGCGAATAGGCTCAGGCAAATGTTCATAGTGCTTTCCGCGAATACCGTCTGCCATGAAATTTCCGATCTTTACCAAATCGTCGTCGCCCGAAAGATAGATATGTGCTAGAAAGTTCATTTTTTTTGAGGTGCTAAGATGCTAAGGAGCAAAGGTTTTAAGTGGCTAAGTTGCCGAGGCTCTTCGGGTAAAAATAGGAATTATTTCTCAGCTGGGTGGAAAAACAAAGCCCGATTGCTGTTTTAAATTTTATATTTGCACGACATTTAACATTCAACATTCAACATACAACATACAACATTTAAAATAATCTTAGATGACTTTAATCAAATCTATATCAGGAATCCGCGGAACCATTGGCGGAAAAGTAGGCGATAACCTGACGCCGGTAGATGCCGTGAAATTTGCTTCGGCTTATGGCACGTTCATGAAACAAAATTCCAAAAAGGAAAAACTGACAGTAGTTATTGGTCGCGATGCCCGAATTTCAGGGCCAATGATTCACAATTTGGTGGTAAATACTTTGATCGGTTTGGGCATTGATGTGATTGATTTGGGTTTGTCCACAACACCAACAGTCGAAGTAGCCGTGCCGCTTGAGAAAGCCGATGGTGGAATTATCCTAACCGCTTCGCACAATCCGAAACAATGGAATGCCTTGAAATTACTCAACGAAAAAGGTGAATTTTTAAGCGGTGCCGATGGCGCTAAAATCCTTGAAATTGCTGAGGCCGAAGCGTTCGATTTCTCAGAAGTAGACGATTTAGGAACGGTTCATACCAACGACGCATACATGGATATTCACATCGATGAAGTTTTGAATTTACCTTTAGTGGATGCAGAAGCAGTGAAGCAAAGAAAGTTCAAAGTCGTGGTCGATGGCGTGAATTCTTCGGGCGGTATTATTATTCCGAACTTACTAGAGCAAATGGGCGTTGAAGTCGTGAAATTGTATTGCGATCCGAACGGGCATTTTCCGCACAATCCGGAGCCGTTGAAAGAACATTTGGGCGATATCTGCCAATTGGTCGTAAAAGAAAAAGCCGATTTCGGAATCGTTGTCGATCCAGACGTAGACCGTTTGGCGTTTATTTCCAACGACGGCGAAATGTTCGGCGAAGAGTATACTTTGGTAGCTGTAGCCGATTACGTGCTGAGCAAAACGCCAGGCAATACCGTGTCGAATATGTCGTCTTCGAGAGCTTTGCGCGACATTACCCAAAAGCACAACGGAAGTTATCAGGCCAGCGCTGTAGGCGAAGTCAACGTTGTAGAACTGATGAAGAAAACCAATGCTATTATTGGTGGCGAAGGCAACGGCGGAATTATCTACCCAGAATTGCATTACGGACGCGACAGCTTGGTCGGCGTGGCTTTATTCCTGACACATTTGGCCAATATGGATATGACTGTTGCACAATTAAGAGCCAGTTATCCACAATATTATATGAGCAAAAATAAAATCGAGCTTACGCCACAGATTGATGTAGATGCGATTCTAGAAGGCATGGCCGCGAAATACAAGAACGAAGATATTTCGACCATCGATGGAGTAAAGATTGATTTTGCGACCGAGTGGGTGCATTTGAGAAAATCCAACACCGAACCGATTATTAGAATTTATACTGAAGCGCCGACACAAGAAACCGCCGATGCTTTGGCAGTTAGAATTATAGATGAAATCAAAGCGGTTGCTGGGATTTAATTGTAAGTTCAATTTCTTTTAAAATAGAAAAAGCGGTTTCGTAATGGAAGCCGCTTTTTTTGATATGTCTGTCGTGTTTTATGTTTTAGAAAGCAGTTTTGTAGATAAGACCAGCAGTAAACGAACGCGTTAAACCATCAGGCCGAACTTCCCGGACCACAAATGGCGTCGCGATACTCAACTCGATACTGTTTTTTTTGTTGAAGTGATAAATACCAATGAGATTTCCGTTGAGCGTTAACCCATCAGAGCCGTCAATGTTTTCTCGTTTTCCGAAAATGGTTTCGTAGCTGTCTTCGCCCAAATGATAAATCAATAGAACGTTGGGTTTGAACGTCCATTTTTTATTCTGGGTTTGGTACGTGTAAGTGGTACGAAACAAAGCATCGGGCTTTCTTTCAAACAAATTCGTTGAAGGAAAATCATCCGTTCCCGAATATTCCTTGAAGTAAGAATTACGATTCAGATTATAAACCGGCAACTGTAAACCGGTATTGAAGTCCCAGCGTTTGTAATTCAAGTTCAAGCCTGTAATCAAATCGAAAGTTCCTAAGCTAGCTTGATAATCTAGAGGAAGCGAATAGCCATTGATTTTTAGATTCGACCTTGTGAAAGGAAATTTTCCACCTACAAGCAAGCTCCATTTTTTGGGTTTCTCGGTTTTGAAATGGTAGTTTCCAATTAAATAAGCGTCGCCAAATTGCCCGCGCTGGCCAAATTCTCCGCTCGCTTGAGAATAAGTGACTTTGACACTCATCGCAAATTGCGAATTGAATTGATAACTGTAAGTAAGATAGGGCGAAAAATACCGAACATCTGCTTCACCGGCGCCTAGAATGCTTCCGAACTCCAAGCCGTTTTTGTGTTCGTGCTCTTGGGTTTGAAAACTGTTTCCGGCCGAGCAAATTCCGGCATCGCTACAGCCTTGTGCTTGAATGGTGCTGTTCATCGAGAACAACAAAACGCATAAAAGAATTTTTTTCATAATTAGTTCGAGGTTAGTGGCGCAATTGCAAATAAGTGATTGTACTGTTGGCAATGGATTAGTATGTGGGAGTAGTCCATCGGGTTGACGCTTTGCGGAATATCGTAGATTGTTGCCGAAGTCAAGTTACCGAGATTGACGAATTCGCTAGGAGAAGCAGACTTTGAAAGATAAACTTTTAAATCTGGGCCGCTGGAAACACTAAAGCCTTCGAGTTGTACGCGGTATTTTGTGCCTTCGAGGTAAATTTTCGCTTGACCGCTAACATTGATTCCTGAAGTCGGTGAAAAATCTCCGGTGTAAACCAATACCGAGCTCGCTTCAATAGGTGCAATCACTTTGTCGTGAGTGAGTTCGCCTTCTTCCTGACAAGCGCTAACGGTTAGCCAAGCCGTTGTGATTAAAATGATTTTTTTCATGAGACTGATTTTTTATCAAATTTATCTTGGCTTTACGCTCAGTATTGTCGGCTAGTTGACATTTTAACAAAAGTTTTTTGAGATTAGTTTTTTCATCGGTAAAATTCAAACGTTTTCGCCGGTGAAAAAAACTAAAAAAATGTATCTTTGGCGCTTAATATTCAAGCTATGAATGCCAACGCAACAGTGACTTTGCCGACTGAATTAGAACAGTATTTCAAGCAATTCCGCCAGAATATCATCGGAATCGACCAAGAATTCGTTTCGCCTTTCGGAAGCAAGAAAATTGTTTATACCGACTGGACTGCCAGTGGTCGTTTGTACCGCCCGATTGAGGAGAAAATGATGAACCAATTCGGCTCGTTTGTAGCCAATACACATACAGAGACTACCGCGACCGGAACGGTAATGACCTTGGCTTATCACCATGCTAGGCATATTATTAAGCACCATGTGAACGCCAGTGCAGACGATATCTTGATTACCGACGGTACCGGAATGACCGGAGTGGTCAATAAGTTTCAGCGGATTTTGGGATTGAAAGTGCCGGAAAACCTCAAACCTCACACCAACGTTCCTGAAAAAGACAAACCGATTGTGTTTATCTCGCACATGGAGCACCATTCAAATCAGACTTCATGGTTGGAAACCATTGCCGACGTAGTTGTGATTCCTGCTTGTGAAAAAGGGTTGTTCAATCTGGAGACTTTTAAAAATTTGGTCCAGCAATACGAACATCGCCCCATTAAGATTGCGTCTATCACTTCTTGCTCGAATGTTACCGGAATCAAAACGCCTTATCATGAAGTGGCGAAAATTATGCATGACCACAACGGTTTGTGTTTTGTAGATTTCGCTTGTTCAGGGCCTTATGTGAAGATTGACATGCATCCGGCAGATCCTGAATCTTACCTCGATGCGATTTTCTTTTCTCCGCATAAATTCTTGGGCGGTCCGGGCACTACGGGTGTTTTGGTGTTCAATAAAAAGTTGTACCGCAATATGGTTCCTGACAATCCGGGCGGTGGTACGGTTTCTTGGACGAATCCTTGGGGCGAACACAAATTCGTCGACAACATCGAAGATCGTGAAGACGGTGGAACTCCGGGTTTTCTGCAAGCGATTAAAACAGCACTCGCCATCCAACTCAAGGAGGAAATGGGTGTGGAGAACATCCTTAAAAGAGAACACGAACTCGTGGATTATATCTTTTCGGAACTCGGCAGTATCTCGAACATTAAGATTTTAGCTGGGCAACACCACGACCGTTTGGGCGTGATTTCATTCTATATCGATGAGTTGCATTTTAATTTGGGCGTAAAAATACTCAACGACCGTTTTGGCATCCAAACCCGCGGTGGTTGTAGTTGTGCCGGAACTTATGGGCATTATCTTTTGAATGTCGATGTCGAGAAATCGCACCAACTGACTTGTCAGATTGATTCGGGCGAACTCATTGAAAAACCGGGTTGGATTAGAATGTCAATCCATCCGACAACAACCAATGAAGAAATTCGCTTCGTTTGTGAAAGCATTAAAGCACTCGCGGCAAATCATGAAGTTTGGGGCAAGGAATACCAATACAATAAAAACTCGAACGAATTTGTTCACCATAATGCGCAACCCAGAGAAAAAGAAATGGTAGCGCGTTGGTTTAGTGAATTATAAAAATCGAAAATAAACAGTAGAAAAAGTGTTTCAGCGGTGGAGCACTTTTTTTGTTGAATTAACTTCTGCGGTGTTTCCAACGTTTGTGTGTCCAGAGGTAATATTCAGGCGCTTCGTAAATTTGTTGTTCTACTAATTTCAGGAATTGGTCGGTGATTTCATAATTAGGAACCGATTTGGCGTCGAGAGACAAAACCTCAAAACTGGCTTCATAAAATCCACGTTTAACCTTTCGCGTTCGCATGAAAATCACATTCATGTCGTATTTTTTGGCCAGCATTTCGGCGCCCGTATGTACCGGAACTTCAACGCCCATAAATTTTGCCCAATGAAACGCAGAGTTGAGTTTCGGTGATTGGTCTGAAGCGAAACCGTAGATGCTGAGCACTTTGTTCCGGTAGTTATGGCTGATGGTCGGAATCGTTTCTTTGGTGGTAATCAAATAGGCTTTAAATCGCGAACGGATGTCGATTACCAATTTGTCAAAATACTTATTTCGAATGCGTTTGTAGATACCATAACTCTTGAAGTCTGTGTGAAAATTCATCGAGACGGCCCATTCGTAACTGGCGTAATGCGCACACATCAAAGCAATGCTTTTGTCTTTCTTTTCGAGTTCTTTATATACTTCCAAATTGCTAAAAGTGTAACGGCGCTCTATTTCTTTCTGTGAAATCGTCATCGTTTTGGCCATTTCGAGAAACAAGTCGCACATATGGTGGAAAAACTTCTTTTCGATGGCCAAGCGTTCTTTTTCAGACAAATGCGGCAAGGCAATCGCCAGATTTTCGCGAACGGTTTTTTTGCGGTAGCCAATCAGGTAATAAACCACTGCGTAAATACAGTCAGAGAAGAAATAAAGCAGCCGGAAAGGCAACATTGACACCGACCAAAGTATAGGATAAATCAGAATGTAAATTAAAAATTGCATCCGCTCAAATTTGGGCAAAGATACATTTTAAACGGTATTTTAAAAGTGTGCTTTAACATATGCTAGCAAAACTATTTCTATTTTTGCCGAAAATCTACGGTTTATGAGTTATGTGCTTCTCTTGATTATTGTTGTCAACCTACTAGTGAGTTTTAAGGGTTTTGGCGATGAGTTTTTTTTCAGAAAATATGAGTTTCACATAGGAAGTATCCGCGCAGGCGAACACCTTCGAATGATTACTTCAGCTTTCTTGCATGTTGATATCGGGCATTTGTTTTTCAATATGTTTACCTTATATATGTTTGCGCCGGTGGTGATGGGTTGTTTAAACAATCTGTCTTTTTTGGTAATTTATTTCGGCAGTTTGGTTTTTGGCAGTTTGCTTACGCTGATTTTTCACAAAGATGAATACAGTTACAGAGCCGTTGGGGCTTCTGGTGCAGTAACAGGTGTTTTGTATTCGGCGATTTTGCTGCAGCCTGATATGAGTTTGTATTTGTTTTTCATCCCAATCCCGATTCCCGCTTACCTTTTTGGTATTGGTTATTTGTTGTATTCGATTTACGGAATGAAAGCCAAGAACGACAACATCGGACATACGGCTCATTTTGGCGGAGCTATTGGCGGTTACCTGATTACTATTCTCAAAGAACCTAGCATGATTACCGATAATACTTTTATGGTCGTTTTGCTGGCCATTCCGATTGTGATTTTATTTATTTTAGCAAAAACTGGAAAATTATAGTGGCATGTGTTTTGGTAACCGAGCCACAAAATTTTAAAACCTAATAATCATGAGAAAATCAGCTTTAATTCTATTCGCCGCGTTTAGTGGCCTGATGCAAGCCCAAGAAATCAAGCAAATCCCTACCGTAAATGTGTCAGGTGAGGGCAAAATAAAAGTAGCACCGGACCAAGCGTCAATTTCAATTTCGGTTGAAACTAAAGGAGCAAAAGCTATCGATGTTAAAAAGGAAAACGACACCAAGATCGACGCAGTACTCAAATACATCAAGAAAATGAACATCGCTAAGGAGGATTTCCAAACCCAGCGCGTTTCGATGTATCCTAATTACGATTATGAGAAAAAGAAAACCAGTTATATCGCTACCCAAACCGTAATTGTATTGCTCAAAGACCTTAACAAATACGATGCATTGATGGACGGATTAGTAGATTTAGGCATCAACCGAATTGACAACGTGGAATTTAAATCGTCTAAAATAGACCAGTTGCAGTCCGATGCCCGAAAGCTCGCCATTAAAGATGCGAAAGCCAAAGCTGAAGATTTTGTTTCGGTGTTGAACCAAAAAGTAGGGAAGGCGCTCACAATTTCTGACAATTCCCAAATCAATTATCCGCCAAGGCCCATGTATGAAATGAAAACCATGGCTATGGCTGATGGCGGTGGTGGCGCACCGAGAGAAACTTTAGCTACCGGAGAAATTGAATTGGTGGTCAATGTAAGTGTGAGTTTTGTGCTCGAATAGCCCAAAGCAGTAAATAACAAGAACCGTTTCTAAATGAAGCGGTTTTTTTATGTCGATAAACGGCAGCATATTTCTTAAAAAATGCGCTTTAACGTTTTTATGGGTTAGTTGCAGAAGAAAAACGGTGGGTGATTCAGATGTGTATAATATTGTATCTGAATATCAAAGATCCCAAATCTAGATTTTTAAAATGCTTAACCTATGAAAACAAAATTATTTTTTGCCGCCTTTGGGCTTTTCCTATTTTCCCAATCTATTGCGGCCCAAGAGTATCATCCGATGCTTAACAATTCTTCGTGGATTTTACGCGACTATGTTTCTTGTTGCCGATTGCCTCAAACCTGGACTATACCAGCCGGTGAAGATGTTTTGGTCGGCGATCATACGTACAAAAAGTTTGTCAATAGCTCGTCTGCTTCTGGCAATGGTTCGTTTATTTACTTGAGAGAAGATGAAGATGCGAGAAAAGTTTATTCTTTGGTCAATAATACTGAAGTGGTGCTGTATGATTTTAGCTTATTGCCGGGCGATGTCTTTGAAGATTTTAATGTGTCTGTAGATTACGTCGAATTCAACGGACTTTCCCGCAAGAGAATTACCCTTACTCGTTACGATGAAAACTACAATATTAACCTGACACAAGTTTGGATTGAAGGCGTGGGCAGCCCAGCGCATCCTTTTAAACCTACTATTAATATGTACAACGCTTTATCTTCAAGTGGCGGAAGAAGTGTTAATTTAGTTTGCAGTTTCCAAGACGGACAGCATATTTATGGAGCTGACGATTGCGAAACTTTGCGGTTGGGAAACGATGAGTTTGACGTGATTGAAACTACAGAAATTCTCTTTGCACCAAATCCGGTGGAGAATGAACTAACGATCATCGCTTCAGTATCGTTGGAGAATGCTACCTTCAAGCTTTTTAACTCGCAAGGGCAGTTGGTTCGTGAGGTTCAACATATGGCTGGTTACCAAAACATCATATACAAAGACAAGCTCAGCAGCGGCTTTTATTTTGGGCAGTTGCTCGACAGCAGCGGAAATTTATTGAAAAGTGGAAAGATTCTTATAAAATAAGGCTTTGTAACCTTTTACCATAACAAAATATAAATGGTTCTTCTAAGAATTAACTCAATTATTAATTCTTGGAAAGGACCATTTTTTTAATCCGTTCATTACTAATGTAGGGGTATTTTTTCTTGTGTACCTCAATAAACTGACAAGGATAATCATCATCATAATCTGTAATGAATACGTTTATATTGTTGTAAAAAGAGTAACCTCTGTAACCTTCCGGAATTTCTTCAGCAGTTACCCACTGGCCATCTTCTTTAAAATAGTAAATACTTTTATAAGTGTCGAAATAAGCCTCAAGGTTCGGAAAATAATAGTACCGCACATGGCATTTCGTTACCGGGTCTATTAGTGGCGTGGATTTGTTCTCGTATTTTGATTTTTGCGCAAAACCCGAAAAGCCCAACCCCAACACTAATATGATAATCGATAGTTTCGTTTTCATGATACTCGAATTTTGAATCTGCCAATTAAATGCGCGTTTCAATATCTCGTTTTTCATAACTCATTGATGGTGTAAATGTAAAAAAATGTTTTTAAAAAATAGATTAAAGGTTAAAAAACATCGATAAAATGCATTTTTTTAGTTTAAAAGTAGTTTAAATATTACAATTATTTAGGTTTGTCAATACCGGTAATATTGGACTGCTTTGTTATGTTGGAAATTAAAATTGCAGTAGTTTTTGGTACACTTTGTCTATTGGCAATCCCATTACGTTTGGGTACGATCCTTCGATTTTCGACACGCCGATATATCCAATCCATTCTTGGATACCGTAACTTCCAGCTTTGTCGTAAGGATGGTATTGATTGAGATAGTATTTTATTTCATCATCTGATAAATGGTGCATAATCACTTGGGTTTGCTCTGAAATGACTTCAGTGTGCGCCAATGTTTTGAAGCAAACAGAAGTAATTACCGTATGGGTTTTTCCCGATAACGACCGAAGCATTCGAAACGCGTCTTCAAAGTCTTTTGGTTTCCCGAGCGCTTGATTCTCGTGCCAGACGATAGTGTCGCTAGTAATCAAAATTTCATTTTCAGCCAATTCGCCCTCGAAAGCAGTACTTTTTAAAACCGCCAAATAATTGGTAATTGCTTCTGCTTTGAGTTCGGGCGGGTAAATTTCTTCGACTTCCTTAAGCCTGATTTCAAAATCGACATTGAGGTCTTTCAGAAACTGCTGCCTGCGTGGCGAACCCGAAGCCAAAATCAGTTTATGGTTTTTAAGTTTTTCTTTAAGCATGGTGTTTTATATTGTAAGCCACTATTGCTATAGACAATATTCCAAATAGTAAAACCAATTTCAAAACATTGCTCAAATGTCCAAAATCTTTAGTGTTTTTCGCCGTCCATAACTTAATAGTGAAATAGAGTAGAGGGCCAACTACAAAGAGCAAAGTGTAGCCCATTGTAAGGTATAATTTACTCACAGCGAAATACTCATTAGTATAGTAAAGCAAAATGGCAATCGGAATGAAACTCAATGCAAATACGACTTTTGAAGTTCTGGCCACACCTAAAACTATTGGAAGTGTGCTCATGCCTTGGTTGTAATCGCCATTAACATCTTGTAAATCTTTTACAATTTCGCGAATGAAATTAACGATGAAAGCAAAAATCGCATAATCGAGCAAGATCGAAAACAGCACCGCCATTTCCTTCTGATTGCCTTCGTATGTGGCTGGGTATAAATCAAAAATCCCGATGATAATCACACTGAACGAAAGCAGCATGGCAACAATTACGTTTCCGACGAGTAAGGTTTGTTTCAGACTTGTCGCATACAAATAAAGTAGGGCTGCAATCAAAATGAAAATCGTTGCAAAACCAGGCTTCATAATTACATTCGACAAATAAAAACCAATACCTACTCCAACAATATTGAGCGCCACATAAATGTTATACGCGGTAGCTTCTGAAATCGATTGCCCGATCATTACGCGTTGCGGCTTGTTCTCGGCATCAGTCTGTTGGTCAAAAATGTCGTTAATTACATAACCACCTGCTGCAATGAGCACTGTCGAAAACACCAACAAAATATATTGCCAATCGGCCAATGACAAAGGCACATTTTGCCATTTCAGAAATCCGTAGCGGAAAATGAGTTGCATCAAAGCCAGCATTAATAAATTCTGGTAGCGAATCAGTTTAAAAAAGGAAATTATCAAAATCTAAAAATATTAATGAAAGTTACTAATCGTGTTTCCCGTTGTAGTACAAATGCCATTTCCCTTGTACTTTCATGACTTGCTCAATCACTTCGCGAACTGCGCCTCGGCCACCATTTTTGTGCGAAACATATTTAGAAATCGCTTTGATTTCCGGACTCGCATCTTGTGGACAAACCGGCAAACCAACCAATTGCATCACGTGATAATCCGGAATGTCATCGCCCATATACAAAACTTGTTCAGGTTGAATGTGATAGAGTTCAATATATTCCTTGAAGGTTTCTACTTTGTCGGGTGAAGCCAAATGAATGTCGGTCACGCCCAAATTCCTGAGCCTGATGCGCACGCCTTCGTTATTGCCACCCGAAATAATGCAAACATGATAACCACTTTCGAGCGCGGCTTTAATGGCAAAACCGTCGCGGATGTTCATAATGCGCAACATTTCTCCTGTTGGAGTAACATGAACCGAACTATCGGTAAGTACACCATCTACATCAAGGATGAAAGTCGTGATTTGGTTCAGGATTTCTTTATAATTTTTATTCATGCGTTTGAATGGATTTGGTCAGTAAGGAATAAATAGCCTTTTGCGATCCGTCGAGGATTTCTAAATGGCTGTCGATGGTTTGCTGGTCGTTGCGTTTGGCCGGCCCAGTTTGCGCTTGCGAAGGTGTAAGTACTTTAATCTTGGCTGCGGTTTCTTCAATTAACGGTTTTAAAATATCGAACGGTAATTGATGTTGCTCGCAAATATCTGCACCAATTTGATACAGATGGTTGGTAAAATTGCAAACAAAAACTGCCGCTACATGCAGTGCTTTTCGCTGCTCCGAATTGATTTCGAATACCTGATTAGATATGGCGCCAGCCACTTTCTTGACTATCGCAGCATCTTTTTGGCGCTGGGTTTCTACGCCGATAGGAACACTTTTAAAATCAACAGGTTTTCCTTTTGTGAAAGTCTGCAGCGGATAGAACACGGCTTTGCGATGTTTGTCAGCCAGTAGATTCATGGCCACGCTTCCCGATGTATGTGCTACAAGTTGTTCTTGTAAAGGAATTTGCGCAGCAACTTCTGCAATCGCTTGATCGGTTACAGCAATAATGAAAAGGTCAACGGCTTGTAGTTGGTGATAATCAGAGATGATTTGATTGTCAGCCAGTTCGCAAGACAATGATGCTTTACGGCGAACCAGCACCTGAACCAACTCAATATCAGCGGATTTTGTGAACGCCGAAACCAAGTGTTGTGCGACATTTCCCGAACCAATGATGCTCACTCTAATCATGCCGCAAAATTATTCAAAAAACCCAGCAATCAAAAGCAATTTGGTAATAAACTTTGAGGTTTGTCATCGGCTTCCATAATTCATAAAAATCACTTAAAATCTACAGTCTATCGAAAGTAAAAACCAACATTTTTGCCTACTTTTGGCCTGACTTTTTTTAAATGCAAATTCCCACTGATGGAAAAAAAAATACTTTCCTTTTTGTTCTCGACCCGATTGATGGCCGTTTTGTTTCTGTCTTATGCTGTGGCGATGGCTACCGGAACTTTTATCGAAAGCGAGTACAACACTGATACTGCGAGAATACTGATATACAACACCAAATGGTTTGAAGCCATTCACGTTTTTTTTCTGATTAATTTTTTCGGGAATATTAAAAAATACCAGCTTTACAAAAAAGAAAAATGGGCCACTTTGCTGCTGCATTTGTCTTTCATTTTTATCATTATCGGCGCGGCCATTACTCGTTATATCAGTTACGAAGGCATGATGCCCATTCGCGAAGGCGCTACCGAGAACAAATTTTATTCAGACCGTACTTATTTATCTGTTTTTGTTGATGGTGAATACAAAGGCGCAACCAAACGCCGCATTTTTGAAAACCCGCTTTTACTTTCACCGGTTACCGACAACCATTTCAGTCTTCGAAAAGATTTTGCCGACATACCGTTTGAAATCAGTTACAAAAATTATCTCATGGGCGCAACCGAAACCATTCAGCCCAATGAGAAAGGAAGGGTTCACTTGAAAATGGTCGAATCCGGTGGCGGACAAAGACACGAGCATTTTCTGGTGGAAGGCCAAATTGCGAACATCCACAACCTGCTTTTTAGCCTGAATAAATTTGTGAAAGGCGCGATTAATATTACCACGAGCGGTGATCAATATACCATTCAATCGCCCTTCGAAGGACAATTCATGCGCATGGCTGATAAAATGCAAGGCAAAGTAGCTAAAGATACTGCCCAACCGTTAATGTTGCGCTCATTGTATAATGTGGGCGGACAACAATTCGTTTTTCCAGAAGCGCCAATTAAAGGTTTTAAAGCCTACAAATCCAATAATGATTTCAAAGCCAAAAAACACGACGATGCTTTGATTGTTACAGTCAAATCGCAAGGCCAGGAGAAAGAAATTACGCTTTTAGGTTCGAAAGGTAAGTCTGGCGAACCACAAATATTTACCATCGGCAAACTTGATTTCACCTTGAGTTTCGGCAGCAAAGTATACGAATTGCCGTTCCAAATTAGGCTCAATGATTTTATCGCGTCTAAATATCCGGGTACTGATAAAAGTTATTCGGCCTTCGAAAGCCAAGTCACGGTTTTAGATAAGAACAAGCAAACCGACGCCCGAATCTACATGAATCACATCCTGGATTTTGAAGGTTATCGGTTTTTTCAATCTTCGTTCGATCCGGATGAAAGAGGCACAGTACTGTCGGTGAACCACGATTTCTGGGGAACCAATATTACTTATCTAGGTTACTTTTTGCTATTCTTTTCACTCATGGCGATTCTGTTTACCAAACATTCGCGTTTCGCCGATTTGAAGCGCAAACTCGAAGATGTGAAAACAAAGAAATCCCAATTTTTAACGGTATTGCTGTTGCTGTTGGGTGTGTCCGCTTTTTCTCAAGATCACGCTCGTCATGCACCAAGCATCCAGCAAATCGACTCGTTAATCTTTAGCCATAAAATTACTGAAGCGCACGCAGGCAAATTTGGCCGTTTGGTAGTGCAGGATGAAGGCGGACGAATGAAACCGGTCAATACGTTTTCGTCTGAATTGTTGCGTAAGGTCAGCAAGAGCGATACCTACAAAGGCATGAACTCGGATCAGGTGTTTTTGTCGATGGTACAATTTCCGCGCATTTGGTTCGAAGTGCCGTTGATTTACATCAAGAACGGAAACGACAGTATTCGCAAAATCATCGGTTTAGATCCGAAAGAAAAATATGCCCCTTTTATTAAATTCTTCGACAATCGCGGTAACTACAAACTTTCGCCTTATTTGGATGAAGCCTACAAAGCTGCCAATCCGGACCAATTTCAAAAAGACTTTATCGAAACCGACCGCAAAGTCAATTTGTTGAATTCAGCATTGACAGGAAGTATTTTAAGAATATTTCCCGTTCCGAACGATCCGAACAACAAATGGATTTCTTATCTCGAATTGGATCAGGCCAACATTCACGGCATCGATTCGACTTTTACCAAAAATATTTTACCGCTCTACATGAGTGTTTTAGATAGTGCTGCTCTCGGCAAGAATTATGTCAACGCCGATTTTTATTTGCAAAGCATAGAGAATTACCAGAAGAAGTTCGGAAAGACTGTGCGTCCGAGCGACGACAAAATCGATTCGGAAATCACTTATAACAAGTACGATATTTTCAAGAAGCTCTATTACTTATATATGCTTACTGGCGTGTTGATGCTGATTTTTACTATCGTCAATATCTTTTTTGAGAAAAAATTCATACGCTGGGTAATCAACGGTTTTCACATTCTAATTGGGCTTTTGTTTTTGTTGCATACGGCCGGACTTGCCGCGCGTTGGTATATTTCGGGTCATGCGCCGTGGAGTGATGCATACGAAAGTATGATTTATGTGGCTTGGGCAACGATGTTCTTTACGCTGGCTTTCGATATCAAATCGAAGTTGACTGTGGCTTCTGGTACTTTTGTGGCCTCGATGATTCTGATGATCGCGCACTGGAACTGGATGGATCCGTCGATTGCGAACCTACAACCGGTTTTGAATTCCTATTGGCTGATGATTCACGTGGCGGTTATCGTTGCGAGTTACGGTCCGTTTACGCTAGCAATGGTGCTTGGCGTAGTATCTTTGATTCTGATGTTGTTCACCAATGAGAAAAACAAAACCAAAATGGATTTGAACATCAAGGAAATCACTTACATCAACGAAATGGCTTTAACAATTGGTTTAGTGATGCTCACCATCGGGAACTTCTTGGGCGGGCAATGGGCCAACGAAAGCTGGGGCCGTTATTGGGGTTGGGATCCGAAAGAAACTTGGGCGCTGATTAGTATTATGATTTACGCGTTCGTCATTCACGCCCGATTTGTACCGAGTTTGCGCGGCAAATGGATTTTCAATTTGATGAGTATTGTTGCTTTCTATTCTATTTTAATGACTTATTTCGGAGTGAATTTTTACCTAACCGGAATGCATTCCTACGCTAGCGGCGATAAAGTAGTGACGCCGGCTTTTGTTTATTATTCCGTTGGATGCGTGGTGTTGTTAGGCTTGGCTTCGTATTTCAGTTACCGCAGGCATTGGAAGAAATAGTCGTTACAATTGTCGGTTCTGTCAATAGGTTTTATAACTAACTTTAAAAGATTTGTCATGAGAAATTTATTTTTAGTCTTGTTTGGTTCCTTGCTACTGAGTTGTCAAGGCCAATCGAAGAAAGTTGATCCAACCAACAACAATAGTAACACAACAAAAACTATGGAAAAGCAAAACATTTATCAATTCAAAGTCGAGACGCTTTCCGGCGATACATTTGACTTTAGCAGTTTGAAAGGCAAAAAGATTTTAGTAGTCAACACAGCATCAAAATGCGGATTGACGCCACAATATAAAGAACTCGAAGCTTTATATAAAAAGTACAAAGACCGCAATTTGGTAATCGTTGGTTTTCCGGCAAACAATTTCGGACAGCAAGAACCGGGTACGAATGCCGAAATCAGTACTTTCTGCGAACGCAACTACGGCGTAACTTTTCCTATGATGGCTAAAATTTCGGTCAAAGGAAACGACATGCATCCGCTGTATCAATTCCTGACGCAAAAGGCGAAAAACGGAGTACAGGATTCTGAAGTAGAATGGAATTTTCAGAAGTATTTAATCAATGAAAATGGCGAACTAGATCAAGTCATTTCCCCGCAAGTATTGCCCAATGACAGTTCAATCACGAGTTGGATTGAAAAATAAACCTATTTCAAAATCAGTTGCATCAACTGCAAGTCAAGCCATTTGCCGAACTTGAAACCGACTTCTTTTAAAATTCCGTTTTCAGTAAAGCCGAATTTTTTATGAAAGGCAATGCTCTCGTGGTTGGCTGCGTCTATTCCACCAATCATAACGTGATAACCTTCTGATTTGGCCAAAGCGATAAGCTCGGTGAGCAACAAACTGCCGATGCCTTTTCCGATACAATTTTCTGCTACATAAACCGAATGTTCCACCGTGAACTGATAGCCGATTTTTTCGCGAAAGGTACCGTAAGTACCAAAACCAACTACTTTTTGGTCCAAAATTGCTACAACAATCGGAAAATTTTTGGATTGTTTTTCTTCGAACCACTTTAGTTGTTCTTCTAAGGTAATGTCGTCGTATAAGTAATTAGCGGTGCTATTGCGAATCGCGTGGTTAACAATCGACAGAATTTCAGGTATATCAGCGGCTTTGGCTTTTCTAAGTTGGGCTTTCATCTCGATTTATTTTTGGCCGAGCGCCAATAAAATTTCATCTGCTTCCTTGGTTTTCCAGCCCATCGCGGCATTTCTGTTTTTGGCCTTGGTTGCCCATGCGATGGCTTCAGACTTGTTTTGGATTTTTTGGTACAACTTCGAAAGAAGGATTTGTGAGTCGTAAGTTTCGTTGAGTTTGGCCGATTGTAAAGCCCAATCAATGGCGTATTTCAAACTTTCGGTGTCGGCCACGTATTTCAAATAATTGCTGGCAATATCTTCTAACGCGCGCGCATTTTTACTCAGGAATTTATCGGTTGAAGCCAAAGTTACCGCTTTGTATTTCTTCCAGTTTTTAGTTTTCTCTGCCATCTTCATATCGAAATCGAAAAGTAAAGAATCGTTTTTGACCGTATTAATTTTTTGCGCGATTCGCCTTTTTTTCTCGTAAGTGATGGTGTCGCGCATTTCAAAGGCTGGTGTTAGCATTTCGGTAACGATGTTTTCCATTTTGCGCTGGATGCGTTTGGCCGATGCAACAGCTTCAAATTCCTTTTGATGTGCCATGACATACTGAAATTCTCGCGATTGGATATCGGTTACGCCGTTGGCAATAATCTTCCAGTTGATGCTCGATACGAGTTGTGCTTCAGTTTGCGTTGCCAAGTATTTGTGTGCAATAGGTGAGAGCAGGCTGCGGTCACGGCCTTTGTTGAGTGCGGAAAGATAAGCGAGGCATTTGTCGGGATTGCTTACGTCGGACAGAAATTCTTTTTCGAGATATGGAAGCTGCTTTTCTTTGGTCAGCGCGTTTTTGGCTTCGGCAATAAAATGCTCTGATTTGTATTCGCCGCTGATGTTATAAAGTTCGTTACCGTCTTGATCAATGAAAACAAAAGTCGGGAAGAATTTCACACCATATTTCTTTTTGAACATTTCGCCTTCTCCTTTTTCGATATCTTGGCCGGCAACGACAAAGTTCTTGTTCATGAAATGAATCACCAGCGTATCGGTAAAAACCTCTTTCTTCATTTTGTTGCAATGCGTACACCAAGTCGCATATAGCATATAAAAAATGGGTTTGTGCTCTTTTTTAGACCGTTGCAAGACCGATTGATAACCGCTTTCGTCTAATTCCAGATACGGTTGAGCGCTGAGTCGGGCCGAGAAATTCATGGCGAACAACGTCAAGAAAATAGCGAATTTTATTTTCATCCGAAACAAATTTTAAGCTACGGCAGCGGTTTGTTACGGGCAAATATATTCGGTTTTTTTAGAAATTAGCTCTTAAAGAAGTGCTAAATTAGCGGCCAAGTCGTAAATTTGCCTTTCACTTCCAACCAAATGAATTATCCGAAAATTCCTTTAGCGCAGAGCATCATCCAGATTTGTTTGGCCAAAGGCGTCACGCAAATTGTGATTTCTCCTGGCTCACGCAACGCACCGCTAACATTGGGTTTTGCGAGTCATCCGAAGTTTACTTGTTATAGTATTGCCGACGAACGTTGTGCCGGATTTTTCGCCTTGGGAATTGCCCAACAAACCAATAAACCGGTGGCACTCGTTTGTACTTCGGGTTCGGCCGTGCTGAATTATTATCCTGCGGTGGCAGAAGCTTTTTATAGTCAGATTCCGCTCGTGGTGATTTCTGCCGATCGTCCTTTGAATAAGATTGATATTGGTGATGGACAAACCATTCGCCAGATGAATGTGTTGCTGAATCACTCGTTGTATAATGCCAATTTGACCGAAGTAGCTTCAGCCGAAAACGACTTTAAAATCAACGAAGCAATCACAGTGGCACATACCAGAAAAGGCCCGACACACATCAACGCTCCGTTTGAGGAACCGTTGTATCAGATGGTCAAAAAACCTTCGGTCGACCCGACGATTTCTGCTTTTTTAAAGGTTTTTAGAAGTATTTCCATTGAAGACATTATCGCTTGCACCAACATCTGGAACTCAGCCAAAAAGAAATTGATTTTAGTAGGCGTCAATCCGCCGAATGATATTGAGCAGAAGATTATCAACATCGTGGCTGCCGATCCGTCGGTAGTAGTCATGACCGAATCGACTTCGAACTTACACCATCCGACTTTTGTTAATCATATCGATACACTTATTACACCTTTTAAAGAGAAAGATTTTTTGGCTTTCCAACCTGAAATCCTGATTACTTTTGGCGGTATGATTGTTTCTAAACGCATCAAAACGTTGCTTAGAACTTACCGACCGGAACACCATTGGCATATTGATCCGCTCAGGGCTTACAATACTTTTGGTGCTTTGGCCCATCATTTTGAAGTGCATCCGAATGATTTTTTTCATCAGATATTGCCGTTTACTAAAATTGTGAAAAGCGATTATGCCGAGAAAATTCAACGTATCAAAAAGGCGAGAGAACTCAAGCACCAGCAATATTTGTCGAAGATTCCTTTTTCCGATTTAAAGGTTTTCGATTTGATTTTGCCTTCATTGCCTAAAAATTCCCAACTGCAAATCAGCAATAGTGCAGCGATTCGCTATGCGTTATTGTTCGACATCGACTCCAGTATTTCGGTATTTTGCAATCGTGGTACCAGCGGCATTGACGGCAGTACATCAACCGCTATCGGTGCGGCCGTAGCAAGTTCGAAACCCACAACATTAATTACGGGCGACATTGGATTTTTATACGATAGCAATGCGCTTTGGAACCAATACATCCCGAAAAATTTTAAGATAATCATTATCAACAACGGCGGTGGCGGTATTTTCAGGATTCTGCCCGGGCATCAGGAAAATAAGCTGTTCAACACTTTTTTCGAAACCTCACATTGTCTAACAGCAGCGCATTTGGCTCAAATGTACGGCTTTGAATACCATATTGCCAGCGACGAAAGCAGTTTGAAATCGGGAATGGAGTCGCTTTACAGTCAGGATATGAAACCAGCCATTTTGGAGATTTTTACCCCAACCTTAGACAACGACAAGATTTTATTGCAGTACTTCAAGGAATTGGTTTAAAGGCTTCGTACTTTTGCCCAACAATCCAGCAACATGATCCAGATAGGAAGATACAATACCCTGACCATTTTACGCGATACTAAAATTGGGCTTTATTTAGGAAACCCGGAAGAAGATCCTGAAGGAAAACACGACATTTTATTGCCGAATAAATATGTTCCCGAGCAGTTTCAAATTGGGGAAGAAATGGCAGTTTTTGTGTATCTCGATCACGAAGAAAGACCGGTAGCTACCACTTTGGAGCCTTACATTCTTTTGCATGAATTTGCTTTACTTCGCGTGAATTACGTGAATCAAGTAGGTGCTTTTCTCGATTGGGGTTTGGAGAAAGACCTTTTCGTTCCTTTCAAAGAACAAGCTCGGCCGATGGAGAAAGGAAAACGCTATTTGGTGTTTTTGTATATTGACGAGAAAACCAATCGCCTTGTAGCTTCGAGTAAAACCAATCAATTTTTGTCAAACGAAAACCTCGTGATTAAGAAAGGTGATGAAGTAGACTTAATTGTTTCGCACATTACCGATGTCGGAATCAATGTTATTATCAATGAAGTGCATAAAGGTTTGGTCTATCGCGATGAAGTTTACGATGATTCGATTCGCACCGGCGACCGCATGATAGGTTATATCAAACAAATTCGCCCTGATCACAAAATTGACGTTTCCTTGCAAAAGCTCGGTTACGAAAATATAGAACCCAACGCTCAAAAGATTTTAGACGAACTAAAAGCCAGTCGAGGTTTCCTTCGTTTGAACGACAACAGCCATCCGGAGGACATCAAAACCGTTTTGCAGATGAGCAAGAAGACATTCAAAAAAGCCATTGGAGCGCTGTATAAAGACCGTTTGATTGAAATCAAAGAGGATGGTATTTACCTGATTCCAACCCAAAACTAATTTTTATTTCTTGATTGATGTAGTTGCGGTCTGAACTATAGTTTTATATTTGTATATACAAATGTTTTGATTTTGAAAAGGAAAGAATTTATAAAAACAATAGTAGGAGGAATGGCCATGGCATCATTACAACCGTTTTACAACTGGAGTCGGGATTTAAAAGAAACCGATATAAAGCTTCCCGTTTTGTTTATCGGTCATGGTTCTCCAATGAATGGAATTCAAGACAATGCGTTTTCGAGAACGTGGTCAAAATTCGGAAAGGAAATTCCCAGACCTAAAGCAGTTTTAGTCGTGTCGGCACATTGGCTTACCAATGGAACCCATATCACGGCAATGGCCCAACCGAAAACCATTCACGATTTTGGAGGATTCCCACAAGCGTTGTTCGACGTGCAATATCCGGCAAAAGGCCATCCGGAATTGGCAAAATTTACCACAAGTTTGATTACTTCAACAAAAGTAGGTTTGGATCATGATTGGGGTTTAGACCACGGCACTTGGACCATTGTGCGCCACATGTATCCCAATGCCGATATTCCCGTACTGCAGCTAAGTATCGATTACAATAAGCCGGCCCAGTATCATTTCGAACTCGCCAAAGAATTGTATTCACTACGAAGTAAAGGTGTGCTGATCATAGGTAGCGGCAATATGGTGCATAACCTTTCGATGGTGGCTTGGGATAAACTAAACGAACCCGAATACGGATATGATTGGGCTGTTGAAATGAACGAACTGTTTAAAGAAAAAATCAGCAACCGAGATTTTAAATCATTAATTGATTACGAAAAACTTAATTCAGCCGCTAAGCTGGCCATTCCGAGTCCAGACCATTATTATCCGCTATTGTATGCTTCAGCATTACAGGATTCAAAAGATGAGATTTCGTTTTTCAACGATAAAGCCGTCGGAGGTTCGCTAACAATGACTTCAGTAAAATGGGGCGTTTAATTAGAAACCTCGATATTCGGGTTAATTTTTAAAAGCTCTGATAGAAATACTTCACTTTTGGCAGGCGAAACGTAAACGTCTTCGAACTTGTTATAAGTAATGATAAAGCCCTTTGTGTCGAGCGCCGGTTTCATTGTTACCGGTACATACAAGCCCGAGAAGTACTTGATTTTTTGGATTTTATCGATGTCAATTCTGCCTCTAAAAGGGCCCGAACGATACAACAGGAAATGTTGTTTAATCACGTAGCGAGTGTCGAGTAAAGTCCAGACTACCAATGCAATGACTAATGATAAAATCACAATCGGCAAGGTAGCGAGATGTTCTTTTTTAAGCCCGATAGCTAATAGGGCAATCATACCGATGACAATAAACCAAAGAATAGCAACGGTATAACTGTTTTTGGTAGAAAGAAATCGATTCATTGGGCGAGGCTTCTTTAGGATGAACAATCAGTTTTGGGGCGACTTTTAAATTTTAATAATCAGGTTCAAATATAAAAATTCCTTTATTTTTACGCTAAATTAATACAAATACCAATATGATTCACTGGAAGACCGCAAAAGAATTCGAAGACATCACTTATAAAAAATGCAATGGCGTAGCGAGAATTGCCTTCAATAGGCCGAATGTTCGCAACGCTTTCCGCCCAAAAACTACTTCAGAACTTTATCAAGCTTTTTACGATGCGCAAGAAGATACCTCTATCGGTGTGGTGCTACTTTCTGCAGAAGGGCCATCTGCTAAAGATGGCGTTTATTCTTTTTGCAGCGGCGGCGATCAGAACACTCGTGGGCACCAAGGTTACGTTGGAGACGATGGCCAACACCGACTTAACATTCTCGAAGTACAGCGTTTAATCCGGTTCATGCCTAAAGTAGTAATTGCTGTTGTTCCTGGATGGGCTGTTGGTGGCGGACACAGCCTACATGTGGTTTGTGACATGACTTTAGCCAGTAAAGAACATGCGATTTTCAAGCAAACCGACGCCGATGTAACGAGTTTTGATGGTGGTTATGGGTCTGCCTATTTGGCGAAAATGGTGGGGCAGAAAAAAGCCCGTGAAATTTTCTTTTTAGGAAGGAATTATTCAGCCCAAGAAGCCTTTGAAATGGGTATGGTCAACGCCGTGATTCCGCATGACGAACTAGAAGATACCGCTTTTGAGTGGGCACAAGAGATTTTACAGAAATCTCCAACATCAATTAAGATGCTCAAATTCGCTATGAACCTCACTGATGACGGTATGGTCGGACAACAAGTTTTTGCCGGCGAAGCTACACGCTTGGCCTACATGACTGAAGAAGCCAAAGAAGGTCGCAATGCATTTTTAGAAAAGCGCAAACCCAATTTTGGAGAAAACAAATGGCTGCCATAAAATAAATTATTCTTGGTTGGATGAAGACGTAAATTTGTTTAAATTCGTCAGAAAGCCAGCTACTATTTTGATTTCTCGGTATGGAAAACTTCACCAACGAAACGATTGATATTACACAGCTTCCCAAGTTTGAAGCGGTTACTTTTACAAAACTCCATCCGTCATATTGGATGATTAACCTAATTCAAATCGGGATTGCATTTGCTTTGGTGAACTTGGGCTATGCGGTTATTGTTCTTAACTCAGCGGAAGTCGCATCACATCAAGTGCCTATTGGACTTGGAATTTTTGCGTTTTTTCTGCTGGTTGTTTTCTTTTCAAGAATTGCTTTTAAGAAAAAAGGATTTGCCTTTCGCCAGCATGACGTGTTGTTTCGTCATGGCATTATTGCTACCAACACTTTAGTAATTCCTTATAACAGAATCCAGCACGTAGCCCTGCACGAAGGCGTTTTTTCGAGAATTTATTCGTTGGCTAAAATCGAGATTTTTACCGCCGGAGGTAGCGCCAGTGACATTGAAATTCCGGGAATCGAAAAACAGCAGGCCGAAAACATCAAACAACTATTGATGGGAAAAATCCAAAAAGAACTTTAGATGGAGCAGTTTCGTTCGCCACAAAGACAATCTTCCATCGGGATTTTAGTACTGTTTTTTGACACTTTAAGACAGTACTTTCGCGCCTTGTGGCCCATTTTGGTGGTTTGGTTTTTTAAATACAATCATGGCGAATTCCTTTATGTTGTTTTAGGAATTGTATTGATTGTTGTATTGGTTGGCGTGGTGGCTTATCTGAAATACATCAATTTTACTTTTTATCTCGATCCGGATAAAGAAGAGTTTATTATTCACGAAGGCATTTGGAACAAAACCCGAACAACCATACAACTTCACAAAATTCAGCAGGTGAACATTACCCAATCGCTTGTTCAACGGCTCATAGGCGTTTATGCGCTCAATGTAGATACTGCCGGAAGTTCAGACAAAGAAGGCCATATCAAAGCGATATCTCATGAACTAGCACTGGAACTAAAGTCAAAGTTGTTGCACAATGAACGAAAGAAGTTGGCAATCACCCCAGATTCAAACGAGCATACAAGCAATCAAGCTGAACCGAATCACCCTTTTATCAGTATCAGTTTTTTGAGTCTGGTCAAGATGGGAATCACTTCGAATTACGTCAGAAGTTTTTCTTTGTTGCTGCTTTTTTTCTTTACAATCATTGACTACGCAGACAAATTGCTCAATGTTAATCTTTGGGAAAATGAAGGTATTGAAAATTACGTCGATACCCAACGCCTCGTCCGAAGTATTTTTGTCATTGTCTTAATTCTCTTCGGTATTGTCATCGCGTTGAATTTGTCTCGAATGATTATCAAGTATTTTGATTACAAAATCACGCGACAGAAAGGTTCGTTGCTACTTTCTTTCGGGTTGCTCAACACAAAAAGCACCATTATCAAACCTGAGAAAGTACAGATTACTTCAGTTTCGCAGAATTACTTCCAGAAAAAAATGGACATTCTGCAACTCAAAATCAAGCAAGCCGCCCACAACGAAAAAGAAGAACGAAAGACCGGTATCGAAATTCCGGGTTGCAACCAGCAGGAAAAAGAGGCTATTTTTAACTTGCTTTTTCAAAAAATACCACAGAAAGGATTCAGGCTCAAACCCAATTATAGAAAGCTCGGATTCGCCGTTTTTCTTACGATAGTACTGCCTTTGCTTGGCTATTTCTTTTTTCGAAACAATATTCCAACCTTTAATAAACAATACGACTACATCGCCGGGATTTATGTTATTTTTGTTGGGCTGGTTCAGTATTTCAAATTCCGTAACAGTCGTTTGTTCATTCACGATGATTTTATCATTTTGCAAAGCGGCGCTTGGGACATCAGTCACGAAATTATTGAGCCCAGTAAAATACAAGCCATTACAACTTCGCAATTGTTTTGGCACAAAAGCATTGACGTTGGTTCGCTGATTTTGCATACCGCCGGAGGAAATATTGCTTTTCAATTGGGCAATTTCACTACGATTAAGAGTTATGTTAACCTTTGGTTGTATGAACTTGAAAGGTCCGACAGTAATTGGATGTGATTCAATTAATAATGAATAATTAATAATGAATAATTATGAAGCATTGGATTGAGGCTGCTCGCGTGAGAACATTACCACTTTCAGTATCGGGAATAATTTTAGGTTGCTTTTATGCCATGTCACAGGCGCGTCCGAATTGGAAGATTTTCACTTTCGCTATGACCACGACATTGTTATTGCAGATTTTGTCCAACTTTGCCAATGATTATGGCGATGGTATTAAAGGCACCGACAACGAAGATCGAGTAGGGCCAAAACGCGCCATTCAAAGCGGCAGTATTTCGGCAGAAGCGATGAAACGCGCAATGATTATTACTAGTTTACTGACTTTACTTTCAGCAATAACCTTGATTTATTTTTCTTTCAAAGGTGCCCATTTGTGGTTTTCACTGTTTTTTCTTGTACTCGGGATATTGGCGATTGCTTCGGCAATTCGTTACACGGTAGGAAATACGGCTTATGGTTACCGCGGTTACGGCGACTTGTTCGTTTTTATCTTTTTTGGATGGGTGAGTACGTTGGGCGTGAGTTTTATGTATTTAAAAGAGATAGACCCATTATTGATTTTGCCCGCATCGGCGATTGGTTTGCTCAGTGTGGGCGTGCTGAATCTCAATAACATGCGCGACGAAGTTTCGGATAAAAAAGCCGGAAAGAATACTATAGTGGTAAAAATTGGCGGAGCGAAAGCCAAAACCTACCATTACTTTTTAGTGGTTTCCGCGATGGTTTTAATGCTTGTTTTTGCGCTGTTGTTCGACTGGTACAAAGACAGCGACCCAGAAGAGTTCAACTTCAACACCTATTTATTTCTCATCGCTTATATTCCGCTGGTCAAACATTTGAAAACTGTTTACAATAACAAAGAACCGCGCTTGCTCGATCCAGAACTTAAAAAGCTTGCCATCAGCACTTTTTTGGTTTCCATACTGATTTCGCAATCCTTGATTTATTTCTTGAGTGATCTCGTCGTTCAGATTGTCAACGCAACTATTATCCATTTTAAATAAGAGTTATGAAAATTACCTTTTACGGCCATGCATCGCTCAAAATTGAGGTTAGTGGCAAAACCATATTGGTCGATCCGTTTATTTCTGCGAACCCCAAGGCAGCGCATATCAATATTAACGAATTGCGTTTTGATTACTTGTTTTTAACGCACGCGCACCAAGACCATACACTCGATGTAGAGCATCTGATGCAGTTCAACCCTGAAGCAGTGATTGTTTCCAACGCAGAAATCGTTACTTACTATATGCAAAAAGGTTTCAAAGCACACATGATGAACCACGGCGGCAGTTGGCAGTTCGATTTCGGAAAAGTTAAATACGTCAACGCAGTTCATTCCAGTTCGTTTGCAGACGGTTCCTACGGCGGTAATCCGGGCGGTTTCGTGATCGAAGGCGAGCACAAGAACATTTACATTGCCGGCGATACGGCGCTTACTTATGACATGAAACTGATTCCGATGCGCACCAGATTAGATTTGGCGATTTTGCCCATCGGTAGCAACTTCACGATGGATGTTGAAGATGCCATCATTGCTTCAGATTTTCTAGAGTGCGACAAAGTGCTCGGTTACCATTACGATACTTTCGGTTATATTGAAATCAACCATGAGCAGGCCATTCGCAAGTTCTTCAACAAAGGCAAAGACTTGATGTTGCTCGATATCGGCGCAAGTATTGAGTTGTAATTTCAGAAGCTGATCCGGCTGTCCGCTCTATCTTTTCCTGCTTAAAGAAAGCAGCAAAAGGATGCCGCTGCTATCCGGGCTAGGGCTGTTGGTTGTGTTAGCGACACCGTTTTTAATATTACTATTTACCCAACAAATCATTTTATGCCTTTACTCAAAAATAGGTTGCGATATTCAATTGTCTCTTTCTTATTGGTTTTCCAATGCGTTTTCGCCCAAACCGACGGCTACTGGGACAAAGACCGCGCAACTTCACGTCAAGTAACCGTCAGCGCCGGCGAACGGATAGTAATTCCTGTAGAAACTTTGCCCGAAGGCACCACAGAAATAGTTTACAGAATCACATTGCTCGACGAGAACCAGCAACTTTCAAATAGTTTGGTTTCCATCTTAAAAGCGATTCCCGATCCAACAGGTATTAGTCAAGGTTCGGCCGGAGCGGTTTTTCTGCTTTCTAAAATCTCCGGCGACGACAAATGCAAATATGCCATCTTCAACAACAAAGAACTAGCACTCGATTATAAAAAAGAAGGTAACGTCGAAAAGGCTTGTTTGTACCAAAACAATCCAATAAATAAAGATGCCAAACGACTTTCGGTAAAAACTTCTACTTGTCTAAAAAACAGTCAAATGTGGTTTGGTTTTGAAAGTAAAAACTGGATCATGAACCAACGCATAGTGCTTGAAGTCGTTCCTTGGATTGATGTCAAACTAAGTCGTGGTTGGAGCGTTGAGAATCGCAAAGAAATTCTTCGCATCTGCAAATCGACTGATTTGGCAAAAAAACTTCCCGAAGCCCAAAGTGATGATTATTGCGTTTGCGTGCTCGATAAAATCCAAAACCAATACAAATTCAACGAATACCAGAGCCTGCTCGCGGCAGAAAAAACCAAGGCTTTTAAAGATGGCGGCTTGGCTTGTTATAACGAAACCCATGCGTCAGCAACGATTTACGATAACCATCGCGCTGCTGCTGTAGCGTTTTTCGCAGACGGAAAGTATGGTCAGGCTATTGGTAAATTGCTTCCGATTGTTGAAGAAAAAAAAGCCAAAGTTTCAGATTACGACCTGCTCGGTTTGAATTATCTCTACACCAAGCAATACGATAAAGCTTTGAAATACCTTGAAATCGGGCAACAGCTTGATGCTACAGAGTTGTCTTTGCAATTGCATTTGGCACACGCTCATTTACTCAAAGGGAATTTCGGTGCCGCCAAATCCATTTATAAAAAATACCAAAACCAGAATATCTCTGATTCGATGAGTTGGAAAGATCAGGTAAAAACCGATTTTACTTCGTTTGAAAAAGCCGGTTTACCAAACACAAACTTCGACCGCATTTTGAATCTTCTCAAATGAAAGCGCGCTATTTTCCCTATTATCTTCAGTTTAAGCAGCCGGCAGGAACGTCTCGCGGTGTTCTGACTCGAAAGGAAACCTGGTTTTTGGTGCTTGAAGAAAACGGCAAAAAGGGAATAGGCGAGTGTGGTTTACTCCGAGGGCTCAGTGCAGACGACCGGCCTGATTACGAAGAAAAACTCAGTTGGGTTTGTGCTAATATTCATCTTGGGAAAGATGCGCTTTGGAAAAACTTAATGGAATTTCCGTCAATCCAGTTCGGTATCGAAATGGCTTTTGCTTCCTTAGAGGCTGAAAATCCGTTTGAGTTGTTTCCGTCTGAGTTTACAAAAGGTTTGAAAAGTATTCCAATTAACGGCTTGGTTTGGATGGGCGATGAAGCTTTTATGAAGCAACAAATCGAAGAAAAACTCGCCTCCGGATTTCATTGCATCAAACTCAAAATTGGTGCTATAGATTTCAATCGAGAACTGCAATTATTGGAGTTTATTCGCGGCAACTACAACGAACAACAAATCGAAATTCGAGTCGATGCAAACGGCGCTTTTTTATCAAAAGAAGCTTTATTTAAAATAAACCAATTAACTGGTTTTAAAATACATAGCATCGAACAGCCTATTGCAAAAAATCAGCATGACAGGATGGCAGAACTGTGCAAAACCACACCAATTCCTATTGCGCTCGATGAAGAGCTTATCGGGGTTTTTACGTTGGAAGACAAAGAAGCTTTATTGCAAAAAATCAAGCCGCAATACCTGATTTTCAAGCCGAGTTTTATTGGTGGTTTTCGCGGCACCCAAGAATGGATTTCACTCGCTCAAAAGTATAACATCGGTTGGTGGATTACCTCGGCACTCGAAAGTAACATCGGTCTGAATGCTATTGCACAGTTCACTTATTTGCAAAATAACAAAATACCTCAAGGTTTGGGAACTGGCGCATTGTATACCAACAATTTTGAATCGCCATTGACCGTACAAAATGGACAACTTTGGTATAGCAAAAATAAGTGGGATTTCAATTTGTGGTAAACGTTTTCAAATCCGCAAAATAAATTTTACATTAGCCCGTCAATTCCAATCCTATGATTTCTGAAGCGCAGTTTCAAAACGAGTTAAAACGCATTATCGAGAACGGTATTCGCGAAGACATCGGTCCGGGCGACTATAGTTCGTTGGCCTGTATTCCCGATGCTGCCCAAGGCAAAGCTAAGTTGTTAGTGAAAGACCAAGGAATTATTGCCGGCGTTGCATTCGCTCGTATGATTTTTCAGCATGTCGACCCGAACTTGCAAGTAGAAACTTTTATCGAGGATGGCGCTGAAGTTAAATACGGCGATGTGGTTTTTCATGTTTCTGGCAGCTCACAATCTATTTTAAAAGCTGAACGTTTGGTTTTGAATTCGATGCAGCGAATGTCGGCAATTGCCACGAAAACCAACAGTTATGTCAGGTTGCTCGACGGAACCAAAACCAAAGTGCTCGACACGCGCAAAACTACGCCGGGTTTCCGTGCTGCAGAAAAATGGGCGGTCAAAATCGGTGGCGGTGAAAACCATCGTTTTGCGCTATACGACATGATTATGCTCAAAGACAACCATAACGACTTCGCCGGCGGAATTACCAAAGCCATTGAAAAAACCAAATTGTATTTAGCCGAAAATAAGCTCGACCTTCAAATTGTTGTGGAAGCGAGAACCCTAGATGAAATTCACGAAATTCTTAAAAACGAAGGGGTGTATCGCATCTTGATTGACAATTTTAATTACCAAGACACTAAAGAAGCAGTGCGGCTTATCGGTAATCAATGCCTCACAGAATCATCGGGCAACATTAATGAAAAAACCATCCGAAATTATGCTGAATGTGGCGTAGATTATATTTCTTCGGGAGCGCTTACGCACTCAGTTTACAACATGGATTTAAGCCTTAAAGCGTTTTAATATGAGCAAGGAAATTGAAGCTTACATTGCTAAAATACCGCTGGTTCGCAGTGTGGTGATTGCCTTGAAACGAGTGAAATTGCCTTGGTTACATGGTTTTTCACTTTACGATTTATTGGAGTTGTATATCATCGGTGTTACAGAAGGTGCTGTTTCTTATCGTGCCGGAGCGATTGCTTTCAGTTTCTTTATGGCTTTGTTTCCTTTTGCGCTATTTATACTGAACCTGATTCCGTATATTCCAATTGAAGGTTTTCAAGATGATTTTATGCAGTTTCTTTCTGAAGGTGTTCCGCCAAAAACCTTTGAAGCCATTGCGTCGATTCTCAATGATATTCTGCACAACAGTCACTCCGGGCTGCTTTCCACGGGGATTATTATGGCTATCATTCTGATGGCCAACGGCATGAACGCCATTATGGGCGGTTTTGAGACTTCGAATCATATTATCATCAAGCGGGGTTTTTTTAGGCAATATGCGGTGGCAATTGGCATCTCATTAATTCTTTCCATTTTGCTTTTGGTAACTGTAGCTATGATTGTTGTTTTTGAGGTGTTTATCCAAAAAACCATTATTCAAGATGTGCTCAGCGATCGTATTCCACTGATTATTCTTGGCCGCTATGCATTTGTAATTTTGATGATATTGCTTACCACGTCGATTTTGTTTAAATTCGGAATCAAATCAGACAAACACAGAAAATTCATTTCAATTGGTTCGGTTTTCACCACAATTTTGATTATCCTTTCGTCATACGGTTTCGGCATTTGGGTCGTTCGGTTCTCAAAATACAATCAGTTGTACGGTTCAATAGGAACGTTGCTGATTATGATGTTTTACATCTGGATCAATTGCATGATTTTACTGCTCGGGTTCGAACTCGACGCACTAATCAACAAGATAAAAAGGGAAAAACAAAAGGAACAATTGGGTTCTTGATTTTTGTTTTTTTAGAAGCTGTTTCCCGCTATCCGCTATATCTTTTGCTCCGCTGTGCTGCACAAAAGGATGTCGCTGCTATCGGGGCTAAGGCTAAAGGTCAAACCATGAAAAATATACTGAGTTTCGTATTTGTCTTCGTCTTCAGCACTGTGCTTTCAGCGCAAAATCCGGTTATTGTAGGTAAATGGAAAACCATCGATGACGAAACCGGAAAACCTTTGTCGGTCATAGAAATTTTCGAGAAGCACAACAAAATCTACGGCAAAGTCATAGAAATCTTCAATCCGAAAAACAAAAAAATCCCCAAATGCGAGAAATGCGAAGGCGAAGACCGCAACAAGCCCATCCTCGGATTGATTGTAATTAAAGGCTTAAGCTGGGAAAAGAACGAATATACCAACGGCAAAATTCTCGATCCGAAACACGGCAAACTATACAAGTGTTCTATTTCGTTTGAAAACAAAGACAAACTCAAAGTTCGCGGCTACATAGGCGTCGAATTGCTCGGTCGCACACAATACTGGGAAAGATTAAAATAAAGCCCAAAATTTCCAATTCAAAAATCAAATCTGACAATGTTTTTCGCCGAAGTCATTTTGCCACTTTCGCTTTCTAAGACTTTTACCTACAGCGTTTCTGAGGCAGAGTTTCATTACCTTAAAAAAGGAATGCGCGTGACGGTGCCTTTTGGGAAAAGCAAGATTTACACGGCTTTAGTAATCGACTTGCACCAAAATACACCGCAATTGTACCAAGCCAAAGAAATTCATCAGATTTTAGATGAACAGCCACTGGTCAATGAAATTCAAATCGAGCATTGGCAATGGATAGCGCAATATTATATGTGTGCTATTGGTGATGTTTATCGAGGTGCTATGCCCAGTGCTTTTTTGCTCGAAAGTGAAACTGTCATTGTAAAAAAGGCCGATGTTTACATCAATCAGCATGAGCTTTCAGACGATGAATATTTGGTTTATCAGGCATTGCAACACCAATCTTCTTTAAAGGTTCATGATATTATTTCCATACTGAACAAGAAAAATGTTTTTCCGACTTTGCATAAGCTCATCGACCGGAACGTTTTGGTTTTGCAAGAAGAAGTTGCCGAAGTCTATAAGCCAAAGTTGGTGCGCTACATCAGGTTGCATCCGGACTATCAAACAAATGAAAAGCTGAACGACTTACTCACTACCTTAAAAGGTGCCAAGCAAACAGAAATCATACTGCAATATTTTCAACTCAATGCTTCAGAGAAAAAGCCAATTTCAGTCAAACATCTTGCTCAAGCCGCGAATGGTGCTTCATCATCGATTAAAACATTAATTGAGAAAAACATTTTTGAAGAATACTACCTGCAGCATGACCGAGTTGATTTTCACGGCCAGGCCAACGAGAACGATTTAATGCTCAGCAATGCGCAACAACTGGCGCTGAATCAAATTCAAGAGCAATTTTCCTCAAAAGAAGTTTGTTTGTTGCACGGCGTAACATCGAGCGGGAAAACAGAAATTTACATTCGTCTCATTGAAGACTATTTGAAACGGGAAAAGCAAGTCCTTTATTTATTGCCTGAAATTGCGCTGACCACACAATTGGTCGAAAGATTAAGAAGTCATTTTGGCAATAAGGTGGCTGTTTACCATTCTAAATACAGCAACAATGAACGGGTAGAAGTTTGGAGACAAGTTTTGGCTCAATCCGAAAAAGCGCAAATAGTCATTGGAGCGCGATCGGCTTTGTTTCTGCCTTTTTCAAATCTGGGTTTAATGATTGTCGACGAAGAGCATGAGCAAACGTTCAAGCAGCAAGATCCTTCGCCACGTTATCATGCGCGTGATGCAGCTATCGTTTTGGCCGGAAAGCATCAATCAAAAGTGCTTTTAGGTTCTGCTACGCCGAGTATAGAAACTTATTTTAATGCCCAAAGTGGGAAATTCGGTTGGGCGGAAATTACCGAACGCTATCAAAAAGTGCCGCTGCCCGAAATTGTGCTGGTCGACTTGAAAGACAAATACTTTCGCAAGCAGATGACCGGACATTTCAGCGACACGTTGACTGAAGAAATCGCTTCAGCAATCTCTTTAGGAGAACAAGTAATTTTATTTCAGAATCGACGCGGTTATTCGCCGGTTGTAGAATGTTTGACTTGTGGTCATGTGCCGCAATGCCCTCAATGCGATGTGAGCTTGACCTTTCATAAATTAAAAAGTCAGTTGCGTTGCCATTATTGCGGCTATTCTATGGCGAATCCCACACATTGCCACAGTTGTTCGAGTGTTCATTTAACGACGAAAGGTTTTGGAACTGAGCAAATCCAGCAAGAGTTAGAACAGCTTTTCCCAAAGGCTAAAGTTGGCCGTATGGATCAAGACACTACGCGCGGGAAATTCGCTTTTGAAAAAATTATCGACAGTTTCAAGAATAGGGAAATTGATATTTTAGTAGGTACTCAAATGTTGGCTAAAGGTTTAGATTTCGACAACGTTAGTTTGGTAGGTATTATGAATGCCGATAATATGTTGTATCATCCGGATTTCCGGGCTTTTGAAAGAAGTTATCAAATGATGACGCAAGTCGCCGGTCGTTCGGGTCGTTCTGAAAAAAGAGGTAAGGTAATTATCCAAACTTACAACCCGAATCACAATATTATACAGCAAGTTACCCATAATGATTATGCAGGAATGTATGCTGAACAATTGTACGAGCGAAAAATTTACCAATATCCACCTTATTTCAGGTTGATTAGGCTGACGCTCAAACATCGCGATTTTGAAAAAGTCAAAGAAGGGTCGCAATGGTTGTTTCAGGTGTTGCAACAAAACTTGAAAGTTCCGGTGCTAGGTCCTGAAGAACCACCAATCGGGCGAATTCGCAACGAATACATCAGAACCATTCTTATCAAAATCCCGCACGACCAGCCGTTACAAAGCACAAAAAAAACTATCCAGAAAATACTAGATAGTTTTGATGCGGTTTCGCAATATCGGGCTATCAAAGTAGCCGTCAATGTCGATTTTTATTAAGCAATTGCTAGCGCCCTGACAAGATCTTCTTTCTTGTTGCGGCTTAAAGGTATTTTTGTTATTCCGATCTCGGCAAATTTACTGTTGAATCGCTCTACTTTGTCAATATTAATGATGTAAGACTTGTGTACTCTGATGAATTTGTCTTTAGAAAGATCTTTCTCAAAAGACTTCATCGTTGAAAGTACCAAGTTGCTATCTTCTTCGGTGACTACTTTTACATAGTCGCCAAAAGCTTCAATCCATTTGATTTTTGAAGTGAACACTTTGAGTTTTTTCAGATTACTCTTAATAAAGATATGTTCTCCGTCTTCTTCTTGGTTTTCCTTTTTCAATAGATGGAAATCCATCGCGCGTTTCACTGATGCATTGAAGCGATCTAGTGCGATTGGCTTCTGTAAGTAATCTGTCGCATCATAATCGAAAGCTTTCATAGCATATTCTGCTTTCGAAGTGATGAAAATAATCTGAGGCTTGGTCTTTAAACCATCAAGAAAATCAAAACCACTGATGACCGGCATCTCGATATCCAAGAAGATGAGATCAACGGTGTGAACCGACATGCAATTTTTTGCTTCGATTGCATTTGAAAAATCACCAATTAAGTGTAAGTTTGGATGATTATTCACTAACTTTGCGATGATCATCCTTTGGATTGACGAGTCATCTACAACAACACAATTTAGTTTCATAATATTTATTTATTATAGATTTGGTAGGACGAAAGTAAAATGTTTTTTCTTACCAACCTAATCTTTATCGGCTTTTTTTGCTTTTTAACGATAAAAAATTCATTTTTCTTGTTTATTTAAATTAAATGATTACTTTTGCAAAAATTTACAAATTTTAAAAAATTTATTTATGAATCATTATGAAACTGTTTTCATTTTAAATCCCGTTTTATCTGATGTTCAGGTAAAGGAAACAGTGAGCAAGTTCGAAGAATTTCTTACGTCCAGAGGAGCAGAAATGATATCAAAAGAGGATTGGGGCCTGAAAAAAATGGCTTACGAAATCCAAAACAAGAAAAGTGGTTTTTACCATTTATTTGAATTTAAGGTAGCGCCAGAGGTTTTGCTAGCTTTCGAAACCGAATTCAGACGTGACGAAAGAGTGATGCGTTTTCTAACAGTAAGCTTAGACAAACACGCTATTGCTTGGGCAGAAAGAAGAAGAACTAAATTAAAAGCAGCTAAAGCGAACTAATCATGGCAAATCTACAACAATCCGCTTCAGGAAAGAAAGATGGTGATATCAGATATCTTACACCTTTAAATATAGAAACGAATAAAACCAAAAAATACTGCCGTTTCAAAAAGTCAGGTATTAAGTACGTAGACTACAAAGACGCAGATTTCCTTTTGAAATTCGTAAACGAGCAAGGTAAAATTTTACCACGTCGTTTGACTGGAACTTCTTTAAAGTACCAGAGAAAAGTGTCTGTAGCTGTAAAAAGAGCAAGACATTTAGCGTTAATGCCATATGTGGCTGATTTACTAAAATAATAAGGAGGCAGAAATTATGGAAATTATATTAAAGAAAGACGTACAGAATTTAGGCTTCAAAGATGATGTAGTATCAGTAAAGCCGGGTTACGGCCGCAACTACTTGATTCCACAAGGTTATGCTCAAATGGCTACACCTTCTGCAAAAAAAGTACTTGCTGAGAACCTAAAGCAAAAAGCACATAAAGAAGCTAAAATCGTAAGCGATGCTAAAGCATTGGCTGAAACCTTAAAAGCTATCGAAATCAAAATCGCTGCAAAAGCAGGTGGTGAGAAACTTTTCGGATCAATCACCAACATTGATATCGCAGAAGCTTTAGAGAAAGCGGGTCAAAACATCGACAGAAAATTCATCACTAGCGGTATCGTAAAAAGAACTGGTAAATATACTGCCAGCGTTCGTTTGCACCGCGATGTAATCGTTGAATTGCCTTACGAAATTGTAGCTGAAAAAGCTTAATCAACAAAAGCAATATCCAGAATCCCGATGAAAGTCGGGATTTTTTTTTCTTTGTTCAGAAGCTGATCCGGCTATCCATTGCAATCTTTTGCGCCGAACCCCGGCACAAAAGGATTTCCATTACTATCCGGGCTAGGGCATACGTATATGTTGCACTTTTATCTCAGTCAGTATTATACAAACTCAATAAATGAGTTCCGGATGTCTCGATTGCTCAGGCACTCAGGCACTCAGGCACTCAAAAATGAAATACACACGTCTCACCAAAGAACAATTTGAAGAACTCCACCCGGAATTCATCAACTTCCTCGCGACCCAATCCATCGACAAAGCCGAATGGGATAAAATCAAAACCGAAAACCCCGAAATCGCCGAACAAGAACTCGACGTATTCTCAGACCTAATTTGGGAAGGCGTTCTATCTCGCACTTTGTATCTAGAGCATTTTTCCACGAATCATATTTTCCTATTTCATTGTTTCGAGCAGCACATCGAGTCCATTATTCTCAAGTCGCTTGTTCCCGAAACCGACTTTCTTACCAAAGAAGGCTTGCAATGGCTCAGCGACAATATGTTCACCGAAAATATCGAAATGAAAGTCGGTAATCGTGAATATGCGGAGGAACGTAACCAAGCCATTTTCAGTCTGATTCAACAAGGCGCTTTCCTTAGCGATGGTCAACTGTACCAACAAATCGATACAATTATTAAGTCTTAAATCGGTAGGTTTCATATAGAAATTGGTTATTTTAGTACACAAAACTAAAGCAGCCCGATTTATGGATATTTTGCAAACCATCCAAAACCTTCGCGAAGAGCTCAACCTTCACAACCACAACTATTACGTACTCGATGCGCCTACCATATCTGATTTTGAATTCGATCAGAAACTCAAACAACTCCAGGAGTTAGAAAATCAACATCCTGAATATTTCGATGAGAATTCGCCGACGCAACGAGTAGGAGGAGCAGTGACTAAAAATTTCCAGACGGTCGTGCATGATTTCCGTATGTATTCGCTCGATAATTCCTATTCCAAAGAAGATTTGACCGATTGGGAAAACCGTATTCAGAAAGTACTCGGCAACGTTGCGATTACTTACACCTGCGAATTAAAATACGACGGCGCTTCCATCAGTATTACCTACGAGAATGGAAAACTCAAACGCGCGGTGACCAGAGGCGATGGATTCCAAGGCGACGATGTAACAACCAACATCAAAACCATTCGTTCGATTCCGTTGCATCTGAAAGGAAATAATTATCCAAAAAAATTCGACATCCGCGGTGAAATCATTTTGCCTTTGGTAGGTTTTGAGAAGATGAACCAAGATTTGATTGAAATAGGCGAAACACCATACGCCAATCCACGAAACACTGCATCAGGAAGTTTGAAATTGCAAGACAGTTCGGAAGTAGCCAAACGTCCGCTAGATTGTTTGTTGTATTCAATTGTAGGCAACAACCTTCCGTTTCAAACGCAATTTGAAGGGCTGCAAAGTGCTCGGGATTGGGGTTTCAAAGCGCCACCACAAGCACAACTGGCTCAGAACCTACATGAAGTTTTTGAATTCATCGACTATTGGGACACGCACCGCCACGACTTACCTTACGAAACTGACGGCGTGGTCATCAAAGTAAATTCCATCCAATATCAGGAAGAATTAGGTTACACTGCCAAATCTCCGCGTTGGGCGATTGCTTATAAGTTTAAGTCGGAACAAGTCTCTACAATTTTAAACTCTATTTCCTATCAAGTCGGGCGCACCGGAGCGATTACGCCTGTAGCCAATTTGAAACCTGTACAATTGGCCGGAACAGTAGTCAAGCGCGCGTCTTTGCACAATGCCGACCAGATCGAGAAACTGGACATTCGCATTGGCGATACTGTTTTTGTAGAAAAAGGCGGGGAAATCATCCCGAAAATTATTGCTGTCGATTTCTCACAACGCCCAGAAAGTACTAAGCCTACGCAATACATCACGCATTGTCCGGAATGTCAAACCGAATTGGTGCGCAACGAAGGTGAGGCGAACCACTATTGCCCGAACTTCTATGGTTGTCCGCCGCAGATTATTGGCCGGATCCAGCATTATATTTCACGGAAAGCTATGGATATAGAAGGTTTGGGCGGCGAAACTGTTGGCTTGCTTTACAACAACGGCTTGGTTCACAACTACGCGGATCTTTACGAGTTGACCGTGGAGCAAGTTCTGCCATTGGAAAGAATGGCCCAGAAATCGGCTGAAAATCTCGTCAATGGCATTGAAAAATCTAAAGAGATTCCATTTGAAAATGTGCTTTACGCTTTGGGAATCCGTTATGTTGGAGAAACGGTGGCCAAAAAACTAGCGCGCCATTACAAAAATATTGATGCCCTGCAAAATGCCAGTTTGATGGATTTGATTCTAGTAGATGAAATCGGGGATAGGATTGCCAACTCCGTGATAGAATTCTTCGAGAATACAGAAAATCAAATCATCGTCAATCGATTAAAACAATACGGTGTACAGTTTGAAATCGTCGAAAAAGTCAACCCGAATGCTACTCAGAAACTTGCAGGAAAAACCTTTGTGGTTTCAGGTGTTTTTACGGTTTTTTCTCGCGATGGGTTAAAAGAAGCCATAGAAGACAACGGCGGAAAAGTAGGCAGTTCGATTTCTGCCAAAACCGATTATGTGATTGCCGGCGATAATATGGGCCCGGCCAAACTTGAAAAAGCCAACCAACTCAAGATTCCGATCATTACCGAGAACGATTTCATCTCCATGCTCAATGAAACTCAAAACTAGACAAATCGCACTTGGGCTTTATGTTTTTTGCAGTTTACTAGCCGTAATCGCAACCATTATCGACAATGATTTGATGATTTTGCTTGTGAAGCCTGCAGTGATTCCAGCAATCCTTTATTATTATCTTTCTACCAAAACTGCTAAGATAAATTGGCTGTTTGTGTCGGTTTTATTGTTGAACTTTATAGGCGATTCAATTGTGCTGCTCGATTTCCCCAATCAAACGTTGATTATCATGATTCCGTATTTTATTTCGTACTTAATCATGCTAGGTTTTGTGGGGCAAGATTTACAAAGAATCAAGTTTAATGCTTCAGGTTTGTTGATTGTATCGCTTATTTTCGGTTTTTTGATGTATGTGTTGTATGAGCTAGTTCAGATGTTCTCCGATACCAATCCGGAACTTATAATTCCAGTCATTGTTTATGGTATTGCCTTAGGATTGCTCGGAACAATTGGGGCTTACAACTATTATTGTAAAGCAGCCACTTTTACGTTTTATCTCTTGATGTATCTTATTTCGAGTATCGTTTCAGATGTTTTTTACATGTTGTTTCACTTTCTATTTGAAATTCAGTTCTTAAATTATTTTGAGTTTGCGTTACAATTGACATCGTACTTTTTTGTCGTAAAATACTTTGTTTCAAGGAAAATTAGCGGCCCTTAGGCTCATATTAATAGGATTATTCAAATTTTAGTTTAAATTTAGGCGTCCTTAAGCTGCATCGAATTAAATTATGAAGAACAAGTACTTGAGTTTTAAGTCTAATAAATTGCTAAAACCCCTCGTCGCTTTCTATTTTTTTATCGGATTTGTAGAAGTTATTGCAGAACTTTTCAAAGACAACTTTTTTATAATGGTTTCCAAACCTTTGCTCATGCCGATTCTAATAGGTATTTATTGGTTGTCATCTAAAAGCAGAAATAAGGTTTTTATCTTGAGCCTGCTATTTGTCTGGATTGCCAATATTTTATTTATTTCCAACTCAGTTTTGTGCTTTACCATCGGTACGCTTTTCTTTCTAGTGTATCGAAGTCTGATCATTTATTTGGTGCTCAAAACCATTAAGTTTCCGGGGTATATTCCCATGGTTATCGGAGCTTTACCTTTTTTGTTCATTTACCTTTTTGTGGCCAATCTTTCTTATAACGAATTGGGCTATCGCTTTTTTTTGTTTATCGTTCAAGGTTTGTTCATGATCTTTTTTGGAAGTTTGTGTCTGGGAAATTATATCATCAAATCGAATACATCAAATACTTATCTGCTAATTAGTACCATGCTTTTCACGGTCATTCAATTTGTATTGGTTTTAAAAATGTTTTACACAGATTATAATATTTTCCGACCTATTGCGATGTTGCTTTATATCTTTGCACAATATTTATTGTATCTTTTCGTACTCATTGAGGAAAAAAAGAAAAGACGCTATCAGATTATCAACAAAATCGAAAGCTAGGCTTTGCCAATTCTATAACTCTTATGTCAGCAACCAAAAGCGAGAACCGAGCTAAAATTTCTAGTGCACTGAATATTGCTTATTTCGGATTGGCTTTTGTGCAGATTCTAACTGAGCTTTTTGATTTTTTTACAGCCACAACTGCCCTCAGGATTGTATCGCCAATTTTGCTCTTGTTTCTTTATTTGAATCATGAATCGAAAAAGGAAATACTGTTTTATTTGACAATGATTTTACTGCTGTTAAGCAATTTATTTTGTTATTGTGACGGCAGATTGTTCTTTCTTTGGTGGATTGTTGTTTTTATATTGCTGCGAATGGTCACTTTAGCTTTGATCTTAAAGTTAACAGTCAATAAAAATTATTTGCACATCATAGTGGCTTCGTTCCCGTTTTTGGTCATTTTCTTCTACCTAATATCTGCCACAACCGAAATTCCAGAATACGAGTTCAATCTATTGATACTTATCACCATTCTGATTTCATTGCTCGGCGGCGTTTCTGCGGTGAATTATTTTAAAAACGACAACCGCAAGCATTCTTGGCTGCTCATTAGCACTTTGCTTTTTGTAGGCTATTATTTTATTATACTCATCGAGCATTATTTCACTTCGAACCTTGATTTAATGATCTACAAACCGATTGAAATTGTGCTTAATATATTCGCATTTTACACTTTTTACAAATATGTAACCGCCGCTGAAACTGATACTCATTAAGTAAATCAAGCAAGCGATGAACCGTGAAACTAAAATTACGGCCTTAACCTTTTCGTACTTCGCTTTGGCATTGGTGCTTTGCGTGGCCGAATATTTTAAAATCACCAATATTCTTCTGGTCTGCAAACCGTTGCTAATGCCTTTACTCGCGATTTTGTATCTGTTGAGTACCAAAAAAAATTGCCTTTGGTATTTGGTGTCGCTGGTGTTCGCCTTTTTTTCAAATGTTTTCTTCCTGTTTACCGATTCTAAGTTGTTGCTTTACGGCATCATAGCATTCTTGTTTTACCGAATCGCCACCATTATTACCGTTCTCAAAAAAGGCGATCCAATAGATTGGCTTCCGTTAACCTTGGCTACGGTACCTTTTCTGTTTATTTTCTCTTACTTGATTTATGTTATGGTAAGCCCTTCAAACCCGAGCTTTTATCCAACGATTATTAACGATTTGATTATATCTATTTTCAGCGGAATGGGGCTGGCGAGTTACGTCATGAACGACAACAAAAAGAATTCATGGCTCATTATCAGCACCTTGTTGTTTACGTTTCTGGTAATTATTTTTATGACCGAGAATTTTTATTTTCCCAATGAAGTTTTCAAACCACTATCGGCAGTAGTTTTTGCCTTGGCGCATTACGCGTTTTACTTATTCGTTATCGAAGCCGATGAAGATCAAACCACAATCGATTTGCCTTGAGCCAATTTTTCTTTATCGCTTTCGAAGTAAAAATCCACACGACCCAGATTCACGCCATAGCAACCCACTTGATTGACCAAAACATCTTGACCAACGGCGTTTTTCAGTACCGTAGGTTTGTCTAAGAAAGTATGCGTATGTCCGCCAATAATCAAATCAATGTCTTGCGTCAGCGCAGCCAATTTCACATCACAAATTTTATCCGGCTCATTTTTATATTGGTAACCGATATGCGAAAGACAAATGACCAAGTCGCATTTTTGTTCATGTTTGAGTAACCGAGCCATATCTTGGGCCACGCCCACCGGATCGTTATAAATCGTTTCCTTGTAGTTTTTCTTATCCACCAATCCTTCCAGTGCAATGCCCAAACCGAAAATACCCACCTTGATTCCGTCTTTATTGAAAATTTTGTAAGGCAGAACCAAACCATTCAATACAGTATTTCTGAAGTCATAATTCGATGAAACAAAATCAAACTTTGCATGCGGCAATTGGGCGTGAAAACCGTCGATACCATTGTCAAAATCGTGGTTGCCCATCGTCGCCAAATCATATTTCATCAGGCTCATCAGTTTGAATTCTAGCTCGCCACCATAATAATTAAAGTAAGGCGTTCCCTGAAAAATATCGCCCGCGTCCAAGAGCAGTACGTTCGGATTTTCCTTACGAATACTTTCAATTAAAGCCGCCCGTCTGGCCACGCCGCCCATGCTCGGATTCTTCGGATGCGTCGGCGGAAACGGGTCAATATAACTGTGCACATCATTGGTATGCAAAATCGTCAAGTGTTTGCTCGCGCTTTTAAAACTGCTCATCGATAAGCCCAAGCCTACAAGTGCCGTGGTGGCTGCCGTTTTTTCAATAAATTCCCGTCTTTTCATTCTTTGTTTTTTTAGAAGCTGTTCCGGCTTTCCGCTATATCTTTTGCTCTGCTGCGCGCCGCAAAAGGATGTCGCTTCAATCCGGGCTAGGGCTGTGGTCTACTTTTCAACATTAATCCTAATATCACTAATGATGGGCACCACATCAACATCTTTGAAATAGTCGATTAAAATGTTGCGCAACTTATACTCAAGGTCAAACTTATAAATACCTTTCTTGAAAAAGTTCATATTGTCGCCGCCATTAGCAAGGTAATCATTTGTGCCTACATAATAAATCTGGCTGGGCAAAAACGGCTTGCCTTGAATCAGAATGTCTTTGGGTTTGTTGTCTTTCCCGATGGTGAAAGTCAATCCGCTAATAGGGTGCGCTTTTTTTTCGGTAATGATATAATCAAGCATTTCTATAATCTGTTCGCCTTTGAGCGCAATCACCACCAAACTATTCTCGAAAGGCATGATTTCATAAGCAGTTCTTGCCGTGACATCACCTTGTGGAATAATCGACCTTATGCCGCCAAAGTTCAACAAAACAATATCCATTGACTTTTTCTCGCGTGAGAGGAATATCGGATTTCCTTTGAGCATGACTGCATCAGAAAATAAATTACCCATAGTGGTTTGCCATTGTCCGTTCTTGTCCAGCGTTTGTGGAGCTGTCGCCAAAACTGCACTCAAATCCTGATCAATATGGTCGCGGTAGGGTTTAATAAAAGCTTCAATGGTAGTGTCTTGCGGTTGCTCTTTAACAATTCCGATTTCCTTTCCTTCAATGCGGCTCACAAACAGTTTTTGCTGCTTACAGGAAACCGTCGCTAGAAATGTTAAGAATAAAACAAAATAAGATACCGAAACGTTATAGTTTTTTAGTTTTACCATCCGAAATAGAAACTTATTTAAGTAAATTTGTAATCCTAGTAAAAGTAGTATGTTTTTAAATTATTTGAAGAATTTTTTTACACAAAAAACCGTAAAGAAAAGTCTGTCTAATGTAAAACATACCCCTTCGCAATCCGCAATAGCTACCGTTGGGATTATTTTTGACGAAAGCTATTTTCACGAAAGAGAGGCCTTAGTGCAAGAACTCATCGGGAAAGGCATCGAAGAGAACAATATCAAAGTGTTGGTTTTTAAAGATAAAATTAAAAAGAATGAACATTTTGATTATCCGGTTTTCTCGCACAAAGATTTAAGTTGGACGGCTACTTTCAACAAATCGGAAGTCAAAGATTTTACTTCGCAAAAGTTCGATTTGCTCATTAATTATTACGATACGGAAAAAGCAGCTTTGTTATTGGTATCGAACCAGTCTAAGGCTCATTTCAAAGTAGGTTTCGCTTCCATCGACAAAAAGCTGAACCATTTCATGATCAACACCAACGCTGAAAATTATAAGGTTTTCATCGGCGAACTCTTCAAATATTTAAGAATATTAAACAAAATATAGTATGCAAGCATTAGTAGGAACTGGAGTAGCCCTGATTACACCTTTCAAAAAAGATTTTTCAGTAGATGTTGAAGCTTTGAAGCGAATCGTCGATTTCCAAATTGATAACGGTATCGAATATTTAGTAGTTTTGGGCACCACAGCCGAGAATGTTACCTTATCAGAAGCAGAGAAAAACTTGGTCATACAAACCGTTGTTGAAGCCAATAATAACAGATTGCCTTTAGTGCTTGGCGTTGGCGGCAACAATACCGCAAATGTTATTGAGGAACTCAAAACCAAGGATTTGTCTGCTTTTACTGCGATTCTTTCGGTTTCTCCTTACTACAATAAACCTACACAAGAAGGCATTTATCAACATTTTAAAGCCATTGCTGAAGCTTCTCCGATTCCGGTGATTTTATACAATGTTCCAGGTAGAACCGGAAGCAATATGCAACCGGCTACTGTCATTCGTTTGGCGCAAGATTTCAAGAACATAGTAGCGATTAAAGAAGCCGCTGGAGATATGGTTCAAGCCATGCAACTCATCCAAAACAAACCCAAAGATTTCTTAGTGATTTCAGGCGATGACATGATTGCTTTGCCGATGGTTTTAGCAGGCGGAAGCGGTGTTATTTCCGTGATTGGTGAAGGTTTGCCCCAAATATTTTCCGATATGATTCGTTTGGGTTTACAACGGAAAGTGGACCAAGCATACCAGTTGCATTACAAAGTGGCCGATTTGATTGATATGATTTTTGAGCAAGGCAATCCAGCTGGTATCAAAGAAGTATTTAAAAGCCTGGGTTTGTGTGAAAATACTGTGCGTTTGCCACTAGTAAATACCGATGCTTCGCTAGCTCAGAGAATTGAAAAAGCTATGAAAAATCTTGAGCAATGAACTCTTATTCATTGAGGTTTTATAAGCCCGAAAAAATATTTTGTAGTGTGTAATTAATAACTAAATTTGCAGTTCGTTTTCAAAGCAGGCATTGCCCTGTAAATCAAGAAGACCGCCCGAAAATAATGAACAAATTTTTATACTTTTTATTGGTAACTGTTTTGCTGGCCTCATGCAGTCCTTATCAGAAAGCCTTGAAGTCAGATGATGTTGCGGTCAAATACGCCGAAGCGGAAAAGAAATACGAAGCCAAAAAGTACAACAAAGCAATTCGTCTTTTCGAGCAAATGGCACCGGCTTTCCGCGGAAAACCACAATCAGAAAAAATGTTCTACATGTTCGCTCAGTCTTATTTTAAAACCGAGCAATATTATTTAGCGGGTTATCAATTCGAGAGTTTTGTGTCGAGTTATCCGAAAAGCGAGAAATTAGAAGAAGCTGCTTACCTTGAAGGCAAATCCTATTCAATGCTTTCTCCACCATACAGTTTGGATCAAATCGATACCGTAAAAGCCATAGATAAACTACAAACGTTTATCGATACTTACCCTAATTCAGTTTATTTGCCAGAGGCCAATGCTACGCTAAAAGGGTTGACTGATAAATTAGAAAAGAAATATTACGAAATCGCTAAGCAATACAACACCATTTCAGATCACAAAGCTGCGTTAGTGGCACTTGATAATTTCATTAGCGAATATCCCGGAACCAAATACAAAGAAGCGGCATTGTATTACCGATTGGATTCTGCCTACAAACTGGCCATCAATAGTATTCCGGCAAAAATGGAAGAACGACTTCACAATGCTAAAATCGCCTACACAAATTTGATGAAGTTCAAGGCAGATACCAGTTACAAAGAAAAAGCCGATGATATGTTGGCAAGAATTGATAAAGATTTACAACAATACTCAAATAAATAAATCATGGATTTAAAAAAGACGACTGCACCGGTAAACACCATCACCTATAACAAAAGCCTTATAGAGGAACCGACCGGCAATGTGTATGAGGCCATCACCATCATGGCGAAAAGAGCCAACCAAATCAATTCTGAAATCAAAAAAGAATTGACTGAAAAGCTCGAAGAGTTTGCTACCTACAATGACAGCCTAGAGGAAGTTTTTGAGAACAAAGAGCAAATCGAGGTTTCTAAATTCTATGAGAAATTGCCTAAGCCACATGCTTTAGCGGTTCAAGAATGGCTCGACAGCAAAATCTATTTCAGAACAGAGAGTAACTCTAAATAAAGTAAGATGTCTGTTTTAAGCGGTAAAAAAATATTGCTCGGTATTTCCGCAGGAATAGCCGCTTACAAAACGGCCCATTTGGTTAGACTTTTTATCAAAGCCGGCGCCCGTGTCCAAGTGGTCATGACGCCGGCTTCGAAGGATTTTATTACTCCGCTTACCTTATCGACGTTGTCTAAAAATCCGGTGCATTCCGGGTTTTACGACCACGATCAGGAAAACGCCCAATGGAACAACCACGTCGAATTGGCGCTCTGGGCCGATTTGATGCTCATTGCTCCGGCCACGGCCAACACGCTTTCTAAAATGGCCAACGGCAATTGCGACAACCTCTTAGTGGCCACTTATCTTTCCGCCAAATGCCCAGTTTACTTTGCTCCAGCCATGGATTTGGATATGTACAAGCATCCGTCAACATTGGCCAGTTTCAATGCTTTGCATCAATTTGGCAATACGATGATTCCGGCAGAAAGTGGCGAGCTTGCCAGCGGTTTATCAGGTGAAGGTAGAATGGCAGAACCTGAAAACATCGTTGCTTTTCTCGAAGCCGATCTTGAAAGTAAGTTACCGCTTAAAGGAAAAAAGATCCTTGTGACTGCGGGCCCAACTTATGAAGCCATCGATCCGGTTCGCTTTATAGGCAATCATTCTACTGGGAAAATGGGTTTTGATATCGCTGAATGTGCTGCCAAACTTGGAGCCGAAGTGACTTTGATTTCCGGACCGAGTCATTTGACCCTCAAAAATCAAGCTGTTGCAATTATTCGTGTAGTTAGTGCCGAAGAGATGTATCAGGCTGCGCACCAATATTTTCCAGATGCCGACGTTGCTATTTGTGCCGCAGCTGTGGCCGATTATCGTCCGAGTCAAGTAGCCAATCAGAAGATAAAAAAGAGCGAGGCGCAATTCACCATTACCCTTGAAAAGACGAAAGACATTTTGGCCTCTTTGGGTGAAATAAAAAAACAACAGTATTTGATTGGTTTTGCTTTAGAAACCGAAAATGAAATTGAGAACGCGAAGTTGAAAATCAAGAAAAAAAACTTAGATTTGATTGTTTTAAATTCGTTGCAAGATGCTGGTGCTGGTTTTGGACATCCGACCAATAAGGTTACCTTAATCGATAGTGAAGGTCGCATCGAAAATATGGAACTGAAATCAAAAGAGGCTGTTGCCGCCGATATCATTAACAAAATAATTGGGTATTATCATGCATAAAATTCTAACCATTCTCACAGTGTTTCTCTTCGGAACTGCTCAAGCACAAGAGCTGAATTGCACGGTAAAAGTCAATGCAGAACAGGTGGCGGGCAATAATTTGCAAGTTTTTAAAACACTAGAACGGGCTTTGGCAGATTTTGTCAATAAAACCAACTGGACTACGCAGAAAGTCAATGCCAATGAGCGAATCAACTGCTCGATGTTTATCAATATCAACGAGTTTGCGGGAAATCAGTTTAAGGCATCTATTCAAGTAGAATCTTCAAGACCGGTTTACAATTCTACCTATTCTTCGCCGGTTTTCAATTACAATGACAAGGATTTTAATTTCAACTACACGGAGTTCCAAAATTTAAATTATAATCCAGCAACCTTTGATTCTAATTTAGTATCGGTGATCGCTTTTTACAGTATGATCATTATCGGCTTAGATGCAGACACTTTCAAACAAGACGGCGGTATTCCTTATTATGAAGTTGCTCAGGAAATTGCAACCGTGGCGCAGTCAAGTGGTTACGCAGGTTGGAGTCAGGGTGATAGCAACCAGAACCGCTACTTTTTGGTGAATAACTTGCTTTCAAATATGTACAGTCAGTACCGTGATGCGCTTTATTTTTACCATTATGAAGGCATGGATCTAATGCACAAAGACCAGAAAACAGCGAAGGAAAAAATCATCTATGCCATTACGCAATTGTCTTATATGGAAGCCAACAAGCCCAATTCCTTTTTGACCCGAGTGTTTTTTGACGCCAAGTCAGACGAAATCGTTTCAATTTTTACCGGCGGCCCAACGGTAGATAACGCAACACTGCTCGACAAACTCTTTGCAATATCGCCAATGAATTCCAGTAAATGGACCGAAATAAAACTCTAAGCGGCCCTGTTCAATTGCTTCATTTTTTATGATACAATCGCTTTCCATCCAAAATTTCGCGCTGATTGAGAAAATGTCAGTCGATTTTTCGGGTGGATTTTCGATTATTACCGGAGAAACCGGAGCCGGAAAGTCAATATTGCTGGGCGCTTTGGGTTTGGTTCTTGGAAAACGAGCCGACCTTTCATCGCTCAAAAACAAAGAAGAAAAGTGCGTCATCGAAGCCCAATTCGATTTAGCTGCCTATAGACTAGAGCCCTTTTTTGAAACCAACGACCTAGATTACGAGCCCATCACCATTTTAAGACGCGAGATATTACCTTCCGGAAAATCGCGTGCATTTGTCAACGATACGCCTGTTAATTTGCAAGAACTGCAAGACTTGAGCGAGTTTCTAATCGACGTACATTCTCAGCATCAAACCCGTGAATTGTCTGAGAACCAGTTTCAATTTCAGATTATCGACGCCGTGGCTGATAATAATTTGTTAGTCGGTTCCTATCAAAAAATCCTCAAGCAATACAAGCATCAGCTTGGTAAATTGGAAGATTTGAAGATCCAATTGCAGCAATCATTAAAAGAACAAGACTACAACACATTTTTATTGAATGAGCTTCAAACCATTTCGTTGGCCCATCTCGATCAAGCAGCCTTAGAAGCAGAATTCGAGCAATTGAACAACGTTGAATTCATTAAAGAGAACTTGCACAAAGCACTCAGTGTGGCTACTGACGAACAATATGGCGTGGTTCATTTGCTAAACGAAATTAAAAGCAGTTTGCAAAAAATTGCCGGTTTCGGTGAAAATTACCAATCTATTTTTGAGCGCATCAACAGCACGGCTATCGAAATGCACGACATCAATCGAGAGTTGGAAAAGTTTTCAGAAGGTTTAATTTACGATCCGACGAAACTGGAGTTGATTCAGCAGCAATTGCAATCGTTATACACTTTACAGAAAAAGCACCAAGTTAATTCTGTTTCTGAACTTTTGGAAATTCAAAATGAACTGGAGCAACAAGTGGATGGCATTTCTCAGATTGAAAGTAGCATACAAGCAATCGAAAATGTTTTAAAAGATTTAGTAGTAGAACTAGACGAATTGGCATTGAAAATCCAAGACAACAGAGTCAAAGCAGTACCAAACTTAACCCAACAATGGACCGAAATCTTGGCACAATTAGGAATGCCGAACGTTCGATTTAAAATTGAGTTTACACCAGTGAACCAATACCTGAACAACGGAAAATCTGAAATGGAGTTTTGGTTTGCAGCCAACCTAGGAAGTGATTTCGGATTGCTCAAAAAAGTAGCTTCTGGTGGAGAATTGTCTAGAATCATGTTGGCAACCAAAGCAATTTTAGCGCAATACTCAAAGCTGCCCACGATTATTTTCGACGAAATTGACACCGGAGTATCGGGTGAAATCGCCAGTAAAATGGCCGAGATTATGAAAAGTATGAGCCGAAATATGCAGGTATTTGCCATTACCCATTTGCCGCAGATTGCAGCCAAAGGCGATATTCATTTCAAGGTGTATAAATCCGTTCAAGGCGGTGATACGCTCAGTGAACTCAAGCAATTGACTGAGGCTGAAAGGGTAGAGGAGATTGCCCAAATGCTTTCAGGCGCGCAGGTTTCCGAGTCGGCTTTAAATCACGCTAGAGCATTGCTGAACTAATTATTTTGCCCTATATTTGTTCGACTTTTAAGCAAAAAAACATCATCAATTATCCATAGAAACACCCAACTAGTATGATTATAGAACCAAGAATGCGAGGCTTTATTTGTTTGACGGCACACCCAACCGGCTGCGAGCAAAACGTTAAAAATCAAATCCAATACGTCAAGTCTAAAGGAGAAATTGCCGGTGCGAAACGTGTTTTGGTTATCGGTGCTTCTACTGGTTTTGGACTGGCTTCAAGAATTACAAGCGCTTTTGGTTCTGGAGCTTCAACTATCGGTGTCTTTTTCGAAAAGCCTGCTACTGAAGGAAAAACGGCTTCTCCGGGTTGGTACAATTCTGCGGCTTTTGAACGAGAAGCACACAAGGCTGGTTTATATGCTAAAAGTATTAATGGCGACGCGTTCTCTAAAGAAGTGAAACAGCAAACCATCGACATGATCAAAGCAGATTTAGGCCAAGTCGATTTAGTGATTTACAGTTTGGCTTCTCCAGTGCGAATGCATCCGGAAACAGGTGTTTTGCATCGTTCCGTACTCAAGCCGATCGGCAATACGTTTTCGAATAAAACCGTGGATTTCCATACCGGAAATGTGAGCCAAGTTTCCATTGAGCCGGCTAATGAAGAAGACATCAAAAACACGATAGTGGTTATGGGCGGCGAAGATTGGTCGATGTGGATTGATGCGATGAAAGACGCCGGAGTTTTAGCCGATGGCGCTACGACAATTGCCTATTCCTACATTGGGCCGGCCGTGACTGAAGCGGTTTACAGAAAAGGAACCATTGGTCGGGCCAAAGACGATCTAGAAGCGACTGCATTCAAAATTACAGACAAACTTAAGTCAATCTCAGGAAAGGCTTATGTTTCAGTAAATAAGGCGCTGGTCACTCAAGCCAGTTCTGCTATTCCGGTGATTCCATTGTATATTTCTCTGTTGTATAAAATCATGAAAGCAGAAGGAATCCATGAAGGATGCATCGAGCAAATTGAGCGATTGTTTAGTCAACGATTGTATACCGGAAACGAAGTCCCAACTGATGCGCAAGGCCGTATCCGTATTGACGATTGGGAAATGCGCCAAGACGTGCAAGACCAAGTGTCTAAATTATGGGCAGAAGCTACCACGGAAACCTTGCCTACTTTAGGTGATTTGGCCGGCTATAAACAAGACTTTTTAAATTTGTTCGGATTCGGTTTTGACGGTGTAGATTATAACGCCGATACCAACGAAATGGTCGAGATAGACAGTATCAAATAGTTATTTTTCTATTAAACCGTTGTAGCTGTCGTAACGACTTAGTAATTTTCCGGTGTACACGTCGAGTTCCACGATTTCCATTTCCGTCACTTTTTTGTTGGCGGCGTGAATTTTATTGGCGACCGTGTAAACGTATTTTCCGTTTTTCTTTAAATATTGCAGTTGCGGCTCGGTGATTTCATCGCCTTTTTGGCTAAACGCTTTAATTGCCATCTCGCGGGCAGCATTCTTGGAAATAAAATTCATCGGGCTGTCTTGAATGAGAAATTCCGGCACTGCGCTCAGATTCGGTTCCTCTAAAAGTTGAAGATTGGCGTCCAGTTTAATCCAAATGCCGGAGCGAATTCCGTCGATTTTAGTGTAATTGAAATGGTACATCACCCAAATCTCGGCAATGTTTTTCGTAATTCTTTTTTTGGATAGGAACTGTTCTGTATTGATTTTTTTATCGGTTACCCAATATTTGTAGTGGGTTCCGGTATCAGAAATCTCGAAATAAGGCATTAAATGTTCGCCTACTTTCGCCGTAAGAATGCTGTCGGAAACTGCAATAATGCGGCTAGTGGTAATACTTCCTGCAGTTGCCGTAACAAACCAGCCGATACCAATCAGGGTCAATAAAAACCGCATTTCTGTGATGTTTTAAATTAAAAAACTCATTCTTAAACAGTTATGCAATTTTCGGTAGCCTGGGGTAATTTTCCTAAAATTCTCGTTGAACGTTCGAAAACTTCCATCAAGTGCAATATTTCGACAATGATTGTACGAGATAGTAGCCTTTTGTTGGAAAAACTTCCCGAACTTTGACTGTCATTTTATTAAGCTGGATTGATGATTGACCCGAACCTAATTCTTGAAAACCACGCCGTTTTATTACGACCATTGTTAGCCACTGATTTTGAGCACTTGTTACCTTTTTCTGAGCATGAGCCTGAAATCTGGAAGTATTCGCTAATGCCGGCTTCGGGAAAAGAGAACCTACAACTATATATTGAAACTGCTTTGGCTGCCCGCGAGAAGTTATCGGAGTTTCCGTTTATTGTATTCGATAAAATGCAGCAGCGTTATGCCGGAAGTACTCGTTTTTACGATATCAATTTCCCGTTCAAAACCATGCAGTTGGGTTATACTTGGTACGGAAAAGATTTCCAAGGCACCGGACTCAATAAGCATTGCAAATATTTGTTGTTAACTTACGCTTTTGAGCAGTTGCAAATGGAGCGAATCGAGTTTAGAGCAGATAACGCCAACCAAAGGAGCAAGGCCGCCATGCTAAGTTTGGGCTGTAAAGTTGATGGCGTGCTCCGAAGTCATATGCCAACGTATCTGAGTGAGGTGCGTCGCGATAGTATCGTCCTGAGTATTTTAAAATCGGAATGGTTCAACGAAGTGAAACCCAAATTAGAACAAAAACTTAAACTTTAATTGTAAACAGCATGCAAATCAAACCCAAATTTGGAGCCGGACCATTACTTTTCGGGATGAAACAAGCCGATGTAAAAAACATTTACGGTCAACCCAACAAACAGTTTGAAGATGACGATCAGAATATCATCTATGTGTACAACCACCAAAAAATGCGTTTGACTTTTTATGAGGATGAAGATTTCCGTTTGGGTTATATCATTATTTCTAATCCTGAATCGACTTTATTTGAACAAAAAGTGCTTGGCAGAAAAGTGGCCGACCTTCAGAAAGAGCTCGATAAAAAAGGATTCAAATCTTGGGAAAAAGAAGAGTTTGATTTAACCGAAAATTACTTCAACGAAGACCATTGGCTCATTCTTCAATCAGAGTTTGACCAGATTACCAAAGTCGAAATTGGCGCTGTAGTCAAAAACCAAGACGAATTCGATTGGAAATTCTAAGCATAAAAAAACCACGAAATCTATTTTAGAAATCGTGGTTTTTTATAGGTATTGGTTTCACTATTGTTTTGAAGTTGCCGCTGCGGCTGGTGCGCCTTGGTCTTTGGTTTCCAGTAATTCAATTTCGAAAATGATATTTGAATTCGGTGGAATGACGCTTCCGGCACCGCGTTCTCCATAACCTAAAGCCGACGGAATAAAGACAACCGCTTTATCGCCAAACGACAATTTCTCTAGACCTTCAATAAACCCAGGAATCAAACCGTCTTTCTTGCCCCATTCAAAAGGGAATGGACTGTATCCGCCTTGACTGGCGCGGTTGGCATCGTACTTTCCGTAGGTTTGCGATACATCGGCATAACTACTATCGAACAACGAACCGTCTTCAAGATAACCAGCATAATGGATAAAAATTGTAGCTTTTTCAGCAGGTTTTTTTCCAGCGCCTTGTTTGATGATTTTATACTCTAATCCGCTTGGTGTTTTCGTTGCGCCTTTTCTAATTTCGGCCAACGACTTTACTTTTTCGGCCATTACCGGAGCATATTGCTTCATGTAGGCTTTTTTGGCCTCGGCCGCAGCTGCCTCTCTTTTGGCTCTTTCTTCGGCTTGAATAGCGGCTTGTTTTTTATCGTCTTCGGCTTTGTTGGCGTAGTAATCTGCAAATACCTTAACGGCATCAAATGCTTTAGCTTTGGCACCTTTACGGATGATGGTTACTTTTTTCATTACGTCATCTTGGGCAACAGCATCCACTACATTTTGCCCCGAAACCACATAACCAAAAATAGTGTGCTTGCCGGTTAACCATGGCGTATCTTTGTGCGTAATGAAAAATTGGCTGCTGTTGGTAGCAGGGCCAGAATTAGCCATTGCTAAAATACCGGCTTTGTCAAAAACAAATTCCGGAACGATTTCATCTTTGAAACTGTAACCTGTTCCGCCACTACCATTCCCTGCTGGATCACCACCTTGAATCATGAAATCTTTAATTACTCGGTGGAATTTCAAACCATCATAATAAGGTTTTCCTTTAAGTTTTGCATCGGTTAGTACGGAGTTGTTTCCTTCGGCCAAGGATACAAAATTGGCTACTGTGATAGGCGTTTTTTCGTATTCTAAACGCACCATGATATTGCCTTTTGGTGTTTCGAATTCAACAAAAATTCCTTCGTCTTTGCTTGATGAAGGTGTTACTTTTTTTGCTGTATTTGTGGCTACTGGTTTTTTGGTTGCAACCGGTTTTTTGGTTTTTTGGGCTTGTGTGCTCATTATTCCCAAAAACAGTAAAATGATTACTTTGAATTTCATTTTCATTAGTTAGATAGTTTTATAATTGATTATTATTTTTCGATTAATTCGATTTCAAAAATGATGTTAGCATTTGGCGGAATCACACCACCAGCACCTTGGGCTCCGTAGGCCAGCGGTGAAGGTATAAATAAAACTGCTTTATCTCCAAATGATAATTTTTCTAAGCCTTCAATGAAGCCCGGAATCAGGCCGTCTTTTCTGCCATATTCGAAAGGAATCGGTAAGTATTGTTTAGCAGCAGCCCGTTGCAAATCTAATTTTCCAAAAGTTTTGGCAACGCTTTCAATGCAGGTGTCGAACAATTCTCCATTTTCAAGAAATCCGGCATAATTGATTTTTACCATACTGCCAGGAGTTGGTTTTTTGCCGTTGCCTTTACGGATGATTTTATATTGCAAACCCGAACTGGTTTTGTTAGCCGTTTTACGCAGGCTTTCAAGTTCAACTACTTTTTGGTCTTTGATGGGTTTATATTTTTGATCGTAAAGCTTTTTGTTTTCGGCATCAATCAGTGCTTGCTTTTTCTGTAATTCGGTTTGTTCGGAAAAGTAATTGCTGAAAACTTTCACAGCGTCAAATTTTTTAGCAGTATCACCGTTGCGAATGATGGTTACTTTAACAATTTCGTCGTTGGGTTCGATTTTGTTCACGGTTTCCATTCCGTTTTCAACTACTTTCCCAAAAATCGTGTGCCGTCCTTCAAGCCAAGGTGTTTCTAAATGTGTAATAAAAAATTGACTGCTGTTGGTTCCTGGGCCGGAATTGGCCATGGCCAGCACGCCTGCTTTGTCAAATCGACAATCGTTAATTTCGTCTTTGAACAGATAACCCGCGCCGCCAGTTCCGTCGCCCATCGGATCGCCGCCTTGGATCATGAAATTCGGAATCACGCGGTGAAATTTTAGTCCGTCATAAAATGGTTTCCCTTTCAAATCATGATTTACACAACTGTTTTTTCCTTCGGCCAAACTAACAAAATTGGCAACTGTAATTGGCGCATTTTTGTAATCAAGTGAAACAATTATAGTTCCTTTGTTGGTTTCAATTTCAGCATAGAGCCCGTCAGGTAAATGGCTGTTTTGGTTTTTGCAAGAGTTCAATAAAGTAACGGCCAGCAAGGCCATAACAATTTTCTTCATTTGATTTTAAATGATTATTCAGTTTGTATTTTTTCTTCTGGATTAAAATCTGCTAAAGTAACGGTGCAAATGATAGGTTGGTTGTGACCAATTCTGCGGTCGTCGCCGTGATAGCCGTAGGCCATGTGCGATGGAAAAAGGAATGTAACTGTTTCATTCTTGTGCATGAGTTTGATACCGTGACGCAAACCCATGATGATTTTTTGCTCTTTGTCTACGCGATATGTTTGCGGGCGAAGTTCAAGTTCTGAATAGATGACGTTGCCGTCAAGATCTTTGATTTCGTAATTGAAACGAGCTACATCGCCTTTTTTCGGGCGCAAGGTGTCTAGAGTATTTCTCTTGTCGTAACGATACCAATAACCTTTTTGTGAAGCAATATATTTTGCATTCGGTTCACTTTTGATGATGGAATCAATTTTGGCTTCTTCGCCTGAAATAAGTTTTTTATTGCGGTCTACGGATTCTTTTAAAAATGTGCCTGAAGAATGCGAAATCGGTTTGCGGGCCTGTTGTTGGGAACAGCCTTGCAAAGCGATGATTGTCAGTAGTAAAAAAGCAAGCTTCTTCATGATTAAGGATGTATTTCGGGGATTAACTTTTTGAATTTTTCTACGGTTTCTGCAAGCGACAAATTCGATTTTCCGCCGGCTGCATTGATATGTCCGCCACCGTTGAAATGATCGCGTGCGAATTGGTTGACATCGAAACTACCTTGCGAACGGAATGAAATCTTGATAATGTTTTCGTCTCGATGCTCAATGAAAATTGCTGCGAAGCGAATTCCTTTAATGCTGAGTCCGTAATTCACAATGCCTTCGGTGTCGCCTTTTACATAATGGAAAGTATCGAGCTCTGCTTGTGAAAGCGAAGTATAAGCCGTGTTGTGCTCCGGTATTACTACCATATTCTCTAGCGCGCGACCCAATAATTGCAAACTGTGGTAGGAGTTGTTGTCAAAAAGCAAGGCGGGAATTTCTGAATTATTTACTCCAAGGTCAATCAATTCAGCTACAATGCGATGCGTATTTCCGGTAGTTTTCGGAAAACGGAACGAACCGCTGTCGGTCAGAATTCCGGTGTATATGCAAGTTGCGATGGTTTGGTCTATTTTTTCTTTTTGGCCCAACATTGAAATAAAGTTATAAACCATCTCACAGGTCGAACCAAAACGAGTGTCGGAATAAACGTATTTTGCGTAATTGTCAGGTTTCTCGTGATGATCAATCATAACAAACGGAACCGAAAGTTGGCTGAGTACTTTTTCCATTTCGCCGGTGCGGTGCAACGCATTGAAATCAAGAGTAAAAACCAACTCGGCTTCTTGAAGCACTTTACTGGTTTCGGCACGGTCGTTTTCATAAACGAGCACTTTATCGCTGGCGGGCATCCATGCTAAAAATTCAGGGAAATCATTCGGAGCGATAACAGTTGGTAAGTGATTGCCTTTTTTTAGAAAATGATACATCGCTATGGTTGAGCCCATTGCGTCACCGTCAGGGCTTCGGTGCGGGATGATTGCTATTTTTTTAGGCGCAGCCAACAAATGTGCAAGGGCTTCTAACTGTTCTTGTTTCATAGGCTGCGAAGTTACATTTTTTTCACAGCAATAAAATAATTTAACTGACTTATAACTATAAAAAAAACAGGCCTGATTGATTGCTTTTGATGATAAATATATAGTAGCTAGTGGCTATTTAACTAGGGATAGTCCTAACCAAACAGCCATTAGCCCGATGACCACACTGGTAATGATATATAGAAATGTTAAGGCTGTATTTCCATTTTGCAGCAACGATATATTCTCATAACCAAAAGCAGAAAAGGTAGTGTAGCCGCCGCAAAATCCGGTCACTAGCAACCATTTTACAGATGAATCCGTGAGTTGGTTCTTTTCTAACAAACCCATGATTATACCAATTAACAAACATCCTAAAACATTGATAATGAAAGTAGCCCACGGAAAAATAGTGCTGAAATACTTAGTGACGGTCAACGTGGTTAAATAACGCAATACACTTCCTAAAGCCCCGCCGATTCCTACCAATACTAATGTTTTGAACATACTTTTATGATAAAGAATTTCTTCAAAATTAATTTTTAATTTCTATTTCGCGTCTAAAATTTAAAAAGTATTTTTGCCCATGCAACACAACGTACTTATTTTAGATTTCGGCTCGCAATACACACAACTGATTGCCCGACGGGTTCGCGAACTCAACATTTTTTGCGAAATTTTTCCCTACAACCATTTTCCTACCGACTTATCCGACTACAAAGCGGTCATTCTTTCCGGAAGTCCGTTTTCAGTTCGTTCTGAAGATGCGCCACATCCTGATTTGTCTCAGATTCGCGGCAAGTTACCTTTGTTGGCAGTTTGTTACGGCGCGCAATATTTAGCACATTTCAGTGGTGGCGAAGTAGCACCGTCGAACATTCGGGAATATGGACGCGCAAATTTGTCCTATATAAAGGTGAACGAACCATTTTTTGAAAAAGTCAATGCGCATTCACAGGTTTGGATGTCACATAGTGATACGATTAAATCTTTGCCTGAAAATGGCGTACGACTCGCTAGCACGAATGATGTAGAGAATGCCGCTTATCGTATTGAGGGCGAGCAGACTTATGCTATACAATTTCATCCAGAAGTGTATCATTCCACCGACGGGAAACAGATGTTAGAGAATTTCTTGGTCAACATCGCACAAGTACCGCAAAATTTCACACCGAATGCTTTTGTAGATGAAATGGTAGCTGAACTGAAAGAAAAACTGCAAAATGACAAGGTTGTACTTGGTTTGTCTGGCGGTGTTGATTCTACCGTTGCGGCAGTTTTACTACATCAGGCCATTGGTAAGAACCTATATTGCATTTTCGTAAACAATGGCTTGTTGCGTAAGAATGAATTCGAGAATGTACTGGATCAATATAAGCACATGGGCTTGAATGTCAAAGGCGTTGATGCTTCCGGTCGTTTCCTGAGCGAACTAGCTGGTGTGAGCGATCCAGAAACCAAACGCAAAATTATCGGTCGAGTTTTTATTGAAGTCTTTGATGATGAAGCGCACCAAATTGAAGATGTGAAATGGTTGGCACAAGGCACGATTTATCCAGATGTCATCGAATCGGTTTCAGTCAAAGGACCATCGGCAACGATTAAATCACATCACAATGTGGGTGGTTTACCCGATTATATGAAACTCAGCATAGTTGAGCCTTTGCGGATGCTGTTTAAAGACGAAGTTCGCCGTGTAGGAGCCACCTTAGGAATCGACGCTTCATTGCTCGGAAGACATCCGTTTCCTGGGCCTGGTTTATCAATTCGAATCCTCGGTGATATAACTTTGGAAAAAGTTCGTATATTGCAAGAGGTTGACGCCCTATTTATCGAAGGGTTGAAGTCGTTTGGTTTGTATGATAAAGTCTGGCAAGCAGGCGCTATTTTGTTGCCAGTCAATAGTGTAGGAGTGATGGGAGATGAACGAACCTACGAAAAAGTAGTGGCGCTTCGGGCTGTTGAATCGACTGATGGCATGACTGCAGATTGGGTGCATTTGCCATACGACTTTTTAATGAAAATCTCTAATGAAATCATTAATAAGGTCAAAGGGGTCAATCGGGTGGTGTATGATATCAGTTCGAAACCGCCGGCAACGATTGAATGGGAATAATTATCTAAAACTATGAAAAAAATAATACTGGTATTCTTCACCATCTGCATTTTGAGCAGCAGTTTTGGGCAATCCAGAAAAAAAGACCAAGAGGTTGATATTATCGATCATCCCGTACAATTGGGAGAATCGGTTCGAATGATTTCTAAAAAATACTTGGTTGATCCTGCAGAAATATACAAACTCAACAAATTTGCCGTAGAAGGAATCAGTCAAGGCATGGTTTTGAAAATTCCGGTTCCGAGAAAAGAAGGTGCATCTCCTAAAGAGAAAGAGAGTAGAGATGAAGTAGTCACCCAAAATGAAAGTAATAAACCTGAAGAAAAGGTTTCAGAACCAGTAAAATCAGAAGCACCGGCAGTTACGCCAAAAAACGATATCAAAAAGATTGTCATTACAGAACGAAAAACAGAGATTAATCATAAAGTACTCGCGAAAGAGACTTTATTTAGTTTGGCTCGCCAGTACAATGTTTCGGTAGATGAAATCAAAACCAATAATCCTGAAGTAGCCCAAAACGGTTTGAAAATCGGTCAGATGGTGAAAATCCCAACTTCTAAAACTGTCGACATCGAGCAATCTACGGAAGTCAACAATAACCCGCCTGTTGCATCGGCTCCTGAAAAAGCCAAAACAGAAAAGCCAAAGTCAGAGCCAAAGACTCAAACCAAACCAGCGTCGATTCCAGAAAATAATGTGATGCCATCTTCTGAAACGATTCGTCACAAGGTAGAACCTAAAGAAACCCTTTACAGCTTGTCTAGAAAATACAATGTGACAGTAGATGAAATTAAATCCCAAAATCAAGCCCTGCTTAAAAACGGCTTGCAAATAGGGCAGGTTTTGACGATTAAAACCAACAATTAATGACCGCCCAAGCAAATGTTAACCCGACTAAATGCATATAGAATGAATCGAATTCTTTTCTCAATATTGACTTTGTTGTTGTTGTTTCAGCCAATGTTTGCGCAAGACAAAAACTACACAAAACATACGGTCACTTCAGGCGAAACCATTACTCAAATTGCAGTGCGATACAATGTAACGCCTCATGATATTTACCAACTGAATCCCGACGCCCAAAAAGGAATTAAAGAATCCGATGTGTTGCTGATTCCGACATCACTAGTGAAAACGACTTCAAGTTCGGGTGAATCTTTGAATACTACTGCAAAATCACATGTGGCCCAACCCAAAGAAACTTTATATAGCATTGCTCGGGATTATAATGTGAGTATTGCTGATTTAAAGGAAAGCAACCCTGAAATTTTCGCCAACGGATTAAAGATTGGCCAAACCGTAAAGATACCCAACGGAAAAGCTGCTGTAGATGCGAATGTTGAAACTCCAAAGCAGGTCAAAGAATCTGTTGAAAGTAAATCCTCGCCAACAGTTTCCATCAAAGAGAATAACATATATCATATCGTTGAACCGAAGGAAACCAAATTTGGAATAGCCAAAAAATATGGCATTACTGTTCAAGAACTTGAGCAGCGCAACCCACAAATCGTGTCAAATTTACCGGTTGGATTTAAACTTATTATTAGCGGCAAAGCACTTCCTGATGAACCTGCAAATAATCGTCCGGTTGCCGAGAAACCAAAGCCGGCCGTCACCGAAATTTCTAGCGGAGATGAAATTATAACCACCGAAACCACGCGTACTTTGACCAAAAATGGTTATGCAAATTATGAAGTAAAATCTGGTGATACGATGTACAGCCTTTCGCAATATTTTAAAATCACTCCAGAAGAACTGGTTCAACTAAATCCAACTATGAAGGATGGTTTGAAAACCGGAATGATTCTTAAAGTACCGGGCAAAGGCAATATCAACATTATTGGGGCCAATAAAACTTCAGAACCCAATAAAACCGAAACCAAAACCGAAGCGGTCACTGCACCCAAACCTGTTGTTAAATCAGAGCCTAAACCGACTGTAAAATCAGAAAGCAAACCTACTCCAAAAGTAACAACTGAGCCCGAAAAACCGCAAATGAAAACGGGAATTGTACCCAACAAAGACAGGAAACAATTGGCTTTACTACTGCCGTTCAATGCTGCTAAAATTCAGAGCGATACTTTGAAAACTATGGAAGTTCGCTTGAAGAAAGACGCTTTCTTAAACATGACGCTCGACTTTTATTCCGGTGCGCTCATGGCAATTGATTCGGCTAAAACTCTCGGTCTGAATGTCGATGTGAAGATTTTTGATTCGGAAGAAAGCAAGCTCAGTTCAAATGTAGAGAACGTCATTAAAAATAACAATTTACAAACTGCTGATGCGGTCATTGGGCCATTTTACCAGCAGTATGTTGAGAAAGCTGCTGACTTGCTTAAAGATAAAAATGTTCCTGTGATTTCGCCGCTTTCTAAAGAAATTGGGCAACCTTATCCTAATTTGTTTCAATCGATGCCACCGACAGATTTTGGTAAAATGGCCATGTTCAATTATATGTTGTCTAAAAAAGGCAATATTATAGTTGTGAGCGATCCGAAAAAAGTATACAACAAGGATTTTATCACCAAGAATTATCCGGCTGCAAAATTTGTGGCTTTGCTAGACAATGGCGCGCTCGATGTGAATGATCTCAAAGCCCAACTCGTTAAAGGAGTTATCAATTATGTAGTACTTGATTCTGAAAGAACCGGTTTGATTTTAGGCACAACAAATGTGTTGCTTAATGAAATGTCGAATTTCCAAATCCAATTGGTAATCATTGAGCCAAATGATACGCTCGATTTTGAGGAAATTTCAATGAAGCGACTCACCATTCTCAAAATGCTTTATCCGTCGCTAACCCGAGAAAATTCAACTACTGCGGCGATGGAATTTGAGAAGAAATACAAGGAAATCAATAAAGTTTTCCCGAGCCAATATGCCATTCGTGGATTTGACGTGACTTTCGATACTTTATTGCGAATTACCCAAGGTAAATCGTTCACCGATTCTGCGGTTGAAGTGAAATCTGAACAAATTGAGAGCAAGTTTGAATATGCCAAAAAAGGCAGTGAGGGCTATGCAAACAAAGGCATTTATATCATGGAATACCAAAATGATCTTTCGGTCAAACAAGTAAATTAATGACTTCAAAAATTACATATTTAGGCGATTTAAGAACTACATCAGTGCATTTGCAATCGGGTACCGAAATTTTATCCGACGCGCCTACCGATAATCACGGTAAAGGAGAAGCTTTTTCACCGACAGATTTGGTAGCGAATGCCTTAGGAAGCTGTATGATTTCTATTATGGCCATCAAGTCAAAGGAACTAAATGTGGATTTGGTGGGCTCGACTATTGAGATTACCAAAATCATGCAGTCTGAGCCGCGAAAAATAGCCAAAATCATAGTCGTACTCAATATGTCAATTGCTACCGACGACAAAACCAAAACCATTCTGGAGCGCGTTGCTATGAATTGCCCTGTGCTTCTAAGCCTGCATCCTGATATCGAGAAAGATGTCACCTTCCACTGGAAATAAAATCAAGAACCCCTTCACTCACTATTTAGAAGTGGTTTTTCTTTTGAAAAAATGAATTCCGACGCAATCCAATTGATTCAACTGGCCCACGCCAAAATGCCGTTTGGTAAATACAAAGATTGTTACTTGATTGACCTGCCTGAATATTATGTGGTTTGGTACAAGAACAATGGCTTTCCCAAAGGAAAATTGGGAGAACAACTCCAACTCGTTTATGAGCTCAAGCTCAACGGTCTAGAGGAAATCGTTCGCAAGGTCAAACAGCAATTTCCGAAACCTATTTAAGCTTGTTTTTTTTTGAGGCTACTGTTGCCGATTTAAAGTTCGAATTTTCAAATTTTCTCGGTTTCAAATGCCGTTTTTTCTGAATTAATAATTGTATTTTTGCGACGTTTTTTAAACAACTACAACAACACAACAACTACAAAAAAATGAATCAGACAAAGTATATTTTTGTTACCGGCGGCGTGACTTCTTCTCTTGGGAAAGGCATCATCGCGGCGTCGTTGGCAAAACTATTACAAGCCAGAGGCTACCGCACCACTATCCAGAAATTTGATCCTTACATTAATGTTGACCCAGGAACTTTGAATCCTTATGAACACGGAGAGTGTTTTGTGACTGATGATGGCGCCGAAACCGATCTTGACCTCGGGCATTACGAGCGATTTTTGAATGTTCCGACTTCTCAAGCCAACAATGTTACTACTGGAAGGGTTTATCTTTCGGTTATCGAAAAAGAACGCCGCGGGGAATTCCTCGGAAAAACCGTTCAGGTTGTGCCACATATCACCAACGAAATCAAAGAACGAATGCAGTTGTTGGGCAATTCGGGCGATTACGACATAGTGATTACCGAAATTGGCGGAACCGTCGGTGACATCGAATCTTTACCTTATATTGAGTCGGTGCGCCAATTAGTTTGGGAATTGGGCGAAAATAACGGAATTGTAGTTCATTTGACGCTCGTTCCTTACTTGGCCGCTGCTGGTGAACTCAAAACCAAGCCCACACAACACTCCGTGAAAACACTCATGGAAAGCGGAATCAAAGCCGATATTCTTGTATGTCGCACCGAGCACGAACTGTCCGATGAATTGCGTCAGAAATTGGCGTTATTCTGCAATGTGAAACGTGAAGCTGTGATTCAATCTATTGACGCTTCAACAATTTATGAAGTGCCGAACCTGATGCTTCAAGAAGGGCTTGATGTCGTGGCGCTCAAGAAACTCAATTTGCCTAAAAAGAATTCTCCGGATTTAAAAAACTGGAATGTATTTCTGCATCGTTTAAAAAACCCAAAACATACCGTCAATATTGGTCTTATTGGGAAATATGTCGAGTTGCAGGATTCTTATAAATCAATACTTGAAGCTTTAATTCACGCCGGTGCAACTAATGAAACTAAAGTGAATGTGGTTTCTGTGCATTCAGAATATATAGATGCAGATAATGTGGCTGATAAACTAAAAGGTTTGGACGGAATTTTAGTAGCTCCAGGTTTTGGCGAGCGCGGTATTGAGGGAAAAATCGAAGCGGTTCGTTATGCTCGTGAAAATAAATTGCCGTTCTTCGGGATTTGCCTCGGAATGCAAATGGCCGTGATTGAATACGCCAGAAATGTATTGAATTACAAAGACGCCAATTCGACCGAAATGAATCAAGGTACTTCACACGCCGTCATCGATTTGATGGAAGCTCAAAAAAGTATCACCGATAAAGGCGGCACGATGCGATTGGGCGCTTGGAAATGCGATCTTAAACCCGGTACGTTAGCTGCCTCGATTTATGGTAAATCATCTATTATGGAGCGCCACCGCCACCGTTATGAATACAATAGTGATTTTGCTTCAGCACTAGAAAATGCCGGTTTGATTTCATCAGGTATCAATCCAGAGACTAATTTGGTTGAAATCATTGAAATCAAAGATCATCCGTTTTTTATCGGCGTGCAATACCATCCGGAATATAAAAGTACAGTAGCCAATCCGCATCCTTTATTTGTTAGTTTTGTGCAGGCTACGGTCAAAGCAAAAAGAAATAATTAATTATAGTTTATCATTCAATGGAACAAAAAAAGTTAGACCTCAATTCAATCATCGGCTTCATTCTGATTTTCGGTATTCTCATCTGGATCATGTATCAGAACCAACCGTCTGAAAAGGAAATTGCAGCGGATAAAGCCAAAAAAGAATTGGTTCAAAAGCAACAAGCCGAAGCCCAAAAAGCCAAAGCCGCCACAGCCACTATTGTGCAAGATTCTACAGCGGCAGATTCTACTAAATTGTCTGCTTTGAAAGCTTCACTCGGAAACTTTGCTTATTCGGCAACGCTTCCTTCGGCTAAAGAAAACTTTACAACCATTGAAAACAATTTGCTCAAAATCATTGTGGCCAACAAAGGCGGTTTCATTACTGAAGTGGTGTTGAAAAACCAAGAACGTTTCCAGAAGGGTTCTAAAGATTTGGTGTCGTTGATTAAAAATAAGAATTCGGAACTTAATATCAGTTTGCTTACTCAAGACAACCGTACTTTGGCCAGTAAAGACTTGTATTTCCAACCAACACTTACCAAAGCAGGCGAGAACCAAATACTAACTTTGCGCCTGAATGCCAGTGCCAACGAATTTCTTGAATATAAATATGTGTTGAAACCGAACAATTATATGCTCGATTTCGACATTCATTCGCAAGGTTTGTCTAAAGTGCTCAATACTTCTAAACCGCTGGATTTGGAGTGGACCATGAAAACCATCCGCAACGAAAAGAGTATTTCTTACGAAAACCGCTATACCGATATCCGTTTTGAGTACGAAGACGGAAAAGACGATTACACCGGACAAGGCAAAGACAAAGAAGAAAACCCTGAGAAAGTTTCGTTCGTCGCCTTCAAGCAACATTTCTATTCTTCAATATTGCTGACCAAAACACCTTTCGAAAAGGCAAAATTGTACTCTAATGACTTGGTAGCTAATGAGCAAACCGATACTTTGCACACCAAACAATTTCGTGCCAATATGCCATTGGCTTTCCGCAATGGTGAAGTGAATTACGAAATGAACTGGTATTTCGGGCCTACTGATTACGCGACCTTAAACGCTTATGACCGCGGCCTCGACAAAATTATTCCACTGGGCTGGGGGATTTTCGGCTGGATCAACAAATTCATTTTTATTCCATTGTTCGGATTTTTGAGTTCTTTCATTGCCTACGGAATCGCGATCATCATCTTCACAATCATTATCAAAATTGCGATGTCGCCGATTACTTATAAGTCATTCTTATCTCAGGCGAAGATGAAAGTATTGCGCCCGGAAATCAATGAGATCGGGGAGAAGTTCAGCAAAGATCCGATGAAAAAACAGCAGGAAACCATGAAGCTGTATACTAAAGCGGGCGTGAATCCGATGGCAGGTTGTATTCCGGCACTGATTCAGATTCCGTTTATGTATGCTTCGTTTCAATTTTTCCCGTCGGCGTTTGAATTGCGTCAGAAGAGTTTCTTGTGGGCCGATGATTTGTCTTCATTTGACCAGATTGCCAAATTGCCTTTTAACATTCCGCTATATGGTGCTCACGTCAGTTTGTTTCCGATTTTGGCGGCTATTGCAATTTTCTTCTATATGAAAATGACCTCAGGCGATCAGCAAATGGCCGCGCCGCAACAAGAAGGTATGCCGGATATGGGTAAAATCATGAAGATTATGATTTACGTTTCGCCGGTGATGATGTTGATTTTCTTCAACAGTTACGGAGCAGGTTTGAGTTTGTACAACTTCATCTCGAACTTGATTACCATCGGTATCATGCTTGTCATCAAGAATTACATCATCGACCCGGACAAAATCCATGCTCAGATTCAAGAGAACAAAACCAAAGAGCCGAAAAAGCAAGGAAGATTCCAACAAAAGCTACAGCAAATGATGGAAGAAGCCGAAGCCCAGAAAGCGGCTCAGAAAAAGAAAAAGTAATAGAAGAAAGCCTGTCAGTAATGATGGGCTTTTTTAAACACTAATGGCACAGATTTCCACAGATTTTTTGGTCAAACCCAAACTTGTACGTCAACGGAATCGTTGTTATTGAGTTTTTCTTTTTTTCGGATTTCAGCTTTGATCGGAAGCAAGTAAGTATTTTTTTTGGTATCAAACCAAATCGCGGTTTCCCATTTCGAGCTGCCAATCTGCGCGACGGCTTTCAAACGGCCCCAACCTTCTTCTTGCCATTTTAAATTGTCGCGGATTTCTTTGCTGATGTTTTCAGGTAGTGAAACAAAATACCAGCCACCGGTTCCTGCATGTTGCCAAACGGTTGCTTTGAATTCATATTTGATTTTGCCGTTCATATAAAAGTAAACACAGATTGCACAGATTTTCACAGATTAATTTGTTCTTCAAATCCGTGTTAATCTGTGCAATCTGTGTTAGATCATTTTTTTGATCACGCGTAATTTGTGTGTATGCCGGTTGGCTTCGGCGTTGTAGATGCCCAAATGGTCCAGTCGGTCGATGCGTACTTTGCCGCTAGCGTGGATAATGTAGTTATCGTCCATGATAATGCCCACATGAATAATCTTGCCTTCTTCATTGTCGAAAAATGCCAAATCGCCGGGTTCGCTTTCCTCAATAAAACTTAAAGCTTCACCTTCGGTAGCTTGCTGGGAAGCGTCGCGCAACAAATGATAGCCGTTGAGTTTGTACACCATTTGCGTAAAACCCGAACAATCGATCCCGAAAGGCGTTTTGCCACCCCAAAGGTAAGGCGCGTTCAAATACATAAACGAAGTATTGATTAAGTTCGATTTAGGTTTCACACCGGTAATTTTCAAACCTTCAAAGTCAAATCCCGAAGTATTAATATCCGGATGGTTTAAAAAAGACAAGGAAGCGCCAAGCGGAATCGGCATCAATAAATTGTTGGCAGTAGTCACATATTCGACCAAATCCGAATTCAGGATAATGGCATCCTGACTCAGTTGGTCGTATTGTTCCTTGGAAATCGGCTGGTATTGTTTCGAATCAATCCAACCTTCATAATTATCGTATTGCAATCGGATTCTAGCCCACTGTTTTTGCATTTCCAGCACCTGAAAATGTTCCCCGAAAAGCACCTGCGACACAATCTCGCTACGATCGCTAGACTCGGCCCTTAAAGGGATGATGGCTAAATTACAGATTCCGAACATTCTAATTATGTTGAATGTTAAATGATAAATGATGAATGATTAGGAGCTGGTACCTGCTTTCCACTATATCTTTTGCGCTATCCAACTTTGAGGAACTTGAAGAATTAAACTTCGGCGCAAAAGGATGCCGTTGCAATCAGGGCTAGGGCATTGGGCTTTGAACGGACGCTCATTCAAAATTTATAATTCAAAATATTTTTTTAATTTCTTTCAATCACGATCGCCGAAGCACCACCACCACCATTACAAATAGCCGCCGCACCGATTTTCGCATTGTTCTGCTCTAAAACATTGATCAAAGTCACAATAATACGAACGCCTGAACAACCTAGTGGATGGCCTAAAGAAACCGCGCCACCATTGACATTTACTTTGTCATTTGCTAATCCTAAAATTTGGGCATTCGCCAAACCTACCACAGCAAAGGCTTCGTTAAATTCGAAAAAATCTACGTCGCTAATTTTCAAGCCGGCTTTGTCCAATGCTTTTGGAAGTGCTTTTGCAGGCGCAGTAGTAAACCATTTTGGTTCTTGTGCCGCATCGGCATAACTTACAATGGTGGCCAAAGGTTGCAATCCCATGGCTTTTGCTTTTTCTTCGCTCATTAAAATTACTGCAGCAGCGCCATCATTAATCGTTGATGCATTGGCTGCAGTTACAGTTCCTTCTTTAGTAAATACGGCACTCAGGGCTGGGATTTTATCGAGTTTGACGTTGGTGTATTCTTCATCTTTAGTCACCATAATCGGCTCGCCACGACGTTGCGGAACTGCCACTGGAACTACTTCATTATTGAACTTTCCGGCTTCCCAAGCTTTAGCCGAACGCTCATAAGACTGAATGGCAAAAGCATCTTGTTGTTCGCGAGTAATTTTATATTCAGCAGCGCACAAATCTGCGCAAACGCCCATGGCATTGTTGTCGTAGGCGTCTTGCAAACCGTCGCGTTGCATACCATCCACTAAAGAAGTAGGACCGAATTTCACCCCGTTTCTCATATGAACATAGTGCGGAATCATACTCATGTTTTCCATACCGCCGGCAATTACGATTTCGGCATCACCCGCCATGATGGCCTGAGCGCCTTGCATCACCGCCTTCATTCCTGAAGCGCAAACTTTATTGACTGTAGTAGCAATCACTGAATTCGGCAAACCTGCATAAAGTGCCGCCTGACGTGCCGGAGCTTGACCCACACCAGCTTGGATGACATTTCCCATCAATATTTCATCGACAAGGCTAGGGTCTAAGCTAATTTTCTCCATGGCGCCTTTGATAGCCGCTGCTCCCAAATGTGGTGCTGACACTGTAGATAAAGAACCCATAAAACTTCCGATAGGTGTTCTGGCTGCCGAAACGATAACTACTTTTTTATTCATGATGCGTTGTTATTGGTTTAATTGGCAGCGAATTTAAGCATTTTAGCCAAAAAGTGAACGACTATTTCAGAAAACTTTGCCTGCTGTAGTGCTAAGGTAACTCTGTGGAAAGAAGTAGAATCGCTCCCTCAGTAGACTTTATTTTTGCTATGCATTTGATTGTTAATGGTTTTAAATTGAAGGTCAAAAAAACGTAAAATTTTATTTGTAAATTATAGAATAGAAAGTTACATTTGCAACCGCTTAAATGACCACAAGGTACTTTAAGTTTGGAGAGTTGCCTGAGAGGCCGAAAGGACATGTTTGCTAAACATGCGTATGGGAAACTGTACCAAGGGTTCGAATCCCTTACTCTCCGCAGGATTTTGTGTTCTAAGAACCTGAAATTAAAAAATAAGCTTTTGCTTTTCGGGGTGTAGCGTAGCCCGGTTATCGCGCCTGCTTTGGGAGCAGGAGGCCGCAGGTTCGAATCCTGCCACCCCGACTAAAATCACAGCAAAAGGTAAGTCGGACGCATAGCTCAGCTGGATAGAGCACCTGCCTTCTAAGCAGGCGGTCGAAGGTTCGAATCCTTCTGCGTTCACGAATAAAACAAAACAGCCAAAAAATAAAAGAAAGCTCGCTTTCAATTTTATTTTTTGGCTGTTTTGTTTTTCAAAGCGTCAGCTTTGAAGGATCAGCGATAGCTAATCCTGGTTAGACCAAAATCTTAGATACTTAAGCTCGCTTTCAATTTTATTTTTTGGCTGTTTTGTTTTTCAAAGCGTCAGCTTTGAAGGATCAGCGATAGCTAATCCAGATGGAGAAATGTATCAAAATGAGCTCGCTTTCATTTTTTTTAATTGTTTCCATTGCGCTTCAATTGTATAGTTTTGATAAAGTAACTCGGGTAACTTCATAAATAGCTTCATTTCGAACTTCATAATTAATCTTGAGTCAAAAAAAACTGCATTTAAAAAATAATGACACAAAATTTGTATCAAAACACGCGTCACTGAGAAAATTGACACAACTGCAAAATAAAAAAAAGGCTGCAATGAAACACTACAGCCTTTGACTAGATTTGAGAACTCTTAATTTTTATTGATCAAAAACTTCTGTTGGTAAGATTTGCCGTCGATGGTTAAGTCTAGTATATACATTCCGTTAGCTAAACCTGACACATTAATCTTTTCTGTGATGTTTCTGTAATTTGAAACTTCTCTACCGCTAATGTCTATAATTCTACCCGAAACATTCTGTGCTGGATTTGAAAGAGCAACATTTAATTCGTTTGAGGCAGGATTTGGGTAAAGACTGATTTGTGAAGCAGAGAAATTCTCAGTACTTAATGGAACCAATGGTAAAGCCACCAAATCGCCTCCGGTTGGCAAAGCTACCCATAGCCCGAAAGCTGGTCCTTCGCTATTGTTGGCTGGATTCAAGAATCCGCTGGCTACTACAGTAAGCGCTTTTCCTTGA
>NZ_JAAJBU010000010.1 GCF_011392125.1 Flavobacterium lotistagni
CGGTATAAACTGTCAAAGCCGAAACCGAAGTTGGTGTTCCAGAAATGGCACCGGTTGCGGTATCGAAAAGAAGTCCGTCAGGCAAAGCCGGATTGATGCTATAAGCTGTAACTGCACCACCAGAAACCGAAGGATTTATTGGCGCAATTGCAATTCCTTTGGTAAAGACATTTGGAGTGTTATAGCTCAAATTGTTTGGCGCAACATCGTTCACAGTAATCGATAAATCAAACGAAGCACTTCCGCCTGAATTAAAAGCCGTCACGGTATAAACTGTCAAAGCCGAAACCGAAGTTGGTGTTCCAGAAATGGCACCGGTTGCGGTATCGAAAAGAAGTCCGTCAGGCAAAGCCGGATTGATGCTATAAGCTGTAACTGCACCACCAGAAACTGTCGGCATTAAACTGGAAATCGTTGTTCCAACTGAGAACATATTTGAAGCGTTGTAAGTCAAACCAAACGGCGCAACATCGTTCACAGTAATCGATAAATCAAACGAAGCACTTCCGCCTGAATTAAAAGCCGTCACGGTATAAACCGTCAAAGCTGAAACCGAAGTTGGTGTTCCAGAAATGGCACCAGTTGTGGTATCGAACAAAAGCCCGTCAGGTAAAGCCGGATTGATACTATAGGCTGTAACTGCACCACCAGAAACCGAAGGATTTATTGGCGCAATTGCAATTCCTTTAGTAAAGACATTTGGAGTGTTGTAGCTCAAATTGTTTGGTGCGATATCGTTGACGGTAATCGACAAATTAAAAGTAGTTGAACCACCGGTGTTTGAAGCCGTGACCGTGTAAATCGTTGTCGGAGAAACAACTGTTGGTCTTCCAGAAATTCTTCCAGTGGATGTACTCAAATTCAAACCGCTAGGTAAAGCTGGCGCAATGCTAAAAGCAGTAACCGCACCACCAGAAACCGAAGCATGAAGGTGATTGATAACCACTCCTCGGGTAAAAATATTCGGCGTATTGTAGCTCAAGTTGCTTGGCGCCGCATCATTGATAGTAATCGACAGATTGAAAGTGGTTGAACCGCCCGAATTTGAAGCGGTAACGGTGTATATGGTTGTTGGAGAAATGACAGAAGGCGTTCCAGAAATTCTTCCGGTAGTGGTATTGAAAATCAAACCGCTAGGTAAAGCCGGGTTGATACTAAAAGCAGTAACCGCACCACCCGAAACGTTAGCAATCAAAGGAGTAATAGAAATTTCTTTGGTAAAGACATTAGGCGTATTGTAGCTCAAGTTGCTTGGCGCCGCATCGTTCACCGTAATCGACAAATCAAAAGTGGTTGAACCGCCCGAATTTGAAGCGGTAACAGTGTATATGGTTGTTGGAGAAATGACAGAAGGCGTTCCAGAAATTCTTCCGGTTGTAGAATTGAAATTTAAACCACTTGGCAATGCAGGACTGATACTGAATGCCGTTGGAGTTCCACCTGAAAAAGAAGCATTCAAAGCGGTGATTGAGCTGCCTCGGGTAAAGACATTCGGTGTATTGTAGCTCAAGTTGCTTGGCGCCGCATCGTTCACCGTAATCGACAAATCAAAAGTGGTTGAACCGCCCGAATTTGAAGCGGTAATGGTGTATATGGTTGTTGGAGAAGTTACTGTTGGAATCCCTGAAATGATTCCAGAGGCTGAGTTGAAATCTAAGCCACTCGGCAAGGCAGGATTGATGCTGTAGAGTGTCACTACTCCGCCAGACGAAGTGGGTTCCAAGCTAGAGATACCGGTGTTTTTGTTAAAGATATTCGGCGTATTGTAGCTCAAATTACTTGGAGCAATGTCATTCACGGTAATTTTCAAATTGAAAGTTACAGTTCCACTGGCATACGTTGCTGTAACAATATATGTATTCTCGGTAGCTGCTACGGATGGCGTTCCGGAAATGACTCCGGTAGTTGGATTCAGCGATAAACCGGCAGGTAAGTCCGGAGCTACGCTATAAGCGGTCATGGTTTGTGAGGTAGACGGCACCAAGTTGCTAATGCTTGTACCTACTGTAAACACATTTGGTGAATTGTAAGCCAAAGGCATTTTTACGGCATCTACAGCAATGTTATTGAAGGTGACACGTTTTCCGGCATCGGCAGTCATATCTGGGCCGGTGAATCGCAATCTGATTTTAAAATTTGGATTGTTGTTTACCGAAGTGATACCAGTAAAGTCAATTTGAAACAATTGATAACTTGAAGTCAGCGGTAAAGAAGTGGCGGCCAATCCGCTGTTAATCCATACAGGAGTTCCGGCATTTACGGCATAATCTACCACTAACCCACTTGCAGCTCCTTCATCCACAGCAGCAAATGAGAATTTAATTTTCTCATAACCGGCGGTCGAAAAACGAAATACCATGGTGTTTTCTGCACTGCCATTGCGGAATGGCTGTTTGATTTGCAGGCCTCTCATATCTGCTGAAGCATAAGGAAGGTTGCCGTTGATGCTTTGTCTGTAATTGATAGGCGTAGGCAAGTTTCTTCTTTCCATGGATGATTTTCCGCCGTTGGTGGTCGGATAACCCGGATGACAAGACTGAAACTGAATCACGCCATCTGTCGCAAGTTCGAAGGTAGAGTTTAAACTGGTGAGTTGTGCACCATTAACGATATTGCCATCCATCATCCAGAAGTATGTAGGCACCACTAAATTAAAATTCGGATCTGCAATAAAATTAGCCGTGAGTGAAAAGTTTCCTGTTGGGGTAATCGTGATTTCTGAGTCAGTACTGTTTGAAGCACCGCTCCAGTGGCTGAACAGATAACCTTCTCGAGCAATGGCTTTCACTTTAAGCGGAATTCCGTTGAAATAAATACCAGTCCAAGGATATGGGTTTCCGGTAATTCCCGGTGTACCGTCGGCGATGTTAATGGTGCTGATTTTTACATAACCGTGGTTGTAATTCGAAACGTTTAATGTCGCGTTGACATTGGAAGAAATCCCGAATTTGTTACGGATGTGTGTTCTTTGGTAACCAGGCCTTTGGTTGAAGAATATCCGCTCTTGATCCAAATGGTAATTCCAATCACCATCATCAGCAGGAGCTTTCCAGCGGAAATATTGGTCTTGCATTTCCGGTGCGATGATCGCTGCAATCTCATCCAATCGTGCAATTGCTCTAGATGGTAAGAAATTCGTGTTGAGCAAATCTGCAAACCGGTTGATGAAATCATTTTTGAAAGTCTGATTCGCCAGCAATTTTCTCAAAATCAGGGTAGACCATTCCGGATTTGGGCCAACATCTACAGTTGAAGTAGCATCGTTTAGAGAATTGTAGTCAGGAACATCAAGGGTACTGTCCATATCATGGATTGCCCAGCGCCATCTACCGTCATGTCCATAGGGCGCATCTGGTACAAAACCATTGGTGCGTTTTCTCCAATAAATGATATTGTTTCCGGGCCAATCGTCGTTCTGCGCATAAATGTTCGTAACAAAGTAATCAATGAAGTTCTCGGTATCCATTCGAGTTTGGATGTAGGTGTAGTTTGAATCGTTGCTGAAGTTGTGCGAGGCGATATAATCATACATGTCTTCGTAATCTTCAGCATCACCTTCTTGAATGGCTCCTTGGTTTTCAAGCAAATCTACATCGTCAATATTATAAACCTGTTTGAAATAATTGTTGTCGTATTTCTCGCGCAGGTTCAAAAGACCCCAATACTCTCCATTCATGAAAGTCACCATAGGTTGAAAAGATTCGGTTTCCATGCGCAGGTCTTTCACGAGTTGGTGGTTCAGCGCGTCGCGAAACATGGTGTTGTAAAAATCGCTACCACCACTTTTGGCACTAACCCGTTCGTAACTGGTGTAAGGTTCATCGCTGAAAAACTTGAAGGAAAGGTTGTCGTCGCCAAAATCTGAACGTGCAGCAATATTCCAGGACTTGCTTGGATAAACTCTCGAGTAAGCACCGCGAATGCGAATGCCCACATCTTGGTTGATTTTTTCCTGACCTCCCACAAAATATTGCATATTGGCCCGGCGCTCATTAGCGATACCAGAGCGCTCGAAATTTCCGTTTTCGCGATCAGGAATTTCAGTAGGGTTGGCAATTCTCCAGTTGTCATAGTCGATTCCGGCCACAGCAATGCCGTCTTCGTAATCGTAGAGCTGATTTTCATTAACACTAAGCGAAATCACCGGCAAAGAGAATTTACTTGGCCCTTCGGGTGTTACAAAGTAATTCCGGGTAATAACTTTACTTGATAAAGCCCCTGGTTTAATGACTTTGGCACGGATTACATTTCCTTTGTAGATGGGGCCGTTCGGAAAATAAGGAGGTGAGAAATCATAAGTGGTAGAGATGTTGGCAATTTTATTCGGCTGAGCTGATCGGTCTGTGATCGCAATCGGGCCAGAATAGGCTAAGGTTTGGAAACTATTATAAAGAAAAGTTCCGAAAGGCTGACCAGGAAGTTTCGGGTATTGGTTTTTGTAATTGTAAGTGGTACCACTTAAATTGTTTTCATCCGGTTCTGAACCGTCAAGGGTATAAATAATAGTGGTTCCTGGATCGGGTGAGGAAATCGTTAAATTGAATCCGCTGGTCATAAAACCAGAGTTCTGTGAGAAAACCGGCGGATTTAAAACTTCAGCATAACCTGAGGAGGCATTCGCCGAACCGGGAGTTGGTGCTCCGAAGAAAACATAAGGGCCGCTGCCGTTGGGAAATTTTCCGTAAGAAATATCAGCTTGTAAACTGGGTATGTTGACATTACTAATAGTTACTGCCGAAGGATTGGTCAAGTAAAGACTTTCACCTGAGGCGCTAATTTTAAAATTGGTATGCAACGGGTTTCCGGCTACTGAGCGGTTTTTATCTGAAGCCCAAACAATTAAATATTGTCCGGCGGCGAGGTTGGTATTTGGGAAAGTCCATTTGAATAAGATATTCGCATCGTCGGATAATCCGTAACCCAACAAATTGACCGTGGTGGTTCCGGCGTTGAATATTTCAATCCAATCCTGACGCGAACTGTCTTCGTCTTGAATCGAAACAGTATTGGAAGCGAGAACTTCATTGATGACCAAATTTTGGGCTTGCAGGTTCGGGCTTGTCAAACCGAGGAGCATACAGGCAAATAACGAGAATGTAATTTTTTTCATAAGATAGACTTCTACAGGCAAATTAAGCCAATCTTAAGAAAACGTTAATCAATGTTTCGTTACACTACTAAAAAAACCGATGAAATGAGTTTATCTAAATAAAAAAGGTAGCTGCACAGTATGATACAACTACCTCTTTACTAAGTATATCAGCGGGTTTATTTCTTGCTGATTTTTTGTGTAGCGAATTTGCCGTCTGATTCAATTTGCAATAAATACAAACCTTTAGAAAGTTCAGACAAATCAATTTGCGAATTATTTACTGAACCATTCTTGATGAGTTTACCATCAATAGTAAACAGTTTGTATTGGGCAATGTCGGCAGAATTGATTCCGACAATGTTAATCAAATCTGAAGCCGGGTTCGGATAAACAGTATATTGTAAAGAGCTGTTTTGTTCTACACCCAAAGCATCATAGGTTCCGTGTACCGCAATATTGTTGAATGTTACTCGGTTGCCATTATCTACTGTCAAGTCACCGCCGGTAAATCTTAAACGAACTTTGAAATTATGGTTGTCATTCACCGCAGCAATGGATGAAAAATCAATATTGTATAACTGATAAGCATTGGTCAGTGGCAAGGTCGTCGAAGCTAATCCGGTTGTAATCCATACCGGAGCTCCAGCATTTACAGAATAATCTACAAGAATTCCGGTAGCATTTGTCAATTCGTTAATGGCGGCAAAAGAGAATTTGATGTTGGTTTGGCGATCCGTTGAAAAATTAAAAATCATCGTATTGCCCAAACTACCACTGGCTAACGGTTCTTTGATTTGTAAACCTTTCATGTCGCTGGTGGCAAAAGGCAGATTATTGTTGGCCAATGGAATATAGTTTAAATCTGTTGGACTGTTCCTTCTTTCCATGGATGCTTTTCTCCAGTGGGCCACATCGGTAGGTACAAATGGATAACCCACCAAACAAGATTGGTATTGAATGTAGCCATTATAACCTCTTGCCGCATAAGTAGTATATAAGGTTTCTAGAGGCTGGTTGTTGGCAATGTTGGAATCCATCATCCAGAAGTAAATTGGTTGGCTCGAAGGCGTGGTTTCAGGAATAAACACTGCCGTAGCATTGAAGCTCGAACCAGAATTCACCGTAATCTCGGCATTGGTGCTGGAAGAAATTCCGGTCCAGTGACTGAAAACATAACCCGGATTGGCGATGGCTTTTAATGTTACCGGAATGTTCGAGAAGTAAACACCAGTCCAAGGATAAGGATTCGATTCGATACCCGGAGTACCTTCTTTGATGTCGATCGTGTTGATTTTGATATAGCCGTGAGCAGCATCAGAAACGTTTAGATTGGCATTGATGTTTGAGGTAATACCAAATTTTGCACGGATGTGGTCTCTTTGGAATGTTGGTCTTTGATTGGCGAAGTCACGCTCCTGATTTAAATAAAATTCCCAGTTGTCCATCTCGGCAGGCATTTTCCAACGGGCAATATGCTCTGGCATTTCAGGCTCAATTACCGACTTCATGCTGTCGATTAATCCGACGACTCTCGATGGAAGGAAAGTGGTATTCATCAAATCGGCGAAACGGTTGATGAAGTCGTTTTTGTAAGTCGGGCTCACCAAAAGTTTACGCAAGATAAAGGTAGACCAAGCTGGATTTGGGTAGTCCGGGCCATTAGGATCCGTAGCCAATTCTAAGGTATTATAACTAATATCATCGGTCGGAACCGCGAAGGTATCATCTAAATCGTGGAAAGCCCAACGCCATCTTCCGTCGTGCCCGTAAGGTGCATTGGGAACATAGGCAGAAGTTCTTTTTCTCCAGTATTCAATGTTGGTTCCGGGCCAGTCGATATTCTGCAAGTAAATGTTGCTGATATAGTAATCGCTGAAACTCTCAGTGTCCATTTGAGTTTTGATATAATTGTAATTGGCAGCAGTAGCCATGCTGTTAGTGTTCAGATAAGAAAGCATCGCTTGGTAATGTACATCATCACCGTATTCTGCTTGACCGTCATCGGCTACACCTTGGTCTACTAAATAATCCAACTCAGTGTCACTAATGTTTAAAGCCCTAGAGAAAAACTTGTCGTCGTATTTTTCGCGAAGGTTCAAAATTCCGTTGTATTCCCCATTGATAAAAGTAATGGTCGGTTGGTAGGATTCAGTCAGGCAATTCAAAGGGCGAACAATGTTATGGCATAAAGCGTCACGGAACATGGTATTGACAAAGTCTCCGCCAGAATTTCTCAAGACCAGATTGGTAAAGTTGTTTTCCGTTAGATTCGAGAAAAAATTGTAATCCATTTTCTCGTCACCGTATTCGGCGCGTGAATACAAGTTGTACGATTTACTTCTGGTAGATCTTGAAATCCCGCCATGGATGCGAATCCCGATGTTTTGGTTGAGCACCTCGGCACCATCCACTAAATAAGTCATATTGGCCATTCTTTCGTTGTCACGGCCTCTACGGTAATAATTGGCGTTATCTTCTTCGTAAGTTGGATCTGTGTTTGGGTTGGCGGTTCTCCAAGTTTCAAAATCTACCCCAGCAACAGCAATACCGTCATTGTAACTAAAAAGTTTATTTTCATCAATACTCAAAGAAAGCACCGGAATATGAAAACGATTGGCACCTTGTGGAGAAATATAATAGGTTTTGGTTTCAATGCTACTATCGAGCGCGCCTGGTTTGATGACTTTGGCACGAACTACAGTTCCTTTAAATATTGGTGTTGAAGGAAGATAAGTCGGGTTGAAAGAAAAAGTGGTAGAAATAGCTGAAATTTTATTCGGCTGCGAGGTGCGATCTGCCACCACAATCGGAGTACTGTATTGTAAGGTGCGGAAGGTATTAATCAGATTCGCCCCTTGCGCTTGTGAGGCATTGGTTTCGCGATACTGATTTCTATAGGTGTAAGTGCTCCCGCCTAAATTACTAGCTGAAGGCTCTGAACCATCTAAGGTATATAAAATGGTTGCGCCAGGAACATCAGTAGATAAGGTTAAATTAAAACCAGTATTGAACATTCCGGAGGCTTGAGAAAAAACCGGTGGGGCTAAAGCTTCAGAATAAGCTATACTGCCATTGGCTGCAGCTGGAGTCACTAGGTTGAAAAACATAAATGAACCTGTTCCGTTGGGAATACGGCCATAAGAAATATTTTGTAACATCGCCGGAGTGGTTACTGTGCTTAGCGCAACACCTGAAGCATTGGTAATGGTAAGCGTCTCACCAGCAGAACTCAATTTAAAATTAGTGTGCAAAGGATCACCGGCAACCGCGCGGTCTTTGTCTGAGCACCAAATCAGCATATAGCCACCAGCGGCAATTGACACGTTAGGAAACGTCCATTTGAAAGGCAATGCAGGATCATCGCTTAAACCAAAATCGGTCAGGTTCACGGCGGTGCCACCAGTATTCATGATCTCAATCCAATCTTGATAAGATCCATCCTCATCTTGATTGATAGTCGAATTCGAAGCGACCACTTCATTAATAACAATGCTCTGGCTTGTAATAGTTTGGGACAAGAACAACAAAAGCAAGGTGATAAAAAACGGGGTAATTTTTTTCATTCTTTTTTAATGTGTTGATTAATAACGCGGTGAAATTATGGAAATGTAAATAAAACGTTAATGTTTTATCGATAGAAAACCCATATTCTCTTTAAAATGCAGTAATTAAGGGAATCTTAAGGCAGGCTGTTCAATATAAATTGAGGCTTATGTGGTATGCGGTTCCTCATTACAGCTGCACTGGAACCCATTTTTCAACCAAATATCCAGAACGTTAAGAGTAGTGATCCAGAATCTAATCGGGAACGAAGGAAAGACTTGGTTTGCAACCTTTTTTTTGTTTTATTGCAACTGTTAAAAAGGCAGGCTTTATTCAAGCTAGAGTCTCCAAAGTATATTTGAAAATGAAAATCATTACCACTACGCTGGCACTCTTTTTTTTGCTATCTTGTAAAGAGTCTAGGATATTCGAATCAGAAAGCATCAAAAACAATAATTGTTTCGAAGTTCTTTTGAATCTGCGCATCACACAAAACGACCAGTTGTTGTTATTCTATAAAGACGCATCGATTGCTTATTTCGATGATGCGCATACCGTGCTGGCAAAAGTAAAGGGTAGCCCGGCACCGCAGAGCATCGTCTTTACCTTGCCAGCGGAGGTTTATCCTAATGATTTAAGGTTGGACATCAGCTCTAATAAAAACCAGTCGCCCATTGTTATATACGGTGTAGATTTGCGTTTTCAAGGCCGGACATTTCACATCGGACAAGATGATTTTGGCAGGTATTTCAGCCCCAATCAATATATCGGTTACAATAGCGCCACAGCGACAGCTACCCTATCGGCTATCGAGGACCAGTATGATCCTTTTTTTAACACCAAAGAAATCATTTATAAAGAACTCGAAAAAATCCTCGGACAAAGATTATAACTATATTTGCGCAAGTAATAGGCGGGTAAACGCCTTGATTTTGGGTCAAATTCTTTTAAAAACAAGATGCTTCTAAAAAAACTGGTCAATCATTCCTCTCTTTTTGTTATTATGGCCGGAGCAGGAGGTTTTTTTCTGACCAACATCATCCTTAAGATTGCCCTTTCCCCGATTGAGTTTGGACAATTCTCTTTGGTAATTACTTATCTGTCGCTGATGTATATCTTTGGTCTTTTTGGATTTGAGCAGGTTTTTATCCGATTATCACGAGTGATTGAGATTAATAAAATAACCACACAGCAGTATCAAATCCGCACTGCCATTCAGGCCTCGTTACTTTCTTCGGTGCTCGGCACAGTCGTCTTCAACGCGCTTTATCCCGAGATTAAGATTAATTTCCTATTGCTATTTTTAGCTACCTTTAGCATGACCAACCTAATGTTAATTTTTACTATATTTCGCTTGAATTCTGATTTTTTTCTGGCTCAACTTATTGTGAATTTCTGGAAAGTGGCTCTTTTTCTTGCTGCGGGAATCTTTTTTGCCTCGAAATTTCAGTTTCCGTTCATTGAAACGGTTTTGGTTACTGTTATCATTGGGTTTGTGGCATCCTGGTACCTATTACGCCGACGGATTGGGTTTGTTTATAACCAAGAGTTTTCTAAAAAGGAAATCAAGGTTTATTTTTTGCAATTTTTCCTTTCGATACTGATTTTTTCATTCTTATCGTTTGGCGACCGTTTTGTTTTCAGCGAACTTTTCGGAATTGAAGAATTTGGAAACTATTATTATCTAAGCAATTTCTTCCTGGCCCCGTTTTCCATTTTTCAGAATTATATCGGTTTCAAGCAAATCGTTCAGTTCAAAGAATCCTGTGACCGGAAAATTTTTGACCGGCTTATCTTTAAGATTTTTTCATTCGGCTTTGTTTTTGCCCTTGTCTTGATAATCATAACAGCGATAGTCGATCAGATGGGGTTTTTGAATTTCGCATTCCACAATCATCTCATATCCATAGCGCTTTTATTGCTTATCGGCATTACCCGACTGTATTATGCCGCGATTGCTGCTATGTTCGAGGCCCTTGCGAGCCCCAAAACCCTTAAAATGGTCAATCTAAATTTTTTACTATTTTTGACCACTGTGTCAGCAATAAGTTTTTTTTTGATTAAGACCGTCAACCAACTGATATTCGCAGTGCTAATTGTCTGGGTTTTCAGATGTTTTATTTTCAGGGTGATTTTATTCAGGCAAATTCGAGCGAACCATTAAAGATAAGCATCATTTAAAAAAGAAGATTTGTTAAAAAAAACATACATATCGCTATTCTTTTTAGGATTGTTTTTCTTTCCGTTCAACGAGTATATAGGAATTGCGACATTAGGTGAATTTAAAACCGAAGCAGGGGCACTGTTCCTTTTTGCCGGATTCCTGCTATTGCTCTGTTCGGCACTGAAAACAAACAAGATTAGTCTTCCCTACAAAAACCGGATTGTCGTGCTGATGGCGCTTTTCTTGCTCTGGTGTTTCATCACGACTTTACTCAATGCACCGGCTGTTGCCGATAGTTATTTCAAGCATACAAGTGGAGTCAACCGTTTTCTCAGACAATATATTGCGCTGTTGGTCTCTAGTGTCCTTTTTTTTATTTTCTATTGGAATGTGTTCATCGAACTCTCCTTAAAGGAAATTCTGCTAAGGATTAGGAAAACATTCTTTTACTCGCTTATTGTGGCCTCAGTGTATGGGTTTTTGGAAACCGGTGTTTCTTTCTTTGGGATTGGCGCACTTTATCCAGTGCTAAAAATGTTTGATTATTTTCCTTTTTTGGAAGTTTCCCTTCATGCAGAAGGCAGGATTTCTTCGATTTCTTATGAGCCGCCTTTTTTTGCAATCTACCTCATTACAATAGCCGGCTGGATGTTCAGTTATGTACTCACCGAAAAAACCGTTTTTAGTAAATACACCCCGTTACTGTTGGTTTTGGCCCTTACTTTTTTTTCGGGTTCCAGAACAGGATTGATAATTGTTTTCCTACAACTGATTGTTTTTGGCGCGATACTTTTTAGAGAACCTAAATTCAAGGACAGCATCCGCACAGTGATGTTCAAGTTGTTGCTGTTTTCAGCAGTGCTATTGGTTTTTAATGGTCCGAAAGTAATCAAGGCGGTGGGCCAGAAAATAGAGAGTTTAGACTTTTTCGGAAATATCAAAACAAACATTTCCAACAAGTCTAGGTTGGGAATGCAATACGCGGCAATTCAGGTTTTCAAGGAGCATCCGTTGGTCGGGGTCGGGTTTGGGCAGCAAACCTACTATGCTAGGTACGAGTATCCTTATTGGGCCACAAGCAATAATTACGAATTCAAAGTCTGGTACAGGAACAAAAACGAAAAGGCTTTTCCGCCTGCTTATAATATTTACACACGCTTGCTGGCCGAAACAGGTATTATAGGAATTGTATTGTTCCTAAGCCTAGCTTATGTGAGCATTTCCGGAGCCCGAAAACGGATCAGAAACACGGAGGGTGCCGAACATGTTCTGGCGATAACAGTATATATCTCATTGATTGGCCTCTTTGTGAACTGGCTCCAGATTGACACTTTCAGAATTTACGGGCTATGGCTTAGCCTGGCAATTTTAATCAGATTTTCATATCTCAGCAAAAAGGATGAACACGACAGTACTGTTAATACCTCATTATAATAACCCTACCGGATTGTTGAACTCCTTGAAGTCTATCGGTGTGGACCAAGCCATAGACATCCTTGTGGTAGATGATGGAAGCCGCCAAAACCGCATAGATGAAGCGCTACTCAACGCGGCTTTTCGAGGTCAGGGCGAAATCAGCTATGAGTACCTTCCACAGAATAAAGGCATTGAATACGCGCTTAACCGAGGACTAGAAATCATCCAAAGCAGAGGTTATCAATGGATTGCGCGTTTAGATTGTGGTGATATCTGTTTGGGTAACCGATTCCGACTCCAACAAGAATTTCTCGAGCAGCACCCTGAAGTCAAGATTGTTGGAACCAATGTCACCGCCGCGGACACCGAGGGTAAGTTCCTCTATCACATCTGTATGCCCGAGACGGCTACGGAAATCGCTAATAAAATGTACTTCAATTCGATGTTGATTCATCCTACGGTCATGTTTTCAGCAGAGGTGCTGCAAACAGTGGGTTTTTATCCGACGCGCTACAAATGGGCTGAAGATTACGCATTCTTTTTTGAGATCGTTCAAAAACACCAGGCTGCCAATATTGGGCAATACCTTTCGCAAATTGAGATTAATGACAGCGGGATTTCTATTTCCAAAAGAAAGATACAGGTCAGGAGTCGTATCGCAGTCATCAGGAAGCACTTTTATTTTGGTTTTTACCCAATCTACGGATTGCTGAGGAATTATATCCTTCTTTATGTACCTTACAAAGTTATTTTCTTTATTAAAAAATTCAAGCGATAATGATCGGCCTTAAGAAAAACGTATTCGATTATCTGCTCTATCTTTTGCTGCTTTGCCTGCCTTTTTTCAAGGGCGTTCCTAACATTATTTTAATTCCGGTTTCGTTACTTTTTTTGAAAGACGTCTTTACCCAAAAATCTTCTGTCCGCATCTTGCCACTAGTATTTTTGTTGCTTCTTTTTCTTTATCTTTTTGTCAAAGCTCTTTTTTTAGGAACTTTTGTCGCGGACCAAAGAATCTACTCGGGCTACCTTCTGGTTGTTTGGCTCTTGCTGTTACTACAAAATGTCAAAGACCTGAATCGATTCAAATTTGCGGTTTTGGTCACATTCTCGTTGTCTGTTTACGCTTCATTTATAATGATGGCAAAATATTATCTGCACAGCCATACCTTGCCTTTTGGCAATACTGCTGAGGCTAATATGTTACTAGTTTTAGAGCGCCCGTACGCCGGAATTACAGCCGTTTTCGGTTTTTTTCTCTCTATTGATTTTTCCATTACCCTGAGAAAGTATAGGTGGTGGATTCGAACTAATGCAGGTTTGATGCTGCTGTTCATTATTTTGATTTCGGCCCGCTTGTCTTTGGTGACGGTATTTTTGATGGCGGCAGTGTTCTTTGTTTTTTATTATAAGGTAGGCAAGTACAATAAAATCGGGGCTTTATTACTGTTGGTTTTTACATTCGGCGGATTGCTATTGGTGAACCAGAACATCTCCAAACGTTTCTTTATCGAAGAAAACCTTGAAAAATCAATAGAAGTAGCGGCGGCCTACGAACCGAGGGTAGTGATTTGGAATTGCGCCATGAACATGTCCCAGGTACCCGAGTTTAACAACATACTTGGCTGGGGAAGTTATCAGTCCATCGCCTGGAATTATCACCAATGTTATTCGCAGACAATCCAAGACAGTTCTAAAAGAGGATATTTCCTTGAGGAGAATTTCAATTCGCACAACCAATTCATCGATTTTTACCTTATTGGAGGAGCGACAGCCCTATTGCTCTTCACGGCGTTTATCCTGCATTTTTTCATACAAGTAAAAAAGGATTTTTTCGCAACGGCGTTATTTGTCGCTTTTGTGCTTTTCTTCTTTTTAGAAAATGTACTTTACCGACAATTCGGATGTTATCTTTTTAGTATATTTACGGCCTTGTATATGAAAAAGGGAAAATGAATAGAATTAAAATTGCGCACGTAATTCATTCGGTTGGAGGTGTTGATGTTTATTTAAGATTAATTACTGAAAACATAGATTGTACCCAATTTGAAAATATCGTGGTTCATGGCAATCGTGACACCCAAGTCCCGTTCACCGACGCTGAAGGAAACGCTATAAAAGAATATACCACCTCCATTACTCGGAACATCTCAGTTTTAGAAGATATCAAAGCCACCCTGAATACTTATCGATATCTGAAGAAAGAACGTCCTGACCTCATTCATGCCCACAGTGCCAAGGGCGGCGTGATCGGTAAAGTGGTCGGGGCTATATTTGGCGTGAAGGTGCTATACACGCCCAATGCTTTTTCGTTTTTAAGTTCTGAGAATAAAATCAAAAGAAGTTTTTTTGTGTGGATTGAAAGGTTGCTCGCAAATAAGAACAGCATCCTTTTGGCAACATCGAACTCTGAAAAACAGCAGGGAATCAACGTGGCGGGATACCAACCTGAGAATACGATTGTTTTTGAAAACAGTATCGAACCGATCAACGAACTTGCCCCACGCCAAATCGAACAGACCTGGCCCGATAACTATATCTGTACCGTAGGAAGGCCATCTTATCAGAAGAATATTGAACTGATGTTGGAGATTTTGTCAAAAGTCCTCCAAATGGTCGACACGCACTTGGTGGTAATGGGCGTTGGTAATCATTCAGATCAGCTGGATTCGGTCAAGGAAAAAATAGTGGCACTGAACCTTACAGATAAAGTTACCTTACTGGACTGGACTTCTCGCAATGATGTGTTTCACATTATTCGCCAATCCAAGCTGTACCTTTCCACGGCCCGTTATGAAGGACTTCCTTATTCAGTCATTGAAAGCCTGGCACTCTCTAAAGCTGCTGTGGTAACAGACTGCGATGGCAATCGGGACCTCATTAAGGACGGATACAACGGGTATGTAATTGAAAGCGATGACAAGAAGAAGTTTGCTGAAAAAGTTATCCAACTTTTAACCGATGAAAATCTGTTGTCCCGATTTTCTAAAAACGCTTATAAAGAGTTCACACAAAACTATGACATCTTAAAAAACATTAAAAAGTTGGAGACCACCTACCTGAAATATTCGGGTAAATGTTAGAAAAAATGTTAAGGTCTTCATAATGCTTTTTAAAATGTGGCGTTATTAAGGAAAACAGGCACCGAAAATTACATCAAATTTATCTTTCGACCCCATAATGACATACTTTTACTTTGCTAAAGTTAAATATTTCACAACCGATATTCTTCACTATCTGTTAGCTGTTGTTCTGATCACACTGCCGTTAAAGAATATATACACGAGCATTGCAACCATTTTATTTATTGCACTGAGTTTACTCAATATAAAAAAGGCCCAATTTACTAAATCATTGTGGTGGCCCATTGGGTATTTTGTACTTCTGGCGCTTTCGCTTCTATGGTCAACGAGCTACAATGATTCGCTCTCGGGACTACAAAAACAGCTTTCTATGTTGTTTGTGCCGGTTGCCTTCTTTTTCGTGCCAGAGATAAACGGCAAAAAAGCGAAGTCGATCATCAAGTTTTTTAGTTACGGAATGGTTTTTTTTGCCATCATCTTCTTAATTGATGCTTCTAAGCGTTATTTTGACACGTGCAACACGGAGGTGTTTTTTCACAATGAGTTGGTGCCATACGACCCGGGCGCCATCTACATGTCTGTATTTGCTTCGCTAGCTTTTTTTTATTTTATTCAAATTTCTTCCAAGAGTAATATAGAGCAAGTTTGTGTGGGAATTTTGTGCCTACTGATATTCTTACTCTCATCCAAAAGCATCATTACTATTGATTTTATCATCGTAATCTGTTACTATGCCTTTTTTGTCAAAATTCCTTCTGGAACCAAGACCCTAACAATCGTTTCGGTTACCCTATTTTTATTTCTTTCCGTTTTTTTCGTCAAGGAAGTCCGGGAAAGGTTTTTAATAGAATATGAAACCGCGTTCATCGACAATACCTTAAACAACGAGTTGACCAAAGACCAGCAGAATGTTTATAATGTCAGTATCAACGAAGCCTGGAACAAGGAGGATTTCCATAAGAACAGTTTTTTTCCTGGAACCGCCCTTAGAATATACCAATTGCGAATTTTTGTCGACCTGCTCCAAGAACAAGAAATATTCTGGAAAGGGTTTGGTCTAGAAGCTTCGCAACCCTATATCAGAGAGAAAGCAGAGCAACACAATCTAGACGACATTTACAAAGAATATAATTTTCACAATCAGTATATTCAGACTTTTGCAGAGTTGGGTATTGCTGGTTTTTTGATCTTGATTGGAATGTTGCTCTTAAATCTTAAAAACGCCCTGGCCCACAAAGATTTTCTTCATATTGCTTTTGCAATCACGATGATAATGCTATTTTTGTCCGAATCGTTTTTTTGCAGACAAAGAGGCATTGTATTCTTTATCATTCTCTATTGTTTGTTTAATTCCGTTTCCAGCGAAAAAGAAGCAATAAAGTCTACATGAAAAGAATACTCATCACCGGAGCAGCCGGCTTCCTTGGTTCCCATTTGTGCGACCGTTTTATAGCAGAAGGATATTTTGTCATCGGCATGGACAATCTCATCACCGGAGATTTGAAAAATATCGAACATTTGTTCAAACATGAGCATTTCGAATTTTACCATCACGATGTGACCAAGTTTGTTCACGTTCCCGGCCAACTGGATTACATTCTGCATTTTGCTTCTCCGGCCAGTCCGATTGACTATTTAAAAATACCGATACAAACGCTCAAGGTAGGTTCTCTGGGAACTCACAATTTGTTAGGTTTGGCACGCGTCAAAAAAGCTAGAATACTCATCGCTTCAACCTCTGAAGTCTATGGAGATCCGTTGATACACCCACAAACTGAAGATTACTACGGCAATGTAAATACCATCGGGCCACGCGGAGTATATGACGAAGCCAAGCGTTTCCAGGAGTCAATTACAATGGCTTACCATACTTTTCACGGAGTAGAAACCCGTATTGTTAGGATCTTCAACACCTACGGCCCAAGAATGAGGCTCAATGACGGTCGTGTGATTCCGGCTTTTATCGGTCAAGCGTTACGCGGTGAAGATTTGACTATTTTCGGAGATGGTTCACAAACTCGTTCTTTCTGTTATGTAGATGATCAAGTAGAAGGCATTTTCCGATTATTACATTCAGATTACGTTTATCCGGTAAACATTGGCAATCCCGACGAAATTACCATCAAGGATTTTGCGGAGGAAATTATCAAACTCACCGGCACGAATCAAAAAGTGGTCTATCATCCTTTGCCGATGAACGATCCTTTGCAAAGACAGCCCGATACTACTAAAGCTAGAGAAATTCTCGGCTGGGAAGCCAAAGTATCCAGAGCCGAAGGCATGAAGATTACCTACGATTATTTTAAATCACTTTCTTCAGAAGAACTACTCAAAGAAGAGCACAAGGATTTTTCTAATTACATCAAATAGTTCATGAGGAACAAAACGGGAAGATACTCAGGTTATATTAGGCCTTTTACGTATTTGCTAGACCTGATTATCATCAACCTATTTTCTTATTGGTTCGTACCCACGGAGCTCTATTCATGGTATTTTGTCATTTTCACGTCTTTATCTTGGATTATCATAGCACTAAACGTTCAGTTCTATGAGGTTTACAGGTTTACTAAAGTCGTTTCGATTCTGAATAAAACCATCAAGCAATTTGTGTTATTTACAATTGTTTGTTATGCGTTTTCAGGGTTTTATGTCAAAGACACTGACTCGCAGGCCATTCTCACTTATACGGCAGCCTCGCTACTTGCGGTGTTGGTTTTTAAGCTGTCGATTTACTTTTTCTTGAGAAAATTCCGTGTATTCTATGGAGGAAACTTCAGAAATGTAATCATTGTCGGGAACAGTAAAGAAGTCAAACAGCTCGAAGCTTTTTTTAATGACAACCCAGATTACGGATACAATCTCACCAAAGTGTTCCATCTGGAAGGTGATAAAAAGGCAAAAATTCAAGAAAGTTTCGATTTCGTTATCAAGGAAAAAATCGATGAAATATATTGTTCCCTAGGTTGTTTGTCCAACACCCAAATAGACCATTTCATTGACTTTGCCGACAACAACCTGAAGATTTTAAAATTCATTCCAGACAACAACGAGCTTTTCTCCAGAAATCTCAAACTGGATTACTACGGTTACATTCCAATTTTGTCTTTGCGAGACATTCCGCTAGACGATCCTATTAACCAAGTTATCAAGCGGGTTTTCGACATCTGCTTTTCTGTGATGATTATCTTTGGCTTGCTTTCTTGGCTCACGCCGCTACTTGCCCTATTGATTAAACTTGAATCTCGCGGCCCGGTATTTTTTAAGCAAAGAAGAAACGGTTTGAACTACCGCGAATTCTATTGTTTTAAATTCCGGTCCATGAATTTGAACGAAATTGCCGATCTCGAGCAAGTTTCCAAGAATGATCCCAGAATCACTCAAGTCGGTAAATTCATTCGAAAAACCAGCATAGATGAATTACCGCAATTCTTCAACGTGCTTTTGGGCGATATGTCGGTCGTCGGGCCTAGGCCTCACATGGTCAGTCATACAGAAATGTATGCTCGAAAAGTTGACAAATTCATGGTTCGCCATTTTATAAAGCCAGGAATTACTGGTTTGGCCCAAACTAATGGTTATCGTGGTGAAGTTGAAACAGATAAAGACATTATTAATCGCGTAAAATTTGATATTTTTTACATCGAGAACTGGTCTATCTTGCTCGACATCAAGATTATCTTCATGACATTCTACAATGCCGTACGCGGCGAAGAGAAAGCTTACTAAAATGGCAGGCTTGGTTTCAATCATTACTCCGAGTTACAATTCCGGAAAATTTATAGCCGATACAATCCTTTCAGTTCAAGCCCAAACCTACCCAAACTGGGAAATGATTATCGTTGACGATTGCTCAACCGATAAAACACCAGCCATTGTTTCTGACTTTTCTGCCCATGACCACCGTATCAAATTTTATCAACTCCAGAAGAATTCGGGTGCCGGCGTAGCGCGGCAAGAGGCGGTTTTGATGGCTTCGGGCCGCTATATTGCTTTTCTGGATTCAGATGATTTATGGAAGCCTGAGAAACTGCAAAAGCAAATCGATTTTCTCCAAGAACAGCAATTGCCATTTACTTTTTCATTTTATGAATGTATTGATGAAACCGGGAAACCCATTCAGAGAATGATCAAAGCGCCGAGTAAATTAAAATACTGGCAACTGTTCTTCTGCAACTTTGTAGGCAATCTGACCGGAATATACGACACGCAGTTCTTTGGTAAAATCCCGATTTCGAATTTGCGCAAACGGCAAGATTGGATGGTATGGCTCACGGTGCTTCGCAAGATAAAGACGGCGCAACCACTCAAGGAAAGCTTGGCCTATTATCGCGTTCGCAAAGATTCCATTTCGGCTTCAAAGCTTGATTTGCTCAAGCACAATTATAATGTTTATCACTTATTCTACGGCTACAACACCTTTGTTTCTTTGTGCTGTATGTTGGGCTTTCTGGTCATGCAGCTTGGGGTAAAGCCGTTTTATATCAAGAAGCTGGAACCAACGAGCGGAACTGTTTGAGTTTGCCACTTTTGCCTCGGTCAATAGCAGTTTTTCGATTAAAATGATACTTCAGCCCAGATTCTAAAAATTGGTCAAGCACTTTTTTAATCTGTTGGATTTCGGTTTCAGACAACTCTTTGTCGCTTACGTAATCAATCTGAAATGTATCGGTTTGGGTTTGCAGAATCACAAATTCCTTAACGTTGCCTTGATCGTCAAATAGCTTTTTTGTGATTGAATAAAAAGTCATGCCCGGCGATTTCTTTCCGCTGGGAAGCACTGCCACATCATTAGTACGTCCGATGAGTTGCTTTAGAATCGGATGTTGTAAAGTGCTTTTTTCGTCGAGGATGCCAATATCGCCCACTTCGTAACGAATCATCGGATGCGCCTTATTATAGAGTGAAGTCACTACAATGCGGCCTTCATGCCCGTAAGGTAACACTTGGTCGTTATCGTCTAATATTTCAACAAACAAGGTTTCTGAATTCACGCGCCACACACCGTCAGGGCTTTCTAAGGCAATGATATCAAGTTCTGCGCTGCCATATTCATTGATAATCGGAATGTTGAATCGTTCACGCAGCAGCTGCTTATCCTCATCAAAAAGCATTTCTGAAGTCACGATACAAACTTTCAAGCTCGGACAAATATCAGAAAGGAAGAGTTGTTTTTTCTTAAGAAATTTCGCTAACAAGACGATTGAATTGGTGTAGCCGTTAATGTAATCAAACTTTGTGTTTTGGAATTTTTGCAGCATCCGACCCATGGCTTGGTCTGAAAAATCAAAGATATTGAAGCGGTAACGTCGGCTCAAAAAATCCTTTATCCGCAGCTTTTTATTAGCGATAAAATCCAACGGCATACCGTAAAAACGGGCTTGCAATGAATGATTGAAATCGATGCTATACCATTTAAAACGCCGCATGATATTGGCCCAAATCAGCGCGTGGCAAAATTTGTCTTTGGCAAAAACAAACGGATCGCCACTAGAACCCGAAGTCTTGTTGATGTATACATTCCGCTTGTTGTAACCCTTGGAAAGCCGCTGCGGCAAAGGTTGCTGGAAATGGATTTTTTTCATCACCGGAATGTCTTCCCAACGCTCAATTTTTTTATCGCCGATGAGGTTTTTGTAATAAGGATTGTTGTTGAGGTGAAAATCAAAAATCTCATGCTTTTTCGACTCTAGAAAAAAGGCATATCCTTTCTCAGAAAGCTTCATGGTTTTTTCCAATTCCGTTTTGGCCTTACCCAATGGAAAGCCGTTGAGCCGCAATGATAAATCGAAAAGTTTGAGCACTTCGGGTGATTTTTTTTCAAAAATAAGATTTACGATTTACCCTTGGTCGTTAGGATTGATTTTTTTAAAAATTAATTACCATCGCAACACTAAACCCAGTATTTTTGCGCGACAACAACAACAACAACAACAACATGACTATATTATTGCTCGGATCAGGCGGCCGCGAACATGCTTTAGCCTGGAAACTCACTCAATCACCGTTTTGCGAAAAACTATTGGTAGCCCCGGGAAACGCCGGCACAGCCCAAATTGCAACCAACGTCAATACCAGCGTAACTGACTTTCAAGCCATCAAAACAATCGTTTTGCAAGAGCAAGTCGCCATGGTCGTAGTCGGGCCAGAAGATCCGCTCGTTCAAGGCATTTACGATTTTTTCCAAAATGATGACCAACTCAAAAATATTTCGGTAATCGGGCCTTCTAAACTGGGCGCCCAACTTGAAGGCAGCAAGGAATTCGCCAAGAAATTCTTGATTCGCCATGGCATTCCTACCGCAGCCTACGATAGTTTCACCAAAGAAACCGTGGAAGAAGGTTGTGCTTTTCTTGAAACCTTATCACCACCATACGTTCTCAAAGCGGACGGATTGGCCGCCGGAAAAGGCGTCGTGATTCTAAGCGAACTCCAAGCCGCTCAAACAGAATTGCGCCAGATGCTGTTGGAATCTAAATTCGGTCAAGCCAGTGCTAAAGTCGTCATTGAAGAATTCCTCGAAGGCATTGAACTCAGTTGCTTTGTGTTGACCGATGGTAAAAACTACAAAATACTCCCGACGGCTAAAGATTACAAACGTATCGGAGTAGGCGACACAGGTTTGAACACAGGCGGAATGGGCGCGATTTCACCAGTGCCGTTTGCCGATAGTGTGCTGATGGATAAAATCGAACAGCGTATCGTCATTCCAACAGTGAAAGGTTTGCAAGAAGAAAACATTCCGTATCGAGGATTCATTTTTATCGGGCTGATTAACGTCAAAGGCGAACCGATGGTCATTGAATACAACGTGCGCATGGGTGATCCGGAAACCGAGGTGGTAATTCCGAGATTGAAGAACGATTTGGTCGAATTGTTTTCTGCAGTGGCTCAGCAAAAATTAAATACAGTGAACCTTGAAATTGATTCAAGAAGTGCCGCTACGGTGATGTTGGTTTCAGGCGGTTATCCGGAAGATTATCAGAAAGGAAAAGTGATTTCAGGCATTGATTCAGTAGAAGATTCAATCGTCTTTCATGCCGGAACCAAAGCCGAAAACGGTCAGATTCTCAGCAACGGCGGAAGGGTTTTGGCGGTGACTTCGTTTGGGGATGATTTCCAACAGGCCGTAAAAAAATCGTATCAAAACATAAACAAGTTATATTTCGATACGATGTATTATCGACCCGATATCGGTTTTGACCTACTTGGTTAAGAACGAGTGGGCAGTGGTATCTTGAAAATCTTCGCCGCTTTTTTTGTGTGCTACCAATTGCTTGCACCAATACCAAGTGGCATAACTGCAGATGGCCATGAAAATCCAGTTGATGAGGTTCGCGCCCGACCAACACGATAATTCCAAAGCTCTTAATTGGTCAAGTGGCCAGAAGAAGATGTTTTCAAACAACCATTGAATTCCTTCAAAAAATGCTCTCATAATAGGTAGTGTTATTTTCTTAAACTAGTATATTTACGCACACAAAAGTATAAAATATCCTCATGATTACAAGTCTTTTCAGAAAATCTACTCCATTAAATTACTCTATCGTGATTTTAGGGGGCATTTTTTTCTTCTTTGTATATCAGATTAAGCACGTTACGGGAAATAATTCGATTTTGCATTTGCTTACTAAATGCGGTTTTCTCGCCATTATTTTTGCTTCTCTTTTTCTTGTGAATTTTGTAGTTAAGAAAAACGGCATGAGCAAAGACAGCGCTTACACGGTATTGTTTTACTTGATTTTTATGTTGTTTTTCCCATCGGTTTTTGATAACGGAAGATTGCTTTTGGCGAATTTATTCATCTTATTGGCCACGCGAAGAATTGTTTCTTTGTACTCGCTCAAGGCTTCCAAGGAAAAGATTTTTGATGCTTCTATTTGGGTTTGCATCGCCGCTTTGTTTCATTATTGGAGCTTGCTTTTTCTGGTGTTGATTTATATCGCCATTCTGTTCCATGTCGCGAAAGATTACCGAAATTGGTTTTTGCCAATAATTGCCTTCGGGGCGGTGGCGGTGATTTTCGTTGCGAGCGCACTGTATTTCAACACCGATTGGATCGGTCATTTGCAAGCCGATTCGCTGATTGATCTGCGGCTGGATTATTTTACGAGCCGTTTCCAAAACCTGGCTTTGTCGGTCTATGCCACTATTGCCTTTTTTTTCACCATTTTATTGTTGATTTCGATGTCGAATCGACCGCTGATTTTACACCCGACATACAAGAAAATCCTTTCGATGTTAATGGTAGGAATCGCCGTTTTTGCCATTTCGCCGAATAAATCCAACGACATGCTGATTTACACTTTCGCACCGCTGTCGATGATTATCACCACGCATATCGAAACCCCCCAAGCACAATGGAAAAAAGAAGTGGTTCTGGCATTTTTAATTTTGTCAGGAATTTTTGCTTTTTTCGCGCAATTGTAAATTTGCACTAAGGCACTAAGGCACTAAGGCACTAAGGCACTAAGGCACTAAGGCACTAAGGCACTAAGGCACTAAGGCACTAAGGCACTACAATTTATTCCCATACGCCAAATCGCCGGCATCGCCCAATCCGGGAACGATGTAATTTTTGGCATTCAAAGTTTCATCCAAAGTGGCGACCCACAAATGGCAATTGTCAGGCAGATGTTTCTCCAGATATTCAATGCCTTGCGGAGCCGCGATGATAACTGCAATATGCACTTCTTTGGACACGCCTTTTTCCATGAGTTTGTTGTACACGGCCACCATTGATTGTCCGGTAGCAAGCATCGGATCGATGAGCAACAGAGTTTTGTCATGCAAATTAGGAACGGCCTGGTATTCTACTTTAATATCGAAATGATCGCCGCCGTTTGGATGATGGCGATAGGCTGAAACAAAACCATTTTCTGCGCTGTCGAAATAGTTCAAGAAACCCAAGTGAAGCGGAAGCCCGGCACGCAAAATGGAGCACAAAACCAACTGCTCTGAAATTTCAGTAGTTTTCTTAATGCCCAGCGGCGTTTGGATTTCAATATTGCGGTAGTTCAAATCCTTACTGAGTTCGTAAGCCATGACCTCGCCGATGCGCTCGATGTTGCGCCTGAATCGCATGCTGTCGTGCTGTACGTTCACATTGCGGATTTGTCCTAAAAAGTGGTTCAGGATGCTGTTGGCTTCGGATAAGTAGTGGATTTGCATTTTTTTTGTTTTTTAGTGCCTGAGTAACTGAGTGCCTTAGTGCCTTAGATTCTCTGGAATAGGAGGAACTTTCGTTTTGAGGTTGAACAATGTAATCTTATTGTCAATGTCGCGATCGGGGTGAAAAGCCCTAGCCCTGATGATTTGATATTAAGAGGAGAATGTCCAGTGGACATTCGGCTTTACAATAGTTATTTGACCGGCTCATTTTATTTTAGAAATTAATGTTCAATTTTAAGAAAAACCCTAGCCCTGATGGCAGCGGCATCCTTTTGTGGCGCGAAAGCAGAGCAAAAGATACAGCGAACAGCAGGTTCCCGGCTCCCAAAAAGCTCAGGCACTAAGGCACTAAGCTACTTAGGCACTCCCAGAATTTTTTTTCTCCGGTAAAAGTATAAAAAGTATCTTTGCGACCTAAACGATACACAAATGTTTTCAAAATTAGCCTATTCTGTTTTCGAGAGAAGTATTCAGGATTATCACCAGTTCGATAATGTAGACCAACCGATTAACAACCCGTACGCCAAAGATCAGTTCGAGCATTTGCTGTACCACAAGAACTGGATCGATACCGTGCAATGGCATTTTGAAGACATCATTCGCGATCCGCAAATTGATCCGGTAGCCGCACTGACTTTGAAACGCCGCATCGACGCCTCGAACCAAGAGCGCACCGATATGGTGGAATACATCGACAGCTACTTTTTGCAGAAATATGCGCACGTGAACGTGAAACCAACGGCTAAGATCAACTCAGAATCTCCGGCTTGGGCGTTCGACCGTTTGTCTATTTTGGCGCTCAAAATTTACCACATGCAGGAAGAAGTGAACCGCCCAGATGCTTCGCAAGAACACCGCGATAAATGCCAAGCGAAACTCAACGTGCTTTTGGAACAGCGCACCGATTTATCAACTGCAATCGAAGAATTGCTCACCGATATCGAGAACGGCGACAAGTTCATGAAAGTCTACAAACAGATGAAAATGTACAACGACGACGAGCTCAACCCCATACTCTACAAAAAATAATTATTATTTATTATTTGTTAATTATTAATTGTTAGAAGGAGCCGGGAACCTGCTGTACGCTATATCTTTTGCTCTGCTTCGCGCCGCAAAAGGATGCCGCTGCCATCAGGGCTAGGGTTTCTCACAAACCCAGACAAACCCAGACAAAATCAGTAGCTTAGCACCTTAGAACCTCAGTACCTAAACGCTTGCCACAAAAACCAACACATATCGCCGTGATGAGACTTTCCGCTATGGGCGATGTGGCGATGACGGTTCCTGTATTAAGGGCTTTAGTTGCGCAATATCCTAACGTTCGTGTCACGATGATTTCGCGCCCGTTTTACCAACCTTTTTTTGCCGGCATTCCGAATATCGAGTTTTTTGCTTTTCAAGCCAAAGGCAGACACCAAGGCTTTTTTGGATTGTGGCGTTTGTACCGCGATTTGAAGCCGCTGAAGATTGATGCTTTTGCCGATTTGCACGATGTGTTGCGCTCGAAAGTAGTCAGAAAGTTATTTGCATTGGCCGGAAAAAAAGTAGCTTTCACAGACAAAGGCCGAGCCGAGAAAAAAGCTTTAACCCGAGCCGAAAACAAAATTTTCAAACCGCTCAAAACCATGTTCCAGCGCCACGCCGACACTTTTCAGAAATTGGGTTTTCCAATCAATTTGTCAAAGCCTGAATTTCCGGTAAAACCAAAATTGGATCCCGCAGTTTTAGACTTTACCGGCGAAAAAACCAAACCTTGGATTGGCATCGCGCCGTTTGCCCAGTACGAATCGAAAGTCTATCCGCCAGATTTGATGCAAGAAGTAATTCAAGAATTGGCAAAGGAAAACCAATACGAGGTTTTTTTGTTCGGCGCAGCTTCTGAAAAGCATAAGCTTGAGTTCTTAGCACAAGATTCCGCTGTGAGAATCGTTACCGGAAAATTGGCTTTCGAGCAAGAATTACAGCTCATCAGCCACCTTGATTTAATGCTCTCAATGGATTCCGGCAATGGCCATATCGCGGCGATGTACGGCGTAAAAGTAGTTACGTTATTTGGAGCAACCCATCCTTATGCCGGGTTTCAGCCGTTCAATCAACCGTTGGAAAATGCTTTAATGCCAGATTTGGAGCAATTCCCTAAGTTGCCGACTTCGGTTTATGGCAACAAAATAGTAGCAGGATATGAAGATGCGATGCGAACAATTTTACCCGAAAAAGTGATAGAGAAAATACGGGAAGTTTTGTAGGGAATGGACTTAAGAGCCAAGAGTCGAGAAACAAGAGCCAAGAGTCAAGAAATAGTGTTGGCAACCAGTAGCTATCTTAATTCTTGGCTCTTGTTTCTTGGCTCTATTTATCTAAACATCATCATAATCCACGTAAATCGTGTCTGAAGTTGGATGTGCTTGGCAAGTTAGGATCAAGCCTTCGGCAATTTCGCCATCAGTTAAGATAGAATTCTTGGTCATCATCGCCGAGCCAGAAGTAATCCTTCCCAAACAACTGCTGCAAATACCGCCCTGACAAGAATAAGGTGCGTCGACGCCTTGTTTTAAAGCGGCTTCTAAAACCGTTTGTTTTTTAGACATTTCGAAAGTGGTTTCCTCATTGTCTACTAAAACGGTGATTTTCGTATGGCCTTCCGGCGTGTTGGTATTGGTTTTCGGAGTGGCAGTAGAGAACAACTCAAACTTAATCGCTGATTCCTTGATGTTGTGCTCTTTTAAAGTCGCCGCCACGGTATTGATCATTTCCTCGGGCCCACACAGGTAGAATTTGTCAAAGTCAATTTCCTTGTGTTTGTTGTTGAGGATAAAATTCACCGTCGAGCGTTCGATGCGCCCAAACAATTCCCCATCAATTTTAGCTTGACTGTATACATAATGCACGAAGAAACGGCCTACATACTTGAGTTGCAATTCATGCAATTGCTCGTGAAAAATCGTTTGTTCGGGCGTTTTGTTTCCGTAGACCAAAACGAAGGTGCTTTTCGGTTCGCTTTGCAAGGCGCTTTTGATAATCGATAATATGGGGGTAATACCACTACCGGCCGCAAATGCGAGATAATTTTTTTGGCGTGAGGCATCAGGCTGAAAGGTGAATTTTCCTTCAGGAGTGCCCACTTCTAAAACATCGCCCACTTTGAGTTGACTATTGGCAAATGTGGAAAAAGCACCGTTGTTGACCGCTTTAATGGCAATGCGCAATTCCGAACTTTCAGGCGCCGAACAAATCGAATAGGCACGGCGTATTTCTTGGCCGTCTAAAGTCAGTTTTAAATTCAAATATTGACCGGCGGTGAACTGGTAAAAATCCTGAAACTCTAACGGTACATGGAACGAGACAGAAACGGCGTCTTGGGTTTCACGACGCACTTCTTTGATGCTTAATTTATAAAATGAAGACATGAATGTGTTTTTTTGTAAAAGTAGGCAACCTTTGCGAGACCTACCAAAGGTGAACGATTATTTCAAGGGGCAAAATTAAACTTTTAACCGATAATTTTCGCTATATCAAAAAGAAACGTATTTTTACCAGTTGTTATACTAAAACCGACTTTTAAAAGTTTTAAGAAAAACCCTGTTTACATTGAAAACAAGCACCATCAAGTATTTTTCTTTCGTTATATTTTTCCTTTTTCTTGTGGCCTGTTCTGTAAAAAAGAACACGTTCATTTCCCGAAATTCACACGCGTTAAGCACTAAAGACAATATCCTTTACAATGGCGGATTGGCTTTAGACAAAGGAATTTTGGAGCTTAAATCACAATACACCGACAATTTTTGGCAGCTGCTGCCCATCGAGCGGATGCAGGTAGCCAAAGAGCAAACCTTGCCTGGCGATCCTCCGAGAAACCCGAATTTCGAACGTGCCGAAACCAAAGCCACCAAAGCCATTCAAAAACACTCGATGAATATCGGCGGTTCGGAGAAAAACTACCAAATGGACGAAGCGCACCTTTTATTGGGAAAATCCCGTTATTACGACCAGCGTTTCGTGCCGGCTCTAGAAGCGTTCAATTACGTGCTATACAAACATGCCAATAGCAATAAAATCAATGAAGTCAAAATCTGGCGCGAGAAAACCAATATGCGACTAGACAACGATGCCATCGCCGTAGAAAACTTGCGCAGGTTGTTCCAGGAAATTAAATATAAAGACCAGATTTATGCCGACGCCAATGCAACTTTAAGTCAAGCGTTCTTAAATCTTGGCGAAAAAGATAGTGCCGTAGCAAGGTTGAAATTGGCCCGGGATTTTACCAAATCTAAAGAAGAAAAAGCACGTTACCGTTTTATTTTAGGCCAACTCTATGAGCAACTCGGGCAAAAAGACAGCGCTTACATTTCTTATCAGGAAGTCATTGATATGAAGCGTAAGGCTGCTCGGCAGTATGTCATTCACGCTCATTTGCGCCAAGCCAACCTCAATGATTTTGAGAAAGGCGATACGCTCGCATTCTTGGAGAAGTACAGAAAATTGCTCAAGGACCGTGAAAACCGCCCGTATTTGAATTTCATCAATCACGAGATGGGCTTGTTTTATGAGAAGCAACACAACGATTCTTTGGCCATCAAACATTATAATATCTCTTTAAATTCTAAAGTAGTCGATAAATATTTAACAGCCTCCAATTACCGAAACTTAGGCGATATTTATTTCAAAAAAGCCAAGTACGTAATTGCCGGGAAATATTACGATAGTACACTCGTTCAACTAGAACCAAGAACGCGCGAGCACCGATTCATCACCAAGAAGAGAGAAAACCTCGAAGACGTTATTAAATACGAAGGAATCGCCATCAGAAATGACAGCATTCTTAGAATTCACAGCTTATCTGACGCAGAAAAATTAGCCTATTATGAAGGCTACATTTCAAAGCTAAAAAAAGCTGACGAAAAAAAGCTCGCCCTTCAAAAAGAGGCTGAGCGAAAAGGAGAAATTACAGGTAAATCTACAGTAGACAAAGACGGACGCGAATTGAATCCTAACGATGCTATTACCCAAAAGAAACCACCAAGACCTTCAGAGCCCAGACCAATAGCATCTTCGGGAGGAAGCAGCAAGTTTTATTTTTACAATCCGAGTACGGTAACTTTCGGTATTGCTGAATTTAAGAAAAAATGGGGCGACCGACCTTACAAAAATGGTTGGAGAATAACACAAGAAAAAATCGGTTCAGTAACTGATAATAACGAAAAGGATGCTGAAGACAAACAAGACCCAGACAACGCGTCAGAAAAGAAAGAAGATCCAAAATACAATCCTGAGTTTTACGTCAAACAATTGCCGCGCAAGCAAACCGAAATTGACAGTATTGCCAAAGAAAGAAATTTCGCTTACTACCAATTGGGCGTGATTTACAAGGAAAAATTCAAAGAATATCAACTTGCCGCGGCCAAACTTGAAACCCTGCTGACCAATAAACCCGAGGAAAGACTCGTGCTTCCTTCAATGTATAACCTATATAAAATATACGAAATCATTGACAAGGACAAAGCGTTGGCGATGAAAAATAGAATCATTGCTGAATTCCCAGATTCGCGCTATGCACAGATTTTAGGGAATCCAACCGGTTCGGGTAATACTTTGACCGATACACCGGAAGCCAATTACGACCGTATTTTTAAACTCTATGAATCAGGCGATATTAAAACGACACTATCCAATCTCAACGCAGCTATTGATCAGTTTACCGGCGAGGAAATCGTACCAAAATTTGAATTGCTCAAAGCTAACGTATTAGGACGTTTGGCCGGATTGACCGAGTATAAAAAGACGCTCAATTTTGTGGCCTTGAATTACCCGAACAGCACCGAAGGGAAATTCGCAGAAGAGCTGTTGAAAACCACCGTGCCCGCCATGGAAAGCCAGAACTTCTATGAAGTGAAACCGCTCAGTTGGAAAATTCTATACAAGTCGGACAATCCAGAGGACAAAGTATCGAAAAATATCCAAGACAAAATCAAAAAATTCATTTCTGAAAGAAGTCTAGACAAGCTTTCTTTATCGTATGATATTTATACCATGGACAAGAACTTTATTGTCATCCATGGTTTGAAAGATCTCGAATACGCCAAAGGGATAGCCTCAATTTTAAAAGAATTCAAGGATTACAAAATTGCCGAAACAGCCTATATCATCTCCAACGAGAACTATAAAATCGTACAGATGAAAAAGAATTTCGAGCAATACCTGACCACGCCATATTCCGACCCGTTGCCGCCCAAGCCATATGTTCCTAAGAACCGCACAATGGCTCCAAAGAATACCCAAGAAAGAGAAAAAGCAGTGCGCGAAAGAAAAGACGAAGAAGACAAACCTTCGCAATTTAACCAGTTGCCGCCAGGAATTCCGGGAATTCCGGGACAGAATCCCACTAGCCCGGTCAATCCGAAAGAAAGAGAGCAAAAAGGTGAAAAGCGATGAGTATGTTTGACAAAAAACCCAAAACCTACACTGATTTGCTGGGCAAAACCAACCGAATCGTTGAAGGAACCATCATCAAAGGAAACATCCTTTCGCAGGCAGATTTTAGGCTCGATGGTGATTTGGTGGGCAATTTTCAATCGTCAGGCAAACTAGTTATTGGTCCAGCGGGCAGCATTAAAGGCGACATCATTTGCAAAAACGCAGATATCGAGGGCAAGTTTGACGGCAAGATTCAAGTGGCAGAAATTCTGAATGTTCGTGCTAAGGCTGTCATTCACGGCGAGGTCGTTTGCGGCAAACTTTCAGTAGAACCGGGGGCCGAATTCAGCGCGACCTGCCAGATGAAAACTCCAACTAAAACGGCTTCTCATGACCAATCCCAACCCGAAGAAGCGCAACCCTAACAAATGGCTTTCGCTCATTAATATGCCGATTCAGATGGGCGCGATTGTTTTCGGATTTGCCTATCTCGGAAAATGGCTCGACGTGAAATATCCGAACCCACATTCGCTTTACGTTAAAATATTCACGCTGCTTGGCGTAGCGATTGCCTTCTACAACCTGAACCGCCAACTTAAAGACATTAATAAATCAGAAGACCAATGAATCTGAAACCATACCGCCCACTGGCAGAAGTGGTGTTGCTTTCACTATTGGCTTTTGTGCTGCATGTTTTGTTGCTTCCTTTTTTTGTGAAAGATATCTCGTCTTTTGAACATTCTATTACCTTTCTCTATAGCTTTTTTACTGTTTGTTCCCTGCTGATTGTTTTGACTTTGGTAAGAATCAGCTTGAAAAAGAAAGACAGCGTTGGTCATACCTTTATGTTGTTGACCTGTATAAAAATGGTTTTGGCCTATGTGCTTTTGCATCCCATTTTGAATTCAGCAAGAGCCGATATCAAAATAGAGAAGATCAACTTTTTTTTAATTTTTGCACTGTTCTTAACCATTGAAACTACTGTGGCCATTCGGATGCTCAATAAACTGAATTAATAGCCTTTGGCAATGGAGCATCTTTATGGCTTTTATCAAAAAGCAAGGAGCTAATTCTGAACCAATTGAACATTCAACAATAAATAGCTGCTAGCAATGCCATTTCAGCAAAAAATATTTTTATTATGACTTTTGCATATCAATAAAAAATGTACCTTTGCGCCAAATTTTAGCAAGTATAATCTAGATAATAAATCCGCTATGGTGTTTTCGAATAAAACGTTCAAATTTATAATAGCAGCCTTCCTTGTTTGCCTTTCTTTCACAGGATTTGCAAACCCGACTCAAGATACGATACAAACACCAACCCAAACCACTGCCGCCACAGCACATGACGCTCATGGCGAAGAAGCCGCTTCACACGAAACGCACGGAGAACCGACCGATTTGAAATCAAAAATTGAAGCTTACAAAATGCACCACGTTTTGGATGCGCACGATTTCACTCTTTTCTCTGATGAGGCCGAAGGAAAACATTACGGATTTCCATTGCCAATCATCCTTTGGGACAATGGCTTGCAAATCTTCTCTTCTTCCAAATTCAACCACGGTGAATCAGTAGCAGAGTCTAACGGAAACTACTACCGAATTGGTCACGACGAAAAAATATATAAAGTAGATGGCCCGACAGGAGAACTAACAGGAGACCATCACCATCCTACCAACGTAAAACCGCTTGATTTATCAATCACTAAAAGTGTTTTGGTGATGTTTGTCGTTGCTTTTATCATGGTTTGGGTTTTTACTGGTTTGGCAAAGTCATACGCTAAGAACGGTGGTATTTCTGCCGGTTTTGGAAGATTATTCGAGCCGATTGTGTTGTACATCCGCGACGAGATTGCTATTCCAAATATCGGAGAGAAGCACTACAAAAAATACATGAGTTACCTATTGACGGTATTCTTCTTTGTTTGGTTCCTAAACATTTTCGGATTGACACCGCTAGGGATTAACGTTACCGGAAATATTGCTGTCACTGCCGGTTTGGCCATCATCACGGCTTTGATTACCAACTTTACAGCAAACAAAACTTATTGGGGTCACATTTTCTGGATGCCGGGCGTGCCGACTCCGATGAAAATCATTTTGGCGCCGATTGAACTTTTAGGAGTCATCATCAAACCTTTCTCACTCATGATTCGTCTCTATGCGAACATTTTCGCAGGTCACGTCGTATTGATGAGTTTGATTGCGTTGATCTTTTTATTCAAGAGCTGGATTGGCGGAAGCTTATCTTTCTTGTTGTCGTTCGCACTTTCTACTATTGAAATTTTGGTGGCACTTTTACAGGCGTACATCTTTACTATGTTATCGGCATTGTATTTCGGTTCGGCCAATGAAGAGCACCATCATGACGAAGCGCATCATTAATTGCTATAAGCTAGTAAGCGAAAAGTTTTAAGCATATAGCTTACCGCCTAAAGCCTAAAAAAGAATTTTTAATTTTTAATTATATACACTATGGAAATCCCAAGAATCATTGGAGCAGGTTTAGTAGTAATCGGAGCAGGTATCGGTATCGGAAGAATCGGTGGATCTGCAATGGATGCTATTGCTCGTCAGCCAGAAGCTACTGGAAAAATCCAAACAGCTATGTTGATCGCTGCGGCTCTTATCGAAGGTATCGGTTTCGCTGCAATCTTTGCATCGTAAATCAAAAAGAACAAAAAGCTGTAACGGTTGGTTGCAGCTTTTGTTTAAAAATTAAATTAAAGACAAAAAATATTTTACCTATATATTATGGAAAAGTTAGTAAATGATTTTTCGTTCGGATTGTTTTTCTGGCAAATGCTGATCTTCATCGGATTGATTTTCTTATTGAAAAAATTCGCTTGGAAACCAATTCTGGATTCTGTCAATGAAAGAGAAGAAGGCATCAGAAACGCTTTACTTTCGGCTGAAAACGCCAGAAAAGAAATGGCCAATCTTCAGGCTGACAACGAGCGCATCTTGCAAGAAGCAAGAATGGAGCGCGACGCAATGCTCAAAGAAGCTCGTGAACTCAAAGAGAAAATGATTTCTGAAGCGAAATCAGAAGCTCAGGCGGCTGCTCAAAAAGAAACAGAAAAAGCCAAAGCAGCTATTGCCAGCGAAAAAAATGCAGCAATGGCAGAATTGAAGACGCAAGTATCTTCTCTGTCATTGGAGATAGCCGAAAAATTATTGAAAGACGAACTTTCCAACAAAGAAGCACAAGTAAAGCTTGTAGAGAAAATGTTGGGCGATACTAAATTGAACTAAAATGGCAGGCACAAGAGCAGCAATCCGTTACGCGAAAGCCATCCTTGATATTGCGCACTCAAAAGGCGTGGCCACCGAAGTCAACAACGACATGGCTTTGATTGCTTCGACTATTGGCAACAACGCCGAACTTAATACCTTCATCCAAAGCCCGACTACAGGCGTTGAGGTAAAGAACAGTGCGGTAAGCGAAGTGTTTTCAGGAATCAATGGCGTGACCAAAAACTTGTTTCAATTGTTGCACGACAACAAACGTTTCGAGATTTTAAGTGATGTCGCTACCGAATACAACAAACAGTTCGAGGCAATGAACGGCATGGAAAAAGCCATCGTCACTACTGCAGTTCCTATGGATGCCGAACTTGAGAGCAAGGTGTTGGCTAAAATCCTCACTTTTTCGAACAAGAAGGTCATTATTGAAAATATTGTAGATCCGGCCATCATTGGCGGGTTTATCCTCAGAATCGGCGATCAGCAGTACAATGCCTCGATTGCCAACAGATTGCAAGTATTAAAAAGAGAATTAAGTAACTAGTAATTATATAAAATAATTATGGCGGAAATTAAACCTGCTGAAATTTCAGCAATTTTGAAGAAACAAGTAGAAGGATTCGAATCCGGAGCTACATTAGAAGAAATAGGAACCGTACTTCAGGTCGGTGACGGTATCGCGCGTATCTACGGATTATCGAACGCCCAGTACGGTGAGTTGGTTCAATTCGAAAGCGGTCTTGAAGGGATTGTTTTGAACCTAGAGGAAGACAATGTTGGGGTCGTACTTTTAGGCCCTTCTACAGGAATCAAAGAAGGTTCAACAGCCAAAAGAACACAGCGCATCGCCTCGCTTAAAGTAGGTGAACAAATGGTAGGCCGTGTAGTAAATACATTAGGTCAACCCATCGATGGTAAAGGACCAATCGGTGGAGATTTGTACGAAATGCCACTCGAGAGAAAAGCGCCGGGAGTTATCTTCCGTCAGCCGGTAACTGAACCATTGCAAACCGGTGTAAAAGCCGTTGACGCGATGATTCCTGTAGGCCGTGGACAACGTGAGCTTGTAATCGGTGACCGTCAGACTGGTAAATCAACAGTTTGTTTGGATACCATCCTGAACCAAAAAGAATTTTACGACGCAGGGCAACCGGTATTTTGTATCTACGTAGCGATTGGGCAAAAAGCTTCAACGGTTGCGGGAATTGCCAAAATGCTCGAGGAAAGAGGCGCGATGGCTTACACAGTAATCGTGGCGGCTAATGCATCAGACCCTGCGCCAATGCAGGTATACGCTCCAATGGCAGGGGCTGCGATCGGAGAATATTTCCGTGATACAGGTCGTCCAGCCTTGATTGTTTATGATGATTTGTCTAAACAAGCGGTCGCTTACCGTGAGGTGTCGCTTCTACTTAGAAGACCACCAGGACGTGAAGCTTACCCCGGAGACGTTTTCTACTTGCACAGCCGTTTGTTAGAGCGCGCTTGTAAAGTAATCAACAACGACGAGATTGCCAAGAACATGAACGACTTGCCAGAAGTGTTGAAGCCGATGGTAAAAGGAGGCGGTTCTTTGACTGCATTGCCAATTATCGAAACCCAAGCGGGTGACGTTTCTGCCTATATCCCAACCAACGTAATTTCGATTACTGACGGACAGATTTTCTTGGAGTCTGACTTGTTCAACTCAGGGGTTCGTCCGGCAATCAACGTAGGTATTTCGGTATCTCGTGTTGGAGGTAACGCTCAGATCAAATCGATGAAGAAAGTATCAGGTACATTAAAGCTGGATCAAGCACAATTCCGCGAATTGGAAGCGTTTGCGAAATTCGGATCCGACCTTGACGCCGTTACTTTGAACGTAATCGAAAAAGGAAAGAGAAACGTGGAAATCCTCAAGCAAGGTTTGAACGAGCCTTTCAAAGTAGAAGACCAAGTAGCGATTATCTACGCCGGTTCTAAAAACTTGCTTAGAAATGTGCCTGTAAACAAAGTCAAAGAATTCGAGAAGGATTTCTTGGAATACATGAACAACAAGCACAAAGACACACTTAACGCTTTGAAAGCTGGTAAACTCGATGACAGCATTACTGACGTAATCGAAAGCGCGGCTAAAGAAATTTCAGCAAAGTATAACTAATTTTAGTTGATGGTTGTTGGTTGATGGTTGTTAGAAAGTGCCATCAACCAACAACTGATAACCAACAACCATACTATGGCAAACTTAAAGGAAATCCGTAACAGAATTACCTCAGTTTCATCGACGATGCAAATCACCTCGGCGATGAAAATGGTGTCTGCAGCGAAGCTCAAAAAAGCACAGGACGCCATCACAGCGATGCGACCTTATGCCGAAAAATTGACCGAATTGTTGCAGAATCTTTCCGCGACTTTGGACGGAGATGTGGGCGGAGAATTCACCACCCAGCGTCCGGTGAATCGGGTTCTGGTGGTCATGATTACCTCAAACCGCGGTTTGGCAGGCGCATTCAATTCGAACATCATCAAAGAAGCCCGTAACTTGGCAGATAATGTTTACGCCGGAAAACAAGTCGATTTTATCACCATTGGTAAAAAAGGAAACGATGCCATCCGAAAAACCAACACGGTAGTTTCGAACCACAACGGGATTTTCGACAACCTGACTTTTGAGAATTCAGCCGAGATTGCCGAGGAATTGATTCACCTTTTTGTAACCGGTAAATTCGACAAAATCGTTTTGGTCTACAACCAATTCAAGAATGCTGCGACACAAATTGTGAAAACGGAGCAGTTCTTGCCTTTGGCACCGGTGGCAGCAGAGCAAACTTCAAACGGGGCGGATTACATTTTCGAACCATCGAAAGAAGAAATCGTACTCACACTGATTCCAAAATCGTTGAAGACGCAATTGTACAAAGCAATCCGCGATTCATTTGCTTCAGAACACGGAGCGCGTATGACAGCAATGCACAAAGCAACCGACAACGCCACCGAGCTTAGAAACCAGTTGAAACTGACTTATAACAAAGCGCGTCAGGCAGCCATTACCAATGAAATCCTAGAGATTGTTGGTGGAGCCGAGGCCTTGAACGGTTAATCGAATACAGAAATAAAATAAAGAGCCGGTATTTCGCCGGCTTTTTTATTGGTTATATTTAGACAAAAATCAAGATGGAAATTAAAGAACTCACATCAATTGAAGAAATGCTAGAGCAATTGCAGCTGTTGCAGTTTTTGTATCCGGAGCTCACTCACGAAAAATACAAAAGCTACCTTGAGCAGATGCTGCCACACCGTTATACACAAATTGTTGTTTCAAGAGGGAAACAAAGGATAGGCCTTACCGGCTGTTGGTCGGGCACCAAACTCTGGACTGGTCCGTATCTGGAAATCGACAATTTCATCGTGCATCCCGAGCACCGTCGAAAAGGAGTCGGAAAAATGCTCACCGATTATGTTCAACAGAAAGCGCTCCATAGCGGCTGCGTTGCCATCGTTCTGGACGCGTTCACACAAAACTTCAAGGCGCACCGATTCTATTACAATGAAGGTTTCAGCCCGAAAGGATTCCATTTCGTCAAGGTCCTCGATAAAGAACGGCTTACCTAAGGCACTTCCAAGCAAACAAATCCCTATTTTTGTTTCGATCAATTCAAAAAAGCAGACTACTTGAGCCTTTACAAAAACCTTTTCAAACAAACCGCGATTTACGGGCTGGCAACAGTATTCCCGCGGATGATTAGTTTTTTTCTCGTACCGCTCTACACCGAAATGCTGCCCAAGGAAGAATACGGAAAAGTCACCGTGATTTTCTCGTACATGATTTTCTTCAATGTGATCTTGGCGTATGGTATGGAGACGGCGTTCTTCCGCTTCTACAACAAAGAAAGCGACAAGCAGAACGTGGTCCAGACGGCGATGGTTTCTATTTTCTTCTCGACGATATTGTTTCTGATTCCTGCCTTGCTTTTCAGGCAAACTTTAGCTGATTATTCCGAAATCGATTTGCAGTATGTCAACTATACGATTTGGATTCTCGCGCTCGATGCGTTGGTGGTCATTCCGTTCTCGAAACTGCGCGCCAACCAACGACCGATGCGGTATGCGCTGATCAAAATGGGCAACGTGACGGTTAATTTGTTGCTGAACCTGTTCTTCTTGATTGGCCTGCCGAAACTGGCGCAACCCGGAAATTTTCTTAGTACGATCTATTTCGAGGATTTTCAGATCGGCTATATTTTCCTCTCGAATATTATCTCCAGCTTCTTAACTTTTGTGGTGCTTTGCCCGGATTATTTCAAGGTGAAATGGAAACTGGATTTTGCACTCTGGAAACGCATGATGCGCTACGGATTACCCATTCTGGTGGCCGGGATTGCGTTTGCGATCAACGAACAATTCGATAAAATTTTATTAGGCAAACTTTTGCCCGACAGCATCGCCGATTCGGAAGTCGGGATTTATTCGGCCTGCTACAAACTCGGGCTGTTCATGGTGTTGTTCCGCACGGCTTATACACTTGGCATCGAGCCGTTTTTTTTCAGCCATGCCGATAAGGAAAACGCCACGCAAACTTACGCCACGGTCACCAAATATTTTGTCATTTTCGGCTCGTTCATCATGCTCGGCGTCATCGTCTTTGCCGATCTGTTCAAAATGCTCATGATCCGCGACAGCTCCTATTGGGAAGCCATGAAAGTCGTCCCGCTAATCATTTTGGCCAATTTCTTTTTGGGCATTTACACCAATTTGTCGGTATGGTACAAACTCATCGATAAAACCCATATCGGCGCCATCATTTCGATTATTGGAGCAGCGGTAACTTTAGCTCTAAATTTCATTTTAATTCCTAAATACAGTTACACCGGTTCGGCCATCGCGACCATTGCGGCATACGGAAGCATGATGCTCATTTCGTATTTCATGGGCCAGAAAGCCTTTCCGATTCCGTACGATATGAAAAAAATCGGCGGTTATTTGGGCTTGTCGATCGCGTTTTCGGTCGTTTCGTTCTATTATTTCCGCGAGAATTATTTTGTCGGCGTGGCGCTGCTGCTCGTCTTTTTATATTTCATCTATCACAACGAAAAAGATACGCTGCTCAGGATTTTGAACCGTAAGAAAAATTAGAAGCTGTTTCCGGCTATCCGCTCTATCTTTTCATCCTGAAAGCGTTCAGCATGAAAAGGATGCCGCTGCTATCCGGGCTAGGACTATTCGTTCACCAACACAAACTCAGGCACTAAGGCACTTTTAAACTCAGGCACTCAAAAAAATGAAAATCAACATCATCAACCAATCTTCGCACGCGCTGCCCAACTACGAAACCATCGCCTCAGCCGGCATGGATTTGCGTGCCAACCTTACCGAATCCATCACCTTGAATCCGCTTGAAAGGGCCATCGTCAAAACCGGATTGTTCATCGAACTTCCGATCGGTTATGAAGCCCAAGTGCGCCCCAGAAGCGGGCTGGCGGCCAAAAAAGGAATCACCGTACTGAATTCTCCCGGAACCGTAGATGCCGATTACCGTGGCGAAATCGGAGTAATCTTAGTCAACCTTTCCAACGAACCTTTTGTGGTGGAAAATGGCGAACGCATCGCCCAACTCGTTATAGCAAAACACGAGCGCGCCGAATGGGTAGAAGTAGAAACTTTGTCTGAAACCTCGCGTGGTGCCGGTGGCTTTGGAAGTACAGGAGTGAAGTAGTTCTTAAACTGTCGATTTCGATGAACTTTGCGTCTCTGCGCCGTTGCTAGAAAACCTTTTTTATAATCTCGCAAAGGCGCAAAGGCGCAAAAAGCAAGGGTATTTATTCTTCCATCAACTCCAAAAGCTCCAAAGCCTTCCGAATGGATTTTACGTGCTCGAAAGTTAATAGCAACCGCAAACCGTTAGGGGTTTGTTTTTCTTTCATGCGGCACAGTTGCGAATGTTTCTGCACAAATTGCAACACCTTGTGGAATTGTGCCGAAGTATAATAATCACTCTGTTGGTCTGAGACGAAATATCCAATCATTTTGTCTTGTTTCATCACGAGTTTTTCAATGCCGACCTTTGAGGCAATCCATTTGATCTTGATGCTGTTCAGAAGCGAAACTGCCGGCTTAGGCAATGGCCCGAAACGGTCGATGAGTTTGGTTTCATATGCTTTGAGCTCGTCTTCGGTTTTAATCAAACTGAGCTCGTTATACAAATTCAAACGCTCCGAAATATTGTTAATGTATTCGTCGGGGAACAACAATTCAAAATCGGTGTCGATCTGTAAATCCTTGACGTATTCTTTTTCAGGCATATCTTCCGATTCATACAGATCTTTGAACTCGTTTTCTTTAAGTTCTTCGATCGCTTCGTTCATGATTTTCTGATACGTTTCAAAGCCAATCTCATTAATAAAACCGCTTTGTTCTCCGCCGAGTAAATCCCCGGCGCCGCGAATCTCCAAATCCTTCATCGCGATATTGAACCCGCTGCCGAGTTCGCTGTATTGTTCCAAAGCCTGAATTCGTTTGCGCGCATCGTCGGTCATCATCGAATACGGCGGGCAGATGAAATAACAGAACGCCTTTTTGTTACTTCTACCAACACGGCCGCGCATTTGATGCAGATCCGAAAGTCCGAAATTGTTCGCATTGTTGATGAAAATCGTGTTCGCATTGGGTACGTCCAAACCACTTTCGATAATTGTAGTAGCTACTAAAACATCGAATTCACCGTTCATAAAGGCGAGCATCAGTTCTTCGAGTTTGGCGCCTTCCATCTGTCCGTGGCCGATTCCGACGCGTGCATCCGGAACCAATCTTTGGATCATGCCGGCAACTTCCTTGATATTCTCAATTCGGTTGTTGATAAAGAAAACTTGTCCGTTGCGTTGTATCTCGTAAGAAATCGCGTCGCGGATTAACTCTTCGCTAAAAGCCACGACATTGCTTTCAATCGGGTAACGGTTTGGCGGCGGCGTGGTAATGACCGATAAATCCCGCGCAGCCATCAGCGAAAACTGTAAAGTCCTCGGAATCGGCGTCGCGGTTAAAGTCAAAGTATCCACATTGGCGGCAATGGTTTTGAGCTTGTCTTTCACGTTCACGCCAAATTTCTGTTCTTCGTCTACGATAAGCAATCCCAAATCTTTGAAAGCTACATTTTTGTTCACAAGTTGGTGCGTTCCGATGATGATATCGAGTTTGCCCTCGGCCAAATCCTTGAGTGTCTCGCTTTTTTGCTTGGCGGTCCTGAATCGGTTCAAATAGCTAATGGTGACTGGCATATCTTTTAAACGCTCGGTAAAAGTGCGAAAATGTTGATAAGCCAGAATCGTCGTCGGCACTAAAACAGCCACTTGTTTTCCATTATCGACAGCTTTAAACGCCGCTCGGATAGCTACTTCTGTTTTTCCAAATCCGACATCGCCGCAAACCAAACGGTCCATCGGGCGGTCGCTTTCCATATCGGTTTTGACTTCTTGCGTCGCTTTGACCTGATCGGGCGTGTCTTCGTAAATGAAGGAACTTTCCAACTCCGCTTGCAAATAACTGTCGGGCGCATAACGGTAACCTTTCTCCAATCGACGTTTTGCGTAGAGTTGGATGAGATTGAAGGCAATATGTTTGACGCGTGCTTTGGTTTTTTGCTTTAACGCTTTCCAAGCTCCGGAACCCAGTTTGTAGATTTTTGGTGGCGCGCCGTCTTTGCCGTTGTACTTCGAGATTTTGTGCAACGAATGGATGCTCACATACACAATGTCGTTATCGGCGTATACGAGTTTGATGGCTTCTTGTGTCTTGCCTTCGACCTGAATTTTCTGCAAACCGCCAAACTTCCCGATCCCGTGGTCAATGTGCGTCACATAATCCCCGACCGATAAAGTATTGAGTTCCTTGAGCGTGATGGTCTGCTTTTTCGAGTAGCCGTTCTTGATGCTGAACTTGTGATAACGTTCAAAAATCTGGTGGTCGGTATAGCAGGCAATTTGGTTTTCTTCATCGATAAAACCTTGATACAGCGGAAATACTACAGTGTGATATTGCTTACGGATGCTTTCGTGGTTGGCCTGGTCGAGACTTTCAAAAATGTCGTGGAAACGTTTTTCCTGCGCGCTGCTGCTGCAAAACAAATAATTCTTATAGCCGTTGAAATGGTTATCGCTCAGGTTGTTGAGCAACAAATCGAATTGTTTGTTAAACGACGGTTGAGGCCGCAGGTGAAATTCGAAAGCTTTGTCTGTTTTAAAAGTCGGGCGGGAACTGAGTTCTGCTACGGTGAAATTCAGTGTTTTTTTCAATAATTCCTCGCGTTGCAAGAAGATTTTCTCTGGTGCAACGTGACCGATGGTAGCATTGAGGTTCCGGAAAATATCGGTGGCTTTCTCAAACAATTTGTCAATCTTAGACAGCAGTAACTCGGTATCCTGAATAAAAACGACTGTGTTTTGCGGGATGTATTCCAGAAAACTCTCGCGGTGCTCTTGAAAAAATTTGTTCTCGACATTTGGAATGATGGCGATTTTTTTCTGCTTCTCGATGGAAAGTTGGGTTTCCACATCGAAACTTCTGATGCTATCTACTTCATTGCCAAAAAACTCGATGCGGTACGGATTGTCGTTCGAGAATGAAAACACGTCGATAATCCCGCCACGCACCGAAAACTCGCCGGGTTCGGTAATGAAATCCACGCGCTTGAATTCGTATTCGAACAAAACTTCATTAATAAACTCAATCGAAATCTGATCGCCCACGGCCACTTTGAGCGTATTCTTGTCGAGTTCTTTTTTGGTAACGACTTTTTCGAACAAAGCCTCCGGATAAGTCACAATCAGAGCGGGCTTTTGACGCGAATTGATGCGGTTGAGCACCTCGGCACGCAAGAGCACATTGGCGTTGTCGGTTTCTTCAATCTGATACGGGCGGCGGTAAGAACCGGGATAAAACAGCACGTCTTGTTCGCCAACGAGGCGTTCGAGGTCGTTTAAAAAATACGCGGCTTCTTCCTTGTCGTTTAAAATCAGTAGAAAAGGCAGCCCGCTATTTTTGAAAAGCGATTGCACCACAAAAGACAATGCTGATCCGATAAGACCACTGAGCTGTATTTTTTGCCCATGACTTTGCAGGCTACTGCCAATTTGCATGACTTTAGCAGCATTATCGTAGCGTTGAATAAGTGGATTTTGGCTCAAACAAAAAGAATTAGCAGATTGGGTTTAATTGGCAATAGCGCGCGTGGTATCGAGCATTCGAATCATATCGGATTCGCCTTCTTCCATCGGAATTTGGTTCTTGCGCACAATTTCGTCGAGTTGGCGATAAAGCGACACCATTTCCTGATCAACCTCGGCCACTAGCGAAATGATTTTTTGTTCAGGAATCGCATCGAGATGAATATACAAATTGATTGAATTGACCTTGGTCAGCAAAGCAGTGATACGACTTTTGACTTGAGGCTTATCGAAAGTAGGTGGAATATTTTGGTATAAAGCCAACGCTTTTTTCGAAAGGTCTTTGGATTTTTTTTGGAAGGCTCCGATGGAACTTTTTGGGGTTTGCAGCAGTTCGTCATTGAATTCGCGAAGTTCTTTCCAATTTTGCACCAAGGCTTGCGTTTGCGGACTCATCGACGGACGCGTAAAACGCCAACCTTTGCTGATTTTGGTAAAAATGAGCGCTTTGGCCTGAGCGTCTTTTCGTTGTAAAGCCATTTGTTGCTCGTCGTTTTTCTGACACGAGAACAAGACTAATGATAACAACAAAGCAAAAAAAGATTTAATCATAGCAATATAGCGTTGGGCGACAAAGTTACAAAGGTAGGTCGAAAGTTGAAAGGCATCGGCAGTTTAACATCAAATTTGATTTTACGCCAAAACCACCTACAATTACTACTGCTTTGGCTGGTTTTTGTATCTTTATCCGCACAAACAACAGCACAATGAATCCTAAAATCCTGATTATCGGCGCCTGCGGTCAAATTGGTACCGAACTCACTCACAAGCTCAGAGCCATTTACGGCACTGAAAACGTCATCGCCTCAGACATCCGAAAAATGAATACCGATGTGGTGCATTCTGGTCCGTTCGAAGTCGTGAATGCACTTGATTTCAACCAAATTGAACATCTGGTCGAAGTACACCAAATCACCGATGTATATTTAATGGCGGCTTTACTATCTGCCACCGCTGAGAAGAATCCGGCGTTTGCTTGGGATTTGAACATGAATTCGCTTTTTCACGTACTGAACTTGGCCAAAGCAAAAAAGATCAAAAAGATTTTTTGGCCTTCGAGCATTGCCGTTTTCGGCCCCACAACGCCAAAGGAAAATACGCCGCAATACACTATTATGGAGCCTTCAACAGTATATGGCATCAGCAAGCAAGCCGGTGAAAGATGGTGCGAATATTACCACCATATTTTTGGGGTCGATGTGCGCAGTATCCGTTATCCGGGCCTAATCAGTTGGAGTACGCCGCCCGGCGGAGGCACCACAGATTATGCTGTCGACATTTACCACAAAGCTTTAGAGCAAAGCAAGTACGAGTGTTTTCTATCGGCAGAAACTAAAATGCCGATGATGTACATGGATGATGCGATTCGCGCTACGATTCAAATCATGCAAGCCGATGCGGAAAAAATTAAAATCCATTCGTCGTATAATTTGGCTGCGATGAGTTTTACCCCAACGCAAATTGCTACGGAAATCAAAAAACATATTCCTGATTTCGAGATTACTTATCAGCCCGATTTTCGCCAGCAAATAGCAGACAGTTGGCCCGCCAGTATTGACGATACCTCGGCCCGCGAAGATTGGGGCTGGAAACACGAGTTTGACCTCGGCTCGATGACCCAAGACATGTTATTGCATTTACGCGAACAATAACACTTATTTCTCTTTTTTGAGTTTTTGAATTAAAGCCTCTTCAATCGGAGCTTTAATTTTTATTACTGCATTAGTGTTGTCATTCGGGATGGTCATCGACAAGACATAATGCTGGATTTTCCATTCTTTTCCCAGTTTGACCAAAACGCCCGAGCCACGACAAACTTTCATCCAAGTATCGAGCAATTCATCGAACCATGCGGTTTGGTGGTCGGCGCTGAAATAAACATGACGTTCAATAGGCTTGAAATCCCAAGCTTTACCTTTGTTGAAGTAAGGCTTAGCGAAGGCTTCGAACGCTTTTTTGTTCCAGTTTTCGCTAGCGTCGGTTCCGATGAAAATGGCGTCATCACTCATAGCGCCGAAGTAATTTTGAGCATTGCCTTGGGCTGCGGCTTGATGCCATTGGTTCAGTACAGCATCAATTTGGGCTTTGTCTTCGGTCTGACTTCTTGCATTAAAAAAACAACAGAGCGTTAGTAGTGTGAAAATCGAACATAAAAAATTTTTCATAATGTGGGTTTTTCAGATTCCATAAATGTAACTAAATTTTAAAAAGTTTTCTTTAAATTCTCATAGTGAAGTTATTTGGGTTTGTGTACTTTTATATCGCTAAAAACGGCGTATATGAAAAAGTTGAGGTGGCTGATTTTACTCTTGTTCGGACTGTCCCTATTGGTGGTAGCCTGTAAAAAAGACCACAATGCAGAAGCTGCTTCGGAGAATGAAGTCTCAACCGAGGATAACCAAACCGGTTTCAATCAAGCCACAATTACCAAGTTCTTTAAGCAATACCCAGATTTTAAAAAATATGAATCGCGACTTTTGACCTTATACCAGAAGAAAGCTTGGAAGCCGATTTGGTATGAAAACAACCAACTCAATCAACTCGCGGGCTTGCTTCAAGGCAAAGTGCATTCCATTGAAGAAGAAGGTATTCTGCCGCCGGTGCCTTACCAGAAAGCGTTTGATGCGGTTTTGGATCAAAAGGTTACCCCAGCACCCAACCCTGTAAATGATTTTCTGATTTCGGCCATGTATTTTTATTATACCGATAAGGTTTTTCACGGATTTGATGTCAAAACACGGCAATCATTGGGCTGGTATTTACCGCGAAAGACCAACTCTTATATTGATTATCTGGATTCTTTAAAGGCCAATCCCAAAAGGTTAGAACATGACGATCAAGAAATGTTTGTGCAGTATTATCGGTTGAAATCAGCCTTGCAACGTTATCGGGAAATGGAAAAAAAATCCGATTGGGACAGCATTCCCTTCGATCTAAAAATGAAGCCGCTGGTAGTAGGAGATACCTCGGATATTATCCCCAAAATCAGAAAACGCCTTTTCGCTTTGGAAAACAAGAGCACCGATTCAGACAGTAAAGTCTATGACCCTAAAATGGCCCAAGCCGTTGTAAAATATAAAAGCAGTCTCGGACTGGTGCCGTCAAAGAAAATTTCGGCTATCATGCTCGCCGCACTTAACGTTCCAATTTCCGAAAAAATCAAAACCATCATTCTAAATATGGAACGCTGCCGCTGGATTCCGAGTGATATTACCCGAGCCGAGCAGTATATCGTCATCAACATTCCTTCCTACCAACTCACTTATATCAAGAAAGGCGAACCGGTTTTACAATCTAATGTTGTGGTGGGAAAAGTCATGAATCCAACCGTGATTTTTTCAGGCGAGATGAAGTATATTGTTTTCAGCCCGTATTGGAATGTGCCTAGAAGTATCGTCGAAAAAGAAATCAAACCGGCTTTAGAGAAGAATCAAAATTACCTCCAAGAACACAATATGGAACGTGTCAACGGAAGAATTCGTCAAAAACCCGGGCCGAATAATTCTCTGGGGTTGGTGAAATTTCTTTTTCCGAATCCGAATAATATTTATCTTCACGACTCACCAGCCAAAAGCTTGTTTGAACGTTCTCGTCGCGCTTTTAGTCATGGTTGCGTCCGCGTTCAAAAACCACTCGAACTCGCACAAACGATTCTAGAAGACGATGAGAAATGGACACCTGAAAAAGTCGATTCGATCATGCATGGCGGAAAAGAAACTTGGTATACACTCAAGCAAAAAATTCCTGTTTACATTGGTTATTTGACCACATGGGTTGATGATGCTGGAGAAATTCATTTTTATGATGACATATACAAACGCGACAGGCCACTAGCCAATAAGCTTTTCAAATAAAACAACACTTATTATTAATAACAATCACTAAAATTACAAACTATGAAAATTCTTAAAATTGCTATTCTATCACTAGGTTTAGTAGCGCTAACGCCTTCAGTTCACGCTCAGAAAATAGGAGTTCGCGCCGGTATTAATTACGCGAATGTTTCTGGCGAAGCTGATACCGAGGCCCTCACCGGATTCTATGCCGGACTATTCAAAGAAGTTACGCTGGTTCCCGAATTGTTTTTCTTGCAGCCTGAAGTGCAATATTCGATGCAAGGTTTCAAGTTTGAAGACACCAATTATACGATAGGCTATGTGAATGTGCCTGTGGTGGGAAAAGTTTATCTGGCCAAAATCATCAGTTTTGAAGCTGGACCACAAGTGGGTTTCAAAGTCAGCGATAATTTTCCTGAAGGTTCACCAGATTTGAAAACCGTCGATATGGGAATTGCCGGCGGTATTGGACTCAACTTCCCTTTTGGTCTTTCGATTAACGCACGTTATATCCAGGGATTTACCGATATTCAAGAAGAGGTAGAAGGTAAAAACCAAGTCTTACAGCTCGGAGCAGCCTTCAAATTTTAAAACTGATTTTCAAAGATTTTTAGCGTATCAAGAAGGCTGTTCATTAAAGTATTGGCTGATTTGATACGCTATTTTTTGGGTATCAATACGGTCTATCGGATGTGGTGTATTGGGCAAGACCAGCAATTGAGAATGGTTTAATCCGCGAAAAATCTGGGCAGTTTCTTCCAGACTGACCATCATATCTTTGTCTCCAACTGCTAGGAGTGTCTCGGTTTGAATGGTTCGCAAATCCTCTTGTTTCAAAGGTGGAAGATTTCCCAAAGCAAGCATCATAGCGGCGGTTTTCTCAAGTAGTCTTTCCCATTTTTTGCCGTGCAAAGACTCCAGATAAGCGGCATACTTTGGCACTTTGTCTTTAATGATTTCAGGGCGTAACATTTTCGATTCTTGTGCTGCACTTTCTAGATTCCAATCCCATTTGGTAGCCAGAATAAATAGTTTTTCAACTTTTTCCGGATGATGTTTCGCGAGATATAGTCCGACATAACCGCCCATGCTGTATCCAAAAACAGCTGTTTTTTCTAGTTGGTGTTGCTGCATAAAGTCCAAAACTTGTCTTGCAAAGCCTTCAATTGTAAAGGGCTTATCTACTATTTCGGAATCTCCATGACCATAAAAATCCAAACTATACAATTCAAAATCAACAGAAAGTATTTTCTTTAATGAGTCGAATTGACGCTGTGAACCCAGTGCTCCGTGAAGCAAAAGAAGTTTCTTCATAATCAACGAGTTGAGTGAGTTGATAAAAAAAGCCACCCTGAATAGGAGTGGCAATTTTTATAAGACCAATGCGATTAATTCATTTTTAGAATTTTAAAATTCGCTTCTTTAGTATTGAATTTGAGTTTAAAGAAATAAGTTCCTGTCGCAAAAGCAGCCAAATCAACCTTGGTTTGGAATGCATCTGTTTTTTGTTGTAACAACAAACGGCCTTCTAGGTTGTAAACCAATACTTCAGAAAGCAAAGTTCGCGAAGTAATATTCACGGCTCCGTTAGTCGGATTAGGCGAATAAGTGTAATCAATATTGGGTTCAAAAGCGGTATTGGATAATGAAGTTTCGCAAGCCACATTGGCTACATAACCCGGTGCCACCACACCGCCATCAGAGTAGAATTTTAGGGTTAACGAACCATCTGAAGCGCTTGAAACGAAAGGCCCAGGAATCGAATTCCCAGTAAAGCCACCGGCACTCAAATCGGGTGCGCTGGTTGAATTTCCATCGTACACATATAGGTAGTCGTAATCTTGTTCTAAATCAAAAGCGGTAAAAGTGAGCTTGATTTTTTTGTTGGGCAGATTCGGAATAATGGTTCTTATGTAGGTTTCAGAATCGGTATAATCATCGCTAACGCCGCCAGTATCCGTAATTTCAATCCCGTTGCAATAACTCGTGCCAGTAACAATAATGGTTTGTTCGTTCGGAGCCTGTAAGCCAAAGCCACAAATCGGTCGCACTCTTACTACATAATAAGTGTTGGGCGACAACCCGTTGGCAGTGTATGAATTGGTGCTGGCATTCTCCCAAGTGATATTCTCATCCCCAAATGGAGTAACTGCCACTTGCCAAGATGTAGCACCAGCTAAATCAGTCCAAGAAATGGTTGCCGAACTATTGCTGGTTGTGGCAGCGGTAATGTTGGCTACAGTATTAATACAAGTGTTGATACAATCGGTACTCAGACAACTTCCGCCATTCACTTCAGATAAAATCCGAGCAGCGGGTTGCGGACCAAAACCATTGGCGAGGTTGATTCCTACACCGCCCACCAAGTGACAATAGCTCATGATGGTTCCTTTTACAGAAGAATCGGGAATCGGTCCGATGTCGCAATTGCCTTCAAAGTAACCTTCTTGCTGACCGCAGCCGTCAATGGCAGTATTATCACCATTCCAGTGACAGCCATGCGTATGCGGCGAACCCAGCAAATGACCAAATTCATGTGTGATGACCATGATAGTCCAAGAAAAAGTAGGAACTGTACTGTAACTGAAATTCACATCCGAATAGCTAAAATTGTCTTGGGTGCAAATACCATTAATACCAACAGCAACACCACCTAGTCCGCCCGGGTCAATGCCCAGGAGTTGCCCTAGATCGCCATCGAAAACAGGACGCAATTCGTTGAACTTGTAGAGGTAATCAGAAGAGCTAGCACTGTCGTCAAATGCTTGTGAATAAGGGTCTTCAGTAGTCCAGATGTACATTGATTTTAGCGCTGTAGTAATACCATCGTTGTTGTAAAGTGTCTGTACATTATTAAAAACTGAAGTCATCCAGTTGCTTGTAGTTGTGGTATTGCTGTTGTTGGCTTGGTACAAATCGTAATCAATCTCGAAGTACATCGTCACACATTTAGTACTTGTTGGAGCCGCCATATTTCTATAGTCGCGCGGTGTCTCTTCAGCAGCTGTTTTTACTTTACATTCGAAGTGATTCGCGCTTTTCAAATCGGTATCAGAATACACAATATAGTCGGTGGTGTTTTGGGCTTTATCGAGTTTGGCCACTACGATATTATTTAAAGTTTGACTGGAGAGCACCCCATTGAATTCCTCTTTAAAAAAATTAAAGCTAACAATAGAATTCAAATCGCCTTTAATGATGCCTCGGTAATAAATTCCTTTCTCGTAGTTTAAATTTTTGGCTTGATCGCTATCAATATGGAAACCATCAGCAAAAATGTTCACTTGATACAGTTGTGCCGTTAAGGTTTGCCCTAAATAAGGAATTTCTATTTCAATGTGCTGGTCTTTTCTGGCAAACAAAGTCGATAATGACAGGTTGTTAATTTTTGCGAAAGTAGCTTGTGTCACCCCTTTTTGGGTGTCGTTGTTTTCAATACCGCTGTTTGGTGTTAACAAACTGTATTTTTTGAAACTAGTTTGCTGTGCCACCATTTCATTCACTTTTTTTGCTACTGATTTTTGACCGAAACTATTCAGTCCTAACAATAGCATAGCAACAAAGATTATTTTTTTCATGGAATAAAGTTTTGCAATTTTTGACCAAATATAATTATTAATCAAAACCAAAGGGCAAAACCACGGATTAAAAATGCAGAAAAGCGTCTTCTAAATGCTCTAAAATGAATTGGTTATCTTCTTTGTGAATGCCGATGATGTCAAATCGCACTTCAACATCGAGACTGTTTTGCTCTACATATTGATTGACTGCTTTTACCAGCAATTGAATTTTTTTGGGCTTGACGAAATCTTGAGGCAATCCGAAATCGGTATTAGTCCGCGTTTTGACCTCAATAATGGCGAGCGTATTTTCCTTTTGGGCAATGATGTCGATTTCAGCCTTATTGAAAAACCAATTCGTTTCCAAAATTTTATAGCCGTTTTTTTGCAGGAAGTCGATGGCCAACCCTTCGCCGAGTTGACCGAGTTCGTTGTGAGTTGCCATCAGATTTCTATTCGAACTTTACTGTCGAACCTTGCTCGTTTACTTCGATATTTACGGTTTTACCTAGAATCATCGCGCGGTTGTCTTTGATATGGCCCGCTGGGAAATTATAAATAATCGGGAATTTGTAATCTTTAAGTACGTCTTGAATAATCTCGAGCGCATCTTTTCCCCAAGGGATTTCGTTGTCGTTCATGCTGGTCATACCGCCAATAATTACAGCTTTAACCCCCTCGAAATAGCCGTTGCGTTTGAGGTTCATCATCATACGGTCGATATGATACAAATATTCGTCAAGGTCTTCGATGAATAGAATTTTGTCTTTATAATTGATTTCCGATTTTGAGCCCATAATACTGTAAAGCACAGATAAATTCCCGCCGACGATTTCACCTTTTGCCTTACCCTTTTTATTGAACGGATGAGCCGGCATTTGGTATTGCAGTTTTTCGCCGAACAAAGCCTTGCGCAAAGATTCAATCACTTGTGGTTGCGCTGTGCCTGCATTGAGCGCCATAAACGAGTGTATGGTTTCGATGTTCATGTTGTTGAGGTGGCTGTGCAAGACCGTTACATCGCTAAAACCAGCAATCCATTTTGGTTTCTTTTGAAATTGGGTAAAGTCAATGCGGTCGATGATTCTCACCGTGCCGTAACCTCCCTTGGCTGCCCAAATCGCCTTAATTTTAGGATTGTCTATCATTTCCTGAAAGTCAGTAGCACGCAGCCAATCAGCTCCGGCGAGTTGGTGGTCTTCTTTGCCGATGGTTTTGCCGATTTCCACATGCAAACCCCAGCTTTGTAGCAGTTTGATGGCCGGTTGCAATGAAGCCAAATCGACTTTTCTGGCGGTGGCCAAGATGCCGACGGTATCGCCTTTTTGTAAAAATTCAGGAGTAATCATTTTGCGTTGTGCTAGTAAATTATTGAAAAAGAAAAGCCAGAACATTACAGAAAACAGCAGGCTTATCTTGGTTTTTTTCATAGGGTTGAACGGTATCATTAGCGCAAATATAGAATAAAATTGAACTGAAAAACCAGCGCATAGCCCTGATGGCAGCGGCATCTTTTTTACGGCTTTTTCTGCCGGAAAAAAATACAGCGTACAGCAGGTTCCCGGCTTCTGATAAAAAGCATCGAACTCTCAATTTGATTACTTATTTTTGCAGCGAAAATTGCCCGCAAAGCCACAAGATTCATAAGATCTATGCCGTCTTTGCGGATAAACGAAACCATTTTATGTTACAAAACCCGAAACGATATACGATTACTGCAGCATTGCCTTACACCAACGGACCAATTCATATTGGGCATTTGGCCGGCGTTTACGTGCCTTCAGACATTTATGCGCGCTACTTGCGTTTGCAAGGAAAAGATGTTGCATTTGTTTGCGGCAGCGACGAACACGGCGTAGCGATTTCAATGAAGGCCAAAAAAGAAGGCATTACTCCGCAAGAAGTCATCGACAAATACAACGGCATCATTCGCCTATCTTTCGAGGATTTTGGAATTTCGTTTGACAATTATTCGCGCACTTCGGCCGAGATTCATCACCAAACGGCCTCCGCTTTTTTTAAAAAATTATACGACGAGGGCAAATTCACCGAAGAAGTGACCCAACAACTTTACGACGCCAAAGCAGACCAGTTCTTGGCAGACCGTTTTGTAACTGGAACTTGCCCCAAATGTGGTAACGAGGAAGCATATGGCGATCAGTGTGAACGTTGCGGTTCTACTTTAAATGCTACGGATTTAATCAACCCAAAGTCGACCATTACAGGAGAAACTCCGATCTTAAAGTCAACAAAGCATTGGTTTTTACCCTTAGACCAATATTCGGATTTTCTCAAGGAATGGATTTTAGTGGGACACAAGAACGACTGGAAGCCGAACGTTTACGGACAAGTAAAATCATGGATTGATACTGGACTCGAGCCGCGCGCGGTTACTCGAGACTTAGATTGGGGCATCGATGTTCCGGTTGCTGGGGCAGAAGGTAAAAAACTCTACGTTTGGTTTGACGCTCCGATTGGTTATATTTCTTCTACCAAGGAATGGGCTGCTAAAGTGGGCAAAGATTGGGAGCCGTACTGGAAAAGTCAAGACACCAAGTTGGTGCATTTCATTGGCAAAGACAATATTGTTTTTCACTGCGTTATTTTTCCAGCGATGCTTAAGGCAGAAGGAAGTTATATTCTTCCTGAGAATGTTCCGGCCAACGAGTTTTTGAATCTCGAGGGCAACAAACTATCAACGTCTAAAAATTGGGCAGTTTGGTTGCACGAATACCTTGAAGATTTTCCGAATCAACAAGATGTTCTGCGTTACGCGCTTACAGCAAATGCTCCAGAAACCAAAGACAATGATTTTACCTGGAGAGATTTTCAAGCCAGAAACAATAACGAATTGGCAGCCATTTTCGGAAACTTCATCAATAGAGTAGTGGTTTTGACCAACAAATATTATGACGGTATTGTTCCGGAGCCCGGAATGTTTTCTCAAGTTGATTTGCAAACTTTAGAAGAACTCAAAGCTTATCCAGCTGTGATTTCTAGTTCCATAGAGCGCTATCGTTTTCGGGAAGCTCAGGGCGAATTGATGAATGTGGCCCGCTTGGGCAACAAGTATCTGGCTGATGAAGAACCATGGAAAATGATTAAGACTGATCCGGCCCGAGTGCAAACCCAAATGTTTGTAGCACTTCAAGTAGCGGCTGCCTTGCGCGTTTTGAGCGAACCGTTCCTGCCTTTTACCGCCAAGAAACTCAACTCGATATTGAACCAGCAGGGCAACAGTTGGAGTTCGGTCCAGTTGGGAGAAACCTTGATTGTACCGGGTCATCGAATCGGACAAGCGGAGATTTTATTTGTTCAAATTGACGACGAGCAAATTCAGAAACAAATAGACAAATTACAAGCTACTAAAGCACTGAATCAATCTGAAAACAAAAAAATGGAACCACAAAAAGAGCCGGTACAATTTGAAGATTTCGCCAAAATTGATTTGCGCGTAGGAACGATCCTCGAAGCCGAGAAAATGCCCAAAGCAAATAAACTTTTAGTCTTAAAAGTAGACACGGGAATCGACGTGAGAACTATAGTTTCCGGGATAGCCGAAAGTTTTACTCCGGAAGAAATTATAGGAAAGAAAGTTACCGTATTGGCCAACCTTGCCCCCAGAACTTTGCGAGGCATAGAAAGCCAAGGCATGATTTTAATGACGACTAACGCCGAAGGTAAATTGGTTTTTGTCAATCCGGACGCAGAAGTCCCTGATGGCGAAACAATCAATTAACGAAACCCCTTGAGACAAAACCAAATTTTTGTAATTTTATCAAAAACAAGAAAAGATGTTATCAAAAAATATTGAAACCGCATTAAATAAGCAAATTCGAATTGAAGCAGAATCTTCACAAGTATACCTTTCTATGGCTTGTTGGGCTGAGGTTCAGGGGCTTGAGGGCGTGGCGCAATTCATGTACCGCCAATCTGACGAAGAGCGAATGCACATGCTCAAACTAATCAAATATGTCAACGAACGTGGAGGTCATGCAAGTATCACAGATCTTAAAGCTCCCAAAGCGGTATTTGGTACTTTCAAGGAAATGTTTACTGAATTGTACCAACATGAACTTTTTGTATCCAACTCTATCAATGAGTTAGTGCATGTGGCTTTCGATGAAAAAGACTATGCCACACACAACTTTTTGCAATGGTATGTAGCGGAGCAAATCGAGGAAGAAGCCCAAGCCAAAACCATTTTGGATAAAATCAATCTGATTGGTGATGACAAAGGCGGCTTATACCTTTTTGATCGTGACATCCAGCAGATTACTGTAACCAGTTCGGTTGGTATTAATAAATAAGTCAAAAACTTTGAGCAGTAAGGAAAAACATAAAGCCAAAGAAAAGCACGAAAAGCGATTAATTAAGTTGCACAAAATGGCCGATAACTGTAAGTCAGAATGTTGCGATAAATATAAAAAGAGCGAGAAAAAGCGTTGCAAGCGCTGCCCGATGTTCGATCTGCTCAAGAAATACAAAAAAATGACTTCCTGTTAAAAATTGTTCTCGATGAAAAACATGAAACTGAAGGTTGTCGCATTTGATGCCGACGATACCTTATTTGTAAATGAACCTTATTTTCAGGAAACCGAACATAAATTCTGCGCTTTGATGAGTGATTATTTATCGCATCAAGGATTGTCACAGGAATTGTTCAAAACCGAGATTGCAAATCTAGACCTATACGGTTACGGAATCAAAGGCTACATTCTATCGATGATTGAAGCGGCTTTAAAGATTTCAAACAATACAATCTCCATTGAAATCGTCGAGAAAATTATTGCCCTTGGAAAAGAACTGCTGCAAAAACCGATTGAATTACTTGACGGAGTTGAAGACACGCTCAAAGCCTTACAAGGGAAATACAAATTAGTCGTTGCTACCAAAGGCGATTTGAAAGACCAACAGAGTAAATTACACCGCAGCGGATTAGGGCCTTACTTTCACCACATTGAAGTGATGGCCGACAAACAAGAAATTAACTATCAGAAATTACTCAAGCGTCTGGAGATTGAACCCGAAGAATTTTTCATGATTGGAAACTCGCTGAAATCAGATGTTTTGCCCGTTTTGGCCATTGGCGGTTATGCGGTACATATTCCGTTTCACACTACTTGGGAACACGAAAAAGTTAGTCACAAAGTAGAACATAAGAACTTCCAGACACTTGAGAAAATTACCGATGTGTTGAAGTTGCTCTAGCTGCTAACAATCATTTTTTTCTTATTTCTTTTTCTTGGTTTGGTATGAAATAGTGATAGGATTTCTTCCCCGAATTTTTCTGTTTTTACTGCTCCAAAACCTCTGATTGTTCTGAGTTCATCAATGTTTTTAGGTTTTCTTGAAGCAATGTGCATCAACTCGGTATTACTACAAATCAGGTATTGCTTTAAATTCAACTCGGTTGCTTTATGGCTTCTCCAGTTTTTTAAAGCCTGATAAGTTTCTTTTTCGTTTTCATCCAAAAAAACTTCTCCAACAGGAACTTTTCTCTCATTGGGTTCGAAATAAATCAGTACTGACCAGTAATCTTTGGTTGCGGTGCTTACAAAATTTGAAGAGGTCAATTTAACAGAAACAGTATCTAGAAAAGCATTCAGATTTTTGAGGTCTGATTCCAAATGCTGTTTATCTAAGCGGATATTGCAGACTTTGATGCCCATGACAAAAACAGTTTAGAGCAGTACCAATTCAGATACAATAATTTCAGTCACAAACCGCTTATCACCGTTTTTGTCCTCGTAGCTGCGGTATCTGAGTTTACCTTGGACGGCAATTTCTTTACCTTTTGACACATATTTTTCAATTAAATCAGCGGTTTTACCCCAAGCAGATACATGGTGCCATTGGGTTTCTTCTACTTTGTCACCCTTGTCATTCTTATAGACATCGTTAGTGGCGATAGACAATTGTGCTAATTTTTTCTCTCCTTCAAAAGTTTTGATTTCAGGATCTTGGCCTACATGACCAATAAGTTGTACTTGGTTTTTTAGTGAATTCATGGCGTTTAAAAAAATTAATGGTGTAAAAAAAGTTGTGAGTTTTGAACTCATGCTGCAAAGTTGCAGAAACATTAGTTAATTAACCGGTAGTTAAACGTTTAATTTCGTTTGTAAGTGATTGTAAGAATTTGTAAATGCAAATTAATTCCTATATTTGGTTGGCTTTAAAAGTTATACAATTAGGGTTTAACCTTACTTGGTCTGTTATGAACTAAAGCCAATCGATTTATATATTCAAGCCATAATACTATTTTAAAACTCGAAGCCATGAAAACCTGTTTAGAATGTGATGAGAAAATCATCGGTCGTGAAGACAAAAAATTTTGTAGCGATGGATGTCGGAACAGCTACAACAACAAAATCAATAAAGACCAGAATAATTTAATGCGCGCCATCAACAGCAAATTGCGCAAAAATTATCGGGTTTTGTCCGAGCTCAACCCCAAAAGCAAGCGGAAAACCACTAGAGGAAGATTACTCAACAAAGGATTTGAATTCGGATTCTTTACCAATCTGATGCAAACCAAGGCAGGTAATACCTACTATTTTGTGTACAATCAAGGGTATTTACAATTAGAGAACGACACCTTTATGCTGGTCAAGAAAAACCAATAACCCCAGAAACTTAACCCAAATGAAAAAAAACTTTCCCGCGCTATGGGCCACTTTGTTTTTAGTGGCTATCTTGGGGTTAATCTATTACACGATGATGCCGCGTGTGGTGTCTGAGCCCTCAGATTTAAACGAATTTTCTACAGAAAAATCACTTCAACACATCCGACAAATGACCCAACATCCGCATTATGTGGGTTCGGCTAATCATGAAACTGTGGCGAATTATTTGGTTCAGGAACTTAAAAATCTAGGACTGAATCCGCAAATTCAGCAAGGCACAACACTCACCGAATGGGGCAATCTGGTCAAATCCAAAAACATTATCGCCCGAATTAACGGAACCAATTCTTCTAAGGCACTTTTGCTACTCTCGCATTATGACAGCGCACCGCATTCGTTTTCCTTTGGTGCTAGTGATGACGCTTCAGGAGTAGCCACAATTCTAGAAGGACTGCGCGCATTTCTGCATCAAAAAGCACCACACAAAAACGACATTATTATTTTATTTTCCGATGCCGAAGAACTCGGTCTCAATGGCGCTGCACTATTTGTAACCCAACACCAATGGGCCAAAGAAGTTGGTTTGGCAATTAATTTCGAAGCACGCGGAAGTACAGGCCCAAGTTATATGCTCATGGAGGTCAATCAAGGCAATGCTGCTATGGTCAAAGGTTTTTCCGAGGCCAATCCGCGATATCCGGTTTCAAATTCGCTCATGTACAGCATCTATAAAATGCTTCCTAACGACACCGATTTGACTGTTTTTAGAGAGCAAGGCCAGATTCAGGGTTTTAATTTTGCCTTTATCGACAACCACTTCAATTACCACACGGCCCAAGACGATATGGCGCACTTGAACCAGCCCACTATTGCGCACCAAGGTTCTTATCTGATGCCGTTGTTGAGTTATTTTTCTAATGCCAATTTACAGGAGCTCAGCACCAAAGACGACCGGGTTTATTTCAACACACCGCTTAATTTTATAAGCTATCCGTTTGGTTGGATTATGCCGATGGCCATTGGTGCATTAGTATTGTTCTTGTTATTATTGGTGGTTGGTTTTGGAAAAAAAGTGTTGCTGGGCAAAGAAATTGGCAAAGGGTTTTTATACTTCTTCGCTGCGATTCTCAGCGTTGGGCTTTGTAACTATTTTGGATGGCAATTACTGTTGAAAATTTATCCGCAATACACTGACATTCTTCAGGGTTTTACCTACAACGGACATTATTATTTGGCCGCTTTTGGCTTTGTCAACCTTGCAGTTGGTTTCATTTTTTATGGAAACGCGAAATCAGTAACGGTCAATTTTAATCGAATGATTGCTCCGCTTTTTGTGTGGATATTAATCAATTTTGGGATTGCTTTTTATTTGCCAGGAGCTGGATTTTTTGTAATTCCGATATATTTCTGTTTGTTGATGCTGATGTATTTTATAGTAACCCAGCGTACGAATTTGGCTGTGAATTTAGTCTTGTCAGTGCCTGCTTTGGTGATTTTTGTTCCGTTTATCACACAGTTTCCGATAGGTCTAGGGCTAAAGATGCTTGCCGCTAGTGCTGCATTGACCCTACTGGTTTTCGCTTTGTTAATTCCTGTTTTTGGGTTGTTTGCGCCGAAACGAATTTGGACGACCTTGTTTTTATTGCTCTCGATTGTATTCCTTACTTTGGCACATTTCAAGTCTGATTATGAGTCAGGAAAAGCCAAGCCCAATAGTTTGGTGTATTGGTTCAACGCCGATTCGAATCAGGCTTTTTGGGCAACTTACGATGAAAACCTAGACGATTTTACTCAAAAGTATTTAGGGAAAAATCCAGCACCGGCTACAGCTTTACAAAAGAATTCGCTTTTTAGTAAATACGATTCCCAGTTTACATTTATGAAAAAGGCTTCGATGAAAGCCATCGCAAAACCTACCATAGATTTTCTGAAAGATTCAGTGGTTGGGCCATGGCGTTATCTTAAAATCAAAATCACACCCAACCGAAAAGTGAACCGGTACGATATTTTAGCCGATGAGAAAATGGCCATTCATAACCTGCGTGCCAATCAGGTAAAAGCCATCGGGCAAAAAGGCTCGCTTTACCCAAGAACAACTTCGCGGGTTTTGAGTTATTATGTGGTAGATAACGAACCTTTGGAACTCGAATTTAGCATCGCTTCGCAAGCTGTTCTGGAGATGAATCTCATCGAAAGTTCATTCGATTTGATGCAAAACCCTGTCTTCGAAATGACCCAACGGGCTTCATGGATGATGCCTAAACCTTTTGTACTGACCGATGCGGTTTGTTTGCAGCAAAAAATCAAGCCGTCGCAAAAACCTAAAACAGAAATCTTAACCGTACCTGCAATTCGGTTACAAAATGATACCGTTGTTTCGGTCATCGACACCGTTAAAATCAAATAATGTTGAAAAAACAAATCAGCATACTCGGTTGCGGTTGGCTCGGATTTCCTTTAGCAGAAGCCTTGCTCAGCGAAGGTTACTTGATTCACGGAGCGACTACTTCAGAAAGTAAAATGGTCAAGCTTGAAACCAGCGGCATCCAACCTTTTCAAATCGAAGTAGGTGCTGATCAAATCAAAGGCGATATCCAGTCTTTCTTAAATTCATCCGAAATTCTTATCGTTAATATACCGCCGCGCAGAAACTATGGCAACAAGGATTATTCGCAAAAGGCCAGACAAATTAAACAGGCGCTTGAGCATTCGGCAGTTAAAAAAATTTTGTGGGTCAGTTCGACTTCTGTTTTCCCTGATCAGAATCAAATCGTCACTGATGATTTCATGCCTCAACCCGATACCGATAGTGGAATGCAATTGTTTGAGGCCGAACAAATTTTTCAGAATAATTTCCATTGGCAAACGACAATTTTGCGTTTCGCCGGATTGATTTCAGAACAAAGGCATCCCGTATTTCATCTCTCAGGCAGGGAAAACATCGCCAACCCACAAGCGCCAATCAACCTGATACATCTGCATGACTGTATCGGAATTATTAGCAAAATCCTTCAGCGCGACCTTTGGGGCGAAACCTTCAATGCAGCCGCGCCTTTTCACCCCAACCGCGAAAGCTATTACACCGCGAAAGCCGAACAACTTAACATAGCATCGCCACAGTTTAATAACGATTTGCCTTCGGTAGGAAAAATAATCGCAGCCGACGGAATAACTTCAGCATTAGGCTATACCTTTGCCAAAAAGCAGCTCTGATTGAAAACCAAAATCAAAGAAATTATCGTCTCGAAATCACAAGCTATTGGCTTGCCGATTCTGGCTTTGTGCTGGGTGAGTTTTTTCTGGGGCACGACATGGATTGCCTCTAAAGAAGGTGTCAAGCACATGCCGGCAATGCAATTGGTCGCTATCAGACAATTTTTAGGTGGTATTTTATATGTGGCTTACTTTGTTGTAAAGAAAGCGCCTTGGCCCAAACCTTCGCAATGGAAAACCATCTTGATTTTAAGCCTGCTGAATTTTGTGCTCAGCAACGGTTTGAGCACTTGGGGCGTGAAATACATCAGCAGCGGACTGGGCGCTATTTTAGGAGCGATTTTCCCGATTTGGATTGTCGTGATTTCCTTGTTCAGAGGCGAAAAAATTTCCAAAGGAGCCATTGTCGGGTTTTTGGTTTGCTTCGTTGGGATCTGTTTGGTTTTTTATGACCACCTGCTCGATTTTCTGCTGCCAGAATTCCGATTCGGTATTTTACTGTCTATGACAGCCACGCTTACTTGGGCTTTCGGCACATTGTATACCAAGGAAAAAGCGGCGAGTTTTAATCCGTATTTCAGTTTGGGTTTGCAGATGTTGCTCTCGAGTATTTTTCTCTTTGCTATTATCGGAGCATCAGGAACGACCATTCCGTTGGGTAAAATTCCGGCGGTATCTTGGTGGTCGATTACTTATTTGGTTGTGATTGGTTCGGTGCTCACCTTTGTGGCGTTTATTTACACATTACAAAAACTTCCAGCAGAAATCAGTAGTATTTATGCTTACATCAATCCGATTGTAGCAGTAATTTTAGGAGCGATACTTTTTGACGAAGCCTTAACGCCACTGATAATTGTAGGTGGTGCAGTGGTGCTCTGCGGGCTCTATGTGGTCAATCAGGCGATGCGAAAAAAGAAGTTATAATAAAAAATCCCGCCTAAACATATGACGGGATTTGAATTCAATTACCAGATTTTTACTCGTTTACTTGGTTCGAGGTAGAGCTTGTCGCCTTTCTTGATATCAAAGGCTTTATAAAACGCATCAATATTTTGTAAAGGCACATAACCTCTGTATTGGTCAGGCGAATGCGGATCGGTTTTTACTTGCGTTTTGATCGATTCTTCACGGGTTTTGGCTCGCCATGCTCTAGTCCAAGAAATAAAGAAACGTTGCTCAGGAGTGTAACCATCGATTAGTCCGGGGTTTTTGGAAGATTTCAGATACAATTGTAAACCGTCATAAGCAGCATTGACTCCGCCCAAATCACCAATATTTTCGCCCAAGGTGAATTTGCCATCGACATGAACACCAGGATAAGGTTCTAGTGCGCTGTACTGATCGGCTAGGGCACCGCCGAGTTCGGTAAATTTTTTCAAATCTTCCTCGGTCCACCAATCTGATAAATTACCTTGCGCATTGTAACGCGAACCAGAATCGTCAAAACCATGTGAAATTTCGTGACCAATCACAGCGCCAATAGCTCCATAATTTAACGCTTCATCTACACGGTAATCATACATAGGTGCTTGAAGTATTGCCGCTGGGAAAACAATCTCGTTGTAGGAAGGATTGTAATAAGCATTCACGGTTTGAGGTGCCATGAACCATTCGGTTTTATCAACGGGTTTGTTGAGCTTATCAATTTGGTTGTTGAAATTCCAACGCGCGAGGTTGTTCGAGTTTTCAAAGAAACTACCGCCTTCTGAAGCCGCTGTAATTTGCAATTTGGAATAATCTTTCCAGTTGTCAGGATAGCCTACTTTAATAATCATCTTGTCAATTTTTTCCTGTGCTTTTACTTTTGTAGCAGCCGACATCCAAGATAGGTTGTCGATTCTGGTTTTATATGCAGTAATGATATTTTTAATCATGCTTTCTGCTTTATTTTTTGCTTCGGCAGGAAACATTTTCTCTACATACAATTTACCCAAAGCTTGCCCGATCGAACTATTTACGGTTTGTAAAGCTCGTTCATCAAGGGGTCGTCTTTTTTGGATGCCATTGAGCGTTTTTCCGTAAAAGTCAAAATTGGCTTCTGCTATTGCATCGGAAAGTTGCCCGGCGGTGCGGTTGAGTATAACCCATCGCATGTAAGCCTTCCAAGCATCGAGCTGGTTTTCTGTCAGGATATTGTGCAAGGCAGTCATATATCTGGGCTGGGTTACAATAACCGAATTCAGATTGGTAATTCCTAAAGCAGTAAAGTATGCATTCCAATTGATGGCTGGAGTGAGTTTTTGTAACTCAGTAACGGTCATTGGGTTGTATTGTTTACGGCTGTCGCGACGTTCTACACGATCCAATCTAGGCTGAGACATGGCGGTCTCCAATGCAAGAATCTTTTCTGCTGCAACTGAGTTGGCTTTCATATCTGGATTCAAAAAGCCCAGCATTCGTGTTAGGTGCAACACATATTTAGCTCTTTTGTCTTTGGATTCCTTATCGTCTGCTATATAATAATCGCGATCGGGCAAACCGAGTTTTCCAGGAGCAATATTGACCGAATTCTTATTACTGTCTTTGTCATCGGCGCCAATGTACATGGCAAAAAAACCGATGCCACCCAGAGGCTCCATTTCGGTAATTAGGGTTTGAAGATCTTGAAGGTTTTTTACCGCGTCAATCTTTGCTAGATATGGTTTTATAGGGTCAATTCCTTGTTTGTTGCGAGTCAAGGTGTCCATTACCGAAGTATATAAATTGATGGCTTTTCCTTGGTCAGTGTTGGAAGCATATTTTCCGCTGGCAGTGGCTTCCTTCAAGATTTTAGCCACCTCTTTATTGGTGTTCTCGTAGATTTCGGTCATGGTTCCCCAAGAAGTTTTGTCGCTCGGGATTTGCGTTTTATCTAGCCAACTTCCGTTGACGAAACGATAAAAATCATCTCCGGGTTTTACTTTGCGGTCCATGTCGTTGAGGTCGATTCCGGCTTTTGGGCTATTCTGGGCCTGTACCGCTGTTCCTAGTATAAGCGCGGAAGCGATAACAATTAGAGAAGGATAAGCAATTTTTTTCATTTTATTTATTTGGATTTGGATGTAAAACTAATGCTATTTTTTAAAAGGCCATAGGTCTTGATTTGCTACTTTTGTTACAAATTTTGAATCATGCTAGATTTTTTGAAGAAATTCCGGATTTTCTTCGGAATTATGGGTGTTTTTTCGGTGCTCTGCATCGGGTTGTTTTACATGGCGCTGAAGCCCAAAAAGACATTGCCGATTTTTAACCCGGCCGATGTCAACCCTGAATTGGTAGATAGTACCATGCAATATGTAGAGAAGTACCATACCATTGCCGACTTTTCTTTCACCAATCAAAATGGCAAAACCATAACCCAAAAAGATTATGAAGGTAAAGTGTATGTGGCCGATTTTTTCTTCACTACTTGCGGTTCAATTTGCCCGATTATGACTACCAACATGATGGATGTACAAAAGGCTTTTTTGAATGATCCAAGGGTGATGATTTTGTCGCACACGGTTTTCCCGGAAACGGATTCTGTACCGGTTCTAAAGAAGTACGCTACTGAAAAAGGCGTTGACGATAAAAAGTGGAATTTGGTTACCGGCGATAAAAAGCAAATTTATGCCATGGCGCGCAAGTCTTATCTGGCGGTCAAACTCGGCAAACCTTCGGAACTTTACGACATGGTACATACCGAGAACTTTGTGTTGGTCGACTCCAAACGCCGTGTTCGAGGTTTTTACGACGGCACAAAAAAAGAAGAAGTTCAAAGACTAATTGACGATATCCATTGGCTTTTAGAAGAAGAATAAAATTTGATTAAATGTTGTCGTTTTGCGGCGATAATCCAATTTAATCTTTACTTTTGCAATCTTAATTCAATCTAAATAAGCTTGCCAACGATTGCCCATTTACGCAAAGGCGAAAAAGCAACCATCGATGATTTTGAGGTGGAAGAAATTCCGTTAAAATTACTCGAAATGGGCTGCTTGCCGGGTAATTCAGTCGAACTCATTCAGATTGCGCCCTTTGGCGATCCGCTGTATTTGAACATCAACGGCGCTTATGTGTCGATTCGGGTAGAAACGGCGCAAAAGATAAAAATTGACCGGATTCAAAACCCTGAATCATGACGGCCAAACAAATTCTCAACGTAGCGCTCATCGGAAATCCGAACACCGGAAAAACTTCGGTATTTAATCAGCTTACCGGTTTGAACCAACAAGTGGGCAATTATCCCGGGATTACCGTGGAGAAGAAAATGGGCTTCTGCAAATTGCCTTACAACTTCAAGGCAAACATTTTAGATTTACCCGGAACTTATAGCCTGAACGCAAGTTCCATCGATGAAAACGTGGTCATTGAAATGCTGTTGAATAAAAACGACCATTTGTATCCCGATGTGGTTTTGTTGGTGACCGATGTGGAGAATCTCAAGCGAAATTTGCTGCTGTTCACTCAAATTAAAGATTTAGAGTTGCCGACAATTCTGGTCATCAATATGGCCGACCGCATGAAATCTAAAGGCATTAGTTTGGATATTGCGTTTCTGGAAGATCAATTAAAAACCAAAATTGCACTGGTAAGTTCACGCAAAGGCCATGGCATCGAGGCTTTGAAAGAGCTTATTGTCAATTATAAATCACTCTCGACCGAGCCTTGCTTGAACGCCTCGAGCATTGATCCGGTGTATTTCGATAGTTTGCGCAAAACCTTTCCGAACCAGTTGCTATACAAACTTTGGCTCGTGATTACGCAAGATGTGAATTTCCTGAACCTCGAGCGCAACGAAATCCGCAGCAGGCATACGCGTTCGCATGCCGATTTGAAACGGTTACAACAGAAAGAAACCATCAAGCGCTACCAATTCATCAATGATGTTTTAAAACAAGGCCAAACCATCGACCGCGAGAAAGCCACCGATTTCAGAAGCCGTCTAGATAGAGTGCTGACGCATCGTTTTTGGGGCTACGTGATTTTTTTCATGATACTGGCCGTGATTTTCCAATCAATTTTCAATTGGTCTAAAATCCCGATGGACTTTATCGACACCACTTTTGCCAACCTGAGCAACAGTGCTGCGCAAAATATGCCTCCAGGCGTGTTGACCAACTTGATTTCGCAAGGCATTATTCCGGGCATCGGCGGGATTTTAATTTTCATTCCGCAGATTGCCTTTCTGTTTATGTTCATTTCGATTCTCGAAGAAAGCGGTTATATGAGCCGCGTGGTTTTTTTGATGGATAAGATTATGCGCCGATTTGGGCTCTCCGGCAAAAGCGTTGTTCCGCTGATTTCAGGAACGGCTTGTGCGATTCCGGCCATTATGGCGACCCGAAATATCGAGAATTGGAAAGAAAGACTCATTACGATTTTGGTCACGCCATTCACCACTTGTTCTGCGCGGTTGCCTGTTTATGCCATCATTATTGCGTTGGTGATTCCCGATCAATATGTGTTTGGCATTGTGAATTTGCAAGGGTTGACCTTAATGTTACTCTATTTGGTAGGGTTTACTATGGCGGTTTTTGCAGCTTATGTGCTCAACAAAATACTAAAGATCCAAAGCAAAACTTATTTTGTAGTGGAAATGCCGAACTACAAATTACCGCTGTTCAAAAACGTATTTATCAATGTCGTAGAAAAAACCAAGGCATTTGTTTTCGGTGCCGGAAAAATCATCTTGTCGATTTCCATTATTTTGTGGTTTTTGGCTTCGAATGGCTCGGGTGAGAATTTCAACCAAGCCGAGAAAATTGTTTTTGAACAACACCGCGAGAAACCTTTGTCTAATGAAGAATTCTCCAACGCGGTCGCCTCGCAGAAGTTAGAAAATTCCTATATCGGACAGATGGGGAAAACCATTGAACCGCTGATTTCGCCTTTGGGTTACGATTGGAAAATAGGCATTGCTGTGATCAGTTCGTTTGCTGCGCGCGAAGTTTTTGTAGGCACTTTGGCCACCATTTACAGCGTAGGCGATACCGACAGTGAAGACACCATCAAAGACAAAATGAAAGCCGAGACCAATGATGAAACCGGCGAGAAAGTGTTCAGCTTCGCCACCGGAATTTCGCTGCTTTTGTTTTATGCTTTTGCGATGCAGTGCGCCAGTACATTAGCCATCACAAAAAAAGAAACCAATTCCTGGAAATGGCCTGCGGTGCAACTCGTTTTAATGAGCGGATTGGCTTATATCATTGCATTGACGGCATACCAACTACTCAAATAAAATTCGTGTTTCATCCCACATGCTACAACAAATCATAGCTTATATCATCCTTGGTTTTGCCATCGTTTTCTTGGCTCAGAAGTTCTTTTTAAAAAAGAAAAAATCCGGAAAGAACTGTGGCCCGGATGATTGCGGCTGTAACTAATTACGGGTTGATTGCCACTTTGATCACGTAACTTTTAGGATTGATCTTCACTTCATTTTTTGGATAAGGAAATAAAGTCACACTTTTGATTTTTTCAATCGGAATCGAAAGTTGTTCGGCAATCCATTGTTTGTTTTCGTCTTGGGTTTTGGGCGAGAAAGTCAGGATTTGCTCGTCATTCCATTTGCCTTTTTTGTATACGGAAATGTTGGCTTGGGCTTCTCCGGGCCAAATGCAATCGGTACCTTCAGGGCAACGCGCATCGGATATGACTTTTTTCAAGAACAATTGGGTTCCGGTTTTTTTGAGCGTTTTGGTTTGGGTAATCGTAAAATCTGCCAGTTTGGGTTTTTTGCTTTTCTTTTTTTGTGCCGACACCGACAAACAGCACAAACTTAGCAATATGAGGATCAATTTGTTTTTCATAGCTTTAATGTGGATTTGGATTTCTTACGGCGAAGCGGCCTTATTTTATATCAGTTTCACGTAAAGGTTGCTCGCGATTTTGTGTGAAATCACGATTTGTCGCTGTTCGATTTCGATTTTTAAAGATAAGTCAAATTCTTCTTCAGACAACATTTTGATTTGGGTTCCGAGTGCGATTTTGTTGTTGTCGAGGTATTTTAAGAAAGCCGCTGAAGAATCTTTAACACCCACACATTGACAATCTTGTCCGGGCAATACTTCGCTGAGCAATACTTTCTCGATGGCAATCACTTTACCGCTGCGGTCCGGAATAGGATCGCCGTGCGGATCTTTGGTCGGGTTGCCCAAAAAGTCGTCGAGGCGGTTGATGAGTTGCTCTGATTTGATGTGTTCGAGTTGCTCGGCCACATCGTGTACTTCATCCCAAGCGAATTGGAGTTTGTCTACCAGAAAAACTTCCCAAAGCCGGTGTTTGCGCACAATCATTTTGGCGGCGAGCAAACCTTTCTGAGTCAGGGAAACACCTTGGTATTTTTTGTAGTTCACCCAATCTTTATCAGACAATTTCTTGAGCATATCGGTCACCGAAGACGCCTTGGTTTCCATTTTTTCGGCAATGGCGTTGGTGCTCACTTCACTGCCGCTGGCCGCAGTCAGGTGATAAATCGTTTTGAGGTAATTTTCTTCGGATAAGGTCATCGGCTCAGATTTTTTGCTAGCCAAAGATACGATTTCAATTCGAATGCGATTGCCCTAGCCCTGATGACAGCGGCATCCTTTTCAAGCCTGCAAGGATTGTAAAGATAAAGCGGACAGCAGGTTCCCGGCTTCTAATACTTAATCAAAAACAGCGGAATCTTAATTTCATGACGCACTTTATCGACGGTGGTACCAAACAACAAATCCTTGAACGTATGGTGGCCGTGCGTGCCCATGATAAGCATATCGAAATCGCGGCTGTTGATGAAATCGGAAATGGCCTTGCCCGGTTTGCCAAAGCCCAGTTTGGTCGTGACCTGATAGCCTTTCTCGGAGAGCATCTGGAAATATTCGTGCAGGAGTTGCTCGTCGATAGTGGTTTCGTGGTCTTTTATAGTGCTGCCATACATCATCGCACCTACGGTTTCTACAATATGGATTAAGGTGTAATGCGCGTCTTTGCCTCCAAGCGAAATGGCGTGTTGCAGTGCTTTTTCATCTGCGGCCGAGAAGTCAACCGTGACTGCTATTTTTTTGGTGGTGAGATTCTCGAACGAAGACAGCCTCAGTGCAAAATGGTGCGGCGAATGGTTCTCGATGCGCTGTCGGGCCTTGACCAAAAACGGTTGAAAGACAATGTAAAGCAACAGCACCAGAAAACCAAAGGCCAAAGGAACTACTGTAAGCCAAAGCACAATCGGATTTTCGGAAGTTTCGAGCCAGCCTTTGATTTCGTCAAACACTAATTTAGCATTGAGCGAAACGATAATCGAGGCAATAATCCAGGCGGCGATTCTAGTCGCGGTACTAATGTGAAAACCTTTCATTTTCGATTCGTCGCTCACGAAATGGATCAGCGGAATAATCGCAAAACCAAGCTGTAAACTCAGAATGACTTGACTGAAAATCAGCATCTTTCCGGTCACGCTTTCGCCATAAACCAGAATGACAATCACGGCCGGAACAATCGCAATGAGGCGCGTGATGATGCGGCGAACCCAAGGTTGGATGCGCAGGTTGAGGTAACCTTCCATGACGATTTGCCCGGCTAAAGTTCCGGTAATGGTCGAGCTTTGTCCGGCGGCAATCAATGCGACTGCAAATAAAATCGGAGCCCATTTTGTACCTAAGATTGGCTCCAGAAAACGATGCGCATCTTGAATTTCGGCTACTTCGAACATGCCGTTTTTATAGAATGTAGCAGCGGCCAGGATCAGAATGGCAGCATTGACGAAGAAGGCGAGGTTCAGTGCAATGGTACTGTCGATAAAATTGTACTTCAACGCTTGTTTGATGCCGCTGGGGCTTCGGTCGAATTTTCGCGTTTGCACCAATGAAGAATGCAGATAAAGATTGTGTGGCATGACCGTGGCACCGATGATTCCGATGGCGATATACAAAGCGGTTTCGTCGGGTAAGGAAGGCACTAATCCGCCAATGATTTTCGGAAGTTCAGGTTGGGCGAAAATCATCTCGCAGATAAACGAAAGCCCAATGATGGAAACCAAAGTAATAATGAAGGCTTCCATTTTGCGAATGCCTTTATTGATTAGGAAGAGCAACAAAAAAGTGTCTAAAACCGTAATCATCACACCTTGAATTAGTGGTAATCCGAACAAAAGATTGATTCCGATGGCCATTCCGAGCACTTCGGCCAAATCACAGGCAGCAATAGCAATTTCGGCCAAGAAATACAAAATATAGTTCACGTAGCGCGAGTAAGTTTCCCTAGATGCTTGGGCGAGATCACGCTGGGTAACAATACCCAAACGCGCACTCAAACTTTGCAGCAACAGCGCCATGATGTTACTCATGAGCAACACCCAAATGAGCGCGTAACCAAATTGACTTCCTCCGGCAATATCGGTCGCCCAGTTGCCCGGATCCATATAACCGACACTGATGAGGTAAGCCGGGCCAAAGAAAGCCAAGATTTTTCTGAAAACTGAGGTTTTGTTTTGCGTCGAGACGGATTGATTGACTTCTTCCAAAGAGGTATTCATCACATTTTTTTGAGCAAATATAAAAATAAATTTGATTTAGGTAAATATATTTTTAGGTTTGTCTAAAATTTATCAACATGAAAAAAATACTGCTACTGAGTTTACTACTGAACGGAATATTTATCCAAGCACAAACGGCTTCCATCCAAGCCGACCGACCTGATCAGACCGAAACCCCGGCCTTGGTTCCTAAAGGCATGTTTCAACTCGAAAGCGGTTTCAGTTATCAGAAAGAAAATGCACAAATTAATTCTTATGCCATGCCCGCAGCTTTATGGAAATACGGTGTGAACGAAAATTTCGAATTGCGTTTGATTACCGAACTCGCCGGGGAAAATGCTAGAGAAAACACTTTCGGGTTGCTTCCGGTTTTGGTGGGTTGCAAGATTAAAGTTTGTGAGGAAAATGGCTTTATTCCGAAAACGTCGTTTATTGGGCATATGTCAATTCCTAAGTTGGCTTCTACAGACTACAAAGCCGATTTCTATGCGCCGGAATTCCGTTTTGTGATGCAGCACACTTTGTCTGAAAAATTCAGTTTGAGCTACAACCTTGGTAGTGAGTGGGACGGATTTTCTGCCGAGCCGACTTTTCTTTACACTTTGACCACAGGTTATTCCATCACAGAAAAATGGGGTGCTTATATTGAGTGTTTTGGTTTCGCTCCGCAAGAAGATACCGCTTATCATAGCTTCGATGGCGGTTTGACTTATTTGGTCAATAATGATTTCATGCTCGATGTTTCTTCGGGTTTCGGCTTGACTCAAAACGCTCCGGATTATTATGTGGCGTTAGGTTTTTCGATTAGGCGATAAGCTGCACAAAAACCATTATCTTCGCGGGATGCAACACTATCATTACATATTTACCGGAGGCGGACTATCGGCTATGATGGTGGTTTATGAAATGGTGAAAAACGAGAAATTTTCAGGCCAATCCATTTTGATAATCGATGCAGATGACAAACAAACCAATGACCGCACTTGGTGTTTTTGGGATGAGCAGGATGATTTTGATGGCATCGTTTCCAAATCGTGGAATCAGGCAGTTTATGCCGATACCGACTTCAGGAAAGTACTTGATTTAAAGCCTTACCAGTACAAGATGATTCAGGGCAAGGATTTTTATGATGGGTTCCGAAGAACAATCGAAGGAAAAACCAGCGTTCATTTTCTGCAACAAAAAGTCCTTGATTTTCATGAGTTGGGCCAGCATTGCATCGTCAAAACCGACACGCAAAGTTTCACTTGCAATAAGGTTTTCAATTCGATTTTCAATCCTGAAATGGTTCGCAACCAGAAGAAATACCCACTTTTGCAACAACACTTTGTCGGCTGGTTCGTAAAAACTAAAAGTCAAGTTTTCAATCCGATTAAAGCTACGTTCATGGATTTTTCCGTTGCGCAGAACAACAATACACGCTTTATGTATGTGCTGCCGTTTTCCGAAACTGAAGCTTTGGTCGAATATACTTTGTTCTCTAAAGAGTTGCTTCCGAGAGAAGAATACGAAACCGCTATTGCAAAATATCTTGAAAATATCGGCGCTATCGATTTTGAAATCACCGAGAAAGAGCACGGCAATATCCCAATGACGGTTTATCCGTTTTGGAAGCAAAACACTAAAAATATTATCCATATCGGTTCGGCAGGCGGTTGGACCAAAGCCAGTACGGGTTATACCTTTAAAAATACGGTCAAAAAATCTAAAGCCTTGGTGCAATTTTTAGCTACGGAGAATGACTTTAGAAAATTCCACCAAAAGAACAAATTCTGGTTTTATGATTTATTGTTTATCGATGTGTTAAGCCGAAGAAACGATTTGGGAAGCACGGTGTTTTCAGGTATGTTCTGTCATGTCAGCCCGGCGCTCATCTTCAAATTCCTCGATGAAGAAACCACGTTTGCCGAAGATTTGAAAATCATTTGGAGTTGTCCGAAAAAGCTATTCATCCGAGCATTATTAGGAAGGTTATTCTAACAAATCTTTAGCATTCCGATTGGGTTTTCTGCTTATATTTGCAGCGGATTTTCTCAAATCCAAAGCCGAATATTTCATCTAAAATCAAACAATATGTATCCAGAAGAAATGGTAAAACCGATGCGCGCCGAACTCACTGACGCCGGTTTTCAGGAATTATATAGCGCCGAAGCCGTCGAAAATGCGATAAAAGCAGACGGAACAACTTTGGTGGTAGTGAACTCAGTTTGTGGTTGTGCCGCAAGAAATGCGCGTCCGGGAGCGAAAATGAGTTTGGATGGAGCTAAAAAACCAGACCATTTGATCACGGTTTTCGCCGGCGTCGACAAAGAAGCTGTTGATGCGGCTCGTCAGCACATGTTTCCGTTCCCGCCTTCATCGCCGAGCATGGCTTTGTTCAAAAATGGTGAATTGGTGCACATGCTCGAGCGCCACCACATTGAAGGTCGCCCAGCAGAAATGATTGCAGAAAACCTCAAAGACGCCTATCAGGAGTTTTGCTAAAATTCCAAAAACGTATTCCAGAAACCCTATAAGAAGTAACTATTTTGTAGGGTTTTGTTTTTTAAATCCACATTTATCTTCGCGATGAACTATCAATTCCGAAAAGCCGAACTTTCAGAAATCCCGCAAATCTGGACCATTCTGCAACAAGCGATTGCCCGACGAAAAGCCGATGGCAGCCAACAATGGCAAAACGGTTATCCGAATCCTGATGCCGTCCGAAACGATATGGCAAAAGGCGTTGGTTTTGTTTTAGCGGATGGCCAAAAAGTCATCGGTTACAGCGCGGTTTTAATCAATGACGAGCCGGCTTATGCTAACATTGACGGGCAATGGCTCAGCAACGGAGATTTTGTAGTGGTGCATCGGGTCGCGATTTCCGAAGATTATTTAGGTCAAGGTTTGGTGCAGCAAATGTTTCTCGAAATCGAAAAATACGCCATCGGTCAAAACATTTACAGTATTAAAGTTGATACGAATTTTGACAATTTACCCATGCTTCGAATCGTGGAGAAATTGGGCTACACCTACTGTGGTGAAGTAATACTATCCGGCGCTCCGAGAAAAGCCTTCGAAAAACTACTCCAAAAATCCTAACTACCAACTACTGTCTACTAACTACTAATTCCTATCTTTGCGCCCGAATCCTTCCATTTAGGATTTTATATATTTCTCACTTAAACGTTTATAGCATGCAACTGTACAACACTTTAAGCGCGGAAGAAAGGGCCGAACTTATTGACCAAGCCGGCAAACAAAGGCTCACTTTGTCTTTCTATGCGTATGCCAAAATTCCAGACCCAAAAGCATTTCGTGACCAATTATTCCTGCAGTGGAACAAGCTCGACGCGCTCGGCCGCACTTACGTAGCCCACGAAGGCATCAATGCGCAGATGAGCGTTCCGGCTGAAAACATGGAAGCGTTTCGAGAAACTCTGGAAGCTTACGATTTCATGAAAGGCATCCGACTCAACGTCGCTGTCGAGCAAGACAACCACTCGTTTTTAAAACTGACCGTCAAAGTGCGCGATAAAATAGTTGCCGACGGACTCAATGACGAAACCTTCGATGTCACCAATATCGGCGTGCACCTCAAAGCCAAGGAATTCAACGAAATTTTAGAAAACCCCGATACGATTGTAGTAGATTTTCGCAACCATTACGAAAGCGAAATCGGGCACTTTAAAGGCGCGATTACACCCGATGTGGAAACTTTCCGCGAGAGCTTGCCGATCATCAACGAGCAGCTCAAGGATTTCAAAGAAGATAAAAATCTCGTGATGTATTGCACAGGCGGAATTCGCTGCGAAAAAGCGTCGGCTTACTTCAAACACCAAGGTTTCAAGAATGTTTACCAACTCGAAGGCGGCATCATCAATTACGCCAAACAAGTCAAAGAAGAAGGCCTCGAAAGCAAGTTCATCGGGAAGAATTTCGTGTTCGACCACCGACTCGGCGAGCGCATCACCGACGATATTGTAGCCCAATGTCACCAATGCGGAAAACCGTGTGACAATCATACCAACTGCGCCAATGAAGGCTGTCATTTGTTGTTCATCCAATGCGATGACTGTAAAGCCGCGATGGAAAATTGTTGCTCTGAAGAATGCCAACAGACAATCCATTTGCCAATGGACGAGCAGATTAAATTGCGCCGCGGCATTATGAACGGCAATAAAATTTTCAGAAAAGGCAAATCCGACAAGCTCAAGTTCAAACATTCGGGCGAATTGTCTGACATTCCGTTGGCTACTGCAATCAAAGAAACACCAATCCGCGAGAAAATCAAAGTCAAGAAAATGCTGCTCGGCAAAGTATCGCATTTTTATGTAAAAGCGCAAGTCGGTTTGTTTGTGATGGATAACGGCGAACTAAACTCCGGCGATACGATTTTAATTTCAGGCCCGACTACAGGAAATGAAACGATTACCATTTCCGAAATGCAAGTTAACGGAACCCAAGCCGAGGCTGCTTCTCTTGGCGATAAAGTCACGATTGCTTTACCTTTCCGCGTGCGTCTTTCAGATAAAGTTTTTAAAATTTTAGACTAATGACTACTTCAGGAAAAATTGAACTCATGGCTCCGGCAGGGAACTTTGAGTCGCTTCAGGCCGCACTCGACAATGGCGCCGATTCGGTTTATTTTGGAGTAGAACAACTTAACATGCGCGCTCGGGCTTCGGTGAATTTCACCATTGGTGATTTGCCGGAAATTGCGCGTCGTTGCCGTCAAAAGAATGTCCGGACTTACTTAACACTCAACACGATTATTTACGACCACGATTTGTCGGTTGTCAAAACTTTACTGACCCAAGCCAAAGCCGCGAACCTTACCGCAGTGATCGCTTCAGATCAAGCTGTGATTGCGATGGCGAGAACTTTGGGTATTGAAGTGCATATTTCCACACAGCTCAATATCACCAACATCGAAACGATAAAATTCTACAGTTTGTTTGCCGACACGATGGTTTTGAGCCGAGAACTCAGTTTGCGTCAAGTCAAAAAAATCACTGAACAAATTCAGAAAGAACAGATTAAAGGTCCGAGCGGGAATTTGGTCGAAATCGAGATTTTCGGTCATGGCGCGTTATGCATGGCGGTTTCGGGCAAGTGTTATCTGAGCCTGCATTCGCATAATTCTTCAGCCAACCGTGGCGCTTGCAAACAGAATTGCCGAAAGAAATATACCGTCATCGATCAGGAATCAGGTTTTGAAATTGAACTCGACAATGAATATATGATGTCTCCGAAAGATTTGTGCACCATCGATTTTCTGGACCAAGTCATCGAATCCGGTATCCAAGTCTTGAAAATCGAAGGCCGCGGCCGCGCTCCGGAATATGTGGCTACTGTCATCAAAACCTATCGAGACGCGATTGACAGTTTCTACGAAGGCACTTTCACCAACGAAAAAGTGGCTGTTTGGATGGACGAGCTCAACACCGTTTACAACCGCGGATTTTGGTCGGGCTATTACCTCGGTCAAGAATTAGGCGAATGGAGCGATGTTTCTGGCTCGATGGCGACGCAGAAAAAAGTCTACGTAGGCAAAGGCACTCATTATTTCCCGAAAGCCAATATTGCCCAGTTCAAAATAGAAGCTTACGATATCAAAGCCGGCGATACCATTCTGATTACCGGTCCAAGCACCGGCGCACAGCAGCTTACCATTGATTCGATGTATGTCAATGACGTAGCGGCCGAGAAAGCCACTAAAGGAGATTCGTTTACGTTAAAGCTTCCGTTTCGCGTGAGAATGTCGGATAAACTCTATAAAATTGTAGAGAACTGATGGTAGTGGTGACTTTGCAACGCGCCAAATGCATTGGCTGTAATTACTGTGTAGAGATGGCACCGGGGCAATTCCAGATGTCGAAGAAAGACGGCAAAACGGTACTGCTACACGCACAAGACGCCAAAGGATTCTTTACGCTCAAATCGGCCGATCACAGTATTGCTGAATTTTGTGAACTAGCCGCGAAGGCCTGTCCGGTAAAGATCATTTCGGTCAAGGAAACTTAAAAGCACCGCTCGATTTTACGGAATCTAGAGCTAACTTTTTCAACGTCAGCTACTGAATTTTCAAGCCCGAACTTTGCTTTGAAACTTTAAAACTTAAATACTATCTTTACGCACTAAACGTTTTGTAAAGTAGTCTTTCGAGGCGATCATCATATATACAGATTTATGGCTTGTAACAGTTGTTCCACTGCTGATGGCGGCGCGCCAAAAGGGTGTAAAAATAATGGGACTTGCGGCACCGATAGCTGCAACAAATTAACCGTTTTTGATTGGCTTTCCAATATGGCCCTTCCCGGCGGACAGGAACCTTTCGATTGCGTAGAGGTTCGCTTCAAAAACGGTCGCAAAGAATTCTACCGAAATACTGAAAAAATTACCTTAAGCATAGGCGATATTGTGGCTACAGAGGCTTCTCCGGGTCATGACATCGGGATTGTTACCTTAACCGGTGAATTGGTTCGGGTTCAAATGAAGAAAAAAGGCGCCAACCCAACAGCTCTGGATTTGGCCAAAATTTATCGAAAAGCTTCACAGAAAGACATCGACATCTGGTCTGCAGCCCGCGACCGAGAGGAGCCGATGAAAGTACGGGCTAGAGAATTGGCCATTGCGCACCAACTCGAAATGAAGATTTCCGACATCGAATTTCAAGGCGATGGCTCCAAGGCAACTTTTTATTATACCGCCAATGATCGCGTAGACTTCAGGCTACTTATCAAAGATTTTGCAAAGGAGTTCAGCATTCGTATCGAAATGAAACAAGTGGGTTTTCGTCAGGAAGCCTCGCGTTTGGGCGGTATCGGCTCTTGCGGAAGAGAACTGTGTTGTTCGACTTGGCTCACTGATTTCCGCAGTGTAAATACTTCGGCAGCGCGTTACCAGCAATTGTCTTTGAATCCTCAGAAATTGGCCGGGCAGTGCGGAAAACTCAAATGCTGTCTGAACTACGAACTCGACACTTACATGGATGCATTGCAAGGGTTTCCCGATTTCGACACCAAGCTCTACACCGAAAAAGGCGAGGCGATTTGCCAGAAACAAGATATTTTCAAAGGCCTGATGTGGTTTGCTTACCGTGAAAATTCCATTCAGTGGCATGTTTTGAAAATCGAGCAAGTCAAGGAAATTATCGCCGAGAACAAAGCCAAAAATAAAGTGTCTTCACTCGAAGATTACGCTCTTGAAGTACCGTCGGCTCCAGAAAAAGATTTCAACAATGCCATGGGTCAAGAAAGCCTCACGCGTTTCGATCAGCCCAAAGGCAAAAAAAGGCCGAACAAGAAAAAGCGCCCATCGGGCGAGAAACAAGGAGCGCCAAAACCGGTTGCCTCCGGCGAGCCTAACACAAACGCACAGAACCCTAATAGAGAAAACCGCCACCACAGAAGACCGAACAAATCCAATAGAAATGAACCTAAGAAATAGTGTATTGTTTTTTCTGGTCGTATGCTCGTTGTTTTCCTGCGACAAAAAGCGGGTATTCGATGAATACGTGTCTGTAGGCAAAAGTTGGGACAAAGATTCCGTGGTAAGTTTCGATTTGCCCAAGCTCGATCCGAAAAAATATTACAATCTCTTTGTGAACATCCGCGATAACAATGATTATCCGTACAACAACTTGTTTTTAATTGTGGCCTTGGAACAGCCCGACAAAGTTACGTTAGTCGACACGCTCGAATACCAAATGGCCAATGAAGACGGCTCTTTGCTCGGCGAAGGTTTTACCGATGTTAAAGAAAGCAAGCTCGTTTACAAAGAACGCATGAAGTTCAAACCCGGCGCTTATAAAGTGCATATTCGCCATGCCGTGCGCCAAACCGGGAAAGTAGAAGGCGTAAAAAAATTAGACGGAATCACCGAAGTCGGTTTCAGAATAGAAAAATAGACAAGCATTATGGCAGTTTCCAACCCAACACCGAACAAAGACATCCAGTACTACAAAAAGAAATTCTGGAAGATTTATGGCTACACTTTAGCCGGGATTTTTCTGTTTTTCATCTTCGCTTCTTGGGGCCTTTTCGGTTCGATGCCTTCGTTTGAAGACCTTGAAAACCCAGATTCCAATCTGGCCACTGAAATTATTTCTACCGACGGCGTAACTATCGGTAAATTCTATAACGAGAACCGAACGCCCATCAAATACGCTGATTTGCCCAAACATTTGGTGAATGCTTTGGTGGCGACCGAAGATGAAAGGTTCTACGAGCATTCGGGTATTGACGGCAGAAGAACCTTAGGTGCCGCAATCAAACTCGGTTCTGATGGTGGTGCCAGTACGCTCACCCAACAATTGGCCAAGTTGCTTTTCCATGGTGAAGGTTCGCGTTTTCTTCCGTTGAGGATTATCCAAAAAGCGAAGGAGTGGATTATCGCCATTAAACTCGAGAGGCAATACACCAAAAACGAAATCATCGCGATGTATTTCAACAAGGCGGATTTTGTGAATACTGCGGTCGGAATTCGTTCGGCTGCCAAAGTGTATTTTGGTAAAGAGCCTCGCGACCTGACTATCGATGAAAGCGCGATGCTCGTCGGTATGCTGACCAATCCGTCGTTATACAATCCGGTGCGCCGCGCAGAGAAAGTACAGAAAAGACGAAACATTGTTTTAGGTCAAATGGTGCGCAACGGTTTTTTAGACGAGGCCACCAAAAAGCAACTCGAGCAAAAACCGATTGTGTTGCATTTCCAACCCGAGAGTCACACTGATGGTATTGGAACTTACTTCCGCGAATACCTGCGCGACTTCATGAAAACTTGGGCCAAAGAAAACAAGAAATCAGACGGTTCGGAATACGACATCTACAAAGACGGCCTCAAGATTTACGTTACCATCGATTCCCGCATGCAGACTTATGCCGAGGAAGCCGTGACCAAGCATTTGCCCAATTTACAGGAAGAGCTTTCGAGTCAACAAAAAGAAAACAAGAATGCGCCTTTTGTAAATATTTCCGAAGCCGAAACCGAAAAACTCATGCGCAAGGCCATGAAGAATTCGAGCCGTTGGAAAGGCATGGCAGACCAAGGCAAATCTGAGGCAGAAATCATCAAATCCTTTGGGGTGAAAACCAAAATGAAAGTCTTCACTTGGAAAGGCGAGAAAGACACCGTGATGACGCCCACAGATTCCATCCGCTATTACAAGAGTTTCTTACAGGCCGGCATGATGGCCATGGAACCGCAAACCGGGCACATCAAAGTTTGGGTTGGCGGCATCAATTACAAGTATTTCCAATACGATCACGTGGGCCAAGGCGCGCGCCAAGTAGGTTCTACTTTTAAACCTTTTGTGTATGCCACAGCCATCGAGCAACTCAATATGTCGCCTTGTGATTCCATTATCGACAGCCCTTTCATGATTCACAAAGGCAAACACAACGTGACCGAAGACTGGGAACCGAAGAACTCCGACAACCAATACCGCGGCATGGTGACCCTCAAAAAAGCGCTCGCGAATTCCATCAATACGGTCTCGGCCAAACTCATTGACAAAGTCGGCCCAGAAGCAGTGGTTGAGCTCACGCACAAACTCGGAGTAAAATCAGATATTCCTGCGCAACCTTCTATCGCGCTTGGTGCCGTAGAAGTGACTGTGCAAGATATGGTGGCGGCCTATAGCACTTTTGCCAACGAAGGCGTTTATATGAAGCCACAATTCATCACCCGAATCGAAGACAAAAACGGCGTAGTGATATATGAACCTACACCCGATTCGCATGACGTCCTGAACAAAGACATCGCTTTTGCGGTCATCAAACTGCTCGAAGGTGTGACCGAAGGCGGTTCCGGAGCGCGTTTGCGAACCCAAGGCGGTGGCCATGGCTACAACCGAGTAACGGGTTATCCGTATATGTTCACCAACCCGATTGCGGGTAAAACCGGTACCACGCAAAACCAATCCGACGGCTGGTTTGTGGGCATGGTACCGAATCTGGCCACGGGCGTTTGGGTCGGTTGCGAAGACCGGTCGGCACGTTTCAAGGGCATCACTTACGGGCAAGGCGCTACGGCGGCATTACCGATTTGGGCGATGTTCATGAAGCAGTGTTATACCGACGAAACCCTCAACGTGTCTAAGAAAGATTTCGAACGACCGGCCAATCTCTCCATTAAGGTTGATTGCTGGGCACCGGTCAAAGACACGACCGATTTCGAGCAGAACACCGACGAATTTGAATTGTAGAAGAAAGGCACTAAGAGGCTAAGGTTCTAAGTTCAGGAGCCGGGAACCTGCTCTCCGCTGTAGTCCTCGCTGCGCTGTGGGCTGCCGCTCCGATCAGGGCTAGGGCAATCCGATAAATAATAAACATACTGCTCAGCTTTGCGCCTTAGCGTCTTTGCGAGCCTAAAATAAAGCAACCTTTGCGAACTTTGCGAAACCTTTGCGAACTTCGCGGTAAAGCAAAAATATGATCAACAAAAAAGTAAACTCAGTACAAGAAGCCTTACAAGGCATCGAAAACGGAATGACGCTCATGCTCGGTGGTTTCGGGCTTTGCGGGATTCCGGAGAATTCCATTGCCGAACTGGTCCAGAAAGGCACCCACAACCTCACTTGCATTTCAAATAACGCCGGAGTCGATGATTTCGGTTTGGGCTTGTTGCTCCAGAAGAAGCAGATCAAAAAAATGATTTCGTCTTACGTGGGCGAAAACGCTGAATTCGAACGTCAAATGCTCTCGGGCGAACTCGAAGTCGAACTCATTCCGCAAGGTACTTTAGCCGAACGATGCCGTGCTGCACAAGCCGGAATTCCCGCGTTTTTCACGCCAGCCGGTTATGGAACCGAAGTCGCCGAAGGCAAAGAAGCCCGCGAATTCAATGGCAAAATGCACGTGATGGAACACGCCTTCAAAGCCGATTTCGCCATCGTCAAAGCCTGGAAAGGTGACGAAGCCGGCAACCTGATTTTCAAAGGCACCGCGAGAAACTTTAACCCTTGCATGTGTGGCGCAGCTAAAATCACTATCGCTGAAGTCGAAGAACTTTTGCCCGCCGGCAGCCTCGATCCGAACCAAGTGCACATCCCGGGCATTCTAATCCAACGGATTTTCAAAGGCGAAAAATTCGAAAAACGCATCGAGCAACGTACCACCCGAAAAAGAGATTAATCATGGCCTTAGATAAAAACGACATTGCAAAAAGAATTGCCAAAGAAGTCAAAGACGGTTATTACGTGAATTTAGGCATCGGAATACCCACCTTGGTGGCCAATTATGTCCGCACCGATATTTCGGTAGAATTCCAGAGTGAGAATGGGGTTTTGGGCATGGGCCCGTTTCCCTATGAAGGAGAAGAAGATGCCGATTTAATTAATGCCGGAAAACAAACCATCACTACTTTGCCCGGAGCGAGTTTCTTTGATTCGGGTTTCAGTTTCGGAATGATCCGCGGACAACACGTAGACTTGACCATACTCGGTGCCATGGAAGTAGCCGAAAACGGAGACATTGCCAACTGGAAAATTCCCGGGAAAATGGTCAAAGGCATGGGCGGTGCCATGGATTTAGTCGCCTCGGCAGAAAACATTATCGTGGCCATGATGCACGTGAACAAAGCAGGAGAATCTAAAATCCTGAAAAAATGTACTTTGCCGTTAACAGGCGTCGGTTGTGTGAAGAAAGTAGTGACCGAACTCGCCGTGATGGAAATTACCCCGAAAGGATTCAAATTACTTGAGCGAGCGCCGGGCGTTTCAGTAGAACATATTATCGCCAGCACCGAAGCCGAGTTGATTATCGAAGGAGAAATCCCTGAAATGCAAATAGATTAAAAAAAAAAGAGGCATCTTATATTAGTAAAGCCTCTTTTTTTATGCAATGGTTGAACTTGCCACTTTATTTTTTATCCTTAACAGCGCAAGTACTGATTCCTAATGGTGCGTATAGCGGACAAAAGCTGACTAGGCTGGTTAATACAAACACTACTGAAAGTGCCAATAGAATTACTCCTACAGTACCGGTGATTGTTCCACTAAAATAAAGAAACCCGATGATAGCAGCAATGATTACTCTGATTATCCGGTCTGCTGAACCCATATTTTTTTTCATGACTCAAAAATTGAATGTTAATGCATTATTGCCTAACAAAAGTAAGTCGTGTTTTTTGGCCATGCAGTGACTGTGGTCACCACGGGCGGATGATTTTTATTTCACCTGAATTTTGTTCGATCTTGCCTTCGTTTTCTAGCTTTTTCAAAACACGCGTAATGACTTCGCGCGCGGTTCCTAATTCGTTGGCAAGCTGGTTATGACTCATGATGATGGAGGCGCTGCCGGTTAATTCCAGTTTCTTTTTTAAATGATCGTAAAGCCGTTTGTCCATACGATCCAATAACAAATGGCTTATAGTATCTAGGAGTTCTGAATATCGCAAATTGAACTGATTGTAAAAAAGCTCATTAAAATCAGGATATTCTCGAAGCCAATTGGGCAATAGTTGCACCGGAATCAAGAGCAGTTTCGAGTCTTCTTCAGTGATGGCAAATACTTTACTCGGTGTGTTTTTCAATGCGGCGTAGAAAGTCATCACACAACTTTGCGCGGGTTCTATGTAGTACAGCAGTAGTTCTTTCTCGTCGAATCTGGAGTACACTTTTACTAACCCGTTAATCACAATCGGAAGCACTTTAACATACTGTTGTTCTCTTAGAATTTCAGTGCCTTTAGGGAGTTCTTTAACGCTTGATTCCTGAATTATTTTCTCAACTAAATCAGGTTTTAAAAAAGACAATATTTTTCGATCAACCGTCATATTCAAAGTTTTTAGCGTGGATGCTCAGGGCTATTTTTGTAGTTTAATTCGCAAATCAGAAATCACAATTCCAAAACCATCAGGGTCTAAAATTAGGATTCCGTTTTCGTTCCAGTAAGGGTTTTTGGCTTGAGCACGAGGAACATTGTGGACGGTAATCCGCTCCGTCAGGCGATCATATTCTTCGCTGGTTTTGGGATAAAAAACCAATAAATCATCAGCATCGGGTTGGTGTACCGCTTTTTCATCTGAGGTCGTAAACTCTAGATGCCAATCTAAATTTTCCTTCCCGAGAAAAATGCCGTCATAACCCTCGTGGTTTTTGAAGTCTCCAATAATATCCAAACCAATCACTTCGGTGTAGAATTTCACCACTAATTCCAGATTGTCGGTATGTCGGGCGACTCTCAGGATCATCAAATCAGTTTTTGCGGAATCAGTTCTTCATAAAATCCGCCTGAACCGATATAAGTGACCCTTTTTCTGGGGCCTATCAGGGTTGCTTCATAAAACCGAACTCCAGCTTGAGCGATTTCGTCCATAAAACCGGCATAATCTGTTTTGCCTTGTTGGTTATTTCTCACGGCTTGGATGGTCAAATCTTCGCTGAATGACATGGCAATTTCTCGGTTTGCATTACCCAAATGCAGCACGTTTTCTCCTTGGGCGAAACGATAAAGAATGGTGCCTGTAGCGGTATCAACGGTGTAGGATTCCATTCCGATTTCTCGGAGTCTTCGGGCTAAATCAGGATAAGAAGTCGCAGCTTGGTAGCAGGCATTGATTTTATTCATCATGACGAATTGCTTTTGGATTTTAAAAATAGCGAATAATCTCAAAAGTATTCGGTATTGTAATCTTAAAAAGTTAGTTCGAAGTGCATTTTGTCGTTTTTCTAGGTTGGTTACGGCAAAAATTCTAGCACGCCATTGTTATTTTTTAATATTGGTTGTGAATGAATTAAATCTTTGATAATGAAAAGACTATTGTTTTTGCTCGCGTTTTCAGCTATTTTCGAAACCACCGTATGGGCTCAAGACTATCATCCGTTACTCAATCAGACCACTTGGATTGTCACCCATTCGGTTGCCTGTTGTGTTCCTCATAGAACCAAAGTTTATACTCCCGAGCAAGACGTGACTATTGAAGGACATATTTACACGCCATACAGAGACCGTTTTCCGCAATATGATTCCGACCGCAATCTAGTTCCGGTAGTTTATCTGCGAGAAGACGTTGTCAATAAAAGAGTTTACAAATTGCTTAACGGAGTAGAAATGCTACTTTATGATTTTAATTTTCAAGTAGGTGACACGATCACACAACCTGGGTTTAGCCGCTCTGATTTAACTACATACACTTGGACCGTTATTTTAGTGGATGAAATCCAAACCAATGTAGGTTTGCGCAAAAGAATAAAATTGTCTTCGCGTTATCTGGGTCGGTCTATCTATCAAGTATGGATTGAAGGAGTAGGAAGCAATAAGCATCCGTTTTATCCACAACACAATTATCAGGCTGTCATGTCAGGAAGCGGAGGCAACATGGTCTACACTAATTGTGTGTATCAAAATAATGAGCATGTATACGGAAACAACAATTGTGAGAGACTACTTTCCGCTGTTGATAATATGTTTACACCGGAAAAAATTACGTTTTCACCCAACCCGTTTAGCACCTCATTTACCATTCATTCAGACCTATCCCTGCAAGAAGCAATTGTAAAATTATATAATATGCAAGGGCAGTTGGTTTGTGAAAGGTATTTTAGTGGTGCCCAAGTCAGCATCAATATAGAAAATCTAGCAAAAGGTTTATACTTCGCAGAACTATTCGAAAACCATCAATTAATTAAAACTGCTAAATTGGTTGTGAATTAAAAAAACCAACCCGCGACAAAAATCGCAGTAATCACACAAATCACATCCACCAAAAGCATCGTGCCCAAAGCGTAACGCGTATTTTTGATATTCACCGAACCAAAGTAGACGGCAATCACGTAAAACGTACTTTCTGCACTGCACTGAAAAATGCTGCTCAATCTTCCGGTCATCGAATCGGCACCGAAGGTATTCATCGAATCAATCAAAAACCCTCTAGATCCGGCAGAACTAAAAGGCCGCAGTAATGCCACCGGTAAAGCGTCGGTAATGTCTTTGCTCACGCCCATATTTGAAAAACCAAAGGCAATCCAATTGCTGACGATTTCAAACAAGCCACTGTTTCGAAATAACGAAATGGCCACCAGCATGCCCAATACGTAAGGGAAAATAGTCACGCCGGTTTTAATACCGTTGTTGGCTCCCGATACAAAAGCTTCAAAAACAGTGGTCTTCGCCTCGACAAATTTCTTCTCCTTTACAAACGAAAAAATCAAAGTAAAAGCAATAATCCCGACCAATATCAAAGCGGAAAGATTCGAAGTAAAGTAGTTTTTACCAATCAAATCCAAATGGTTTACATACATCAGCAACCCAATGATTGCCCCAATCAATCCCATCAAACCGACCACTAAAGACGCGCTTTTGAAATTGATTTTCTGCCTGATGCCCACAATTAGAAAAGCCGCAATGGTTCCTATGAAAGAAGTAATGATACAAGGCAGCATTACATCGGCCGGATTTGCCGAACCAGCCGCCGCGCGATAACCAATAATCGAGGTCGCTATCAAGGTAAGCCCCGAGGCGTGGAGGCACATGAACATAATCTGAGCATCGCTCGCCTTGTCTTTCTCCGGATTGATTTCCTGCAGGCTTTCCATCGCTTTAAGCCCGAATGGTGTCGCCGCAGAATCGAGCCCGAGGAAATTCGCGGCAAAATTCAAAGTCATATAAGAAATCGACGGATGGTTTTTCGGAATACTCGGAAACACTTTCACGAACACCGGACTTAGCACTTTTGCTAGTTTTCCCGAAGCCCCTGAAATGATTAATAGTTCCATCAGCCCGCAGAAGAAAGCCAGATAAGCAATCAACGGCAGAATCAAATCGAGTAAGGTATTTTTACAAGTCGGCAGCAAGCCGTCTGATTTCTGCACGCCGCTATAGATTTTCACGGTCTTGTTCTTAAACACATAAGTCGAGTCGGCGTTCAGCGTGTCGCGATTGATGACCATCGTTTGCTCGGGTGCTTTCTCGATACTGTCGCGGATAAAAGCCGGAAGCTGTTCTTTGTATTTCTCACCCACTAGCACCGGATCGTCTTTCTTTCCGTTGAGTACATAATCAATTGTGTAGCTGTTGCCGGTAAACAAACTGATAGCGACAAACAAAATCGAAGAAATAAAAATCGCGAGCCAGAACCTACTTAATACCATATTTTAGTTTTTCGTAAATGTATAGAATTCTCTTTGACCCAACAGAGGCTTCGTGGGAAAGATTTCAACGCATTAACTTACAACTTTGCAAAGTGCTATCGGTTAAATATGGAGAATTTCGTCATCTACCAGCAAATCTTCACGGCGGAATTTTAAAAAAACCTGAGCCACGGCAATCACATCTTTTTCGCAATAAGTAATGATTCGGTCGATGTCTTTTTCTTGGTAAAACACTTGTGCGACTTGGCTGCCATCGATATCGCCTTTAGATGAAGGAATGCCGAGCACTTTGGTAAGCAATTTCAGTGAAGTGAAGTTTTTGTAGTCGCCGAATTTCCACATTTCCAAAGTATCTAAATGTGGTACTTCCCAAGGTTTTTTGCCGAACAGGTTCAGTTTGGAGGGCAGCGCGATACCATTGATAATCATCCTTCTGGCGATGAACGGAATGTCGAATTCTTTGGCGTTGTGCCCACAAAGAAGATGTTGCGGTTTGTTGAAATGGTTTTCTAAAAGACCTGAGAAATCCTTTAAAATCTTGACTTCCTCACCGAAAAAAGAAGTAACCCGAAAATGTCGAACATCGCTTTTCAGGGTAAAATAACCTACAGAAATGCAAATGATTTTTCCAAATTCAGCCCAAATTCCGGCGCGGTCGTAAAAGGCTTCTGCGGAGAAATCGTCTTTGCGTTGGTATTGCGTTTTGGTTTCCCAGAGCACTTGCATATCCGGGTCGAGTGCATCGAAGTTTTCGTGTTCCGGTACAGTTTCGATGTCGAGGAACAAAATGTTTTCGAGGTAGAGTTTTTCAATCATGGCGTATATAAATTAAGTGAAACAAATTTTCGGCGTGTATTATTTTCTTTGGGCCAGCATCGCATAGCTTTGGTCAATCCATACAAAAAAATCCTCGCTGTGCGGATTGGTTTTATCGTGGTGCTGATGGTGGTTTCCTAATCTTACGATAATCAAATCATCTTGCGGGATTACAATTACGTATTGTCCTAAATGCCCGCGCATGTAGAAGATGTTCTTGTCTTTATAATCGCTGAGCCACCAGCCGTAGCCATATTCGGGCGATTGTGCAAATCTGGGTTGGGTGGATTTGGCGATAAAAGCGCTGTCAAGTAATTGCTGTCCGTTCCATTTTCCGTGTTGCTTGTAGAGTTTCCCAAAACGAGCAAAATCTCGGGCATTGCTCGCAAAACAGCAGTAAGCTTTTACGATGCCGTCTTTGTGGTCGGTTTGCCAGAGTGCTTCATTTTCAGCGCCCATCGGTTCCCAGAAGTTTTCCGCGACATAATCGGCGAGGCTTTTTCCGGTGGCCTTTTCAATACACATGGCGAGCAATTGCGTATTCCCGCTAAGATATTTGTAGGCTTTTCCGGGCTGGTCAACACCTTTCAAACCGAGGATGACTTTGTTTAAATCTTCATCAAAATAAGCGCGAGTGGTAATCGAGAACGGGCTGTAATACGATTCATCCCAATCCAAACCGGAAGACATCGAGGACAAATCCCCGACGGTCATTCTCGCGGAAGTGCCTTTGCTGAATTCTGGAAAAAAATCAGCAACTTTCTGGTCGAGGCTTTTGATTTTGCCCTGTATAATGGCTTTGCCGAGCGAGGCCGACACAATACTCTTGGCCATCGAGAACGAGTTCGATTTGGAGTTTTGGTCGTAATCTTCGTAATAACTTTCGCTCCAAACGCTGTCATTTTTTATAATCAGGAAAGCTACGGTGCCGGTTTTTTGGTGCCAATTTTCAAGTTCTTGGGTCGGCTTAACAGAATTATAATCTTTCGCAGTGGCCCAAGGTTGCGGATGATGACTTTTCGGAATCGTGCGGTTGTCGAATTCGGTGTAGTCTTTTAAGAATGCCGTGGTGTGTCCGTTGAAGTAAATCGTGCGCACGGCTTTGATCAGGTAATCGACCTGGAAGATATAAAGTAAAGCGATAATCGTGGCGAAGACAACGGTAAACCAGAGCAGGAACTTTTTAAGGAATTTCATGTGCGCGTATTTGATCTAAACGAATATAAGCAAATTTCGGCCAATTAATTCGTGTCAATTGGTGAAATTCGTGTTTGACTTTTAAAACAGACTTTGCTGCGCGCTCGGACTTTCGTGTTCCAACAACCATTTTTTGCGCCACAATCCGCCGGCGTAGCCCGTGAGCGAACCGTCGGTGCCGATGACGCGATGGCACGGAACCACAATCCATAACGGGTTTTTGCCATTGGCTGAAGCTACCGCTCGGATGGCTTTCACGTCGCCGAGTTTTTTGGTGATGTCCATGTAGGAAACGGTTTTGCCAAATGGGATTTCGAGCAGTGCATTCCAGACTTTTTGCTGGAACTGGGTGCCTTGCGGGTTGCGTTTGAAATCGAAAGTGGTGCGTTTGCCGTTGAAGTAATCCTGAAGTTGAGAAGCCGCTTCTTTTAAAACAGCGGGGATTTGCTTGGAAACTTCGCCATTATCAAGTACTGAAATTTCGGTAATTCCATTTTCGTCTCCACAGATTTTAGCGACACCGAGCGGCGTTTTGAGGTAAGCGGTTTCCATGGCTGAAAGATAGTTAAAAAGGATTTTAAGATGGTAGGATTTTAAGACTGTAAGATAGCGCGTCCTAATCTAACGGTCTTATCGTCTTATAATCCGGTTGGTCCTAGCCCTGATGGCAGCGGCATCCTTTTGTTCTGGGGTTCAGAACAAAAGATATAGCGGATAGCAGGTTCCCGGCTCCTGAAAAAACTACTTCCCTTGACTGTAAATGTATTGCTCCAACGCTTGGCGGTCTTCAGCGCTCATGGCTTTGGTGATCACGAAATTGGCTTTCATGACTTCGAATTGGGTTGGGTCGACAATCGGGTCGCTCTCGCCATTGAGAAAATGGGCAATACTGGCTTTTTTTTCTGTGTATTTTTGAGCGATTTCTTGAAGGCTCGGACCGATTACTTTTACATCAGTCTTGTGGCAAGTGGCGCATTTTCCGGTGCCTTGGAAGAGTTCAGCACCTTTCTCAGCCAACGGAAATTCGGCAGAATTGACAGTGGTTTTCTCAGGCTCGGAAGGTTTTCCGAAGTCTTGATTTTCTTTTTTGTTGCAGCTAAAAATGATTGCCGCAGCGGCTAAAATCGCGATTGTTTTCATGGGAAATGACTTAAGTGACCCAAAGGTACTATGGCAGAAATGGTTTGAAAATGACAAATGTCACTTAGCCCAAAATCTTCACTACATCCTTAGCAAAATAGCTTGCAATCATGTCGGCACCGGCGCGTTTGATGGCGGTGACTTGTTCCATCATCACCGCGTCGTGGTCAAGCCAGCCTCGTTGAGAAGCCGCTTTAATCATGGCATATTCGCCCGAAACTTGGTAAACGGCAACTGGAACTTCAACGGCGTTTTTAACTTCGCGCACAATATCTAGGTAAGCAATTCCGGGTTTGACCATCACGATGTCTGCGCCTTCTTCGATATCCATCAAGGTTTCGCGGATCGCTTCGATGCGGTTGTGGTAATCCATTTGGTAGGTTTTCTTGTCTTTCGGGATGTCTTGTAAATCGACCGGCGCACTGTCTAAAGCATCGCGGAACGGTCCATAATGCGCAGAGGCATATTTAGCGCTGTAAGCCAGAATTCCGGTGTTGATAAAACCAGCATCTTCCAATGCGTCGCGAATTTCGAGAATTCGTCCGTCCATCATGTCGCTCGGGGCTACAAAATCGGCTCCGGCCTCGGCGTGCGAAACGCTCATTTCGGCCAAAACGGCTGAGGTAATATCGTTGGCGATCTGGCCATTTTCGATGATTCCGTCGTGGCCATAAGAAGAAAATGGATCGAGCGCCACATCGGTCATCACGAGCATTCCAGGCGTGGCGTTTTTCACGGTTTTGATTGCGCGTTGCATCAGGCCGTTCGGGTTCAAAGCTTCGGTGCCTTTGTTGTCTTTGAGCTTATCATCCACTTTCACGAAAAGCAAAACCGATTTTAAACCGAGATTCCAGAGTTCTTTGGCTTCTTTCTCTAGGTTGTCGAGGCTCAGGCGGTAATAGTTGGGCATCGACGGGATTTCTTCGCGGATGTTTTTACCTTCCACGACAAACAGCGGAACGATAAAGTCATTTGGGGAAATAATGGTTTCGCGAACCAGCGAGCGGATGGCTTCGGTGGTTCTTAGTCTTCTATTTCGATTTAGTGGGAACATGTTTTTGATTTTTAGCTGTTAGCTATTAGCGGTCAGCCTTTAGCTTTTAGAGGTTAGCTTTGTTATTAGTCCGTTTAGCATTTTCTTTACTTCTTCTACTTGAGATAGTAACTTTTGACCTTTCTCTAGTTCAATAAATTTTAAATCCATACTTAAAATAATTTGATATTCTAATTCATTTGCAGAGCCAAATGCAACGTACAAAAAGCGACAAAAATCTTTGTCAGAATTTCTACCACAACCCTCTGCAATATTTGTTGGGATTGAACTTGAAGATCTTTTCATTTGACTGGTCAGTCCAAACAATTCGTCTTTTGGGAAAAATGCCGTTAAGACATATATGTCCAGGGTCAATTGGTGTGATTTTTCCCAAACTGAAAATTTCTTATAATCTCGCATAAATTAAATCTGACGGCTGATAGCTGACAGCTAATTTATCCAATTTTTAGGTTTTTCCAACACACGTATCAACTTTTCCTCCTCACTTCCTCGCTCCGGATGATAATCATAAATCCACTGCACATGCGGCGGTAAACTCATCAGGATGCTTTCGATTCTGCCATTGGTTTTCAGGCCGAACAGCGTGCCTTTGTCGTGTACGAGATTGAACTCGACATAGCGCCCGCGTCGGATTTCCTGCCAAGTTCTTTGCGCTTGGGTATAGGGCAATTCTTTTCTTCTTTCAACGATCGGAACGTAAGCTTGAAGGAAACTATCGCCAACTTCAGTCACGAAATTGAACCAATCCTGCATCGACATTTGTTCGGTCGCTCTGCAATAATCGAAGAACAAACCACCGACACCACGCGCTTCATGGCGGTGCGTGTTCCAGAAATACTCGTCGCATTGCTTTTTGTACTTCGGATAGAATTCAGCGTTGTGCTTATCGCAAGCGGTTTTGCAGGTTTGATGGAAATGGATCGCGTCTTCCTCGAACAAATAGTAAGGTGTTAAATCCTGCCCGCCACCGAACCATTGCTGGATGATTTTCCTATCGGCGTCATACATTTCGAAATAGCGCCAGTTGGCATGAACGGTCGGCACCATTGGGTTTTTTGGATGAATGACCAGGCTGAGTCCGCAGGCAAAAAAATCTGCTTCGCTCACGTTGAACATTTTCTGCATCGCTTCGGGTAGTTTTCCGTGTACGGCCGAGATATTCACGCCGCCTTTCTCGAAGACTTTCCCGTTTTCGATCACGCGTGTTTTCCCGCCGCCGCCTTCAGGTCGTTGCCAAATGTCTTCGCGGAACTTCGCTTGTGTATCGACGGCTTCCAGTTCAGCGGTGATGCGGTTTTGCAAATCGACGATGTAATGGTAAAAAGTATCTTTCATGGTTGGTATTCTGATCGGAGCAATCCGTAATAGTTGATGTCTTCGAGTATCGCCTGACCGTTTTTGAATTCCTCGCGCAACAAACCTTCGTGTTTGAAACCGAGCTTGGTAGCGATACGTTGGCTAGCGGCATTGACTTTCGAAGTACAAATGTAAACTTTGTTCATTTTCATGACTTCGAAACAGAAGTTCACCGTTTTAGCAACAGCCTCAGAGGTAATGCCTTGGCCTTGAAAATCCTTGTCGATAAAGTAAGCCAGTTCGCATTTTCGGATATGTCGGTTGATGTTTTTTACGCAGAGGTAACCGATGAGTTTCTGTGTTTTCGTGTTCCGAAGGTAGAAATAATAGCCTTGGTTTTCGTTTTGCTTGCGGCGGTTTTTATTGAGAAATTCCTGTGTTTTGGGTAAAGTGGTGCAGGCTTTCACCGTAATAGGAAAAGTAGCGCTGATGTGGTCGAGGTTTTTTTGCACCATGTGGAAAAATTCCTCGGGATAAATATGTTTGCTGTCTTCGATGCTCCAATAGATCATGGTTTCACAAATTTAGCAGCGTTGATTTTTGAGTGGATTTTAAGAATAAAGTCCTGACCTGCGGCAAACCATCCAGCCCAATCAACCTCTTGAGGATATTGTTGATGCGCTCGTTCTCTTGGTCGTGGATTTTGAATGTTAACGACATGGTCTGGTTTTGTCAGGTTTGCGTGAGCGATGGCAGCAAAGTACCGTGTACTGCGGACAGCGCGGTGGCGGCGAGCAAAATGCGAGTAGCTTTTTGGGAGCCGCGACACGCCCAGTAGTTACTTTTTATATTCTTTCACCGCATCGACAAACGCCTGGGCATGAGCCACCGGAATGTTCGGCAGAATCCCGTGACCAAGGTTCACGATGTATTTGTCTTTGCCGAATTCGTCGATCATCTGGTGTACCATTTTCTTGATTGTCGGAATCGGTGAGAGCAATCTCGACGGATCGAAATTACCTTGCAAAGTGATATTGCCGCCAGACAAATAGCGGGCATTTCTAGGCGTACAAGTCCAATCGACACCAAGTGCTGAAGCACGGCTTTTGCCCATTTCCTGCAAAGCGAACCAGCAGCCTTTTCCGAAAACAATCACGTGGGTTTCATCGGCCAAAGCTTCAACAATCTGATTGATATATTTCCAAGAAAATTCCTGATAATCCACCGGAGAAAGCATGCCGCCCCAAGAATCGAAAACCTGTACAGCGTTGACACCGGCTTTGACTTTTTCTTTTAAATAGAGAATCGTCGTATCGGTGATTTTTTGCAACAAAGCATGCGCAGCTTCGGGATGCGTGAAGCAAAACCCTTTGGCAGTATCAAAACTTTTAGAGCCTTTGCCTTCCACCGCATAACAAAAAATTGTCCAAGGCGAACCGGCAAAACCGATCAGCGGCACTTCATCGTTGAGCATTTCCTTGGTGAGTTTGATCGCGTCCATAACATAACCCAAAGTCTCGTCGATGTTGGGAACGATAACTTTCTCAACATCCTGCGGCGTGCGAATCGGATTGGGTAAAAATGGCCCTACACTTTCTTTCATCAAAACTTCGATTCCCATGGCTTGCGGCACGACGAGAATATCTGAAAACAGAATTGCGGCATCCGGAGCGATACGGCGAATTGGCTGCACAGTGATTTCGGCGGCGAGTTCCGGGGTTTGGCAACGGGTGAAAAAATCGTATTTGTCACGCAGGGCAATGAATTCGGGTAAATAACGTCCGGCTTGACGCATCATCCATACCGGCGGACGTTCTACGGTTTCTCCTCTTAAGGCTTTTAAAAATAAATCGTTCTTGATCATAATCGGGCTACTATTGTAGTTTGTTTTTATAATATTGGATGCATTGCACAATCACGTTCTCAATCGACGGTTGGTGGGCAATGACAATGTTTTCTGAGTATTTTTCTACGGCTTCCGCAGTGGTTTTCCCAATGCAAAAGCAAGTTTGATTCTTTAGCGAATTGACTTCTGTAAAACTATCGACTGCTGAAGGGCTAAAAAACAAAATCCCATCCGTTGGGGAAGTCACCTCAATCGGCGTGAAAATGGTTTCGTAAGCTGGGATTTCCTCAAATTCGATTTGGGCCAATTGCAAAGCTTCGGGCAAAATATCCCTTCTGAGGTTGCCGCTGAAAAAAGTAAAAGCCTGTTTTTGGTATTTGTTGCAAATGGTAGAAGCGAGTTCTGAGGCGTAATCGGCATAAATCAAAACCACAAAACCGTTTTCTTCAAGCAGGGCTTTGGTTTTTTCGCCCACACAGAAGCATCTCTTATGCAAAATGCTCTTGTGGTTTTTGTTTTTCAAGACGCTTTCCACAGCATTCTGGCTTGTGAAAATCAGGAATTCGCCAACCTTATCGAACTTAAATTCCAAATGTTGGATACCAATGAAATCCGCTTCTATGACCGAAAAACCTGCGCTCAGTAAATACTGCTTCTGGTTGGGCAAGAGCTTTTTGGTCGATAGGATGCGCGGGGAATTTTCCATTTATCCTTTGGTTTTCATTTGCGATCGGAGCGTTTCCATGATCTGTTTACCGCCATTCTCCAATACTTCTTGGGCGCAGAAATAACCTAGTTTTTTCCATTCTTGAATTGGGATGGACTTTTCAACCAGTACTTTTTCTTTTCCGTCAAGCGAGAGTAAAACGCCTTTAAAAACAATGTCGTCGTCTTCGGTGAGATGAGCGATTGCCCCAATTGGAGCGGTACAGCCACCTTCGAGCGTTTTCAAGAATTGACGTTCAATGTGCGTACAAACTTCGGTTTCAATATCGTTGAGCAGCGAAACCGCGTCAAGACAAAAATTATCGTTGCCCATCGCGACCACAACCATTGCGCCTTGTGCTGGTGCTGGAATCATCCAATCCAAATCGATAGAATGCTCCGGCTTGAGGTTGATGCGTTCTAGGCCGGCGGCGGCAAATACGGCTCCGTTCCAGGGATTGTCTTTGAGCTTTTGTAAACGCGTGTTCACATTGCCGCGCAAATCCACGACGTTGTGGTTCGGATAACGGTTGAGCCATTGTGCTTGACGGCGCAAACTACCTGTGGCAATACTATTTTCTTGGGTGAAATCGACGTCGCCTTTGTGTACCAAAATATCCAAAATGTTCGCTCGAGGCAAAACAGCACTTTGAACAATGCCTTGTGGCAAAGCGGTCGGCACGTCTTTCATCGAATGTACGGCAATATCCACCTGACCATTTATCATCGCGATGTCTAAGGTTTTGGTGAAAATCCCGGTGATGCCGAGTTCGTATAATGGTTTGTCGAGAATGATATCGCCTTGAGATTTCACGGCCACAATCTCGGTTTTATAACCTAAATCTTTGAGTTGTTGCGCTACAGTATGGGCTTGCCAAAGGGCTAGTTCACTGTCTCGGGTGCCGATTCTGATGGTTTTCTCTGTCATTGTGCTGCCCTGGAGTTATTATTTCAGGGTAGTTTCGAGTTGGAATATTTTCTCAATCCATTCGATGCTTTCTTCCACTGTGGTATTGTCGTCTTTGAGGTGGTTCGCAAAATGGTTCGTGATTTTCTGGATGATGCGGTTCGAGATGAGTTCGGCCTGCTCTTCATCAAAGTTTGAGATTTTCTTGCGTTGAAAATTCAGCTCGCCATCTTTAATCGAATTGAGTTTTTCTTTCAAAGCGTGGATGGTCGGCGCAAATTTTCGGGCTTTGGTCCAGTTCAGGAATTCTTCTTTGATTTCTTCGATAATGGCTTCGGCTGCCGGAATATGCGATTTTCTTTTCTCGAGGGTTTCGTCGGTCATTTGTGAAAGATGGTCCATATGGATTAAGGTCACTTCTTTCAAATCCTTGACGTTTTCGTGAACATTTTTCGGAATCGACAAATCTAAAATCAGCAGCGGCTTTTTGAGATTCAAGATGGCTTTGTCTATGGTTGGGTTTTGCGCGCCGGTAGCCACAACCACAACGTCGGCCTTTTGCAATTCAAGGTGCAATTCAGAATAATCCTTAACGATTAAATTGAGTTTTCCGGCCAGTTTTTCTGCTTTGTCTTTGGTGCGGTTAATTAAAGTGATGTGCTCGTTTTTGGTGTGTTTGACCAAGTTCTCGCAAGTATTTCTACCGATTTTTCCTGTGCCGAAAAGCAAGATGTTTTTGCTTCCGATATCTGGAACGCTTTTGATGATATATTGTACCGAAGCAAACGAAACCGAAGTCGCGCCCGATGAAATCTCGGTATCGGTCTTGATTTTTTTGCTGGCTTGAATCACTGCATTGATGAGCCGATCTAGAAAGGTATTAATCAGACCAAACGATTTGGATTCGTTGAAACTGGCTTTGATTTGGCTGATGATTTCGAAATCACCTAAAATTTGGCTGTCTAAACCGGTTCCGACACGGAACATATGATCGACGGCTTCTTGGCTTTTATAAACAAACCCCACTTTTTGAAAAGCTTCTACAGTTCCGTTTGAGTTCTCACAAATGAGTTTAATCAGTTGGAACGGATGCTCGGCAAAACCATAAATTTCGGTACGGTTGCAGGTAGAAGTAACAATTAAGCTTTCAATTCCTTCGGACTTGGCTTGTCCTAAGACTTTGGTTTTAGCTTTGGCATCGAGGCTGAATGCTCCTCTGATTTCGGCATCGGCTTTTTTATAGCTGAGTCCGACGGCGTAAAAATAATGCGGTTTTGGAGCCGTTTGGTTTTTCATAAATCACTTTTCCTTCAAAAGGTCAAACAAAAGTATTACTATGACTTCTATAAAAATAACGCTCAAAGTGCTTTTTAGAACGCTCAGGGATATTTCCTACCGAAAAGTTCCTTTATTCGTTATTTCTTATAAATTTGCAGTAGAATCAAGCCTTTTCAAATTTCTTATGTAGATTTATTCTAAATAAAAAACAAGATTTGGTTCTGAAATGCAATTCAAAAAATATCGCTATGGGTTCTCAAGAGATAATAACAATTGAAGAAGATTTTACCCTAATCCGTTTTCAGAATGAGGATGATAAGGTGTACACTGCCGAGCGACAAATTAAGCAAGGGCTCATTCAGTTTCACTTCGGAATCAAAGGAAAGGCCAAGTTCATGTTCAATCAAGGAACTTACGCCCTAGAGCTCAGAGAAGAAAAGGCTTTGCTGCTCTACAATCCGCAGAAAGAGTTACCGCTGCATTTGGAAGTCGCTCCGAATTCGTGGGTAATTTCGGTGATTGTTTCTATTCAGAAATTTCACGCTTTATTTTCAGATCAAGCCGGTCACATTCCGTTTTTGGCCATAGAAAACAAAGACAAAAAGTACTACAACGAAACCGATATCAGTCCTTCGATGGCGATTGTCTTGAGCCAATTGTTCCATTACAACCTGCATCCGTCAATCAAGAATTTATATTATAAAGGTAAAGGCTACGAATTGTTGAGTTTGTATTTCAATCGCTCTGAAGACCCAGATGCAGAACAATGTCCGTTTTTGGTCGATGAGGAAAACGTGATGAAAATCCGTAAAGCCAAAGACATCGTTATCGCGAATATGGCCGAGCCGCCAGGTTTGCAAGAACTCGCGGATCAAGTAGGTTTGAATCTGAAAAAACTCAAAATGGGTTTCAAACAAATTTATGGCGATACGGTTTACGGCTTCTTGTTCGATTACAAAATGGATTACGCGCGCCGGTTGCTCGACAGCGGTTCCTACAATGTGAACGAAGTCGGACTGAAAATCGGTTATAGCACCGGAAGCCATTTTATCGCGGCTTTCAAAAAGAAATTCGCCACCACGCCGAAAAAATATTTAATGTCAATCCATTCGAATACGATAATTTGAAAATTTGAAAATGGAGGAACCGTATTCGATGAAATTTTACCTCCAGAAAGAAACCTAATATTAAAAGTAATTCAACCGATTTGGAAAACCGAAAATGAATTTGGCACAGCACTAATCTTCAAATCCTCAAATTTCCAAATCCTCAAATTAAAATTATGAAAGGAGTTTTATTGGTCAATCTGGGTTCGCCCGAAAGCCCAACCCCAAAAGATGTTAAGCCTTATCTCGACGAGTTCCTGATGGACAAGTACGTGATCGACGTACCTTTCTTATTACGCGCCTTGCTCGTTCGGGGCATTATTTTGCAAACCCGCCCTAAAAAATCTGCCGAAGCCTACGAGAAAATCTGGACCTCAGAAGGTTCTCCGCTGGTGGTGATTTCTAAAAAGATGCACCAAAAAGTTTCTAAACTAGTCGACGTTCCAGTGGCTTTAGCCATGCGTTATGGTTCGATGACCATTCAAAAAGGATTGCAAGAACTTCAGGATAAAGGTGTAACCGAAGTGATGCTGCTGGCTTTGTATCCGCAATATGCTATGGCTTCGACTACGACGATCTGGGCGTTGGCCGATGAGTTGCAAAAAGCCCATTTCCCCACGATGAAAATAACGAAAGTGCCGGCATTCTATAACAAACCGGATTTCATACAAACCTTGGCGATGTCAATCAAAAAACACCTTGAAGGATTTGAATATGACCATTTGTTGTTTTCTTACCACGGCATTCCCAAGCGCCACATCCGCAAAACTGATGTCACTAAATCGCACTGCACCATTGACGACAAATGTTGCGCTACGCCATCGCCGGCGCACGAATTCTGTTATCGTCACCAATGTTACGAAACCACGCGCCAAGTGGTGGAAATTTTAGGTATTCCGGAAGGGAAATACAGCCAGACGTTCCAGTCGCGTTTGGCCGGAGACAAATGGCTTACCCCATACACCGATGTGGAAATCAATAAAATGCCAGCGCAAGGCATTAAGAAATTGGCCGTCGTAACACCTGCTTTTGTATCAGATTGCTTGGAAACGTTAGAAGAAATCGCCATGCGCGCCAACGAGGAATTTATCGAAAATGGCGGAAAAGAATTCTTTGCGGTACCTTGCCTGAACGATGAAGATCCATGGTGCCAGACGGTAGCAGACTGGATCACTGATTGGGCAACCAACAAAAAAAATTAAAAGGATTAACACGGATTTGCACAAATTAATCCGTGTTAATTCGTGAAATTAGTGTTAGAAACAAAAATGATGGAACTTTACAATTACCTCAAATCGCTGCATCTGATTTTCGTCGTGACTTGGTTTGCAGGCTTGTTTTATATTGTTCGGTTGTTTGTTTATCAGATTGAAGCCGCTGAAAAACCTTCGCCCGAAAAGGAAATTTTGCAAAAGCAGTACAAAATCATGACCTATCGGTTGTGGTATATCATTACTTGGCCTTCGGCTGTTTTGGCTAGTTTCTTTGCGTTTTGGATGCTGTTCTTCACTGATTTGGGAAATGCTTGGTTGCAAATGCCCTGGATGTACGTCAAACTCGGATTTGTATTGCTGCTGTATCTGTATCATTTGAAATGCCATCAGATATACCAACAGTTGCAGCGCGATGAGGTTCGGCATACTTCTAATTTCATGCGTTTATGGAACGAAGGCGCCACGATTATTTTATTCGCCGTGGTGTTTCTGGTCATCCTCAAAAATGCCGTGAACTGGATTTACGGTGTCGTTGGAATTATTTTATTTTCGATGCTAATCATGCTGGGCTTTAGGTTCTACAAAAAAATACGCGAACAAAACCCATCCTAAATGGCGGCCAAATTCAAGATGTCGATGCTTTCACTGCGAATCAGGATTTTCCTGTCGATGATTGTATTGATTTTGATTGCGTCGATTCTGATGGCGTCGATTTCGATTATCCAGTTCAAGAACGAGGCAAAAGATTACCATCAGGAACGATTGGAACGCAAAGAAACCGCGATTAAGGAACACATTCAATACGTGCTTTCTACGACGACTTATCCGCTGAATTCTAGAAATTTGGGTTTGATTTTTAAGGACAAAATCCACGAACTGGCTCAAATTCATGGGCTCGAAATCAATATTTACAGCCTTGACGGCAAATTGCTTAAATCTTCAAAAGCGTCATTTTCGGTCGATACACTTTCGCCGCCGATTCCGAAATATGTGCTTAAACTCGTACAATCTTCAATAGAAAAACGTTACGTAGATATTAAAAACATCGACGGTGTACGCAATCGTTCCTCCTACAGCCAAATCAAAGACGCAAAGTTCAAACCGCTGGGCATTCTGAATTTACCCTATGTAGAAGACGACGGATTTTACGAAAAAGAACTCCAGAATTTCCTAATTCGACTCGGTCAGGTTTATGCGTTCATGCTCGTGATTGCTTTTGCTTTGGCTTATTTCTTATCGACTTATATCACGCAATCGCTCAAGACCATTTCCGACCGTTTGAGCGTGACGAGCCTGAACCAGAAGAACAAGAAAATTGTGCTCGAAGCCAACAGCAAGGAAATCAATTTGCTGATCAAAGCCTACAACGGCATGGTCGACGAACTCGAGAAAAGCGCCGTGAAACTGGCCCAAAGTGAACGGGAAGAAGCTTGGCGTGAAATGGCCAAACAAGTCGCACATGAGATTAAAAATCCGCTGACACCGATGCGACTTACCGTGCAGAGTTTCCAGAGAAAATTCGATCCGAACGATCCGCAACTGCAGCAAAAACTCAAAGACTATTCAGAAACCCTCATTCAACAAATCGACACGATGAGTGCCGTGGCTTCGGCTTTCTCAAACTTTGCCTCGATGCCGGCCCAACAAAACGAAACCTTGAATGTAGTGGAAGTGGTCGAACTCGCGCTGGATATTTTCAATGAAGATTATCTCGTGTTTGAATCCGAAGAAAAAGAAATCATCTCCAAAATGGACCGCACCCAACTCATTCGGATTATTACCAACTTAGTCAAAAATGCCATTCAATCCATACCGGAGCATCAGGATTACAAATCGGTTCTGGTATCGGTCAGAAGGCATCCGAGCGAAGTCATTATTCTGGTGCGCGACAACGGAACCGGTATTCAATCACAGTACCTGGACAAAATATTCGAGCCCAAGTTCACCACCAAAAACAGCGGTATGGGCCTCGGTTTGGGAATTATCAAAAATATTATCGAAAATTATAAAGGAACAATTACATTTGAAACCGAATACGGAAAAGGCACCACTTTTATGGTCGCGCTTCCTTTAATCCCTTCTTAAACTATGAATTACGAAAATATTTTGGTAACCGCTGAAGGCGCAATTGCTGAAGTTACTATCAACCGTCCGAGCAAACTCAATGCGCTTAATGTGGCCACCATTCAGGAATTGCATCACGCTTTCAATACGCTCGAACTTAACCCTGAAATCCGCGCGATTATTTTAACCGGAAGTGGCGAAAAAGCTTTTGTTGCTGGAGCCGATATTGCTGAGTTTGCTCATTTTTCTGTAGAAGAAGGCGCGCACTTGGCATCGAGCGGACAAGAGTTGTTGTTCGATTTTGTGGAGAAACTCAAAACGCCAGTAATTGCTGCAGTTAACGGTTTTGCATTAGGCGGCGGTTTGGAACTCGCGATGGCTTGTCATTTCAGAGTCGCCTCAGACAATGCCAAAATGGGATTGCCGGAAGTTTCTTTAGGAGTAATTCCAGGTTATGGCGGAACACAAAGATTGCCACAGCTTATCGGTAAAGGCCGTGCCATGGAAATGATCATGACCGCCGGGATGATGTCGGCAGAGGATGCTTATCGTTTAGGATTGGCGAACCACGTGGTACCACAAGCCGAACTGATTGATTACTGCAAAGGCATCGCACAGAAAATCATCAAAAATTCCCCAACGGCTATTTCCCAAGCAATCAAGGCGGTGAATGCCGGTTTTAAAGATGGTGTTAATGGTTATGAAACTGAAATCAAATGTTTCGGAAAATGTTTCGGCACCGAAGACTTCAAAGAGGGAACTACTGCATTCCTGGAAAAAAGAAAAGCGGAATTTAGCGGGAAATAGGGCATTTGCAAAATAAATTCTTATATTCGGCCAGACATTCAACCTATTTAAAATGAAGAAACTACTTAACTGCCTAGCTTTTGCTATGCTTTCCTGGCACTCTTTTGCGCAGGAAATCCCCGTGAAAGTGACCAAAAGCGAACTTTTCAAAGATGAATACAAAAATTCCAATATTGAGTTGGTAGAAGATGATGGTAGCGGCGGTGTCTTAATCGTGCGTTCCTATGCCGGCGGTATTTTTTCGTCAGGACTAGGTTATTATTTCGAACATTACGATAGCAACCTGAAACTTTTGAAAGAGTATGAATACCAGTCTAAACAGACCAAGGGCGACAGAAAAACATACGGTGTTATCTTAGGGACCATTTCCAATGGAAACCAGATCAGCATGATTGAGTACCTGTACGATAAGACGGAGAAAGCCTACATCTGTAATGCGCTGACTTCCGATATCAACGATTTTAACTTTACCACCAAAGAACTATTCCGTATCAGCTATGAGCAGGTCGAAAAGAGAGGTTCAAAAGTCAGCTTTTTTGGAATAGGTGGCGGGGCTGCCAACTATGACAGCGACCGGGGTGCACAAATGATAATCAATGAAGACCGATCGGCGTTTGCCATCACTATCGACATTCAAGACAAAGCTGCTGAAACCCATAAAATATACTTGTTCGACAAGGCGCTGAACCAAAAATTAGATCATACATTCAAAAGAGATATCAAGGACCGCAAATTTGTTTATGAGAATATTGATGTTTCCAAAGACGGTAATATCTTATACCTTTTAGGCAAGGCCAAAACCGAAGAAGCTAAAAAGAAAAAGGACGGCGGTCGTTACCAATATGAACTTACCCGAATTACCAGTACGGATTCCAAAACCCAAGTATTCGATACCGAAGATCATTATGCGGCCTCGTTAAAAACCATCATTTTTCAAGACCGGTTAACTTGTGTTGGTTTTTATTCTGATCGCAATGACAATCGTTTCAAAGGAATCAGTTATTTTGAACTAGACCCTACAACCCTGGCCATAAAAAAATCAAAATACAATCCGTTTACAGAGCAATTCATGATTGACAAGTACGGTAAAAACAAAGACAAGGAGTTGAAGAATGTCAGTTTCAAAAAAATGATCATCAACACTCAAAACGAAATCATTTTAAATGCTGAAGAATTTTATATCACTACAACTACAACTTATTCGCCTCAAGGCGGTACACGTACTTATACAATATATCATTATGACGACATTATCAGCGCAAAAATTGGCGCTTCTGGAGATATCATTTGGGCCAGAAACATCAATAAACGCCAAGATTATCCGACGCTAAACCCTTATTTTTCCTTCACTTCAGCCGCAAAAGGGTCTGATGCCTATTTCTTTATCAATACCGGAGAAAAGGTCAGGAAAATACGCCGCGACCGCATCGAGTTTAAAGAAGCCAGTGCGAAGCGGTCGAATCTCAATATTATCAGGATCAATGAGAATGGTGATTTTGATTATCGCGAAGTACTCGATGACAAAGACAACGAAGTACCATTTATGGTAGCCAATGGCGAACTCAGTGGTGATTCGGTCTTCTTCTTAGGTCAAAAGGGAAAGAAAAAGCAAATCTTAAAATTGACGCTATAGCCAATCAGAGAGCCTTCGGGCTCTCTTTTTTATTTCTCCCCATTCCATTCGGAGTAAAACTGTCCTAAGAAATTTTCCATGAAAAGATGCCTTTCTTCCGCAATGCGTTTGCCTGTTTCGGTGTTCATTTGGTCCTTGAGCAGCAGCAGTTTTTCATAGAAATGATTGATTGTCGGCGAACTGCTGGCCTTGTATTCTTCTTTGCTCATCTGAAGATTCGGCGCAATCTCCGGATCGTATAAAACGCGGTTCTTGAATCCGCCGTAATTGAAACAACGCGCAATGCCAATGGCGCCAATGGCATCCAAACGGTCGGCATCCTGAACAATATCGAGTTCTTTGGAATGAAACGTTTTCTGGAAATTACCGCCTTTGAAAGAGATGTTTTCAATGATGTTGATTACGTGTTCAATCGTGGCTTGCGCAACATTTTCGCTTTCAAGGAATAGTTTGGCGGTTCTGGGCCCAATGGTTTCGTCACCACCATGGAATTTACTATCGGCAATGTCATGCAGCAACGCGCCTAATTTTACCACCCTTTCATCACAGTTTTCGCTTTGTGCAATCAGTAGCGCATTTTTGTAAACGCGCTCAATATGGAACCAGTCGTGACCTCCTTCGGCGCCCGCGAGTTGTTGTTGAACAAAAGCAATAGTTTTCGGAATCAAATGTAGGTCGCTCATAGTTTTGGATAAAAAAATGTTGAACCTCAAAGCATCGCTACTTCAAAATCCAACATTTATATTAAGTTGAAATATTATTTAATGGTGGCCGGCTCCACCCATTTAAAAGTAAAGGCATCCGGCGGAATAACAAACCGTTCGGCAACTTTGGCCATACGCGCTGGAAGTCGCATCACGTAATCTCGTGCTTTTTCTGCTTCATCAGCCAAGCCGGTGATTTTCTCGATTTCCCATTTTTCAATCAGTTTCTGCATGATTTCTACATAATCTGTTGCCGTGTAAACCCCGATTCTTTGAGCAGAATTGGAGAATTGTTCAAACGCCGAGCCTACTTCCTGACCGGATTCTCTAAGGAAAACCGCAGGCATCGTGATTTTTCGCTTCATCATATCGTGGAAAGCGAGCATCATTCCGTTAGGATCAACATTGAAAATCTCTTGCACGAAATGGCTATAAGCGTGGTGGTGGCGCATCTCGTCTCCGGCAATCATCTTGCACATTTTCGAGAGTTTGTTGTCGCCGTAACTTTTGGCCAGTTGCGAAACGCGGTTGTGTGAGATATAAGTGGCCAACTCCTGAAACGAAGTATAGACGAAATTTTTATACGGATCGCGATCGGTGCCAATATCAAAACCATCGGAGAGCAAATACTGAGTAGTAATTTCTACTTCACGCATGTTGATTCGGCCAGATAAATAAAGGTATTTGTTTAGTACGTCGCCGTGACGGTTTTCCTCACCGGTCCATTGACGCACCCATTTTGACCAAGCGTTGCGCTCTACGTTGTCGATGCCTTCTACATCCATAAGCCAAGATTCATAGGTAGGCAGCGCTTCTTCGGTAACTGTATCGCCGACCATCGCTACCCAAAAATCATAAGGCAAATCTTTGGCAAGTTCCCGCAATTCTTTGACTTCTTCCAAGAAAGTGTCACTGCCAGATTGGGGCAAAAAATCTGAAGGCTGCCAAATTTTTTCTACCGGAATCAGGTATTGGTCCATGAAGCCTTCGACTTTGTTTTCCAGAAATTGCATCACTTCCAGACGGATATTTTTTATAGACATTTTTACTTTTTTTAAATTAGAATAGATTGCGTCACGGCTTGTTCTGTCTTTTTAAAGAGCGTCTCAAAGTCAACATCCTTGACCGCGAAAGGTTCGTGAATAGTGAACGTTAGCCGATTGCCCAAACCTAAGGGAAAAAATCCGAATTTCACCAATTTCCACGAATTATTGATGGTAATCGGGACGATATAAGCCGACGGTGCATATTTACATAAAATTTTCAGACCGCTTTGTGCAAATTCTTTTGGTTTTCCGGTTTTACTTCGGGTGCCTTCAGGGAAAATTACCGCTGAGCGTTGGTGTTTTTCGATATATTCCCCGAGTTGCTTAATGACCGGCAAGGCTTGTTTGGGGTCTTTTCGGTCGATGACCACCGATCCGCCGTGACGCAGGTTGTAAGAAACACTGGGAATGCCTTTAGCGAGTTCTATTTTGCTGACGAACTTAGGATGGAATCTTCTCAAAAACCAGATAATCCCGATGATATCAAAAAGGCTTTGGTGGTTGGCTACCACAATCAGCGGCTTATTCTCGGGAATCAGTTCGCGGTTTTCTACTTTGTAAGTGGTTCCCACAACATGGCCTATTCTGAGCAAAATGAAGTTCAGGTAGTCGACACTTTTTTTATGGGCTTGGTATCCGAAAACATTCAGACAAATCCATTGTATCGGATGAAAGACAATCAACGCCAGAAAAAACAGCACCACAGCGATGGCCGATATCGGATAGGAGAGAATTTTTTCCATAATTACAATTGTTTCAAAACAGGTCGCTGCCTTCGGAGGGCAAAAGTAATAAAATAATTTAATTGGCTGAACCAACGCTGTGCGGCCCAACTAAGCAGGTCAAGCGACTAATCGCCGGTGTAATTTTAACATATCGGGCAGAAAAACCGCAACAGATTGTCAAGTAAAGACGATAAGTTTGACTATACATTAACGCCAAACAGTTTTGAGTATTACATTTTAGGGCAAGCTACAAACAACCCAATTTTTCCTCCACTCCGATTTTTTCCAAGCCTTTATCCATTGGGTTGTTTTGCCCCAAAATTGCTCAGAAAGGGAATTCAAAAGAAGGCGTTTGTGGTATAAAAATTAAGAGATGCTGCCGTCAAAAATTGCTCATAACATTTTTAAAAGCGCCATCGTTGATGGGAAAAAAAGAATTATTTTTACGCACAACATAAATAGAAAAACCACGCAAAGATGAGTTCAGAAAAAGAGGCAAAATTAAAAGCGCTACAACTTACACTTGATAAATTAGACAAAACCTACGGTAAAGGCACCGTAATGAAAATGGGCGATAAAGCCGTTGAAGAAGTAGAAACTATTTCCTCAGGCTCGCTCGGTCTAGATTTGGCTTTGGGCGTCAACGGATATCCAAAGGGACGAATCATAGAGATTTACGGACCGGAATCTTCGGGTAAAACGACATTAACTCTACACGCAATCGCCGAAGCACAAAAAGCAGGAGGTATTGCCGCATTTATAGACGCTGAACATGCGTTTGACAGAAATTACGCAGAGAAACTCAACGTCGATATCGAAAACCTGATTATCTCACAACCGGACAACGGAGAACAAGCGCTGGAAATTGCCGAGAACTTGATTCGTTCCGGAGCGATTGATATTGTCGTAATTGACTCTGTGGCCGCCTTAACCCCGAAAAGTGAAATCGAGGGCGAAATGGGCGATTCGAAAATGGGATTGCACGCGAGGTTGATGTCGCAAGCTTTGAGAAAACTCACCGCCACGATCAGCAAAACCAATTGTACGGTGTTTTTCATCAACCAATTGCGCGAAAAAATAGGCGTGATGTTCGGAAACCCGGAAACCACAACCGGAGGAAATGCGCTCAAATTCTATGCGTCAGTGCGATTGGATATTCGCCGTTCTTCTCAGATTAAAGAAGGAGAAAACGTAATCGGAAACCGCACCAAGGTGAAAGTCGTCAAAAACAAAGTGGCGCCACCATTCAAAACTGCAGAGTTTGATATCATGTACGGTGAAGGTGTTTCTAAAACCGGAGAAATTCTAGACTTAGCGGTTGAATTCGAAATCATCAAAAAGTCAGGTTCTTGGTTCAGCTATGGTGATACCAAATTGGGACAAGGCCGTGATGCTGTGAAAGTACTTATTAAAGACAATCCGGAATTGGCTGATGAAATTGAGGCCAAAATCAAAGCGATGATCAAAGAAAATGAAGCATAAGTAGAACACGAATTTTGCTTCGGCAGTTTCGGCTAAAGCCTCGGGTCACTAATTGACACTTATTTACCGTTCTTAATTATTGAAATTTGCATTAATATAAGCCCGAATTCGTTCGGGTTTTTTTATGCTTTTGAAAGTTGGTTGAAAATGACTTCTCGCACCATTTCTTTGAGGTCTTTGATGTCTTTTTTATTCTCTGCGGTTTGGCCGGTAGTTGAAACCGATTGGTGAATGAAAACTCGCATCAATCCAGGGCTGCCGCTGAAAAAAGTATAGGAAAAACGTTTTTTATTGTCTGGGAAAGTCATGGGCAAAATCGGGATTTGGTGTTCGATGGCCAATCGGAATGCGCCGTCTTTGAACTCGTCGAGTAAAATCGATTCATCGGCCGGCACACCACCTTCGGGGAAAATACAAATACTCAAACCTTGACCCAACCTTTTCTCGGCGCGGTTGAATACTTCCATTCGGCTTTTTGGGCTGCTTCTATCGACTAAAATACAAGTGCGTTTGTAGAAAAATCCGAACAAAGGAATTTTGGCCAGTTCCTTTTTTCCCACAAAAACAAACGGATTTCGAACCACTGCAAGCATCAACATGATATCAGTCATCGAAGTATGGTTGGCCACGAACATATAGCTTTGGCTCGGATTGATTTCAGTTTCAGCCTCGATTTTATAGTAGAATCCGCAAGTAAACAAAATGAATTTCGCCCAAATTCTGGCCATCACAAAAAAGTACGGATACCAACTTTCCCTCAAGATAGAAAGCAACAACATCGGAAGCATCAACAAGATGGGAACGGCCATCATCAGGTAAAACCAAACGCGCCAAAGAATCCAAAAAATCGATTTGAGTAGTTTCATCTGCTCAAAAGTAAACATTTCCAACTTTCTTTTTTGAGCAAATCCGTTACCTTTGCGCAAATTTATCACACATGGCCAAAATACTTACAGGCATTCAAAGCACAGGCACGCCACATTTAGGGAATTTGCTCGGGGCGATTATTCCGGCAATCGAACTCTCTAACCGTCCGGAGAACGAGTCGTTTTTGTTTATCGCTGATTTGCATGCGGTAACTCAAATCAAAGACGGCAATCAACTCCGACAAAATGATTATAGTACCGCGGCGGCTTGGCTGGCTTGTGGTTTGAACACCGATAAAGTAATTTTCTACCGTCAGTCTGATGTGCCACAAACCGCTGAATTGTCTTGGTATTTGAGCTGTTTTTTTCCGTATCAGAGATTGACTTTGGCGCATTCATTTAAAGACAAAGCCGATCGTCTCGAAGATGTGAACGCGGGGCTTTTTACCTATCCGATGCTGATGGCTGCCGATATTTTATTGTATGACGCTGAATTTGTTCCGGTAGGCAAAGACCAATTGCAACACATCGAAATTACGCGCGATGTGGCTTCGAGGTTCAACTTTCAAATGGGTGAAACTTTCGTCTTGCCCGAAGCTAAAATCGATGAGCAAACCATGTATGTGCCGGGCACCAATGGCGGAAAAATGAGCAAATCGGCCAATAACATTATCAATATTTTCCTAGACGACAAAGCGCTGCGCAAACAAGTCATGTCGATAGAAACCGATAGCACGCCACTCGAAGAGCCCAAAGACACCGAGACTTGTAAAATCTTTGCGATCTATAAGTTGTTGGCTTCTGAAGAACAAATTGCTGCAATGCGAACGAATTACGCCAATGCTAATCGCGATTTCGGCTACGGACACGCCAAACAAGCTTTGTTTGAACTCATTTTGGAACGCTTCAAAACCGAGCGCGAAACATATAATCATTATATGAGCAACTTGCCTGAAATTGAAGCCGCGCTAATGAAAGGTGCCGCCAAAGCACAAACCGTAGCCAATGGCGTACTGAGCCGTGTTCGCGAAAAGTTGGGCTTTCGCGGTTAAATCGCTTCGAAATATTTTCCGGGTAAAGGCCGAATTAAGCCTTTGAGTTCCATGTTGAGTAAAAGCCCCGAAACCTTGAAAATCGGCAGCTCACATTCAATGGCAATCAAGTCGAGTAGTTCTTTTCCATTTTTGAGTAGGAAGTCATAGATTTTTTGTTCTTCATGATTCATGTCGATGAACAGCCGTTGTTGGATGGCTTTGGGCTTCAGGTCCCAATTCAAATGATAGATTAAATCGGCAGCATCGGTAATAAGCTGTGCTTTTTGGGTTTTGATTAGATTGTTGCAACCTTGACTGTATTTGTCTGATGCTCTTCCAGGCACTGCAAATACTTCACGATGGTAACCGTTGGCCATATTAGCAGTAATTAGCGAACCGCCTTTATCGGCAGATTCAATGACGATGGTAGCCTCAGAAATTCCGGCGACGATGCGGTTGCGTCGGATAAAATTCTCGCGTTCGGGGCTGGAAGTGCTCCAGAATTCGGTCATTAAACCACCATTTTTCAGGATTCTCGGAACATACTTTTGATGGGCTTTGGGATAGATTTGATTTAGTCCGTGGGCTAAAATACCGATGGTTTGCAAGCCATTATCGACTGCTGCTTGATGGGCGGCAATGTCCACACCATAAGCAAAACCGCTAACAATTATTGGGTCTAAAGGAGCCAAATCTGCAATGAGGTTTCGACAAAAATCTTGACCGTAAGCGGTAATTTGCCTTGTACCGACAATGCTGATAATTTTGCGGTGGTTCAAATCGATGTTCCCTAACGAGAATAACAAAACCGGACCATCAGAACAATGTTTTAAATTCGCAGGATAATCTGCATCGAGATGATAAGCAACTTTCAGGTTTTGTTGCTCAATGAAGCGCAATTCTGCTTCTGCTTTGGCGAAAGTGCTTTTGTCTTTGAGGTTTCTTAGCACATAATCTCCGACACCTGAAATGGCTCTAAGTTCAGAAATTTTCGACTTAAAAATCAAAGCCGCATCGGGGAAATGATGGAGTAATTTTTTGGCGGTTACATCGCCTACGCCTTCCACTTTGAGCAAGGCTAATACGTAAAATAAATCTTCGTGGCGCATACAAATAGTTTGAATATTGAAAGTATGAAATTTATCGGGATTGTTAATAAAAATTGTGAATAAAATTTTGCCGGCACTCCTCATTGTATAACTTTGCCACTATGAAAATTGAGCATTATATCTCCCAACTATTATATCGTCACCAGTGTGTTACTGTGCCAGGTTTCGGTGCTTTCTTGACTGAAATTCAATCTGCGCATTTACACGAGAATACCAATTCGTTTTATCCGCCTAAGAAAGTGATTTCGTTCAATGCCAACCTCAAAAACAACGACGGTTTATTGGCCAATCATATTGCTCAAATTGAAAAAACAACTTACGAAAAAGCAGTAGCTTCAATAGAAAGTGAAGTAGTCATCTGGAATTCCATCTTGCAAGTCAACGAGAAATTCACCCTCAAAAATATTGGCGAATTGTTCCTTAATGCAGAGAAGAATTTGGTTTTCACCCCGTCGGAAAATATCAACTACCTCAAAGAATCGTTTGGTTTAAATTCTTTTGTTTCGCCAATCATCAAACGCGAGCAATTCAAACAAGAAGCAGAACATTTCTATAAAGAAGAAGTCGAGCAAACGATAATCACGCCAGAAAAAGAACCGATTGCACTGCAACCAGAAACCAGAAAAAGCCGTTCCTACCTCAAATATGCAGCGATTTTGGTTTTGGCTTTGTCTGTTACAGGAATGGTGGGTTATCAACTTTACCAAAACCAAGTTGAAAGCGAAACATTAATCGTTGAAACGGCCGTACAAAAGCAAGTTCAAAATAAAATTCAAGAAGCTACTTTTATGATTGAGAATCCGGTGCCGTCAGTGACTTTGACCGTGAAAGCCGAGAAATTATCCTATCATATTGTAGCCGGTGCGTTCAGAAATGAAGAAAACGCCCAAAACGTTTATAAAGATTTACTCAAATCCGGTTACAAAGCCCGCCGCATTCAACCCAACAAGCATGGTTTGTTTCCCGTTTTATATGGCAGTTATGCTACACTTGCCCAAGCACAGGAGGCGATGGTCAAAATCCACCAGACCAATCCCGAAGCTTGGCTGCTAGTCAAATCACTTTAAAAATATAATCCCGTTTGAAGCGGGATTTTTTGTGTTTGCTGAGTATCTTTGCAAAAAAAACGATGCAGCCAAAAACCCCTTCAGAGTCTTTAACGGTCATGACCGATCTTGTTTTGCCCAGCGAAACCAACCCACTGAATAATCTTTTCGGAGGTGAATTGCTCGCCCGTATGGACAGAGCTGCAAGTATTGCCGCTAGAAGACACAGTCGTAGAATTACCGTAACCGCCTCAGTGAATCACGTAGCTTTTAACCGAGCTATTCCACTAGGAAGTGTTGTAACGGTTGAGGCCAAAGTGTCGCGTAGTTTTAAAAGTTCAATGGAAATTTTTATTGATGTTTGGGTGGAAGACCGCGAATCGGGTATGCGCACCAAAGCCAACGAAGCCATTTATACCTTTGTGGCCGTGGATGAAATGGGAAGACCAGTAGAGGTGCCGCCAGTAGTTCCTGAAACAGAATTAGAAAAAGAGCGTTTCGTTGCCGCATTGCGCAGAAAACAACTCAGCTTGGTCTTGGCCGGAAAAATGAAACCTATCGAAGCAACGGAACTCAAAGCTTTGTTTGAGTAAAAGCAAAGTCTAGCAAGACGATTATTTTTTTAGAAATTTCAACTTTTGAATGACTCCGTTTATTTTGAGCTCAACAATGTAAAGCCCTGTTTTCAAATCTGAAACTGATAACCTGATTGATTTTCGAGCAGCGGTATCTTCTTTTGCACTCCATACTACTTGACCTAAAGTATTGATGATGTTGTAATTTCCATCCCAATTTCCATTAAAAGAAACATCAATAAAATCACTAGCCGGATTGGGATAGATTTGGGCGTTATTCTTAAAATCAAAGGAATCGTTACTCAAAAAAGGCGCAGTAATTACATTTGATTCTGCTACGCAATTGTTTTTTGTGACCACACAGTAATAATCACCTTGAACACTTGGTACATACGTTTGCTGGGTAGCACCAACAATTGGATCGCCATCGAGATACCACTGATAAGTATCAAAAACTTCGGTAGTGGTTAGCGTCACATTTCCATAAACGATGGTCGCAGTCGGGAGTACGACATTGGTCAGTGTAATGGTGTTGTTGGCGTTGGTATTGCCGATGATGTCAGCCGTCACATCCATGCGAGTATCCAAATCGGCGGGGCTACTCAAAGCCGTAGGCAGTACTATATGAGTTCCGGTGAGTGATGCGTCAAATCGATTCAGACGGTTATTGCCCCATGAAGAAACATAGTAATTTCCGCAACGATCTCGCGTAATTCCGTCGCAATTGCTCAGTGTAGTGGCTAAAACAGTTGAAACAGCATTGGTAGTTAAATCAATCGCCATTATAGGCGCGTTACTGCCCCAAGTTACGAATACACAGCGGTTGTTTTCTCCATCGTAGAGAATTCCGTTGGGCGTTTTGGCCAGTCCTGAAGCCATTGTAGTAAAGGAAACCGAAGCCACATCAATCTTGAAAATTTTCTTGGCGGTAAAATCAGTCGCATATAAAAAATTGTTGCCGTCTGAAGTGAGCCCATTGAGAAAAGTCGCGTTGAGGTTGAGTGTGAAAACCGTAGCTCCAGTAGTGAGCAAATAACCTCGGATGAATCCGCCTTCGCAAGTATAGAGCACATCGCCCAAGATTTCAATACCGTATGGTCCAGAGCCGATGCCAGTAACAAAATTACTCAAAACCCCATTTTCATTTCGTGCCAGTACGGTTCCATTGCCTTTGTTTCCGATGAGCCAGCGGGTATTATCTTGATCCCATTCGATGCTTTCTGGGCCGTTAAGGGTTTGGGAAAAGACTAAAATACTTTGCAAAAAACAGCAAATCAGGAATGTCGTTTTTTTCATCGGTTACATATTAAATAGCCAACTGGCCGGATTGTTATAGGTGGTGTTCTGGGATAGGGTGAATTTTAAAACCGTTTTTCCGGTGTCGCCATTGGTTCTGATGCGGCCGATATTCTGCTTGGTCGAAACCTTGTCGCCTTTGTTGACGCTCACGCTGCTCAGGTTTTGATAGACCGTGAAATAATCTCCATGTTGAATCATGACCGCTTTATTGACTGGGGAAAGCACCATCACACTGATGACTTCTCCGCCAAATACTGCACGGGCATTCGCGCCTTGGTCTGTAGTGATTTCAACGCCGCTGTTGTGCACGATAAGGGTTTTGTAAATAGGATGGGGTTGGTCACCGTAGGGCAATGACACGAATCCTTTTTCGACCGGCCAAGGTAATTTTCCTTTGTTGGCTCTGAAATTATTGGCGATAAGTTGCCCTTCAGAAGTCAAGACGATTTTTGTAGAGGTTTCAGTAGCTTTAGTTTCGGCAGCCGTGGTGGTTTTAGGATTGGCTTTGGCGACAGCGCTGGCCGTCTTTTTGTTGGCGGCAGCAATTGCAGCCCGTAGCAATTTTTGAATCTGATTGTCGATGTTGCGGGTTTCTTGCTGTTTTTTCTTGATCTCGGCAACGATTTGCTTTTTGTCTTTTTTAATGGCGCGTTGTAATTCTTGTTGTGCGATTTTTTCTCGTTCAAGCTCGCGACGTTCTTTTTCGTTTTCTTCAATAAGCTTTTCTTTTTCTTTTTTCTGGACACCGATTTTTTGGTTGTAAGTTTCCAGTTCAATAGATTTTGCCTGAATTTCTTCGCCTTGTATCTTGCGGTAACTTGCGTATTGCTTCATGTATTGCGCACGTTTATAGGCTTGTAGAAAGTTTTGTGAGGAAAGCAAAAACATGGCCCGACTTTGTTCAGAACGGCTTTTGTAGGATTTCAAGATCATCTCGGCGTAATCTTCCTTAAGGGTTACGAGTTCTTTTTTGAGCCGGTTGATGTTGATCTGGTTGATATACATATCGTTGTTGAGCAACTTGGTCTGTTTCTCGGTCGTGTTGATGAGTTTTTGCTTGAGCTGTATTTTCTCGGTTTGAACTTTCAGCACGCCGGCAACGGTTTTCTCTTTCGATTGTACGCTTTCGAGTTGGTTCTGTTTTTCCTGAATCTCGCGCAGGATTTGAGCTTTGCGCTGTTCGAGTTTTTCCTTTTGGCTAGCGGGTTGGCTCCACACGGCAAGGCTCATCAGTAGCAATAAAAAACTAAAAATGCGTTGGGTCATTGTTTTGGTTTTAAGGCTCATTAATAAATATTCTTTCATATCCTTCGGGAACGCTATAAGGGAACGACAAATCTTCATCTACCGAAACCGCTTTGTAATCGACCTCAATTGTCACTTTTCCTTTGGGTTGCTGCGCATCAATGAAAATCGCCGTGGGCAAATCGATTGGGTTGAATTGGCTGTAGTTCGGATAAACAATCTGTACCGAACGGCCTTGTGTTTCTTGAGAGATGATTTGTTTTTTGACCATGGATTTTCCCGACTCAAAGTAATAAGTTTTCGAAGTGCCGTTGGAAGCATTGTCAATGAGCTTGTACAAAGTTTCTTCGATGGATGATGTAAAACTGCCCTGACGAAGATCGTCAATTGCTTGCCCAATGAGTAGATTTTGCATTTTACTAAAATCCAGATCAGTGCCTAACCAGCGGCTCAATAGCGAGTAATCACCTTCAAAATACTGCCCGTTGATTTTCTCATAGTATTTTACTTCTGCAGGAGTAATGAGCGCTTTGGCCATAGTAATACCAAGTACTCGAATACTAATTAGAATCGTTTGGTCTTTTTTGATTTTAATTTCGGCATTTACATTTTGGCTCCGGTTTTCATCTTGGTAATGCGCATCGGCTTTGATGTAAAGTGTCTTAAAATTTTTGTTATTCAGATAGTGTTGGGCAATAATCGAATCGGCGCCCATCGTTTCTTTAGCCTTACCTTCTTTAACGACGGCTGCTTTTGATTTACACGAAACCATGACCAACTGCAGTAGTGCCATCGCGAACAATATTTTGACAGAGCAACGCATTATGATTTTTTCCCTTTTAATAATTTCTCAGCTTTGAGAAAATAACTCTCCTTTTTCTTGAGATCACCCAAACCGGCGGCAGCTTCACCCAATTGAATGTTGAAATTGACCTCCAGCGCCAGATCATCCACCAAATAATCCAAGCCCATTTCTAAAAACTCTTTGGCTTTTTTATAATTTTTGAGCTGATTGTAGCCCAAGCCGGCATAATAATACAGTTGCGGTTGCGACGGGTAAAGTTCCACCCAATCGGTTGCTTTCTTCGCCAAAACATCGAATTGCTGGTTTTCGGTATACGCCTGCAGTTGCAACACTATGGTTTCCATATCTTCCGGATGCGACTTCAATTGCAAATCGTAGTATTTCAAGGCATTGTTCCAGTTTTTTTTGTTGTGGTAGAATTTGCCGATTTCCTTGGCCACTTGTACTTGTTTGTCATCGGCAAAATACGAAATGGCTTTCTCCAAGTCAGCGTCATACTCGGGTTTGTCTTTAACGAAAATCAAGAACTCGTTGAGCATGCGGTGTTTGATTTTGTTGTCGATTTTCGGGCTTTGAAACACCTTGTTCATCGCAGCCACGGCATTTTTTCCGTCGTTGTTGTTTAGGTGGAATTTAAACAAACTCACCTGCGCCCAATCTGAAGTTGGAATTTCTCTCTGGAGCTGCTCGGCAATTTCCATGGCTTTTTCTTCCTGATTGCTTTCTGAGTACAAGAAAATCAGTGCGATATAATTCGACTCTTCTTTTGGGTATTTCTTGATTTGCTCCAGCAGGTTGTCTTTTTCCGAAGTTTGGTATTGGGCCACGCTGAGGATTTGTCGTTTGTAATTCTCTCGCATTTCAGTAGTTCCGACTTTGCTGTTGAGCTCATTAATCAAGTCGAGCGCTTTGTCGAATTGTTGGGTGTTCATGTAAAGCGACACCAAATCTTCTTTATAGTCTTTTTTGAATTCGATTAGCTTATTGACGATGATGATGGCTTGGTTGTAATCTTTGGTTTCGTAACAAACATCGTACATTCCGACCCAACACCACATGTTCTTCGGGTCAATTTTACTGGCTTTCTCGAAAGAAACGTAGGCTTCTTTATATTTTTTTTGCGGCAAATAATTCTTGCCCATTTCGAAGTAAACCACGGCGTTATCCGGTTGCAATTTTTGGCATTTTTCCAGTGCCGTGACGGCCCGGTCATAATTCTCGATGCCTTTCTGCAACAACGATTCGTAAAAGGCATTTTGAAACTGGTCATCGGCAAGCCCAATCGCGTCAGGTTCTGCCTGTGCGAAAACGGCTAAAGGAAATAAAATCACCATTGAGAAGGCTAACCAGCTTTTTTTCATACCAACAGATAACGCTATTTGTTACAGATTAGTTGTCTATGGCCGCAAATCATTATTCCAAAACAGAATAATCCCCGATACTGATGCTGGTAAAATTACCGTCAAAGCTGGCGTGGCTACCAATCATGGCATTGTCCAGCTTCGCATTTTTGATGTGCGAATGCGTTTGTATCAAGCTGTTTTTAATTGTTGAATCAATCACGTGGCAGGCTTTTCCGAGCGATACATTCGGGCCTACAGTAGCATTGATTAAAATCGCGTCTTCGCCAATAAAACAAGGCGGAATAATTTTAGCATTTTCCATTTTTACGGACGGATGCACTAAGTTTTCCCCATCTTGATGCAAGAAATCCAACATTCTCGAATTGGTTTCGACCGTTACGTTTTTGTTGCCACAGTCCATCCACTCGTCTACTTTTCCGGGAACGAATTTCAAGCCTTTGACTTTCATATTCTCGAGGCCGTCAGTGAGTTGGTATTCGCCGCCTTTGACGATATTGTTGTCTAACAAATACTGCAATTCTGCGCGTAGGGTTTCGCCCGATTTGAAATAGTAAATTCCGATAATTGCCAAATCGGAAACAAAATCTTTGGGTTTCTCAACGAAATCCACAATTTGGTTGTTTTCATTGAGTTGCACTACGCCAAAAGCACTCGGGTCTTCGACTTGTTTCACCCAAATCACGCTGTCTGCAGTAGTGTCTAGTGTAAAATCAGCGCGGAACAAGGTATCGGCATAAGCCACTACGATTGGTCCGGTCATGGACTCTTTGGCACACATAATCGCATGTGCAGTTCCCAAAGCTTCGTTTTGATAGTAAATCTTGCCTTTCGAACCTAGTTTTTCTGCGATGGCAATCAAGTCTTTTTCAACGGCTGCACCAAAGTCTTTATGAATGATAAATGCGATTTCTTCTATGTCTTGGTTGATGACTCCGGCGATGTCTTCCACTAGGCGGTGAACAATCGGTTTTCCGGCAATCGGGATGAGTGGTTTCGGAACGGTAAGCGTGTGCGGCCTTAGTCTGGAGCCACGTCCGGCCATAGGTACAATTATTTTCATGTGTATCGATTTTGCCGCAAAGTTCGCAAAGTTTTTGACAAACTTCACCATGTTTGGGATTTGTTTTTACAGGGTTATTAACCAAATTTCAAGACAAATGGATCCAATAAAAACAAAGGAAAAGTAAAAATGAATGAGGTAATAGCTTTACGAAATCTGAAACCTTATGGCTTACCAAGGAATGCTACTGCTTCTACTTGTGAAAAAATTAGCTGGTCCGTTGCTGCCGCCGGAACTGTTGCCTGAAGTCAAACGATAATTGGGTTGATTGCCCCATGAAGCAGGGCGGTCTTCGATGAGCATGTCTTCACCGGTATCGTTGGCGATGTAAGGCGCGATTCTATTTTGCCACGCCTGAATTCGCGGAAGACTTCGAATCGAATGGAAGTAATTGTTGGTAATGCTGGTGAGTTCCCGAATGTAATTCTTGTACATCGTCTGGTATTGTGGAATCGCGAGGATTTTAGTAATCAGCGGACGCTGTGTCATATTGCCCCAACTGAGTGGATTTTGTGTGCCGGCATTGGCAATGATTTGTGAAGTGCCTAAAGTATTGTCGTAATCATAAGGAATGAAATATGCCTTACCATTAGGGGCGAAATAAAAATAAAAATTATTGCCGTTGACCCAATAATCGTCCCACATGCCGACCACTACATTCACAGCATAAGTTCTCAAAAATAGTGGAACGTCCATCTTTTGTTCAATCCAATTCTGGAAGACAGTACCTGTTTTTGAATTTAGATCGGCGATGAATTGAAGCAACTCAGTTTTCGCAGCAGGCAGTTCATCTTGTCTGGTTTTCAAATCGTAGGCATAATACACCGAAAGCGCAGGGTTGATGTTCACATCTTCCACACCAATGCTGGCTGTGGATACAAAATTGGCATTGTTCGAACCGCTCCAACCACCTTTCCATAAAAATCCTACACCATTGCCCCACTGAGATTGTTTTTTGGCAATATAAACTTCGTCTATGTTTTCAATCATTGCATAAACCCCAAAATAAGCAGGTGTCGCATCGCCTTCCACTTTAATAGTTAGCCTGCAATAGGAAGCTTTGGGCGCCATCCAACAACCGAAACGGTTAAAAAGGTCATAGCAGTAAATTTCACGAACATACGAAGCATCATCTTTAGCCCATTTTAAATTGAGTTTGTCCAGCCCTTTGAATCGTTGCGCATCGATATATTTAGAAAAGTCAAGCCCGAAATGACTGTGGTGCCAATCTGGGTTTTGCGGGTTGTGCAATTGGCCTGTATATCCTTCTGGTCGGCGTCTGCTCGTGTTGCCTTTGAGGCGGAAACCCACGCTGTCTAAAACAATGTTTCTGCCGTTGTTGGAGAAAATAAAACGCGAAACCACTTTTTTATCGTTGGCTGGGTTCAAGTCGTAGTTGGTCAGGATTTTATTCCATTGTTCGAGTTTGAATTCCATTGTGATGCTAGGCAAATCATTCAAGTTGAAAATCTCTGCTTCGCCAATCGGAATCGACGGCCGGTTGCTGGGCTGGTCTTGCTGTGCCTGATCCGTATCGGAACAACACCAAAAAAAGAACATTAAAAGCAGCAAGAGAATTTTTTTCATAGCACGATTTTCTGACAAAAGAAGCCCAAAGGTACTACAATCTGAAATGCGTCAGAAGAAATTAACACGATGGTCAAACATTTTTAGTTGAATGTTGTTTTTATCTACATTGAAATGAAAATATTGTCATAATTGCTTCATTTTAAAAGGAATAAATCAAAGTTGCCGGAAGTTGCAGATGGCAACTAGGTCTGTTGCCTTGAAATAGCACATTGTTAAAATTGTCAACTATTTATTTCGGTGAGTTGTATGTTAAGAAATTGTTATTATTTTTATTAATTATTTGTATAAAAATTAGAAACTAAATGAAATACCCAGCAATTCAGAATTACATCAACGGAAGGTTTGTTTCTGTCACTACTTCAAAAACCATGAATGTCGTTTCTCCTTTAGACGGCAACTTACTGTCAACCGTTCCAATGTCGTCAGGAAAAGACCTCGACGACGCCGTAAAAGCCGCACAAGCTGCGTTTCCCGCCTGGAGCAAAACCCCAATCAAAGAAAGAGTACAAGTATTTTTCCGATATAAATTCCTGCTAGAAAAACACCTCAAAGAACTCGCCGAACTCTGTAGCGAAGAAAACGGCAAAACCTACGGCGAATCAGTAGCCGAAATCGAAAAATGCATAGAACTCACTGAATTTGCCACATCATTACCGCAGCTCGTTCAAGGCGAATTACTTGAAGTCAGCAAAGGCGTAGAATGCCGCACCGAACATGCACCGCTGGGCGTGGTAGCCTCAATTGTACCGTTCAATTTTCCAGCAATGGTTCCGAACTGGACCATTCCCAATGCGATTGCACTGGGCAACTGCATGATCATCAAACCTTCCGAAAAAGTGCCATTGAGCTGCGGAAAAATAGCCGAACTATTAAAAGAAGCCGGACTTCCCGACGGCGTGTTCAATGTCGTGCACGGCGATGTCGAAATCGTCAATGCCATTTGCGACCATCCGGATATCGAAGCCGTTTCGTTTGTCGGCTCGACCAAAGTGGCCAAAATCGTTTACCAAAGAGCGACTTCCAATTACAAAAGATGTTTGTCCTTAGGCGGTGCGAAAAACCACCTGATGGTGTTGCCCGATGCGATTCCCGATATGACCGCGCAGAATGTAGCCGCCTCGATGTCGGGTTGTGCAGGCCAGCGTTGTATGGCTGCTTCGGCGATGGTTGGTGTCGGAAACATCGACCACATCGTAGCCAAAATCTGCGACGAAGCCCGCAAAATTGTTCCCGGTGAAAACCTCGGAGCTGTCATTAATAAAGAATCGCAGGAGCGTATTGAAAGCTACATCACCCAAGCCGAAAAAGACGGCGCTAAAATATTGGTCGACGGCCGCAACGCCAAAGTAGCCGGTAAAGAAAATGGAACCTATGTAGGCCCAACGGTCATCGATTATGTCACTCCTAATATGAGTGTGGCGCGAGAAGAAATCTTCGGGCCGGTCATTTCGATCATGAGAACCAACACTGTTGACGAAGCCTTAGCCATCGAAAACGCCAACCCTTACGGAAATGCCGCGAGCGTCTTCACCCAAAACGGAGGCATGGCGCGCTACATCATCGAGAAGGCCAGCGCAGGAATGATTGGTGTCAACGTCGGGGTTCCGGTACCGCGCGAGCCGTTCAGTTTCGGCGGCTGGAACGAAAGCAAATTCGGCGTGGGCGACATCACCGGCAAAAGCTCAATCGAATTCTGGACCAAGCTCAAGAAATCCACGATCAAATGGAACGCGGAGGCCGGCGTGAACTGGATGAGCTAGATATCAATAATCAGGTTTTTCAGGAGCTGATCCCGCTTTACGCTGCAATTTTTTATGCCGAACACCGGCACAAAAAGATTTCCACTGCAATCGGGGCTAGGGCTACCTGCGAACCCATCAACATCAAATAAAAAAAGAAATGATTACCAAAGAAGCAACCATGACCAAGGAAGAAATCATTAAAGACAGCAAAGACTACAGCCTATTTTCGTGGTCGGCGCAAGCCAGTGTCAACCCCATCGCAATAGAACGTGCCGAGGGCGTTTACCTATATGAATACGGCGGCAAAAGGATTATCGATTTTTCCTCAGGTCTGATGTCGGTCAACATTGGCCATGGCGACCAGCGTGTCACCGCAGCAGTTGTAGAACAAATGGAAAAGGTAAGTTTCGTTACACCAAGTTGTACCACGGAAGTCCGCGCCAAACTGTCCAAGAAACTAGCAGAAATCTGCCCCGGCGATTTGAATAAAGCCTTCTACACTTTATGCGGCACTTCTTCCATCGACAACGCCATCAAACTGGCCAGACTTTATACCGGAAGACATAAAATCATTGGGCGTTACCGCGCTTTCCACGGCGGCTCCATCGGCGGAATGACCGTCGGCGGCGACCCGAGAAAACTCGCCAACGATTCCCAGCAAATGCCCAACGCGGTGCACCTGGACGATCCGTATTACTTCTTCGGCATGAAAAATTTGGATGAAGCCACCAAACTTCAATTGAGTTTGGAATATGTCGAGCGCGTGATCCATCTCGAAGGCAAAACCAATATAGCAGCGTTCATTTTTGAAGGCGAAAGCGGTTCTTCGGGCTGTTTGCATTATCCGAAAGGCTACCTCCAAGGCGTGAAAGCGTTGTGCGAAAAATACGGAATCCTGTTCGTAGCCGATGAGGTCATGAGCGGTTTCGGGCGCACCGGCAAATGGTTCGGATTTGAAAACCACGGCATCATCCCCGATATGATTTGCATGGCCAAAGGTTTGACTGCCTCTTATCTTCCGTTAGGTTGCTTGATGGTGTCCGACAAAATCGCCGAGAAATTCGAAAACACACCGATGATGATCGGCCTTACCTATAACGGGCATCCGGTTTCACTAGCGGCAGCTTTGGCAGTCATCAACATCTACGAAACCGACCGCCTGATCGAGAACACCCGCGAAATGGGCGCGTACCTAGAATCGAGGATTGAAGCCATGAGAGCGGAGCATCCAAGTATGGGAACCTTCCGCAACACCGGGCTTTTGGGTTGTCTCGACGTGTTGAAAAACAAGGCGACCGGCGAACTCATCGCGCCTTATAACGCAGCCGGAGACGATTTGAAAATCACGAATCAGATCGCAGCGAAAATCCGCGAACTCGGCATGTACACATTCGTGCGGTGGGGGTATATTTTCATCGCGCCACCGCTTACGGTGACCAAAGACCAAATCGATGAAGGTTTGGCCATTATCAGCGAAGCTTTAAAAATTTCCGACGCCGCATTGGTCTCATAAATCCAAAAACTTTGACAGAACAAAACCTAAATACAAATTCTGCTTTGTATAGCGAAGACTTGGCCCCGGTTGCGAGCGAGAATCGCAGCTGGACGACCTGGAATTACGCCGCACTTTGGATCAGCATGAGCCTTTGCATTCCTACCTATATGTTGTCGAGTTCTCTGATTGAAGGCGGCATGAATTGGTGGCAAGCGATACTTACCATCTTTTTAGGAAATACTATCGTCCTGATTCCGATGATCTTGAATGGACACGCCGGAGCCAAATATGGGATTCCGTTTCCGGTGTTTGCCCGAGCGAGTTTCGGCACCAAAGGCGCTAATATTCCGGCATTGCTTCGGGCGATTGTAGCCTGCGGTTGGTTCGGTATCCAAACCTGGATTGGCGGATTTGCCCTATACCAAATGATGCGTTTGTGGATTCCGGCACTGGAAACGATGCCGCAGATTTTTCCGGATTCCTGGGGTTTACAAACCGGCCCGGCGATTTGCTTTTTAGTGTTTTGGTTGCTCAATATGTATGTGGTTTACTTGGGTGTAGACAGCATTCGGAAATTACTCGTCTTCAAAGCGATTTTCTTACCCGTAGCAGCGCTCGCTCTATTATTGTGGGCACTCAACGCCGCGCACGGTTTAGGACCGATTTTGGCCACGCCATCGAAGTTCGCTAACACGACCGATTTTTTCCATTTCTTCTTTCCGGCACTGACGGGAATGGTGGGTTTCTGGGCAACATTGTCCTTAAATATTCCAGATTTTACGCGGTATGCGACTTCGCAAAAAGCACAAATCAAAGGGCAAATGTATGGGCTTCCGACCTCGATGACGATGTTTGCTTTCGTCGGTGTAGTGGTGACTTCAGCTACCACAATTGTTTTCGGAACCACCATTTGGGATCCGGTGATTTTAGCCGGAAAATTCGACAGCAAATTACTGGTCAGTGTAGCGATGATTGCCGTAGCAATTTCAACCTTAGCAACCAATATTGCCGCGAATATCGTCAGCCCGGCGAACGACTTTGCGAATTTAGCACCGTCCAAAATCGATTTCCGAAAAGGCGGTTATATCACCGGAATTATCGGGATTTTAATTTTCCCATGGAAACTCATAGCAGATCCAACCGGTTATATTTTCACTTGGTTAGTAGGTTATTCCAGCTTGCTCGGACCGGTCGGCGGGATTATGATTGTAGATTATTATTTCATCCGCAAACAAACTTTACAACTTGAAGATTTATACAACACCAAAGGCATCTACAGCTTTTCAAACGGGTTCAACACCAGCGCTATTCTCGCTTTGTTGATAGGAATCGCTCCCAATGTGCCCGGCTTTTTAACGACCATCAAAGCCGTGAGCACCGAAGCTTTTCCGCAATGGGTCACCGGATTGTACAATTACGCCTGGTTCGTCGGATTCATCCTTAGCGGGCTGGTTTATTGGATTTTAATGAAAAATAGAACTACATTATGTGAGTAGCCTCAGCCGCTCAGGCACTAAGGCACTCAGCAACTTAAAAAAAGCATGAGTATACTAATCAAAAACGGAAGAATCATCACCGCGACCGACGATTATCACGCGGATATTTTCATCGAAGGCGAAACCATTTCGGCCATCGGTAAGAACTTAAATGTGCAAGCCGATGAGGTTATCGACGCAACCGGAAAACTCGTGATGCCCGGCGGAATTGACCCGCACGTGCACCTCGATATGCCGTTCATGGGCACGTATAGCAGCGACAATTACGAAACCGGAACCCGCGCGGCGCTCTTTGGCGGAACCACTATGGTCATCGATTTCATCCTGCAAACCCAAGGCAAAAGCTTGCAATCGGCACTACAGGAATGGAAAGGCCGAAGCGACAATAATGCCGTGGGCGATTACAGTTTCCACATGGCGGTGACCGATTTTAACGAAGAGACGAAAAAGGAAATCCAGCATTTTATCGAAGTCGAAGGCATTACTTCTTTCAAAACTTTTATGGCCTACAAAGGCGCCCTGATGATCGACGACCGCCAAATGGTAGGCTTGATGCAGGAAGTCAAAAAACATGGCGGGCTGATTAATGTGCACGCGACCAATGGTGATATGATTGATTTTTTGATCGCCAAACACAAATCCGAAGGCAAGACTGCACCACTATATCATTATTTATCGCAACCCGAAGTCACCGAAGCAGAAGCCAGCAGCCGCTTTGCCGACATGGCCGATTATACAGGCTGTCCGGGTTATATCGTCCACCTGACTTGCGAAGGCGCGCTCAATGCGGTCAGGTTTGCCACCAGAAGGAACCAGCACGTTTTTGTGGAAACCTGTATCCAATATTTGGTTTTGGACGCTTCCCTTTATGAGCAGAATTTCGAAGGTGCCAAATGGGTGATGTCTCCGCCGCTGCGTGAAAAGAAAGATCAGGAAACGCTTTGGGCCGGACTCAATCAAGGTTTGGTAAATGTAGTTGCGACCGACCATTGCCCGTTTATGTGGGAGCAGAAACTCATGGGCAAGGACGATTTCTCGAAAATCCCGAACGGGCATCCAGCGATTGAAAACCGAATGGAATTGCTCTTCAGCGAAGGTGTCAACAAAGGCAAAATCACGTTGAATAAGTACGTGGAAGTCGCTTCCACCAACGCAGCGAAAATCTTCGGTATGTTTCCCAAAAAAGGAACGATTGCGATTGGCAGCGATGCAGACATTATCGTATTAGACCCGAACGAAAAACACACGCTTTCGGCTAAAACCCACCACATGAATGTCGATTACAGCGGTTATGAAGGCTGGGAACTCACCGGAAAAGTGAAAACGGTGCTGCTGCGCGGCAAAGTCGTGATTGACAACAACGAATGTAAAGTTTCCAAAGGTTACGGGAAATTCATCAAGCGAAATAAAGTAGACGGAAAGATTTAATTAGGTTGAATTTAAATGTTGACCCGAGGCGCAGCCGAACTGTATGGAGCGCAGCGGAATAAATGCTAAATGAAAAGCAAACATTCAACATTCATCACTCAGCATTTAACATAAAACATATGGCAAGAATCATCAAATCCGGGTTGATCCAACTCAGTTTAGCCAAAACCGAAGGCGAAGGCACCATTGCAGAAATCATGCAGGCGATGGAAGACAAACACATTCCGTACATCGAAGAAGCCGGAAGACAGGGCGTACAAATCCTGTGTTTTCAGGAAATCTTCAACACGCCGTATTTCTGTCCGGGGCAAGATTCGAAATGGTATGCATCGGCAGAAACCGTTCCTGGGCCAACGACCGAAAGAATGCAAGCTTATGCCAAGAAATACAACATGGTCATCATCGTTCCGGTTTATGAAAAAGAACAAGCGGGGGTTTATTACAACACAGCCGCAGTCATCGATGCCGATGGCACTTACCTCGGCAAATACCGCAAAAACCACATTCCTCAAACGGGCGGTTTCTGGGAAAAATATTTTTTCAAGCCGGGCAATTTAGGCTATCCGGTTTTTCAAACCAAGTACGCCAAAGTCGGGGTTTACATTTGTTATGATCGTCATTTCCCCGATGGCGCTCGTTGCCTAGGATTGAATGGCGCGGAAATCGTCTACAATCCGTCGGCCACTACTGTTGGCCAATCACAGTATTTATGGAAACTCGAGCAACCTGCGCATGCTGTGGCCAATGGCTATTTTATGGGCTGCATCAACCGTGTCGGTGAAGAAAAACCCTGGAATCTGGGCCGTTTCTACGGAACCTCGTATTTCGTGAATCCACTTGGGGAAATCATCGCTTGTGCCTCTGAGCATCAGGACGAGCTTTTAGTAGCCGAATTCGATCTGGATTTAATCGAACAAATCCGCGGCAAATGGCAGTTCTATCGTGACCGACGCCCGGAAACCTATGGCGAGATCGTCGCACCTTAACACCAACCAAAACAAAAACAAACATAGATTATGAGCATCAAGAATAACCGATTAACCACGGCCGAATATCAGGAGAACTTCGCCGATATCCATCCGCCGTTTGAAACCAAGGATGCGGCGCTCACTGAAGCCAACCGCTGTCTGTTCTGCTATGATCCGCCGTGTATGAAGTCTTGTCCGACTTCGATCAACGTCCCGAAATTCATCCGGCAGATTACCACCGATAACATCAAAGGTTCGGCGCATACTATTTTCTCGTCCAATATCATGGGCGCAGGTTGCAGCAAGGTTTGTCCTGTCGAGAAATTGTGCGAAGGCGCGTGCGTGTATAATTTGATGGACGAAACCCCAATCCATATCGCGAAACTCCAACGCTATTCGACCGAAATGGCTATGGAAAAACAATGGCAACTTTTCGATAGAAAACCATCGACAGGAAAACGTGTAGCGATTGTAGGAGCTGGTCCGGCCGGATTGAGTTGCGCGCATACCTTGAGCCGTGAAGGCGTTGAGGTCACGATTTATGAAAAGGAAGCCAAAGGCGGAGGACTGATGACTTACGGAATTGCTGCTTACAAAGTCACACCCGAATTCTGCGAAGATGAGGTGAATTACATTACTTCGATTGGCGGCATTTCGATCAAATACAACCACGAACTCGGCCGAGACATTAGTCTGGAAGAATTGCAACGCAACTACGATGCAGTTTACCTGGCGTTCGGTGTCGGATTGGCGCGCCAGCTCGATATTCCGGGTGAAAATTTATTTGGAGTCACTGACGCGATTAAGTTCATTTACGATTTGCGCAACAACGATTATTCACAAATTGCTGTCGGTGACAAAGTAGCCGTGATTGGAATGGGAATGACCGCGATTGATGCAGCGACTCAGGCCAAACGACTCGGCGCTTCGGAAGTTCACTTGATTTACAGAAGAACGCAAGACGAAATGCCTTGTACCGAAAAGGAACTCAACATTGCCAAACTTGACGGTTGCAACATTATTTGGCTCGCGGCTCCGAAAGAAATCCTCGGCGATGGCGAAAACGTAAAACAATTGGTTTGCGATGTCATGAAACTCGGCGAACCCGACGCGAGCGGCAGAAGAAGCCCGGTCGCAACCGGAGAAACTTTCACACTAGATGTCGATATGGTCATCAAAGCCGCGGGGCAAATGCCTTTCTCGGAAATGGTCAGCGGTGAAAACCTCCAAAACAATAACGGTATAATCGCGGTGCAAGGAAAATCTAAAACCAGCGCCAACAACGTGTTTGCCGGAGGCGATTGCGTCAACGGAGGCCGGGAAGTGGTTGATGCCGTGCAAGCCGGAAAAGACGGAGCCGCCGCAATTTTAAAACAAATCATCAGTCCGGATTATATTATAGAATCGGAATTGAAACCGAAGTTCAACAATTAATCCCTCAACTTTAAAACAAAAAATTATGGCAGATATATCCATCGATTTCTTAGGAATCAAATCGCCGAATCCATTTTGGTTGGCCAGTGCGCCACCGACCGATAAAAAAATCAACGTCGTCCGCGCTTTCGAAGCCGGTTGGGGTGGCGTCGTCTGGAAAACCCTAGGCTCGCAAGTCAAGAACGTTTCCTCGCGTTATTCGTCGGTGAATTATGGCGGCAAACGAATGATGGGCTTCAACAACATCGAACTCATTTCAGACCGTCCGCTGGAGATCAACCTGCGCGAAATCACTGAAGTGGTCAAAATGTTCCCCGACCGCGCGATGATTGTTTCGCTCATGGCCGATAACAACAGAACCGCCTGGCACGAACTGATCAAAAAATGCGAAGACGCCGGCGCGATGGGCTTCGAGCTCAACTTCGGTTGCCCGCACGGCATGACCGAACGCGGCATGGGCGCAGCAGTAGGCCAGGATCCCGAAATCGCCAAAATGGTCGTTGAGTGGGTCATGGAAAAAGCCACGATTCCCGTCATCACTAAGCTCACTCCAAACGTTCATTCGGTAGTTCCCACGGCTCGCGCAGCAGTGGAAGGCGGCACCAACGCACTGAGTCTAATCAACACAATCCAAAGTGTCACCGGAGTCGATTTAGATACTTTAGTTCCCAATCCGTACGTGGCGGGTAAAAGCGTTTTCGGCGGCTATTGTGGCCCGGCAGTCAAACCGATTGCGCTGAAAATGCTCACCACAGTTTCTCAGGATCCGATGGCGTCGAGAGTTCCGGTTTCGGGAATTGGCGGCGTGAGCACCTGGAAAGACGCGGTAGAATTCATGCTCCTGGGTGCGACTTCTGTTCAGGTTTGCACCGCAGCGATGAACCACGGCTTCCGGATCGTAGAAGACATGTGTGAAGGCCTCAACAACTGGATGGACGAAAAAGGCTTCGCCAAAACCACCGATTTCATTGGGAAATCCGTTGAGAAAATCACGCATTGGGAAGACCTCGACATCAACTACCACCACATCGCCAACATCGACCAGAGCAAGTGCATCCACTGCGGTTTGTGCTTCATCGCGTGTGAAGATACCTCGCACCAATCGATCAACATCGAGCGCGGCACGCCTTACAACAACTACACGGTCAACGAGAAAGAGTGCGTCGGCTGCAATTTGTGCAAGCTCGTGTGTCCGGTCGATGGCTGCATCACGATGGAGGAGCACCGCGTCGCCCCAGATTACATCAACTGGAAAGACTGGCAACGCCTAGGAATGCCTTTGAACGATCATTAATTTTTTTTTGGGCGTTTCCCTATGGGCCGGGCTTTCCGCAGTACGCGGTACTTGCTCCAATCCCTAACGCAAACACCGTAAAACAAGAACGATTTATATGAAAATAAACTCTTCACGGCTTCAACAACATTTCGAAGCCATGAGCCTGATTGGCAAAATCGGCGCAACCGGAACCTGTCGCCCAGCACACACCGAACTGGAAAAGCAAGGTTTCAAGCTCGCCGCTTCCTGGATGCAAGAAGCTGGCATGAAAACCCACATCGATAATTTCGGGAATTTAATCGGCCGTCTCGAAGGTAAAAATCCCAACTTGCCGTGCCTGATGATGGGCTCGCACCTGGATTCCCAACCTTACGGCGGAAGATTCGATGGTGTCGCCGGCGTGCTTTGCGCTATCGAAGTGGTTACCACTTTGCACGAAAACGGCCTCGAACCCGAACGCCCAATCGAGGTGATTTCATTTGCAGACGAAGAAGGCTGGCGGTTCAACAAAGGGCTTTTCGGCTCGCGTGGTATCTTAGGCAAACTCGAAGAAGGCGAACTCCAGCGCGCCGATAAAGACGCCATCACCCGCGAGCAGGCGCTCAAAGATTTCGGTTGCGACATCACCAAATTCAAGGAATCAGAATACCAGGAAGGAAGCATTTTCTGTTTCCTCGAACTCCACATCGAACAAGGCCCAGTGCTCGATTTAGCGCACAAACCCATTGGCGTGGTTTCCGGAATTTCCGGCCCACTTTGGTGGACGGTCAAGTACAAAGGCATGGCTGGGCACACGGGTTCAGTTCCGATGCCAATCCGTAAAGATGCACTGATGGGCGCGGCAGAAACGATTGTCGCAGTAAATGAAATAGCCACTCAAATTCCCGGAGCGCCCACCGTCGGCACCGTCGGAACCATTCAGGTTTTTCCGGCTTCGAGAAATATCATTCCGGAAGAAGTGGTCTTCACCGTCGACCTGCGTGACATCGACCTTGAGAGAAGAAACCGCTACGAAAAGCAACTCCGCGACCGCATCGAACAAATCACCCAAAAACACGGGCTGACTTATTCCATTTCAGAAGATACCAAAAGTGACCCGAGATATTGCGCCGATTGGATCAAGGAAATCATCCACCGCCAATGTGAAGAACTCAATTTAGACGCTCCCGAACTTATGAGCGGCCCATTCCACGATGCGCTGGCTTTGTCTTACGCCTGTGATTACGGGATGATATTCGTTCGTTGCAAAGACGGCATCAGCCACAATCCGTTAGAGTATTCTTCCTACGAAGACCTTGCGCTCGGAGCCAATGTCCTGCTCGGAACCGTGACGGAAATCCTGAAAAAGTAAATTTCACTAAAAAAAGAACCACTTCAATTGAGTGGTTTTTTTATTTATCGCTTCAAAGAAAAGTGCGATTTGAAAGTGCTTTCTTTCCCAGAATTCGGATCGACAAAATCCACTGTAAACCAATAGTCCGTCGAAGGCAATGGATAGCCGTTGTAAGTGCCATCCCATCCAGTGCCGAGTGGACTAATCTGCTTGATGAATTTTCCGTAGCGGTCAAAAATATAGATGCCCGAATTCGGAATTTTCTCCAAGGCGCTGATATTCCAAGTGTCGTTATAAGTGTCGCCATTCGGAGTAAAAAACTTCGGATAGCCCAGAATCAGTATTTCTCCTTCAAGATCGGTACAGCCTACTTCGTCTTTGATCCGGATGGTATGCCATCCCGGAATCATGTTGTAAAAAGTATTCGAACTTTGCCAGGGTCCGTTGTCAAGTTGGTATTCGAAAGGTCCGCTTCCCGTCGGCGTCTGGATTACAATATAAGGATTGTCACTGAAAGCTTCACTGACTGATGTGGTGTAAGTGCGTGTGAAAATGGTGGCGGTAACGTTGGCAAAAACTTCTTCGGACACACAGCCGGTCGTAGTGTTGGTCGCAATCACCGAGTAGATGCCGGCTTCATTGGCCTGATACGCGTTGACATTGATGGGAATCAAATCACTGTCGAAGTACCACTGAAAATTGTGGTTGGCGCTGCTAAGCCCGGTATTGAGTAGATGTCCTTGAGCGGTATTTCCGGTAGCCACATCCACGCAAATGAAACCGCTGTTTAAAACAGGAACCGGTTTGGGATTTACTTTTACGGTAATTACCGCGGCAGTTCCCGTGCAACCGTTGAGCGTCGGTATGATATTGTAAAAAACATTGCCGCCGTTCATCGCTGTCGAGGTGAGGATCGGATCAATTAAAATACTGGTTCCGTTGGTAATAACCCCACTAACATTGTTTTGGGTCGCGGTCCAAGAAAAAGTGGTTCCGGGATAATTGGCCGCTAAGGTTATATTGGGTGAATTTTCGCTGCAAATCGATATTGGATTGGTACCGATGATTACCTGAGGCGTTGGCTTGATATTGACGTTTTGCGAGGTGCTAACGTTGGCACAGCCTCCGCTTCCATTGACGGTATAAGTAATTGTAGCCAATCCAGCGGCAATGCCTGAAATCACTCCAGTAATGGCATTTACCGAAGCAATGTTGACGGCCGATGAACTCCAGATACCGCTGGCAACCGTTGAGAAAAACTGACCATTGGAACCTTGGCAGATCTCTCGATTTCCGCTCAAAGTTCCAACCACAGGTGGCGCAGTTACGGTAACCGTTCTAGTTGCAGACACGTTCGCACAACCTCCAGTTCCCAAAACGGTATAAGTCATGGTTGCAGTTCCGGACGCCACGGCAGTCACGAGTCCTGAAGCACTACCAATAGTAGCGACTGTCACATCCGAAGAAGTCCAAGTACCGCCAGCGGAAGTTGAATTAAAGGAGGAAGTCTGTCCGACACAGATATTTTGATTGCCGCTCAGCGTTCCAACCACAGGTGGCGCAGTTACGTTAACCGTTCTAGTTGCAGACACATTCGCACAACCACCAGTTCCTAAAACAGTGTAAGTCATGGTTGCAGTTCCGGACGCCACCGCAGTCACGAGTCCTGAAGCACTACCAATAGTAGCGACGGTCGAATCCGACGAAGCCCAAGTTCCGCCAGATGAAGTTGAAGCAAAGGAAGATGTCTGTCCTACACAGATGTTTTGGTTGCCGCTCAAAGTTCCAACCACAGGCGGCGCAGTTACAGTAATAATTCTAGTCGCAGACACGTT
>NZ_JAAJBU010000011.1 GCF_011392125.1 Flavobacterium lotistagni
CAATATGTCTATGAACGTTTCTTCTTCTTTCTTCGCTTTCATTCTCAAAGCGGGTGCAAAAGTAAAGATTCTTTTTTCTTCTGCAAGGGTTTTTTGAAAATATTTTTTATTTTATTTTCTCTAACCTCTTTATCAGTATTTTACAAGAACCTTCCCCGCAAACCGGGCTGCAAAGATAAAAACTCTTTTTACTTTATAGCAAATCTTTTACAATCTTTTTTTCATAAAGTTGATAACTCCCTGCAGCAGAATTTGTTGTTGAGAAAGTATGTCTTATCTGTGCGAAAAAGTGGTGGTTTACTCAAGGCCGCGTGAGGGATAGCAGCGGAAAGCCCGCAGCCAAAGCGAGGACTTGCAGCGAATAGCCCGACCCAAAGGGGCACGCTATAAAAAGTAATACATTACTGCTTAATAACTTTGAACGTTTTTACAGCATGATTTGCAGACAATTTTACCAAATAAATTCCCGCGGCCATGCCTGACATATCGACTTCGACCGTTTTTGAAGCAAAGTTTTTTTGAAGGATTCGTTCACCTAAAGCGTTGGTAATCTCTAGTTGGCTGATTTCGGCGGCACTAATGATTTTCAAAATGTCTGTTACCGGATTCGGAAAAGATTGAAAAGTATCGATTTCGAACGATTCGTTAGCCAAATTACTGCAAGTAACAGAAACGGATTGGAAACAAGAAACGCCTAATGCATTGGTCAGCGTAAAGTTGACACTTTGTCCGGGTTGCACCTCTAAAATTTCATAGCTAGAAATGTTGGTTGTACCCGTCACGACAGGCCCGTTATCGATGGAATATGCATACTCATAGCTTGTAACACCCACAATATTGGCCCAATCAATTCGAACCGAATTTGGGAAGATAACCCCACTTGGATCACAAAACATGGTGGTGCTTACGGACGGATTTACGGTAATAGTACCAGACAAAGAATCGCTTCCACAAGGCCCGACTGCTACCGCTGAATAGGGAAAGGTTCCTGACACGGCTGGCGTTCCAGAAATGGTCAGAACTCCCGCACTATAAGCTCCCGAAACGCCTGCAGGCAAATTTATTACCATGGCGTCTTGGGCATTAAAAGCACCTATATTATAAACTATAGGCGTTATGGGAGTGTTTTCGCAAACTGTTTGGTTGGCTGTATTAGGTGCTGAAGCTAATACTATTGTTGGGGTTGTGGATACCGCGACATTTCTAGTTGCAATCCTGTCTGAGCAACCTCCGGAGCCAGATATAGTATATGAAATTGTACACACTCCAGCTGAATTACCGAGAATAAATCCAGTAGAATCAACCATGGCTACAGCATTATTAGAAGAACTCCAAGTTCCTCCCGGCGGATCGGCTGTAAATATTGTCCATGATCCTACACAAATACCTTGAAAACCTTGAAGACTTGGTTGTTCTGGCTGCGCATTCACCGTCACCATTCTCGTAGCTATTGCATCAGGGCAGGGCGCAATTCCAACAACTGTGTATGTCATGATAGCTGTACCAGCCGAAACACCTGTTATTACACCAGTTGTAGGATTCACGGTAGCTATGGCATTATTTGAACTAGACCAAGTTCCACCTATCTCAGTCGAAGTAAATGAGGTAGTGCTGCCGACACAAATATTTTGATTTCCGGTTAGAATACCAGCTTCCGGACATGGCACTACCGACTGGCAACTGACTCCCGTAGTAAAACAACTTCCCACTGGACCTGATGGAGTTACGTATAGATTCACTAAATCAGTTTCAAGTACATTGTTGACCGTAAAAGCTAATACATTACCTGTCGCACCAAAAACGAATGAACCACCGTTGATAGTATATACGATGGCATAAGTAGTAGCTCCAGAAACCGCATTCCAGCTAAACGTTCTGCTATTATTTGCCCAGCTACCACAATCAATTGTCGGGGAAAGCAACGGATTAATTGTAATTGTTCGTGTGGCCGTACAACCTCCTAAATTCATATAAGTAATTGTGCAAGTGCCCGCAGATACACCTGTAACTAATCCTGTGTTGTCAACCGTCGCAATAGCTGTATTGGATGATTGCCAAGGAGTATTTGGGTGAGGAAATAACGAACCGTTTAATTGAAAGACTCCTCCGGCACAAGTTGAATAATTTCCAGAAGGGCTACTAATAGTGGGATAAGTGGAAACATAAACGTTTTGCGCATAACTATTTCCCAAATTATCGTTATAGGTAATAGTGGTTGCGCCGAGTGCCCCTGTTGCAGTAACCAAACCCGAGTTATTTACTGTTGCTATCGCCGTATTTGATGATGTCCATGGATTGACTGAAGCTGGTGTGCCGCTACCGGTTAATTGTGTGGTTAATGGACCCGGCAGACAAATGCTGAAATTACCTGTGATTCCGTTTGGGTTGATGGCTTGCGCTAGGTTGAAACAAGTAAAAACAAGAACGATTGTTAGGCAAAGTTTTCTCATAAAAAAGTTTGATACCGCGTAAAAATATATATTTTTATTTGGTAACAAACTCTATTTCAGAATAAAATTCAGATTACTTGTTGACTTGTTTGGCTTTTTCTTCCCAATAATCTGATAGCTTATCGTAATCAATTGGAATTGCAGCTTCCTGTTTTACTAATCTGCCGTGGTCAAACGCGCGGACTAAAATGGTTTCAATCAGGAAATCTTCGTTGTCTTCGTATGGATTGTACTTTCGTTTAAGGCTAATATCAAAAGCGTTGGCAGTGGCATTAGACCAGAAAGCTTTCCAACCGCTTTTGTAATCTTTAATAAGTTCATAAGTTGTAAAGCCGGTTTGGCGATTGATTAATTTTACTAAAATCTGACCTTGTTTTCTGGAAAGCTTTTTGAGTTTCGGTTCAAACTCGTTCTGCATATAATCTTCAACAATCTTGAAATACTTTCTTTTCTCGCGGTTGGTTTTCAGCGCATTCATATTTTTATTGAGTACCGTCAACCTATCTGCTGCTACTTTAGCGTACGGATAAACTTTATAAACCCGATTGCGCAACAGTAAAAATTGCTTGCGGCTTTCGGCATCGGTATAATTGCGGTAAACAGTAATTTCTTCTAATTGGATGGGTTCGGAAATCGTATCGGTGTCTTTTAATACGTAACCCATTTTGGTGGTATCTTGCTCTATAATCTGAGCTTGTAGTGGCAATAAAAATAAAAAAAAGCTAAGGGTGAAAAAACTAAACTTCATAGCAGAAAATTTACGATTCAAAATTAATCATTAATTGCCAACTATAGTGCCAAATTTATAAATTAGCCAAAATTTGAAAACCATCAACATGAGTACAAAATCGATCTTAAAGAAATCATCAATCACGTTTTTAGAACAATACCTCAATAACGCCTCACCTACCGGACACGAAGTAGAAGGCCAGAAAATCTGGATGAACTATCTCAAACCCTACGTAGACACTTTCATCACCGATACCTACGGAAGCGCAGTGGCAGTCATTAACCCAAATGCAAAATACCGTGTCGTTATCGAAGGCCATGCTGACGAAATTTCGTGGTACGTTAATTATATTACTGATAATGGACTAATCTATGTAATCAGAAATGGTGGTTCCGATCATCAAATTGCACCTTCCAAACGCGTGAACATTCACACCAAAAACGGCATCGTCAAAGGCGTTTTCGGTTGGCCGGCCATTCATACCAGAAACCGCGGTAAGGAAGAATCTGCCAGCTTGCACAACATTTTTATCGATTGCGGTTGCAGTACCAAAGCCGAAGTCGAAAAACTCGGTGTTCACGTTGGCTGTGTCATCACTTACCCAGACGAATTCATGATTTTGAACGAAAATAAATTTGTTTGCCGCGCCATAGACAATCGCATGGGCGGATTCATGATTGCCGAAGTAGCGCGCCTGCTGCACGAGAACAAAAAGAAACTGCCTTTCGGATTATACATCACCAATTCGGTTCAGGAAGAAATCGGGTTGCGCGGTGCCGAAATGATCACCAATACCATCAAACCTAACGTGGCGATTGTGACCGATGTTTGCCACGACACTACTACCCCAATGATCGAAAAGAAAATCGAAGGCGACCTGCAAATGGGCAAAGGCCCGGTGATTGCCTATGCGCCAGCTGTTCAAAATAAATTGCGCGAACTCATTGTCGATACGGCCGAGAAAAACAAAATCCCTTTCCAGCGTCACGCGACTTCAAGAGCTACCGGAACCGATACTGATGCGTTTGCTTATAGTAATGGTGGCGTAGCTTCGGCGCTGATTTCTTTACCATTGCGCTACATGCACACGACGGTTGAAATGGTGCATAAAGAAGATGTCGAGAACGTGATCAAACTGATTTACGAAACCTTATTGAATATTAAGAACGAAGACGATTTTTCGTATTTCAAATAAGAATTTTTAGAAGCTTTTTCCTGCTGTCCGCTATATCTTTTCAAACCTTCGAGGTTTTGGCAACCTAGAAGGTTTAAAAAGGATGCCGCTGCCATCAGGGCTATGAAAATTAGTGCAACAAAAAAGCATCACGGTTATCATGATGCTTTTTTTGTGAAAGAATTGTTGCTTTATTACAAATTCACTTGGGTTTGTTTATTGTTTTTGGCGTTGATAACCTCAAAATCTAGAGGTTGGTATACGCTAGTTTGATTGTTATCGATAATTGCATTTCCTTCGGCAATTTGATCTTCGATAGTTCTGTCTAAATACAACGGACGGATTTCGTTTTCAGGTGCACTATCAATGATTTGGTTGTTTTCAATAATCTGACTTTCAGTAGTTTCACCTTGATAAAAACGAACGCCTTCGTCTACAATATTACTTTCAATAATTTGGTTGTCTTGAGCGATTACTTCTTCAATACTTTTACTGTAAGAGTTATTGATGACTACCGCTGGATTGAATATCATTTGGTCTTCTACAGGCGCAAAGTTCCTTTTATCCAAACCAAATTCATTGGTAACAAAAAGATCATTTTGCTCGATATCTGCTGTAAAAGAAGCTACATTTTCAGTAGTAGTAAAAGTTTTGGCTTCAGTTTGATTTAAAACTAAAAGCGTTGCGATTAAAAGAATAGTTGTTTTCATGATTTGATTTTTTATTGATGATGATGTTTCTATTAATTTCCTATACAAAGATAAGGTCAAAAACAAATACCTTGTTTTGCATAGTACTTAATTTTAACTAAATATTAACATTTAAAAGTATCTAGAAAAACATCAAAAAAGAAAGCCAGCGGTTGGTTTCACTGGCTTTCTATATATTAGGCTTGCTTCAAAATGGCTGCCGCGTCTGTGGCTATCGATAGCTCGGCATATTTCAAAGCCGTAAATCCTTTCTCGTCTTTTACCCTAGCATCGGCACCGTGAGCCAATAAGTATTTAATGATTTCTGTTTTATTATATCGCGCAGCAACCATGAGCGGAGTCATTCCGTATGACTTTTCATTAACATCTGCGCCATATTCGACCATTTTTTTTACTAAATCGAATTCTCCTTTTTGAATGGCAACGCATAACGGTGTACTCTTACCGTAAGGAACCGAACTACTTTGTTGAGCCAAAACTGTGGTGGCTGTCATTGGTGTAGTAAAACTTGCCAACACCAAACCTAAATAAATGATTGATTTTTTCATGATTCTTTGATTTAATTGATGATTATCGCCAATAGACTTTCATCGCAAAAAATCGTTACTGGAATCTTTTCTATTTAACATTTATTTAAAAAAAGAAAGCCCACAACAAATGCAGGCCTAGATCTTTATTTCACGAAGAACTATATCGTTTCTAAATACGCGTTCACATTGTTTTCAATCCGCCTGTGAATTTCGCTAATGTCTGCCTTAACAAATTTTTCCCCGATAATATTTTCATACAGCTCGATGTATCGCTCTGAAACCGAATCAATATAATCGTCGGTCATTTCTGGAACCACTTGCCCTTCTTTGCCTTGAAAACCATTCTCAATTAGCCACCGACGAACAAATTCTTTCGACAGTTGTTTCTGCTCCTCACCTCTTCCCTGTCGTTGCTGGTATCCTTCCGAGTAAAAATAGCGCGAAGAATCTGGCGTGTGAATTTCATCAATCAAGACAATTTTACCTTCCTTGGTTTTGCCGAACTCATATTTAGTATCCACCAAAATCAATCCTCTTTCGGCGGCAATCTGAGTTCCTCTTTCGAATAAGGCCCGAGTGTAATGCTCCAAAACCAAATAGTCAGCTTCAGCAACGATGCCCTTGGCTAAGATAGCTTCACGTGAAATGTCTTCATCATGCTCGCCATTATCCGCTTTAGTAGTTGGAGTAATAATTGGCTCGGGCAAACGGTCGTTTTCTTTCAAACCTTCTGGCAGCGAGACACCACAAAGTGATCTTATTCCGGCGGCATATTCTCTAGCTGCATGTCCTGACAAATAACCCCGAATCACCATCTCAACTTTAAAAGGTTCGCACAAATGGCCCACCGCCACATTCGGATCTGGTGTAGCTATCAACCAATTTGGAACAATATCTTGAGTAAGTTCCATGAATTTGGTAGCAATCTGATTTAGAATTTGCCCTTTGTATGGAATGCCTTTGGGCAAAACTACATCAAACGCCGAGAGCCTATCGGTGGCAATCATCACCAAATAATGCTCGTCAATATTATAAACTTCGCGTACTTTTCCGCGATAAACCGAACGTTGATTGGGAAAATTAAAATTTGTAGTGGTAATCGTATTCATTTTAATTGTGTTGTTGTTGGAGTGCCACAAAAGTATACAGTTCTATTGGTTGTGCAAAACAATAAATAGAATTAAAACCATATGCGAAATGTCTGGATAGAAAAATAAACTTGAATTAGATCAAGAGTTATTCATACACAGATTAAAGAAAATTACTCTTATTTATTTGGTACTTCGTTGTTATATTCATTGAAAAAAAATAACAATCAAATTGGTTTTGGCATCAGTAGCTAGGCAATTGATAAAGTAAAGTTCAATTCCGCAATGGGCTGCTTTTGTTTATTCAAGTTTAATCTTGGTTTTCGATTTGTTTGTAGGCATCGATGACTTTCTTCACCAATCGGTGGCGAACAATGTCTTTGTCATCAAGGTAAATGATGCCGATGCCTTCTATGTCTTTCAAGACCAATAAAGCTTCTTTCAAACCTGAGATGGTTCTTCTTGGTAAATCGACTTGGCCCGGATCGCCGGTAATCATGAACTTGGCATTTTTTCCCATTCGGGTCAGGAACATTTTCATCTGCGAATGCGTCGTGTTTTGGGCTTCATCGAGAATTACGAAAGCGTTGTCTAGTGTTCGTCCGCGCATGAAAGCCAACGGTGCAATCTGAATGATACCTTTCAGAATGTAATCCTCCAAAGATTGTGGCGGAATCATATCCCGAAGCGCATCATACAAAGGCTGCATATACGGATCGAGTTTCTCTTTCATATCGCCCGGTAGAAAGCCCAAGTTCTCGCCTGCTTCAACTGCCGGACGGGTTAAAATAATCCGCTTTACTTCTTTATCTTTAAGCGCCTTAACTGCCAGTGCAACTCCTGTGTAGGTTTTTCCTGTTCCTGCTGGACCAACTGCGAAAACCATATCGTTTTTGTTGATCGTATCCACAAGCAATTGTTGGTTGGGAGTCATCGCTTTGATGATTTTTCCGCCAATACCGTGTACTAAGATTTTTTCATGGTCAGGCATGCGTTGTTCGTCTTGCGAATTGCTTTGGATAACGCGCTCAATCACATTGTCGTCAATGCGATTATAACGTGAGAAATGTTGCATGAGCCGATTGAAACGAACTTCGAATTCGTCGAGCACTTCCTTCTCGCCGAAAGCCTTAAGTGTAGTGCCGCGAGCGACGATTTTGAGTTTGGGATAGTATTTTTTAATGGTTTCAAGATGAGCATCTTGTGCGCCCCAGAATTCTTTTGGTGCAATGTCGTCGAGTTCGATAATTCTTTCGTTCAAAAGGAAGTCGTTTTAAATTAAAAATTTGTGGCTAGAATTACTAGCTTTGCAACCAAATTTAATAAGTTTTTCAGTTCGGTTGCTTTTTTATTTATAAACAATTTTATGTCAATAATTACGCTTACTACCGATTATGGCTTGCGGGATCATTTTGTTGGTGCTTTGAAGGGAAAAATCCTTTCAGACTTTGCCCAAGCCGTGATTGTCGATATTTCGCACGACATTGATTTGTTTAATACTACCCAAGCGAGTTATATCATCGGCGCGAGTTATTCTAATTTTCCCAAAGGCAGTATACATTTGATTGGGGTCGATTTAGAACGCAACAATGAAAACCAGCACTTGGCCATGCAATGGAACGACCACTATTTCATTTGCGCCGACAACGGAATCCTGAGCATGCTTACACAATACATCAAACCACAAAAGATCGTTTCCATAAATATTCACGACCGATTGCCTGTAGAAGCCACTGATTTAGACGTTTTCGTAAAAGTCGCTTGTCATATAGCTAAAGGCGGATTATTAAATGTTATTGGCAAGGAAATCTTTGAAATCAAACAAATCACAGAACTGCAACCCGTGGTGGCTTCAGATAAAAATTCAATTAAAGGCCACGTGATTTATGTTGATCATTTTGGAAACGTAGTGACGAATATCTCTAAAAAACTGTTTCTGGAAATAGCCAAAGGACGACCATATGAAATACCAGTCATGCAAGGCCAAAGTCAACGTCGCTCGGTGCCAATCAAGAATATCTGGGCGAAATATTCTGATATTTCTGGCGCCGGGAATTATCCGATAAAAAATTACGAAGGCGATAAACTGGCAATTTTCAACGAAGCCGGTTATCTTGAAATCGCAATTTTCAGAAGCAATCCAAAAAGTGTTGGAACTGCCGAAAGCCTGCTCGGATTGAGCTACCGCGATACAATAACCATCAATTTCAAATAGATTAACCAAATAACAAAATCAATAGATAACCGCATCATTATGTTTGTAAGAATCGTCAAAATGAGTTTTCATCCTGAAAATATTACTGCTTTCCTAGAGAATTTTGAATTGATGAAATCCAAGATACGAAACGCGCCAGGAAACCGTTTATTGGAACTGTATCAAGACAAGCACAACCCGAGTATTTTCTTTACTTACAGCTATTGGGAAACTGAAGATGACTTGGAGAATTACCGCCGTTCGGAATTGTTTTATGATGTTTGGAATTTTACAAAAAAACTGTTCAACGACAAACCTGAAGCTTGGAGTGTAGATAAATTAATGAGTTTAACATAACGTTTTTGGCTCTCAGTTTTCGGTTTTTTGTCAACCGTTGACTGGCAAGCAACAACTGATAACAAAATATGAAAGCAATATTACTTCGTGAAATCAAATCGTTTTTCGGATCGCCTGTAGGTTATCTCGTGATTGCGATTTTTTTACTGCTCAACGGTTTATTCCTTTGGGTGTTTGAAGGCGATTACAACATTCTCAATAGCGGTTTCGCAGATATGAGCCCTTTTTTCACCATCGCGCCATGGATTCTGATCTTCTTAATTCCAGCGGTAACAATGCGTAGTTTCTCTGACGAAAAAAAACAAGGAACACTTGAGTTGCTTTTAACCAAACCATTGAGCCAATGGCAAATAGTGAATGGTAAATTTTTCGGATCGATGCTATTGATTACAATCGCAATTTTGCCAACTCTAGTTTACGTTTACGTCATTTCTTCTCTAGGAATGCCAGCCGGAAATATCGATTTGGGCAGCACCATGGGTTCTTATTTTGGGCTTTTGTTTTTAATTGCTGCTTACTGTTCGATTGGAATTTTTACTTCGGCTTTGACTGAAAACCAGATTGTAGCTTTTATTCTTTCAGTTTTTTTGTGCTTCTTTTTCTATTTTGCGTTTGATGGTTTGGCAGTTAATTTTCCTAGTGCCGAAAACCTGATTGCTACCATCGGTATGGACAGCCATTTCAAAAGCATGGGGCGCGGAGTCATTGACACTCGTGATGTGGTTTATTTCACAAGCTTAACCGTTGTTTTTCTATCGTTTACTGTGTTCAAATTAAAATCAATAAAGAACTGATGGCACACTTTAAATATTACAAACCATTGTGGTTGCTGTTGGCTTTATTGTTAGCTCTGAATATCGTTTCTAGCCGATTTTTTTATCGCTTTGATTTAACGCAGGACCACCGTTATACGCTTTCCGAAACTTCGTTGAAAATTCTAAAGGAAGTAAAAGAACCACTCATTGTAGACGTATTTCTTAATGGACAATTTCCCGGGGAATTCAAAAAGTTGCAGACCGAAACCCAGCAAATCCTTGAAGAATTCAAAGCCTACAATAAGAACGTCACTTTCCAATTTGTGAACCCAATTGAAAACGAAGAAGAACGCGACACCATCATCCAATCTTTTCTTGAACGCGGCTTAACACCAGTGAATGTTACAGTTCAAGACAAAGGCAAACAAACCGAAGAAGTGGTTTTCCCTTGGGCCATTGCAACTTATCGCGGTCGAAGCACCAAAGTTCCGTTACTGAAAAACATCATGGGCGCCTCCACAGCCGAAAAAGTAGTAGGTTCGGTGCAACATCTGGAATACGCTTTTGCCAACGCCTTCAATACAGTTGCGAAAGCCAAAGAGAAGAAAGTGGCTGTCATCAAAGGAAACGGAGAATTACACGATTTACTGATGGCCGATTTCATCCGTCAGGTACGCGAGAACTATTTCATCGGGACTTTCACACTAGATTCTGTAGCCAAACAGCCCAACGAAACCTTAAAATATCTCAAACGCTACGATTTGGCCATCATCGCTAAACCAACTGAGAAATTTACCGATGAAGAAAAACAAGTATTGGATCAATTCATTATCAATGGCGGAAAAACGCTATGGCTCGTGGATCAAGTCAATATTGAAATGGACAGTTTATACAATGACGCAGGCTCTAGTCTTGCCTATCCGTTCGATTTGAACCTGAACGATTTGTTTTTCAAGTATGGTGTTCGCATCAACCCAACTTTAGTAAAAGATGTGATGGCTACACCAATCGCTCTTGCAACTGGTGAGCAAGGCAGCGCTACACAATACACGCAATATCCATGGTTTTATTCACCGTTGATATATCCGAGTTCAAAAAATCCAATAGTAACCAATGTAGATGCTTTGAAATTTGAGTTCGCCAATGGCATGGACACGCTCAAAAACGGAATTAAAAAAACCGTGCTTTTGCAATCATCGCCTTATTCAAAACGCGTTGGAACTCCGGTAGAAGTAAATTTGAATATGGTTTCTGAAAGACCGGAACAAAAAGAGTTCATCAATTCCGGTAATATTCCGATGGCGGTTTTACTTGAAGGAAAATTTCATTCGGTTTATGAAAATCGCGTGTTGCCATTCGCCGAAAAAACGTTTCAACCCATTGGAAAAAACAACAAAATGATTGTGATTTCTGACGGCGATTTGATCAGAAATCAACTTGACAAAAACTTCCAACCGCTCGAACTCGGTTATGACAAATGGACCAACAAACTCTACGGGAACAAAGAGCTGATGATGAATTGTGTGAATTACCTGCTCGACGATACCGGACTTATCAACATCCGAAGCAAAGAAGTCAACTTGCCGTTACTCGATAAGGAAAAAGTATACGCCGAATACACTAAAACGCAATGGATAACTGTCGGAATACCAATCATTGTACTACTGATTTTTGGTGCACTGTTCACTTATTTGCGAAGGAAACGCTATGCCCGCTAATGTTAATAAAATTCTTTTTGTTATTAGGCAGTTTAGGATATATTTGTAAAATGGATGTCATCTAGTCTTTAAAAGCATCCCATAAAATTTAGAGCAAATGAAATTTATTGTATCGAGTTCTTATCTATTAAAACAACTACAGGTATTGGGTAGCGTAATTAACAGCAGCAACACCTTGCCTATTTTAGACAATTTTCTTTTCGAACTGAACAGCAAAACCTTAACTGTTTCCGCTTCAGATTTAGAAACCACCATGTCGGCCACTTTAGAAATTGATTCTACCAGCAAAGGCAGCGTGGCAGTACCCGCCAAATTATTGCTCGAAATTTTAAAGACGTTCCCAGAACAACCTTTAACGTTCACTGTGGAAGAGAACAACACAATTGAAATTAGTTCAAATTCGGGTAAATATGCTTTGGCTTATGCTCCTGGTGATGAATTCCCTAAATCAGTGAGTTTGGATAATCCTTCGACTACTTTAGTACCTGCCGATGTTTTGGCTACTGCTATCAGTAAAACTATTTTCGCAGCCGGTAACGACGATTTAAGACCTGTAATGTCTGGAGTGTTTTTTCAGTTTTCGCCAGAAGGTTTAACTTTCGTGGCTACCGATGCGCACAAGTTGGTAAAATATGCCAGAACCGATGTAAAAGCTTCTCAAGTAGCCGATTTCATCATGCCCAAAAAGCCGTTGAATATTTTGAAAAGTATTCTAGGAACTTCTGATGCTGAGATAAAAATCGAATACAACGATTCAAACGCCACTTTTTCGTTCGATAATTACGTACTAATGTGTCGCTTGATTGACGGAAAATATCCAAATTACGAAGCGGTTATCCCAAAAGAAAACCCGAACAAATTAATGATAGACCGCACGCAGTTTTTAAGTTCTGTACGTCGCGTAGCTATTTTCTCAAACAAAACTACACACCAAATCCGATTGAAGATTGCCGGTGCCGAACTCAATATTTCTGCTGAAGATATCGATTACTCTAACAAAGCAGAAGAAAGACTAACTTGTGATTACCAAGGTGACGATATGCAAATCGGTTTCAATTCGCGCTTTTTGACCGAAATGTTGACCAATTTACAATCGGATATGATTATGCTCGAAATGTCATTGCCGAACCGCGCGGGAATCTTAACCCCGGTAGACGGTCTCGAAGATGGCGAAACGGTCACTATGCTTGTGATGCCTGTGATGCTGAACAACTAAACCCAATTTATTTTTTATACAGGCCGCGAGTTCTTTTGGATTCGCGGTTTTTTTTTGCAGTTACTAAGTGGTTTGCCGCACTTATCAGAAAAAGTAACTTACTCAATCTCAACAAATATACTTTAGCAATTCAATTTAAAATAGTATTATCTTAAACAAATCATTATGAAGATTTCAAATATTATCTTTAGTAAAAGGAAATTTTCAAATAGAAAGTTACACTTGAATGACTTTGCTATTGTTTGTAGTCTCCTGCTGCTTTTTATATACGCGACAACCAATGCACAGTGCACCACCGGCTCCGAAGCAGGAACTGTATTTACACCCAACTATTCCGGTGACGCAGAAGTAATTTCAGCTAATACGGCTAATGGGTTTTACACGAAAGTAAACATCCTGCCCAATAGATATTATACTTTTATTGTAATGATATCAAGTCAACCTGAAGCTGGTTATCAAGATTTTATAACCATCACTAACGAAACTGGAACGGTAGTTTATGCCTCAGGTTTTGGTATACTAAGATGGTCATCTGGTACAAATACAGGTATAATCCGTTATTACAATCATTTAAGCTCTAATTGCCTCACTGTGCCCAACAATCGAACAAAGATGCTGTTGAGTTCCGAATCGTTATGTCTTCCACCAACTTCGTACACATCGAGTACTTTGGATAGTTCAAGCGTGAGTTTGTCATGGAACAGTTCGGTATCTACTCCATCCGACGGCTACGAATATTACGTAAGTAGTTCATCGGCCTATCCATCCAATACCGCCTCTCAGGTTGTAACTGGAGCAACCGCTAACACCTATGCGTTGCTGACAAATCTAGATAATTCACTGGGGTATACTTGGTGGGTTCGTTCTAATTGCGGCAATATTCGCAGCACTTGGACCAAGGCAGGATCGTTTTCGATTTGCACGCCGCCACAAATGACTAACATCAGTAACATCGGGCCGTTTTCGGCAAAGCTAAATTGGCAAACTCCCGATCCAGATCCTTATTACGGCTATCAATACGCTATGAGTACGATAAATGCAACGCCTACAACTTGGTCAAGTACTACAACTAATACTGTCAATTTCACTGGTTTGCTCAGTGGTACGGTCTATTATTATTGGTTGCGGTCAAATTGTGATGCAGATAATCAAAGTAGTTGGGTGAGCGGAAGTTTCACCACCGATACTGTCTATTGCACCAATGCAGTATACGGGCTCAGACCTCAAGCTACATTCACACCGGCTTGCACTGGTTCGTGGGAAGAAATAAGTGACAATTCCTATTTTGGCGAGTATTGCAACGTAGTAGTCCAGCCCAATACAAATTATATTTTTGGAATTGATTATTTAGAAATAAATGGTGTTTATACGCCTGGATACGTGACCATTACCAATGAAGATGCTAGTGTAAATCATGCAGGCGGAATTGGTGACCTAGAATGGTTTTCTGGAAATAATTCAGGAATAATAAGATTCTATTTACATCGAAACGCTTTATGTAATTTCAGGCAAGAAGGAATTGGTAAATACGTAAAATGCTACACAACCTTGAATGTTGATAACAATGAAATGGTTGACGTAAAGCTGTTTCCAAATCCAACCACAGATTTTATACACTTAGTCAGTCGACAATCAATAGACAAAATTGAGATAACCAATCCATTGGGGCAAATCATCAAATCCGAACCTATTCAATCCAAGGAATACACAGCCAACTTATCCGCTATTGCTGCCGGAACTTATTTCGTTAAAATATTGGCTGAGAATACTTCAAAAGTCTATAAAGTAATCAAGAAGTAATGTTTTTGTAGATTTTATTCGGTGGGTTGCACTAGCGGTAAACCCAATTAGCGTAATAAATGTTGGCGAATTCTAATTCAAACCCTGCGAATTCTCATTGGGTATTGTTAAAAGTTACCGTGCTTTTTAGGTTTGCGCAATATTTACAAGCCAACCGAATGGAATTGTACCCACAACATTCTGTTTACGATTTTTTGGGGAAGCCGCAGCTTTAGGGTTGCGGTTTTATTTTTAAAATAAATTTAAGTGCAGAACAACGACGTTTTTAAAGTTCTATTTTGGTCGTATATTTTACTTCAGAAATCATGAACGTGCTGTGGGTGCTGCCAATATGATCTAAGGTAGTGAGTTTCGTTACCAGAAATTCGCGATAGGCTTCCATGTCTTTCACGGCTATTTTTAAAATGTAATCGTAATCGCCGCTTACGTGATAACATTCCAGTACTTCTTTTAGTTTCACCACCTCGTTTTCAAACTTAGTGACGAACTCTTTGGTGTGTTGAACGAGCTTCAAATGACAAAATACCACAAACCCCATCTCAATTTTAGAACGATTTAGCAGTGCTACATACTTTTCAATAGTGCCTTCACGCTCTAGTTTCTTGATTCGTTCATATACCGCAGTGACAGAAAGATTCAATTTCAGCGAAAGCGCTTTGGTTGTTAAGCTAGCATTAGTTTGTAGTAAACCTAGAAGTTTTTTGTCAGTAGTGTCCATGGTAATGTTTATAAGCTATTAGTGGATTATAGATAATCTATTAAATAGCTGAATCGAATTCAAATTTAGAAAAAAAATCTACAAAATAAACTTATGATAGTTTTATAATCTATATTTCAAATTATTGATTGAACATTAAACTAATATTAATGATTTTTACATTTATAAATTAACCTAAATTGATAAAGTATGGAAAACTTTAATCCTGCCGACCGCATTCAAGACTTGCAATATTTTGGAGAATTTGGCGGCGTGAACCCTTCAATTTCAGACAGTTCCACGTACACTTTCTTATCGGCGAAAACCATGTTTGATACCTTCGAAGGAAATGCCGAAGGGTGTTATTTGTATTCCAGACATTCCTCGCCAAGTAACTTATATCTAGACCAAGCATTAGCTGCTATGGAAGGCACAGAGGCGGCCAACGTTTCAGCCTCCGGAATGGGAGCCATTACCCCGACACTGTTACAGTTGTGCAGCCACGGCGACCATATTGTTTCGAGCCGGACGATTTACGGCGGAACTTACGCTTTCCTGAAAAATTTCGTCCCGAGATTCGGTATCCAGACAACATTTGTGGATATTACAAAACTCGATTTGGTCGAGGCTGCAATTACCAAAAACACCAAAGTACTTTATTGCGAAACCGTTAGCAACCCACTTTTAGAAGTAGCTGATATTGCGGGTTTGGCGGCCATTGCAAAGCGTCACAATATTAAATTGGTTGTTGACAATACCTTTTCGCCCTTATCTGTAGCGCCGGCAAAACTGGGTGCAGATATCGTCATTCACAGTTTGACTAAGTATATCAACGGCAGTAGTGATACCGTAGCGGGCGTCACTTGTGCCTCGCGCGAATTCATCAACAGTTTGAAAGATGTGAACCACGGAGCCAGTATGCTTTTAGGGCCCACCATGGACAGTCTGCGTTCGGCCTCAGTAATGAAAAATCTAAGAACGCTCCATATCCGAATGAAACAGCACAGTGCCAATGCTTTGTATTTAGCGCAACGATTTGAACACGACGGTTTGAAAACGGTTTATCCGGGTTTGAAAAGCCACCCGAGCCACGAAGTTTATAAAAAAATGATCAACCCAGAATACGGTTTTGGCGGTATGATGACTATTGATGTAGGAACTTTACAGAAAGCCAACGCCTTAATGGAATTGATGCAAGAACGCAACTTGGGTTATCTGGCAGTGAGTTTAGGCTTTTATAAAACACTGTTCAGCGCGCCGGGAACTTCCACCTCAAGCGAAATTCCGCTAGAGGAACAACTCGAAATGGGCTTGACTGATGGGCTAATCCGATTCTCGATTGGTCTAGACAACGACATCGAAAGAACCTACCAAATGATGCGCGCCTGCATGGTCGAATTGGGCGTTTTGAGTTAGACAAGCTATTTTTCAAAGAATGAATAATCCGTTGAGTTTATCGCTGCAACGGATTTTTTTTTTGCGAATTCTAATTGAAAGTCCCCGAATTCTAGTTGAAGGGCTAATGTTTGGACGAAATCCTATACCTTTATCTAGATAAAACTATCCAGTAATTAAATTCTTCGGTATGAAGCAACTATACTTTTCGCTCATGTTATTTTCAACTGCTACATTCTACGGGCAAATTGTGAATATTCCGGATACGAATTTTAAAAACTACTTATTGACTGCACTCCTACTCGACACCGACAACAATATGGTAGGTGACAGCACCATCGACACCAACAACAATGGTGAAATTGAGCAGAATGAAGCACTTTTAATTAACGAGTTGTACGTCAACGGGCTCAATATTTCCAGTTTGGTTGGTGTGGAATATTTCACAAACTTGATCAGGTTGCGGTTCAATGACAATCAAGTTGCTACTGTAGATTTGCATGCCTTGAACCAACTACAACATATACAATGCAATAATAACCTACTAACAGAAATCAGCCTTTGCGGCACACCGGCAACGAGTTTGTGGGCTGAAGGCAATCCGAACCTGACTTACATTTCTATTAAAAACAACACCATTTCCACATACTATGCATCTAGAAGCAGCTCTGAAAATACACCGCCGGCGTTACCTTCATTTATGTTTCCTTCATCGCTGCAAACCTTGTGTTACGATGCTGGTGAATTGGATTCAGTATCGTTTGTACCACCAACTGTGAATTTAATTACAGATTGCGAAACTGTATGTTCTGTTTTGGCGGTTGAAAACCCTGAACTGAATTCCGTTATTACCTTGGCCCCAAATCCAGCAGTTTCATTTATAGAAATTGATAGCACAAGCAATACTTCATCGGTATTGGTGTATAATGCTTTGGGGCAACTGGTACAAAAGCATGTACCGGCAACCGCTACAACTTCAATTAAAATGGATGTCAGCGGATTAGAAAAAGGAACTTACTTAGTTGAAATCAATTCCAAACTTGGAAAGACAACCCGGAGATTGATAAAATCGTAAACCAAATTTTATAAAAAAACCGTCTTGAAATTCTTGAAGGTTTTAATTTTTATTCAACTTCGCTCCTATTGAGTTTACTGTTTTTATAACTAAACCCAAAGTAAATCAGCAAACCAATCAGGAGCCAACAGGTAAAATAAATCCAGTTCCATACGCTGAGCTCGGCCATCATATATAAGCAACAAACCAAGCCGAGCAGCGGAATTAAAGACAGATTTTGTCGGTAAGCCCAAACGACAAGACCAATTAAAACAATCAAGAAAATCCACATTGGAATTTTGTGTTTGAATAGGTTAAACCCACTTTGGTACTTTAAAGAATTGTCTATTGGTAATGAATCTACCAGATTTTCATAGGTAACTTCATCCTTATTATACTTACTCAACAAAGCCTCAAGATCGCTATTTACAGCATCGCTTTCATTTTTAAAAACCAAAAATTCATAAACGATTTTGGTTTGCGCTTGATCGAGTGAAGTCACGATATCTTCTGGCGAATTGACCTGCTTTTCATTAGTGATGAAATCCATCGTAGCTTGCTTGTTATAAGTAAATGCATAAATCAAACCTACTAAAAGTAGGGCCGGAAAAATAAACTTCGAATTCACATAAGGTGTTTTGAACTTACCTCTAGGAATATCGGGCTTGTTCTGTAAAACCAACACGCCGGCGCAAACCAACACAAAAGCAAACAAGGTTCCGATACTACACAAATCGGTCACCATCGTTAAATTGAGGAATAAAGCCGGAACCGCAACCACAAAACCGGTCACAATAGTGGCATAGGAAGGCGTTTTGAACTTCGGATGCACTCGCGAATATCTTTTAGGCAACAAACCGTCACGGCTCATACTCATCCAAATTCGAGGTTGCCCCATTTGAAAAACCAGCAATACACTTGCCATGGCTACAACGGCACTTATCGCAATGATGCCCGACATCCATTTTAAATTCAGTTTCTCGAAAACGAAAGCCAATGGATCGCCCACATTCAGATCGGTATAATTGACCATACCGGTTAAAACCAGTGCAATCACAATATAAAGAATCGTACAAATAATAATGGCCCACATCATGCCGCGAGGCAAGTCGCGTTGCGGATTTTTACATTCTTCGGCGGTCGTAGAAATGGCGTCGAAACCAATATAAGCAAAGAAAACCGCAGAAACTCCTTTCAGCACGCCACTGATTCCGTTGGGTGCAAAAGGGCTCCAATTCTCTGTATCGACGTAAAAAACACCAACAGCAATTACTAACAAGATGATGCATAATTTCACTACAACCATCAAGTTACTAGCGTTGCGCGATTCTTTCATTCCGCGATAAACTAACGCAGTAATAAGTATAATGATGAACAAAGCCGGCAAATCAGCAACAAAATGAAACGAACCAATAGTCGGCGCTGTTGTCCAAGCTGTATAGGCACTTTGCAAACCAGCACTGAGATTTTCAAAACTTTTTCCTCCTTGCATCAGTGCTGTAGCATCTTTAAAACCGTTAGATGCCGTGAGATAATCCATCTGAATGTATTCGGGCAAATGGATGTTCATACTGCCGAGCAAACCCGTGAAATAATCACTCCAAGAAATGGCGACGGTGATGTTTCCGATGGCGTATTCCATAATCAAAGCCCAACCAATAATCCAAGCGATGATTTCACCAAAAGCTACATAAGAATAAGTATAGGCACTACCTGAAACTGGTACCATAGAAGCAAATTCAGCATAAGCAAAAGCCGCAAAACCACAAGCTATGGCAGTAAAAAGAAAAAGAAAAATGACCGCTGGCCCACCATCTGCGCTAGCCTTTCCGATAGTACTAAAAATTCCGGCCCCAACGATAGCGGCAATTCCAAAAGCTGTTAAATCTCTGGTTGTTAAGTGTTTTCCTAAAGCGGCATGCCCGTCAGTTTCATTTTTCTCTACTTGTTTTAAAATGTCTTGAACGGTTTTTTTTCGAAACAGTTTATTGTTGGCCATAAGTTTTGTTTTTCGTTGACAGCTAACAAATATAACATTATTCAATTACGATTTGATGATAGGTAAAAGAATAACCACAAGCTATTATAAAATAAAAACTAATAATCAGAAACAATTTATTCAAACTAAAATGAAACTACTTTTGAACTGACTAGTTACTGATTCAATAAAACCAAAACAACTTAAAGATGGAACATTCAAATGAAGCCAAATGCCCTTTTCACCACAAACCTTCAACCTCCGGAACCAGCAACCAAGATTGGTGGCCTAACCGATTGAACTTAAATATCCTCAGGCAACACAGTAATTTATCCAACCCGATGGATGCAGATTTTAATTATGCCGAGGCATTCAAATCTCTTGATTTAGCTGCTGTTAAAAAAGACATTTTCGAACTCATGACCGATTCACAAGATTGGTGGCCGGCAGATTATGGCCATTACGGTCCGTTGTTTATTAGAATGGCATGGCACAGCGCCGGAACCTACAGAATTTACGATGGACGCGGTGGCGCAGGAACCGGAAACCAACGTTTTGCCCCAATCAACAGTTGGCCAGATAACGGCAACCTAGACAAAGCTAGAATGTTGCTCTGGCCGATAAAACAGAAATACGGAAAGAAATTATCATGGGCAGATTTAATGATACTCGCCGGAAACTGTGCCTTAGAATCGATGGGGTTCAAAACTTTCGGATTTGCCGGAGGGCGCGAAGATATCTGGGAACCTGAACAAGATATTTATTGGGGAAGCGAAACTGAGTGGCTGGGTGACAAACGCTATAGTGGCAACCGAGAACTTGAAGATCCACTGGCCGCGGTTCAAATGGGACTTATTTATGTGAATCCGGAAGGACCAAACGGTGTTCCCGACCCGATTGCATCAGGAAAAGACGTTCGGGAAACTTTTGCCCGTATGGCCATGAACGATGAAGAAACAGTAGCTTTGATTGCCGGCGGCCACACTTTTGGAAAGTCACACGGAGCCGGCGATGCTGCTCTGGTCGGGCGCGAACCTGAAGGTGCAGAAATCGAGCAAATGGGCATGGGCTGGATTAGTAAACACGGTAGCGGCAAGGCAGGCGACACCATCACCAGTGGAATTGAAGGCGCGTGGAAACCCAATCCTACGACTTGGGACAACGGCTATCTGACCACTCTTTTTAAATATGATTGGAAACTAGTTAAAAGTCCGGCAGGTGCTTTTCAATGGATTCCCACTGATGAGTCGGCGGCTAAATTGGTTGAAGATGCGCATGACAAATCCAAAACACATGCGCCGGTGATGACTACTGCTGATTTGTCTTTAAAAATGGATCCGGCTTATGAGAAAATCGCACGACATTTCTTAGAAAACTTTGAAGCTTTTGAAGATGCTTTTGCCAGAGCATGGTTCAAACTCACCCATCGCGATATGGGGCCGCGTTCAAGATACTTGGGAAGCGAGGTGCCAGACGAAGAACTCATTTGGCAAGACCCAATTCCGGCATTAAATCACGAACTGATTGATGCAAATGATATTTCTGGATTAAAATCTGAAGTTTTGAACAGTGGCTTAACCGTCTCCGAATTGGTCGCAACAGCCTGGGCTTCTGCTTCTACTTTCAGAGGTTCAGACAAACGCGGAGGTGCCAATGGAGCTCGCATCAGATTAGAACCGCAAATTAGCTGGGAAGCCAATAACCCAAAACAACTTAAAAGGGTTTTATCAGTTTTAGAATCGATTCAAAAAGCATTTAACGACCGCCAAACTTCGAACAAAAAAGTCTCGATGGCCGATTTGATTGTTCTGGCCGGAAATGCCGCCGTTGAAAAAGCTGCAAATGCCGCAGGTTACGAGGTTCAAGTTCCTTTTCATGCCGGAAGAACCGATGCTACACAAGAGCAAACCGATATCGATTCGTTTAAAGTGCTGGAACCTAAAGCAGATGGTTTTAGAAACTACAAAGCTGCATCTTGCTATTCAACCACAGAAGCACTTTTGGTTGATAAGGCACAATTACTCGAATTGACCGCGCCCGAAATGACTGTGCTTGTCGGCGGATTAAGAGTACTGAACACCAATTACGACAGTTCTAGTCACGGCGTATTTACTGAAAAACCCGGCACACTGAGTGACGATTTCTTTAAAAACCTGTTGGATTTGTCTATAAAATGGACTGCCATCGATGACAAAGGAGATTTCTTTGAAGGTAAAGACCGCAAAACACAAACTAAAAAATTCACGGCCACTCGGGCTGATTTGATTTTTGGTTCGCATTCAGAACTCAGAGCACTTGCCGAAGTATATGCAGAAAGTGGCAACGAACAAAAATTTGTCGATGATTTTGTGAAAGCTTGGAGTAAAGTGATGCATTTGGATCGTTTTGATTTATAGGTTTTAAATTATACCTCTATATAAAAGCACTTCGAAAAGAGGTGCTTTTTTATTGGCTTTATTTCAAATAAAACTGATATTAATCATACAAGAATACAGAAGTTAATCATTACCTTCGCAGCGTCAAATTATTACCATCTTAAATATTAATACTATGTCATTAGTCGGAAAAAAATTCCCTAGCCTTAGCGTAGATGCTATCTCTTTTATGGGCGAAGATCTCAAAATTAACGTTTATGAAGAAGCGGTACAAAACAAGAAAAAAGTAATCCTATTTTGGTATCCAAAAGACTTTACTTTCGTTTGCCCAACTGAATTACATGCCTTTCAATCGGCTTTGCAAGAATTTGAAAAAAGAAATACGATGGTCATCGGTGCTTCTTGCGATACAAACGAAGTCCATTTTGCATGGTTGAATACTCCAAAGAATGCCGGAGGAATCGAAGGTGTAAAGTATCCTATTTTAGCTGACACCAATAGAAATCTCTCTAATATTTTAGGCATTCTGGATATCGAATCTACTATTTACAATGAAGATACGGATTCGGTGATGATTGAAGGCTCCAACGTGACTTACCGCGCCACCTATTTAATTGATGAAACAGGGAAAATCTTCCACGAAAGTGTGAACGATATGCCATTAGGGCGCAACATCGACGAATTCTTAAGAATGATTGACGCTTACACACATGTTCAGACTTACGGAGAAGTTTGTCCAGCAAATTGGCAAGCAGGTAAAGATGCGATGACTGCTGATAGAAAAGGAACCGCAGAGTATTTGAGTTCGCATTAAAATTCAAAAAAAATTCACAAAAAATCCTGTAGTAAAAAAGCTATGGGATTTTTTTTTGAAAGTTTACCGCATGATTACTAAGGCTTTAAGAAATTAACATCTTTTCTTCTTCTAAAACAATTGATTTAATGAAAGTTAACATTTTTTGAATTACTTTAGCCGAAAAATTTAACCTATTCATGATAATGAAGTCAACTAAATTCCTTTGGGTATTTATTTTCTTTACGAGCATTACTCTTGCTCAAACAGCAGCCGAAAAGCAAAGTATCATCGCTGCAACCAATGTTAAAGAACTTAATAAATTAGCTCCGATTTACGACTCTATTTTCAAAGCACAAAAAGCTGCTGCTTGGAAGATGGCTGCCGAAAAAAACTGGAAAACCAAATGGACAACTCCTAACGGAGGCCTGACAGAACTTATCCGTTTGGATGAGGCCAACAATCCTATCTATTTCACTACAGATAATGCAGGTGCAGCCATAACAACGCGTGCCAACAAATTAAATTCCGGAGGAAGTTTGGGTTTGAGCCTAGACGGCCAAAATATGACCATTGGGATATGGGATGGCGGCAAAGTAAGAGATACTCATAACTTGTTGGTTGGTCGTGTAACATTTGGCGACGGAGCCAATGTGCTTTCGGCCCATGCCACCCATGTTTCAGGAACTATGATGGGTAATGCCACAGCCAATGCCGCCGCAAAAGGAATGGCATCCGAAGCTTCTTTACGAGCTTATGATTGGGACAATGATGTCTATGAAGTGACTAATGCCGCCGCGAATGGACTCTTGATTTCAAATCACTCGTATGGTTATGATCCAGACAATGTATCTTTAGCCAATTGGGGACGTTATGATAGCGACGCCAGAGCTTTTGACAATGTCATGTTCAATGCACCTTATTATCAGTTCGTCAATTCAGCAGGTAATTCTCGCAATGGTGGTTACAACCAAGACAAACAAGGTTACGATTTATTAGCAGGAAAAAGCGTCTCAAAGAACGCCATAATTGTGGCAGCAGTAAGTCAAGTGAATAATTATATTTCTCCCTCAAGTGTTTCAATGTCTGGTTTTAGCAGCTGGGGGCCTACTGATGATGGCCGAATTAAACCAGATATTTGCGGAAAAGGAGTCAACGTGAGATCGTCCACTTCTAATTCAAACAATTCATACGGAACCATGAGCGGCACGTCGATGGCGTCGCCTAACGTTGCTGGTACTTTACTGCTTTTACAACAGCACCACAAAAATGTGAGAGGCGGCTTCATGAGAGCAGCTACCCTGCGCGGTCTAGCGATTCATACAGCAGACGAAGCCGGAACAGACAATGGCCCAGATTACCGATTCGGATGGGGTTTACTAAACGCAGAAAGAGCAGCCAACCTGATTACGAACGAGGGAAGTCAAGCCTATATTCAAGAAAACACTCTGTTGCAAGGTAAATCGTACTCATTTGACATCCAACCTTTAAACCCTAACCAGTCAATCATGGCAACTATTTGCTGGACCGACCCTGCAGGACAAATAATTTCAGGTGCGATTGATTTGGCAACACCTAATTTGGTGAACGATCTAGATATCCGCATCACAAAAAACAACCAAACTTTTTATCCTTGGAAATTAGACCCATCTGACGTTGAAGCAGCGGCTACTCAAGCAGACAACAAGGTAGATAACGTAGAGAAAATCGATCTCCCCAATGCTGTCGGGAATTATACGGTAACGGTCAGCCACAAAGGAAACCTGACCAACACCTTGCAGAACTATTCTTTAATTATTAGTGGTGTTTCAGCCAAACCGATGCTATTGACTTCTGATAGTAGTTTGTTAAATAGAAATTGTCAAGGGACCGATCAAACCGTGTTTACTTATCAATTGAAAACTCCTGCAGCTTTCTCTGAGTCTGTTTCATTTGGATTAATCGGACTACCGGCGGGCGCTTCGGCGAATTTCGATGCAGACAATATTACCAACGGAGGAACGGGCTCCGTGACTATTTCTGGATTAAGCAATACCGCTCCAGGAAACTACACGATGACATTAACCGCCACGTCATCATCATACAATTCAAGCCTCACGCTTACTTTAGTCGTGCAAAATGATTTAGTCAACGGACCAACTTTGAACCAGCCGGCGAACAATATCAGCATTGACTATACCAATCCAACATTAACCTGGCAAAATATCGGAGTGAATGCTGCAAGCTACACTGTTGAAATTGCTAAAAACGAAAATTTTACAGCTGATTTTGAAACGTTTACTGTTGTAACCAACGAAATAGACCTAAGCGATTTGGATTTCGGCTCAGACTATTTTTGGCGCGTAAGATCAAATAATGTTTGCGGCCTGTCTAACTATTCGGACACCTACAAGTTTACAACACTTTGCAGCAATGCTACTCTTATCTCCTTGTCGAACATTACTATCAACGGCGCACTGGCGACTTGGAGTAATCCTAACGGTTCTTCAAGCTTTGAAGTGGCCGTGGTGCCTCACGGAAATTTGCCTACAGGTGCTTTCCTAACCGTGGATACGAATTCCTACACCATTACGGGGTTGAATTCTTATAGCAGTTACGATGTGTATGTTCGTGCGAGTTGCAGTAATAACACATTTTCAGCATTGGCTTCTACTGAGTTTTCAACTTTGATCAATCATTGTATCGACGGAGTATTCTTTGATTCAGGAGGGTTAGATAGTAATTACGGTAATAGCGAATATACCATCACAACCATTACACCGACACATCCGGGAGAAAAGGCTACCGTAGTCTTTACATCATTTGAACTAGAAGACCAAATAGATCGTTTGACGATTTTTAACGGACCAGATACCACCTACCCTTTCATCGGCGAAGAATATGGATTTACCGGAACCAATAGCCCGGGAACTGTTACTTCCACCGACCCTTCTGGAAAGCTGACCTTCCGATTCTATTCTGATGGTGCAACAACTGCTTCCGGATGGACAGCCAATGTGAGTTGTGCCGCGTTAAGTGTTTCGGATTTTGAAAAAAACCAATTACAGTGCTACCCTAATCCGGCGAAATCGGTAGTGAATTTTAGATGCCCAGAGCATATTAAATCGATCTCCGTTTATACGATGTTAGGACAATTGATTAAAACAGAGACACCAAATACGAACCGTTTTGTATTCGATATTGCAACACTTAGTAACGGGCAGTATTTGTTCAAAGTTGAAACAACTACTTCCTTATCGACTGTAAAAATCCTCAAAAACTGATAGGTAATTAGCCTTGTTTCATTCCAGGGCCAATTTTTAATATAAATGCCCATCTATTGAAATTCATCACCTCCATCCAGAATCCTTTTATTAAATCGTTGGTGCTTTTGCAGGAAAAAGCTAAAGCCCGCAAGCAGTCCGGTACATTTCTTATCGAAGGTCTGCGCGAACTCGAATTGGCTATCAAAGGAAACTATGTCATTCAAACCATCCTATTTGTTCCGGAAATCATTAGTGATCAAGTAATCAAAACAGCCACTGATAAAATTTCAAACTACGAACTGATTAGCATTAGTAAAGAAGTTTACCAAAAGCTGGCTTATCGCGACACTACTGAAGGAGTACTGGCGATTGCCGAAACCAAATCAAATTCGCTGGCTGACATAAAACTGTCTGAGAACCCGCTGATTTTAGTCGCCGAGGCGCCAGAGAAACCCGGCAATATTGGCGCTTTGTTGCGCACAGCCGATGCCGCAAACCTCGATGCCGTAATTATTGCCAACCCAAAAAGCGATTTGTACAATCCGAATATTGTTCGGTCTAGTGTGGGCTGTTTGTTTACCAATCAAATCGCCACGGGAAGCACATCCGAAATCATTGATTTTCTAAAGCTCAAGAAAATCTGCTTTTATTGTGCTACTTTACAAGATTCCATCCCATATCATAAGCAAGATTATACCGCCCCGACCGCCCTAGTTGTTGGAACCGAAGCAACAGGGTTAACCCAAGAATGGCGCGACCAAGCTACTGCCAACATTATCATTCCGATGCAAGGTGTCATTGACTCGATGAATGTTTCCGTAGCGGCAGCCATCCTTATTTTTGAAGCCAAACGACAACGTAATTTTAAATAGTCCCTTATGAAGAAAATTGTATTTCTATGCCTTTCCGTTGCTTTTAGTGCCACTATTCACGCTCAAATGACCACCAGCGAAATTGATGATTTGGTGGGCAGGACTTTAAAAACTTTTGAGGTTCCCGGTATTGCGGTCGGCGTGGTAAAAGACGGAAAAATAATTCATGCTAAAGGTTATGGTGAAAGATCGATTTTAACCCACCAGCCGGTAGATGCCAATACACTTTTTGGTATCGCTTCCAACAGCAAAGCTTTCACTTCGGCAGCCTTAGCGATACTGGTGGATGAAGGCAAACTCAAATGGGACGACAAAGTCACACAATATCTTCCTGAATTTAAGATGTATAATGATTATGTGACCCAAGAATTTACTATTCGCGACTTACTCACCCACCGCAGTGGCCTTGGTTTAGGTGCCGGTGATTTAATGATATGGCCCGATGGGAACAATTTCACCACCCAAGACATTATCAACAACTTGCAATATCTAAAACCGGTTTCGGCTTTCCGCACAAAATACGATTATGATAACTTGCTTTATATTGTTGCCGGCGAGGTAATCCAGAGAATCAGCGGGCAAACTTGGGGTGAGTTTATAGAAACCCGAATAATGAAACCGCTCGAAATGAACCAAAGCGCGGGGTCATTTGTCCGGTTAAAAGATACTTCGAATGTAATTATGCCTCACGTTCCGACCGACGGAAAACTCAAAGCCATCAAGCGCTACAAGAATACTGTTTTTGATGCCGCCGCCGGAATTTACTCGTCTGTGAATGATTTGAGTAAATGGGTGATCATGCAATTGCAAAAAGGAAAATACGGTGCCGATAACAAACAACTCTTTTCCGAGAAACAACACAGCGAAATGTGGACTGCGCAAACCATAATGCCCAATAAACCGGTTGCACCTTACTTTTCCCATTTCAAATCTTATGGTTTAGGTTGGCAACTCACAGAAGTAAAAGGTAACTTTCAGGTATCGCACACCGGCGGTCTCGACGGAATCGTCACCCAAGTTCTGATGCTTCCGGAACTGAATCTCGGGATTATCGTGCTGACTAACCAACAAAATGGCGCGGCGTTCAACGCGATTTCGAACACCATCAAAGACAGCTACATCGGAATTAAATCTGAAGATTATTTGGCTCTTTACAGCCAGCAACGCAAAGAAAAAGAAGACAACGCCGACAAGATTTCTGATGAAGTTTGGGCTGCTGTGGCGCAGAATAGCAAAAACAAAATCAAGGTTGATTTGCCGAAATATACTGGCACTTTTAAAGACAATTGGCTTGGTGAAATAGTGCTTTCGGAGAGAAAAGGCAAACTTTACTTCCGCTCGGTGCGTTCGCCGCAACTCAGTGGAGAAGTGTTTTTTTATAAAGAGAATACGTTCGCGGTAAAATGGTACAACCGCAGTTTTCTGGCAGATGCTTTTTTGACTTTTTCTGCCGACAACACCAACATTAAAATGAAAGCAATTTCGCCACTCACCGATTTCAGCTATGATTTTCACGATTTGGATTTCTCGAAAGTCACAATACAAAACAGTAATTAATACGGGGCACTTTTTTGCGTGAAGGATGGCAGCGGCAGCCCGCAGCGCAGCGAAGGCTATAGTGAACAGCCTGACCCTTGTGGGCACGCCCTGATACAATTAATAATGAATAATGAATAATGAATAATGAATAATGAATAGTTAATAATTTATTTCTTATTTTAGGGGCAGTACCAAAAGCTACATTGACCATGGTTGAGATTGATATTGAAAAAGAAAACAAGGCGATTGCCAAGGAGTATAAGGAACTACTTCGTATCAGTTATCAGACTTTAACGCCCGACGATAAGAAACTGATTCGCAAGGCATTTGATGTAGCTGTAGACGCGCATCAGGACCAAAGGCGCAAATCGGGCGAGGCCTATATTTTTCATCCGATTGCTGTGGCGAAGATTGTGGCTTCTGAAATTGGTTTGGGCGCCACCGGAATCGCAGCAGCCTTAATGCACGACGTGGTCGAAGATACCGATGTCACCGTAGCTGACATTGAGAAAATGTTCAACCCGAAAGTCGCACAACTCGTTGAAGGTTTAACGAAAATCTCGCAAGTGCAGAAAGACTTGAACGTGTCGATGCAGGCCGAGAATTTCCGTAAAATGTTGCTCACGCTCAATGACGATGTTCGGGTAATTTTGATCAAACTCGCCGACCGTTTGCACAACATGCAGACCATGGATTCGATGCCCGAACACAAGCAGGTCAAAATCGCTTCAGAGACTTTGTATATCTACGCACCTCTCGCCCACCGTTTGGGTTTGTACAACATCAAAAGCAAACTTGAAGATTTGGGTTTGAAATACACCGAACCCGCTGTTTACAATGACATCGTAAGCAAAATCAAGGAAACCAAGGAAGAACAGGATGCTTATATCAGTTCTATTTCGGAAGTACTCAAGAAATCGCTCGATGAGGAAGGCGTAGATTATATTATTAAAGGCCGGCCGAAATCTATTTATTCGATTCGCCGTAAAATGAAAGCCCAGAATGTGAGTTTTGATGAAGTTTACGACAAATTCGCCCTTCGAATTGTTTACAAATCAAATCCGCACGATGAGAAGTTCATTGCTTGGAAAATCTATTCGATTGTAACAGATCATTATCGCCCGAGCCCAAGCCGATTACGTGACTGGATTTCCTCGCCCAAATCAACGGGTTACGAAGCTTTGCACATTACCGTGATGGGCCCGAAAGGCCGTTGGGTTGAGATACAAGTGCGCAGCGAACGCATGGACGAAATTGCCGAGAAAGGTTACGCCGCACACTACAAATACAAACAAGGCGGCGTGGGCAACGAAGAAAGCGGTCTGGATTTGTGGCTGAACTTGCTAAAAGAAGCGCTCGAAAACGCCGAAACCAACGCGGTCGATTTTGTAGAAGATTTCAAGATGAACCTTTACGCGAAAGAAATTTTCGTCTTCACGCCCAAAGGAGAAATCAAATCGCTTCCGAAAGGTGCCACATCGCTGGATTTTGCGTTCAGTATTCACTCTGAAATTGGAATTAAAACCCGCGGCACCCGAGTCAATGGCAAGCTCGTTCCGCTGAACACGGAACTCAAAAGTGGCGATCAGGTAGAAGTGATCACCTCGGCCAACCAAAAACCGAGTTCGAACTGGCTCGATTACGTAACCACTTCGCGCGCCAAGAACAAAATCAAGAGCGTTCTGAACGAAGACACCAAGAAAATAGCCGAAGAAGGCAAGGAATTGCTCACGCGGAAATTGAAACAACTCAAGATTACCATCAACGAACAGGTAATTAACGAGTTGGTGAATTTCTTTAAGTTAAAAACCAGTTTGGATTTGTTCTACCGTGTGGGCATCGGTTCTATCGAGAACCAACAACTCAAAGACTTCGCTGCCCAGAAAAGCAATACGCTGATCAACTTCTTCAAGAACAAAATCAAGCGTTCACCCAATACCGCAGACGAAGACATTCACAAGCCTGTTATCAGTAGCAATTACGACATGCTGGTTTTCGGACCCGAACAAGACCGCCTCGATTATAAACTTTCCACTTGCTGCAACCCGATTCCCGGCGATGAAGTGTTCGGTTTCGTAACCATCAACGAAGGCATCAAAGTACACAAGAAAGATTGCCCGAACGCCATCAGTTTGCAATCGAATTATGCTTACCGGATTATTCAAGCCCGATGGATTGACTCTACCCAACAGGAATTTAAAGCGCAATTGCAAATCACCGGAATGGACACGCTCGGGCTCACCAACGAACTCACCAAAGTCATTTCGAACCAGATGCACGTGAACATCCAAAGCATTTCACTTAGTGGTGACGCCGGTATTTTTAACGGGCAAGTGACGGTGATCGTACAGAACAACATCATCTTGAAGAAACTCATCGACAACATCAAGAAAATCGACGGCGTGGATAAAGTGATTCGGGTGAATAAGAGCTAATTAACAATACACTTTGCGACTTTGCGGCTTTGCGTGAGATTGTTCATTTTCTCGCAAAGGCGCAAAGACGCAAAAAAAGAAAAAATCAGCCGTTATGAAAAACCCAATTTTCGACGACGAAATCCGAATGGAGAAACAAGCGGCCAAAGGCGGCTGGACGTTTATCACGATGCCAGTCATGAGTCATTTGCCTAAGAAGAAAAACAGCACCGTTCGCGTTCGGGGTTTTATTGATGCGTACGAATTAAAAGACATTCATATTTGGGCCATGAAAAAAGGCACGTTCTTGGCGGTGAAATCAGAAATTCGCAAAGCCATTAAAAAGGAAGCCGGCGACAAGGTCAAACTCACGCTCTGGCTCGATGAACCGCAAATGGTGATTCCCGAAGATTTCATGGTTTGTTTGCGCGAAGAACCAAAATTGCTCAAGCTGTTTGAAAGTTATCCCGAGAAAAAGAAAAACGAAATCACGAGTTGGATATTCGCAGCCGCCACCGAAGACGACAAAATAAGCCGAATCGGGAAAACGCTCGAGAATCTAGAGAACGACCTCCAAGCGGACCGATTGCGTTAGGGATTAAGGCATTATCTGAGCTCTTTTGCGGAGCGCGCGGAGCAAAAAGCGAGTGCCGACCCGAGGCTAATAGACCGAATTGTGTGGAGCGATAGCGTAACAAAAGCCCGGGCCGCAGGCAACGCCACAAACTCAGGCACTAAGGAACTCAGGCACTAAGGCGCTAAGCCACTCCTGTTAATTACTTCTTCAAAACTTTAACCCACTTTTAAGCCATACCGATTGCCATTTGCCAATTATCGATTAACTTTGCCACATGACACAAATTGCTACCGACAACAGTAAAAATCAGGAAATTGTAAAGAGCGTCTTTACCAAGTATCTTGAGAACAACGGCCACCGCAAAACCCCGGAGCGCTTTGCCATCTTGCAGGAAATTTACGATAGCGAGGAACATTTCGACATCGAGAACCTGTATATCAAGATGAAGAACAAGAATTACCGCGTGAGCCGCGCCACTTTGTACAACACCATTGAACTTTTGCTCGACTGCGCCTTGGTTCGCAAGCATCAGTTTGGTCAAAATCAGGCACATTACGAGAAGTCGTATTTCGACAAGCAGCACGACCACATCATCATGACCGATTCGGGCGAAGTCATCGAGTTCTGCGACCCACGTATCCAGACGATCAAGCAAACCATCGAGGAGATTTTCGGTATCGACATCCACAATCATTCGCTGTATTTTTACGCCAATAAAAAGAAAGTCGATGAATAGTTCATTCAACATTAAGCATTTAACATTCAACATAAATAATTTTAGGGCGTTGCCTTCGGCCGGACTGTCCGCAGTGCATGGCACTTCGCTCCCATCCCTAACGCACATCCGACAACACAACAACTAAACATCAAATAACTACTAACCGCCAATAATTGCTAATGAATTATTCATTATTCATTATTAATTATTAACTATTAATTAAAAAGAATGGCAGACTTACTACTCGGATTACAATGGGGCGACGAAGGCAAAGGCAAAATCGTCGACGTGCTTACTTCCAATTACGACATCATCGCACGCTTTCAAGGCGGACCAAACGCCGGGCACACACTCGAATTCGATGGCATCAAACACGTTTTAAGAACCATTCCGTCTGGGATTTTTCACTCGAATTCGATCAACATCATCGGCAACGGCGTGGTGATTGACCCGGTGGTTTTCAAAAGTGAAATCGATGGTTTGTCGAAATTCAACATCGACCTCAAAAGCCGTTTGATTCTCTCGCGTAAAGCCCATTTAATCTTGCCTACTCATCGCCTACTCGACGCGGCTTCAGAAACCGCCAAAGGCAAAGCTAAAATTGGTTCCACACTCAAAGGCATCGGCCCGACTTATATGGACAAAACCGGACGCAACGGTTTGCGCATCGGCGATATCGAACTTTCAGATTTCAAAGAACGTTATCGTGCTTTAGCCGAGAAACACCAGGCGATGATCAAGTTTTACGACGTCAATATCCAATATAATCTAGCAGAACTTGAAAAGGAATTTTTCGAAGCGGTTGAAGCACTGAAGCAATTCACATTCATCGATTCAGAAGCCTATTTACACGATGCTCAGAAAGCCGGAAAAACCATTCTTTGTGAAGGTGCTCAAGGTTCGTTGCTCGATGTAGATTTTGGGACTTATCCGTTCGTGACTTCTTCGAATACTACAGCCGCCGGAGCTTGTACCGGATTGGGCATCGCACCGAATAAAATCAAAGAAGTGTACGGGATTTTTAAAGCTTATACCACACGTGTCGGCAGCGGCCCATTTCCTACTGAAGATTTTGGCGAGGCCGGCGATATTATGGCGAAAGTAGGCAACGAATTCGGTTCGGTCACCGGCAGAAAAAGGCGTTGTGGCTGGCTCGATTTAGTAGCTTTAAAATATGCCGTTCAAATCAATGGCGTCACCCAACTCATGATGATGAAAGGCGACGTGCTTTCGGGTTTCGATACGCTGAAGGTAGCCACAGCTTACCAATATCAAGGAAAAGAAATTGACCATCTTCCATATAATATTGAGCCGGAAAATGTTTCCCCGGTTTATAAAGAATTCAAAGGTTGGAAAGCCGATTTGACCGGAATGCATTCTTACGACGAATTACCCTCAGAACTTAAATCATATATCGAGTTCATTGAAAAAGAAGTCGAAGTGCCGATTAAGATTGTTTCAGTCGGGCCAGACAGAAAGCAAACCATCATGCGTTAGAAAGCCATTTTAATCCATAAAAAAAGCCGTACGAGTGGTACGGCTTTTTTCATCATTTCAATATTATTTTATTGGACGCTTAAAATCAATGATTGCGAAACACCAATATCAATTTTGACACTTCCAAGTCCGTTTTTAACGATTAACTGAGCGCCGGATTTTCCATATAGTTCTTCTTTCAAATTATAACTGCCATCTTTGAGCTTCCAGGCAGAAATCAGTTCGCCGGGAATTAGCAAATTAAATTCAGCGCTAGAAACCCAAGAAAAATTATTCACGATAATCAACTTCTCATTTTCAGACCAACGAGCGAACGAATAAATGCCTTCTTTGTAGTCTTTATTCTGGTTGTTTGCACCTTCTACAACACCGTCTCCGGCATATACGTGCGTACGGTTATAAGTTTGCAACTCCTGAAAACTCCCCATTAAGGCAGCACTTTTAGTAGAAAAATTCAACAATCGGGAATAAAAATCGCGAAGTTCTGCTTCAGACTCTGTAAGTTGTCCGCCATCGAAGGCTCCGTTATTCATCCAACGTTGGTGATTCGGAACGCCTACATAATCAAAAATCGATGTTCTCGTAGGCTGCCCAAAACCGGCCTTTTCGTTGCCCGGCTCACCTACTTCTTGACCGAAGTAAATCATTGTGGGAGAAGTACCAATGGTCGTAGAAACTACCATCAAAGGTTTTCCCTTTTCCGGTGTGCCTGCAAAATCCTGACTAGCCAATCGTTGTTCATCGTGATTGTCTAAGAAATGTAACATGTGGCGATCGATATCGGCATATTTCTCCTGGATTTGCGTAATTGGATCAGGCAACGATTTACCAATAATGACATTTTTCAAATGGTCGTACATATCCACCTTGTCGTAGAGGTAATCCATTTTACCTAAGTAGATGTAATTTCTGTATTCGTTTGGGTTGTATACTTCCGCCAACAAGAAAGCGTTCGGATTCTTCATTTTAATGGCTGAATTCATATAACTCCAAAACTCATAAGGCACCATTTCGGCCATATCGTAACGGAAACCGTCAATGCCTTTAGCGGTCCAGTATAGTGCTATATCGCGGAATTTCTTCCATGAATTTGGTACATTTTTATTGACCCAAAACGCGTAGTGATCGGCATAAGATTTCTTGTCGTAACCTTCTGGCAATTCAGGGAAATCTTTGGTTCCGTCGGGTTTTACACCATAATTGATTTTAACGGTTTCATACCAATCATTGATGTCGGGTTTGGCCATCCGTGAGCCGTTACCGGTCCATTTGGCTGGATTCTCTGAAAACTTGGAATCAGCAAGCGGGTGCTTGTCGCCTCCTAAAGGTTGATAATTACTAGAGGTCGGGACTTCAAATGCTTGTCCGGGAATGTAATAAAAGTTGTTGTCGCGCTTGTACTCTACGGTTTTGTCGTCATCGGCACCGAAATCGCGAACGCCTTTCGGATTGGTTTTGCCTTCGTATTTTCTGGCAATATGATTGGGTACTATATCAATAATTGCTTTCAGTCCATTTTTGTGTGTACGTGCAATTAAAGCTTCAAATTCTTGCAAGCGATTGGCCGGATTTTCCGCCAAATCAGGGTTCACATTGTAATAATCTTTAACAGCATAAGGCGAACCGGCTCTTCCTTTAACAATATCCGGATCATCATTGGAAATACCATATTTTGTGTAATCGCGCACTAACGCATGGTGTGGCACGCCTGTATACCAAATGTGGGTAACGCCCAATTTCTTGATTTCTTGTAGTGCTTTGTCGGTGAAATCATTGAACTTCCCAACTCCGTTTTCTTCGATGGTTCCCCAAGGCTTGTTGGTAGTGTTCTTGTTCCCAAACAATCGGGTGAATACTTGATAAACTACTTCCTTTCTGGGTTCTTTGTTTGGCATCACAGTAGGGTTTTTAGAATTGGTTGTAGGTTTTTTCGTCTTGGTCTGAGCATTCACTGAAAGTGTCAAGCCCATCAGTACAAGTAAAATGATTCTTTTCATGTATGGTTGTTTTTTTATAGGAACAGTTACAAATATAGAAATTTGAACTGCACTCGCAATTGTCTAATAAATAATTCTTAATTGCCGTTTTCATTGGGCGGATTTTCATAAATTTGGCACCCAAGATTGACCATTTAAACAAAAGTTTAAGCATTGAAAAACACGTGTTTCTTCTACCTCATAGGCCTGCTTCTTTTTGGAACAGGAACACTTTTGGCGCAAAGCCCGAAGAAGATTATCGTAGAGCATGCTGATTTTCTCGATGTGAACCAAACCGAAATTCCTGATGCCCTATTGTTACAAGGTAATGTCAACATCAGCCACGACGGAGCTATCATGTTCTGCAATAAAGCTTACTATTTTCAATCTGAGAATTATGTTAAGGCTTTCGGCGATGTAAGAATTATTCAAGGCGACACGCTTTTTCTGAATAGTAAGTATGCCGAATACAGTGGTAATGTCAAACGTGCGTACGCGACCGGAGATGTGCAAATGCGTTCGCCTGAAATGAGTCTTGCCACAGATACTTTGAACTTCGACCGCGTATCGCAGCAAGCTTATTACAACACCAACGGTACTATCATCAATAAAGACAATGTACTGAAAAGCAAATCCGGGCGGTACTATGCCAATGAAAAAAAGTTTCAATTTTTAAGCGCGGTAACAATTACAAATCCGAAGTATGTAGTGAAGTCTAATCGTTTAGATTATTACAGTGGTCCAGGGCATTCTCATTTGATGGGGCCATCAACGATTACCAGCAAAGAGAATTTCATTTACACCGAAAAAGGCTTTTACGACAGCAAAAAAAATATAGGCCATTTCTTGAACAAATCTTACATTAAATACAAAGACCGTCTGATTCGTGGAGATAGCTTGTATTATAATCGAAACAACGAATTCGCCTCAGCCACAAATAATGTCAAGATTACCGACACCATTAACAAAGGGATTATCAAAGGCCATTATGCCGAAGTATACAAAAAGAAAGACTCACTGTTTGTCACCAAGCGTGCCGTTGCCATTAGTTTAATCGATAAAGATTCTATCTACATACACGGAAAAATTCTGATGGTGACCGGTAAACCCAATGAGCGAATCGTTCGTGCCTACAACAATGCGAGAATTTTCAAAAAAGATTTAAGCGGCAAGTGTGATTCTATCCATTCGAGTCAAATCACGAACCTGACCAAACTTATCGGAAAACCTATTCTATGGAACTTCGAGAACCAAATGACCGGCGATGTGATGCATTTGGTAGGTAACGATAACACTCAGAAACTCGACTCGCTCAAGGTGCTCAACAACGCGTTTATTATTTCCAAAGATTCACTGGGCACCGGCTATAATCAGGTCAAAGGGCAAAACCTCTACGGCAAGTTCCGCGACAACAAACTCTACGAAGCCGATATCGTCAAAAATACCGAAGTCATTTATTTCATGCGAAACGACGCTCACGAACTCATTGGTATCAACAAAAATGTGAGCAGTAAAATCAACATGACAATGGATGGCAATACCATAGATAGCATGACTTTTTTTACTAATGTTGACGGCGATATTTATCCAGAGAAAGACCTACCTGAAAATGCCCGTAAACTGCGTGGCTTTGTATGGCGCGATGACGAGCGCATCAAAACCAAAGACGATTTATTCACAAAAGAAGACAATGAACTTGATGCACAGATTCAGGAAGCTAAAAAAATCAGATTGGCCAAAGACAGTATTCAAGACATCCTGAATCAGAAACAAATTGAAGATATGCTCGCGGCAGACCAAGAAGCCAAAAAGCAACTCAATCCGCAGAAAGCCTTACCACAAACGAAATCATTTTATGAAAGCCTATTCGAAAAATACGACAATAGGATCCTGATCGATAAAAACAGCCAGGCATTGCTGGTCAAAGACCGTAAGTTCCGATTCCCAGCGAACGCCAAATCAATTGATAACTACAAAAAGAACAATCCGAAGTTTCGCAATGAAATTAAAATAGACAAAGTACTTTGGGATTACGGTACCATGCAATTCGGTCCATATGATGGCGGTTATTTCAACGAAGGAAAAGTAGAGGAAACAGAAAATATCAGCCCGAAGCTTACTTATGATGATATCTTTGAACGCTACAACAATAGAATTATCATGGATAAGAACGGACAACAATTGTTGATCAGGAATTTCAAGCTCCGTTTTCCGACCAATGCCAAATCGTTTGCAAACTATAAAAAGAACAATCCTAAATACAGAAAAGAAATCCGCATCAACAAGGTGCTTTGGGACTATAAAACCATGCAGTTCGGCAAATATGACGGCGGTTACTTCGACGAAGGAAAAGTTGTGGAAACTGAAATCGCTGATAAAAATTTGACTTATGAGCAGATTTTTGCCCAATATAACAACCGCATCATCATTGACAAAAACGGTGAAACACTTTTGATTAAAGACAACAAATTCCGTTTTCCGACCAACGGAGAATCATTCGCCAATTATAAGAAAAACAACCCCGAATTTCAGTCGGAAGTATTGATCAACAAAGTGCTTTGGGACTACAAAACCATGCAGTTCGGCCCTTATGACGGCGGTTATCTCAACGAAGGGAAAGTGGAAACCAAACCTTAGCCCAAACTTGATCGAACCGCCCGGATGTTGCCAACCGCGTTAGGGATTGCAGCAATTGTCTGAGCTCGTGCGGCGCAATGCAATGAAGCCGGACAGCGAGTGCGAAAAGCCCGGCCGAAGGCAACGCCCAATTATTAAATATTAATTATTCATTATTAATTAACGTACATATCCATTTTATGACAAAATCAAAGTTTAATATCTATCTTTGATTGAATGTAAAAACAAGCGATATGGAGAAACTTTATTTAAAAACAATTCAGCTAGTAATGAAACATCCTTTTACTTCTATAATGCTGTTTATTTCGCTTGTGATACCTTATGGAGCATCATTTTTTCTATTTGACTTTCATAGGGTTTTAATACTTGGGATTTTAGGCATTATTGGCATGGCAGTTATATTGTCAATGATTCCTTTTATGATTTGGCTGTCCGTTACTTTTCTAGCTATATCTCTTTCAAATAAGCCCAAAGCATCTAATAATACAGTGGAATTTGACGAAAGACCAAACACCTTAAGCTACAAACTAACAGTGGCAAGCCTTTCGTTTTTACTATATGCTTCAATATCGCTTTGTGTATGTTATTTTTTAGATTTAGGCTTTGGGTGGTTTGCTCTTATTACATATGCGTTTCCTATCCTTAGATTAATTGTTTTCGGGGTAGAATATCGGTATTTGAAACATAAATTTTAAAAATCGCTTTTGTCATAAAATGGATAGGTAGGTTAATTAATTTAATTGTGAACCCTGATTTTCTAAAATACCAAGCCCAAACTTCGCCTTACCCATTAGGTATGGAAGTCTCGCACGCCATTGGCTCTTATATTTACGACACCAATAATAAAAAATACCTCGATTTTGTTGCAGGCGTTTCGGCTTGTAGCTTAGGCCATCAGCATCCGCGAGTGAATCTGGCTATCAAAGACCAACTTGACAAATACTCACACGTAATGGTTTACGGAGAATATTCGCAAAGCCCGGCCGTGCAATACTGTAAATTGTTGGCTTCACTCCTACCCAAACCTTTAGAAAAAACTTATTTGGTCAATTCAGGAACCGAAGCCACTGAAGGCGCTTTAAAATTAGCCAAAAGAGCCACCGGCCGCACCCAACTGATTTCGTGCCACAACGCCTATCACGGCAACACTATGGGCTCGATGAGTGTCATGGGATTTGAAGAGCGCAAGCAAGCTTTCAGGCCTTTGCTTCCCGATGTCGATTTCATCACGTTCAACAACGAAGCTGATTTAGAAAAAATCACCACCAGAACCGCAGGAATTATTCTCGAAAGTATTCAAGGCGGCGCAGGTTTTATTCAACCCAAAAATGACTTTTTACTCAAGGTCAAGAAGCGTTGTGAAGCCGTTGGTGCACTGATGATTATAGACGAAATCCAACCCGGTTTTGGTCGTACCGGAAAACTCTTCGGTTTTGAAAACTACAATGTGGTTCCCGATATTGTCATTCTGGGCAAAGGAATGGGCGGCGGTATGCCTGTCGGGGCTTTTACGGCTTCGGCTGCACACATGGATTTGCTGAGCGAGAATCCGAAGCTCGGACACATTACTACTTTCGGCGGACATCCTGTCATTGCGGCAGCTTGTTTGGCTACTTTGCAAGAAATTACTGAAACCAATCTAATTTCTGACACTTTAGAAAAGGAAAAACTCTTCCGCTCGTTGCTGGTACATCCTTTGCTGGCCGAAATTCGTGGGAAAGGCTTGATGCTGGCGGCCATGACACGCGATTCGGAAGTTACCAATCAGGTCATTTTTAAATGTCAGGCAAAAGGGCTCATTCTGTTCTGGCTGCTTTTTGAAGGTTGCGCGATTCGGATTACACCACCACTAACGATTTCTGAAGAAGAAATTCGCGAAGGTTGTGCAATCATTCTGGAAGCACTCGATGAAGTGGCTCACGAAAATAAACTCTCTTAGAAGCTGGTTCCTGCTCTTCGCTATATCTTTTTAAACCTACTAGGTTTAAAAAGGATGCCGCTGCGATCAGGGCTAGGGCAATAAATCCGGTTGAACTCAGTTTTGATAGTGTTAATTAAATTGTTCACAACAAATCACGGCTTTTCCCACATCTAGTAGAACTTTCCTAATTTTAGATTAGGATAAATTTTAAACCTATAAGCTATGCAACTCAGCGACGAAGAAGACGATTACAACTTATCCTTATCCAAGTTCGAGTCGATGCTCAAGACCAATAAGGTGCTGTTTTTTGATTCCGAGGAATTCGAGGAAATCATTCTGCACTATCTTGATATGGGCAAAGCCAATCTGGCCAAAAAAGCCTTGAAACTCGCGCTCGAACAACACCCGAAATCGACCGGTTTAAAACTGGTTCAGGTTGAAATGCTCATCTACGAAGACAAACTCGACACCGCCGAAAAGTTGCTGAACGAACTTTACGCCATTGAGCCTCACAACGAAGAAATCTACATTCAGAAAGCCAGCATCTATTCTAAACGCGACAATCACGAGAAAGCCGTAGAACTTTTAAAAACGGCTTTAAAATACACCGATGATTTCGCCGATGTTTACAATCTAATCGGTATGGAATACTTGTTCATGGACAATCTGGAACTCGCCAAAGAGAATTTCATTAAATGCCTTGAAGAAGACATCGAAGACCAAGCCGCTTTGTACAATGTGGTTTATTGCTTTGAATTCTTAGACCAGAACGAAGAAGCCATCGAATATTTATCACAATACATCGAAAGAAATCCATACAGTGAAATTGCTTGGCACCAACAAGGCCGTTTGAATTATGGCTTGAAACGCTATGAAGAAGCTTTGCGTGCTTTTGAATTCGCAACTTATATCGACGATGAATTCCTCGGTGCTTTCATGGAAAAAGCCAAAACCCTCGAACGCCTAAAAAGATACGAGGAAGCTATCGAAAGCTACAACCGAACCATCGAACTCGACGACCCGACTTCTTATGCTTTATTGCGCATCGGAAAATGTTATGAGAAGCTCGGCAACAAAAGCATGGCACTGAAATTCTTCAACAGAACCGTACACGAAGATCCGCTCTTAGACAAAGGCTGGATTGCAATTACGGATTTCTATGTGCGTCAAAAGAACTTTCAGAAAGCCTTATACTATGTCAACAAAGCGCTGCATATTGACAATGAAAATCGCTACTACTGGAAGCGCTATGCTACCATCAACAAAGAACTCAACTTTTTTGAAGAAGCCGAACACGGTTACCGAAAAGCAGTAGAATTTGGAGATTATATGCTGGATACTTGGTTATTTTGGGTAGACATTTTGCAATTTTTAGGAGAATTTGATACAGCCGTCCAAACATTACTACAGGCATCAGAATACTTTCCCGAAGAATACGAAGTAGAATACCGTTTGGCCGGTTTGTACTTAATGTTGCAAGAAATAGAAAAAGGCAAGTTCCATTTGAGCAATGCTTTGAGGCTGAATTTCAAAAATCATTTGTTGCTGGAGCATTTGTTCCCAGTGGTTTGGGAAATGAAACTCGTTCAGAAAGCCATCGAAAAACATTCGAAAAAATAACTCGCATGAAAGTTTACGGCTTGATTGGCAAGAATATCGAGTATTCTTTTTCTAAAAAATACTTCACGGAAAGGTTTGCCAATACCAATGCCGAAGATTGCATTTACGAAAATTTCAATCTGTTATCGATTGAAGATTTCCCTGAACTTATCCAAACGAGAAAAGACATAGTCGGCCTGAATGTCACAATTCCTTACAAAGAAGCCGTTATTCCGTATCTAGATAAACTTTCAAAAAAAGCACAAAAAATCGGGGCCGTTAATGTCATCCGATTCACAAAAAAACGGAAACTAAAAGGCTACAATTCTGATTATTACGGATTTAAAAAATCGATTCAGCCACTGTTGCAGCCACACCACCAAAAAGCCTTGATTCTGGGAACCGGTGGCGCATCAAAAGCGGTAGCCTTTGCTTTATCGGAACTTGAAATCCCCTATGTTTTTGCTTCCAGAGAAAGCCATCCGAATGCCATTCCGTATGAACGAGTGAATTCAACTACTTTTGATAACTACCAAATTATCATCAACACTACTCCACTGGGAACCAGCCCCAATACTGAAGAATTCCCTCCAATTCCTTACGATTTTTTTACTGAAAAACACTTGGCTTACGATTTAATCTATAATCCCGAAGAAACCCAATTCTTGAAGAAAGCCAAAAAAAAAGGCTCGCTTACTAAAAACGGCCTTGAAATGTTAATACTGCAAGCCGAGAAAGCTTGGCGTATTTGGAATCAATAATTACTTTGCTTTAACGCTACCCAAAACAGGTTTTTTTCTCATGTCTACCTTTTCAGATTTTCGTTTTACGTTGAGCTTCAAATAAGTTTGGTATTGCTCCGGCTGGAGTAGCGTTTTCATTTCTGCTTCAGTTTGCTCATTGAGTTGCTCTAACATGATTTCTTTGTTCTCGCGAGAATAGCGTCTTTTCTGAATGTCGCGAGTAGCAATATTGTACTTTTTTACAATTTCGTTAAAACGTGCTTCCTGTTCTGTGGTTAGGTTCATTTGCTCTTTAGCATTAGTCATTGATGCAACCGTAGATTGCTTCGCTTTAGCATCTTGTATTTTCTCTTGTGATTTAACAGAAACAGTCCCTAACGAAAAAACAAACAATACTGTTAAATAGTAGTTTCTCATTTTTAAGTATTTTTTTGATGGTGCAAGTTAATTTTTTTCGACAAATTTTGATGCTGCTTTTAACATCTTTTAAACAAGCTGCAAAGACAATTGACCAACAAAATCTATCCAAGTAGTCGATAAATAAAGGTTTTTCTTTGAATATTATATTGGCTTTACTATCTTTCGCATCCTAAAAGTTGAAAAAACAAATATTAAACCTTAAACATTTTAGTAATGTTAGAAGAAAAGAATGATAACCTGCCAGAACCAACCCACGAGGCAGACGGAAAATTAGAATCGGTGATCGAAGCAACACAAGCTGTTGAAAATGAAGCTACTCCATTAGCTTCTGAAGTTGCAGAATTTCCTACTGCTGCTACAAAAATAGTTGCTGAAACTTTTGAAAACACAGATTTGGAGGCCGAAGTGACTAGCGATGAAGAACTAGCGACAACAGCAACTGAGGTGAAAAATGAAGCCCCAATTGTAGAAGAAGTAGCAGAAGTAGTTCCTGAACCTTCGGTAGTGGAAGAACCGACAGCCGAAGTCAACGATGTAACACCAACAAGCTCCAGTTCGCACCAAGACGTGATTGCTGCAATTGAAGACGTCAACGCCGCAGAAAGTGAAGACGAAACCATTCGCCAAGAACTTCCGATGAAAGACTACGAAGCTTTGCCAATGGAAACACTTGTCGCAGAATTAGCAGTCTTAGTGGGCTCAGCTAAAGTGATGGCTGTTAAAGATCATATCGAAGAAATCCGCAAATCATTCTTGGCGAAGTATCATCATTTCATTGATGAGAAAAAAGACGAATTCCATGCTGAAAATCCCGATACAACTGAAGATTTCCATTATCATTTTCCTCTCAAAACTAATTTTGACCAATTATACAACCAATACCGCGATCGCAAAAATTCGCATTTTAAAAGCTTGGAGTCAGATCTTAAAGCCAATCTAGAAAAGCGCTTATCGATTGTAGAAGAACTCAAAAACTTAATCAATCCGCAAGAAAATATTAAAGATACGCTCAAGCATTTCAATGATTTAAGAGAACGCTGGAAAAATGCTGGGCCGATTCCAAAAGACAAATACAACCACGTTTGGAACAATTACCATTTCCACGTAGAGAATTTCTATGATTATTTACATTTAGATCGTGAAGCCCGCGATGTAGATTTCAAGCACAACCTCGAGCAGAAGCAAAAAATCATTGCCCGTGCTGAAGAGCTGTTGCACGAGGAAGACATTAACAAAGCGTTCCGCGAATTACAAGATTTACATCGTTTATGGAAAGAAAATATTGGGCCTGTTTCCCGCGAACACCGTGAAGAAGTCTGGAACCGATTCAGCGATTTGACCAAACAAATGCACGACAAAAGAGAATTGTTGTTTGAAGGCATACGAGCTAAAGAGCAAGAAAATCTTAATCGCAAGAAAGAAATCATTGTTAGAATCGAAGCGCTTGCTCAAGAAAACCCAACCAATCATTCTGGCTGGTCGGCGTTAGTAAATCAAGTGGAAGCAGCTCGAAACGAATTTTTCTCAGCCGGTAAAGTACCTGCTGAACTCAATGAAGAAATTTGGGCAAGTTTCAAAAATGTGGTGCGTCAGTTCAACCTTCAAAAAAACAATTTCTACAAAGACATTAAAAAAGACCAGAACCACAACTTAAGTTTAAAACAAGCTTTAGTGGCCAAAGCCAAAGAATTAGCAGAAAGTACTGATTATGCCGCTACTACTCCACTGATGAAACAAATTCAGGAGGAATGGAAGACCATTGGTCACGTTCCCAGAAAATACTCAGACCAACTCTGGACTGAATTCCGCGCAGCATGCAATGCGTATTTCGAAAAAATGAAAGCGCATAAAAACGAGGAAAACCCTGAAGAAGTAGAAGCTTTTGAGAAGAAGAAAGCCCATCTGGAAACTTTAAAAACTTTCGAGATGACCGGAAACCATAAAACCGATTTGGATGCGATTAAAGCCCATATCGAAAGCTGGAAAAGCTATGGCAAAGTGCCTTTCGGCAGACGCCACATCGAAGGAAAATTCAATAAAATTCTTGATGCTTTGTTCGAAAAACTCAGCCTGAGCAAAAAAGAAACAGACATGGTACGTTTTTCTAACCGTGTAGGTGCAATGTCTGAGAACAACGACAACCGCAAACTAGAGAACGAAAAAATCTTCATCATTCGCAAGATTGAAGAATTGCAGCACGAGATTTTCCAGTTAGAGAACAACATTCAGTTTTTTACCAGCAACAGCAAAAACGAGAAAAAGGAGAATGCAATTGTGACTGAAGTGCGTAAAAACATTGCTCGTCACAAGGAAAGTTTAGAAACTTGGAAAGAGAAACTAAAGCAACTTCGGAGTATTAAACAAGAATAGTATAATAATTCAAATAAAAAAGCCCCAGTAAATATTGGGGCTTTTTTATACAGTATACAATCGTTGGTTTTAAGCAGCGTTTATTTTTTCGTTGTAGTATTGCGCCAGTTCAAACAATGTATTGCGTGCATCACTGCTCGGGTTTTCGATACATGTGTGGATTACGTTGATAAAGTCTTTTTTCTGTCCAGCATCGTCTTTAGCATCTTGAACTAAGGCAATGATTTTGTCTGCAAATACATAACGTTGTCCGATTCTCTCTGAAACTAACAAGTTAAGTGCTAGTGTAGTAATGTTTGTTGTCATAGGTTAATGATAAGGGGTTAATAATTAATACACCGCTAAAGTATAGGGAATAACAAACACCCAAATATATTTCCGACAAACTGTTAAAAAAATCGTTATTTAAAACCGACCCGGTCGTTCAACGGGATTTTTTACAACTTTTTAGCCTCATTCCAAAACACATCCATTTCGGCCAAAGTCATATCGGCTAATGATTTGTTGAGTTCCTCGGCCTTGCTTTCCAGATATTGAAAACGTTTAATAAACTTCTTATTGGTGCGCTCCAAGGCATCTTCCGGATTGACATTCAAAAAACGTGCGTAGTTAATCATCGAAAACAATACATCGCCGAACTCTGCTTCAATTCTAGCTTGATCTCCGGCGGCCACCTCGTCTTGGAATTCTTGAAGTTCTTCCTGAACCTTGTCCCAAACCTGATGCGGTTCTTCCCAATCGAAACCGACACCCTTTACTTTATCTTGAATGCGACTGGCTTTCACCAAAGCGGGCAAACTGGCAGGCACACCTTCTAATACTGATTTTTTTCCTTCTTTGAGTTTGAGCTTTTCCCAGTTTTGCTTGACCTCTTCTTCGTCTTTGACTTCCACATCTCCGTATATATGCGGATGCCGATGAATCAGTTTTTCACAGATACCGTTACAAACATCAGCGATGTCAAAACTATCAGTTTCACTACCGATTTTTGCGTAAAACACAATATGCAAGAGCAGGTCGCCAAGTTCCTTTTTTATTTCGTGCAAATCATTATTTAAAATGGCATCGCCGAGTTCGTAGGTTTCCTCTATGGTCAAGTGGCGTAGCGATTCAAAAGTTTGCTTTTTATCCCAAGGGCATTTCTCGCGCAAGTCGTCCATAATGTTCAAAAGTCGCTCGAAAGATTGCAATTGCAAAGTTCTGGAATTCATGTTCTTTGGTATTAGATGCAGCGTAAAAATAACAAATCCTGTCAGGAAATCTTATCTTGACAGGACCAATTTATCAGTTGCAGTGAATTTACTCTTTTTTAGATTTAGGTTTTTTCGGCGCCTCTTTTTCCTTGCTCGCTGTGGCTTTCTTTTCTTTGGCTTGGGCTACTTTCTCCTTCACCACTTCTTCAATACGGGCTTCTTCGGCAGCATTCGGTTCGTCTTTAGATACCAAACCTTTCGACTGCAAAATATTGTACCAATTCAAAACCTTTTTGATATCTGAAGGATAAACGCGGTCTTGGTCATAATCTGGAAGCACTTGTTCAAAATAAGCAACCAATTTGGCGTTGTCTTCTTTATGAGAAATGGCCGGGCCGTTGTTCTCCATGGCCGCGATGGCACGCATTACTTCCGCCAACGGCTTCTCGGCATTATGTGTATAAATAGAAATTTCTGTGAGCAAACTCACGTTGCTTCTCAACCCGACAGTTACCTTTTTCCCGTCTAGTAGTGATTCTGCAACGAATCCGGTGCGTGTTTGCATTTTTAAGGCATAAATTCCGGGCATTCCGGAAATGGCTAATATTTTCTCTAAATTCATTTTAAAAAACTTGATTTGGTATTGGTTAACGTATTATCTTCCTTTTTTGGCGGCGTATTTCATCTTGTAGTCCGGATGGGTTTTGCCTTCCATAATGTTCTGTAATTTCTTTTTAATCAGTTGTTTTTTTAGGCTGGAAATTCTATCTGTAAACAGGATGCCTTCGATATGATCGTACTCGTGTTGAATTACGCGGGCAATCAAACCGTCGAACACTTCCGTTTTTTTGTTGAAATCTTCATCGCAGTATTCCATCGTAATTCGTTCGTGGCGATAAACGTCTTCACGTACTTCAGGAATACTCAAACAACCTTCGTTAAAACCCCACTCATCGCCTTCTTCCTTGAGCATTCTTGCATTGATGAAAGTGCGTTTGAATTGTTTTAAGGCAGTTTGTTTCTCTGCTGAAAGATCTTCATCTTCCCCAAAAGGCGCGGTATCAATAACGAACAAACGAATAGGCAACCCTACTTGAGGCGCGGCTAAACCAACACCGTAAGCATTATACATGGTTTCGTACATATTGGCAATGGTCTGTTTCAAATCGGGGTAATTTGGAGTAATATCTTCGCAAACCTTTCTCAGTACCGGATCGCCATATCCTATAATAGGTAAAATCATGGTGTATTTGTTTTTTCTTGCGGAGCGATGCGCTGCGTTAGTCGGCAAAAGTAAACAAAAATTACAGACAGAAAAGTAGCCCGAAAAGAATTACCATATTTTTATAAACCGACCAATTCAAATCATTTTTCGCGTGAGGTAATCACGGAGCATGATTGCGGCTGATATCTCGTCGATCAAAGCCTTGTTCTTTCGTTGCTTTTTTGAGAGTCCTCCGTCGACCATCGACTGAAAAGCCATTTTAGAAGTAAAACGCTCGTCAACCCTAATCACCGGAATATTAGGAAAACGCCGGATCAATTCCTCAACAAACTTATCAATCAAAACCGCACTTTCCGATGGCGTTCCGTTCATTTGCTTTGGATCGCCAACTAAAATCTTCGATACCGATTCGGCACTAAAATATTCCTCCAAAAAATTGAAAACCAACGACGATTCGACTGTTGTCAGACCCGAAGCGATGATTTGCAACTCATCAGTAACGGCAATTCCGGTGCGTTTTTGGCCGTAATCGATGGCTATAATTCTGGGCATTAGAAACAAAATATTTGGTTATTTCAACAAAGATAAACCGATGGGCTACTACAGCCTGAAATAGTTATTAACATTTAACTGTTAAAAAATAATGTTTCAAAGGTCAGAAAAACCAACGTTAACTCAGAAAAAATAGCTTAATTGCGCTACCAAATCAAGTTTGATGAAGCTTAAAAACCTGTACTTCTTATTGACGACTCTGATTACGTTGAGCGTTCAGGCGCAATACAAAGTATTCTCTTATAACCAGATTCAGTCTAGAAACGAGATTCAGGAATGGGGAAATACACAAACCATCAGCCCTGAGAAAGCAGAATTTGGCGCCAATGAAATCAACCTAAAAATCGACAAAGATTATCACTTAACCATAGTTTCTAAGACAGATTTACCTAACAAAGGCACTATCTATCTCTGCAAAGACGAAAAATCAGACCCAATTACTATAATGCTTTTTGACAATATCAAAATGTATTTGTACGCCAAAACCAAGCGTTTTCTGATCAACTTCGAGCGCAGTTCTAGCCTAGGGCAACTCGCCGATTCAGACTAAAACTTCCTAATTATTCTATTTTCGCTTTTTCCTATTTTAAAAAATGCCACTATATTTGTGCAAATTCTTAAAATATGAACCAGCTACGCTCAATCATTGAAGCTGCTTGGGTTGACCGCAGTTTACTCCAACAATCCTCAACCATTAACGCAATCCGCGAAGTAATAGAATTAATTGACTCAGGAACTTTGCGTGTAGCAGAACCAGCTGCCGAGGGTTGGCAAGTCAATGAATGGGTTAAAAAAGCTGTCGTGCTCTACTTCCCGATCCAAAAAATGGAAACTTTCGAAGTAGGCATTTTCGAATACCACGATAAGATGCCGCTAAAAAAAGGTTATGCTGAAAAAGGTATTCGCGTAGTGCCACATGCAGTAGCTCGTCATGGTGCATATATTTCAAAAGGAGTAATCTTGATGCCGAGTTACGTTAATATTGGCGCCTACGTAGACGAAGGAACCATGGTCGATACATGGGCAACGGTTGGCAGTTGCGCGCAAATTGGTAAAAATGTTCATCTTAGCGGAGGTGTCGGAATTGGTGGCGTTTTAGAACCACTTCAAGCCGCACCTGTGATCATCGAAGACGGCGCTTTTATCGGTTCTCGTTGCATTGTAGTGGAAGGCGTTCGTGTTGGTGCAGAAGCGGTTTTGGGCGCCAACGTATGCTTGACTGCCTCGACAAAGATTATTGACGTAACGGGAGGTGAACCTGTGGAAACCAAAGGTGCTGTTCCGCCTCGATCGGTCGTAATTCCCGGTAGCTATACCAAAAAATTTAACGCAGGCGAATACCAAGTGCCGTGTGCTTTAATTATAGGTCAAAGAAAACCATCTACCGATTTAAAAACTTCACTCAACGACGCTTTAAGAGAATACGACGTAGCGGTTTAACCTTATTTTCCTCAATGAATAACTACCTGAGCGTCTTAAAAAACCTTACCCGAAGGCTAGCCATAATTTTTCTAAGCTATCAGGCTTGCAGGTTGTTATTTGTCATTTTTAACCGCAGTCACTTTCCCGAAATTACTTTTCGTATGTTACTCGGTGGCGCTATTTATGATTGGTCCGCGATTGGCTACATCAACCTTCTTTTCATATTACTGCATTTGCTTCCAGGGAATTTCAAATACAATAAAGGCTACCAAAGCGGATTGAAAATTGGCTTTTTTACAATTAACTTAATTTTTATTGCTACCAATTTTGTTGATTTCGAGTACTTCAAATTTACCGGAAGAAGAAGCTCTTTCGGGCTCATTACTGCTAAAGGAATGGAAAACGAAATTTCAGGTTTAATACCTTTATTTTTAATTCGTTATTGGTATCTACCTATAGGATTTATTCTGATTTGTTTTTTACTTTGGCGGCTTTTGTCGGCTCCGAAAATTAGCTTTCCACTTGAGAAATTATCGGGTAAAATAATCCTAAAACAAACGGGAATTTTATTGCTTGCCATGGCCTTCGGATTTCTGGCTGCCCGAGGTGGTATTGGCGAAAAACCAATTAGAATTGTAGACGCAGTGAATTATGCTTCTATCGGAAATACGGCTGTTGTGCTAAACACTCCATACAGCATTATGAAAACACTCGGCAGTAAAGAAACGCTAACCGATCCGAAGTTTTACAGTCAAGCACAACTCGACGCGATATTTAATCCTGTAATTACCACAAAACCATCAGGCCCGCCAACTAAGAAGAATTTAGTGATTGTTATTCTCGAAAGTTTTGGTGACGAGAACATCCACATCGGAAACACACCTTTCTTAGATTCGCTTATCACAAAATCCTATTATTTCAAAAATGGTTTTGCTAATGGGAAAGTTTCCATTGATGCCGTTCCCTCGACCATGTCTAGTATTCCGAGTTTGATGAATACGCCTATGATTTCGTCTGCATACTCGCTCAATGATGTCTATGGTTTGCCAAAGATTCTTAAGAAGCAAGGATACGCCACTTCGTTTTTTCACGGTGCTTTCAACGGCAGTCAGAACTTCGACCAATATTGTAAAGTAGCCGGTTTTGATCAGTATTACGGTAAAAATGAATATCCAAATGACGACGCTTTCGATGGCAGTTGGGGTGTTTTCGACGAAGAATTCCTGCAGTTTTTCTGTGATAAAATAAGCACTTTCCCATCGCCGTTTTTTGCATCTGTCTTTACAATTTCTTCCCATATACCTTATACGATTCCAGAAAAATATAAAGGAAAGTTTCCAAAAGGTACAGAAGTGATTCACGAAAGTGTTGGCTACACAGATTATTCACTACGGCAATTTTTCAAGAAAGCCAAAACCCAACCATGGTACAACAATACACTGTTCGTATTCACTGCAGACCATACTTCATCGTCAGGCCGTGGAAAGTATACCACCAACGTCGGCAAGTTCAGGATTCCAATTTTCTTTTTTGATCCTTCAAAGTCTGAATTTCAAGGTGTTTCTGAGAAAAATTTCCAACAAATTGACATTTTACCCAGTGTTTTGGATTATTTAAACATCGAGTCTAAGGTGGTTTCTTACGGAAAATCATATCTTTCGCCAAAAGATTTTGTGGTTTCTTATGTAGATAATGTTTACAATTACATCGATGGTGATTATTATTTGGCTTTCGACGGCAATAAATCCATTGGGTTGTATCAATTCAAAACCGATCCGTTGCTTAAGGATAATTTGCTAACCAAATCTCCAGAGATTCGCAAGAAAATGGAAACTTTTATCAAGGCTTACATTCAGTCGTTCAACGAAAGAGTGAGCAATAACCAACTGACTGTAAAACCCTAACACCGCATGAAAATTCTCGTAATCCAGCAAAAAATGATTGGTGATGTCTTGGTGAGCAGCATTATCTGTAACAACCTTAAGAAAGCTTATCCGAATGCCCGGATTGATTATCTGGTTTACGAATCGACAACTCCTGTTCTGGAAGGCAACCCGAACATTGATCACTTGATTTTATTCAAGAAAATCCACCGCAAGAGCAATATAGCCTTTTTGAAATTGGCTTGGCAAATCCGCAAAGAAAAATACGATTTGGTGATTGACGCCTATTCTAAACTCGAAAGTTGGGTTTTTGTATTTCTGAGTGGCGCCAAACGCAGGATTTCCTACAAAAAGCCCTGGCGCAGTTTTCTTTACACCGACAACCTACCGTTTTCTTCGTTTCCGAAAACCAATTTAGGGCTGGCTATTGAAAGGCGTTTGTCTCTATTAAAACCTTTGGATTTAAAGATTGAAATCGATCCGTATCCAAAACTTTTTGTCACTGAATCAGAAAACCAGCAAGCCCAAGACTTGTTCGCCCAGCATGGTTTGGATTCAAGTCGCAGAACAATAATGATTAGCTTAATCGGTAGCGAGCCATCGAAAACTTATCCATTAGAATTCATGGCCGAAGTAGTCAATCAGATTGCCCAACGCAAGGTGAATATTCTTTTCAACTATTTTCCGAAGCAAATCGATCAGGCAAAAAAAGTATACTCGTTGTGCACCGAAGCAGCCAAAGAGAAAATTTATTTTGATCTTTTAGGTGATGATTTGCGGTCATTCATCGCCATTATGAACCAATGCGATATGATTATAGGCAATGATGGTGGAGCGATAAACATTGCAAAATCATTGCAAAAACCGGCTTTTATCATTTTCTCGCCTTGGATCGAAAAGAAAGTTTGGGCCACATTCGAAGACGGCATTCATCAAGCTTCAGTTCATCTCAAAGATTATCAACCCGAACTGCTTTCTTCCTACACCGAGAAAGAGCTCAAGGAAAACACCCCCGAGCTTTATCGCTATTTCATTCCTGAATTATTTAGTGGGTTTCTCGATGAATTTCTCGATACCAACTTAGCAGCAGGTTATTCCGAATCAGCACTGACCATTGCTCCTGTACGATTGCCGCTTAGCGCTTTGATTATAACCTATAACGAAGAAAATCACATCAGCGAAGTACTGCATGACATTGACTTTGCCGACGAAATTATTGTGATTGATTCGTTCAGTTCTGATAAAACAGTCGAACTGGTCAACGATTTCAAAAAGGCACAACTCATTCAGCACAAATTTGTAGATTATAGTTCACAGCGGAATTTTGCCATCGAATGCGCCAAAAATCCTTGGATTCTTTTCATTGATGCCGACGAGCGATTCACTGACGAACTCAAAGAAGAAGTCATTGAAACCATTCAAAAGCCGAATGCTGCCAGCGCTTATCTTTTCTATCGTATTTTCATGTTCGAAGACCGAAAACTAAATTTCAGTGGCTGGCAAACAGATAAGATTTTCCGACTTTTCCAGAAAGACAAAGCACATTATGTCACCGAAAGATTGGTACACGAAAAACTGACCGTAAAAGGAAAAATCGCAAAGTTGAAACACAAGTTAATTCATTTCTCTTATACTGATTTTGATACCTATAAGAGTAAAATGGTCAACTACGGAAAACTTAAAGCCAAGGAAGAACTTGCCAAAGGCATCCGACCAAATTTCTACCATTTCTATCTGCATCCGGCCTACAAATTTTTGTATCAATTTATTGTCAGACTTGGTTTTTTAGACGGAAAGAAAGGTGTCATTGTTTGCTACCTCAATGCGCTGAGTGTGTATGTGCGTTACCAGGAATTACTTAAGATGCAACGAAAGAAATAAACTATTTACGCAGCAAGAAGCGCTTTTTTAGCTCAATCTTTTTCTGAAACTTCTTTTGGAAATCATCGGTATAAAACCACAATCTTTCAGCGATTTCGGCTTCAGATTTCTGTCTGTAATGTGCCGCATAGAAAGCACTCATTACTTTTACCATCTCTTTCTTCGGTGTTAAATGAGACAGGTTTTTCATGCGCGATTCGAAGTTCATACTCTGGTGGAAATTCATTCGGTTCAAATCCACCAAATAAAAATCATACTTGCCATTTTGCGCCTTTTTAATCAACGTATTTCCTGGCGAATGATCTAAAAATTCAATGCCTTTCTCATGCAGTTCGAAACAGAATGCCATGAACTGACACAAAATGTTATCCCAATCTGGAAAATCCGGATTTTCAACCAATTCGCGAAAAGTCAAATCAACAGTCAATTGCTCACTCACATAATAACTATTTCCGAAACCGAAAAACACCCGTTTTTCAAAATAAGCAATCGGTTGCGGCGTGCCAATACCGTTTTGCAAAAGCCGATTCGCAAATTCGTAGGAACGTCTGGCTTTGGATTTTCTCAAGTAACGATAGGCGATTCGATTGATCAGGTTTGGCACCTTAAACGACTTGATGTTCAGGGTTTTCCCGTCTAGTTCGAACAGTTTAATCTTGTTGCGTTGCCCATCCACAAAGAGCGTTCCCGAGGTATCGAAATGTTCAACGTACTCGATAAGTTGAGGCGTATAGCTTCGGAACTGGGAATGTATCTCTGAATGCATCAATAGGTTTTAGGCCGACAAAAGTAGGTATTGCATTATATTTTTCCAATTTAATCGCTACTTTTACCGCAGGTTGATAACGATTTAACAACTGAATTATTTTATCGGTTTGAAAATTAAATCATTATTGTCATCTGTTTTCTAATAACGAAAATACCTATGCCGCATTCCGCATCGCCGATTAGCCAACAACTTTACTTGGTTTTTTTATTCAATTTGGCCTTAGTGCTGATTATTGCAACTGCTTATCTTAATTTTCTTGAAAACGCCAACGGCTTTTGGCTCAATCTTTATCTCGGCATCACTACGGTATGCCATTTTTTTGTTATTGCCGCCTTGCCTTTGTTGTTGAGTTTGTTGGTAAATTTCTTGACCAAATCAGTAGCCATCACACGTGCGGTAAATATTTTCCTTTCTACTTTAGTATTGGTAATCATTAAACTCGACGCCACAATTTTCGAGCAGTTTCGGTACCACCTCTCGCCTATTGTGTTTAAGTTGGTTTTCGGCAAGCGCGCTTCAGATATTTTCCAATTCTCAACCAGCAATATTGCCATGGCTGCGGCTTTTATTGTTGCCTTGCTGGGTTTGGAATTTCTTTTCCACTACTTTTCGAGGAAAATCTTGCAACGAAATATTAGCTTAAAAATAAAACCAACGTTGGTGATTTTATTTATCGGTCTGCTAACTTCACATTTAGTTTACGCTTGGTCGGATGCCAATTATGTACGATCGGTGACGCAACTCAAGAACGTTTTTCCGGTGTTTTATCCGCTGACTGCCGATGGTTTGATGATGAAACTCGGACTTGTCGATTTAGAGAAAGCCGAGAAAAACAAACAAATGGAAATGGTTGCCAGTTCTGATTTGGTGAATTATCCGCTTAAAGAAATTGTATCGAAAAATCTATCGCCTAAAAAAAATATACTGTATTTAATTATTGATACATGGCGCAACGATTTTATGAACGAGCAAGTCACACCAAACATTTATCAATTCTCAAAAAAATGCCAAGTATACACCAATCATTTGAGCGGCTCAAACATGACCACCGGAGGAATTTTTTCTCTGATTTATGGTATTCCGGCCACTTATTTTGACACTTTTACGGGAAAAGAGATCCAGCCGGTATTGACAACTGAATTACAAAAACAGCAATATCAGATACAGATTTTAAGTAGTTCGACTGTTGAAAATCCGCCGTTCAACCGAAATGTATTTACTAATATTCCGAATCTCAGACTCCAATCAAAAGCGCAAACAGCTTCAGCGCGCGATGCGGAAATTAATGAATTATGGCTCAACGGTTTTGACAAGCTCCAATCCAAACAACCCTTTTTCGGATTTTTATTCTACGATTCTGCGCACGGTTTCGACCATCCGAAAGATTATAACCCAATTAAACCCGAATTGGCCGAAATGAATTATTTGCTGCTCGATGGCGATTACGAGCCCACTTTACTAATGAATCGCTACCGAAATTCGTTGCATTATGTTGATAGTTTAATTGGAAAAGTGCTAAATCAGCTTGAAGAAAAAGGCGTACTGGAAAACACCATTATCGTGATTACTGCCGATCACGGACAGGAATTTAACGAAAATAAGAAAGGCTATTGGCAACACGGCGGAAATTTCACCGATTATCAGATTCATGTACCGCTGATGATTTTCGATGCTTCTAAACCGGCTAAAACTTACAGCGAGAAAACCCTACATTACGACATTGCACCGACGATTCTACAACATTATCTTGGAGTAAAAAACAACATGAATGACTATAGTTTCGGAAATGATTTGTTCCAACCAGTGCCTAGAGAAAGCTTTATTTGCGGTTACAACCAACGTTTTGCGATTATCGAAAAGAACCAAATTACCAACATCTACCCTTCAGGTTTGTTCGATGTTACTGACCAAAAACTCAATCCGCTCGATGATGCGCACATCAACTACGATTTGGTCGCCAAGGAAATGAAGCACATGAATCGCTTTTATAAACTGAAAAAGTAACGGGCTTATTTAAACAGAAATTTAAACCATTGCCCGAAGTTTTTCTTCCAAAGGTAAAACTTGGTAATCTTTAAATTTTCAGAAGTAGCCACATAGTGTTTGATTTCTTCTATTTTTTTGGTTGGGAAATAACTCAGCTTTTTCCAGCGCTCGGGTTCGATATAATAGAAATCAGTCATCGATTGGTAGTTGTTTTCATTGACCGAAATCCATTTGTTTAAGAAATCTTTATTGACATCGATATTGTGCGACCAATTCTCAAGTTTGAAACGCAGTTCCGATTCTGATCTCGCGACCGATTCATGCAACACCATGCTGTCGAGGTAAATCACACGTTCATTAGTACGACGCGCGATTTTGTAGTTTGGATAATTGGTAGCAAAAACTGATTTCTGTGGTTTGTCGATGTAGAGAATGCCGTTTTCGGTGTATTTATAAATGATGAGCCAAAACGCAAAGATTTGGATTTTGTGTTTTTCGGGCTCATCCAGATAAGAATCGTACTTTCTCAAATCGGTGATAAACTTCTCAAAGTCGATGAAATACTCGTCAGAATCAACCTGAATTAACCAATTGCCGATGCCCATTTTGTGCGAAAGCATTGTTCGCTCGCGCGTGTCGTTTTCAATCGTGGTGAGTTCGGGTATGTAAAAATCGTCTTCGTAAATTTCGATTTTATGGTCAACATCGAATGCCTTTAACCAATCGTAAAATGCCGGATCAATTGTAAAATTCTGGCCTTTCCAAGTTCTGAGTTCTTTGTCGCGAGCCAAAAAAATTCGGTCGGCAGCTTGATATACCGGCGGCAAAGAGTATTTCAAAAGCTCGTAATCATACGATAATAAGAAACCAACGTGTATTTTTTTCATTTTGTGATGAATTATAGATTTAAGAAAACCACTTTGCCATACGTTTTAGCCTGCGTAGGAAAAAATTGGCTTTGATTGTTTGGCCTTTGTATTTGCCTTTGCTGATTCCGCTGGCTTGATAATATTGGTAATCAATGCCAAAATTCTCAAACCAATAACCAAATTTTATTGGGTTTTCAGGGTTTACAGAAGGAAATTCAAAAGCATCATCAGTCAGTACGCGCATCAGTTCATCATGACTTTTCGGAATCACGGCACACTGTAAACTTTCATAGGCAGCTCGGCCTAAAAGCACAACTTTTTTCCCTGCAAACGCCGCTTCAACACCAACTGTTGAAGTAAAAACGATGATAATGTCGCTTTTCTGTACAAGTTCATAACTGTCTACGCTGTCTTGAGGCGCTATAACTTCAATGTTGGAAGCTTTGATTTTTTCATCGATGAAGCGGTTTTGCGTATTATTGAGCCCTTTTAAATTCGGATGCACACGCAAATACAACTTAATATTCGGATAAGCTTTCAAACTTTCACAGATTTGCAAGATTCCATCGTTATCATTGGTGTAAAACTTCGGTCCGAAACCTGATAAACCTTCGTATTCGTCTAGAGAAGAATTGAAAATGGTGATGATTTTCTTGTCTTGGTTGGCTTTGAAACTTTCCGGCAACTGTCCGTAGTTTTGATTTTTAGTAAACGAATACCAAGCGTCTTCGATGCGTTTAACCCTTTTGGCAAAAAACTTCGCACCGATTTGCTCTCGATCGGCACCTGCATTTTGCCACAAAGTTTGAATCTCTTCAGCAATAGCTTCAAAAGAATGTGGAATCGAATTGAAACGGAACAAGAAATTTTTCATTTTTCCGCCGCGTTCATGTGTGGCATAAGTGATTTTCCGATGCTCGCAAACCCTTAATAAAGGACGGTTTTCAATAAATCTGCCGTTGAAGATAATCACTAAATCGGGTTTGATTTTCTCGATAACCAACTGAAAAACTTCATACAAATAGGCACCGGTAAGCAAACCTCTACGAATGAAATCTTGGTATTTAAACAAATCTGGTTCATGATCGCGGGTATAAGAAACTAGTGAAGACATCGTGGCCATGCCGTTGTCGTAAGTTTTGTATTGGTGTGCTTTAAGTTCGTCTTTGGATTTAAAATTAAGCTGTGGTGAATATCCTTGTTGCTTAAAATCAGTCAAAGAAAGGAAATCATTGTACTGAAGCTTGTACAAATTCCGATGATTTTCAACAGTAGTCTGAAGCAGTTTTAAACCATTCTCTACTCGCGAATGACATACTTTGCAGTGCATCAGTCGGTGTTCTGGGTTGTGAAAACAAGCTTGAAAGTCGCCCTTGCAAATTATCCAGTAAATCGTATTGCCTTGTTGCAGCAAGCGCTCCATTATCTCTAACTCCGTTTCCAAATGTGGTGTAGGATGATTCGAAGTTTGCAGCAGTATGGTTTGATTCTTAATCGTATCTAAATGCGTCATCAACTAAAAAGTGGTTTAAAGATTTCCTTGAAATTTGGCAACTTTTGTCTGTAAATGAAACAGCTAAATGCACTGTATCGATAAGACTTTTTCGCTAATATTCTGATAGAAATCGGAAACAAATATACTTAAAACATAATTCTTTTGAGTGGCTAATTTTGAAGCTTTTTTGGTTCCAAATGAATATCTTTGCAGCAAAAATTAACTATGGATCTTAACGCTGAAGTGCACCAAGCCTTCGAAGTAATCAAAAACGGCGGCATTATCCTTTACCCGACCGATACTGTTTGGGGCATTGGCTGCGATGCAACTAACGCGGATGCCGTGGCCAAAATATACAAACTCAAGCAACGTGAAGAAACCAAAAGCATGATTTGTTTGATGAATGGCGAGCGGATGATGTACAACGTTTTCAAAGAAATTCCTGAAGTTGCATGGCAAATCATCGATCTGTCGGAAAAACCTACCACTTTAATTCTAGACAATCCCAGAAATGTGGCAGCTAACATTATTGCGTCAGACCAAACTCTTGGAGTTCGCTTGGTGAAAGAACCATTCTGCTACAAACTCATGGAGCGTATGAAAAAACCATTAGTATCGACTTCCGCCAATATCTCCGGAGAACCGACACCAAACTCGTTTAAAGAAATCAGTCCGGAAATTCTAAGCGGTGTTGACTATGTTGTAAATTTGCATCGTGAAAAAGTAGGCGGAAAACCATCTACGATTATCAAACTCACAAACGATTCACAAGTAACAATCATTAGAAAGTAAATTGCCGCAAAAGCGTACATACAATCGTCAATTTGTGGTTACAAACAAATGAATTTTAAGTCAGCATTAAATAAAGAAATATTCTCGGTGGTGAGTCAAGCAGCCAGCGAATTGCATCTCGAAAGTTATGTAATTGGAGGCTATGTACGTGATTTTTTACTTAAACGTGATTTCAAAAAAGACATTGACATTGTGGCGGTAGGCAGCGGAATAGAATTGGCGCAGAAAGTTTCAGAATTGCTCCCGAATAAACCCAAAGTTCAGGTGTTCAAAAATTACGGTACCGCAATGTTGCGCTTCAACGATACTGAAATTGAATTTGTAGGCGCGCGCAAGGAAAGCTATCAATTCGAAAGCCGAAATCCTACAGTGGAAAATGGCACATTAGAGGACGATCAGAACCGTCGCGATTTTACAATTAATGCACTGGCATTGTCTTTAAATACAGAAACTTACGGAGACTTACTTGACCCATTCAATGGCCTGGAAGATTTAGACAATCAAGTCATTAAAACACCTTTGGATCCAGATGTAACTTTTTCAGATGATCCGCTCAGAATGTTGCGTGCAATTCGGTTTGCGAGCCAATTGGGGTTTGAAATTGACGCGAAAGCTATAGAGTCTATTACTCGCAATCAGCAGCGCATTGAGATCATTTCCGGCGAACGAATTGTGGAAGAAATCCATAAGATTTTGCTAACCCAGAAACCATCTTCAGGATTTTTGCTCTTGCATGAAACCGGCTTGCTTGCCCGGATATTACCCGAACTCACCAATTTGAACCAAGTAGAAGAAATTGAAGGCCAAACCCACAAAAACAACTTTTATCATACGCTGGAAGTGGTAGACAACATTGCCCAAAACACAGAAGATTTGTGGTTGCGATGGGCGGCTTTGCTGCATGATATCGGAAAAGCACCAACCAAACGTTTCAACAAAAAACAAGGTTGGACTTTTCACGGACACGAATTTTTGGGTGGAAAAATGGTCAAAAAAATATTTGAACGTTTGCACATGCCTTTGAATCATAAAATGAAGTTTGTTCAGAAAATGGTGATGATGAGTTCGCGCCCGATAGTGCTTTCACAAGACTTGGTGACCGATTCTGCGGTGCGAAGACTAGTGTTTGACGCCGGCGAAGATGTAGATGATTTGATGACTTTGTGCGCTGCCGATATTACGACCAAAAACCCAGCAAAGTTCAGGAAATACCACAGTAATTTTGAAATTGTACGGCAGAAAATCATTGAAGTAGAACAGCGCGATCAGATTAGGAATTTTCAACCGCCAATTACCGGCGAAGAAATCATGGCGCTTTTTAACTTAAAGCCTTCACGTGAAATAGGAATTTTGAAAGAAGCCATTAAAGAAGCAATTCTTGAAGGTGAAATTCCTAATGAACATGTCGCGGCTTATGAGTTCATGCTTAAAAAAGCCAAAACCATTGGGTTAATTTTGCCGGAAGCAAAACTTGAAATTTTAAACGATAAACCTACTGAAAAAGAAAACCATAGCCCCGATTGAAACAGCATCCTTTTGCGCGCTGTAGTTCATAATTACACTTAAGTTGTAAGCGCAAAAGATATCGTGGAAAGCGGGATTAAGCTTCTAAAAAACATGAAAAACAAAAACAAATCGGTGATTATTTGGTTGCTCTCGGGCTGCATTTTGGTGTTTATTATGGTAGTCGTGGGCGGCATTACCCGACTTACTAATTCAGGCCTTTCAATGACTGATTGGCATTTAATTACTGATACTTTTCCACCGCTTACCGAGCAGAAATGGGAACATGCTTTTGAGCAATACAAGCAATTTCCAGAATATCAAAAAATCAATATCCACAACAATTTTACGCTGGATGATTACAAGTTTATTTACTTCTGGGAATGGTTCCACCGATTCATCGGACGCGTAATTGGCTTGGTGTTTATTCTGCCGTTTGCGTATTTCCTGATTAAGAAAAAATTAGACAAAGCTACTTTAGGTAAATGCTATGTTTTGCTCGGAATGGGTGCTTTGCAAGGATTCTTCGGCTGGTTTATGGTGAAAAGTGGCTTGGTTGATAACCCAGATGTGAGCCATTTCAGGCTGGCTTTGCACCTGACTTTTGCGTTTCTGACCTTTGCTTACACGCTTTGGGTAGCACTAGATTTGATTTATCCGGAGAGAAAACTTCCGGTTTTAGAATTGCGTAAAATTGCTCGAATCGCCTTGATTTTACTGCTTATTCAGATTGTATACGGCGGTTTTGTAGCCGGTTTAAACGCAGGCTTGATTCACAATCATTGGCCCATGATGAGCGACGGACAGTTCATGCATGAAAGCGTAGTGCTGGAAAAAGATTCTTGGCTACTCAGATTGACCGAAGGCAAAAGCGGCGTTCAATTTGTACATCGAACTATGGCTTATTTGGTAGTTGGCGTAATATTGTATTTGTATGCAAAAAGCAGCAAAATTGGCACCGATTCGCAACAACAAAAAGGAACTCAAATGATGGTGTTGTTGGTGTTCGTGCAATTTGCTCTAGGCGTTATTACCTTGTTATATTCGGTGCCATTAGCATTAGGGTTATTGCATCAAATCACGGCTTTCTTTTTACTAACCGCAACCACTTACACCTTGCACAGATTGAGCAAATAAGGCAGTTTTAGACTACAAAAAAAGAAATAGAAATAATCTATGATGGTTTTTAAAATATTAATTTCTATATATTTAACAAAAATATAGTAAAGTAATATTTTAAATTCTAGATTGTCTTTTCACTAAGTACTTCCTTGCCCGAAGTAACGCACTACTACCCTAGCCAAGTTTTAAATTCCGCTACTTTTTCACGGCTCACAATGACCTCATCTTCTTTGTATGTGGGCAAGATTACTTTGAGCCTAGAATTGCTGTAAAGTTGTATTTCTTTGATGCCTTTCATAGGCACGATAAACTTGCGACTCACGCGAAAAAAATCGTTCGGATCAAGTTCGGTTTCGAGTTGTTCCAAAGTAGTGTCAAGCAAATAGTTCCGGTTTTCAAAAGTGTGCAGATAAGTACCTTTGTTTTCGCTGTAGAAACATTCTACTTCTTCGATATTGACCATTTTGAGCTGTTGCCCCATTTTGATTGTGAAACGCTTTTTATAAACTCGATCGACAGGATTGACCAACATCTTGCGAATGGCTTCAAAATCAAGCGCCATATTTGAAGTTTGCTGGTTGCGGGCTTTGAATTTTTCGATGGCGGTGGCTAAATCGTCTTCGTCAATCGGTTTTAAAAGATAATCAATACTGTTGAGCTTGAATGCTCGCAAAGCATATTCGTCATAGGCTGTTGTAAAAATGACAGCACTTTGAATGGAAACCTTTTCGAATATCTCAAACGAAAGCCCATCAGAGAGCTGGATGTCGAGAAAAATCAAATCCGGATGTGGATTTTCTTGAAACCAAGCGATGGATTCTTCTACTGAATGCAGTAAAACAGTTACACTCAGCCCGAGCTTTTCCACCTTACGTTGCAACAATCTAGCAGCGGGTTTTTCGTCTTCAATGATAATAACTTTCATGCTGTGTTGGTATTGGCTTTATTCCCATCGGTTGTTTTTCTCGCGTTCCATGAGCTGCTTAATTTTGCGCTCTTCCCAATCTTTGCCCAGTATAAAAGTCGGTAAAAAGACTGTCAATCCGTGTGCTACCAAACCAATTCCCCAGAAAAAAAACAGTGAAAAATGTTGCAAACGAAGGCTTTCTCCGGCAGGCAATTCTTGGTAGTTTGCAACAATAATAATCGTGTTGATGACCACATAAACAATCAAGTGCGTATAAAAACCTTTGATTTTCTTAACCCTATTTTGGGCTTCGCGGTACCGGATTTCGTCTATATTCTCCATCTTATTCGTATTTAGGTTTGTTTTTTTCTTCGTCCATGAATTGCTTGATTTTGCGCTGTTCCCAATCTTTGCCTAAAAACGGAAACCAGTTGAAAACCTTCATCGCATGACTGGCAACGCCTATTCCCCAGCCTAGCATGGTCCAGAGGAACCAAAGATATTCGGGACTGTACTTGAGGTTAATGAATATCAAGAAACCCATCACAAGAATATAAATCGCAAAATGTGTGTAAAATCCTTTGATTTCGTTGACTTGCTTTTTGGCTCTTTGGTATTTTTCGTAATCGGTGTTGAATTTTTCCATGATTAATTCCATTTATCGTTTTGATTTTCCTCTTTCAATAACTGACGTATTTTCTTTTCTTCCCAATTTCGCGCATAACCAAAAGTACTCAGTGCATGAAACGTCACGCCCATACCCCAACCAGCCATTGGAAACCAGAACCATTGAAAGCCACCGCTTTGAAGGTTGATCAATATCAATATCGGTATAACGCAACAATACGAAATCAGGTTACCGTAGAATTCCTTTAGATTCTCTACACGCGCTTTTGCTTTTAGATAAGCGCTATTCTCATTAAAAATATGTTGTGTGTCCATAGCGACTATTTGTTTGGTTAAAATAGGTATTTTGATTTTGAATAACTCCGGCGTTTGCTCAATCCGAACTTCGCGTTGGGAAATTAAAGCATATCGGTTCACAATATTTTGCAATCCGACGCCTTGACGGTCTTGCAAGACTTCTTTGCGTTGCAAGTTGTTCTCGACGATAAGATAATTGTCGTCGATATAAATTCTGATATTGAGCGGCTTTTGCTGACTAACTACATTGTGCTTAATGGTATTCTCGAGCAATAATTGCAATGACAGTGGCACTACTCTAGCCTGCTCGTTTTGGTAATGTTCAGGCAGTTCGTAGTTGATGCTGTTCTCAAAGCGCATTTTGAGCAAATTCATGTAGGTTTTGGCAAACGACAGTTCTTCTTGTACGGTCACAAGCTCTTTGTCTTTCTGCTCCAACACATAGCGGTAGATTTTTGATAACGAAGTCGTGAACTTTTGCGCATTCTCCTGATTTTCCTCAATGAGAGAACTCAGTACATTCAAACTATTGAACAAAAAATGCGGATCAATCTGATTTTTTAAACTCTCGAACTTGGCACTGGCGGTATTGGCAATGATTTTCTGCTCTTTGACCTTGCTTTCGTTGTAGGCTTTATAGAAGTAAAAAGCGTGTAAACCCAAGGTCACAATAAAGGTTACGATAATCGCGACCAAGTAATTGGCCAATTGCTCTTGCGCCCAGAAATCTGCAATTGTTCTGCCTTCGATGAGTACGTCTTCAAAAATACGCAAGATAAAAATCACTAAAATCGAAATCAAAAACGAACAAGTAAAGCCAACAATAATGCGTTTTTTGTTGAATCGGTCGGCTTCAAAAACTTGATCGAGATAAATGAACAGTGCCGCATTAGAAAAATAGAGCGAAAAACCGTACAACATTGTATAACCAAAATTAATCAGTAAACCCAAGTCGAAGTTGATTGTTCTTCCGACCATCAGACTGATGAGCTGCAACACCACAAAAACAGTGATTGCAATAACGAAGGCTCTCGGAAAATCTCTTAATAATTTACGGACCATGATGGTTAACTTTACCGTTACTTATTACATTCTTTCTGAGCTTCAAGCGCGCGGTCTAAACCCCATTGCGGCGCAAAAGGCATAGATGGTTTGAATTTATTGAACAGTTCAATAGAACGATTGATCTCGGCACACATCGGCTTGGTATCGGTTCCGAAGTACTTTGCGCCGCCGATTTCATATTCCGCTTTTCCAAACACAGCTCGCGGGTTTTCAGGCGCTAAGGCTTGGGCTTTATTGTAAAGTTCAATCACTTTTTGCGAATACTTCATTCCGTATGTCATCGGGTCTGAAGCTACCCAGCCAGTGTAAATCATTGCTTGCATCACCAGAATTTCTGAGTTATTCGAATCTTTTGCCATTTCTATATCAAGCGCATTTTGGGCTTTGTTCAGCACAGCACTGACCATCGTTTTATCTTTCATCCCAAAAGAGGAAACCGTATTAATGAATGCGATGTAATAATTGGGCAGCCAACTGTTTTTTTCTGCACCTGCAATACGTTCCAATAAATCTGAAGCTTCTTGGCTTTTGCCTTCTTTCCAGAGTTGCATGGCTTTACCCATTCCTTCTTCAAATTTGCTTTGTGCTTGTGTGAAACCGAAAGTTAAAAGCGCTACTGCTAAAAATAATTTTTTCATGATGTTTAATTTTTATTGGTTATTAAATTCCTGACAAACTTATGGTGCCGATCTCATTTTTAAAATTGTAGTTGACCGAACCGTCAATTTTTGAGGATGAATTGTAATTAAAGATTATTAAGTTGATTGTCTTTCTTATTATCGCTGATGGTCCAGAAGAAACCTACAAAGAAAAAACGGTCTGCCGTGGGCGTGATTTCCCTTCTGTTATAGACACCATTTACAGCATTATCCGCATACTCATATCCGAAAATATTCTGAGTACCTAGCACATTGGAAACCGAAAAATACAGGATTTTCTGTTGCGTCAACAAATAAGCCCAATTAAAGCTCAAGCTGTTGTAGGCTTTGGTTTTTTGTTTCATAAAAGCATTGGGGTCAATAGCTGTTTTGTTAGGATCGTTATATGGACGACCAGAGCTAAAGGAATGGGTGAAACCAACTTGAGATTTCCATTTCTCAATCCAGTATTTGGTGACTAATGATAAGGTATGCTCAGAAATAAAACCAGGAGTTGCTGACTTAGTAAAATTCTTGTAGTCGCGCTCTGAATCAATTAACGAATAAGAAATCCAGTATTCTAAATTCTTGATGCTGTAGCCATCGCGCCAGAAGAAATCTAAACCTTTGGCATAACCATTACCATCATTAGAATAATTCGAATCGAATTGCGGCGATTTCGTATCGTATTTAACCAAGTTGTCGTAATCCTTGAAATAAGCTTCCGCACGGAATGTCTTCTTGTTCTTGCTGTATTGAAAGTTCAGAATATAATGTGCCGCGTTTTCATTTTCAAAAGAATTTCCTTTGTTGTACTTGATATAATTCACGTTCGGCGCCTGTGAAAATGTACCATAAGCTAACGAAAACTGCGACGCTTTTGCGACTTTATAGGCTAAAGAAACTCGCGGAGACAAGCTACTTTCCTTTATTAAATCATTGTTCGACCAGCGCATTCCTAGTTTTGCAGCTAATTTCTTCGAGAGAAAAATATCGGCTTCAGTATAAAGCGCTCCAATATTGGCGTTGTAATATCCGGCTTCAAACTCGTTATAGTTTTCATCGAATTGGGTGATAAAATAATCAGCTCCGAACGACAACTTGAACCGGTCTGAGAAACCTTTGCGAAGTTTAACTTTCAAATGGGCTGCGTTCTCGGTATTGCGCACTGTATTCAAATCCAGCTTAATATTGTTGTGACTATATCCGAAACCCAAACCAGTGGTGAGTTGCCATTTTGCTCCGAAATTTCCTTTGTAAGAGGTATTGAGGTAGAAATTCCGGTTGTTTAAATTCACTCTAGTTTTCTCGATAGTATTGATGCTTTCCTGATTCAAATCAAAACGCGAGGCATCAAAAGCAGCATACAATTTAAAAAGCCCATTATTAAAACTATAGCGATAAACCGATTCACCCGACAATGACTGAAAGGGTTTATTCCAATCGACATTTTGAGGAATTGCCACTTGGTAAGGCGCTAAATCAATGTAAGTTGTGTTGACACTGAGTGAACTCTTTTTCCATTTTTGCGTATTACCAATACCAAGCCCAACGGTCATTAGCGAAATGTCGGTTTTGTTCTGATCGGCCTCATCTTGAGTATTAAGCAACAATACACTCGATAGCGCTTCACCGTACTCAGCAGAATAGCCGCCAGTAGAAAACGAAATTCCGCTAAACAAAAAAGGTGAAAAACGCCCGCGTGTTGGCAAGTTGTTCGTTGTGGCTCCATAGGGTTGGGCAACTCGGATACCGTCTACAAAGGTTTGTGTTTCTTCTGCTTCACCACCTCGAACGAAAAGGCGTCCATCTTCCGCGACATTATTAGTTCCAGGCAAAGTTTGAAGTGCTGAAACAATATCGCCCAACGAACCGGCTGTGGTAACAATATCCAGCGGCTTCAAAACTGAAACTCGGGCTTTGTCACCTGACTCCATCGTTCCGGCATTAATAATCACTGCGTCGAGTGCCGTTACACTTTCCCGCAATTTTACGGTTCTATTTTTAAAATCAGTTACGTCGATAGGCATTGTAATGGTTTCATACACCAAAGAGCTCACTACAAGTGTTTGGTTTCCTGTAGTGGTTGTGGTAAAAGAAAAATCGCCTTGCTCGTTACTCGAAGCTCCGTCATAGGTTCCGTCGAGATAAACATTTGCGCCTTGAACTACTTTGCCTTTGTTGTCAACGACTTTTCCAGAAATCAGGTTTTGGGCAGAAGTGACAATGGTAAAAAATAACAGTGTCAGTAAAAAAATAATCGTTCTCATCTTTTTGGTTTTATGCCGCAAATCTAGATCGACATGTACAAGTGTGAAACTATTTATCACCGAATTGTTGTAATTTGAGGATGAACTGTAAGACATCGGGAAATTTTAAAACCACTTTTTCTTTTTAAAATACGCTACCATGATCAGCACCAGCACAAACATCAGCGCCATAACTGCCCAATAACCATAACGGTATCGAAGCTCTGGCATAAAATCGAAGTTCATTCCATACACGCCAACAATAAAAGTCAGCGGCATAAAAATCACCGAAACTGCTGTCAGGATTTTCATGATTTGGTTCATCCGATGGCTTTGCGAAGAAAAATAGAAATTCGAAGCGCTATCGAGTGTGTTCATATCATATTCAATTTGTTCTAAAATCTCAAGTGATTTTTGGTGCAGTCGAGCGAAAAAACCGTAATTAGACGCTTCGATTCCGTCGTACTGAGTTTCATCGTGTTCGCTTTTGAGATTGAACAACGCATCGCGAAGCGGCAAAATCGAACGTTTTAAAAAGTTCATGTCTTCTCGTGTTTTCTCGATACATTCCAATACATCAGGTTTATCACTTGATTTGGCCTCAACCAAAAGAGCATCTATAGCATCTTCATAATACTCGATGGAGATGTAGAAGTTTTCCATCACGGCATCCAGCAGAAGGTAAAGCAAATAATCATTGCGTTTTTTGCGAACAATACCACTGTGGGTTTTAATGCGCTCGCGAATGTGCGTGAAGAAATCGCTCCTTTTTTCTTGAAACGAAACCAGCAAATTGTCTTTCAACAAGAAACTGATTTGTTCGACCTTTAGTTGTTCTTTATTCTCGCCAGGCAGAATTGACTTAATGCTGAAAAACAAAACCTGATCGAGTTCTTCCATTTTACTTCGACGCGATACATTCAGGATATCGCTCACGATGAAAGATTCTATTTGGAGCATCTCACCTATTTTCTGGATCAATGTCTCATCGTGCAAGCCGTGAACATTGAGCCATTTGACATCGTCTTCCTGTTGCGGGTCGTTGATTTCTCTCTCGATGCGCTCTAACGATACTTTCTTGTATTCTTCATAACCGGCATCGTCGTATACGAAGAGTTGCATTTCTACTTGATCGGTGGTATGAATTCCGGTGTATTCATAATAATTGGGTTGAACCTTTCGGACTTTTTTATATTTCACCCTTTTCATTGATGGTGCTTTAGATTATTTTGTCCTAAAGATAGGAGTTTTTGATTTTCCAGTTTACATTTACCAAAAAAACGCAAATGCGCACGCTCATACTCAACATCAAAGAACTATTGCAGGTTCGCGAGTCGAATATCGACAAGGTTTCCGGTACAGCAATGGCCGAGTTACCCAGTATTAAAAATGCTTATTTGTTGCTCGAAGACGATAAGATAAAATCGTTTGGCGCGATGGAAACTTGCCCTAACTTCGAGATCGATAACACCATCGATGCTAGTGGAAAAATTGTACTTCCTACTTGGTGCGATAGTCATACGCATATCGTTTATGCAGGCAATCGCGAGCAAGAATTTGTAGACAGGATCAACGGTTTGACCTATGAGGAAATCGCCCGTCGCGGCGGTGGAATTTTGAATTCGGCTAAAAAATTACAAGCCACCTCGGAAGAGGAACTTTACAATCAATCCAAGTCAAGACTTGAGGAAGTCATGCAACTCGGCACCGGCGCAGTAGAAATCAAATCAGGTTACGGTTTGACGGTGGCGGATGAACTCAAAATGCTTCGCGTAATCAAAAAACTTCGTGCAGATTACCCGATTACCATCAAAGCCACTTTTCTCGGAGCTCATGCTTTTCCTGAAGAATTTAGAAACAACCACCAACCTTACATCGATTCTATCATCAACGAAATGATTCCAAAGGTGGCTCAAGAAAAACTCGCAGAATATATAGACGTGTTTTGCGAAAGCGGCTACTTCTCTGTTGAAGAAACTGAAGCTATATTAAAAGCCGGGCTTGCTCATGGTTTGTTACCTAAAATCCATGTGAACCAATTCAATGCGATTGGCGGTGTGGGCTTAGGAGTCAAATATAACGCGCTTTCAGTAGATCATCTCGAAGTAATGAATCCTGAAGATATTGAAGTTTTGAAAAACACTAAAACAATGCCGGTCGCTTTGCCTTCGTGCTCTTATTTTCTTAGTATTCCATACACACCGGCCCGCGAAATGATTAAAGCGGGTTTACCATTGGCTTTGGCAACAGATTTCAATCCGGGTTCAACGCCTTCAGGCAATATGAATTTTGTGGTGGCAACTGCTTGCATCAAAATGAAAATGACTCCTGAAGAAGCCATCAATGCAGCGACTATCAACGGTGCCTATGCCATGGGAATTGCTCAAACCCACGGTAGCATCACAGTAGGCAAAAAAGCCAACATCATTATTACCAAAGAAATTCCTTCTTTTTACCAATTACCTTATGCATTTGGCAGCCATCTGATTGATCAAGTAATTATTGATGGAAAAGTAATCACATAAAAAAAGGAACCCGTTTTGAGTTCCTTCTTTTGTATCTTGAAGTTTCTTATTTCAGACTGAAGCTTGATTTTGAAACCAATTCGCCATTGTCAAACACATTGACGAAATAATCTCCTTTTTCAAAATTCTGTCCGGGCAAATCCTGAGAAACATTAACTGATTTGTTCTCGTATTTCACAGTAGTTTCAAAACTGTAAGTGAGTGAATTTTCGCCAAAAGCTTGTGTTTTCTTGTCGCCCAATACATTATTTTTGCTATCAATAACCTGAACATAATAAGTTTTATCGCCTTGTTTGGCTACTTTGTTCTCGGCAATGGTAAAGCTAATTTTTAGGATATCGGCTTTTCTGGCTTTTTCAGTCGCAATTTGCTTTCCTGAGCTTCTTAGTTTGTAGGCAGCAGTTTGCAAGTTCGACACGGTAAGCTTCTGTGCGATTTCAACTGTTTTGGATAATTCTTGATTTTGACCAACCAATACTTCGTTGTATTTTCTAGATTCACCCAACACAGTAATAGTACTATCACGCTCTGTTGTCAATTTAGCATTGTCTTTTTTCAAGGCATCATTTTCAGCTATCAATGCTTTCATTTTGCCCTCTAAAGCAAAGTACTGGCTTTTATATTTAGACATAGAAGCTGCATCTCCTTTAGACTTTTTTAGTTCAGCCATCAAATTCACAACTTTTTCTCTTTCAGCGATTAGTTCGTCTGACATTGAAGTATTCTCGGCAATCGCTGCGTCATAACGCGCCTTTAGTTCTTCTAAGTCTTTCATCACCGATTCTTTATCAGATTTGGTTGTTGAAATTTCCGTTTCGAGTGCTTTGGCATCCGAAGTCATCTTGAAAATATAGACCAAACTACCCACAAGTAGCACGGCCAATATTGCAATGACAGCCTTTAAATTTGAATTACTTTTTTGGTTCTCCATAGTTTTAAATTTTATTTTAACAAAAATAACAATATTTGGAGTAATAACGTATGTTTGCTCGGAGATATTACTGTTTTTGTTAAAATATTTTTATGGATAAGCTGATACCCTTTACCAGCATTGACTTAGCGAGGATTACCAACCACCGAAGCGGCGAAATCAAATTCGGCGAAAAAATGGCGGTGGTTCCTAAAACGGCCACATCGATTGAAGATTTTTTAAGGCAATCACCTGTGCGTTACGTGCTCTTTGGAATTCCTGAAGACATTGGGGTTCGCGCTAATTTTGGTCGTCCTGGTGCGAGTTCTGCTTGGGAAAGCGCTATTCGCAGTATCGCCAATATCCAATATAATAAATTCTGTAAAGGCAACGAATTGCTTGTTCTCGGGCAACTGGATGTTTCAGAAGAAATGGCAGAAGCCGAACCGTTAAATTACCATAGCATCGCAGACCGACAGAAATTCAATGACCTTGTGGTTCGTATTGATAAAGAAGTTTGCCATATCATTTCCGTTATTGTTAAAGCGGGAAAAATCCCAATCATTATCGGTGGCGGACACAACAATGCCTATGGTAACATCAAAGGCACAGCACTAGCCAAAGGGAAACCCATTAACGCCATTAACTTCGACGCCCATTCAGACTTCAGAATTCTCGAAGGACGTCACAGCGGGAACGGTTTTTCTTATGCTTATGAAGAAGGCTTTTTGAACCGCTACTTCATCTTTGGTTTACATGAGAATTACACGTCTAAGAAAGTGCTTTCTAAAATCAAGAAAATCCACGCAAGGGTTCGCTATAATACTTATGATGAAATTGCAATCCGAAAATTCAAATCGTTTGAAAACGAACTCGAAACTGCTCAAAAGTTCATCCAAGACCAAGATTACGGGATTGAGATTGATTTAGATGCCATTCCTAATATTGCCAGTAGTGCTATGACTATTAGCGGTTTTTCGGTAGAACAATTGCGTCAGTTCATTCATCATTTCGGAAAAAACCAGAAAGTGAGTTACCTGCATATTTGCGAAGGTGCACCAGATTTGGGCGAAGAAAAAAACAACCACTTGATCGGAAAACTCATTGGCTACCTGGTTACTGATTTCATGAAAGCGAACGATCCGATGATTGGGATAATCAGCAATATGCCGGTTGATTTTTCGGTGGTAAAGTCTGGAACGCCGAAATAAGTTATCTTTGCCCCGATTTCCAGAGAATCCACTCTGGATACTAATGCACTTATTTTATGTTATTTGAAGATTTATCGCTCTCTAAGAGCATCCAAAGAGCAGTGGCTGAAGAAGGTTATACCCAGCCCACGCCAATACAAGAACAAGCCATTCCAATAGTTTTAGACGGTAGAGACTTGGTAGGTTGCGCGCAAACCGGTACCGGAAAAACAGCCGCATTCGCCATTCCAATTATCCACCAACTACACAGAATTGTCGGTTCGTCCAACAAGAAAAAATTAATCCGGGCTCTGATTGTCACCCCGACCCGTGAACTCGCAGTTCAAATCGGGCAGAATTTTGACAATTACGGCAAATACACTAACCTGACGCAACTTACCATTTTCGGTGGTGTTTCGCAAGTTCCGCAAGTAGATGTGCTTAGAAAAGGCATCGACATCCTTATTGCTACACCCGGCCGTTTGCTTGATTTGCACAAACAAGGCTTTATCGATTTAGACCATTTGCATACGTTGGTTTTAGACGAAGCCGACCAAATGCTCGATATGGGCTTTGTGAACGATGTCAAGAAAATTGTCAAGCTAACACCTTCTAACCGCCAGACTTTGCTTTTTTCAGCGACCATGCCAATTGCCATTCGCGAATTGGCCGAAATGTTTCTGACCGATCCGGCCTCAGTAACGGTTTCTCCTGTTTCCTCTACTGCAGAAAAAGTAGAACAGCGTATTTATTTTGTAGACAAAACTGAAAAAAGAAACTTGTTGTACCACTTAATTCGCAACGAGAAACTATCCGATGTATTGGTATTTTCACGAACCAAACACGGCGCCGACAATGTGGTGCGTTCGCTTCGCAAAAAAGGCGTCCCAGCAGAAGCCATCCACGGTGACAAATCGCAAACTGCGCGACAACGGGTTTTGGACGCGTTCAAGAACAAAGAAGTCGGCGTTTTAGTAGCTACTGACATAGCCGCTCGCGGTATCGATATTGACCAACTTCCTTTTGTGATTAATTTCGACCTGCCTAATATTCCTGAAACCTATGTGCACCGAATCGGAAGAACAGGTCGCGCCGGAAATGGCGGAATTGCAATTTCATTTTGTAGCCGAGATGAAGCGCCTTACTGGAAAGACATTCAGAAACTTATCAAAGTAGATGTAACGATAATCGAAGACCATCCGTGGCCATGGCATCAGGGCAATCCGGAAACAGAAACCATTGCTGCTCCACCCAAACATTCCAATCGAAGTGGCGAAAAGAAAAATTCCCGCAAATCCAACAATTCGAAAAAGAATAAAAAACGTTGGTATTAAATAAAAAATCCCTCGCTGAATTGAGGGATTTATTTTTTATTGACTTTCACCTACCAATTGATAAATCATCTCAAATAGTTTCTCTGGCTCAAAAGGCTTGATGATGATGTCGTTCATACCGCAAGCCATCGCTTGTTCTTTGACTTCTTCTTTGTCAAAAGCAGTCAGGGCAATTACTGGAGTTTGAATCCCTAGATTTCTAATACGGCGTGTCGTATCGAATCCGTTCATGATTGGCATGTTGATATCCATCAAGATAACGTCGTATTGATTGGTTTCAAGTAAATGCAAAGCCGAAAATCCGTCTTCAACCATATCGCATTTGATTTGGTGTTTGTCCATGATTTTCTGCGTCACGAGCTGGTTGATTTTGTTGTCTTCTACTACCAACACTTTCAACGATGACGGTGTTTGAAGTACTTTCTCGGTAGCCATAGTCAGATTTTGAACATCTTGTGCGGCTTTAAAACCAATGGTAAATCGAAAAGTAGTGCCTTTCTTGAGTTCGCTTTCCAGATGAATGCTGCTACCGAAAAGCGCAATGAGTTTCTTGACAATCGACAATCCCAGACCAGTTCCTTGGTAGTCTTCATCGGTTCGGCCAACCTGAACGAACATCTCGAAGATTTTCTGTTGATCAGCCGGGGCAATTCCTACGCCAGTATCTGAAACTTTAAATTCAATTTGATGAGTATCGTTTTGAATACCGGTATGTAACATGGATATTTTTACTTTCCCGTTGCGAGTGAATTTAAGCGCATTGCTAGTGAGGTTCATCAAAATCTGCGACAAACGCAAACGGTCACCAATTAGAAAAGTTGGAATCTTCGGATCAATGGCAACGATAAGTTCATTCGCATTGTTATCGGCGATGTATTGCACTGAATTGACAATTGCATCGAGTTCTTCTTGCATACTGAAAACGGCTGTTTCCAAAACGATATGCTTTTCGTCCATTTTATTGAGTTGCAGAATGTCGTTTACCAAAGACAAAAGATAACGCGCGGAAAACTTCAACGAGTTCAAATGTGGGCTATTCGCGAGTTCTTTGTGTTCGTCAGTGATGATATCAGTAATCCCAACCACGCCATACAGCGGTGTGCGCAATTCGTGGGTAATAGTGGAAACAAATTGTGACTTCATTTTGGAAGCTTCTTCGGCTTGCTCTTTGGCCAATTGAAGTTCAGTATTGGCTTGGCTCAACTCAGCGTTGATCTTTTTTCGGAACTTATTTGAACGATACAAAGTCAGAAGCAACACCAAAAAAACCACCAAAAGCACTGAAAACAAAGCAGTCACGCGATTGGATTCCTGAAGCTTTTGAAACTGCTTTTCATTTTCAAGTTCGATGCGCTCTAGTTGAATGCGGTACTCATCAAGTTCTATTTGCATGGCAGATTCTTTAAGCAAATCTTTCTTGTCTTGGGAATACAAAGTTTTGTTCAGCAAATTGAACTTCTCTTGATATTCTTGGGCCAATTCCGGTTGACGATAGTATTTGTAATGCGTAACAAGGGTTTCATAAATATTGAGTAAATAACTCTGAAACTGGTACTTATCGGCAATTGCAATGGCTGAATTATAATACTGCATAGCCATTTCCGGTTGGTTGTCATGCGTATGATAAATCCCGAGTAACGAAGCGAGCGTGAATTGCATTTCGTGGGTACCCTTTCTTTTCACGTAATCCTGCGACTGGCGAACATAATTGATTCCGTTTTTGAAATCGTTCACCGAGAAATAAGCGCTTGCGATGTTGAGTTTGGTATAGGTAATCTGAACGCTGTCGTTGATTTTAGTGGCAAACTTTAAAGATTTCTTGTAAAACTGAATGCCTTTCTCTACATCTATTTTGCTGAAGTAATACACGCTGCCGAGGTTGCTATAAATCCAGTCGTTGAGTGAATCGTTCTCGGTTTTTGAAGCATAGGCCAGCGCCTTTTTATAAAACGAAATGGCGTGCTTGGATTGTGAAAATTCGTCGTAAATAACGCCAATGGCATTGTAAGAATGGGCAATCAGATAATCATCATTAATTTTAAAGGAACGCACCAAAGCCGATTTGGAAAGTTCGAGTGCTTTTTCGTATTGGCCTTTGTTGAAATATTTTCCGGCGGTATTGATCTGGTTTTCAATATTCGCTTTTTCATTTTGAGCCAAGGCAAAACCTGCGCAAAAAAAGAACGAGATCAGGATATATTTTTTCACAAAAAAAGTTGAATTGGTGGATAAAAATAAAATCCCAACCATGCAGTCGGGATTTGTGTTTCAAAATTACCGATTAAAAACTTAATTTCTAATCAATTTTCTATATTTCAAACGTTTCGGAGTTAAATCACCACCGAGTCGCTTCTTTTTATTCTCTTCGTAGTCAGAGAAACCACCTTCAAAATAATACACTTCTGAATTGCCTTCAAAAGCTAAGATATGTGTACAAATTCTATCTAAAAACCAACGGTCGTGGGAAATCACTACGGCACAACCGGCGAAATTCTCCAAACCTTCTTCGAGGGCACGAAGCGTGTTGATATCCAAATCGTTGGTCGGCTCATCAAGTAACAAAACGTTGCCTTCCTCTTTTAAAGTCATCGCCAAATGCAGACGGTTTCGTTCCCCACCGGAAAGCAAACCTACTTTCTTATTCTGGTCGCTACCTCCAAAATTAAATCTTGACAAGTAGGCTCTTGAATTCACTTGACGGCCGCCCATCATAATCAGTTCTTGACCATCACAGAAGTTTTCCCAAATGGTTTTGTTTGGGTCGATGTTCGAATGCGATTGATCGACGTAAGCAATCTTGACCGTATCGCCTATAGTAAACTCACCGGCATCGGGCTGTTGTTCGCCCATAATCATTTTGAAAATCGTTGATTTTCCGGCACCATTCGGCCCAATAATTCCGACGATTCCGGCTTGTGGTAAAGTGAAATTCAGGTTGTCATAAAGTAACTTTTCTCCAAAGGCTTTTGCTACATTTTTTGCCTCGATCACGTTAGTTCCCAAACGCGGGCCATTCGGAATGTAGATTTCGAGCTTCTCGTCGAGTTGTTTTTGGTCTTCGTTGAGCAATTTGTCGTAGTTCTGCAAACGCGCTTTTTGCTTGGTTTGACGGCCTTTCGCTCCTTGACGAACCCACTCTAACTCTCGCTCTAAAGTTTTGCGACGTTTAGACGCGACTTTCTCTTCCTGTTCCATTCGTTTGGATTTTTGGTCGAGCCAAGACGAATAGTTGCCTTTCCACGGAATGCCTTCTCCTCTGTCAAGCTCTAAAATCCAACCGGCGACATTATCAAGGAAATAACGATCGTGCGTTACGGCAATTACGGTTCCTGAATATTGTGCCAAGTGCTGTTCTAACCATAAAACGCTTTCCGCATCGAGGTGGTTGGTGGGCTCATCCAGCAAAAGAACATCGGGTTGTTGTAAAAGCAAACGACACAAAGCTACACGGCGACGTTCTCCACCTGAAAGGTTCTTGATAGGCGTGTCGCCTTCCGGAGTGCGCAACGCATCCATAGCCACTTCGAGTTTGTTGTCGATTTCCCATGCGCCCAAAGCATCTATTTTATCTTGCAATTCCGCTTGACGATCCATGAGTTTTTGCATCTTGTCGGCATCTTCATAAACTTCAGGCAAACCAAACATATCGTTGATTTTGTTGAATTCATCCAGTACAGCCATCGTTTCTGCCACACCTTCGCGAACAATCTCAATCACGGTTTTGGTATCATCTAATTGCGGATCTTGCTCTAAATAACCCACAGTATAACCGGGCTGAAACACAACATCGCCTTGGTAATTCTTATCGACACCGGCGATGATTTTCAACAATGAAGATTTACCGGAGCCGTTAAGCCCAAGAATTCCGATTTTCGCTCCGTAAAAAAAGCTCAGGTAAATATTTTTTAAAACTTGCTTGTCGCTGCTTTGGTAAGTCTTAGAGACTTTCTGCATCGAGAATATAACTTTCTTATCGTCTGACATTTTACAGGGTTTATAAGTTGTTGAATGATTGAATTCCTGGGCGCAAATATAGCTATTATCTAAAAAAGAAAAGAGCTACTTATTGGTAAAGTTACCCTTTCGAATGAATTACATTAATACCTTGAAAAGTTCTACTTTTATCTGTTTACAATTGATTCGGTTCTACTTGGACTGACACTCTAGAAGGCTTGAGCAAAGTCAAAAAATTGCTCTAAATCCGAAATAATAAGTGGTGTCGAAAGTAGAGAAAAAATTATTTCATCAGAACTGAAACATATAATGATTCACTTGCAAATCGGCACACTATACCCTGCCCTTCAACGCATTGAATACCCAAGCATTTGCTAGAAAACCCACGCCGACAGCTGCAAACCCCCAACCGGCGATATCATCGTAACGAAAAGCACCTAAAGCAATTAAGATTAGCCCCATGATAATCATAATCAAAGTTGCCCAACCCAGAACGGTATTTTTATTCATCATTGTAGTCAAATTTTGAGGCGCAAATATCGCGAAATAATTAATTATGGTCGATTCGAATACACCGAATTTTCAATATTGATGAAAAGCGAATCTAAATCGGAGTTATCTACCGCTCCATCACCGTTGACATCTGTAGCCAAAACCCCAAAGTTGGAGTTTTCAATATCAATGAACATCGTGTCTAAATCGGAGTTATCAATGGCTTCATCCTGATTGGTATCGCCAGAATAAAATGCCCAAACTGAAGGCTTCACCAATACCATATTACTGCCATAAGCTTTGGATGCCGCAGTAGTAAAATCATAGGTTAACGGTGTATTCCCTATCGCTTGTGGCAACGCACTCCAGGTTTGTACGACATTGCGGCCTTTCACCACAATATAATAATTGCCATCTGGCAAAGAAGTAAATGTAGCTTGTAAAGTGCCGTCGGTATGCAGCGTTGCCATCGCCGAACTCATCATGGTATAGGGCGAAGTGGCTTGATGCAGAGCAATGGTTAAATCTTCGACTTCATCAAATGGAGAAAATCCATCCTGATTGTTTTTCACAGGACGCATAGAATTGGTCGTGGTATCATAATAATCCTGAATGTGTAGTTTAAGGTTCACCAGAGTATTGCAATTTGCAACGGTATAAACCACAGAGTCTGTTTTAGTACAATCGCCAAAAGAGGCTGTAGCAGTAATTGTTGCATTCGGAGCCAATGGTCTTGCATATATAGTTGTCGGATAATTTCCCGGCGGATTGTAGGCTACCAAAGCTGAGGCATCTGTGTAAAGACTTGCGTTATCAGAAGTCCAGACGATAGCATTCGCAATGGTGTACGTGAGCGTAATGGAGCAGTCTACAAACGTGCCTAAATCATTGGCTCCGTCGTCGTATACCAAAACCGTCCAATCGCCATTAGCCATCGAGAACAAATCTGAAAATGCAGTAGTGAGATTGGTTCCAAAACTAGCTTTCAAACCTGAGGCTGCAGTAGCATTTGCCCGATAAGTTCCGGTAATTGGTGTAGATGAAGTCGATAAAACCGGAGCTGATGCATCAGAAGTAATTACAGTATTAACATAAGCACCTACTGCATTTGGGCCTTGGTCTGCTGCTAAAGCGATATAATTTCCGTTAGGTGCTTTTAAAACCACTTCAACGTCTTTCAGCCAAGCATGATTGATGTTGATCCCAACATTCACCTTAGTAATTGTGGCCGAAGTAGGCAAACCCGAAACTGTCAGTATTTTTGAAACTCCAGTAGCTGAATTGTCGGGAATCGCAAGATTTAAAACGCCTGAATTTAGGGTAATACTGTTTCCGCTTACGTTGCCTCCAGTGGCTTGAATTGCTTTAATGGTGCCGCAAGCCAAACTTTCATTGGCATTGATAATATCAACATTTGTTGGCGAATTGGCAATCGTCAGATAATTAGCAAACACTTGAGAAAAAGGCAAACCGTATTTGACCACGTTCAGAGTTACGGAATAATTACCTGCGGGTAAAGCCATCGTATTCGCGTTATTTCCTGTAAAATTGTAGGTGTTGACTCCATTGCTTATCACCCAACTCACCGATTCTACCGCTGTTCCGGTATAATTGAATTCATTTGAAACCGCTTGACAAACCGTGCTGTTTCCGACAAAACTAATCGTAGGCTTTGGTGGATAAATAGTCACCAGATAATCTTCGACTTCGCCTAAAGTAGTACCGCAGGCTTCAGAGTAATCGCCCCAATAACCCAAACGCACGCGCATGCGCACATTGCCCTGAAAAGCATCGTTGGGAATAGTAAAAGTTCCGGTTCCTGAACTGCCGGTATCTGCATCTAGGACGACTCTTTCTGACGGTTCAAATTCCAAATTGTTGTTGTAGTCAATCCAAACAATAAAATCATTTGAACTCCAACTTTGATTAAAATTACCGGTCGCAGTATAGGTCGAGCCTTGGTGCATCACAATCGGTGTGGTGTTGTAATAGGAATATCCGTTATAAGTAGTTGGGCCATTGGTCAAATTGGCACAAGAAAAACTGGTCATGGAAAGTGCACCGGAAGTATTTTCTCCGCTGGCCACGCAAAATTCGTTGAGTCTGAGTTCGTACATCAACTTATAAGTTTCAGAAGTATCGTTGTTGGAGCCTGTAGCCACTACTTTAAAAAACACTTTGGTTCCCGACAGAAAATCAGGAAGCGGTGAATTCGACCTCCAAGTAGTTCCGGATAGCAACGACATCGGAATGACATTCACAGCATTAAATGAAGGTGTTCCGACTGCCCAGCTCACATGCACATCAGTCAAAGTGCCCGAGTATTGTATTTCTGAAGTAACAAACTGTGCCGAGCCGGTTTTAGGCATCGTAAAAGTAGGTGGATTGGTAATGTAAGTTTTCACGATAGATGGAAAACTATTTCTGTTGGCGAGTGAATATTCCCACAAACCCCTACCCCAAGTCGCCGCTTTAATAGTATTGGAGCCGTAATGGATTTCTAAATCTTCGATAGCTACGTTAGGCAAATCGGTATTGTATAAACTCCAAGTGGTGGCGTCCATCGTTTTCTTATAAAGCCCTACTGCGGCACCGACATAAATAGTCGAATCGTTTGTATGATCGATTACGACTGAATAAATCGGCATATTCCCTAAGTTATAAGTAATGTTCTGCCATGTCTGACCTGAGTTGTGCGTCATATAGATTTTTTGACCGTTGTTTTGATAGCTGTCGTATGTAACTATCATCGTAGCATCGTCATTGGGATCGAAGGCCACATCAGTAATACTACTGGATGGCAGCCCGTTTTTGATGTTGGAAAAAGTAACGCCTCCATCCACTGAGAGTTCAATCGCACTGCCTTTGGTAACGACCATGATATTGCTATTATTTTCAGCAATGGCGGCTGTTTCTATAGTACCCGCTAAAGTGGCAGGAGTTCCCATATCTGTCCAAGTGGTTCCGAAATCGGTGCTTTTATGCACTTTTGTTCCCAAGGAATAAACAGTCATTTGATTGTTCGGATCGAAAAACAACGGCGCAACCCAAGAGGCAGTTTGTCCTGGCGGAGTAATTCCAACTCTGGCAGCACCTGTGCCGTCGATGTATCGCCCTCGCCCACCATTTTGCGTACTTCCGATCATATAGTTCGGATTGAGGGGCAGAACAATTCCTTCCATGCCATCCGCGCCATAGGCTTCAATCCAACCGGATTCATTTTTTATACTAGTGCCGTTGTCTTGTGAACCGCAAATAGAAACAAACTGATCCGACTGCGATGTACCTACACAATAATTTTCTCTGATGCCAACCGACAAACTGAGTTTTTGCCATGTAATTCCATTGTCGGAAGATTTCGATAAAAACCCATCCGTGCAGGTGTAAAATACGCCATTCACACAATCCAGGTAATTCGTATCGGCATGAATATAACGGTTCGATGAGTTATAATTTTGTTGGTTCGATCCGGTTCCGTTTTGAGTGCTTCCCAAACTCCACCAAGTACATTGAGTGAACGTAGTACCAGAATCTTCACTTCGGAACAAATCGACATAACCACTAACGAACTTAGAAGTATCTAAATCATTGGGCATGGCTTGCCATAAAGCCACACCTGAAGGCGGCGGATTCTGCACTGTTGTATAGGTAACGCCCGCATCAGAAGATTTCCAAATCCCATTATCTGAAGAAGCAAAAACACAATCTGGGCAAGTAGGCGAAACCGAAATTTTAAGTTTGGCATCGGCATTACCCGGTAAATCTATAAAGCCGCTATAGGTCACACCCATGTCAGTAGATTTTAAAACTTTGTTTTTATTGGCCGCATTAAATCCGTCGTAGATGTAAATGATGTTGTTATTGATTGGGTGAAAATCAACATCGTAAACATCGCCTCCAATGATTTGTCGGGTCCAGGTTTGCAAATTGTCTGTTGAACGATACAAACCTTGACTGGTGCCAACGAAAACTAAATTGGCTACATTCGGATGATACTGAATCGTATAAACTTTAAAATTAGAGCCCAAACCACCAAAACCCACATTCGCAGGTATAAAATTGGTAGCCGAGAAAGTAGTTCCACCATCAGTGGATTTGTAAACCCCGAAAGAAGTTCCGTTTCCGGCATTTCTCACGTTGATGAGTACTTTGTTGAAATTCGTCGGATCGGCTGCAATGGCATTCACACCAGAAGCCGGTAAAAAATCGGTGTTGTGCGACCAAGTGGCACCTCCATCGCTAGTGCGCCACAAACCACCGCTTCGAGAACCAAGGTAAATTTGTTGGTCGTTGTTTCGGTCTACTTCAACGAATTCAACCCTACCCAATCCTGTAGAATAATGCCCGGTGACATTAGTAATATTATTGGGCCCGAGAGGTTTCCATCCACCGGTTTCAAAAAGGCGTTGTTGCTTTTCGGTTTTATTTTCTTTCTTGATACGAAGGTACTCGTTGTACGGCATGTAATGGTCAACCATTCTATTTCCCGAAGGCGCATACTTGGATTCGTTTTCAAATCGCCAACGCAAATAAGGCTTGTAGCCGGAACCTTTTCCTTTATCACGGTCTTTAAAGTAGGCTTCCGCAGAATCGCAAACCGTGTAAAAGTTGATTTTCATGTCGTACATCATCCGCTTGTAGGCCGGATTCGACAATGGCTTTTTTTGGGCTTGAACAAACGAAAAAACAAGGAAAAATAGCAGAAAATAAGTAGTTTTTTTCATAAATTGACGATGTAGTCTCAGAGCCGTTGTCCTAAAAACAAATTCTGATTTTGGGATGCTGAGTTTGATTTTCGCGCGTAAATATATAAAAATTAACTACTTCGTTTGGGTCAATGTCATTCCAAAACCCAATTTTAATCGAATTTAAATAGCATCTAGAAACTCTAGAAAACGTATTTAGCACCAACGTAAAAATTTCTTCCTGGGGCGTTGATTCCGGAGGAAAAAGTGCGGTATTGGATATCCAGTATATTCTCCACACCACTAAAAATTGTAGTATTCTTGATGATTGAAAGTGCTGTCTTCAGATTGTACGTTTGCCATGAAGGTGCGCCGTTTGCTGGTGCGTATTGCAAATTATCTTCTCCGCTTGGTGAATAATCTTTCAGGTCTTTCTTTCCATTGTACAACAGATAACCTTCCACCATTACTTTTTTAGACTGATAGGTCAGCGACACTTTTCCGTATAGCGGAGCAATATGATCTAGCGGTGCTCTACCGTCTGCGTTGCGAATACTGCCTTGAGTAAAATTAAAAGTTCCTTCAAAGAGTACGCTTTTAAAAATTTCAGCTTTGATAACCGACATAAAACCAGTGATATGACCTTTCCCTTGATTTTGATTGGCATACACCACACTGGTTTGCCCTTCATATTCAATGGTGTTTTGCCCGTTAAAACCGAAAGTATCCAACCGAATCGGATCATACAATTTAGTGATGTAAAAAACATTCTCAAATTGAAATCGGCGTTGGTTCCAAATGGTGATTCCTAAATCAGCCGTAACCGACTTCTCTGGCTTAATCTGTTCATTGGGAACGATAAGAATGCCCGGCGTCGATTCAAAAATTTTAGACAAATCATCAATATTAGGCACGCGATAGGCGGAAGCCAAATTGAAAGACAACTTAATGTTCTTGGTCGCATTATTGACTAATCCGAAGGCACCGCTGTAAGTAGTATTGCGCTGCTCGATGGCAGTAAAAGGCAAATTCAAAAAATTGGTATCCATCTCGCTTTTTAAAATCGAATAGCCCGCTCTGGCACTTAAACTATAGGAAAGTTCAGGGTTAAAACTAGCGGCATAAGAAACAAAACCTTCTGCTCTAAGCGAACTGTTCTGACCATCGGGATATCGGGTATCTAAATCAGAGGTAGCGCCGGTGATGATGTTTTCCTGAAAAGCCGACGAATTCAAATCGTCTCGATAAACGTCGACACCGTAAGTCAATATTCCTCGGTTGATTTTCGAATTAAAATCGGCACTGAAACCCAACACAGAGACTTTTTCTGTTCGGGAATTGCGATTCTGACTACCGAAATTCCGGTTGATCCTACTTTCTTCAATGTTCTGATAACTCAAGTGAATATTCATTTTCGTCTGCCTGAACAACTGATCTTTCGCCATTTTATAAACTGCTAAGAAACGCTTTTGCGGCCCGTAGTTCCATTCTGCAGAGCGCAAATCTCCATTGGCTGAAACATCGGTCAAGCGGTCATATCGAGGAATATCCGAAGTCGTGGAATATTGTAAATTTAAACCATGCGATAACGAGCTGCTTGCCTGAAAAAGCACTTTTTGCATAAAATCGTATTGTTTGTAACCCGAGAATTTTTGCAAGTACTTGTCGTTGTTGGCCACTTGCTGGTCCAGACCATTGTTCGTTACTACATAAAATAGACGCTCGCCAAAATAAGCATTCGATCCGTTGCGCTGTCTTCCCATTTTCAAATCGCCCCAATCATTCATCGAGGCCGAAGACAATCCTGCCCATTTCTTCCCGGCAACATTCACATCCACATGCACCGATTTGCTTTCATTGACTGAACTGTAATTAGAAATGGCGCTTCCGGAAATTTTCTTATGGTCGGTTTGAGAAAGCAATCGGGCGGCTTTGGTCTGAAAATATACCGCGCCACCCAAAGCATCGCTGCCATACAAAGTAGAAGAAGGCCCGAACAAAACATCCACTTTTTCTAGCATATTTCTATCGACCGTGATACTGTTTTGCAAATGCCCCGAACGATAAATCAGGTTGTTCATCCGAACGCCATCCACGACGAGTAAAACCCTACTGGCTTCAAAGCCTCGAATCACAGGGCTGCCACCACCTTGCTGAGATTTCTGAACGGTTAATTTTCCTGAATTGGCCAACACATCAGCAATAGTCGGCACATTCTGAAATTCAATCGAAGTCTTTGAAATGCTCTCGATTTGCTGGGCAAGCTTTCGTTTGGGTTGTTCATGGCGCAGCGGATTCAATATAATTTCATCGAGTTTGATGCTTTGAATCGAATCGGTCTTCACTTGGGCATAACCTGAAATCGAAATGCAAATCAGTATTTTAAAAAAACCTTTTCTCAAGTTTTGCTGGCCTAAAAGTTTAAAATCAGTTGAATATTTCGACCAACATTTCTTTGAGTAAGTCGTGGTTTGGCAACGCATTGGCACCGACGCCTTTGCTTTTCACGTCAATATCGCGGAGTTTGGCCACAATCGCGCTCACTTTGCGCATCGGGTAATTTTTGAGCGCCACGTCATAATCTTTAAGAAAATAAGGACTGACTTTTAAAACGGTCGCCACATTCTTAGGATTTCTATCTTTTTCCTTGATACCATGGTATTGCAAAAGGTTCACAAAAAATGCAAACACCATACTGGTAGTGACCACCATCGGATTGTCTTTCGGGTTATCGGCAAAATACTGCGCAATCTGATAAGCCTTGAGTTGGTTCTTATCGCCAATGGCCTTGCGCAATTCAAACACATTATAATCTTTACTAAAACCAATATTGTCCTCGATATGCTTAGCCGTTATTGTGCTGCCTTTCGGAATAATAATCTGCAGTTTCTCCAGTTCGTTATTAATCTTGCTTAAATCGGTTCCGAGAAATTCTACGAGCATCGCCGCCGCTTTGGGTTCAATCGCGTAATTCTTTCCCTGCAAAACCCGTTTGATCCACTCGCCTATTTGGTTTTCGTAGAGCTTTTTGCTTTCGTACACCAAACCGTTTTTTTCGAGTTGCTTGGTTACTTTCTTGCGTTTGTCGAGCGTTCTGTATTTATAGCAAATCACCAAAACAGTAGTCGGCATCGGGTTTTCGGCGTAACTTTCAATTTTGTCAATGGTTCTTGATAAATCTTGGGCTTCTTTCACAATCACGACTTGACGCTCGGCCATCATCGGGTAACGTTTGCAGGTCGAGATAATATCTTCCACCGAAACATCACGACCATAAAGCACCGTTTGGTTGAAGCCTTTTTCTTCTTCCGAAAGCACATTCTGCTCAATAAAATCAGACAGTTTATCAATATAATAAGGCTCTTCACCCATTAGGAAATACATGGGCCGAATTTGGCCCGCTTTGATATCGTTGACAATCTTGAGTACTTCGTCCATAGATGATTTCTGATTTCAGATTTCTGACTTTTGATTATTGATTAGGAGCAGTTTCCCGCTATTCGTTGCAAGTCCTCGCAAGCTGCGGGCTTTTCACTGCTATCGGGGCTAGGGCTGCTGAAAGCTTATACAGTATCTTACAGCGAAGCGGTTATTTTCTCACAAAAGCACCCTTGGCTCTTTACCGCAAAACCATTACTTTAGCGCCATGCAAAAGCTCAATTTTCCGGCCTACAACTTCCGTTTCAAAAATAGTGAAAATAAAGTCGCTATCTTCGACGAGATTCGCAAAAAATTTGTGGTGCTCACACCCGAAGAATGGGTGCGCCAACACGTAATACAGTACCTTTTGCTCGAAAAAAACTACCCAAAATCGTATATCAACGTCGAGAAAATCCTTAAAATCAATGGCCTATCCAAACGCTATGATGTTGTGGTTTTCAATGCTGACGGCTCAATTCGATTGTTGGTAGAATGCAAAGCGCCCGAAGTGAAAATCACCCAAAATACCTTCGACCAAATTGCGCGCTACAACCTCACGCTCCAAGCCGACTACTTAATGGTGACCAATGGCCAGAATCACTACTTTTGCCAAATGGATTTTGAGCAAGAGAAATATAAGTTCTTAAAGGAATTACCCACCAGAATAAACGTTATATGAAAATCGCAGTGGTCATTTTGAACTGGAACGGCCGGGATTTGCTCGATAAATTCTTGCCTTCGGTTGTGCAATATTCGCCCCAAGCCGATATTTATGTAGCCGACAACGCTTCCAGTGATGATTCTGTGGCTTTTGTGAGAAACTATTTTCCCTCGGTTAAAATCATCCAAAACGCTGCGAATTCAGGCTATGCAGGCGGCTATAACGAAGCCTTAAAATTTGTAGATGCCGAGATTTATGCGCTGGTCAATTCTGATATTGAAGTGACTGAAAACTGGCTCCAACCAATTCTGGAAAAATTCAAAAACGAACCACAAACGGCCATCATCCAACCCAAAATCCTTGATTATAAAAACAAACAGTACTTTGAATATGCAGGTGCTGCTGGTGGCTTTATAGATCAGTATGGTTACCCGTTTTGTCGCGGCCGAATTTTCGAAACCATCGAAAAAGACCAAGGCCAATACAACGACGAAAACGAAATTTTCTGGGCTTCAGGCGCGTGTTTTTTTATCCGGAAAAGCGTTTATGAAAATCTTGGAGGTTTTGACACCGATTTTTTCGCACATCAGGAAGAAATTGATTTGTGTTGGCGCGCTTTCAATGCCGGACATCAAATCAAATACACTTATCTGTCGGTGGTTTATCACGTTGGTGGCGCTACTCTACAACAAGGCAATCCCAAAAAGACTTACTTGAATTTCAGAAATTCGCTGTTGATGCTTTTAAAAAATCTGCCGAAACGCAACCTCTACCAAACGATATTCATTCGGTTGTGCCTCGACGGTTTGGCCGGAATTCAATTTTTGCTACAAGGAAAACCCAAACATACGCAGGCCATCATCAAAGCGCATTTTGCTTTTTATAGTTTGTTTTCAAAAACTTACAAAAAGAGAAGCAACCAACAACTCGCGCGTTATTTCTTGACAAAAAGCATCGTCTGGCGGTATTTTATTCAGAAGCGAACTATCTTTGGCGAGCAGTTTTAACATTAGTTTAGCCATTTTTCATTAACATAAATTGTTTTAAGTTCTATTTTTGAAAAATCAAATTGCACTACAATCAAACAATCATAATTACCAAATTCTAAATTTAAGATCATGAACAAGAGAATCATCGTTGCCTTATCAGTATTGGCGCTCGTTTCAACTTCATGCGGAAGCAAGAAGAAAATCGCAGCTTTGGAAAAGCAAAATAAGGAATGTCAGGATTTATTGAATTCAACCACCGTGAAACTCAACCTTTGCCTCAGCGAAAAAGAAGCAATGGCCAGCCAAATAGATTTTCTAAAGAAAAACAACTCGGAGCTCATCAATAACATGGGCAACATGACCACACTTACCGCACAAGGTGCCCAAAATATTGAGAAAGCCCTTGAAACCATCAAGGAAAAAGACTTGAAAATTTCTAGAATGCAAGACGCTCTCACCAAAAAAGACAGCGTAACTTTAGCATTGGTAACGAGCCTAAAAAGTTCTGTCGGGATTTCAGATCCAGATATCGAAGTCAATGTTGAGAAAGGTGTCGTTTTCATTTCGATTGCCGATAAAATGTTATTCAAAAGCGGCAGCTATATGGTAAGCGACCGTGCCAAAGAAATCTTGGGTAAAGTAGCCAAAGTCATCAACGACAAACCTACTTTCGAATGCATGGTCGAAGGCCACACCGATAATGTTCCGTTTACCGGAAACGCAATCCTAATCGACAACTGGGATTTGAGCGTGAAACGTGCCACAGCAATTGTTAGAGTGTTGACCAAAGAATTAAAAGTAAATCCAGCGCAACTCATCGCCGCCGGTAGAAGCGAATTCATTCCTTTAGTGGATAACAATACCGCAGAAAACCGCTCTAAAAACAGAAGAACCAGAATCGTCGTCATGCCGAAAATCGATGAGTTCTATGATATGATCGAAAAGGAAATGAAGAAACAGAAATAGCTGTCGGTTGTCAGTCGTCGGTTATATCTTCTTGGTAAGAAGTAACTTTTAAGAAATAACGCTTGGTGAAAACCGGGCGTTTTTTTTGTGGGTTGTGCGTTTGGTTGTCGGTCGTCAGTCGTCGGTTATATCTTCTTGGTAAGAAATAATTTTTAGAAACAGTACTTGGTGGAAAACGGGCGTTTTTTATGTTCAGGAGCCGGGAACCTGCTCTTCGCTATAGTCCTCGCTTTGCTGCGGGCTGCCACTGCAAATGCGTAGCATTCACCTAACACCTATAAAAAAAATAATTAACACCGTGAGGTAATCAGGGCTAGAGCCCAGTGTCCATTATAACTTTTGTTTCCAGCAAAAAAAGCACAACTCACCGCAAACCCGCGTGAGGGATGTTGGCATTGTCTGAGCTCTTTTTTGCATGTAACAGCGCGTGAATAGTCAAGATACTTTTGGAGTCAAGCCTTGAAAAGCCAATACGTCGTAGCAAAAAAAGCGAGTGCCTACAGCACGACCCTTGTGGTCACGCCCAAACAACCCAAAACCTACAACTGTCAACTAAAAAATATCCGGATCGCCTTTGCCTTCGCGCACCACGACAGGTTCGTAACCAGAAAGATCGATAATCGTAGAACCTACGTTATCGCCGTAACCGCCATCGATTACTAAATCGACTAGGTTTTGCCACTTCTCGAAAATGAGTTCGGGATCGGTGGAATATTCTAAAACCTCATCGTCGTCATGGATAGAAGTAGAAACAATCGGATTGCCCAGCATTTTCACGATTTCGAGCGCAATGTTGTTGTCGGGAACGCGGATTCCGACGGTCGTTTTTTTCTTGAACTCTTTGGGTAAATTGTTGTTTCCGGGCAAAATGAAAGTGTATGGCCCGGGCAAAGCGCGTTTGAGCAATTTGAAAGTCGAAGTGTCGATCTGCTTTACGTAATCAGACAAGTTGCTCAAATCGTGACAAACGAAAGAGAAATTGGCTTTCTCCAACTTGATGCCTTTGATTTTGGCAATGCGTTCCAAAGCTTTACTGTTAGTGATATCGCAGCCCAAACCATAAACTGTGTCGGTCGGATAAATCACCAAACCGCCGCTTTTGAGCACATCGACTACTTTTTTGATCGCGGCTTCGCTGGGCTTGTCTTCATATATTTTGATGAATTGACTCACTTTTTTAATGAATAATTAATAGTTAATAATTAATAATGTGAGCCCGATGATATCGAGTTTGGCGAACCGCAACAACAATTTTTTAATCCCGCCAACCTCAAATTTAATTTCGGCTTTTTTGTCGGCCCCGACACCTTCGAGGTTCATGACTTGGCCTTTGCCGAAGCGTTCGTGCATGACAACATTTCCTACGGTTAAATTCGAGTCGAACAGGTTAGAATTATTTGACGGCGCTTTGCCGGAAACCGGTTTTAATTTCCGAATGATCGCTGTAGGTTCTTCGCCGTATTTTTTTGGGGGCGTGCCACTTACAGGTTTGGTCAAACGCAACTTCGATTTGTCGATATCGCCAAAAATATCAGTATCAATCATCGGTTTGTAGCGATAATTGCTTTCTTCAATAGTAAGGTATTCCAGGTACTGCGGATCGATTTCCTCGATAAACCGCGACGGTTCGCAATCAGTGAGTTTGCCCCAACGGTAACGCGATTGCGCATAAGTTAAATAGGCTTGTTTTTCTGCTCGGGTTAAAGCCACATAAAACAAACGGCGTTCTTCTTCAAGCTCGCTTCGGGTGCTGATACTCATCGCGCTTGGGAACAAATCTTCTTCCATGCCCACGATAAAAACGTACGGAAACTCTAAGCCTTTGGCCAAGTGGATTGTCATTAAAGCTACCCGATCGTCGTCGCCGGTATCTTTGTCTAAATCGGTGGCCAAAGCTACATCTTCAAGAAACTCAGATAAAGCACCGCGTGCACCATCGACTTCTTTCTGGCCTTCGGTAAAATCCTTGATACCGTTGAGTAACTCTTCGATGTTTTCAATTCTTGCAATGCCTTCGGGCGTTCCGTCTTTCTTGAGTTCTTGCACCAAACCGGTTTTCTTGGTCACGTGATCGGCCAAATAAAAGGCATCTTGGCTTTCGTTAATCACTTGAAAACTTTGGATCATCGTCACGAAATCATGCAACTTGGCTTTGGTTCCGGAATTCAGCTTCAAATCAATCTTGTCGATGTGCTGCATGACTTCGAAAACCGAGCGCTTATAGTGATTGGCCGCTACCACAAGTTTTTCAATCGTCGTATCACCAATACCGCGCGCAGGGTAATTGATCACACGAATCAACGCCTCTTCGTCTTTCGGGTTGATGACTAGTCGCAAATAACAAAGTACATCCTTGATTTCTTTCCTCTGATAGAACGACAAGCCGCCGTAAATCCGATAAGGAATATCGCGTTTTCTGAGCGCATCTTCCATCGCCCGCGATTGCGCGTTAGTGCGGTATAAAATGGCGAACTGATTATTGCTCAGTTGTTGGCGCATCTTTTCTTCCCAAATAGTACTGGCTACATAACGACCTTCCTCGCTATCGGTAATGCTGCGGTGCACTTTGATGCGGTTGCCGTAATCATTAGCCGTCCAGACCACTTTATCGAGTTTGGTTTTGTTCTTTTCGATGATGGAATTCGCGGCCTCAACAATGTTCTTCGTAGAACGGTAATTCTGTTCCAACCGATAAGTCTGCACATTGTCGTAATCCTTCTGGAAATTCAAGATATTGTTGATATTCGCGCCACGGAAAGCATAAATACTTTGCGCATCATCGCCCACAACGCAAATGTTCTGAAAACGGTCAGACAACGCGCGCACGATCAGGTATTGGGAATGGTTGGTATCTTGGTACTCATCGACCAAAATGTAGCGAAAACGGTCTTGGTACTTCGCCAATACATCCGGAAAACGGTTTAGCAGTTCGTTGGTCTTGAGCAGCAAATCATCGAAATCCATCGCACCCGCTTTGAAACAACGGTCTACATAGTTCTGGTAAATTTCGCCTAATCGCGGCTTTTTGCTCATCGCATCGGCTTCTTGCAATTCCGGATTGTTGAAATAAGCTTTGACCGTAATCAAGCTGTTCTTGTAAGAAGAAATCCTACCCAAAACTTGCTTCGGCTTGTAAATGTCTTTATCTAACTGCATTTCTTTGATAATTGCAGAAATGAGCCGCACACTATCTTGGGTATCGTAAATAGTAAAGTTCGACGGATAGCCCAGTTTGTCTGCTTCGGCGCGAAGAATCCTGGCGAACACCGAGTGGAATGTTCCCATCCAAAGGTTTTTGGCTTCACTCGCGCCTACAATTTGGGCAATACGGCTTTTCATTTCACGGGCCGCCTTGTTGGTAAAAGTAAGCGCCAAAATACTGAAAGCATCAACACCTTGACTCATCAAATACGCAATCCTGATGGTAAGTACGCGCGTTTTGCCAGAACCGGCACCGGCAATAATAATCATCGGCCCGTCTTTTTGCAAAACTGGCAATTGCTGCGCTTGATTGAGCTGACTAATGTGTTGTTGCATTTTTTAAAGTGCCTGAGTTATGGAGTGCCTTAGTGCCTGAGCACGATTAAACAGTTCGCAAAAGTAAATATTTCACCCTTAAGAATAAAGCCAATTTTTATTCGGTTGGTGGCACCACAATCGCATCTTTCTCGAGTGACGAAATCACTTTTTCTTCCTCGTCAGTCAGTACGATGGCGTTGTTTTTTTGCCAGAATTTTTCAGTGTATTGTGTAGGTTTGTCATATAAGCGTTTCTGCTTGGAAACCAATTTTTTATCATAGCCTTGGTCTTTCTCGAAGTCGGTCACAATTAAGTCGCTTCTCCATTCTTCAAGGTAATTGTGTTTCTTATTCCATATCCTGACCTTACCGTAACGATTGCTGTAATACATCAGATAATTGTTGTTGACCAGTTTAAAAGCCACTTTGTATTTCATGTTAAGGATAGCTGCTTTGGCCACTAAAAAATTAATGGTCTTGGCATATTGCTCGTGCGTCGGCGCGGTGTAAGTTTCAATTTCATAAATCAACTTAGACTTCGGGTCAAAAGTGACCCAGCCTTTGAATAGCGGTTTTTCTATGCTGGTCTTGGGTTCGAAACTAATTACATACAACTCGCCACCGGATTTGTCTTTCTTGGATTTGAGCATGAACTCGTAGTCTTCATAGTGTTTTTCATCCAATAAGGTTTCTATGAAATAACCAAAATCGTAACTTCTGGAAATGGCCGTTTGAATATTGACCAATGCTCTTGAGTCTTCATCCTCTTCATTATTGCTCAAAAAGAAAGAACGATTTTGTTTGATGACCAAAGCAGACTTGGTTTTCTTGGTGGTTCCGCTGATATGGTAATCAAGCATTCCGTCAGAAAATTTGACGTGCTTCCCATTGGATTTAACAAATTCGCGATAATAAGTATGCAGCAGAATCGGCTTATTGAATCGGGCCTTAGATGTTTGAAACACTTCCATCAAGTATTCATGCAACGGCACTTTGGTGACCATGACTTCTTCGAGTTGTTCTTCGGCTGGTTCTAGTGCGATCAACTTAATGTTGTTTTGAAACTCACTGACCGGAATTGCCAAGGTTTTATAGCCTAAACAACTCACAATAATCTTAGCTGATTCAGGCGCGGTGAGCTGAAAATTCCCTTCTTCATTACTGATAGTGCCCAAACCTAAATTCTGAACACCAATAGAAGCCGCAATCACGGGTTCACTTGAAACGGCATCTTTAATCAAACCGCGAATAACTGTGTTTTGAGCAAAAGAAAGCGTGCTAATAAGTAACAATAAGGCAGAGAATTTTTTCATATAAAAAGGAGTTTAAGTCGTAAGCGAATATAATCCAAACCGCCCAGATTTTAAAACTTTAATAAATTTTCTAAACAAAATTTTAATTTCATTTTTCCGGGCTTAGTATTTTCTATTTTTGCGTCGATAAAAAACAAACTATGGAAACCAAACTCCTCGAAATCCTCAGCTATACTTTACCATCTCTCATTACCGGCGGTGTGGCCTATTACCTATTCACGGCTTATTTCAAAGACCAACAAAAAACCCGTCGTTGGCTTTTGCAAAAGGAAAATCAGAAAGACGCTTTGCCTTTAAGGCTTCAAGCCTACGAACGCATGGCTTTGTTTTTAGAGCGCATCAATCCGACCAAATTGCTAATCCGTATTGCTCCTATTTCGCAAGATAAAAACGATTACGAAAACTACGTCATTGCGCAAATAGAGCAGGAATTCGAGCACAACTTGACCCAACAAATTTACATGAGCGACGACTGCTGGACCATCATCGTGACCGCCAAAAACGCGACGATTCAAATGATTCGCAAAGCCGCTATGAGCGAACGTGTAGACAGCGCCGACAAATTGCGCGAGGTCATCCTCAGCGATTTAATGGAAAAACCCATCCCGAGCAATGCCGCAATGGGTTATTTGAAAAATGAGTTGAAAGCATTTCTATAAAAGCTAACACAAATTCCACTAATTATCACTAATTGCTTTATCGAAATTCGTGACCCGAGGCTTTAGCCGAACTGGCGAAGCAAATTCGTGTTTTATTTTTTTCAGGAGCCGGGAACCTGCTGTACGCTATATCTTTTTTGTTCGTTCCTCTCAAAAAAGGATGCCGCTGCCATCAGGGCTAGAAAGTGCCTGAGTAGCTGAGTGCCTTAGTGCCTGAGCTTGATTTGAATAGACTCGTCGATTCCAGAAACCAACAAATAGTTCGGTAATCATAACTTTTTGAAGTACTGATAAAAGCAAAGACCAGTCGCTGAGTGCCTGAGTTTGATTTGAATAGACTCGTCGATTCCTGAAACCAAGAAATAGTTCGGTAATCATAACTTTTGAAGTACTGATAAAAGCAAAGACCAGTCGCTGAGTGCCTTAGTGCCTGAGCTCGTTTTGATTCAACTTGGTCGTTTCCAGAAACCAACAAATAGTCGGGTAATTATCTGCTGAAGTTACTGGGAAAGGCGAAAAATGCTAGCGAGCGCAAGAGAAACTAAGGCACTCAGGCACTAAGCGACTCAGGCACTTCTCACCTCGAATAATTCGGTGCTTCTTTGGTAATGGTCACATTGTGCGGATGGCTTTCGGTAATTCCGCTTGAAGTGATTCTCACAAACCTTCCGGTTTCCTGCAACGTCGGGATATCTTTCGCTCCACAATAACCCATTCCGGCACGCAAACCACCAATGAATTGTTGCATGCTTTCGTTGAGTTCGCCTTTATATGGCACGCGGCCTACAATTCCTTCGGGAACGAGTTTCTTTACATCGTCTTCCACATCTTGGAAATAACGGTCTTTGGAACCTTCTTGCATCGCCTCTACAGATCCCATTCCGCGATAAGACTTGAACTTGCGGCCTTCGAAAATAATCGTCTCACCCGGAGATTCTTTGGTTCCGGCCAGCAGCGAACCAAGCATTACACAATCGGCTCCAGCAGCAATCGCTTTAGGAATATCGCCAGTATAACGAATACCGCCATCGGCAATGACCGGAACACCGCTTCCCTTAATCGCAGCTGCGACTTCAAGCACGGCAGAAAATTGTGGAAACCCAACTCCAGCCACAACACGTGTAGTACAAATAGAGCCTGGGCCAATGCCAACTTTTACACCGTCTGCTCCATTCTCTACTAAATATTTTGCGGCTTCAGCTGTAGCAATATTGCCTACAATTACATCAAGATTTGGAAATTGTTTCTTCACCGACTTAAGCACTGTAACCACGCCTTCGGTATGACCATGCGCCGTATCAATAATAATCGCATCAACACCAGCATTAACTAGGGCTTCTGCTCGTTGAACTGCATCTGCCGTAACGCCAACAGCCGCAGCTACGCGCAAACGCCCAAAAGTATCTTTATTGGCAATTGGTTTCTGGGTGAGTTTTGTAATGTCGCGGAAGGTAATCAACCCGACAAGTTTATTTTCTGAATTGACCACCGGAAGTTTTTCAATTTTGTTTCCTTGCAAAACCACTTCTGCTTGTTCTAGTGAAGTGCCTTCGGCAACGGTAATTAAATTTCCACTAGTCATTACTTCTACAATCGGACGCGTGTTGTTCTTCTCAAAACGCAAATCGCGATTGGTCACAATGCCTTTCAGAGTTTTGTTTTCATCAACAATGGGAATACCGCCAATGCCGAATTCTTTCATGGCGTTCTTGGCATCAGCAACACTCGCGGTCAATGGTAAAGTTACCGGATCGATAATCATTCCCGATTCGGCGCGTTTGACTTTACGAACTTTAGCGGCTTGTTGCTCGATAGTCATGTTTTTGTGCAGCACGCCAATACCGCCTTCTTGGGCCATCGCAATCGCCATCGAGCTTTCCGTTACCGTGTCCATCGCAGCTGAAACCACTGGCACATTGAGCGTAATATTTCTAGAAAATCTGGAACGAATGCTGACTTCGCGCGGTAAAACATTGGAGTAATTGGGAACCAGCAGTACATCGTCATAGGTTAAACCTTCCCCGACGATCTTGGAGTGGTGTGCGTTCATTGCAATTTGTGTGTTGTAGTTAAATTGCGAGCAAATGTAGTTAATTAATAATTAATAATGAATAATTAATAATTGGGCGGATTTACTTCATTGTTAATCACTCATTGTTAATTATTAATTATTAATTATTAATTGAACCTAGCCCGGATGGCAATGGAAAGCTGAGTGCAGGGAAGCCTTATTTTTTATTGCCCTGCAATCGCGACCAGCGGAAGCGCATTTCGGGGCGTTTAAAAAAAAGGTAGCACCAACCCACTTGGAATGAACAGCCGGAAAAAGCTTCTAATGGAACTCACCAAATAACTTCGAAGCCTCGTTATAACTGCTCTCGAAACTCATCGGACTGGTGCGTGTATTTTCCTTTTGCGCAGTAAAATAAGACAACAATTTCTCAGTCGGCATGTTGCCCGTAAGGTCGTCTTTGGCCATCGGACAGCCGCCAAAACCCTGAATCGCTCCATCGTAACGGCGACAACCGGCTTGGTAGGCCGCATCGATTTTCTCGAACCATTTATCTGGTGTGGTATGCAAATGCGCCCCGAACTCAATCTGTGGATATTGCGGAATCAAGTTGGAGAACAGATAAGTAATCACGTCAGGAGTCGAACTGCCGATAGTGTCTGAAAGCGACAAGATCTTCACGCCCATGTTCGAGAGTTTCTCGGTCCACTCGCCTACGATTTCTACATTCCATGGATCGCCATACGGATTGCCAAAACCCATCGAAAGGTAAGCGACCACTTCCTTATTGTTTTGTTCGGCGATGTTGAGAATTTCCTGCAAAGTAACCAATGATTCGGCGATGGTCTTGTGTGTATTGCGCATTTGGAAATTCTCTGAAATGGAAAACGGAAAGCCCAAATACTGAATTTCTTGGTGCTGCGAAGCCGAAATAGCGCCTTGGGTATTGGCAATAATAGCCAGCAATTTACTGCTGGTTTGTGACAAATCTAGCCCGGCCAACACCTCAGCAGTATCTTGCATTTGCGGAATGGCTTTCGGGGAAACGAAACTGCCAAAATCAATAGTGTCAAAACCCACACGCAACAGCGATTGGATGTAAGTAATTTTGCGCTCCGTTGGAATGAAAGGCTTGATTCCTTGCATGGCGTCGCGCGGGCATTCTATGATTTTAATCGGATTCATGAAGGCCAAATATACAAAGGAAAATCGTTTACCGATATCGTTTGAGTAAAAAAAAACATGCCATTATTTTGGAATAAGTAGAGATATTACTTAATTTGGGAATAATAATAAATATTCTATTATTTAGGAATGAATGTTTTTTACTATTTATAGAACTTTTTAGTACTTTTGAAACATGACTAGTATTATCACCGGAGATATTATCAACTCCCGAAAACTGGCTACCTCAGTTTGGATGGAAGGTTTAAAACACACATTAAGCCAATACGGAAGCCAGCCCGGGAGTTGGGAAATTTACCGTGGTGATGCTTTTCAATTAGAAATCGACCCGCAACTCGCCTTTCGTGCTGCCATTCACATTAAAGCCTATCTGAAAACCTTGAAACTAGATGCGCGTATGAGTATCGGTCTGGGCGAGAAAACTTATCAAGCAACAAAAATTTCAGAAAGCAATGGCAGCGCTTTTGTTCGTTCGGGTGAGTATTTTGAGCAGTTGAAAAAACTCAAGAACAACTTGACAATCAATACCGGTAATGCCATTTTAAATCAGGAAATTAACCTGATGCTCCGGCTCGCACAAACTTTCATGAACCATTGGCTCGCACAATCGGCTGAGTTGGTGCTTCTGGCAATAGAAAACCCTACTTGGTCACAGGAAGAAATGGGCAATAAACTCAAAATCAATCAAGCCGCAGTGAGTAAAAGACGTAAACGCGCACAGTTTGATTTGATACTAGAACTAGAACAGTACTACCAAGAAAAAATCAAATCGCTATGATGGTTTTGGTTAAACTGCTGCTGGCACATTTGCTCGGCGATTTTCTGTTGCAGCCCACAAAATGGGTCTATGCCAAGGAAAAACTGAAACACAAAAGCCTTTATTTGTATTATCACACACTGCTTCACGGGGTTTTGGCTTGGATAATTGTTGGTGAAAAATCGTTTGGAATTTGGGCTTTCCTCATTGCCATCACGCATGGTATCATCGATTTTATAAAACTCCACTTTCAAAAAAATAAAACAAAAAGACTTTGGTTTCTGGTAGATCAAGCTTTGCATGTATTGGTTCTGTTGGTCGTGGCTTACTGCTATCAGTACCAAAATCTCAATCAATATGAATTAGATCAAAGGTTTTGGATTATAGCTACCGGTGTTCTTTTGCTGACCAAGCCAACTTCTGTAATAATCAAAAATAGTATTTCAATTTGGACACCCGAAGAACCTGAAAACAAAGATGATTCATTGGAAAATGCTGGAAATTATATCGGTATTCTCGAACGATTATTTGTGTTCTTCTTTATGATTACCGGACATTTTGAAGCCATCGGATTTTTACTGGCCGCAAAGTCAATTTTCCGTTTCGGAGATTTAAAAGAAGCCAAAGACCGAAAACTCACCGAATACGTTTTGATTGGCACTTTATTGAGTTTTGGCATCGCCATGTTGACAGGCTTCTTGACCGAATTTATCTTACTGCAATCGCTCTAGAATTTTCTGGTTAATGGCTTTAATTAGTGCCGGACCTTCATAAATAAAACCAGTATACAATTGAACAAGACTAGCTCCGGCATCGAGTTTTTCGAGCGCATCTTCAGCCGAGTGAATTCCACCGACTCCAATAATTGGAAAGGCTTTGTTACTTTTTTCGGATAAAAATCGAATCACTTCTGTCGCTCTTTGAGTTAGCGGTTTACCCGAAAGCCCTCCTGTTTCTGTTTGGTTTTCTGATTGGAGATTTTCTCTCGAAATAGTGGTATTGGTTGCAATTACACCCGCAATTTTAGTCGTTTTGACAATGTCGATGATATCTAAAAGTTGCTCATCGGTAAGGTCGGGAGCAATTTTAAGTAAAATAGGCCTGGATTTTATGGAAGCTTGCTTGGCTTTTTGTTGGTTCTCATTTTCTAGCGTTTGCAATAATTCCATTAAGGGTTCTTTATCTTGCAGGGCTCGTAAATTCGGCGTATTGGGCGAACTGACATTGACCACAAAATAGTCAACAACGTTGTATAAAGCTTCAAAACAAATTAGATAATCAGAAACGGCGTCTTCATTAGGCGTATTTTTGTTTTTGCCTATGTTTCCTCCGACCAATACATTTTTATTTTTTTTAAGGCGCTCCACAGCAGCATTGACTCCGCCATTGTTAAAACCCATTCGATTGATGATGGCTTGGTCTGATTTTAATCGGAACAATCGCTTTTTAGGATTGCCTTCTTGCGGCTTCGGAGTAAGCGTTCCGATTTCGATAAAACCAAATCCGAAGTTATCCAACTCTTGAAACAATCGGGCATCTTTATCAAAACCCGCTGCCAAACCCACCGGATTCTTGAATTTCAGACCAAAAACTTCCCGTTCCAATCGGACATCATCGGTCACATAAAGCCACTTAAAAAGCACCGGGAAGCCGGGAATTCTGGATAAAAATCGGATAGCGGCAAAAGTAAAATGGTGCACTTTTTCTGGATCGAACCAAAAAAGTACCGGACGAATCAGTAATTTATACATAGTTGTGTTGTTGTTCCGCAAAAATAACATTCTGATACCAAAGAAGACTTGCACATTGATTATTTTTTTTATCTTTATTCTTAAGTAAATGCCTATTTATATTTTATACGCCATGAATTGGAAAGCCACATTGATTACCCATAAAGCCGAAAAAAGAATTGCAATCTATTTTGAAAAAAGTCAAGTTTTCAACCAAAGAATGAAAACTTTTCCCGATGCTCGCTGGAGCTATACCCTAAAAACGTGGCACGTTCCCGACACAGAAGAAAATCGCCTCCGTTTCAAAATTGAGGCCGAACCAAAAAAAATCCATACTATTGAAAATTTAGAGCAAGTCCGGAAATTCAGGAATTGGTTACAATCAAAAAGATACAGCCCTAACACTATAAAAACTTACACCGAAGCTTTAACTTGTTTTTTGTATTTCTTTAAAAATAAAAAAGTTGAAGAAATTACCAATGACGACTTAATTGTATTTAATAACGAATATATACTTAAAAATAACTTATCCGCTTCCTATCAAAATCAAATAGTGAATGCTATTAAGCTATTCTACTCGACTATCCAGAACAAGAAAATCGAAATGGACAGTATTCACAGACCAAAACGCGCCAAGCTCCTGCCCAACGTACTCAGTAAACAAGAAGTAAAACAGATATTAACGGCCCACGTGAATCTAAAGCATCGCGTAATGCTTTCATTAATATACAGTTGCGGGCTTCGCCGTAGTGAATTGCTCAATTTAAAACCTGCCGACATTGACTCTAATAGAAACTTAATTTTTATCCATCAAGCAAAAGGAAGAAAAGACAGAATAGCCCCATTGTCACCTAAAATTCTCGAAATGTTAAGAGACTATTATAAAGGCTACAAACCCAAGGTATGGTTATTCGAAGGTCAAATTAAAGGAGAAAAATACTCAGAAAAGAGCCTTCAAAGCGTGTTAAAATTTGCGTTAGAAAAAACAGGAATCCAAAAGCCAGTAACCCTTCACTGGTTACGTCATAGTTATGCCACACACCTACTTGAAACTGGTACAGACCTGCGTTACATTCAAGAATTACTTGGCCACAATAGCAGCAAAACTACCGAGATTTATACACATGTCAGTACACACAACTTGCAGCGAATCAAAAGCCCTTTCGATGACCTATAATTTGTATATTAGCCAAATATAAAAACCTCTTTTTTCATACAAAGCTGCCTTAGGTTGGATGCTTGGTTTGATTTTTTGAGAGGTATAAAGGAGTTACCGGCAAGTGTGAAGCAATAGCCTTGAAATAAAACTAGAAATTTGAAGAACATATTATTTGTTTGCAGCAGAAATAAATGGAGAAGTTTAACCGCCGAAACCATTTATAAAAACCATCCTGAATTTATAGTGAAATCAGCTGGAACGGAAAATTCCGCGCGTGTAAAAATAAATTCAAAATTGTTGATTTGGGCAGATGTAATTTTTGTAATGGAAAAGCATCATAAAGAAAAACTGATTTTGAATTTTCCAAGCGAAACAAAAAATGTAGAAATAATTATTCTAGAAATAGCTGACAACTATAAATACATGGACAAAGAATTAATTGAAGAAATACAAATGTCAGTTGCATCGTATTTATAAATAAGAACACCAGCCGGTAACAGCGGTCTCGTCGCAATGTCTGGAATTTCTTAGCCTCTACTCTATTTTTCACGAAGAAATTCTATCTTTAGCGGAGAAAACTCAGTTCGCAAATCCGCCACTGCGCGAGGCCGCGGACCGTTGTGTGCAACTTTAACAGACCGAAACGTAAATAAATAACTAAAAAAAATATGGGACTATTTGACTTCTTTAAAAAGAAAGAACAACCAGAAGAAACTAAAAAGAGTAACATTCTGCTTGCTATGCCAATGTTTAACAGTGGCGAAACTTTTGAACTTAACAAAGTTTTGGAATATCTAAAAAACAATTGGAATACTACTATTTCAGATGTAAATGGAGAAAGTGGAACTGTTACATTTTCAATTCAAGGAGAAACTATTGCACTTGCGACAATGCCAGTTCAAATTCCTTGGGGCGACATTGAAAGTACTGCTCAATATTCTTACAATTGGATGACTGCAAACAAAGATTTGGAAAATCATAATTCCCACATTATTGTAACAGTAATGTCAAGTAAAAACAATGAAGTAGAACGTTTCAAAATTTTGACAAAAGTATTGTCTTCTATTGTGGCAACTACAAATTGTATAGGTGTTTATCAAGGTTCTCAATCTTTACTTATTCCAAGACAACAATATCTTGACAGTGCAGAAGCATTAAAAACTGACCAAATTCCACTTGACCTATGGATATATATTGGATTACGAAAAGGAGAAAATGGGAATAATGCTTACAGTTATGGTTTAACTGCATTTGACAAACTAGAAATGGAATTTATCAACGCCAATCTTGATTTAGAAGAAATGCACAGTTTTTTAAGCAACATTTGTGCTTATGTAATAAACAGTGATGTTACGTTTAAAAGTGGTGAAACATTAGGTTATACAGCAGAACAGAAAATAAAAATCACCAAGTCAAAAGGACTTTTTGTAGAAGGACAAACTTTGAAACTTGAAATATAAAAGAAAAGCTGCACACAACAGCGGTCTCGTCGCAATGTCTCTAATTTCTTAGCCTCTACTCTATTTTTCACGAAGAAATTCTATCTTTAGCGGAGAAAACTCGTTTTGCAAATCCGCCACTGCGCGAGGCCGCGGACCGTTATAGGCAAGGCGATTTTCACGCACAGAAATTTGTGTAAAATGTCGTGTATAACTTCCGCATTGATTTAACACAAACTAAAATGCAATTAATTAAATTTGCCTATAAGCCTATTGAAATGAAAGTAAAAGAACCGTTGTTTGATTATATAAGTCCCGAAATTACGTATAACATCACCGAAGGTGATAGTTTATCTGTACTCAAAAAAGTAGAGGATGGAAAATTTGATCTTATATTAACTTCTCCTCCTTACAATATCGGAAAATCCTACGAGACAAAAACGAGTATTGAAAAGTACTTAGAAACTCAAGAAGAAATTATTACAGAACTTGTCAGAACGCTTTCCGATCAAGGAAGTATATGCTGGCAGGTTGGAAACTATGTTGACAAAGGCGAGATATTTCCACTTGATATTTATTACTATCAAATTTTCAAAAAGCTTGGACTAAAATTACGAAATAGAATTATTTGGTATTTTGGTCACGGTCTACATGCATCAAATAGATTTAGTGGTCGTTATGAAACTATACTTTGGTTTAGTAAAACTGATAAATATATTTTCAATTTAGATGCTGTTAGAGTTCCGTCAAAATATCCTGGAAAACTACATTTTAAAGGACCAAAAAAAGGATTACCTTCCGGTAATCCGCTTGGTAAAAATCCTAGTGATATATGGGAAATTATTCAACAAGATTGGGAAACATGCATGTGGGACATTCCAAATGTAAAATCTAATCATCCAGAAAAAACTGATCATCCATGCCAATTTCCAGTTGAATTAGTTGAGAGATGCGTGCTTGCTTTGACAAATGAAAAAAGTTGGGTTCTTGACCCATTTTCTGGTGTAGGATCAACAGTTCTTGGAGCAATTAAAAATAATCGTAATGCAATGGGAATTGAAAAAGAGGAAGAATATTGTAAAATTGCTAAGGAAAGAATTCAAAGTTTTAACGATGGAAAATTGAAATTCCGACCAATAAACAAACCAATCCATAAACCTAAGCCTAATGACAAAATCGTTCAAATCCCGAATGACTGGAAAATAGGTGATGAGCAAAGTGATGACAATATAAATTCTACAGATTCAAACAAAAACTAAGAATGAAAATAGCACAAAAGTATTCGCATTTAAATGGAGAAGAATATTTGATTGTTCATCATAATGATTTATATGAAGAAATAAAAAAGGTGATTGAGAGCATTGACTCTGATAAGTTTCGCACAAAAATTAGCAAAGAAAAAAAGAAAGTTGGAAACGCATTATTATCTCCAATTGAATTAAATAAAGCTTTTAACGATGCCTTTAACAAGCTCGGTTGGAATGAGAGTCGATATAATTACTATATAACTCTTGATCGCGAGTTAATGGAACAGAGTATTCCAATGACTGCTAAAGAACAAAAAGAATTCTTTATTGAAAACGGAGAACAAGAACCGATTTATAGTTATAATCAAACCGATTTTGTCAAAGATAAAATTGCCGTAGAAATTCAATTTGGTAAATATGCTTTTGTTGCATTCGATTTATTTGTAAAGCATATGCTATTCTATTCTGGAGGAAAAATAAATCTTGGAATCGAAATTCTACCAACTAAAAAAATGCAATCTCAAATGAGCAGCGGAGTTGCATATTATGAAGGTGAAGTCTATAACGTAATGCGCCAAGGAAGAAATAGTCCACCAGTTCCTCTATTAATTCTTGGAATAGAACCATAACGCCCAGCCTATAACAGCGGTCTCGTCGCAATGTCTCGAATTTCTTAGCCTCTACTCTATTTTTCACGAAGAAATTCTATCTTTAGCGGAGAAAACTCGGTTCGCAAAACCGCCACTGCGCGAGGCCGCGGACCGTTATATGCCATTTCAATGAGCAACAGCCATGAAAGAAGAAAACCTTAAAAAATATTTCGAGAATTTGCTCACTGCTCAAGAGCTTTCAAATGATTTGGAAAGCAGCAATATTGAAAATGGAGAATTTGAAATTTATAGGTTTCACTTGATTAAAATTTGTGAAGATTTTATCAATAGAAAGTTTAGCGCTTTTGATATAACTACAATTGCTTTAGCTTTATCTTTTTCAGATTTTTTTACTTGGAATGGAAATAGTGATGATGGAAAATTGATCGGTGAAATTGTATTTGATTGGAGTAATCCAGAATTAGGTTTTGATCTGACAATTGATAATTTTGTTCATTGGAAAGAGTATCTTGAAACTGGCTCAACTAAATACTTAACTAAAGAAGAATTGAAAAAGAAATTTAGAGGCGTGAAGAAAAATGGACTGAAGAGAAACGGCATATAACCGCGGTCTTGTATAATGGCTGGTTTTTCTCAGCCGGAAGCTTGATTTTCACGTAGAACTTTTTACCTTAGTGGAGAAAACTCGGTTCGCTTTTCCGCCACTATACAAGGCCGCAAACCGTTAGCGATAATCGTTTGAGAAACCGGTAAATTAAGCATTACAAATGAATCAAGAAATATTTACAAAAGTTGATAATTACATTAGCAATCTTCTTGCGACCGAGGATGAAATACTAAAACAAACCATAAATTCTCTTGATCGACACAATTTACCGCAACATAGTATTTCTCCGAATCAAGGAAAGTTTTTACAAGTAATGATTGCCTTGTGTAACGCAAAGAATATTCTTGAGATAGGAACTTTAGGCGGCTATAGCACAATTTGGCTTGCTAGAGGTTTGCCTGAAAACGGAAGAGTAGTAACCTTAGAAGTGGACAAAAATCACGCAGAAGTCGCAAGAGAAAATATTGTCAAAGCTGGACTTGAAAATAAAGTAGAAATGAAAGTAGGTAAAGCATTAGATATTTTGCCAACTTTGATAGCGAAGAATGAAGTATTTGATATGATTTTTATTGATGCAGATAAACCGCCATATACAGAGTACTTTGAATATGCATTAGAGCTTTCGCGACCAGGAACATTAATCGTTTGTGATAATGTCATAAGAGAAGGTAAAGTACTAGACGAAAATAGTCGAGATGAAAAAGTTTTGGGAGTGCAAAGATTCAATGAAATGCTGAGTAGAAATAATAATGTTACTGCAACAATTTTGCATAGTGTCGGAGTTAAAGAATATGATGGAATGGCAATAGCTGTTGTTAATAGATAATACGACAATCGCTAACAGCACCTACCCGCAATGGCTTGATTTTCTTGGCTTAGCGCTTGGATTTCACGTAAAAACTTTATCTTAGCGGAGCGTACGCTGCTCGCTTTTCCGCCACTACGGGTAGCTGCGAAACGTTAGCCGTCAGTTTGGCGAAACGCAGAAAAATCAACTTAAAAAAGAAAAATTGAAATACAGAATTATAGTAATTTCATTGTTTTTAATTGTTTGGTCACTGGTTTTTGATTCACCATATCAGAAAGGTGGAGTTGACCATCTATTTCATTATATAATTTTCTCAACATTCATAATTATAACTTTTATCTATCTTTCTACAATAGAAAGATTTGTAGTAATTGAAAAAATATTATACTCTTTATTACTGTCATTTTTTTCATTATTCGCAAGTTTATTAATTACTGAAAGAATTTTAGAAATCTTTTATGGTTTTGATTATGAAATGAAACAGTCTAATACGATTTCAAATCTTATTTTCTACTTTCAAACAAATGGTTTTATAATAATCGAATTAGAAATAATTAAAAGATTAAAAACTAAATGAAAAAGTTCAGAAATATAATTTACATAATTTAAGTTTCATCGTATTAATAAGTTGCAATTCGATAAAAATATCAACTGAAGAAAAAGTTTATTTATTAGATAATAATGATAAAGAAAAATATTATCTACTAAACTATATTAATGACAATCAGGATAAATTGGGGAAATTGCCAGCCGTAATGATAGATGGAAGCTTTATTATTTTTTGTGACAGAGAAAATAAACAAACTATGAAATTGAAAAAAGAACAGATAATAAAAATAGAAATAATGACAATTGAAAAAAGCGTTCCATTATTTGGAAGTGCAGGAAAAAAAGGAATTGTGAAAATCAGTACTTATTAAAAAACCGAACGGCTAACACTTGCTACGCGAGCAACGCTGGTTTATCTTAACAACACGCTTGGTTTTCACGTTGAACTTTCTATCTTAGTGGAGAAAACTCGGTTCGCTTTTTCCGCGTAGTCGCGTAGCAAGAAACCGTTAGCAGCAATAATACTGAACACTGAAATAAAATAGAAATAATGAAAGATAGACCAATATTATTTTACGCAATAATTCTAAGTATACTAGTCGAATTCCTTTTAATAATCGTAGTTTATACTTCGGTTGGTGCTTTAAGATTACCGGCACAAATTACACGACTAACTATTCAGCTTATTTTGATTGCATTTATTTTTACAAAAAAATCTAATTCAGCACTTTTGGGTTTAGCTGGTTATCATATTTTTAGCGGCTTAGTAAATTTAGCTTATATAAATTCAAGTGTGTTGACCAAAATTCTTTTTGCTTATCATGTTGGAATTGGATTAATAATATATTTCCATGATTATTTAGAAGAAAAAATAAAATCCAAGTCAAATTAAATAACAATTACAGCTGCTAACCGCGGTCTTGCGAAATGTCTCGAATTTCTTAGCCTCAAGCTTGGTTTTCACGTAGAACTTTTTACCTTAGTGGAGAAAACTCGGTTCGCGAATCCGCCACTATCGCAAGGCCGCAAACCGTTAGAGGCAAGCGACCAAAAATTATGATAATTTAAGATTGTTGTCTCAAGTTAATTTTTAATTTTGAAAAAAGATAAAAAAATGGATTTGCAAACTCGAAAATTAAACTTCATCCAAGACTTTCTTAAACTTGAAAGTGAGAAAGCCATTTCTCATTTAGAAAAGTTATTGATTAAAGAAACAAAATCAGTTTCTGAATTGAAGCCAATGACTATGAAAGAGTTTCAAAAAAGAATTGACCAATCTACTGAAGATTCAAAAAACAATAGATTAACAGAAAATGATGAATTAATTTCGGAAATAGAAAAATGGAGTTAAAAATTTACTGGACCGATTTTTCTAAAAAAGAACTAAAGAAAATTTTCAATTATTATAAAGAGAAAGCGAGTTTGAACGTTGCAAAAAATCTTGTTCTTGGAATTACCAAAGAAGCAGTCAAACTTAAAAAGCAACCAACGATTGGACAAGAGGAAGAATTATTGGAAAGTGATTCTAGAGATTTTCGTTATTTGGTTTACAAAAGCTACAAAATTATCTACTGGATAAATACCGCGAAAAACATAATTGAAATTTTCGACGTATTTGATACAAGGCAAAATCCAAAGAAAATACAAAGGAATAAATAATGCCAGCCTCTAACCGCGGTCTTGCGAAATGTCTCGAATTTCCTAGCCGGAAGCTTGGTTTTCACGAAGAACTTTTTACCTTAGTGGAGAAATCTCGGTTCGCGAATCCGCCACTGACGCAAGGCCGCAAACCGTTACCAGCCATTTTAGAAGTGACGGCGCAAATTCAATAACCTAATGCAACAAATGATTAAAATTTAAAATAATACTAAAACCAAAATAAATAAAAATGGAAAATAAAAAAGGATTAAACTTTTTCTTCTTAATTATAGCAATTATTACTGGTAGTAAACTAGTTCACCATTTTGACTTCCAAAATTTTAGTTTCCAAAAGCCGGCAATTGATACTATTTATCTAGTTGCATTTTTAGCTTCAATATTTTTTTTAATCCGGGAATTTAGAAATCGAAATAAAGATTGATAAATCTGTAAAACGATTACATGTGTTAAGTAGAGAGTTGTAAAAAAAAAACTTTATTTTAATTTGTTATACCAAATCTATTCTACAACATAAAAAGTGTTTTAGATAATAAACAAGTCTATATTAATTACAAAGCTGAAAAACTCAAAGCAAAATTTTGACAACATAAAACAAACAATAATAGAGAAAGCGATGCAACGCCTAAGAAAAAAACGGCTGGTAACCGCGGTCTTGTATAATGGCTGGTTTTTCTTGACATCACGCTTGGTTTTCACGTAGAAATTCTATCTTAGCGGAGAATACTCGGTTCGCAAATCCGCCACTATACAAGGCCGCAAACCGTTACCAGCAATACTAAGCCACTCATTAATAAATAATGAAACATATTCAAAAAAAATACGGATTTCAATTAGCAGATGCTGCTGATAAAGTATCTGCAGTAAGTACAAAATTTGAAATTACGGATAAAAAATCTCTTAGAGCTGCTAAGAAAAGTGATATTTATGCAACGACAGATAAAGGATATGTAATTAAGTGTTTTCTTTATCAGAATAACGGAGAAAACATAGTTATTCCGATACCCGATCTTTCTTTAGTTTATTTCGACAGTGCATATAATCTCAACAGACTAAGACTAGAACAACAGAAAAAGCTCAACGAAAAAATTAAAAGTGTTGGCAAAAAAGAACTTAGCGAAAATGCAATCAATGAAATATACAGATACTATGGTTATTCGAGTAGTTGTCTAATTTCACTTTTCACAGCAATTGAAAGTTTTATTAATCATATTTTACCTGAAGATAGAAATTATGAAAAAGATTGTGGTCACAAAACTGAAATTTATACAAAATCTCAAGTTCAGAAAGGTCTAACTTTTGAAGAAAAAACTAGAAAAGTCCTTCCATATTTTTTCGAAAAAGATTATTTCAAGAAACCTACAGCAAATACGCAACACATTTATAACCTAAAAGAACTAAGAGATGAAATTATTCATCCGAAAGCAGAAAAAAACTTAGCTTCTCAAGAAGTTCTGATGAAACGGCTATTGAAATTCGATTATGATAAGACAATGGAAGCAGTGGCAAGTTTTATTAATTTCTATCAGCCGGAATATATAGTTGAATGCAATTGTGGCGTAGACTTTTAAAGTACTGCTGGTAACAGCGGTCTCGTCGCAATGTCTAGAATTTCTTAGCCTCTACTCTATTTTTCACGAAGAAATTCTATCTTAGCGGATATAACTCGGTTCGCGAAACCGCCACTGCGCGAGGCCGCGGACCGTTATGAGCAAGGCTACAAAAAACCACAATAGATGAGAAATGTACATCGATATTTAAATTGGGGAAGTAATTCTGAAATTATTAAAATCATCAAAAATATTCTCGAAAAATTCGAGATAAAATATAATTATAAAGAGAATATTGGTTCTGCAATTTCAACATTTAACTATCAACTTGAGTTTTATTTATATGAAGATGACAAAAATTTTCTTTTCGTAAAAGAAGCATTAAATAATATAGGATTAAAGGAGCAAGTTGTAGGCTCAATTTATGAAAAAAGAGATTTTGAAAATGCAGAATGGTTTATTGTAAATACTGGCTCATATCAATATCCACAACCAGAAGATGGATATTTAGAAACAACTTTTAACACAAACAATTATTGCAAGCATTGTGGCATAGGTAAAGTACAAGACGCTCCGTATCGATTAAAAACTGAACCGAAACAATTAAATAATCAGTTTTGGGGTTTGTATTGGGAATATGAACCAATTTTTGTTAGGCAAGCAGCAAAAAATATTTTTGAAAAAGAGAATATTAAAGAAATCAGTTTTTCTAAACCATTTCTACATAGAAAAAATATCGAGGTTGAATCGTTGCATCAAATGCATATAAATACAATTCTAGAAAATGGCTTTGACAATCACAATGCGAAAACAATTACTTGCAAAATTAACAATGAAGAAGATTGTAATAAAGATAAGAATGTGATATGCTGCGGAAGAATAAAATATCATCATCCATTAGTTGGTGGTTATGTTTTCAATAAAGATGTGTTTAATCCTGAGATTGATATTGCTTTAACTGGCGAATACTTTGGTTCTGGATCAAGCGCAAATAGACTGCAAATAGTTTCCAAAAAAATTAAAAATCTTGTAGAAAAGAATAAATTAAAAGGTTTGCAATTTATTCCTGTACTGCACAATCGAAATTAAAAAGCCCAGCTCATAACAGCCGCCACGCGATCATTGCTGGTTTTTTCTCAGCCTCTACTCTATTTTTCACGTAGAAATTCTATCTTAGCGGAGAATACTCGGTTCGCTTTTCCGCAACGTCGCGTGGCGGCAAACCGTTACAGGCAATGTTGAAAAAACTAAACTTTAAAGAATGACTTCAAACTTTAAACTAACAATTCATATGGTTTCGAGCCTTGATGGATTTATAGCCAAAAAGGACAATAGTATGTCGTGGTTTGAA
>NZ_JAAJBU010000012.1 GCF_011392125.1 Flavobacterium lotistagni
GTAGCAAACTTGTTTGTTGCGCATGATGCTGTAAATCCTGATTTCAAACCTAATTATGAAGATCCAGCACAACGGAAATATGAAGCAATTCACGATATGGGTTCCCCTTCGGGTGCCGGGTTTTCGTTCGACGTCTACGGCGACTGGAGGTCGGTTTCGATCGTCGGTGCCCGCCTTGTTTCTGAAGATTCAGAAGCGGCCGAACACATCGCAGAAATTTTCCATGAAGATTACAAAGCGATGAAAGTGTATGATCGAAGTGCAATCGACAAAATCCAAAAATAACAATGAAAAAATTTGAAAATCGCGATGCTGCATTCGCATCGCAAAATTACGATCCGAGCGCGGTTGTCATTACCGGCGTTCCTGAGCACCATGTTGAAGCATTAAAAGCAGTAGCAAACTTGTTTGTTGCGCATGATGCTGTAAATCCTGATTTCAAACCTAATTATGAAGATCCAGCACAACGGAAATATGAAGCAATTCACGATATGGGTTCCCCTTCGGGTGCCGGGTTTTCGTACGTCGGCTACGGCGACTGGTGGTCGGGTTCGGGCGTCGGTGCCCGCCTTGTTTCCGAAACCGGAACGGCTGCTGAACATATTGCTGAAATCTGCGACCAGGATTACAAAGTTATGAAGGTCTATGACCGAAAAATAGAGTAGAAAAACAGGCTGTGTGATGCGTTGGCGTGGTTCCCCTTCGGGTGCCGAGTTTTCGTACAACGACTACGACAACAGGAGGACGAATTCGAACGTCAGTGCCCAATTGTTAGACAAGCATTACAGGCCCTGCCACATGGCAAAAAATCACAAATTTAAAAAAGGCGCTGGTAGCTTCTTTGTCGAACGCGACTTAATTAAAACAAGGCATGAAAAGAATAGGATATTTATACAATCAAATAACTGACTTTGATAATTTACGTCAGGCTGAAGCCAATGCCCGAAAAGGTAAAAAGCATCAGCCCGGCGTTAAATTATTTGATCAGAATCCTGAAGGCAATTTACTTTTACTGAATGATGTTTTGATAAATAAAGATTTCCGTACATCTGAATATGTTACTTTTCCTGTATATGAACCAAAAGAACGGCTAATTTTCAAATTGCCGTATTACCCTGATCGGATAGTTCATCATGCAATCCTTAATGTTCTCAAAAGCTATTTTACACTATGGTTTACAGCAGATACCTACGCTAATATCGAAGGCCGTGGAATTCATTCCGCTGCCAATGCGATAAAATCCGCGTTAAAAAATAAATCAGCTACGCAATACTGCTTAAAACTCGATATTAAAAAGTTTTATCCTAACATCGATCATCAAATTTTAAAAGCGCTGATTCGCCGAAAAATCAAAGATCAGGACTTACTATGTTTATTAGATAATATCATCGATAGCGCCGAAGGATTGCCTATCGGAAACTATTTAAGTCAATACTTCGCTAATTTTTATCTCACAAATTTTGATCATTGGTTGAAAGAACAGCAAAAAGTAAAGTACTATTTCCGGTATGCTGATGATTTGGTATTGCTGGCTTCAAATAAACCTGAACTTCATGCTTATTTACAGGATATCAGAATTTATTTAAGGGATAATCTAAAGCTTGAAGTAAAACATAATTACCAGGTATTCAAAGTTGAAGATCGTGGGATTGATTTTGTCGGATATGTCTTTTATCATACGCATACTTTATTACGAAAAACAATTAAAAAGAGGTTTGCGAAAGCTGCTTCAAAAAAGAACCCAAATTCTGCTACAATCGCATCTTATTTAGGCTGGGCCAAACACGCGAATACAAACCACTTAATAAAAAAATTACTGCCAAAACGATGCATGAATACGAATTTAAAGATTACGGAACCGAGCCGGATCTCGGTCGTTTCTCAGGAAACAAATTGCAAATAGAAGATATTCTGAATGTCCGTATTAAAATACTGGATTTCATTGTAGAAGATTCGACCGTCAAAATCGGTACAAAGCGCTTAAAACTGCATTTCGAAAAAGAAGGTGTTAAGTACATTGTGTTTACCGGTTCTAAAAATTTAAGAGATCAAATTGAAAAGTTTCCTGGTGAAAGATTTCCATTTAACACAACGATAGTCTTGCAAAATAAAAGTTTAAAGTTCACATAATTACCAAAGAAAGTAATATTAACCTAATCGCAGTGATCATGCAAAACTGCGGTTATAGGCTGTGCATTATGTCAGGCAACAATTCAAAAATTATCGCATTCAATTATTTCGGCGGGAAGTTTACCTGGCTTGAATACTTGTATCACCATTTTCCGCAACGCTTCAATCATTTGATAGATCTGTTTGGCGGCAGCTTTTCGGTTTCGCTAAACTATCCCGGGCGCATGATTCGGACAGCCAATGAAATCAATGGAGAAATTACCAATTTCTTTCAAGTGCTGCGCGACCGGGAGCCGGAGCTCATGCGCGCACTTTTGCTTACACCGTGCTCGAAAACGGAGTACAACCAATCTTGGGAAATGGATGGCTGCGATGAACTTGAGCGCGCAAGAAGGTTTTATGTACGCATTCGGCAATCATTTTTTGGCCTTGGTGCTCAGCGTCAAAATAAAGGCTGGCATATTGCAAAAACGCAAGTGAACGCGCAAGGCGGTGAAACCGTTTCCAAATGGAACAATGGAATTGAAAAGCTGTACGACGTGGCCGATGTGCTTCGATCAAATTTTCAGATTACGAATTTCGATTTCAATGAAGCAATCGACAAATTAGACTTTGATGGCGCGTTTTTCTATTGTGATCCGCCATACCCGGCAGAAACGCGAGCATCATTCAACGATTACCGATTTGAGTTCTCTACAGAAAAACATGAGCAGCTTGCAAAACGGCTCCATGATATTCAAGGTCTGGCCATGGTGAGCAGCTACAATTCCGAATTGTATAATGATCTGTATCACGATTGGCGCAAAGTTGAATTTCCAGTCAAGAAAAATAACATCCGATCGTCGGAAGTTCAGGAAGTAATTTGGATGAATTATCCTGAAGTTAGCAAAGGACTGTTTGACGAGCTGCATTTACAGCATAGCCTATAACGATGGCGGTATGAAAGCGTGCCGGATTGCGAGCGAAACACTATCAAAATACACGAACTTATGAACGGAAAACAGAACTTAAATAACCCACAACACCCGGCATGTTTTATACCGCGTGTTAACGCCCAGCCATTTTTTCATGGTTCTCTTTTTTCGGGAATTGGTGGTTTTGATTTAGCCGCTGAGTGGGCCGGTTGGCAAAATGCTTTTCATTGCGAATGGAACGAATTTGGACAAAAGATTTTAAAACATTACTGGACTAAAGCTATTAGTTATGGAGATATTACAAAAACAGACTTCACTATTCACCGAGGAACAATTGACGTGCTTACAGGTGGATTCCCATGCCAACCATACAGCCTTGCAGGTAAACGAAAAGGCAAAGAAGATGAACGCCACTTATGGCCAGAAATGCTTAGAGCAATACGAGAAATTTCCCCGACATACATTGTGGGGGAAAACGTTTATGGGCTTGTTAATTGGAACGGGGGATTGGTTTTCCACGAGGTGCAAACTGACCTGGAAAATGAAGGGTACGAAGTACAACCGGTTATACTTCCAGCTTGTGCCGTTGGTGCGCCACATCGGAGAGAAAGAATATGGTTTGTGGCCTACTCCAACAAGCGTACAGCGGGACCATCCCGAACGAGTGAACGGACTTTTGGACAAAGGAGCTACAACAATGATGAGCCGAAAGAATGGAGAGAACAGACCGAACAGCATAACGGATATGGCAATGTTTATGGGGTTAATACCGACACCGGATTGTTCGGACAGGCGAAGCGACAAAAGCAGCCAATGGGGATTGAGCAATTATGTGAGAAACGGAATGTTACCAACACCGGATGCAGCGAGCGGGAAAACGGGCTACATGGGAAAGAACAGGGAAGGGAAACAACAGAATTTGGAGACAGTTATACGAAATTCGGAGCCTGGACTAAATTCCCAATTACTGAACCCACAATTTGTGGCGGAAATGATGGGTTTTCCAACGAATTGGACGGAATTACCTTTCCTAAATGGCGAAATGAATCAATCAAAGCCTATGGAAACGCAATAGTTCCACAGGTTGCTTATCAAATATTCAACGCCATAAACTTGCACGCTGCCTCTTATGGTTGGCGTTAACCGTTTAATTCGTCTGTAAAAATCAGACAAATCACCCAAAAATTAAAAAGACATGTCTGATTTTAAAACAAAACAAAAAATAAAGCGATTTAAGCAAACATTTTTTACTTGAAACGCGAATGTATTTCAAAAACAAAAAAATGCCTTAAAATTAAAATTCGCAAAAAATAACTTTTTATGATTATTTCTGATGAAATGAAATCTTCGGTTCCCTTTCAATACGCTCAGGATGTGTTGGATGGAAAAATCATTTGTGGAAAATACATTAAACTGGCTGCAAAACGCTTTTTTGAATGGATTGATCAGGCTGATGAAAAAGGGTTTTATCTTGATCATAAAGAAGCAATGTTTGTTATTGAATGGTTTCCTAGATATCTTATTCATACTAAAGGGCCGTTAGCAAAATTGAAAGCGCCGTTCATTTTATCTCCATATCAGCAATTTACAATCTATAATATTTTCGCGTGGAAAATTAAGGGCACAAATTTGCGGCGCATCAACTTTGTTTACGAAACGGTTGGTCGTAAAAATGGTAAGACTACGCAATTATCAGGATTGGGTTTGTATTGTCAGGCAATGGATGGTGAAGAAGGTGCTGAAATATATGTAGGTGCTACAAAAGAGGCTCAGGCTAAAACCTTATGGGAGCAAGCATTCAATTTCGTTGAAAAATCTTTAAAACTTCGAACGCTTGGTTTTAGAAATACAATGCGTGAAATCCGTTTTCCTCGAATGTCAGCGGTATTTCGGTTTTTGGGTGGTGATAGTAAAACATTGGATAGTCTCAACCCTTCTGTGGCTTTTATTGATGAATATCATGCGCATAAAGATGATGGTGTTCGTGAAGTGTTGGAATCTGCTATGGGTGCTCGTGAAAATCCCTTAGTTTACATTATTACAACTGCTGGATTTAATTTAAAAAGCGTGTGCAAACATGCTGAAGATTCGTATAAGGATATTTTGAAAGGGCTAAATGTTGATGATCATACTTTGATAATGATTCATCAACTTGATGAAGATGATGATTGGGAATTGGAAGCGAATTGGGAAAAAGCAAATCCTAATCTACAGCATAGCACTACCCTTTTGGATTTTCTTCGTAGGGAATTTATAAAGGCTAAGAATCAACCTTCTAAAATTCCTAATTTCAAAACGAAATCTTTAAATATGTGGGTTGATGGATATAATGTTTGGATTCCGTCTGAGATTTGGAAAAAGTGCGATTTTAACGCTGATAAGACTGTAGATCAAAGAAAGCCGTTGCCTATTGAAAAATTTCATGAATTTGGTTCTTATGCAGCTGTTGATTTATCTACAACAACTGATATCACGGCTTTCGCAATATTATCCGAACCCGATAATGAAAATAAAAGGTATCTGAAGGTTTTTCTTTTTTGTCCTGAAGATACGGTACAGAAGCGAAGTAAAGAAGATTCGGTTCCTTATAGATATTGGGTAGATTCCGGGTTTATGATTGCTACACCGGGTAACCAAGTTGATTATGCAATTATTGAAGATTACATCCGTAGTCATTATTTATCGCATGGAATAAGACGGATTGAATTTGACCGATATAATTCCAGTTCGCTAGTAAACCGATTAGATGATGAAGGTTTTAATCTTTCGGAGTTCACTCAAACTTTACCGAACTATTCGCATCCGACGAAAACATTTGAAAGTCTGGTTTATAAAGGTGAAATTATCCACGAGGGTAATCCTGTGATGGAATGGATGCTTTCAGGCTGTGTAAAAATAGAAGATACCAATGAAAATTATCGAATTTCAAAAGGTAAAAGCCATGCAAACGGAAAGCGAATAGATGGAATAATAGCGTCTATAATGGCTTTAGGTGGGTCGCTTTCACCTCCTGAAGATACAAACGAAAGTTATTATAATAAAGCGGGCACGACCTTTGAATGTTAAGAAGATAGTCAATCTAAATACATAATAGTTAATAAAATGCCATTATTGTAACAAAATAATTAATTAATTGTTAAGTTATTATTTTTCATCCCAAAACAGAGAAAATATATGAAACCAGAAGAAAATGCATTACGTCTTCGGATTCTGAAGCTTGAAGAAGAAGCTAAAGTCATGAAACGTTTGTCAACGCGGCAAGGTTTTTTTGATATGTATTATGAGGCGTTACCGGATCATTCAACTTATGAATCCGCTTTTAATAGTGTGAACGATTTGCATTTTCAATTATTCGGTTTTTACCGATATTCTGATTACGTTTCTTTTAAAAATGTTATTAATTATTACAAACGAAAAAAATAAAATATGAAAATTATTTATATAGTACTCATCACCTTTTTAATTGCTATTGCGACATCAGGGCTTTTGGAATTTGAATTTTTTAAGAATCCTATTCGTTACGCTTTGGTGTTGCTGCTGATAGTTTTTGAAATAGCTTCGGCTTATTTTTATATCAAACTGGAATTAACCGTTAATAAGGAAAATGATGAAAAATAAAATGTTATTTGGTTTTTATCAGCGTATGATTATTGTGGAATATTATAAAAATCCAAAATCGTTTAATAGTAAACCTTTGTGCGTAGTGCTTTTAGAAAATTTAAAGGCACGAAGGGAGTTTCAGCAACATCTACAAAAGACTTTGCTTTTTCGGTTGCTCGAAAACATGGCTAAAGCTTTGAATCGAATCCGATTCTGAAAAGTTTTTTCCGTTGACTTCATATTCGGAAAAGTACAAACTTTATACCTTCATAGCAAAGCCGTAAAAATACTTTTACAGGGTTAATTAATATAACCCATGTCATTAAATCAGGCTTTTTCAATGATGTTTTCTTCAGGCGAAAAAAGAGGTGCGGATAGCGTTTCTTATTTCAATGATTTCACATCTTTCTTTTTGTCTGATTCGAAGGCAAAAACTTCATCGCTTAACTATAAAGCTTCCTTAAAACTTTCTGCTGTATTTAATGCTGTTGAGCAAATTAGCAACGATATAGCAAAGATTCCATTTTTTGTATATAAGGTAGTAGAGAACGGAAGTGAACGCTTTAAAGCGCATCCTGTGGATTGGCTTTTGTCAACTGAACCTAATCCGTTCATGACTTCGTTCATTTGGAAAAAAGTTACAGCAATTTCATTGTTACTTCGTGGAAACTCGCTTTCTAAAATTGAAACAAATCATAAAGGTGATATTATAGAATTAACTTTTATTGATTGGGATGATGTTTTAGATATTAAAAAAGTTGCAGGTGAAATCTTATACTTCGTACGTGGTTATGATAAACCGCTTTTATCCTCTGAGGTTCTACATTTTAAAAACTTTACTCACAATGGTTTTGTAGGTGTTGGTGTAATTACTTATGCGGCCCAACAAATGAATCTAGCAATTGAAGTTCAGCAATTTTCAATTACAAATTTTGAAAACAAAGGGGTTCGAACTGGAGTTATTGAAACAGATAAAACTTTAAATGCTGATCCGAATAAACCTGGTGAAGCAACACCAAAGCAAAAAATAAAAACTGCGTGGAGTTCTGCAATGGCGCAAAAATCACCTGACCGGATTGTAGTGTTGGACGATGGTTTAAAATTCAAAGCTATAAATATCACGCCTCAGGAGGCCCAGATAATTGAAATGAGCCGATTTACGGTTGAAGATATTGCCCGCTGGTTTAACATAGCGCCTCATAAAATAAAATCACTTCAGCAATCCACAAACAACAATATCGAACAGCAATCATTGGATCATGTTTCTGATACGATGCAACCTTATGTAACTAATATCGAACAGGAACTTTCAAAAAAATTGTTTTCCAATGCAGACCGTAAATCTTATTTCGTAAAAGGAAATATGAACGTTCTGCTTCGTGCTGATATGAAAACCCGTTCTGAAGCGATTTGCCGATATATTATGACTGGTGTTTATACTCGAAATCAGGGCAGATTACTAGAAGATCAAAATGCTGGACCAGCTATGTTGGATGAATACCTAACGCCTGTAAACACTTTTACAGAATCTCAAATAGAAGACAACTTAAAAGAAAAGAAAAATGAATAAGGATTATATCAAAAACATTGAAGGCGCTGAACGACGATTTTTTGAATCTAAGGTTCGTGCGGTTAAGCCTGATGAATCTAACAATGAAGATTTAGCTATAATTGAAGGCTACGCGGCAAAATTTAATTCAGAGACGGTTATAGGTCATTATTACAAGTTCCGTGAAAAAATCCTTCCGGGTGCTTTTGATGATGTGCTGAATGATGATGTACGTTGTTTGTTCAATCATGATCCTAATTATGTTTTGGCTCGATGTTCAAAAGGTAAAGGCACACTTACTTTATCTGTTGATAACATTGGATTGAAATACAGTTACAAAACACCTGATCGCCAGTATGCAAAAGATTTGGCCGATGCAATTGCAAGTGGCGATGTTTCTCAATCTTCTTTTGCATTTGAGGTTGAAACGCAAACTTGGACTGAGCCTGATGGCGAAGAAATTGGAACGCGTGAAATTGTAAAGTATAAAAGGCTTTATGATGTATCGCCGGTAACTTATCCGGCTTATCCCGATACCGAAGTTGCAAAACGTAGCTTCGACGAATACAAAAAAGAAAATCCGGGCGAACAAAATCGTACCGATGACAATAATGAGCTGGATGAAGTCGAGGCTCAAATTATTATTAACTCAAATTTAAATTTAAAGTAATGAAAAGATCTGTTCAATTAAGACAGGAGCGCTCGACAAAAATTGACGCTCAAACGGCTTTCGCTAAAAAAATCCAGGACGAAAAAAGAAAAATGACACCGGATGAAGTGACGCAATTTCGTACACAACAAACCGAAATTGATAATCTTACTTCCGAAATCGAAGTCGAAGAAAAGTTGGAAGAAAACCAACGAACTCAGAACGGAAAATCTGTAACAACTGAAGGTGATGATTCTGAAAAAAGAGAAAAACGCAAATTGTATGCGGATTTCGATTTTTCTAAAGCGCTTCGCAGTGCGCCAACCGGAAACTTCGATGGTGTTGAAAAAGAAGTGCATGATATTGCAGTTGAAGAAATGCGCGCAAACGGTAAGTCTGCGCCTGCATCATCGTTTACCATTCCTTCTGATATGGTTCGTGCTTCTGCTCAAACCGTTTCTGAGGATTCCGGTAACTATGGTGGTCAGTTGGTGGTTAGTCAACAACCGCGTCCTGTGGCTGGCTTTTTGCCAAAATTGTTTTTAGAGCAAATGGGTGCTACGGTTTTAACCGGTGTTGAGGGCGGTACTTTGCCTTTGCCTGTTGTTGAGGAATACGACTTCGGTTGGTATGCTGAAACGGCAACGATTTCATCACAGAAAAAAACGATCACAGGCCCAGTTGCATCTGCTAAACGTGCTGGTGCGGTTGTGTTGATTTCGAACCGGCTTTTAAATCAATCATCATTACCGGTTCGTCAAATGGTGATGAACATGCTTGGCGCGGGTGCAGCAAAATGTTTGAATGGTGCTGCTATTTCGGGTACTGGACTATCAAACGATCCTACAGGATTGATTAACATGACCGGAATCCTTACTTCATCGCAATCTGATGATGCGGCCGCAACTTGGGCAAGGGTAACAGAACTTCAGGGATTGATCAAAAAGAATGATTCAACCGAACAATCTTTAGGTTACTTACTTGATCCTGTTTTGGAAGCGTCGATGATGACGCTTAAAAAAGATGAAGGTTCAGGTTTGTTCTTATCGCAAGATGGTAAAATCGGTGGTTACAAATCGGTTGCAACATCGCTTGTACCTTCAATTGCCGCTGCTGGTGGTAATCCTGAATTACACCATTTAATTTTTGGTGATTTCTCACAAATGTTCGTAGTTCAATGGGGCGGTATTTCCTTTGTTGTCGATCCTGTATCAGCTGCTGATTCTAACAGTCTGAAAGTTGTTGTAAATATGGATGCTGATGTTCAGGTAGCAAACAAAAAAGCGTTTGCAATCAACAGCTGGTTGAGTGTGTAAATTAAAGTCTAACTAGGAAAAGCCTACGGGCTTTTCCTTAATCTTTATAACAATGTCAAATAAAAAAATCTTAATTTTTTCATTACTTCCGCTATTGCCTTTCGGTTTGCCGAATCGTGAAAACCAATTGGTTGAAGTCGATGAAAAACAGGGTCAGGAAATGATTGATGCTGGCTATGGACGTAAAGCTTCAGATGATGAATCGAAAGAGTATAACGCTAAACAAAAAGCTAAAGCATCATCTGAAAAAAAGGCAAACGAAACTGACAACGCTCAGTTAAAAGCTGACTTGGAAGCCGCTAAGTCAGAACTCGAAACTGCTACAGGTGAAAACACTCAGTTAAAAGCTGATTTGGAAGCCGCTAAGTCAGAACTCGAAACTGCTACAGGTGAAAACACTCAGTTAAAAGCTGATTTAGAAACCGCCAAAGGTGATCTTGAAAAAGCAAAAGCCGCTTCGAAAAACAATAATTAAAATCTAATCTCAAAACAATGGTTACAGAAGTTTCAATAGTTCCGTTTTCAGAAAATGAGGCTAGTTTGATTACGCTTGCAAAAGCTAAAAAGCAATTGCGTATCGAAGCGTCGATTACTGATGAAGATGATTTGATTCAGGTTTACATCGATGCGGCTCAATCTGCTGCTGAAAATTATATAGGTAGGGTTATTGGCCGCCGCAAATTAATCCTGAAAATGAATTCTTTTGATCTGAAGGAAATTGAAGCAAGTTCCAATGAAAAAATTGAAAGTGTAGTTTACTTTCCGGCTGGTGAAACAGAATCGGTTACTATGCCTGCTGATCAGTATAAATTGAAAACTTCTAATGTGATTAATTGTTTTGAGATTGGTTTTTTATCTACTCCTGAAGTAGCTGATAGACCGGATGCAATTACGATAACGGTTGTTCAGGGTTATACTTTGGCTGAATGTCCTAAAGCAATCATTCAGGCTATGAATCTTTTGATTTCTGATTATTATGATCGTCGTGAAGATCGTGAGCAGGGTAATAATCCTGCTTCGAACAATCTTTTGCGCCCTTACAGAAGATACAACTAAAAATTAAAGCGTTTTAACGCTTTTCTTAATGCCTTATATATCAATCATAGTTTCAAAATAAAAGTAGCTTAAAATCAAAATTCGCAAAAAATAACTTTTATGAATAGAGCGCCTTTTATTGGAACGATGGATAGGATTGTAAAGATTGTGAAGCTTGAAAAATCACAATCAGAAACCGGCTCGGTTTCTTCTGCTGATGAAGAAATATGTAAACCGTGGGCTAAACTTGAAAGTGATTCCGGGTTTGAGGAATTGCAAGGAAAAGTTAAGCATACCGTTAAGCGAAGTTATATCATCCGGCATAATTCCGATGTTGCAGCGAATGGTAAAAACTATGTTCTTATAGACAATGAAATTCGTTTCAGGATTACGCATGTTGAGCCTTTAGGTCGTAGAAGTCATTTGAAATTATATACTGAACTGTATGAATGAGTAGTGATGGCTTCCATATCGATATAAAAGGCTTTCCTGAACTGAAACGAAAAATTCAGGAACTCGATAAAGATCCTGCAAAGAAAACCGAAATTCTAGGGATATTAAGAGCGGTTGCTGGTTCAACGGTTTCAAAAGCTAAAGAGCTTGCGCCTGTATCGGAAAAAGATCATTTGGTTTCTGGAAAGCGTACGCGGAAAATGATCAGGCCGGGCAATTTAAAAAGGTCAATCGGTACGATTACCGGTAAGCGTGGTGCGGCGGTAGAAAATCCGACTATTTATGTCGGGCCGCGTGCTAAAGGCAATTTTGATGGTTGGTATGGTGCAATGGTTGAAGCTGGTCATAACGTATATCGCAACTCAAAAAAGTATGTGGTGTACAAAAGGAAAAAAACAAAACGAACCCGAAATAGCTTAGAGCGAGTTCGCGGAAAAGGTGTTAACAGTAAAGTGGGTTTTGTACCTGGTTGGTTTTATCTGAAAAAAGCTTATGCAGCCACAAACGGTAACGTTACAGCAGAATCAGCGAGTAAGGTCGCAAGATACATTCAACGGCGAATTGATAGATTATGAAAGAAGCAAGCGAATTATTATTTAGTTTTTTAACAAGTCAGTCGGTTTTTACTGATGTGGTTGGTCAATTAAATGGTGTGTGGAAACTATATCCAATTGCCGCTGATAGTGATGTTCCTGAACCTTTTGCAACTTATCGAATCCGTGAGCAATCTGGTGCAACTAAAGATGCTTCGTCATATTTGGTTTCGTTAGGAGTTTTCTTTAGTCCCGAACAGTATGATGAATGTGTTGCTTTTTGTGATGCAATTACGCCTATAATCCGTGGTCATCGTGATTTTGAATGGATTACCTCTGAACCGGACATCGATGATGAAGATGGTTCTTTTGTCTCAATTATTAATTTTAAAATAACAATTTAATGGCATCAACAATTTACAAAGGTAAAGACCTTAGATTAAAAGCTGATGGTAAAGTAATTTACCATGCAACGGAATGTACTTTCTCTTCAAGTATGAAGATTGAAAGTATTGCAACCAAAGATACCAACGGCGAAGTTGGTGTACCATCAAACTTAAGCTGGAGCATGACTTCAAAAGGTTTGATTGCAAATAAACCGGCTGGTTCGACTACGCATCAGGACGTAAAATCATTACTCGATTTACACAAAGCTGGAACTGAAATTGAACTTTCTTTCACGACTGGTGAAGTTGGTGATATAATTATTACAGGAAATGCATTCATTGAATCAGCTTCTTTGGGTGCACCGGTTGAAGGAAATACTTCTTTTGATGCATCGTTTAAAGGTAATGGTGATTACACCGTAGAAGTTGTCGCCTAATATGAAAAAAGTAATTATTGAATTTGGGGCGCATAAATTTGCGCTCCAATTTGATTTCTTTACATTTCTCAAAATTTCTGAATTGTGGGAAGTAGAAGGAATGACGGCTTTAGGTCAAAAGATAGCATCTTTTATAACTCCTGACGGTGATTTTACTTTACGGTCTTATGCATATATCGCTGATATTTGTTTTGCGGCCGCTATGATTGAAAACCCTGAATCGGAAGTTAATTTTGATAAAAAAGAATGTCAAAAATATCTGTTTGAAAATCCTGCTAAAATTCAGGAAATCATGGTAGCTTTTTATGCATCCATGCCTGTTATCAAATCGGTTGAATCGGGAAAGTATATAGCGGCGAAAGTAAAGAAGTAAAATCTGAAACGTGGGATGATCTTGAATCTTTTGCGTGTGGTTATGTAGGTTTACAAATCAATTATTTCTATAGTCTTACGCCGCGTCAATTTGATAATATTGTTTACGGTTTTAATAAACGTGAAGAAAGTAAATCGCGTGAATCCTGGTTACAAACCCGATGTATTTTTTACCGGTGCATTCAACCATATTTGACTGAGCAAATGACTGAGCAGGAATATTTTCCGTTTGAATGGGAAACCGTTACTCAAAAGCTTTCCTCAGATTATTTGAATGAAATTGAAGAAAGTAAAAAAAGATGGGAGCTTCGAGATAAAAAGAAGTTAGAAAACCAACAAAAACAAAAATAAAAACTATGATAAAACCCGGCTATTTTGCTGGGTTTTTCTTTGTATAAAGTACAAACTTTATACCTGAATCCGAACATCTCAAAACTACTTTTATCGGGAATAATAAACCTTATTTCTGTGGCTTCATTAGCTGAAATAAACATCAAATTTACTGCTGATTTACGTGGTTTCAGTACTGAAACTCAAAAGGCGCTACGTATCATTGGTAAAGTTGGTGATGATATGCAAAAGCTTGGGAAATCCATGTCTTTGTATATTACTGCACCGCTTCTTTTGGGCGGTGCGGCAGCTGTTAAATTCGCTTCAGATTATAACGAATCTCTGAATAAGGTTGATGTAGCCTTCGGTTCTTCGTCGGATAAAGTAAAAGAATTCGCTAAAACATCATTAGACAGTTTCGGTATTGCTGAAGGTAGTGCGCTCGATATGGCTGCTTTGTTCGGCGATATGGCAACATCGATGGGTTTGCCTATTGATAAATCTGCTGCATTATCAAAGTCATTGGTTGGTTTGGCTGGTGATCTTTCGTCATTTAAAAACATCGGGATTGATGAAGCTACAACCGCGCTTAATGGAATTTTCACAGGTGAAACCGAATCTTTAAAAAGATTGGGTGTTGTGATGACAGAAGCGAATTTACAGCAGTTTGCGCTTACCAAAGGAATCCGAACCCAAATCAAAGATATGACGCAAGCGGATAAGGTAACGCTTCGTTATGCTTATGTTATGGAGCAAACTAAAAATGCTCAGGGTGATTTTGCTCGTACCGGTGGCGGTGCTGCTAATCAAATGCGAATTTTTCAGGAAAGCCTAAAACAAGCGGGCGCTGAATTCGGTCAGGTTTTATTACCTGCTTTTACAAAAGGTATTAAGATTGTCAATGAAATCATCAAAGGTTTTTCAAGCTTATCAGATGAAAGTAAAACGACAATTGTTGCTGTGGCGGGTATTGCGGCTGCTACTGGGCCTATGCTTTCTGTTTTTGGATCACTTTTAACTTTAATTCCGAATACAATTTCAAAATTTAATCAGTTAAAGGATAATTTGACGGCTTTGAAAGCTTTGGTTCTTGCAAATCCTTTTACTGCTATTGCAACCGTTTTGGCTACAATTGCGGCTATTACAATTGTATCATCTTCGCGATTTACGGAATTGACCAATGCTACAAAAAGCTTTGCGGAAATTCAGCAAAAAGCCTCAGATTCTGTTGCTTCTGAATCTGCTGAACTTCAAAAGAATTTAGCTATTGCTAAAAATAAATCATTAACTGATGAATTGCGTCAAGATGCTGTAAAAAAGATTAACGCCCTTTCCCCTGAACTCTTAGGAAACATTAGACTAGAAAACTTATACACTCAACAAACTACTGATGCAGTTTTAAAATATACTGATGCTTTGGCGGTTAAAGCAAAAGTACAGGCAGCTGAAGAAAAATTGGTTGATGTTCAAAAAAAGCTATTGGAATTGCAGTTAGGTAATACTGATGCGATTAAGCCTTCGGTGTGGCAAAACTTTTCGAATGCTTTACTATCGGGTGGGAATAGTATGAGTTTTGCTGCTCGATCTGCTTTGACTGTAGCTGAAAATTTAGGAACAGAAAATACTGAACTTGTAAAACTGCAAAACATCTTGACTGCTTTCATTGCGAAAAACAAAGATGTATCAAAATCAAATGAAGAGGTTGCTGTAACGTTGCAGGATATTGCTAAAGCAGCTGGTGCGAAATTCGGTACAATCATTTTCTTTGAAGGTCAAATCGAGGAACTACAGAAACTTCAAAAAGAAGTTTCTACTACAAATAAATCCTGGCAATCTTATCAGGATAGAATTGATGTAATTCAAAAGAAGATTGATGCCATAGAGGGTAAAGGCCCAATAAAATTACCAAAACCTGAATTACCGCAATTAGGGGAATCCGAAGTGCCTGTTTCAATTCAATTTTCTTTAGAAGAACTTAATAATCAAAAAGCATATTTTGAAAAGCTACGTGAACAATTTTCGACAACTGATAAGCAATATCAGGATCTAACCGAAAATATCAGTAATACTGAAATCAAGATTAAAGCGATTGAAGGTGTAGAAAATTTTGATTTAGCAAAAAACGCCGCTGAAGATTTAGCTGCATCGCAACAAAGATTGGCGGCTGTCGGTGAAGCTGTTGGTGAATCCGTTGCCGGTGCTTTTGCAAATCTATCGACTTCTATTGTTGATTCGTTAGGATTAGCTAAAACAGGATTTGAAGGTTTTATAGGTGGTTTGGTTCAAACAATAACAAAATTGGTCGCGATGATGCTCGCGTCTGCAATATCACAATCAATTGCCGGTGCTACTGCTTCAGGAACGGCTACGGGGCCGTTGGCTGTTTTTACCACACCGGCTTTTATTGCGACTGCCGTAAGTGGTGTATTGGCTGCTTTTGCTGCTATTCCAAAATTTGAATTTGGTGGTATTGTTGGTGGTTCATCATTTTATGGTGATAAAATATTAGCGCGTGTTAATAGCGGTGAGATGATATTAAATTACGGTCAGCAAAGAAGCTTATATGGACAATTGGTGAATAACGGCCCGCAAGTAGTTTTTATTGATGGTGGTTTTCAGCTTGAAGGTACAACTTTAAAGCTTCTTATGAGTAGGGTTGATCGACAATCAGATAGAACAGGATTATGAACGCTGTATTGAATCCATTGAATGTAAAACAATTATCAATTGAGGTTATTGATACCTATGATAATTCGCGACCTTTAATTGAGGAATATACTCAGCAAGGTTCGCCTGTTTTAAGTTGGGGATCGGATGAAGATATATATAGCCAGTTTATGATTTCGAAACTGGTTTTTAATATGCTTGTTCCTGATGTTGATGATGCTCATTTCTTTCATCTTTTTACAGGTGATGAACGCCGTTATAAAGTGAAAATTTTTACTAACGACCCTATTACATTGACAAAAGAACTTATTTGGCAGGGTTTCATGTTGCCTGATATTTATAAAGAGCCTTATAAGAACGGATGTTTCTTTGTTGAATTTACAGTTGTAGATGGTATTCAATCATTAAAGGATCGGGTGCTTAATCAATGGTGGTATTTTAACCGTATTCCGATGCATAAAGTATTTGCAATGCTGTTAAAAGAAACTGGATTAGAACAAAATATCATCGTAGCGCCCAGTATTATACCAGATAACTTATCCTACATCTGGACTGATATTAATGTTCCGTTGCATCATTATTTTGATGAAGATGACGGTTATAAAGATGTTTTTACAATACTTGAAGATTTGCTAAAAGCAAACGGATTCACCCTATATAGTTTCAGGGGTTATTGGTTTATTACCGGTATTTCGCGTAAATCGGAAATGATTAACTATGGATGTTATGAATTTGATCCTGATGGTACTTTTGTTCAAAAGGTCGATGTTATAAATAATGTTGTGTGGCCAATGAAAGCAACTGACCCTATAATCAGTGTTGCTTCGCCTTTTAAACGTGTTATTGTTGATTTTAAGTTGTTGCAATCAAAACAACTTTTTTCTGATACGGTCGTAAAAGCACCGATAGAAACTACATCGTTTATTTCTGATTTTGAATCTGGGTTACCTGAATCAAAGGGTTTTGCTTTCACGCGTCCGTTTACTAATCCTTACTTGGATAGGGATTTTTCAACTGATTTTTCTGAAACATTTTGGACTGGTCAAGTGAAGCCGTGGCTAAAACATGAATCTGGATTGGATTATTTCGTGAGTGAACCTACTACATGGGTTGAAGCTGATGAAATTTATTTTTTTGCCGGATTTCGTGCGGCCTATGAATTGCATGGTGTTGCTACCGAAGAAATGGCCTTGCATAATTATTATGAATGTCCTGAATATCCTTCTGTTGAAGCTGGTGTAAAATACAAATTTAGATTTGTGTTAGATTTTGTTGACTTATGGACTGAATCGTTTTCTGATCAAAGTTTAAAACAAGGTTTATATGATAGCATGGCTCCTTTTCAGTTATTTATTGATGAAAATGAATTCATATCGAAACGCCCTAGTTTCACAAATAATTCTTATAAGTATGATTATCAAGTTACGCCTCTTACAAGTTTGGTTACACGTGTTAAGTTTAGTTTAGATTATGAATTTACTGCGCCGGTATCTGGTAAGCTAAAATTTAGATTGCTAGCTCCTATAAATAATGGTTTAGGAATCGATGTTTTTGATTATCGAATGATTAAAGAATTGAGTTGTGAGATTGTCAAAGATGCTAAAAATGATAAGTTGACTGCAATCCGTGATATCAACTATACTACTCAGAGAAAACTTGAAGTTGACTTTATATCAACCAATTCAGAGGCAATCAAAAATAATTTTGGTGTGGATCGTTTGGTTAACCCTGATTATGTTCAATCTGTAGATTTTGAAGATGGTGCTGTAAATGCTTATGGTACAAATGCATTTTTTGTAATGTCGGGCAATCCATTGTACAAACATCTTTTCTTGAAAGCTTTTGAAGTATCTGAAGATGACTTTGAAAAAATAGTTTTTAATAATCTGAGGTCAAATTTTTTCGTAGAAACAGCAGGTGGGGTTTCTAAATATATTCGTAGTTGGTATGTCAGAAAAGAAGCGGATGATACGTGTAAAATGGCATATTTGACATCTTATGACCAAGGTGTAATGCTTCCTGATGGTTATGATAAAGAATATGAGATTCAAATAGGCGATAATCTTAACTATGTTTTTTTTGATTACGGCACCGAAAACCTTGCTGCAAGATCGTCTTGGAAAATCTACAATTTTATCAATACTGATAATCATAGAAAATTTAATGAAACGCTTGCGAAGCTTTATCATTTTTCTAGGCCGCGTCCAATTTTTGTTATAGATACGGAGTATAAGAAAATGGTTTGGCCTAACGAGATTATGGCTATGAATTATAAAGATCAAGTTCGGAATTTTATTCATCCGACGGTTAAGGTTAACCTAGCAAAAGGCGTTACGAAGGTTTTGGCAGTCGAAGCGATTTTTGAGTCTGTAAATGATATTTCTTATGAATAATAATGTGATACATATTATTTGGATTAGCCCGCAGCTATATAGCGAAATTGACCGCAACCGAAAATATTTGACCGCCGAAACTGGAGACTTGATAAAAACGGAAAATAATGAAAATATTGTTGTGCTATGATTGATGAAATAAAAGTTAGCGAAATGAACTGGTTGCTCGATGTTCCGGGCGATGCTTTGTTGTATGTGGTAAAAGATGGTCAAGATTATAAGACTACAAAAAATGCCTTGTTGTCAAGCTTGGGTGTTGGTCTGTTTGTGCCTGAAGGTTTGGGTATGGTAATTAATAGATCAATCGAGTGGATTCAAGATAATTTTGATTTAGATTCTGAATCCCCGAACTATCTTTCTGGTATCTCTACAATGGTGGGCTGGCGCATTAAACCACAAAACGGCGGGCGGGTTTCTGTTGGTTGGCATCCTGCAAATTACCCGAATATTGGCGATATTGGTGGTAGTGAAGATGCTGTAGTTGGGCAGCATGTTCATAAGACGGTTGTTTGGTCTGATGGGAAACCAGGTGTTAATACCTTAGGTACCGGAGCGAGTGTTCCTGGTCGGGCTATGGGGGAAAGTTCCGCTACCGATAAGATTAACTATACTTCCGTTGAGGGCGAGTCTGTTGTTGGAAAAAACATGCAGCCGTACATTGTTGAACTTCATATTGAAAGAGCTTCCGATGCGTTTATTGGCGGTAATGGATTAAATAAAAAAGAGTATTGTGCTTACATAACATATAATCCGTCAACACCAACTATTCCGACAGTAGTTGAGGATGGGAATAATTTCGGTGGAATAACTTGGGTTTGGGACGATGAAAATTCGACTTTAAATGGCGCTGGTGATTTTTCTGGTAGAGTATATTGGTCAATACCACCATTTTTACTTCCGTCTATTCAGGCTCCAGCGTCAAACTTTGTTTCTCATACGGGCACGGTTTTTTCAATAGTATTTCTTGATCATACATGGGCGCCTACTTCTGAAGTTTTTGAGAATAATCCAATACAAGTTTCAATTTATAAATTTTAAAAAAAAAATATTAAAATGATCAAAGTAACAATCACACAAGAAACTCAAACGCGTTTTCTCACTGAATTTGATAATGGTTATAAATCGCGAACAATTGAGAAAATTTATAATAGAGGTAATAATATTGCCTTTAAAATTCCTGATGCTGCGGATGAAGTGTTTCATTTCACTGAAATTTCTGTTATTGAATTGGGTAATTCCGAGCCTACTGATGTAGCAAATGTTGGTGCGTTGTTGGATGTGTTCGAAAGATTGCGTTACGCAAATTTTAATACGCCCGGAGCGTCGGGCATATCTTCAGAAGTGCAGACGGCGCTTGACAATATTAGCCCTGCTGAAGTAGGAGCTTTTTCTGGCGTATTCGCGCTAAACAGAAAAGGGCCAGACTACTACGACGATCATGCACAGTCTGGTGCTTTGACTTTATCCATAGGGGTTAGTGCAATAGTTGGAGGAATCGCATCAGTAAAAATCACAGCTAACGGAAGTGGAATCACTGGATTTTCTTCATGGAAAAATTTAGGTAGCGATTCAATTTCTACGGCCAATGGTGTAATCAATCACATTATTGTAAGAAAGACCGAAACCGAAATTCAGTACACTGTAAAAGTAATGTAGCATGTTAGAACAAATGATGGGAATGATGAACAGTTTTGACCTTGCTTCATATATGGACTTGGTTAATCTGCATTCCAAAGACGCAAGTCAGTTTACTTTGGTAAGCTCAAAAATCAGTAGTTGGAACGATGCTATATCGGCATGGGTTCAGGCAACTGATACGGCTCGACCTACGCTTACATCTGGAGTGCCTATTTTTGACGGCAACGACCAGCTTGTAAGAAGTGCAGAAATTTCAGCCACATCTTTTTCATTGTACCTAGTTTTCAAAGATACTGGAGCGGTTGGTAAAATATTTTTAGGTGCGCAATCGGCTAGTGATTATTTTATGCACACTTCACCTTCAAATTCTTACGATGCAATTAGTATAAATGTAGGTGGTGTTCCGAAGCAAGTTTGGCGCGCCGGACTTACCGGAAACCGATACAGTATTTTATCTATTCGGAGAAACGGAAACACGCTCACTGCTAAAATCAACGACAGAACGCTTATTTCTACTTCTAGTACGTTTGCGGGTCAGGCTACTTTGATTTCAAGATTAATGAGCTATACCGGCGCGGGTTTCTTCATGACTGGAGGGGTTCGGGCATTATGTGTGAGTAGTCAGTATCTAAGCGATATCGACAATCAAAAGGTTATTAATAAGCTATATTCCGATTATAATTTGGCTGCCGACAATGCTGCTGAATGTGTTATTGGGTTTGGAGATAGTAATACAGTAGGAACTGGTTCTATATCCTACTTAGTTTCGCTAGGAGTCTCTTTAGGAGTTGCTGACGCAAATGCCGGCATAAGTGGTTCTTACCTTACTACATTCAATTCTAATAGCGGAATCGCTAGATACAAAGACCATTTATTCACCAGACCTTACACAGATTACATAGTAATTCAATATGGTACAAATGACATTTTGAATTCGGTAAGCGCTTCCACGTTTGGAGCAGATTTGAATACTATCGTGGCCGATCTTATAGCCGTAGGGCATTCGCCGAACAAAATATGCTTGGGCAGTAATCCCTATCAGCGTTCAGGAGCAAATGCCGCGGCTTTGGACAACTACAGGACTCAGATATCGAACGCTGCAACCACGCATGGAACCAAGTACTACGACTTTCTACAGTACATGAGAGACAACGGAGGCGACAGTTTGTTGAATACCGGAGACAATGTACACATCAATCAAACGGCTCAAAACGCGTTTTCGGCTGGTGTTTATGCCGCATTAACATCTTAACGATAATCTAAAAAAAAAATACAATGACCGCAATCGAGAAAAGGAATGAGGATATGATGCGTAAGAGTGAACGCAAGCGAGATAGCGCTGACATTGCGAATCGATTTAGGGCTATTGACGAAAAGCTCAACGACATCAAATATTTGACTGAGCGCGGCATGTATTATCGCGGTGTAACATCGAATTAAAATGAAATTTTGGAACGAAACTCTTAGGCCGAAAGGACGTTACGAATTAAAAAGATGTTTGGCCGTGATGGGCTTCAACGCTACTTTGATTTACGTATTCATTCCGGTTTTCGTTCCAGAGTTCGATGTAAAAGAGTTTGTGGTTTTCTCACTTTTAAGCTTTTCTGCAGCATGTATCGGAATTGCGCTTCAGGAAAAAATAAAGGTGTCGGAGCAGCCGCAATACCCTTATGGAAATACAGACACTTATAACCCAATACCTCAAAACGATGGCAATTAACAAAGTAAAATTCTACACTGAATTCAAAAAACATTTTGGCCGCTTTACCAATAGCCAAGTTCAAGGCTTTGACGCTATTATCAACGAGTGGGATAGGTCAAGACTAAGTGACTTGCGTTGGTTGGCTTATATGCTCGCCACCGCTTGGCATGAAACCGCGAGAACGATGCAGCCAATTGCTGAATACGGAAAAGGCGGCTCAAGACCTTACGGCTCAAAAATAAAGCACTCAGGCGTAAGATACACCACGCCGGATAAGTTATACTATGGTCGAGGTTTTGTGCAGCTTACGTGGTACGAAAACTACGAACTCATGGGCCGACTTTTAAAAGTTGACTTGCTACGAAACCCAGAGCTTGCAATGAACATGGATGTTGCTGTGAAGGTTATGTTTGAAGGGATGCTTCGCGGAGCTTCATCCATTGGAGATTTTACCGGAAAGTGCCTTGAGCAGTATTTCAACGCCAATGTTTCAGATCCGGTGAGTGCGCGCCGGATTATCAACGGAACTGACAAAGCGCAGCTCATTGCAGAACACTATCATAAATTTTTATCATGCTTATAGTATCCTATTTCAAATCGCTTCCGTTGGTCGTTCGCCAACGTTTAATTATCGCGCTGCTGATTGTCGCCGCTTTGGCCATAGGCTATATAGGTTATACCTATTGGGCAGATTCACATAACGAGGTGAAGATTGTGAAAAAGACCATCGAAAAAACCGATGCGGCCGTAGATGTAGAAAACAAAAAAGCGGCCATCAAACAAGCTGCCGACGAGCACATCAAAAGCGTTGATGACCGAATTAAGAAAATCAGATCCATCCGCGACAATACTAAAAACAACAAACCGATTCATTATGAAAAACCTATCATCAATACTGCTGATTATGACGCTATGCGCGATTCATTGGACAGCGCAATGCCAGACTGAGCACAAAGACCTGAATAGCCGGGAACGCGTCGAGGCCCTCTATAAAATCAACGAACAGCGCAAGGCATATCGAGAACAAATCAAAGACTGTCAGCGCAAGGCCAATGAGCAGATAGCATTTTACCAACGCGCCATCGATTCTATTTCCAAGGAAGCGATTGATTTGGGCTTAGAGAGCAAAGAGTACGTTTCACATAACCTTGACTTGCAAGAGGGCCTTTTAAGCTCGCTAAAGAAGCAGGAAAAGATAGAGGTGGAATTGGCCACCCTGAAAGCAAAGAGGAAAAAACGATTTGGCCTGGGGTGCTCGTTCGGCTGGAACCTACTACAGCGTTCCGATGCATTTGCCGGGCCGTCGTTTAATTATGATATGATATCATTCTAAAAATTGGGTTTTTTATTGTTGGTTTGGCGTGCGGAAGTAGTTAATTCGCACGCCTTTTTTGTTAGAATTCAGGTGAATTTTCGCGGATCTGCTTCCTGTATTGCTCTTTTACTACCTTGGCATAGGTTTCTGTCATTAATTTAGATTTGTGGCCGTATAGTTCTCTTAAAACGTCTAATTCCATTCCTGAAAGAATCTTTGCATCTGCTCCAGCATGTTTATTGGAATACATGCTAACGTTTATATTTAATCCGGTCTCGCTTTTTATTAAGCGATTCCAGCGCTTTGTTGCTGTATCTCTTTTTATTTTAGTCGGGCCAGGAATGAAATCTTTTTGTTGATCACGAAAACCTATTCCGGGTTGTCTGAAGCTTCCAAAAACAAAATAGTGTTTTGGGTATTTATGCAGGTTCATTTTTTCAAAATATTTTAATAAATGATTGTTAATCGGAATGATTCGGTCTTTTTTGGTTTTGGTGATGCTACCAGATAAAATGATTTCCTGAGTGCGAAGGTTTATCATTTCGTTTCTGATGTTCAATATTTCTTCGGGCCTTGCGCCGGTATGAAAAATAGTGATTATAAAAACAAAGAATTCCGGGTGTTTGGTTTCTAAAAATTCTTTTATGATTTTGTGTTGGGCTGGTGTGGCCGGAATATTGGCAATGGTTTCGTCAACAGGCAATCGCTTTATTTTATGTGCCGGATTGTTGTTCAAAACATTCCATTCGAGCAATTCACTCAGAATCGCTTTGAGTTGGTTCAGGTGTTTGTTATAAGCTTTGTTCGACCAATTTTGCTGCAATTTTGCTTCAGCTAAAATTTCTTTAATATGTTGCCGCTTGATTTTTCGAATAGGTGCGTCTTTATATTTCAATGATATACCTGCTTTGATGATAAAGCGGCCGGTACATGAATAATCTGCGTAAGATTTTGGTTTTAAAGATGGCTTTTTTTTAAGTAGTGCAAAGTTGATCGCGTCTTCGAATAAAACTTCGGGATCTTCTTTGATTAAGTTTGGAATATTTGGATTCCAATTTTCCTTTAGTTTCTGCAACAAAGCATCTGCCAAGGCATTTGCTTCGCGTTCGCGTTCCTTTAAATCTTTAACGTAATTGATTCCTAGTTTATAGCGCTTTAGTTTGTTTTCGTATCTGAACCATACGAACCACGGCTTACTAGGGTCAGCTGGTTTGCTTACTTTTGGTTTTGTGAAGATTGGTTTCATTTTAATTTGTTTAAAAATTAAAATGTTTGCGGGGACATTTAACCAACCAACGATTAAGGATTTTGTTCCTTATCTGTTCACTATTTTTTAAAAACTTTCGGAAACCCGCCTATTTACGGGCTTCCTAAGTTTCAGCGGAGAAAGAGGGATTCGAACCCCCGGACCTGTTACAGTCAACAGTTTTCAAGACTGCCGCAATCGACCACTCTGCCATTTCTCCAATAAATCTTGCACCAATTGCTCAATGCGGTCGCAAATATAGAAAGCTAATTTTGATTTGCGAAATATTTTTCACGAAAATCATTTTTTTTTTTTAGATGTCTTGACAAGTATTTCATTTTGTATGTTTTACCCACTCTACCGCTTATACTGTTGTGCTCCAAAAGCTGCGAAAGTTTAAGATAAGCTTGAGGTATATTATAAAAACATTTTATATTTTTTATTAAAAACATAAATAAAAATATACAAAAAAAGTTATCCATTTTTGGTACGGAAAAAAAAACTAAAAAAAATGACTAAAATCACTGTAGCCAAAGGAGATGGCATTGGCCCGGAAATCATGGAGGCCACTCTCGACATTATTATAGCCGCCGGTGCTAAAATCGAAATCGACGAAATTGAAGTAGGAGAAAAAATCTATTTATCAGGCAATACCTCGGGCATCAGCGATGCTTCGTGGGAAACCATCAGAAAAAACAAAATCTTCCTCAAAGCCCCAATTACCACACCGCAAGGTGGCGGATACAAAAGTTTGAACGTCACTACACGAAAGTTCCTTGGGCTGTATTCCAATGTGCGTCCTTGTCGAAGCTTGCACCCTTTGGTCAGCACCAAACATCCGGTAATGGATATCGTCATCATCCGCGAAAACGAAGAAGACCTTTACGCAGGCATCGAACACCAGCAAACCGACGAAGTGGTACAATGTCTGAAACTCATCAGTAGGCCCGGTTGTGAGAAAATCGTTCGCTACGCCTTTGAGTACGCCAAACAACAGAACCGCAAAAAAGTGACTTGCTTCACCAAAGACAACATCATGAAGCAGACCGACGGATTATTCCATCAGGTATTCGACGAGATTGCCAAAGAATATCCCGAAATCGAGAACGAGCACTGGATTATCGATATCGGTGCCGCTAAAATGGCCGACACTCCAGAAGCGTTCGATGTCATTGTCATGCCCAACCTTTATGGCGACGTGCTCAGCGATATTGCCGCCCAGATTACCGGTTCGGTGGGCTTAGCAGGTTCGGCTAATATTGGTGAAGAATGCTCGATGTTTGAAGCCATTCACGGTTCGGCGCCCAGAAGGGCTGGTATGAATCTAGCGAATCCGTCTGGTTTGTTGCAAGGTGCAATCATGATGCTGAATCATATTGGTCAGACCGATGTAGCCGAAAAAGTACAGAATGCGTGGCTCAAAACCTTAGAAGACGGAATCCATACCTACGACATCTATAACGAAACGACCAGCCGCGAAAAGGTCGGTACCAAAGAATTTGCTCAAGCGGTTATCGCTAATCTGGGGCAACAGCCGGTGATTTTCCAACCGGTATCTTACGCCAATAACGCCGCACTGCAATTGCCGAGATACCAAAGAAAAGCACCCAAGCAAAAAGAATTGGTAGGTGTTGATGTATTCGTGCACTGGCTAGGCAACGATCCGAACAAGCTGGCAGAAAAGGTCAGCAAGATAGAGAACCAAAACCTTCGCCTGTCAATGATAACCAACAGAGGTATCAAAGTTTGGCCCGACGGCTTCAAAGAAACCTTCTGCACCGATCACTGGAGATGCCGTTTCAAACCTGTCGAAGGCACCACCATTGGCAAACAGGAAATCATCACCTTACTTCAAAAAGCGATCGCGGAAGACATCGATACCATCAAAACCGAAAATCTGTATTCTTTTGACGGGAAAGCAGCATATTCGTTAGGACAAGGACAATAAAAACGAACTGTTGTGAACTTAGCACTAATCCACGGAGAATTTAGCGCCACCGATACTTTGGCCCTGTTGTCTCAAATGATCCAAATCAAGATCAAGTACCATGAAAGCAAGATTACTACCGACTCCGGCGAAGAAGATATCAAGGCACGCGAGTCTAAAATCAAGAAACTGCAACACGAATTTGCCTTACTGAAAGCACAAATCCAATCCGGGCAAAACAGTTTCAAAATTGGAGGAAACATTGCCGTAACCCCTAACTAATACAACACGAAGCAGATGATTACAAACGACATAGTAAAAGCCATTAAAGCATTGCAGCAAGATCAATTGGTAGCCATTCCAACCGAAACGGTGTACGGTCTTGCCGGAAATGCACACAACGATGATGTGGTCCGAAAGATTTACGCCTTAAAGAACCGCCCGGCATACAATCCGTTGATTGTTCATATCAAATCGGCGAGTTTCTTGCCCAAGGTAGCGCAGAACATCCCCCAACTGGCTTTTGATTTGGCCGACCGATTCTGGCCCGGGCCACTAACGCTGTTGCTCGAAAAACAAGTGCATATCTCCGCCGCCGTTACCGCTGGAAACCCCACTGTAGCGGTTAGAGTACCTGATCACCTACTGACACTGTCGCTGCTGGAAAGCCTAGAATTCCCTTTGGTGGCGCCGAGTGCCAATCCGTTTGGGTCAATCAGCCCTACTTCGGCCGAGCATGTGTGGCACTATTTCGGTGATTCGCTCGGGGTAATCTTAGATGGTGGCCATTGCGCCAAATGAGTTGAATCGACCATTATCGGATTTGAGAACGGCCGCCCGGTATTGTATCGACACGGTTCTATAGCCGTAGAAGATATCGAAAAAGTAACCGGAAAACTCCGTACGAAAACCCAAAACTACCAATCGCCCGAAGCGCCGGGTATGCTCACGCGGCATAACGCGCCCAACACAAGCACTTACCTGACCAACAATGTAGTCGAGCTTTGCAAGACCTTCAAAAGGAAAAAAATCGGAACACTTACCTTTAGCCATAGGGTGCCGATAGATACAATCACCCATCAAGAGGTATTGTCTGCAAACGGAAACCTGACAGAAGCCGCCAAGAATCTTTACGCCGCACTTCACAGGCTCGATCGCAATGGGTTGGATGTGATTATCGCAGAACTTATGCCCGACACCGGCTTGGGAAAAACCATTAACGACAAACTCCAACGGGCCACGCGGAAAGCACCGCAAAGCACTCAGGAGCCCCGCCAAGACTTGGCGCCTCAACAAGTTTTGGCATAAAAAAAGCGGACTTGGGGAGTCCGCTTTTATTTTTTTGACTATCCTGTCCCGAGCAAAAGGCCACCTAGTTCCAACTTTGTGGCTGTCAGGTCTCCTGCACCCCGATGAGCCTATTCAGTAAAACGTTCTTCAATCATTTCCTTGTTGAGCATCATGCCGGCTGTCGTTCCTGTGGCGACCGCATTAGCGACCGTTCGCATCCGGCTGCTGTTGTCTCCGCAGGCGTAAATGCCCGGTACCGAAGTTTTCTGCAAGTCGTCTACTTGAATATATCCACTGGCATTTAGGGCGCAACCTAACGAAACTGGCAAGTCTGTATGTTGCACGAAATCTACTTTTGCATAGAGTACCTCTATAGGTTTTTGGGTTCCGTCTTTGAAAGCAATCGCGCTTATTTTCCCGAATTGTTGTTGTAAAGCTTCAATGGGTCTTGTCTCAATATCTATCTGGTGTCGCGACAACAAGCTGGCCTGCTGGTCTGTTAATGTAGACTTTCCGTTAGTAAACAAAGTCAAGTTTGGAGTCCAGTGGGAAATCATTCGCACCATATCGAATCCGCTATCGCCATTGCCTAAAACGCCGGTAGCTTGTCCTTTTACTTCATAGCCGTGGCAATATGGGCAATGCAGCACTGAAATTCCCCACGACGCTGCCATTCCTTCAATAGCAGGAAACTGATCAGCGATACCGGTAGCAAAAATGAGTTTTTGTGCGGTGAAACGACTGCCTGACTTTGTACCTATTTCAAAACCGTTGGGTACTTTAACTGCTTGCTCCGCATCATCGGTCAGAAAGGAAACTGTATCATACATCGCGACTTGTTCCCGCGCTTTCGCTGCAATAATTGCGGGTGGCACTCCATCTTGGGTGATAAAATTATGCGAATAGGGAGTTTGTCGATTGCAAGGTTGCCTTCCATCGATGACAAGTACCCGACGCGCAGCCCGACCCAATGCCATCGCAGCCGCCAGCCCAGCGTAACTGCCTCCAATGATGATTACTTCATAATTTTGTTCGTTTTTCATTTTAAATAAATTTTGGGGTGGTAAACGAATCGGTAAAGCTAACGTTATTGCCGCCTTACCGATTAGTATGATAAAATTTCTCCTACAGATGTTTGGACCCTCGTTGTTTTGCATCAGTTTTATTCATCAGATAGTCTACTAAAGGCAGCCCGACAAAAACCACCCAAGGCACCAAAAACAGCGTGATAATTAGTGTTTTTACTGGCAACGGCAGCGCTCCCATGATTGCTCCAAAAAAATAGAGAAAGAGCGTAATTGACGGATAAATAGCCAACCAAATTTTAAGCGCCATTTTTAACTTTAACTGTAACATAACGCCCTACTAATAAAGTTTGATAATCTCTCCGGTGCCGGGTCCAAAAATACTTTTCCTGAAACCATACTCGAGTTGCTTCATCGTTACGGGCACCTCGCCGGGAAAGAACGGAAAATACTGCGGCGAATCTTCAATGACCGTTGGGCTAACCGCATTGATGCGAATGCCTTTATCGAGTTCGATGGCTGCCGCTTTTACAAAGCCGTTGACTGCTCCGTTGGCTGCCGAAGCATTGGCAAAATGACGTTGGGGTTCATAGGTGAGCGCTCCCGAAATCAGCGTAAATGAGCCTTTCGGATTGATGTAATGCTGCCCGATTAATACCAAATTGATTTGCCCCATCATTTTTCCCTCGACTCCTTTGCGGAATTCTTGATCGGTCAGGGTATTCCAAGGTCCTACGTAGGTTGGGCCGGCTGTGGAAACCAAAGCATCAAACGGGCCTACTTGTTTAAAAAAATCGGTTATGGCCTCGGGCGAGGTAATATCAAGTTGGTAATCGCCACTTTTTGAGGCCACACGCACTACTTCATGCTCTTTTTCAAATGCGCCTGCCAAATACGTTCCCATAGTTCCTGAAGCGCCTACGATAATAATTCTTTTTCGTTGATTCATTTTTATTACTTTTTTAAATTAAACTCTTTTTTAAAGGAAAACTCCCGCCTTTTTACATTGACAATTTCAAGAAGATTCCGGTATTGTTCTTTGTAATTTTGCTAGCGCCATACTGGTCGAAGTTGTAGGCCAATCCGAAAGTGACATAATTTCGAGAAAGCCCCAGACGGCCATAAGCGTAACTTCTGAAGTGGTGGCCGGTTTTAAAATCGTGATTGTAATGCAACTGCAAATGCGTATAGATCGACCAACGCTTGTTGAGCTCTGGTGAGTAAGTCAGCATTGCGGTGTTGGCCAAACGGTGACTGTGCAGAAAGAAATAACTCGGCAAATACAGCAATGAGAATGCTTTTGACTGGTGCATGAACTGCAAACCGGCGAAATTCTTCATACCGTCAACGGAAGTGAAAGCCACGCCGGAATTGATTGCAAGCCCTTTGTACAAAAGTTGGTAGAGCAGCGTCGTGTTCAGGAACTCGTTTTTTTCGAGTTGGTCCTCGTAGTCTGCGACATAAGCAGTGATGGATAAGAGCCCCAGCCCTTTCTTTTCGCCAAACATTTTATTGACGGTAAGTTGTAGGAACTGTCGTTGGTCGCCGAGCATTTCTTCGACCGATACTGTTTTTGACACGGCGATTTTAAGGGTGTCTTGCGCCTGAAGTGTTGTTGCCCAGGAAATTGCCCCGAGCCACACTAATAAGAATAAATTGATTTTCATGGAATAACTTTTTTAGTGATTGTGTTTTACACTGCAAAAGTATTTCCGGTGCCGGACTAGGTTATAGGACAGCTTTTTAGTTCTATAGGACTTATTTAAAATTGTGCCTGAAAGCCTCGGGTGTGCTGCCTGTTTTCTTTTTGAAGAAGCGAATAAAATACGAAGGATCATCATAGCCCAGTGCATCAGCTAACTGATTGATTAAGCTTGAAGTGGCCATCAGCATTCGTTTGGCTTCCAGCACGATGTGGTCGTTAATGAGTTCCGATGCGGTTTTTTGTACCAGCGATTTAGTAATTGCATTGAGCTGATAAGAAGTCATCGACAGCATTTGGGCATAATCAGTTACTTGTTTTTTGGTGCTGATGTGCCGCTCTAACAAGTCCTGAAATTCTTCAAGCCGTTCTTGCGCATATAACTTGCTTTTGTCAGGCATTGCCGCACTGTTGCTGCTTTGTCTTGCCAAGGCAATAAAAAGTAAATTGAGGTAAGATTTGATGGCCTCTTGATAACGAAATTGCTTTTGGGAAAATTCGTGAAAGATTCTTTGCGACATGGCTGCTATTTGTTCAAATCCCTCAACCGACAACTTGCAGAAATTCTGGCCACTCACCTTTCGCAAAACCTGTAGCACCGGAATTTCCTTTGGGGCATAAAAATCTGCGGTAAACTGAATGATAAAACCGCTGGCCCCGGCTTGCAAAACCAATTCATGTACCTGCCCCGGCCGAACAAAGAAAACCACGTTGTCTGACACTTGGTATTCAATAAAATCAATAGCGTGGCGGCCCGAACCGTTGGCTACAAACAGTAAAAAATAAAAATCATGGCGGTGTAAATCGTGTACCAAAGCTTTACCAGAGGTTAAATCTGCAATACTGCGCACGCTGAACCGCTCTTCGAAAAACGACGGCTTGATTTGACGAACGGGAATACTGGCGTTGGGCATACGATGAAGTTTAGCTACAGCCAATGTAGTCAAAAAAGCGAACCGTTGTAGTTAAGCCGCTTTACAATTAAACAAACCGACTGTCAACCGGCCCAATCAATCATACTGAAGTTGCGATAGAATCTCGGCAATTGAAAAATGGGCGCCACAAACAAATTCGTCTGCGGCTCCGTAATAAACGGTCAGTAAATCGCTTTGTATCACATGCCCGTTAGTAAATACCACATAACCGAAAAAACCGCTGAGTTCATAATTTTCCTGAGGTAGCATAAAGCCTGATAAAGTTGAGGACAAGACCAACCGACAGGATTTTAAAACGAACAATAAATGTTATAGAATTTTAGCGATGCGAGTAACGCAGTGAAGACTTCGCACCTCAACAAGTTTTGCATAAAAATATTGTGCTTGTGGATTCAAGAACCAACACCCGAAACCCTATACCGATGGAAAAATTACGTAAAAACCCGTAATCCGCTTTGCGTATTTTCCTCTCAAAATGTAGTGTTTTTACGTAAACCTAGGTATCATAAAACATCTTACTTTTATGAATCCCAAATAGTTATCTAGAATTCATCTTTTCAAGATAACACTACTACCTAAAACTTTAGCTTAAAATTTAAAAAACTACAAACCAACCGTTTATAGGGAAGATAGCTTTTGATGGTTTAATGCCTATGTGATACTGAATTCGGAACAAAATGATTGTCAATTCATTTAATCCATTCACATGAACAATATTTCGAAACATACCCCTCATACTTTTATCAAAAACATCGCTATCGGCTTGCCTGACGATTTCAAATTCATCAATATTCCCAATGGCACCGACAAAAAATCAAATAAAAATTTTATTGGCAGAAAGGCGCAGATCATCAAATTTTTGTCTTTCTTGAATTCTTCCAACAAAGGTGTTTACCTCATTACCGGCTACAGAGGAATGGGAAAAACCAGTTTTGTAAATCATGTGTTGTATCAGTACCAGAAAAAATCCAACCTCAAGAAACTCGGCAAGTTCAAGAACCGGAAAAAAATTATTCCACTGCACCTGACCATCTCGCAGAACGCCCCTAAGGAATCTGATGTGTTGAAGCAAGTAGTGAGCAGCATCAATGACAGTTTCGGCCGTCAAAAAAACAAAACGTTCGACCTCATTTTTGCTTCAAAATACTTTTTCCTTTATGCGCTGCTGTTGGTTTTTGGGTACAAACTCTTTATTCATTTGTGCAAGATACAGGTCAAGGATATTTTTTTGAATCACATTGATTTTTCCACCATCGTCCTTTTTATATTCCCTTTGATCATTCTGCATTGTTTCGAGCTTTTCTACAAAAATCAGAACAAAGCCTACAATCGGATTAGCAACTTGATGGAACGCTGTTTTTCCGAAGTAAGTCATGAAAACGCCAGCGAAACCAATGTCAGCCTCATAAAAGATTTCGGCCTGAAACTCAGTAATAAAAAAAACAAGACCTACAATGTGGCCAATACAAAGGAAATTGAGTTTGAATTGATTCAGTTTCTGCGCGAAGCCCAAAAAGAACACTACGAGTTTATCTTCATTTTTGACGAATTGGACAAAATCGAACTCAACAGCAGCAACCACAATCTCAATGATGAGTTAGACCATTTCGAGAACAAAAATGCCGGGCCGCTGAACAATCATATTCGGAACCGTAAAAAAGCCGTGTTGAATATCATTACTGGACTGAAGAATTTTTTCACCACAGCCGAAGCGCGTTTTGTCTTTATTGCCGGCCGCGAGATGTTTGACGCTTCGTTAGCCGATATTTCCGATAAGCAATCGCCGTTGAGCAGTATCTTCACGTTCATTTTTCATATCGAAACACTGCTTAAAGAAATTGGGAACAACCACAAAAACTATTTCTCGCTGAGTATCGCCATCGAGGAATTTATCTTTGAAAAGCAACTCAGCCACCAAGGCTGCCCTATCGGTTCAATCGATGAGTTCATTGCCGATTATAAAAACCGGAACCGGGCTTCCAAAAACGTGTCGGAGGAGGCAGAGAAAATCTATTTTACTATTCTGAACTTCATTACCTATCTGATTTATCGTAGCAGCGGATCGCCTAAAAAACTGATCCAAGCTTTCCATGAATTTGTCAAGCCGTCGGAGGTAATCGAACGGGATGAGCAGAACCATTTCCTAATCAAAGCTAATGATATGGATTCTAAGTACTTTCTATACTTCAACAGCAGCGAACAATACCGAATTAGTTTTATCAATTCAATTTATCGCCCTTTTATTATCCAATATGGTAAAAGCTACAAAAGCTTTAGTGAGAATAGTGTGATATCAATTCCATACTATTTCGATCACTTGTTCAAGTTTCATCCATTTGCCTTCTCGATGTCTAACTTGGAACTGATTCCAGATTTAATCACCATCAATAAAACCATCAATTTAAGGGAAGACATTAGTCAGGTAATTCAGTATTTATTGAAATCCCATGTCCGGAATACTGACATTGAACTCTTCGACTATAAATTTCACAGCAAGACTGCCAATGAAATTGCCTACATCTCTAAAATATTTGAGACCGAAGAAGCAGCTTTCAATTTTACACTAGATGAAAGTTATCCGGCCAAAATGCTTTTATCAGATAAAATCAAGGAATACAGAAGCATTCATTCGCGTTATAAAATGGATTCAGATGTCTTGAATCCGCAAATTTTCTCAATTGCTAATTTGAATTCAAGTTTGGGCGACATTTATTTTTTCGACCAAGAATTTCACGAGGCCATTTGTTGCTATTCTGATGCTATTCGAAGCATTAACAATTTAAAAATCCACAAAATCAATTTCAGGGATTTTATCGGGCTAATCAGAAATAAACTAAAATTGGGGCTTTGTTTCGAGAAAATCTACTCTTTTGAAGAAGCCTTGAGTTTCTACAGCGATTGCATACAAGACATCAAACGCTTTTACAAATACTATTTGAAAAACGCGGAATATTTCAATTTCAGTGGTCAAACCAATGAGCTCAACAAACCATTTTTTACCTCTTCGCTTAACGATCTGCAACAAATTTCGATTCAAGCTTTTCTGGCCAACATATACATTCAGGAGAAGATGGGTCAGGAAGGCATTACGACAGCTCGCGTCAAGGCTGAAATGGCCGACTTTTATCGCATTACCGATTTCATCTCTTTACATTCGGGCCGCAACAATATCATCATTGCCAACAGTATGCTGCATTTGGCCAAGCTGCTTTACTACAAAAACAGTTCGGTTCATACTGCTGATTATACTGATGATTACACCAACCAATATCCAATATGGTATCAAAAGCTTTATGAACAATTGACGACCTTGCTTGAACCTATAAAATACCAGTTCAGAAGGCAACCCATTCTCGCTTTGATGACTTATCTGATTGGCCTGGATGAAATCATGAAATCGAGGGACTTCTTTATAAATCAACCAATTAAAAACGAACTATTGTGCTTATCTGTAAATCAAAACCCCAATGGTGTCAATGCGGTTATATTGATATACATCGAGCTCATTGAAAAATTTTTCAGCAGTAATTCTGGGGGCAAAGAAGCTTTTATTTCCAATCACCTGAGGTATATGGCTTCATTCTTATCCTCGATCGGAGATTGTTTGCTTTGTTTGAAAGATCACTCAAAAACGCAGAAAGTAACTAAAATAAACCTGAATGACATTTATAAAGGTGCAAAAACAGGCAGTTTCATTACAGGCCTGAACACTTCTCCGTTGGCTTTGATGCTCAAATGCTATTACTATTCCGCCAAGCTATACGAAAAAAACGGACAAATCAGTTCTGCGCAATACCAGTATCAAAAAATCATACAGGTTTTATCTCATGTGCTAACCGATGACGCCGATTCGATAGCAACGCCGCTTTTCAATGACATCATCTTGCCGGCTTTGGATCTTTATTACACTTCTTTGGGGCAATCACAAAGGCACATCATCAAAAAGAGTAAAGAGGATGAAATCGGGCAATCTGATACTACCACTTTGGAGCAAACCGATGCGCTGATGCAACAGATCTATAAACTCCCGAACCATCAAGACATCAAAGAAACCCTTTTATATTTCAAAAGGTTGCTACTGAAGGTACAACTCGACCCAAAACCAAAAGCCATCGCCCCATCAGTTTCCTCTCAGCATCTACGGGTGTTGGAACTTGAATACAATTCTAGGGTGTTGGCCAGGAAACTCAAATCCGAAAAAACCGATGCAGTGAGTTTCATCAGCTATATCTATAACCAAAGTTCCATCCTGAGAATTTTTAAGATTTATGGCAGCGACTACATTTTCGGCCCCAGCTTCAATGCCCATATCCATTATAAAATGGCCAAAACTATTCAGGATAACAAAACCTTGGCGCAAGACCCAGACCTCATACACAGGATAGACGAGCTCATCGGAGGCCATTCCTATTCTGCTTTGGATGTCGATTATCATTATCGAAGAGCCGTTGATTATTACAATATCGCCATTGAATTGCATACTGCCGGGCAGGAATACAACCGCAAGATGAGGGAAATGGTTTATCTCGAAGACGATTTCAACGACCATCGCTTTCACTTCGGGGCTGCCTTGGAACGCTATTATATGATGCATAATGTGTATCAGGACAAGATTGAAGAAATAAAAAAAGAACTTAAAAAATAAAATCATGGATGTCGAAATCAATTTGACCCATCAAGGGTATGATACTATTCCGTGCCCTGTGGATTCTTGTTCACAGGTTACCAAAACCCATCAAGGTCTCAAAAACGATCAAACCCCGATGGTTGATGCTGCGTTCACTGATAAGGCGTTGATTTGGTTTCCGCTCGGGCTCTATTTGGTATTGAGCCTTTTTCAGTGTCACTACTACCGCAGGAAAATTTTCAAACCCAATTCATTGACGCAATTGAATAAGCGGCTGGCCGATGATCTGAGTAAAAGCTTTCATGACGATCGGCACTCGGCTTCACTGTTGAAAAAAGAAAGGCTTAAAGCCGATTTTCTTTTGGGTTCCATAGCTTCCACGGTCACCATCACAAAGAAAAAAAAGGAAGAATTCAAAGCCGGGTTAGCGCTCAACTACCATCAACTTGGCCGTTTGAGGACACTCAATGCTCAGATGATATACTTTTTAAGCAAACACAACCATAAAACCAGCCTTGACATCGTGGACCAGTTTTATGAAAGGGTCTATCAAAATGAACACAACAAGAAAATTCAATTGATGGTTGAGCAAAATATAAAGCGGGCCAAATCGGATTATAAAAAACCTCAATCGGGCGTCTTCTTTTTCCATCTGATTCTAAACTTTCTGATCGGCAGTATCTGTTTTACACTATTTTATTATGGCATTAAACACGAAAAAATAGACTTTGTGACCATCACACTACAGACCTCGCTTTTGGTGATATTTTGCTTGCTCTATAAGTTTTTCAGAAAATTCTAATACGTAAAAACAACCAAAACAACCCATTGTTTCCTGCCAAGCAAGCCTTTCTGAGGAAAATCCGGGCAGCGTCCAGGGAAAACCCTGAAGCCACTAGAAACAGAAGCAGTAACATTGATTTGTCGAAATTAATTCAAACCAAGACCAACACCATGAAAAAAACACCACAAGAATTCATTCGGCAAACCGGCATCGAAGCAGAACTCGCCGAATTGAAAAAAGAACTCGCCGAGAAAAAAAAGAAATTTTCCGATGTGACCGATCTGCAAGGCCACCAATATGTTGACTTGGTGCAACAAGGTGGCGGCGTTTGGGGTATCGCACTACTCGGATTTGTCTATGTCATGGAACAAGTGGGCATTCGCTTTTTTTCTTTGGCCGGAACCAGTGCCGGTGCTATCAACGCAATGGCCATGGCCGCTATCAACGAAAAACACGAAACTAAGACTGAAGAAATATTGCAATTGTTGATTGATTTACCACTCGATTCGCTCATGGATGGTAAATCCAGCCGTGGCTTCACTGCTTTTGAAAGAAAACTGATCGGATTCTTCATCAAGTTTACTTGGTTCGGCGCTTTGATCAAAACGGTGCTGTTCGTTCTGTTTTTGGTGGTTGTGGCTAGCAGCTTGGCTACGGCAATACTAGCTTACAGCGACTCGCCTTTTCTGTATCCGGTGAGCATCATCACGATCATCGCTTGGGTCATTGCTTTGTTGTTGACTTTGCTCACATGGCGTCGTCTGAATCAGGTCAAGAAAGGTTTCGGACTCAACAAAGGCGATTATTTCCACCGCTGGGTCACTGACAAGATTCTGGAAGGCAAAACCCTTGAAGATCTTAAAAACCACTTCAGCAAAGTGCCTAAAGATTTGAAACTGGAACCGCCTACGCCCACCAACCACAGAAAACCCGACGAACTTCCTCCCAGAGTACCGAGGCTAGCCTTCATCACGGCCGATATCACCACCCAGAACAAAATTGAGTTTCCCCGGATGTGGCCGTTGTATTACGATGATCTGCAATCGGTAAATCCGGCAGATTTTATCAGGGCCAGTATGTCGATTCCGATCTTTTTTGAAGCTTATCAGAAATCAGTATGGAAAGAAGCCGTCTCAGTTCAAAGAAGGGCGCAATGGCAAGAACTACTCAACTGGGATACCAAACGCCCGATTCCGCCCAAAGTGCTTTTTGTGGATGGAGGCTCGTTGTCTAACTTCCCAATCAACATCTTCTTCAACCCTAAGAACGATGCGCCACGCCTGCCTACTTTCGGGATCCGTTTGGTCGATAAAAAAGATGACAATGAATTTAACATTCAAACCTTAACCAATCTGGCCGGCAAAATCATCAGCACAATGAAGCTTAGCAGCGACAAAGAATTCATCAATAAAAATGCTTCGTATGCGCAAGGCATCGCTTATGTAGAAATTGGCGATAAAATTTCATGGCTCAACTTTTACATGGACGAACCCCAAAAGCAAGAGCTCTTCCGAATAGGCGCCCGAGAGGCCATGCGCTTTCTTAGAGCATTTGAGTGGGAGCAGTACAAGGCCAATCGCGTAGAAGAAAAACTCAAGCAAACCAACACCCAGTTGTTCAATCCGAATAATTGGTGATTTGCAATCCTTAGAATGCTGCTTAGCACAGATAACTCTAATCACTAAACCTTTAAACAACAATATCATGAAAATTAAAGTAACCAATTTTAATGTGGAAAATCTGTTCAACAGATACTCGTTCTTGGATCAGGCATGGGAAAACAAAGATTATAATAAATTTATTCAAGTAATTGATGTAGTTTCATTGGCGGGGCGTGACGGTTCATTGGTATCGTATCAAACAACCAACATCCAACGAAATAATACTGCCATGGCGATCTTAGAAACCGAACCTGATTTTTTGGCAGTTCAGGAAGTCGAAAATATAGAAACTTTAAGGGTTTTCAACAATAAATACTTAGATGATTACTTTGAGCATATTTTTTTACTTGAAGGCAATGATCCAAGAGGTATTGACGTGGGCTTTATGATTAAAAAAGGCTTGCCTTGCAAAGTTTTAAACATAAGAACAAATTGTGATCTGGGCGTTACTAGCAGGGTTTCTATTCCCAATATGGGATACATGAGTAAAGGAGCATTATTTTCAAGGGATTGTCTTGAAGTAGATGTGGAAATCAATAACAAAGTGATTACTTTCTTAGTCAATCACTTCAAAGCTCAAGACGGAAAAGAAAGTAGCATCAATAAAAGAATCACACAAGCAAAAAAAGTACTGGAGATTGCAAAAAAAGCTTTCGACCAAGGCAAACTACCGATTGTTCTGGGAGATTTAAACATGGATATCAACAAGCCTGAGAAACCTTCGGACAACTCAGTAAACTTATTAATTGACGATGGACTTCTGAAGGATCACTTCCCTAAAGAAACCTGGACCCACTACTACACTTCAGGTAAAGAAGTAAGCCGTTTGGACTATATTCTACCACATGCATCGATAGAAGTAATCGAAACCGAAATTTTCAGAAAAGGGATAACCACTAAATGCAAGCAATATCAAGGTGACCGATTTGCTACTATTGGGCCTGAACATACCGAAGCGAGTGACCATTGTCCGACTAGTATTATTATTGAAATCTAAAACCGCTGAATGATGACGCGCAGAAACACAAGATTATCAATTGACAACTTGCCTGATGTTTTTGTCATTTTAAAATGGATGCTGATTCTAGGCATGGTATTCATCATACTGTTGTCGTTGATTAACATCGAAACATTTGGCTTTAGAGTGTTGTATTCTATTGGAAATGCCATGCTGATTGCCGGTGCCTTCTACGGTGCAGGCGGACTGACCGGATTTTTGTTCGGCATCCCAAAGATTATTCAAAGCAATCATCTGGACGCAAAGGCAGAAGATATCCGAGAAACCGATGTGATTCACAATGACAATTTAGTGCAAATTAGCGATTGGCTCACTAAAATCATTGTAGGAGTTGGCCTGACACAGCTCAACACCATTCCAAAATCATTGTATCACATCGGTGAAAAATTGGGCACTTCCATTTTGGGTTATGATCCTAAAAACACACTGTGAACCAATGTCTCGGTGGCCATTATTCTTTATTTTTCGATTCTTGGGTTCATGATGGTGTACATCTGGACGCGGATTTATTTCTATCACATCCTGCAACAAGCCAAAATCAACTTCAAGAACATGTATAATGAAACCGTTGAAAAACTCGACAATGTAATCAGCGAAAAGAAGGTAATTGAAGAGGAAAAACAAATCAGCAAAACCGAACTCGACGCGATTATCAAAACTTTCCCTGATGTCACTCAACTCATTAAGGAAGAGCAAAAGAGAATTAAGGAAGATGATGAAGCTGAAAGTGATCCGCACAAAGGAAAATTTGGTGGCTTGTCTGAGAATTTCGGCCGCAAAATTAACGCCACGGTACGCGAAACTTCCTATGACAAAGAGCTCTTTGTTGTAGATTTAGAAGTAACCTCAACCAATCCGGACAAGCCGCTCCTGGGTATGGTGAAGTTCCACCTTCATCCGTCATTTCCTGTCGATGATGTTGAAGTTGATGCCGTCAACGGAAAGGCAGAATACAAACTCATTAGCTATGGCGCATTTACGGTAGGCATTGAAGCAGATGGCGGCACTACCCGATTGGAACTGGATTTGGCCCAATTGCCCGATGCCCCTAAATTATTTAAGGAACGATAAAATTTAAAAATATGGATGCAGAATACAACGTAGGTACAGGAAGCAATAAAGTGTACCTGGAAATCATCACCACTCCTGAAAAGAATGGCGTACTGGTGACCCCTGAGGTCATATTTTACCCGGATAGCAAGCCGCAACCCACCCAACAGCAGGCCGGCGATTTCAATTTCAAATACGATCTGGGCACAAGGAATCAAATCAAAGGCGGCATGTTGACCGTGGAGATGGTTTTCGACTTGAAAAACCTCACTACCGGGCAACGGAAGCAATTTTTTGACGACCTCAAGATCAAGTACAAATTCACTGGCGGGATCGCCGACGACACTTTCAAACATGATCCGGGGGATATCAAAGAAGACAGTGACAACGGAGAAATCATCATTACCAGAAAAGACTTCTTTTTAAACTGAGCACTATGAAAACTAAACTCTTGATTTTAATCTTTTTTAGCACACTATCCCTTTGGGCGCAAGAAGACTATGACTTTACAGACCTCGCAGCTCCTTCTTCACCGGGCTTTCAAATCCTCGACCTATCGCCGGAAACCATCGAGCGGCCCAAGAACCCCACAGAGTTTGCCGCAAGTATGTTGAGTTTGTCTAACAACGGAACCGCACTTCCCAAGAATTTTGCAATGGAAATGAGCCCATTCTGGATTTTTAAAGGCGATAACACTAAGGTCGAAGATTACCTGAATTCGGACAACAAACTATTTTTCGACCTTCGTAATACCGTGCGGAAGTTGAGCCTTTCTCTGGCTTCGACATTCAACGAAACCGACAAAGACGCGCTGATTAAAAACACCAACTATATGGCAGTCGGCTTTAAGACTAACCTAGTCAGCTACAGAACCAAAAGCAATCAGGAGGCGGTCAAAAAAGCAATCGATGGCTATCGGAGTCGCGTCACCGATCTAAAATCTTACAAAAAGGAAAGAAATCAGATCAGTAACGAAAAAGCGGCTGTCCTTGGAAAACTAGATACCATTAACCAAAAAAAGAATTCGGCTCTTACGGAAAGAGATGCCCTTGTGGTTAAAATCGCCAGCGCAAGTACTGAAAATGAAAAAACAAAACTAACCGAAAATTTAAAAGCGATTGACAAAATCATCACGGAATGTACTTCGATATTAACCGACTTGACTGTTCGATTAAGTGTGATACACTATCAAATCGTGCAACAATACAAACCGCTGCCTAACGAACTCCTTAAAGCCATGAACGAGGACAAGGAAATCCAGCGTTACCGCGGGCAGATCGAATCGCTGCCCACAGTGCAAATTGATGCCGCCTACGCCTACTCGATAGCTATTCCCGACAATGATTACGAGCAGCAAAGGTTCAACCGCAGCGGCTTTTGGCTTACGGCTGCCGTAAACTACAACACTTTTATAGATAATCAAGAGAAAAATGAAAACGCTAACAACCACCGCCTATCGCTCATTGGTGTAGTTAGGGCAATTGAAGACAACATCTTGAAAGATACCACTACGAGCCGTTTTGAAAGAGAAAGCTGTTATGACTATGGCTACAAACTGGAATACTCCTTCAAAAAGTTAAGCCTAGGTATAGAATACTTACTGCGCGAATACAAAAACAACAGCGCGGAAAATTCTAAAAGAACCGTGGGTTTGCTGCAGTACAAAATTAGCGACGGCGTTTACCTGACCGGCTCCTACGGAAAGAACTTCGGCACAGTCAATAACCTGTTCAGCTTATTCGGGATCAATTACGGTTTTGGTAATTCCAAGCTCGATCTGAAGCCGGAAAACCAATAATTCTTACCCCAAAACACATGGAAACTTCAATTATCAACCTGTTTCAGCAAGGATTGTCTTGGGACATTTTTGCGCAAGGTTTCATTTTTAATGTAACCCTAATTTTTTCATTTATCTTCTTTATGTATTTGGTTCGCAAAGAAGGTGACGAAACCATTTTGGAGTATTATTTCAAGAGCTTGAAGAAAATCGTCTATCAGTATTTCTCTGTGCAAAAACAGACAACTGTTACCGATGGCGATCAGAAAACGGAATTGAATCAAATTCAGGACACTTTCTCTAACAATATCATGCAATCATTCAAATTCATCACTTTGAGTGGTACCCTAATTATCAGCTCGTATATCACAGGTGCCATGGTGGTCAATTTGAGTGACAAATTCATGGACGAATGCAACGCCCACCATTTGGGATTGAAAAAATACTGGGTGGAAGAAGAATTTCATGAAAAATATTCTCCCAAAGCACATTATCTGACCAACACAGACAAAATAATCAAATTAAAAACCTTCGACAAAATACTAGGCAAATACGTTCCGAATGATTACATCAAGAATAAAGACAAACTAAAAACCTATTACTACACCAAACACGCTATCTTAGGTACTGCCAAATGGGTTCCGTATTTGCAATACACCCAAACCTTGATCAACCTGAACCAAACCCTGTGTTTCTCCTTTTGGGTAATGAGCATCGTGGCCCTGATTGGGTTATTGGTTACTTTAATCATCACATTCAAAGAAATCATCCTTGCGATAGGCGCTCAAAAAGTACTGTTCCTTTTTTGTTTGTTCAATAGTTTGTTAGTTCTGTTTTTTGCTTGCAATATCTGTTTTGAAAACAATACCCTTATTGCAAAAGAGCATTTTTCAGTGGCCTTGTTTTCGGTTATTTCGCTTACAATTATTATTCTGCAACTCAAAATCATCGAAAGTAAAATCCGGTTGAAAACCAGCCTAATTCTGCTGCTCTTTTCAATGACGATGTACTTGTTTTCGGCCCAAGCCTGGCAAAGCCTTGAAAAAGAATCCTGTGACAAAACCTATGGCATTTTTGAATATTGTATGCTCAAAAAAGGAGAAAAATTGCCCCAAGACTACGTTAGAGATATGGTTTCTAAAAACCCAGGGATTGATCTGGAGAAATGCTTGGAGAATAAATAACATACAACTGAAAGCCCTAACCTAATAAATTCAACAATTCGACCCCACAACGCACAACCACCAACTCACCTTAGTCTGGTTGCAATGTCTGTATTTTCTTGGCTGGAAGCTTGGTTTTTACGAAGAAATTCTATCTTTAGCAGAGAAAACCCAGTTCGCTAACTTCGAGTAGTCGTGAAGCTAGTCACCGTTATACACAATTAAAAACCACATCATGTCTGTAAATCGCCCTTGTTTTGCAATTCTTTTACTATTTCAGATGACTTTTGGGCAGCATATCGTTCGCCTTGATAAGACCAAAATCACAGCAACGGAGTTAGATACAAAAATTAACACATTGATGAAAGTTGCCAAAGTAGAAGGATTAGCGGTAACCGTTTTCAACAATAATAAGCCTGTTTATAAAAAGTCATTCGGTTACAAAAATATTCTGACCCAAGAGGCCATAACCAATGAAACCAACTTTTATGGTGCTTCATTAAGCAAACCGGTCTTTGCTGTAATGGTAATGCAACTGGTTGAAAAAGGCATACTGGATTTAGATAAACCATTACAAGAATATTTACCAAAGCCAATTTATGATTATCAACCAAGCAAAAAATGGCATGACAACTATCAAGATCTGAAAAAAGATTCAAGCTATCAGAAGATAACTGCAAGAATGTGCCTCAATCATACTTCTGGTTTTCCAAATTGGCGATGGGACGAACCAGATCAAAAATTAAGGGTGAAGACCAATCCAGGTTCTCGCTATGGCTATTCTGGTGAAGGGCTGGTTTATCTGCAAGTCGTGCTAGAGCATCTATTAAACAAACCGTTAGAGCAAATGATGCAAGAAAATATATTTCACCCATTGAAAATGAATCATTCCTCCTACACTTGGCAATCCGAATTTGAAAACGATTACTGTTTGGGTCATGATATGGACGGCGCACCATACCCAAAAGATAAAGATAACGATGCTAGGGCTGCTAGTACTTTAGAAACCACTTTAAACGATTATTCCCTATTTACCGAAGCGGTATTGAACCATAGGTTATTGAAAAAACCAACGACCAAAACAATGTTCACCCAACAAATTAAAATTAAATCATTAACCCAGTTTGGCCCGTTGCGATTGAAAGATTCTGATGCCAATGATCCGATAGATTTAGGCTACGGACTGGGTTGGGTTTTACTTCAATCTCCTCATGGCATTGGTGCTTTCAAAGAAGGTCATGGCGATGGATTTCAACATTATTCCATCATTTTTCCCAAGACAGGAATAGGAATAATAATGATGAGTAATAGTGATCATGCAGAAAGCATTTTTAAAGAATTATTAGAAGTAGCTATTGGCGATATTTATACGCCTTGGAAATGGGAAAATTATATTCCTTATAATCAAAAAGAGTAGGTCTTTTTTTTGGAGTTGTCGGTTGTTGGTTCGAATGGTAGAATTAACGGTGTTTGTTGCTGTAAGCTTTAGGCTTTAAGCAATAGGCTCTTTTTGTGGAATTAACGGTGGAAATAGCGTATAGCTTACAGCTTATTGCTTATAGCTTTTTGTGGAATTAGCGGTGTTTGTTGCTGTAGGCTTTAGGCAGTAAGCAGTAGGCTTTTTTTTTGTGGAATTAGCTTATAGCTTATTGCTTATTGCTTAGAGCTTTTTTTGTGGAATTCAAAGCCAACAAATACTTCATTGAAAAAAGTTTTAACTCAAAAACAGCGGTTCAACCTTTGGTAAATAAAACCGGCAACCACCAACTACCACCTCCAACCTATTTGTTAACCTTCTCTTAGCGCTTGATTTACATGACCTGCTTTATCTTTGGTTGTACCAACAAAGTAGTTTATGATTTATTTCCACAGTTTTAGAAATATTTTGACTCTTGTCAAGCAGTGGCTTTTTCTTCGGGCCATGCAGTCTACTTTTCTCCATTGATTGATGATTGCCGATCGCCGATGGATCAAAGCCTAGCTACAGACTTGAACAAAGCAGCCTTTGGACCTGATTTTCATTGGGGCGTTTCGACGGCTGCCTTCCAAATTGAGGGTGCAGCAGAAACTGATGGCAAAGGTTTGTCTGTATGGGATGTGTTTGCTTCTCGAAAAAATAAAATAAAAAATGGGCATCGGCCCGGAGACGCTTGCAATTTTTATCACCAATATGCCGACGATATTGGTTTGATGGCTGAGCTGAATATCCCTAATTTTCGTTTTTCTTTGAGTTGGAGCCGATTATTACCCGCTGGAGTTGGGGCGGTCAACCCCAAAGGAATTGATTACTACAATAGGGTCATCGATACTTTACTGGAAAAGGGCATCACTCCTTGGGTTACCTTATACCATTGGGATTTGCCTCATGCCTTAGAGCAACGTGGCGGTTGGACCCATCGCGATATTGTGTCATGGTTTTCTGAGTATACTGCCTTGTGTGCCCAGCATTATGGCGACCGTGTGAAGCATTTCATGGTGATGAACGAGCCTTCCGTGTTTACAGGTGCAGGATATTTTCTGGGCGTTCATGCCCCAGGCAGAAGAGGATTATCGAATTACCTTAAAGCCATTCACCACAGTACTTTGGCCACTGCAACAGGAGCCAATATCTTGCGGGCAGCACTTCCGAAGGCCCAAATTGGGACTACTTTTTCGTGTACCCATCTCGAACCATACACCCACTCGCCTAGTCATATTCGCGCAACCCAACGCGTAGACACACTTTTGAACCGCACTTTTATTGAGCCCCTTCTGGGTTTGGGTTATCCGATTGCCGATTTCTCGGTACTGAAGAAAATCGAAAAATACATCCAACCCGATGATTATGATAAAATGGCCTTCGATTTTGATTTTATCGGTATTCAATGTTATACCCGAGAGATTGTGAAAGCTTCGCTCTGGACACCATACATCGGGGCATCGATTGTAAAAGCATCCCAACGCAAAGTGCCGCATACCTTGATGAATTGGGAGGTCTATCCAGAGGCCATCTACGAAATGATTAAAAAATTCAGCGCTTATCCACAAATCAAAAAACTTATTGTTACAGAAAATGGGGCGGCGTTCCCCGATGTGTGGCAATCAGGAGCAGTCAATGACGTCAAACGCACCGAATACCTGCAAGGGTATCTTAAAGAAGTGCTGCGCGCCAAAAGAGAAGGCCACAAAACAGACGGATATTTTGTCTGGACCTTGACTGACAATTTCGAATGGGCTGAAGGATTTCACCCGCGATTTGGGCTGGTGCATGTAGATTTCGAAACACAACAACGCACCGTCAAGAATTCAGGATTATGGTATCGGGATTTTTTGAAATAACCTCTAGAACAAAAGTATTACCTTCAAAAGGAAGACCACATGAAAATACTCTACGCTATTCAAGGCACCGGCAACGGACATTTGAGCCGTGCTCTTGATATCATTCCTTGCTTGCAGCGCCACGGCGAAGTCGATATCTTGGTGAGCGGTATCCAAGGCGATTTGAAACTGCCTTATGCCGTGAAATACCAACTCAAAGGACTCAGCTTTATTTTTGGCAAAAAAGGCGGGGTCGATTTGCTCAAAACCATTACCCGGAGCCATCCGCGCAAACTCTATCAAAGCATCCAGCAGTTGCCGGTGGAAACTTATGACTTGGTGATTAACGACTTTGAACCCGTATCCGCTTGGGCTTGCTTTGTCAAAAACAAACCTTGCATTGCACTCAGCCATCAAGCGGCAGTACTATCCAAAGATTTTCCGCAACCAGAAGAAACCGATAAATTGGGCCAACTCATCTTGCAAAATTATGCCCCAGCCGATTATAAATACGGTTTTCATTTCAGAGGCAATGACAACGATATTTTCACACCCGTGGTAAGAAAGCAAGTTCGCGAACTAAACGTGACCGACCAAGGACATTACACGGTGTATCTTCCTTCCTACAGCGATGAGTTGCTCATTGAAAGACTTTCTGCCTTTGAACAAGTACAGTGGCAGGTATTCTCCAAACACAACCACAAAAAAATTGTTCACCAAAATATCATCATCGAGCCCATCAATGGCGAACGCTTCATTAACAGCATGGCTGCCAGTACCGGAGTATTGTGTGGTGCCGGATTTGAAACCCCAGCCGAAGCTCTATTTTTAGGCAAGAAATTGCTCGTGATTCCGATGAAAAACCAATACGAACAACAACTCAACGCAGAAGCCTTGCGCCAAATGAATGTACCGGTCATCAAAAGCTTAAAACCCAAATGGAACGCCGTCATCGCAGATTGGCTCGACAACGGAAAGCGTATCGCGGTAAATTACCCAGACAAAACCCAAGAAATCATTGATGGCATCGTCGCCAAACACGCTTAGATCGTCTTGTCGTCCATGACTTCAATCATGAGGGTTTTGATGTTAAGTAAGCTGTTCAAATCTTCCACATCAGTAACCGATTCATTGCCTTTAGTTTCAGGAAAATCAGCTGCATCATACCGGAAAATTTCCCATTGGCCTTGGTGGTATTCCAGTGCCGTAAGATTCTCCACCCAATCGCCAGAATTGAGGTAAGTTACTTTACCCTTATCTGTTTTAATTTCCCGGATTTCAGGTTGGTGAATGTGTCCGCAAATCACATAATGATAGCCTTTTTCGATAGCCAGTTCGGCTGCCGTATTTTCAAAATCGTTGATAAATTTCACAGCATCTTTGAACTGCGCTTTAATCCGTTTGGAAAAACTCATTTTTTCACTACCGAGTAATTTCAACCCCCAATTCACAAACCGGTTCAGCAAAATCAAGGTATCATACCCTATTGCTCCGAGCTTGGCCAACCATTTAGAATGTTGCATCGTGACATCGAATACATCACCATGAAAAATCCAGGCCTTACGACCATCAAGTTCCAATATCAGCTTATTTTGCAACTTGAAACTGCCCACACTCAAATCGGCAAACTTGCGCAACATCTCATCATGATTGCCCGTGAGGTAATATACCGGCACATTCTCGGCCACATACTTCATGATTCGGCGCACCACTTTCATGTGCGACTGCGGCCAATAGGATTTACTGAATTGCCAAATGTCGATAATATCGCCATTGAGTACGATGGCTTTGGGCTGGATGCTCTGTAAATAAGCGAGAAGTTCCTTGGCATGACACCCATAAGTTCCCAGGTGCACGTCTGATAAAATGACAAGGTCGACTTGGCGTTTTCCCATACACAAGTGTAGCCAACCAGTGCAAACCCAAGGTTAAATTGAGGTGATGAAATTGTGATTTGTTTGGTTGTTGGTTCTAGGCTTTAGGCTATAAGCTTTAAGCAATAGGCTTTAGGCTTTAAGCAATAGGCTCTTTTTGTGGAATTAACGATGGCAATAGCTTATAGCTTATTGCTTATAGCTTTTTGTGGAATTATCGGTGTTTGTTGCTGTAAGCAGTAGGCTCTTTTTGTGGAATTAACGGTGGAATTAGCTTACAGCTTTTTTGTGAAATTAGCTTACAGCTTTTCATTGTGGAATTGTCAGTTGCGGATTGTTCTCTATTGGGGCACCTCAATTTATTCCATAAAAAAACGGGCTGGGGGGCCCGTTTTCCTACTCAAGCAAAAGCTATTTAAGCCTGTGCTATGAGTTCTGCTTTTCTGGCTTCGAGTATCGTAATGAAACCATTGACTTCTGAGAGCTCGTTTTGTACGCGAGCCAAATCGACTTCCTTTTCAATCAAGGCCACCACGCCATTGCTTTCTTTGCGGGTTTCGATCAGAAACTTTTTGTACTCTAATCGGGTTTTCTTGTTGATGGCGTCTTCTTTTGAATTCCCATCAGGCAACATCGAAATGATGGTTTCTGTAGCGGAAATCTCGGCGACCACCCCTTGAAGTTCTGCATCGAGTTCTGCCGAAGTAGCAGTATATCTAGCCGTTAAACGCTCATCAGAAAGCTTTTTAAATTCTAAATCTGCTTTCTCTTTAGAAGCCCAAGACAACAACACATTACAGTCGGCTACCTCTGTAACATTGGCAATTGAATAATTCATAATAAAAAGAATTAAAAGTTAATAATGCTTCTGAATTTTCAAATGCCGAACCAAAAAAGTTAATTTATTGAATATTTAAAATATATTTAACATAAAACAAAAGCTATTGACAATCAAGCCTATATTTCACCTCCAGTATTTTCAAGTGATTTCCCCAATTTGCGCAATTGTGACTCGAGCAATAGTTTTTCGAGTTCGAGTAATTCGTTGCGGTGTTTTTGCTTCTCGATTTGAGCCAAAAGCACCTCAGTAGCTATTTTATTACCGGTGAACAACACCACCCGCACCACGACCGGGGTTGATTTGCTGTGCTGCCGCTGCACAAGAAAATCCTCAAGCAACTCGCGCCGGGCTTGCCATTGGGCCTCCCGTTCTATTTTAACAATCTCCCGCTGCAGCCGCATTTGCTGAAAAGCCAACTCGCGCAACTTCAACTCAACATTTGCAATCTGCTGTGCCCTAGCGTGGGCCCGACGCTCGGGTTGTTGCTCGGCGCTTTGCACAAACGCAAGCATCTCGGCCAACAACTGTTGTGCAGGCAAAGGCAGATCGCGCTTGCCCGATTCAAACATAGACCATTGACTGCGGCTGATACCCAACAACATAGCGGCTTCAAGCTGGGTCACACCTAATAAATGCCGGATAGGGTTTTCTTTTTTCATGGCCTTGAAGGTTAAATTAATGGCCGCTCAAAAACAAAAACGTTGCCATGCTGTGTCAAATTGGAGAGCGATTTTAATTTTGACACCAAATCTGTGTCAAACTTCACGACAGTTCCAATTTTGACACAAATTTTAAAAAATCGGGAATGCATCGGATCGGTAAAGTGGTATACCGAAAGAACACCTAGGTTGGCAAGGTTGCGGAAGAAGTTGAAAAATAATTTAATGAGAATCTATTTTCTGCGTGCGGTGGTTTGGGTATTTTTTGGTAGGTTTGGCAAACTAGAACTTTACAGAATGACAAAACAAACAAAGGCTAAAAAAGAAAAGTCTATTGAAGAAACCCTATGGGACTCGGCCAACAAATTAAGGGGCACGGTTGAATCATCAGAATACAAACACGTAGTATTGGGGCTCATCTTTTTAAAGTTTGCCGGAGACAAGTTTGACGAGCGCCGTCGCGAACTAATGGCCGAAGGCAAAGAAAAGTTTCTTGAGATGAAAGAGTTCTACAATATGCAGAACATTTTTTATCTGCCCGAGCAAGCCTGTTGGAGCCACATCATGGAGTTTTCAAAACAAAACGACATAGCGCTCAAAATAGACACGGCCTTACACACCATCGAGAAAAACAACCCTGCTTTAAAAGGCGCTTTGCCTGATAACTACTTCTCTCGTCTGAATATGGATGTGAGTAAACTGGCAGCCCTACTCGACACGATTAACAATATTGATACACTACGCGACAAAGAGCAAGACATTGTAGGCCGCGTGTACGAATACTTTTTGAGCAAGTTTGCTTTGGCCGAAGGCAAAGGAAAGGGCGAATTCTATACCCCGAAAAGCATTGTCAACCTGATTGCCGAAATGATAGAGCCCTACAAAGGCATTATTTATGACCCCGCTTGTGGCTCAGGTGGTATGTTTGTACAAAGTATTAAGTTTATTGAAAGTCACCACGGCAATAAAAAAGAGGTCTCTATTTACGGGCAAGAATACACTGCTACCACGTATAAATTGGCGAAGATGAACTTGGCAATTCGAGGGATTAACGCCAATTTGGGTGATGTTCCTGCCGATACCTTTGGCAAAGACCAGCACCCCGATTTGAAGGCCGACTTTATCATGGCCAACCCACCTTTTAACCAAAAGGATTGGCGGGCTACCGATGAACTCACCGATGACCCGCGTTGGCGGGGCTATGACGTACCGCCTACCAGCAATGCCAACTATGGTTGGATATTAAACATGGTAAGCAAACTCTCGGAAAATGGGGTTGCCGGCTTTATCTTGGCTAATGGGGCGCTGAGCGGTGGCGGTACCGAATATGAAATACGCAAAAAGCTTATTGAAAACGATTTGGTGGAGGCGATTGTGATTTTGCCTCGTAATATGTTTTATACCACCGACATTAGTGTAACGCTTTGGATTTTGAACAAAAACAAAAAAGCAAGAACCGTTTCATTACCCGAAGAAACCCGCAACTACCGTAACCGCCAAAACGAAATCCTCTTTTTGGATTTACGACAAAAGGGAATACCCTTTGAAAAGAAATATACCCAATTCTCAGAAGATGAAGTGCGCGATATAGCTAGCACGTACCACACTTGGCAAACGGGTAAAGATAGCTATCAAAACCAAGATGAGTTTTGCTATAGTGCTACTAAAAGCGAGGTAGTGGCTAAAGATTACTCCTTAGTACCTAGCAAGTACATTGCCTTTGTAAACCGCGATGAACAGATTGACTACGACGAAAAGATGAGAGTATTACAACAGGAAATTACTACCCTTTTACAAGAAGAAGCGCAATCGAAACAGGATTTACTAACCGTTTTTAAAGAGTTAGGCTATGACATCAGGTTATAAACGGTTGGGTGATTACATACAGCTTGTTGATGAAAGAAATAAATCTTTAGAAAAATTGCCTTTGATGGGCTTAAGTGTTTCTAAAGTTTTTTTTCCAACTATTGCAAACCTAGTTGGCACTGATATGTCAACTTATAAAATTGTTTATAGGAATCAATTTACTTATATAGCAGACACTTCAAGGCGTGGAGATAAAATTGCCATTGCCTTAAATGAAAAATTTGACAAAATGCTTGTTTCGCAAGCGTATACTCCTTTTGAAGTAAAAGACGAAAGTAAACTACATCCTGAATATTTAATGATGTGGTTTCGCCGCACCGAATTTGACCGTTATGCCCGATTCAAATCACATGGTAGTGCAAGAGAAATTTTTGATTGGCAAGAGATGTGCGACGTAATGCTTCCCATTCCTTCCCAAGAAAAACAACAACAACTCGTAAACGAATACCATACGCTACAAAAACGGATTGACCTCAATAACCAATTGATTGCGAAGTTGGAAGAAACGGCACAGACGATTTATAAGCAGTGGTTTGTGGAGGGAATTGATTTGGAGAATTTGCCTGAGGGTTGGAGATTAGGAAAGCTAACAGATTTAATTGAAGTAAAATATGGTAAAGCATATTCACATCTAGAAAAAGGTACTATACCTCTATACGGTTCAGGAGGATTAATGGGAAAAGTTAATAAAGCACTTTATTCAAAACCAAGCGTCCTAATACCTAGAAAAGGTACTCTAAGCAATATTATGTTTGTTAATGAACCTTTTTGGTGTGTTGACACAATGTTCTATTCAATTTTTAATGATGATGTGAATGGATATTACTCATTTTACATATTAAAGCAACTTGATTTTAACGCACTAGATCAAGGTTCAGCTGTTCCGAGTATGACCTCAGCATTTTTAAACAGTATTGACGTTGTTTTACCAACCAAAGATTCACTTACGAAATTTAATAATTCATTAAAAAAAATTGTAAAGCATAAAGAAATTATTGAAAAAGAAAATCTAAAACTAAATGAGTTAAAGGAGTTGTTGTTGGGTGAGATGGCTAAAGGGGAATTAAAAAAGATATGATTGATAACATAAAACAATAAAATAATGGCAGCTAGTAAAAAGAGAAAAGATAGTCTAGTAATAAAAAACTTCATAATACATCAATTATTGAAAGAAGCTGGAAATAGAATAGTAAAATCGAAGGAAGCAAAAAAAACAATTACCATTACCGACAAAGAGCAAACTTTTCTTGCCAATTTAGATCAATCATATCATAAAAAATCAAATCCAATTTATGGGATTTTTGCTGATGAAAAACCAGAATTTAAAAATAATCTTGCGAGCTATGTCGAGGGAGAATTAGAATTTTATGACTTTTCAATGAGTGTAATGAATCATTACAAAAAAGTTTTGGAAGATACTGTTCCCGCCACCGGAGGTTACATGATTTTGTGTGAATATACAAATAAGATAACAGCTAAAGATTTGTTACTTGTTTTAATGATTAATAACAAAGATGGGTATGTTGTTAATGAAGATAACTTAACTCTTGAGAATATTAAAAATCTTGATTTGAGTAAAGTCGATGTTGCTTGTCTTATAAATCTGACAGAGTGGAAAAATATTGAAGATCACCTAGAGACTGATAGACAAACTTACCTGTCATTTGTAAAAGGTATGAAAAACATAAGTTACTATTTTATGACTTTTGTAGATGTTGACAATAAAAAGACGACGACAGAATCTACAAATAGCCTAATCACGGCATTTGATGAATATTCTGATTCTAAAAGATGGGACAGAGATACCAAAATTAAAAAAAGAAATCAGATTTTCGAATATTGTCACGACTGCATGACTGCAAAGAAAGAAATACTACTATCCCGAATATCAAGTATTTTAGATCCCGACAATCCTGAAGAATTTCAAGATTTCGCAACCGAAGATGGTCGTAAGGTTAGCTCCGTAATCAGTGGTGACAAATCCAAAATGAAAATATTTAAGTATGTTAGTTATAGCGATGATAATCTAAAAATCGAATTTGACTCATCATTATTAATTAATGAAATAATACATTTAAACGAAAACACTAAAAGATTAACGATTAAAAATCTACCCCAAGAATTAATTGATAAAATTAAAAACCTTAATTAATAATGCTATCTCAAATCGTTAATATTATCAATAATTCCAATTCGAACCTTTCGGTAACAACGTTACTTTGTGAGTATAAGATTGATGATTTAGCCTTTTTTGAATTACTGCAGAAAGAAGCTATTATTGAAAATATAACAACAACACCTGTAAATCGAGATGACCAACTTACGCTAGAATTCTCAATACTAAAACTTCAATCTTTAGGTTTTTTTACAGATAAAAGTTCTTTCGTAAAAAAATATAGATATCACATTCCCCAAGATGATGTTTATATATTCGAATTAAAACAGTACTTAAAAGAAACAGAATTTTATCCTCAATATAAATCTATTGTTAATTTAATATTAGAAATAGAGAATAATGCCAAACATACCTACGAAGATGCTGGGATTAAAAATGCAATTATTTTTAGGGAAGATAGGTCACTATTGGTGAGTTTTTTATACGAGAGCGAACTATTAACCAATAAGAATAGCAGTTTCCTTATAGATACCGCCTTAACAATCTTTAGAGATAATAGTCTCCAAGATAAAAAAAACATATACTTAAATGAGTTGGTCGACTTTTGTTTCAAATACCCTGAGGAAATAAGATTTTCCTCACTAGTAAACGATTTCGAGCAATTTATAAATAACTCAAATTCAACTTATAACTTTTATCTAAGAAATTTTTCATACAATAAATTAAAGTTGGAAATCGATTCAAAAGCTATCGAATTTAATCAAAAATTGCAATCAGTGATAAATGATTCCCAAACCAAATTAATTGCAATTCCAACAGCATTTGTTCTTGTTTTATCAAGTCTTAATTTTGAAAAAATCGATGACCCTAAGAATATTATCAGCACAGCTGGCCTATTTATTTTTTCTTCTCTTTTGCAATTATTTGTAAACAATCAAAAGTCTACAATAAAATTTATCAGTGAAAATATAAATTATTATAAATCAACCTTTAAGGATCAGGACAGAAAAGAAGTTGAAAAATCTTTTATTCATGTAAATTCAGAAAAAAACAAACAGGTTAATAGATTAATATTGATCGAAACTCTGCTATGGCTTGTTCCAATATTTGTATTATCGTTATTACTATTTCTTACTAACTATCAACTAATTGCTGTCTTGATTTTGTTTTTTTACTTATGGGTTGCTTCTAACAAACTTTTATTGAAATATTAAAAAAAATGCACCAAATCCAACAACTCCTTTCCATCACCCAACAACTCAAAGCCCAATACGGTCGCAGTTTTAGTTTAGACGGACGTCTGGTAGGCGATATCGGCGAAGTCTTGGCAGCTGAAGCATACGGGCTTGATTTATTGCCTGAAAATAGCTTTAAACATGATGCTAAGGAAAGAGCAACCGGCAAGCTGGTACAGATTAAAGCGTCTTTTAAAGGTTATTGCTATTTTCCCTACGGAGTAGATAGGATACCCGATCATTTTTTAGCGTTGAATATCAATAGCGACGGTTCGTTGACAGAGTTATTCAATGGCCCGGGTAGTTTTATTGTAGAACACTATATTCAAAAAAGAGGCTTAAAGCACTACAAAGAAACGTTTTACACACTGTCTAAAGGCAGCTTGATAAATTTGAACAAGCAGGTACCGGATGAGCAAAAAATAAAAAGAAAGGTGGCATGAATCTACAAGCTTTAGCAACCTTAGTAGACCAAGGCAGGATTCCCAGGATTGAACGCAGAATCGGTTTTCTGGAGGTCATCAACAAAGCACACCACGAAAACATCAATTCGGCCGTTTACGCCCACTTCCTTAGTTGCGGCATTCCGGGCGTTGAGACTTTGTTTCGTGATACCTTAACCGACCTGGTTTATTCCCGAACACAAAAACAGCTCAATCTCAGTCAGTCGGTGGTCAGTACCGAGGTCAAAACCCCTATGGGCGGTAGGCTTGATTTGGTGATTGAAGATTTTCATAACCAGAATATCATTTTAATCGAGAACAAAATTCACCATTATTTGCATAATGACTTATCCGATTACTGGAACTACAGCAACTTACCCGATGCGCGAAAAGTCGGAATTTTGCTTACCCTTTACCCCCACCCGATCCCTACAGAGTTAAACGGCAAATTTATCAACATTACCCATCGCGAGTGGATGCAAGCCATCAAAGAGCAAATGCAATCTAATGATCTAGATATTCGCTACGAAATTTACCTCAACGATTTTATCAACACCCTAGAAAACCTGACCAATCGATATGCTATGAACAAATCAGCCCAATTCTATTTCGCCCATGCACAACAAGTTCAGTTGGCCGTACAAACCCAACAGCAAGCCTATGATTTTTTAAACAATCAGTTGGAACTTATTGCCCAAAACTTGGGTTGGCAAACCTACGGTAGCAGCATGAATTGGCGCAACTTCTGGGATCAGCATAACGTACTGGATACCTATTTAACTATTATAACGCGCGACCTCATCAATGGCAAAATGACTTTTAGAATCATCCTTGAACTGAATCGGGCAGACAAAGAAAAGGCAGCCGAGGTGCGCAAACAGTTTGCGAATCACCCACAATTGACAAGCAAAGAGCAGGGTGAATCTAAAAACACTTATCTCCATTTTTTATGTCAAGACTACTCTTTGGGTACTGATGAACTTAAAAACTTTGGTGAACTCGTGACCCAAAAAATACAGGAGGATTTTGCCGATATTACGCTAAAAGTAATTCAGTATCTTTATCCGGATAAAAATATTAGCGACTGGGTGTCTAACTTTTCTATTAAATAAACAATGAAGTTCACCGAAGCCCACTTAGAGCTCTCATTTATTGATTTGTTGACCCAACAGTCTATGCAGCACCGCAATGGTAAAGACCTGCGCAGTGCAGAGAGTCTGGGCGTACAGGAGCCGAAAAGATTATATGGGCATATCGCTACCGAAAATGTGCTCTTGTTAGATGAACTTAGAAATTTCCTTAAGAGCCAATACGCGGCACACAACATTACTGCTGCCGAAATAGACTCTATTGTTCGCAACCTTGAGCGCCTTCCCGCATCAGATTTGTATGAATCAAACAAAGCGTTCATGAAGATGCTTTCCGATGGTTTTGTACTAAAGCGGGAAGACCGCCAACAAAAAGATTTCTTGGTACATCTAATTGACTTTTCTTCTCAAGACAACAATACATACACCATCGTCAATCAACTGGCCATCAAAGGTTTTGAAATGCGTATCCCTGATTTGATTATATATATCAACGGTTTGCCTTTAGTAGTATTTGAGTTTAAGTCGACCATACAAGAAAACACCACCATACACGATGCCTATGTGCAATTAACCAAACGCTACCAACGAGACATTCCCGAGCTATTCAAATACAGTACTTTTTGCGTTATTAGCGATGGCGTAAATACCAAAGCCGGGTCATTCTTTGCGCCTTATGACTTTTACTACGCTTGGCGTAAAATAGCGGGCATGGACAACGAAGTAGATGGCGTAGACGCCATGTTTACCATGATACAGGGAATGTTTCACAAGGACCGACTTCGAGACATTATTCAAAACTTTATTTTCTTGCCCGACAGCAGCAAAAAAAACGAAAAAATAGTTTGTCGTTATCCGCAATATTATGCAGCCAACAAGCTTTTTGACAACATCATCCTAAGTCAGAAACCCCTCGGAAACGGCAAAGGCGGCACTTACTTTGGCACTACAGGTTGTGGTAAAAGTTATACGATGTTGTACTTGTGCCGATTGCTTATGCGTAGCACAAAACTGAAAAGTCCTACCATTGTGCTTATTACCGACAGAACGGATTTAGACGATCAATTGTCAGCGCAATTTACTAACGCCAAGGGTTTCATCGGTGACGAAACGATCATCAGTGTGGAAAGTCGGGTTCATTTACGCGAACTGCTGCAAGACCGAAATAGTGGCGGGGTATTCCTGACAACTATTCACAAGTTTACCGAAGACACCCAACTACTGACGGATCGATATAACGTTATTTGTATTTCTGACGAAGCACACCGAAGCCAAACCAACCTAAATCAAAAGCTCAAAGAAACCAAAGAAGGCCTTAGAAAAACTTATGGTTTTGCCAAACATTTGCATGATTCACTGCCCAATGCTACCTACGTAGGTTTTACTGGAACGCCGGTAGATGCCACCATTGAGGTATTTGGCGACATCATAGATTCGTATACCATGCGTGAGTCGGTTAAAGATGAAATTACCGTTCCATTAGTTTATGAAGGCCGAGCGGCTAAATTACTTCTGCAAAATGATAAACTGGCTGAAATAGAAAAGTATTACAGTAAATGTGCTGAAGAAGGCAGCAACGAAAATCAGATTGAAGAAAGCAAAAATGCCATGTCACAGATGAATGTGATATTGGGCGACCCGTCGCGTATTAAAGCTTTGGCAGAAGATTTCGTCAATCATTACGAAAAAAGAGTAGAAGAAAAATCGACCATACGTGGCAAAGCACTGTTTGTTTGCAGTAACCGTGAAATTGCCTATGATTTATACAAAGCCATTCTAAAGCTGAGACCAAAATGGGGCGAGCCCAAAACAGCCTTCGACCCAACATTACTTAGCGAGAAAGAGCGAAGAGAACTCGTTCCGATTGAGCAAATTAAATTGGTCATGACCCGCAACAAAGACGATGAAAAAGAGCTATACGACTTATTGGGTACAAAAGACTATCGCAAAGAACTAGATCGACAGTTTAAGTTTGAACATTCTAATTTTAAAATTGCCATTGTGGTCGATATGTGGCTTACCGGCTTCGATGTTCCGTTTTTAGACACCATTTACATCGACAAACCACTACAAAGACACAATTTGATTCAAACCATCTCTAGAGTAAACCGCAAATTTGAGGGTAAAGAGAAAGGACTGGTGGTTGACTATATCGGTATAAAGAAACAAATGAACTTAGCCTTAGCCCAATACAACAATAATAACACAACTAGTGTTGAGGATGTGGAGCAATCCGTGAAGGTTGTTAAAGACCATTTGAGTTTATTAGAAAACATATTTCACACTTTTGACGCTACCGGCTATTTCAACGGAACGCCATTAGAGCAACTTTCTACACTCAATAAAGGGGCAGAATTTATACAAGCTACCAAAGAACTCGAAACTCGTTTTATGAACATCGTAAAACGACTTAAGGCAGCTTTTGATATTTGTTCGGGAAGTGATTTATTGTCAACCTTGGAAAAAGACAAGATTCACTTTTACGTCGCCATTCGTTCGATTATCTATAAACTCACCAAAGGAAACGCACCCGATGCCACCCAGATGAATGAAAAAGTTAGGATAATGATTCAAGACGCTATAGAAAGCCAAGGGGTGGAAGAATTATTTAAATTAAATGCAGATGAGGCCACTGAAATCGATTTATTTTCAGAAGATTACTTGGCCAAACTCGATAAAATAAAACTACCGCATACCAAGTTCAAACTTTTGCTGAAGCTTTTACAACAAGCTATTGACAAAACCAAAAAAGTCAACAAAGTAACCGGTATTGATTTTTCAAAGCGACTGGAAGCAATTTTGCATCGATACAACCAACGTGAAGAAAATGATATATTACGCAGTGAGGTACTTGAAGATTTTACAGATGAAATTATTGCACTGTATCACGCCTTAATGGCAGAAAACAACTCACTAGCTGATAAAGGGATTGACTTTGAAGAAAAGGCGTTTTATGACATCCTAAAAATGCTTACGGTTAAATACGACTTTCCTTATCCAGAAGAAAAGTTGGTCGTACTAGCAAAAAAAGTGAAAGAGGTTGTAGACGACAAAGCAAAATATACCGATTGGAGCAAACGCGACGACATTAAAGCCGAATTAAAGGTAGATCTTATTATTCTATTAGCTGACAATGACTACCCGCCCATAGACCGGGACGAAGTTTATAAAGAAATCTTCGAACAAGCCGAAAACTTTAAAAAAAGTAGATAACGTAGCAACCAAGAACCCCATCCGTCATAAAACCAAACTAAAAATTAAAATCAATCGCGTTAAATAACAGTTACTGTTTGACCCCCAACACAACCCCTGTTGCAATTTTCAAACCCCAAAAAATTTTGCAACAAAAACTGTTGCAATTTTCAACATCAAAAAAAATTGCAACAACAGTTGTTGCAATTTCAAAATCAATTCAAAAATTGCAACAAACCCCTCCACCCCAACCCAGCTCCGCCCCGGCCTTCATAAAACTGCGCGTAAAAAAAACAAAGTGAAAACAAGCATTATTCTGTTTGAGCCGCTAGGCGAGCCACCAAAGCCCAACTCTGCTCCGCCCCGGCATTCATAAAACCGGGCGTTAAGAAAACCAAAGTGAAAACAAGCATTATTCTGTTTGAGCCGCTAGGCGAGCCACCAAAGCCCAACCCAGCTCAGCCTCGGCCTTCATAAAACCGGGCGTTAAGAAAATTAAAACTAAAAGCGTTAAGAGCCAGGTACTGTTTGAGCCGCCAGGCGAGTTTAGCTGGCTTAGCTTTTAGTTTTAATTTTTAGCGCGGTTTTATGCAGCCTTGATTTTTTGCTTCTTTTGTATCAAGACAAAAGAAGAAGTCACCGTTAAGCTGGCTTAGCTTTTCAATTTAGTTTTTAGCTCAATTTTATGCCAGCCTTGATTTTTTTGTTACTTTTTGCATCAAGGCAAAAAGTAAATGAATTCGATGAACCTCCTAACGTCGGTTTATATCAAGACAAAAAGTAAAGAACTCCAATGTCTCACTTAGCGAAGAAAAAAAGCTTATTGCGGCATCGCCGCAAAGACCGAATTCTCAATATTCACAAAAACCGAATCCAAATCCGAATTGTCCACTACCCCATCACCATTCATATCCGTATTCAATACCCCAAAATTAGAGTTATCGATATCAGTGAACACCGTATCTAAATCTGAATTGTCAATCGCTCCATCCTGGTTGACATCGCCCGAGAAAAATGCCCAACCTGCAGCAATAGGGGTCATATTGCTTCCATAAGCTTTGTTGTCAGCGGTCGTGAAATCATATTGGGTGTTGGCTCCCGCACTGATCGCAACGGGCGCAGCACTCCAGGTTGCTATAAAATTACCTCCTTTGACCGCCACAAAATAGTTACCGTCAGGCACTGAGGTGAAAACGGCATTCGCGATTCCGTCGGTGCCCAACATGGCACTGGTACTGGCTTGTAGGCCGAGGTCGGTGCTTCGAAACAAGGAAAGTGTTACCGGTACCACCTCGCTCGGGCTGAGACTGCTGCCTTGGTTCATTGCCACCGGACGCATCGTGCCCTGAGTAGGATCATAAAAATCCTGCACAAAAAACTTGACTTGCATGGTGGCGCCACAACTCACAGTGATGACCAGACTGGCCGTACTGGCGCACTGCCCGGCTGAGGGCGTGAAAGTATAGGTGGTGGTTTGGGTGTTGTTCAAGGCCGGCTGCCAGCTTCCAACAATACCATTGTTAGCGGTAAGGGGCAGCGGTTCAAGAGGACTACCGCTACAAATCGGAACAATTGGAGTAAAAGTAGGAATAGTCAAGTTTTGGCAAACCGCTATCGTATTGGAATAACCCGAGATGACCGTACCGTTTTTGGCCCGAACACGGTAATAATAATTAGTATTCACCGCCAAGCCGCTCACCAAAGCGCTTGTAGATCCTGATCCGCTGATGGGTTTGCTTTGGTAACCGCTGACGTAAGAATCAATTAGGTTGGTGGCGGCAAACGAGTGCCCGCCAAGGTCGGAGACATCATCCAGGTCGGATACCACCCATTGGGTCCCCAGGGTTGGAAAACCTGAGCTCGGATTGACCGTCACCCCTGCGGTAACATTGGGCAAACGGACCAAAGTGCGGTCTAGTGCCGTGTTGCTGCCACTATTCCAGGCTGTACCCGGGTCTTCGCCGATGCGTCCGAATATATCTACATAACTCGCAGTAGATATTTTGTAGAGTGCAATCGTATCATCTCCGTTGAAATCGATAGTCCCAGAAATGGTCGCCACCCCACTGTATAGTGTAGCGTTGGTATTTTTGTAAACAACAGTTGCACCGTGAGGAAGCTGTCCACTCAATGTTGTAGTGACCGAAGGGGTGTTTGCCCCGTTGAGAAATAGTTGCAGCCTATAATCCGCAAGATTGACGGTACTGCCTGTGCCATTGTATATCTCAATATACTTATTGAAAGAAGAGCCTTCGACATATTCTGAAAAAAGCAAGTCAGTGGTGTTTTGGGGAGTCATTACCGAGAAATTGGGGCTAGCACTCACATCGAGTAAGTACCCGTCAGCGGCATTGGCAATAAGGGTCCAGTTTGCGGTAAATGAAGTACTGTTAACGGTAGAAGCGGCATTAGCCACTGGAGCTGCCACAACTAATGGGGTCCCCCAAATCGCAGTAACATACTCCGGATGGTCAATGAACGGGTTACGATTATGCTGCGGAGTTTGGTAATAAATAGCATCGTTGCGCGCAATCTCCTTTGCACTTACAGGATCATTGGTGCTCCAAGCAATAAGCATATTCAGAAACCAGGGTTTATAATTGTTCCCAGTAGCAACATCGGCAATTTGGGTACTACCATTGGCGGTGATCCAACTGCTTATCTGGTCTTTGTAGCGGGTGATGATATAGAGGTATGCCCGAGCAAAGTCACCTTTGTACTCGTCAATTGGCTCAAAGACAAAACCCGTGTAGCCGGGCACGCCGCAATTACCAACTTTACTACCGTTGGTAGAAGTCCAGGAAACTGCTGAAGGATTTACTGCACCAATCGGATAATTGCTTTTCATTGCATTGACATACTGATCTGAAGGAAACAAATGATGTAGGTCTGTATACTGCGGATTGCTTGCATTATCTATCCCACCCCACCAGGATCTCGGGAAACAATGTTCACGTGAGTAACAACTGCCTTCGGCGCTAGCATTCCCGCATTGCGAGGTGAACAGCGTATAGGTGTAAGCGGGCGTGCTGTTAGGACGGTCGCTATACATGTCCCAGATTTGGGTCGGCGCCGAAGGGCGTACATCAGTATATTGATAGGCATCCCATGTGTCGAAACTAGTACTGGTATAAGGCAATTTGACATGGCTTGTACTAGTGATGATTTTGAGAGCAGTACGGAGGTTTTCTCCTGATAGCCCGTTGGCGGTATTATAATAACCCGCTGGGATTTGCCCGAACGCTTGCCCAAAACATAACAACACTAAAATCGAAATTCGCAACACAGAGATAATTTTATTCTTAACATTCAACTAGTCTGCAAATGTACTAGAATTGTAAGAAATCTGAGTGCAAAAATGAACCACACTAGCATAAACGCATGAACTCCAAAAACCAATACGAAAACCAAGAGCCACAAACAAAGGTGTGAGCGCAATAAGAGCTGAGCGTTAAGAAAATGTCCCGTGGATTTTTTGGAGGAGTGCTGGCCCTTGTGATAATTTACAAGAGAAAAGAGCGAGACTTGATTTTTTGCTTCATTGGTAAATATTTCTAAGAGGAGTGCGGTGAATCTCCTGACGTCGGTTTTCCTCACTGGATATTTTTTTATAGGAGTTTGGTGAAGCTCCTAAAGTCGCTTTGCATCAAGACAAAAAGCAAATAACTCTTTCCCGACGATTATTTCAACAACAAACCAAAGATCTTGCTTTGCACTCACCCCGGCCTTCATAAAACCGGGCTAAAAATTAAAATCAATCGCGTTAAATAACAGTTACTGTTTGCCCCCAACACAAACCCTGTTGCAATTTTCAAACCCCAAAAAATTTTGCAACAAAAACTGTTGCAATTTTCAACATCAAAAAAAAATTGCAACAACAGTTGTTGCAATTTCAAAATCAATTCAAAAATTGCAACAAACCCCTCCAGTCCAATCCAGCCCAGCCCCGGCCTTCATAAAAACCGGGCATTACGAAAATTAAAACTAAAAGCGTTAAGAGCCCTATTCTGTTTAAGCCGTCAGGCGAACCACCAAAGCCCAACCCAGCTCCGCCCCGGCCTTCATAAAATTGAGCGTTAAGAAAACCAAAGTGAAAACAAGCACTATTCTGTTTAAGCCGTCAGGCGAGCCACCAAAGCCCAACCCAGCTCAGCCTCGGCCTTCATAAAACCGGGCGTTAAGAAAATTAAAACTAAAAGCGTTAAGAGCCAGGTACTGTTTGAGCCGCCAGGCGAGTTTAGCTGGCTTAGCTTTTAGTTTTAATTTTTAGCGCGGTTTTATGCAGCCTTGATTTTTTTGTTACTTTTTGTATCAAGACAAAAAGTAAGATATTTTCAACAAACTAAATAACCAAAATATAACCTCCACCCCAACGCAAGTTTTCAATTTCTTCGTAACTTTATAAGAAACAACCGTTATGCAAATCAACTGGAAAATAATCGGATTTGTCATCGTTGGCGCCATCGCACTAATCGTTGCCCTAGTAGCCCGCAACCGAAAAGACAAAAAAGAAGTAGAAGAATTCTTCACCCACGACATTACCGAAGACGAGCAAGACGACGAAGTCAACGATGACAGATAGTTTTTGGAAAACGCTTTTCGGCCTTCGTAAAACAGAACGTTAAGAAAACTAAAATCGAAAGCGTTAAAAAAAAAAACGTTTAAGCCGCTAGGCGAACCACCAAAGCCCAACTCTGCTCCGCCCCGGCCTTCATAAAACCGGGCGTTACGAAAATTAAAACTAAAAGCGTTAAGAGCACTATTCTGTTTAAGCCGTCAGGCAAACCACGAATGCCCAACCTAGCTCCGCCCCGGCCTTCATAAAATTGAGCGTTAAGAAAACTAAATTGAAAAGCGTTAAGAGCCAGATTCTGTTTGAGCCGTCAGGCGAACCACGAATGCCCAATCCAGCTCCGCACCGGCCTTCATAAAAGCGGGCGTTAAGAAAACCAAAGTGAAAACAAGCATTATTCTGTTTGAGCCGCCAGGCGAGCCACCAAAGCCCAACCCAGCTCAGCCTCGGCCTTCATAAAACCGGGCGTTAAGAAAATTAAAACTAAAAGCGTTAAGAGCCAGGTACTGTTTGAGCCGCCAGGCGAGTTTAGCTGGCTTAGCTTTTAGTTTTAATTTTTAGCGCGGTTTTATGCAGCCTTGATTTTTTGCTTCTTTTGTATCAAGACAAAAGAAGAAATAACCGTTAAGCTGGCTTAGTTTTTCAATTTAGTTTTTAGCTTAATTTTATGCCAGCCTTGATTTTTTGCTTCTTTTACCTCACTGGATAGTATTTTTTATAAGAGTTCGGTGAACCTCCTGACGTCGGTTTAGCTCATTGGTTAATATTTTTCATAGGTATTCGCTGAACCTCCAAACGTCGGTTTGTATCAAGACAAAAGAAGAAGAAGAAGAAACACTACACATCTCATCCAAAAAAACCCCATAACCCCCAACCCACTCCGAAGGCATCATCAGTTCAAAAAAAACCGCAGCTTTGCTGCGGTTTTTCATTTAATGCGATTCTAAATCAATACGCTACATACTCCGTAATCTCCAACCCATAACCTATCATCCCCACTCTTTTGGCATGTTCCGCATTCGATACCAAACGAATTTTAGAAATGTCAATATCATGCAGAATCTGCGCACCAATCCCAAAATCCTTGATATCCATTTTGATTTGCGGCGCTTTGAAAATGCCTTGCCCTTGCAGGGTTTTGAGTTCAGAAATGCGGTTCAATAAATTGGTAGTCTGCAATTCCTGATTGATAAACAAAATCGCGCCTTTGCCTTCATCATTGATGAGCTGGAACATATCGTCGAGCTTTTTGTCGGCGTTGTTGGTGAGTGTGCCTAAAATATCGTTGTTGACTAAGGTAGAATTAATTCTTGTTAGAATCGCCTCGCCCATATTCCAAGTGCCTTTGGTAAGAGCAATGTGGACTTGTTTGTTAGTGGTTTGTTGATACGCTCTGAGCCTGAATTTGCCAAAGCGGGTTTCTACGTCGAAGTCTTCTTTCTTGACAATTAAACTGTCGTGCTGCATTCTGTAGGCTACCAAATCTTCAATTGAAACCAGTTTCAAATCAAACTTTTTGGCTACTTCCATAAGCTCTGGCAAACGCGCCATCGTGCCATCTTCGTTCATGATTTCGACAATGACTCCAGCAGATTTAAAACCGGCCAAACGTGCAAAATCAATGGCCGCTTCGGTGTGTCCGGTTCTTCTGAGCACGCCGCCTTGTTTGGCAATCAGCGGAAAAATATGCCCCGGGCGGGCCAATTCATGCGGTTTGGTATTTGGGTCTGTGAGCGCGAGAATGGTTTTGGCGCGGTCTGAAGCGGATATTCCTGTAGTAACGCCATTGCCGCGCAAATCAACCGAAACTGTGAAAGCCGTTTCCATCGGGTCGGTGTTGTTGCTCACCATCGCGTGTAGGCCGAGTTCTTTACAACGGTTTTCGGTTAGTGGCACACAAATTAAGCCGCGTCCGTGTGTGGCCATAAAGTTAATCATATCAGGCGTGACCATATCGGCAGCGGCTAGAAAATCGCCTTCGTTTTCGCGATCTTCGTCGTCGACTACTATAATTACTTTGCCTTGACGGATGTCTTCTATTGCTTCCTCAATCGTGTTGAGTTTGATTTTTTCCATGATTGAAAATTATTTTTTAGCCGGTAGCCATCGTTTAAAAAATTGCTGTACTGGTGTCAATATCGTATCCATATTAATCAAACTGATGTCGTTCGTGGCTCTATAAGTAAGCAATATAGCTAATGGCAATAAAATAAAGCTAGAAAGCCAGCAACCCATAAAAGGTGTAATTCCGTTTTCTTGCGCGACTTTTTTCCCGAAAGTATTCACAAAATGAAAGATGATAAAAATTGTAACTGCAAACACAATAGGAAGCCCTAAACCACCTTTGCGAATGATAGCCCCGAGTGGTGCGCCGATAAAGAACATCAACAAACAAGCAAAAGCTATCACAAACTTTTCATAGACCGCAATCCAGTGCTCGTTGATGGTTTCAACTTTAGCAAAAATTTCATTTTTATAACTGTCGATGGAGAAATTATTACTCATGACATTTCCGGCTGCAGTACGCAAAATATTGGCTTTTTCCGCAGGGGTAAACCCATCCAGCAACTTTTCATTTCCTTTGACCGGCGCGGTTTGATTGCCAATCATACCCATTCTGAGGTAGGTATTGTCGGCAATGGATATAATGTCTTTTCGGTAATTGCTGTTGAGCGAATCTAAGGTATAAAGCAGTTCACTCACGTTAAGCATTCGGTCGGTGTCTTTGACCTGATCTTGGTCTTCGTCTACCGGATTAAGTTTGCTCAGGTCGATGTTGATAATGTACTGCTTGAACGAACTTTTGGCAAAAGGAATTTTACGGCGCTCTTCGTACTTTTTAGGTACAATATCTTCGTAATAATACCCGTCTTTGAGCACCAGTTTGAGAATATTCGAACTTTCGTTGCTGACCAATTCGCCTGTTTTGGCCTTAATCACATTCTTGCTGCCATCGTAATTATTGACTTTTTTGTGGATGGTCACTCCGGTGAGGAAATTTCCGTTGGGACCTGATTTCTTTTCTACTTTGATGTTGTAAGTCCCGACGTCGCTGAATTGCCCTTCTGCTATGGCCATCGCGGGTTTGAGCTGGGCGATGTTCTTGCGGAAGTTGATGAACTTATATTCGGCATATGGAATCACATTGTTGGCAAAGAAAAAAGCGGCAAAACTCAGAAATACAATAAAAATCATCAGCCCGCGCATGATGCGTTGCAACGAAATTCCGGCCGACTTCATCGCGGCAAACTCATAATTCTCGGCCAAATCGCCAAAGGTCATGATAGAAGCCAGCAAAACAGATAAAGGCAACACTAAAGGCACCAAACTGGGCATTTTAAAAAGCAAGAACTTGACAATCATGATAAAATCAAGGTCTCGGCCCGCGAGTTCGGAGATGAACAACCAAACGGTTTGCAGAATAAAAATAAGCAGCAAAATCACAAATACCGTCGCGAACGTAGTAATGAACGATTTCAGGATGTATCTGTCAATGATTTTCACGGGCTTAGTCTAGCTTGTTGATGTAGTATTTTGGATACTTGGCCGCGTCAAAGACAAACTGATTTTTAGACAACGGTTGGTTGACTTTAAAAGAATTAACTGTCAAGGTGGTCTTGGTACCGTTCTTCCCTACTTCAATCAGATTGTAGATGTTTTTGGTTTGGGTATCAATACCGAGCAGAATTTCTTTTCGCTGGTCTTTACCACCGGTAGGCACAAGTTTCACATATTGGATTTGGCGGCCTTTGACGTTTTGGGTAATGTCTAAGGTATATTTGTATCCGGTATTGTAAAAGGTGAGCATTTTAGACGGCGTAATGGCATTGTCGTCTTTCTCGTTGAGTTTAGAAATGGTGATTTCTTCGTCTTCTGGGTTAATGGTATAAACCTTCTTACCATCAAACAATTTGGTGACGCCCATTAAATTCAGCACATACATATTGCCTTTCATGGTCACGTTGCCTTTGCTTTCTTGGTTGATGTTTTCTTTGGAATTATTGAGCGAATACTTAAAATCAATGACAATATTCTGATAACTTTTGACTTTGGCCGTCACTTGATCGAGTAAGTCTTTGGCCTTTTTGTCTTGCGCCTGTAGGTGGAGGCTGAGCAGTAAAATAAAAACGATTGGGGTGAATCTTTTCATGTTAAAAATCATTGTTCTGTTCGTTGTTAAAAAATTGATCCAAAGCGTTTAGATCGGTGATGTTGACATTTCGGGCTTTACTTCCTTCAAACGGCCCGACAATACCGGCGGCTTCGAGTTGGTCAATCAACCTTCCGGCCCTATTGTAGCCCAATTTTAATTTTCTTTGTAAAAGAGAAGCGGAACCTTGTTGTGCAGTCACGATAATCTCTGCGGCTTCGCGAAAGAGGGAATCCCTTTCAGAAATGTCGATATCAAGATTGATGCCACCTTCCCCATCTCCAACAAATTCGGGCAACAAATAAGCATCTGGGTATGCTTTCTGCGCGCCAATAAATTCGGTTATCTTCTCGACTTCAGGCGTATCAACAAAAGCACACTGCACGCGAATCACATCGTTCCCGTTGGAGTATAATAAATCGCCTCGACCAATGAGTTGATCGGCGCCTTGGGTATCGAGGATGGTTCTGGAATCGATTTTAGAGGTTACCCTGAAAGCAATTCTAGCTGGGAAATTTGCCTTAATAATTCCGGTAATCACATTCACTGACGGTCTTTGTGTAGCAATAATCAAATGAATACCAATGGCACGAGCCAACTGGGCCAAACGTGCAATCGGGGTTTCAACTTCTTTACCAGCGGTCATAATCAAATCGGCGAACTCATCGACCACCAAAACAATGTAAGGCAAAAACTGGTGTCCATTCTCCGGATTGAGTTTGCGCGACTTGAATTTCTCGTTGTATTCCTTGATGTTGCGCACCATGGCGTCTTTCAAAAGCGAATAACGGTTGTCCATTTCCACGCAAAGCGAATTGAGCGTGTTGATGACTTTCGTGTTATCGGTAATAATCGCATCACCCGAATCAGGCAACTTCGCCAGATAATGGCGTTCGATTTTATTGAATAGCGTGAGTTCGACTTTTTTCGGGTCGACCAGTACGAACTTTACTTCAGCCGGATGTTTCTTATACAATAGCGAAGTCAGTACTGCATTCAAACCCACGGATTTTCCTTGCCCGGTAGCTCCAGCCATAAGCAAGTGCGGCATTTTGGCCAAATCGACTACGAAAGTTTCGTTTGAAATGGTTTTACCCAACGCAATGGGCAGCTCCATTTCGGCTTCTTGGAACTTGGCCGAACCAATGACACTTTTCATAGAAACCATCGTCGGATTTTTGTTGGGCACTTCGATACCAATGGTTCCTTTGCCCGGAATTGGTGCGATGATACGAATACCGAGCGCGGCTAATGACAATGCGATATCGTCTTCTAGACTCTTGATTTTCGAAATCCGAATACCGGCTTCAGGAACAATCTCGTAAAGCGTTACCGATGGCCCGACCGTGGCTTTAATTTGCGCGATTTCGATTTTATAATTGCGCAGCGTTTCGACGATGTTATTTTTGTTTTCCTCTAGTTCCGCTTGGTTGATGGTAATGCCGCCGCCGGAATATTCCTTGAGCATGTCGAGGGTTGGAAACATGTAGTTGGAAAGTTCGAGTGTTGGATCGAACAGCCCGAAATCAGCCACTAATTTAGCCGCTAGATTTTCGTCGATTGTAGCTTCTTCGGGTGCTTTTTCGATCACGAATGACTCATCGTCGGTTTTGATGATTTCAGGCTCCGGAGCCGTTGATGGCTTGATGGGTTCGGGTTTAAGTTGCGGCTCTAGAATAATTTCCGAAGCATGCTCAATAGTGGGCTTCAAAGCGTCCTTGTTGATTTCAAACTGCGAAACAGGTTGAGTGCCGCTCGGTTCGGTTTCGCCTCGGATGAGTTCCGGTTCTTGAATCGGCTCTTGGTCTTCTTCTTTTACGGCGTATTCTTCAAGGTTGTAAGCACTTTCAACCACCGGCGGATTCATCGTAGCCAATTCGTCGTTGATTTGCTTTTTGTTGCGCTCAAAAAACGACTTGACGGCCTCAGGGGAAATATTGATTTTGAAAATCAGATAAACGATAATTCCCAAAACCAAAACCAGCAAGGTGCCGATGCGGCCGATATAATCTTGCGAGAACAAGTTCATTTCGTAGCCAATAGTGCCGCCCAATTCAGGCAAAGAATTCGCAAAAAAGCCAAACAGAATCGAAATGAGCACCATCGCAAACAAATCCCAAAACCAAATGTTCTTGAGTTTCTTGAGTGAGATATCGAGCGCTAAGAATGAACCGGTTAAGAAAAACAACTTGACAAATAAAAACGAAGCTACGCCAAAGCCTTTGAAAATAAAGAAATCAGCTAATACGGCACCAAATTTACCGAGCCAATTCTGCGATTTCTCTGCACGATCTGTGAGTGTGCCAAGCGTACTTTGGTCTTCGTGACCGTAGATAAAAAATGAAATAAAGGCCAAGAGCAACGCAATAGAAAACAAAACCAAAACACTGCCCAAGAGCATTTTGTGCTGGCGGGTAAATTTCCAAGATTTCTTGGATTCTGTCTTGCCTTCCGCTTTGGGTTCTACTGCTGTTTTGACTGTTTTGGCCATAATTGCTAGGCTATAAATTTAGGAACATAAATCATCATGATAACTGCAATGGCGGTCATGGCTGCAAAAAAAACCGAACCGGCCGCAATATCTTTAATGAAACCAATTTTCTCGTGGTAATTTGGATGAATGAAATCGGCGATTTTCTCCACGGCGGTATTCAATCCTTCTATGCTGAGTACTAAACCGACCACTAAAGTCTGACAAAGCCATTCGGTCATGGAAATCTGAAAATAAAACCCTGCAATGATCAGTAAAACGCCTACTGAAGATTGCACCATCACGCTGTGTTCGGTAGTGAGTAATTTCACGGCACCTTTCACGGCATAACCTACACTTTTGAATCTTCCGGTAATAAAAGTATTGTCTTTCTGAAATTCCATCTTGGGTTTTTATAGTGCGGCTAAAGCACGGTCATAATCTGGTTCTTGCGCAATATTAGCCACTTGCTCAGTATAAGTTACTGTGCCTTGTTCGTTGATAACAATGACCACTCTAGAGTGCAATCCGGCGAGTTTTCCGTCTGTCATTTCCAAACCGTAATCTTTTCCGAATTGACCCGTTTTGAAATCCGAAAGGTTGATCACGTTTTCCAGACCTTCGGCACCACAGAAACGATTTTGCGCAAAAGGTAAATCGCGCGAAATACACAACACTTTGGTATTGTCAAGCCCACTGGCTTTCTCATTGAATTTTCTGACCGAAGTAGCACAAGTTCCGGTATCGATACTCGGAAAAATATTCAAAACAAGTCTGCTTCCCGCAAAATCAGTTAATTGAACGGTTGACAAATCGGTTTTTACCAACTCGAAATTGGGTGCTTTTGTGTTCACTTGTGGCAATTCGCCCGAAGTGTGGATGGTGTTTTCTCCTAATGCAATAATCGCCATGAGCTAATTTTTTATGGCCCAAAAATAGGAAATTAATTTGAAAACTTGCCGCATTAATTTTAAGCAAAATAGAGCTATAGCAAGGTTCAAAACGATGCAGATTTCTGGTTGATTGAGTTGAAACGAAAACACGATTGCCTAAAGTGGTTATTTTTGCTTTGATTTTCATTTACTTTGCTGGCAATGCTACAAATGAGAAGCTAAACACTCCGAGATGCGAAAACTATCCATTGCGATATTGGTTTTTCTTATGCTGGTGTTGACTTATTCTTTCAAGAATGAGCAAGCCAATCCGTATGAGCTTTTTTATTCGCAGAATTTATCGACTTTTACCGCCCAGCAAAACCAGCTTTTGAGCCTGATTGAAAACACGACTTCCTTCGACAGTGTATCGAAAACAACCCTCTTAAAAAAAATTAGAGAAAATCGCATCCACCTGAAAAAAATCGACTTTTGGCTGCGGTATTTTGAACCAAACGCCTACAGAAAAATTAATGGCCCTTTGCCGGTTGAATGGGAAACGGAAGTATTCGAGAAATTTGAAAAACCTTACAAACGCGAAGGTGCCGGTTTGACCGTTTCTGAAATCTATCTCGGTGAAGATTCGGTCGATAAAAAAATACTGCTCAATTATACCCAAATGGCTACAGAGGCGATTTCGGTTTACAACACCCAACCGATATTGGAAAATCTAAAAAGCAGCGATGTTTTTTTTCTGTGTAACCGATTGTTTATATTAAACTTAGCCTCGATTTATTCAACCGGATTTGAAAATCCGAATTCCGAAAATATCATTCCCGAATTGCGACAAATGCTGTCTGATGTAAACGAAATCTACACCGCTTACAATATCACATTTGAGGATAAGAAACTCACTGCAGCGTACCTTGATTTATACCGACAAACCATCAACTTTGTCGCGCATGCATCGGATGATTATACCCAGTTCAACCATTTTGTTTTTATCCGTGATTACGTCAATCCGCTTTACACGATTAACCAAACTTACATCGCTAAATACCAGATAGTTTCTAAAAATATGCTCGACTATAGCTTGAACATAAACAACCCCTCAATATTCGACAAATCGTTGTTCACAGCCCAAAACCCCAACGGCATTTATCACCGCATCAAAGACCCTAACATCCTGAAAGAAATTGACAGCATTGGCAAGTTGCTTTTTTACGATCCAATCCTCTCTGGCAACAATGAAAGAAGTTGTGCCTCGTGCCATAAAGCGGAAGATTATTTTACCGATACCCGAATTAAAACCGCCTTGCAATTCAATCCGGCAAAAGTTTTGCCTCGCAACACTCCGAGCCTCATCAACGCGCCCTACAACCACTTAATGATGCTCGATGGAAAATTGCTCAGCTTGCAAGAACAAGTGCAAACTGTAACCACCAATCCGCATGAAATGGGCAGTTCTGAAGGCGAAATGCTCAAAAAGGTTATGAGTTGCCCGACCTACAAGAAAGCTTTTAAGAAATTCGCGAACTATACCCCTGCAAATCAAAAAGTTTCATTGAACCACATCTATTCGGCAATAACCGCTTATTACAGCAAATTTAGTCAATACTATTCGCCCTTTGACGAGGCCATGAGTTCAAAAAAAGAAATCCCTGAAGAAGCCATCAAAGGTTTTAATTTGTTTATGAGTAAAGCCCAATGCGCTACTTGTCATTTTGTACCGACTTTTAGTGGCATCAAACCGCCTTACATTGGAAATGAATTTGAGGTTTTGGGTGTACCGTCGGATACCACTTTTACTTCAATCAGCCAAGACAAAGGCCGATACGAAGTCAACCCAGCCACTGAAACACTGCATGCCTTTAGAACCACCACATTAAGAAATGCCGAAAAAACCAAGCCTTACATGCACAACGGTGTTTTTAATTCGCTTGAAGAAGTGATTAATTTTTACAATCGCGGTGCCGGTGCAGGCCATAAACTCTCGGTTCCCAACCAAACGGCTACGGCAGATTCTTTGCATTTGAACTTAGCTGAAAAAAAACAACTCATCCGTTTTATACAATCGCTCAACGAAAAGATTACTTTTGAAAAACCGCCCGTGGGATTGCCAAAATCAAAAATCAAAAAATTAAATACCCGAAAAGTTGGAGGAAGCTACTAAACCCATAAAACTCATTCTACTGCTAATTTTTCTTGGATTGACTTCCGCTCAGGCACAGAAAAAAGGCCAGTACAACCTGCCTGAAGGACTAACCGAAAAAAACCAAAAACAATTCATTCAGTTCTTTACCGAAGGCGAAGCTTATTACGCGGTCAGTTGCGCCGAATGCCACAACAAAAAAGTGAAGCGCAAAACCGAATATCCCAAATTCACTCCAGAGCAACTAGAACTCTACATCATGCGCGTGAAAAACCCCGAGCATACCGAAAGGCTTACTACCAATGCAGTTTCAGATGAGGAGTTGCAGAAAATTATGCATTTTTTGAAGTATAAGAAGAATTAGAGTTGTCGGTTTTGAATTCCACGACGAAGAGCTGTAGGCTTTAAGCTAATTTCACCGTCAATTCCACAAAAAAACTACTGCTTACAGCCTAAAGCCATAAACACCGTCAATTCCACAAAAAAGCCTACTGCTTACAGCCTAAAGCCTATTGCCTATTGCCATAAACACCGCTAATTACACAAAAAAGAGCTATCAGCAATAAGTTAGCGATTATGCCAAAGAGCGCGTACCAAAAATAAAAATTCATAATTAATTTCCCGTATTGGGAACTTTTTATTTATATTCGTCAAAAAATTTATGTATTGAGAGTAATTGCAAAAAAGATATTGAGAGAATTTTGGGAAACACATTCAGGTTGTGAACAACAATTAAAATCCTGGTTTCAGGAAGCAAGCAATGCAGAATGGAAAAATCCAAATCAAATAAAAAAAGAGTATCCAAGCGCTAGTATTCTTAATGACAACAGAGTTGTTTTTAATATCAAAGGAAACAACTACAGATTGATTGTAAAGATAAATTATGATTACCAAATGGTTTGGATTCGATTTATTGGAACACATTCAGAATATGACAAGATTAATGCAAACGAAATTTAATAGCTATGGAAATTAAACCAATAAAAACAGAGAAAGATTACAATCAAGCTCTCGAAAGACTTGAAGAGATTTTTGACGCAAAAAAAGGTTCGCCAGAAGGTGACGAACTTGAAGTGCTTGGAATTTTGGTTGACCAATATGAAAAAGATCATTTTCCTATTGATTTGCCTGATCCAATTGAAGCAATTAAATTTCGAATGGAACAGTTAGGTTACAACCAAACTGATTTGGCAAGTATTATTGGATTGAAAAGTCGAGCAAGTGAAATATTGAATAAGAAAAGAAAATTGTCTCTTGAAATGATTCGTCAGTTACATGACAGATTAAACATTCCAACTGACGTGCTTATCCAAACTTATTAAGAGGCACATTCGCTAACAAAAAGCTGTAAGCTATAAGCTATATGCTGTAAGCTAATTTCACCGTCAATTCCACAAAAAAAAGCCTACTGCTTACAGCCTAAAGCCTACAGCCACAAACACCGCTAATTCCACCAAAAAAGCTATAAGCAATAAGCTGTAAGCTATAAGCTAATTCCACAAAAAAAAGCCTACTGCTTACAGCCTAAAGCCTACAGCCACAAACACCGCTAATTCCACCAAAAAAGCTATAAGCAATAAGCTGTAAGCTATAAGCTAATTCCACAAAAAATAGCCTACTGCTTACAGCCTAAAGCCTACAGCCACAAACACCGCTAATTCCACAAAAAAAGCCTACTGCATATAGCCTAAAGCCTATTGCCAACAACCGTCAACGTTTATTTCTGGCTTTCATCGGACTAAATTGTGTGTTTGCTGTTGCTATCCTACTTTCGCAACACTAAACAAAACCAATTCTTTGGTGAGATTACCAATGAAAAAAATTTACTGCATCTTCATTATCATGCTGGCTAGGAACCTCTTCGGGCAAACTGTTCCGGTGTTTTCGCCCAACAGCCCATGGAAATACCAATACGACCAATATGACTTAGCCGTTGCTTGGCGCGCGTTGAACTTTGACGACAGCAACTGGCAGGAAGCTTCTGGCGAGATTGGCTTTGGCGATGGCGATGAAATTGAGTTGATTGCTCACGGCTCGGGTCAGATAAAACACCGAACTACTTATTTCAGAAAGAAGTTTCAGATTACTAACGGTGCTGCCTATCAGTGGTTTCGGCTGAGTATTTTGCGCGATGATGCGGCGGTAGTTTATCTCAATGGCGTGGAAGTAGCGCGGAGCAACATGCCCAACAACCAGCCCATTGCCTACTCAGATATAGCTGCTAGAGAAACCAAAAACGGTGATGAAGCCACTTTCTTCGGATTCAACATTAGTCCAGATTTGTTTCGTGAGGGCGAAAATTTGCTGGCCATTGAAGTGCATCAATTCAAAATTGACGATGAAGATTTGAGCTTTAATGCCAAACTCGATGCGGTGCCTTTCTCGAATTGCGAACCGCCAACGGGAATTCTATCGAGCAACATCACCACGACTTCTGCAACGATTTCTTGGGACGCCATTAGCGCTGCCTCAGGTTATCAAGTACGTTATCGTCCGGCATTGACCGGAATTTGGACCATTACCGCTACAACCAACCCATTATTAAACCTTTCTAATCTATCGCCTGCTACCTCATACGAATTTGAAATCCAACCGGTTTGTAACCAGGGAAATTTTAGCGCCAGAACCTTTTTCACTACGCAAATTGCTTATTGCGATACGCCAACCACTTTGACCGCTTCTAATGTAACAGCCTCAACTGCAACACTTTCATGGGCGGCTACAGAAGGCGCGAACAATTATACGCTGCAATACCGCCGAACAGGAACTAGCCAATGGACAACGGAAAACCTTACCGGCAACACTAAAACGCTTTCAGGTTTGTTAGAATCGAGTCTTTATGAATTTCAGGTGCAAGCTTCCTGCTTAATTCCCAGCGCAATGAGTGCTCCAGTGCATTTCATGACATTGGCTTCGGGTACGAATTTTATCATTCCAGCGGGTGCAGCTTGGAAATACCTCGATAACGGAAGCAACCAAGGAACCACATGGCGCGAGAACAATTTTAACGACAGCAGTTGGCCTACAGCAAATGCGAAGTTCGGTTATGGTGAAGGCGATGAAACCACTTTGGTAAACTACGGCCCAGACGCGAACAATAAATATGTAACGACCTATTTCAGACGCTCATTCCAGGTGAGCAATCCGGCGGCTTATAGCGCAATGCTTTTTGAAGTCATGCGCGATGATGGCGTGGCGGTTTACCTCAACGGTACCGAGATTTTTCGGAACAATTTGCCGGAGGGAACCATCAATTACAACACTTTCGCAATGAACTCTGTCGGTGGTTCGGATGAGACCCAATGGTACAGTATTCTGATTGACTCCAATAATTTACTAGTCGGAACGAATGTCATTGCCGTGGAAATCCATCAGCAATCGCTAGCCAGTTCTGATTTAACTTTCAACGGACGACTTTCAGGCACCATTCCGTCGTCTTGTGGTATTCCCGATAATTTGAATACGGCCGGAGTCGATTCATCCTCAGCAACAATAAACTGGCAAGCTGTTGCCGGAGCCACGGGTTATTATATTCAATACCGAATTGTAGGAACAGCAACTTGGACTTCGACCGCAACAAATACGAACGCTAAACTGCTCAGTGGTTTAGTGCCTGATACCGATTATGAATACCAAGTTCAAGCTTTGTGTAGCATCGCGGGTGATTTTAGTGCTTTAGGTCAATTCTCGACCGTAGCCATGAGTTGCGCTATTCCTACTGGGTTAAGTACTTCAAATGTTACCGGAACGACTGCACAACTTTCTTGGCAAGCCGTGCCCGATGCCGAAAATTATAATGTTCAATACCGTCAAGTGGATACCGAAGAATGGAATACCGGCGTTTCGACCACCACTACCATCAACATCATTGGATTAAATCCGCAAACGGCTTATGAATTTAAAGTGATGGCGATTTGTTCTTTGCCCGGCGGATTCAGCGACACCACAAATTTCATCACTACCAACCCGGTTTGCCATGCGCCAACAGCTTTAACGGTAGTTTCTAATACAGCCTCAACAGTTTATTTGAATTGGAATGCTGTAGTAGATGCTTCAGCCTATAATATTCAGTACCAATTGGCGGGAAGCAACACATGGGTAAATACAACTTCCAGCACCAACACTAAAGCGATTACCGGCTTGATTCCTTCGACAAATTATCAGTTCAGGGTGCAAGCGGTTTGCTCTTACAACAGCGATTTCAGCACCATCGTGGATTTTACGACTTATCCCGGCGGCACCGATACATTTCTTCCTGCGAACGCCACTTGGAAATATTTAGACAATGGCAGCGATGCCGGAACAACGTGGCGCAACAACAATTTTGACGATAGTTCTTGGCTTTCCGGCAAAGCAGAATTTGGATATGGCGACGGCGACGAAACTACAGTAGTAAGTTATGGTCCAGACGCGAACCACAAACACCTGACGACTTATTTCCGCAAAACTTTTAACGTGATTAATCCGAACGCCTACAGTGAATTGACCTTGGGTGTTATTTTCGACGATGGCGTGGTGGTTTACCTCAACGGCACCGAAGTAATGCGCCGCAATATGCCGGCGGGCAATGTCAATTATAATATGCCGGCGAATGCTTCGGTCAGTGGTAGCGCAGAAACGACTTGGAATAATGTAGTTCTGAGCCCATCAATGTTTTTGACCGGAACCAACGTCTTGACGGCAGAAGTGCATCAGGCTTCTTATGACAGTTCAGATATGAGTTTCAACGCCCGAATTACCGCACCAAGTACAGAAGTGATTCCGGTAGTAACCCGTGGCGCGTATTTGCAGAAAGTTTCCTCAGAAAGTATTACTATTCGTTGGCGGACCGATATTGCTTGTGATAGTAAAGTGCAATTTGGTACTAGCATCGCTTACGGAAACCATGTTTCAGATGAAGCCTTCACTACCGAACACGAAATCACTTTAAACGGACTCACCCCTGGCACCAAATACTTCTATTCCATAGGAACGGAAACCCAAACTTTGCAAGGTGATTTAAAAAACAATTTCATCACCGCTCCAGTTGAAGGAAGTACAACGCCAGTGCGCATCTGGGCCATTGGTGATTTTGGCACTGGAACCAACAGCCAACTCAATGTGCGAAATGCCTACACAGCATATACCGGAAATACGCCGACCAATTTATGGTTATGGTTGGGCGACAATGCCTACACTACCGGAACCGATACTGATTTTCAAGACCGAACTTTCAACCAATACCAAGACCAATTCAAGAGTATGCCGCTTTTTACCACACCGGGCAATCACGATTACAATGAAACCGGTTACCAGAAACCCAGCACTTTAAGTACGAACTACCCGTATTTTTCGATTTTTTCTTTGCCTGAAAATGGCGAATGCGGTGGTGTGCCGTCGGGTTCTCCGAAATACTATTCGTTCAACTATGCGAACATTCACTTCATCTCGATTGATAGTTATGGTACATTGAATGCACCGGGAACCGCTATGCACAACTGGCTCATCAATGACCTACAAGCCAATACCCAACGCTGGACTGTAGTGTTCATGCATTATCCGCCATACACTTACGGCACGCACAACAGCGATACCGAAACCACCCTGATCGATATGCGGACGATTCTGGTGCCGCTGCTGGAAAGTTATCATGTAGACTTGCTGCTCGCCGGCCATTCGCATGTGAACGAAAGAAGCTATATGGTTCACGGGCATTACGACGTAGCGACGACTTTCAACGAATCGATGAAAGTGGGCGGCGGGCCGAATAATTTTGTAAAGAATCCGCCTTATGAGGGAACGGTGTATGCGGTTTGTGGCACTTCGGGGCAAAATCCTGAAGTAGTGAACCAACCGGGTTATCCGATGCCAATGATGTATTTCAACAACAACACCAACAACTGCTCCTTGGTGATTGACGTTAACGGCGATGTGCTGACTTGCAAATCACTGGCTTCTACTGGCGCGGTGGTGGACGATTTTACGATTACGAAAAACTAACCCTTTTTCCTCGACTTCTTTTTATTTTTGATTGAACTCTGATTATTTTTTTGAAGCATTCGGTTAAACTTTATTTTTGTTGGAAAAACCAAATCCAATGAAATTGAAAAACACCTGCTGGTTATTACTGCTCTTGTGTGGTTTTTGTTTAGGACAAGAAAAAACTGAAAACACATTTCATCTGACCGTTTCGCCCATAATAGACCAAAGCAAATCATTGAATCTGGAGATTATTGCCACTTTGGAGGGCTTTCTGAAAACCAAAAACAATGACTTAACCGAGAACCAATATTGGCTCAAAACCGATTTTGAAAAATATGTTTTACCGTATATGGATCTCTACGGAATTGAAAAAAGCAAGTTGGGTCAGGATTTCTACAAGCCGACTTTAATGGAAATTATCGACACCAACGATGAAAATTGCAAAATTCTGAAAGTAGCTTATATTGGCCACAATACTGAAAAAAATGAAAACCTGTTAAAGGCAATTTACAATATCGTGGCAACGAAAAGCAACAACAAAATTGTTCTAAGTCGTTACTTGAATTTAATTGATGACCAATGGCAAAAAAGAAAAGTGGGAAAAATCAGTTACAGAATTTCACCTACTAAAGCACCTAATGATCAAGAGATGGAGAGACAAAAACTAGAAATCAATAGGATTTGCAATTTTTTCGATACACAAGAGCTTGAAATAAAATACTTCTCTTGTGTGAACCCGAAAGAGGTGTTTGAAATTAAAGGCTTTGATTATCATCCGCTAATGTACGTTGATACTACAGGCGGTTTGGCAGATCATGGAAACATCATTTTCTCTGGAAATAATGCCGAGGTATATACCCACGAGATCATTCATATTTATACTTCAAAACTGTTTCCCAACAAAAATAACTTTTTAGACGAAGGCCTTGCGATGTATTTGGCCGGAAGCGGTAAACACGATTTTGAGTGGCACCGAATGAAAATGAAAGCGTTTTTGCAAAAAAATCCTAAGTTGAACCTTAGTAACTATTTTGATATTTATTCTCGCGAATATATTGATGGTCAAACCTCGATCCCTTATATGGCGGCCGCCTTAATTTGTGAAAGAACCCTCAACCATTACGGAAAACAAAAACTATTCGAGTTAATGAACAGCACCGATGACATATGGAACATCCTGAGTAAAGTAGGATTGACTCCAGAGAATCTAAACCGGGAATTAAGCCATTGAGGGTTTTACATGCTTGTCTTGTTTTAAGCAAATCTGATTCGAGATTCGGAAGTTGCGTTAGGGATTGCAGCGGAAATCATTTTGTGGCGGCGTTCGACGCAAAATATTGGAGCGGAAAGCCCGACCTGTAAGGAAACGCCCAAACAAAAAGAAAAAACCACGAACACCCAATTAACTGTAGGCATTCGTGGTTTTGCTTTGAAATGAAACCCTTTTTCCCCGAAAGTGTTTAACTCATTTCTATGCCGTTGGCTTCGAGCAATTCGATTAAATAACTGCTCTGGTTCGGATCATATTGTTCGATACCGCTTTGGTACCATTGCAAAATAATATGCAGTTGGAACGAAGTATAACCTTCAGTATCAATACTCAGCCCCAGCATGCCCGCCAGCAGAAAGTCTTCGAGAATTTTGGTGTTCACAATACGCTGCGGCACGCCATTGCGCAAGGAACCGTTCATGCTTTCGAACTCGAGCCGGCCCAGATTGAACCCGGTAGTGTAGGCGTCGTTGTCGCGCTTGGTGTTGATACGCACCTGCGGATTGAGTCCGTTGGAATATCCTTCAAAATAATCCAATCGGTAAATCGGGCTGTGGATATTTTTCATCATGTATAGGTTGAAACATTAAATTCAATCCAAACTTAAGAAGTCTGTTCGAACCACGAATTTAAAATCGTTGAAATGACGAAATACCCTTTCAATCACACGGCCTGTGAAGTTTATCGGGAAAATCTGCTCATGGTGGCAAGTGAAATCGCTGCCGGAGTTGGTTTCTTTTTCTTACCTTCGCCTTGCTAAAAAAACAACCTCAATATACTGACAATGGCAGACAGCAAATGGAACAAAACCCTGAAAGAACTGGCCAACTTGTTTTTTTTCTGGTGTTTCGGCATTGTTTTCTTCTTTCTGTTTAGGGTGATTTTCATCTTGAGTTTTCACAAACAGTTGACTTTTCCGGTTTCGGCGGGCGAATTCTTCAAGACTTTTTTGATGGGTTTCCGCTTCGATTGCACGGCAGTTTCCTATTTTATGGTGCCGGCTTTTTTGCTGTTGTTGTCGCTTTGGTACTTTGAAAAGTTCGGCTTGATTCGCGCCGTTCGCAAGGTTTGCCAATACTTGTTCGTGATATTCTCGACGCTTATTTGCGTGGTGACCATCAATTACTTTGCAGAGTACCACAGCCAGTTCAACAACTTTTTGTTTTTGGGTTTGTATGACGACCAGAAAGCAGTGATGAAAACGGTGATGGAAGATTTTCATCCGTGGTGGAATTTGCTCGCTCTTGTTGTGGTAATAATATCTGGGATTTTGGTGTTGCGGTATTTTGAATCCAAGGATTTTATCTATCGGAAACTATCAAAGTTGCAATTCAAAGGGCATCGAACTGTAATGATTGTGGCTTCGCTACTTTTATTTGTAATGAGCATCCGCGGTTCGGTGACTGATGTGCCGGCTTTGCGCAAATGGGCAGCGGTTTCCACAGATCCTTTTCTGAACAAAACTATTATCAACCCTTATCGCTCTTTGGCTTATGCACTTGAAGATTTCAAGGAGATCAATATCCTTGAGGGCAAAAACCCTTATATGAGCGAGGCGGAATTTTTCAATATTTTTTCTAAGCCGCAAGTGAGCGATTATTTGAAGAAAACTGCTCCGGGAACAAACAACGAAAAACCCAAACAGATTTTCTTGGTCATTATGGAAAGCTATGATTCGTGGCCGCTGATGGACCAATATGCGCCGATGGGATTATCGCCCCAACTCAGCGCGATTAAAAACCAAGGAACGCATTTTAGTTATTTTTTACCGGCTGCTTATGCTACTTTTGATTCGTTTGGCGCGATTGTAACGAATGTGCCTTATACGGGCGTGAATATCAGCAAGATTGGCGAACTCAACGAGCCTTTTATGACCTCGATGTTCATGCAGTTCAAGAAATTGGGTTATCAAACCAATATGTTTTACGGTGGTTTCGCCAGTTGGCAGAACATTGCTGAATTTACTAAATATCAAGGCGCCGACCGATTTTTCTCTGCAACCGATTTGGGCGGCGACAACAATTCAGGCACTTGGGGCGTAGAAGATGAAAAGCTCTTTGAGTTGGTGCAAGCCAAAACCAATCCGGAGCAATATTCGTTCAACGTGATTTTAACTTCGAGTTATCATGCACCTTATACAGTGGAGGTTTATAAAAAAGGATTTCCTTATAAAAGCGAAAAAGATTTCCCCGCGGCCATGCAAAAATATTACGATGGCAGTATGACCATGGAAGAACTCGGCCATTTGTGGTACGGCGATTACGCAATAGGAAAGTTCATGGAAAAAGCTACCCAAAAATACCCTGACGCAGTGTATGGTTTCACCGGCGATCATTACGGAAGGCGATTTTTAAACAGTAAACCTAATTTGTATGAAACTAGTTCGGTCGGTTTTATTTTGTATGGCAAAAACATTCCGATATCGGCCAACAAAACACCGGGTTCGCATATTGACATCATGCCGACTTTAATTGAAATGGTGGCGCCTAAAGGTTTTGAGTATTATAGTTTCGGCACCTCGATGTATGATGCGCAAAAAGTGAAAAGCATGTCGTACAGCAAAATCGTGACCGCTTCAGATTTGTATTATATCCCGAAAGATGCACCGGTAGAAAAAATCGAATTGGCTACAATGAAAGCATCACAACAGCCGGCCACTCCACTCTTAAACGACTACAACAAACAAATGAGTTTGGCTTGGTATTACACCATGAAAGGAAATACCATCAAAAAGAAATAAAGACTTCCTTCTTCTGGTGCTTTTTAAACCAAAAGAATCAGCTATTTTCTTAAGATTAACTTAAGAATTGTATAGATAATCGGTTTTTACTGGACTTTGTCGAAAAAATTTCTCCCTAGCAGATTTCTTAAGTTGCTTTGTCTTCGAATAAGCTTAAACCGGTTTTTGAATAACCCCAAATTATTCAAAGCCTTTACTAAATTATCAAAGCATGAAAAAACTGTGTTTCATCGCCGTGCTATTGCTATGGCAGATTAATTCATTTTCCCAAACCACTATTATTGCCCAAAGCACTTCGTGGAAATACCTCGATGATGGTAGCAACCAAGGTTCAACTTGGCGCGAAACCGGATTTGACGATACTTCTTGGCTATCGGGCAATGCGGAATTGGGTTATGGCGATGGCGGTGAGGCAACGCTACTGAACAGTACTTTAAAACCGATTACTACTTATTTTAGGAAAAATTTCTCGGTAGCCAACCCCGGATTGTATTCCGGTTTTACTTTGAAATTATTGCGCGACGATGGTGCGGTGGTTTACCTCAACGGTGTAGAAGTGGCCCGCAGCAATATGCCTACCGGAACCATCAATAGCAATACGCTGGCCAGTGCTGAAATTAGCGGAACCAATGAAACAGCATACACCAATTACACGATCAATCCGTCGCTTTTTGTTGCTGGAAACAATGTGCTAGCAATAGAACTTCATCAAGCCACGGCCAGTAACATCGATGCTAGTTTCAATTTAAAACTTGAGGCGACCACCGGACTTTGCGGTACTGCCATCGGACTTAACGCCACTTCGGTTACTACTACTACTGCCACTTTGAATTGGGCATCGGTGCCCAACATCCTAAATTATAGCGTTCAATACCGTCGGGTAGGAACTACCTCTTGGACAACCGTAACCTCAACCACCAACAGCAAAGCCATTACAGGTCTTACACACAGCAGTACTTATGAATTTCAGGTAAAAGCTACTTGTTTGCTTGGCGGCGCTTATAGTGCACCAGCTACTTTTTCGACACTGGTACCGACTTGCAATGTTCCCGATGGTTTGAGTAGCTCGAATATTACACCCACTACGGCTACACTCAATTGGACAGCCGTTACCGGAGCAACTAGCTATAATATCCAATATAGAAAAACGGGCACCACTACTTGGACAACGACCACCTCAACATCTGCAAGCAAAGCCTTAACCGGACTGACCGCAGCTACAGGTTATGATTTCCAAGTACAGGCAGTTTGTTTGATTAACAGTGCCTACAGCCCGATTGCTAATTTCTCAACATTAGCCTACAGTTGCGGAACACCTACTGCTTTGAGCGCAACATCAATAACCGGAACTTCAGCCACAATATCTTGGGCTGCGGTTTCAGGAGCTACTAGTTATAACCTCCAATACAGAATCGTGGGAACGACAGCTTGGACCACTACCACGTCGAGCACAACAAGTAAAGCCTTGACCGGATTGACTCACAGTTCGGCTTATGAATTTCAGGTACAAGCAGTATGTGTGATTACTAGTGCTTACAGTACACCAGCAACCTTCAATACTTTAATTTTGAGTTGTGGCACACCCACTTTACTGACTGTAAACTCAACTTCACTAAGTGGCGCTTCGGTGTCTTGGGCTGCAGTTTCAGGAGCCACATCGTACAAAATTCAATACAGAAAAACCGGAACCACCACTTGGAGCAATACCACCTCAACTACTACGACCAAATCGTTAAGCAGTTTGTCTAGCGGAACTTTTTATGAGTTTCAGGTGCAAGCGGTTTGCGCTATTACAGGAAACTATAGTACGCCAATGGGTTTTAGTACTTTGTCATTAACTTGCGGAACGCCTTCGGGCTTGACTGCAACGACCATTACCACTACTGCCGCTACACTTTCGTGGAATATGCTCGTCGGCAGCGGAAGTTATAACCTCAGATACCGCAGAACCGGAACCACCAATTGGACGACGACGACTTCAGCCACCAACAGCAAAGCCATCACAGGGTTAACCGCAGCGACAGCTTATGAATTTCAAGTACAAGGCGTTTGCGCTTTTACAGGTTCTTATAGTGCTTCGGGTAACTTTAGTACTTTGGCCATTTGCAACGCACCAACCGGATTGACTTCCAGTAACTTGAGTAGCAATTCTGTAACAGTTACCTGGAATGCCGTATCGAATGCGGTTAATTATAATATCCAATACAGACCAACCGGAACAACAACTTGGCAGACCACTTCATCAACCACCAATTCAAAATCTTTAACTGATTTGGCTGCGGCCACAACCTACGAATTTCAAGTGCAAACCGTTTGCGGCTACAATAGTGAATTTAGTGCTTTAGCAAACTTCAGCACTTTCCCCATTTGCGAAACCCCAACAGCTCTAAATGCCGACACCATTACTTGGAATACGGCGCAACTGTCTTGGCAAGCAGTTTCTGGAGTGAATTCCTATAATGTGCAATACCGAGTGATTGGAAACAACGATTGGTTCAATACAACCACCACCAATACAAGTATGGCTATTGAAAACCTGTCGGGCGCTACCCAATACGAATTTCAAGTGCAAGCAGTTTGTGCCACAACCAGCCTTTACAGCGCGGCATTCAATTTTACCACACTCCCGGTTCCCACTTGTGATGTTCCGACCGGATTGACTTCTGAGAGCCAAACAACAAATACCGCCAGTTTGATTTGGCAGCCAGTAACAGGTGCTACGGGTTACAATGTCCAATACCGACCTAATGGCAATACAGATTGGATTATGACTACAGTAACATCGGCCAACGTAAACCTAAATAACTTATTATCAGCGACCAATTATGAAGTACAAGTACAAGCTTTGTGCATAATTACGAGTGCTTTCAGCGCGTCTTTCAATTTCAGGACATTGATGCCAACACCTACTTGCGAAGTGGTAAGCGGATTGTCTGTTTCTAGTATCGGAGCAGCTACGGCAACACTTTCTTGGCAGGAAGTTTCTGGTGCCAATGGTTACAATGTCCAATACAGAAAAACTGGAACAGCTTCATGGAACAGCATCATTGCCAACGGAAATTCTGTTTTCTTGAGCGGATTGTCTGAAACCAGCAATTACGAATGTCAAGTACAAGGCATCTGCACTGTGAACAACAACTTTAGTGAATTGGTAACTTTTACTACTTTAACTTCTGGAACAGCTTTTATTTTCCCGGCTTCCAGTTCTTGGAAATATTTAGACAACGGAACCGATCAAGGAACAACTTGGCCCAATAACAATTTCGATGATAGTTTATGGCCGAGTGCTAACGCTGAATTCGGTTACGGCGACGGCGACGAAACCACCGTGGTAAGCTATGGCACTGATCCGAATGCCAAATACTTAACCACTTATTTTAGAAAAACTTTCACAGTCAATAATCCAGCGGCTTATTCAACCTTTTCTTTTGATTTGGTGCGCGATGATGGTGCGGTAGTGTATCTCAATGGTACAGAAATCTATCGCAACAATATGCCTACAGGTGTTATTGCGTTCAACACTCCAGCTGCTGTCGGAGCTAATGCTAGCGAAGAAACAGCTTGGAATTCAGTAACGATTAGTCCGTCACAAATTTTGTCTGGCGAAAACGTGATTGCGGTGGAAATCCATCAGCAGTTTTATGATAGTTCGGACATTAGTTTCAACGGAAGATTATCCGGAACCATTCCCGGTACATGCGAAACCCCGAGTGGTTTGAATGCCAGCGCAGGATCGACTTCAGCTACCTTGAATTGGTTGGCTGCGAGCGGTGCAGTGAGCTATAATATTCAATATCGTGCAGCTGGTTCTAGCAATTGGAACCAACTGACTTCGAGCAACAACTCTATTTTAGTTTCAAACCTAACACCGAATACCAATTATGAATTTCAAGTGCAAAGTGTTTGCTCGTTCCTGAGTGCTTATAGTGCATTGGCGACTTTTTCAACGCTTGAGCAAGGTTGTGATGCACCTGTCAACTTGAGCATCAGTACCAATAGTTCATCGTCAATTCTGCTTTCTTGGGATGCCGTTAGTGGCGCTTCAAGTTATACTGTAGAATACCAACTCGCCGGAGCCAACGCTTGGATAATATCGACCTCAAACAGCAACTCTAAAACTATTTCAGGTTTAATTGCCTCAACCGGTTATGAATTCAGAGTAAAAACCAATTGTACTAACGCTAGCAGTCCATATAGTGCTGTGTTGGGTTATACGACCAATGCGCCCGGTGCGAATACTTTAATTGCGCCAAATGCGACTTGGAAATATCTTGACAACGGCAGCGACCAGAATACCGTTTGGCAATCGATTACATTTGATGATTCCGCCTGGAAAACTGCTGCAGCGGAATTCGGTTATGGAGATAGCGACGAAACTACTATAGTGAACTACGGCCCGGATGCCATTAATAAATATGTAACTACTTACTTCAGAAAATCATTCAACATCAGTAATCCGGCTGAATTTAGCGCATTGTCTTTGGGCGTGGTGCGCGATGACGGCATAGTAGTTTACCTTAACGGAACGGAAGTTTTCCGCAACAATCTTCCCACAGGAACCATAACATACAACACTTTGGCTATTGAATCTTTAGGCGGTTCTGATGAATATACTTGGCTCACCGCTTCGATAGACCCTTCCCTTTTAGTGACTGGAACAAATGTGTTAGCCGTTGAAGTGCATCAGCAATCGGTTGCAAGTTCAGACTTGAGTTTCAATGCTAAACTTACTGCACCGAGCAGCACATCGACGCCGGTAGTGGTTCGCGGTGCTTATTTGCAAAAACTCAACTCCAACAGCATTACGATTCGTTGGAGAACCGACGTAGCCTGCAACAGCGCCGTACAATTCGGAACTACTTTGGCATACGGAAATGTAGTAACAGACAATGCGCTAGTCACCGATCATATCGTTACGATTTCAGGGCTTACACCAAGCACAAAATATTTTTATACCATCGGAACCACTACCGAAACTTTGCAAGGCGATACCAAAAACAATTTCATCACAGCACCAGTAACCGGAACCATTACACCGGTTAGAATTTGGGGCATCGGCGATTTCGGAAATGGAACCGACCACCAACTTAGTGTGAGAAATTCGTATATGAATTACACCGGATCAACCCCGACCAACTTATGGATTTGGCTTGGCGATGATGCCTACACCAAAGGCGAAGATCCAGAATTCCAAAGCCGTGTGTTCGCGCAGTATCCAGATCAATTCAAGAATATGCCACTGTTTCCTACTATGGGCAATCACGACTATGCAGATGTTGGCTATTTGAGCACAGCAGCTATGAGTAACAATTTTCCTTATTTCTCGATTTTCTCTTTGCCAGAAAATGGCGAATGTGGTGGCGTGGCTTCAAATTCACCGAAGTACTACTCTTATAATTATGCAAACATCCATTTCATTTCGTTAGACACTTATGGTGCTGAAAACACTGTTGGAAGCCCAATGCGTACTTGGCTTGAAAATGATTTGGCCGCCAATACCCAACGCTGGACCGTAGTGTATATGCATCATCCGCCCTACACTTTGGGCACACACAATTCAGACACCGAGTTAGAATTGATTCAAGTACGCCAGAACATTGTACCTTTACTAGAAAGCTATAAAGTCGATTTGGTACTCGCCGGACATTCGCACGTGAACGAAAGAAGTTATATGATGAAAGGCCATTTGGGCAATTCAACAACGTTCAGCAATTCGATGAAAGTGAGCACGCAGACCAACAACTTTGTCAAGTCGCCGCCTTATGAGGGAACGGTGTATGCGGTTTGCGGTACTTCTGGACAAGACCCCGAAGTAGTGAATCAGCCGGGTTATCCGATGGCTGCAATGTATTTCAACAACAACACCAACAACTGTTCTTTGGTGATTGATGTGAACGGCGATATTCTTTCTTGTAAATACTTGGCTTCGACAGGTTCGGTAGTCGATAATTTTACGATTACCAAAACTACAGACAGTGCAAAAAACAATAATCAAGATTTGGTCGTAGTGGCAAAAGATGCCTTAGATGCAACCATTGATCAGAACCGCATCCATCTAGACTATAAGCTGGTTCAAGATGCTGATTTGAGTGCCGAATTGATCAACTTAGTGGGTGAAAAAGTCATGAACCTCAACCTACCAGCTAAGCAAACGGCTGGTATATACGATTACGAAATTCCGCTCGCCGGACCATTATCACAAGGTCTTTACTTCATCCGGATGATGATTAATGGCAAACCTATCGTAAAGAAAGTGTACGTAATAAAATAATCCCTAAGCTTAAACCAAGCTGAAATTTCACTAACCCGAAACTATTGTGGACGGTTAGTGATTTTTTTTATTTCCACCCTGACGATTTGTATATTTACGGGCACAAAATTTAATTCTTCAAAAAATGCAACACCTCATCGACCGCTTCATCAGTTACGTGACCATCGATACCGAATCCGATCCGAATTCAGATACTACTCCGAGTACCAAAAAACAACTCGTGCTGGCCAATTTGCTGGTCAAAGAACTTAAAGCCATCGGCATGACCGAAGTAACCATCGATAAGAACGGTTATGTTATGGGAACACTTGAAAGCAATCTCGATCACGAAGTACCGACCATCGGCTTTATTGCGCATTACGACACAACTCCGGACTTTACCGGACTGAATGTAAAACCCCAAATCGTTACCCATTATGACGGTGGCGATATCGTGCTTAACGCTGAACAGAACATTGTTTTATCGCCGAGTTATTTCAAAGATTTATTGCAATATAAAGGACAAACGCTCATTACCACCAACGGCTTAACTTTGTTGGGCGCTGATGACAAAGCCGGACTGACTGAAATCGTATCGGCTATGGAATACTTGATTAAAAACCCAGCCATCAAGCACGGGAAAATCCGAGTTGGGTTTACGCCCGATGAAGAAATTGGCCGCGGTGCCGACTTGTTTGATGTAGAAAAATTCGGAGCCGAATGGGCCTATACAATGGATGGCAGCCAAATTGGCGAACTGGAATACGAGAATTTCAATGCTGCCGGGGCGAAGATTACCATAAAAGGGAAAAGCGTGCATCCGGGCTATGCCAAAGGAAAAATGATCAATTCGATGTTGATTGCGAACCAATTCATCAACAAATTACCTAAAGGTGAAACGCCACAGGAAACCAAAGGTTATGAAGGTTTTTTCCATGTGACGCAGCTTCAAGGCAGTATAGAGGAAACCAAACTAGAGCTCATCATCCGCGACCACGACGCCAAGAAATTCAAGAAGCGGAAAAAACGCATTGAGAAAATCACCCAAAAAATCAATAAAAAATTTGCCGACCAATTTGGCGAAGACATTGTGATTGCCGAAATAAAAGACCAGTATTACAACATGAAGGAAAAGGTTGAACCGGTGATGTTCATTGTTGATTTGGCCGAAAAAGCCATGAAAAGCCTCGGTATTAAACCCATCATCAAACCCATTCGCGGCGGAACTGACGGTTGTCGTTTGTCGTACATGGGTTTGCCTTGCCCGAATATTTTCGCCGGCGGACACAATTTCCACGGTAAATACGAATACGTTCCGGTAGAAAGTATGCAGAAAGCCGTGGAGGTCATCATCAAAATCGCAGAACTTACCGCTAGCACAGACTTTTCCAAACACAAATAACACCATGGAAAAGGAAACCAAAAACAGTTGGAATAAAACCAATAGCTGGGGCGATGAGCTGGAACTGCTTCGGGAAATTTTAGCTAAAACCCAACTGGTTCCCGCGACCAAATGGGGCGGCGAAGTCTATACTTTCAACGGCAAAAATGTGGTGGGCATTGGCGGTTTCAAAAACTATTTTACGATTTGGTTCTTCAACGGCGTGTTTCTGAAAGACCCGAAAAAAGTATTGGTCAATGCACAAGAAGGTGTAACCAAAGCGCTCAGACAATGGCGTTTTACATCTAAAAATGAAATTGACGAAAAGGCCATTCTACAGTATATTGAAGAAGCGATCGAGAATGAAAAACTCGGTAAAAAGTTAGCACCTGTGAAAAAAGAAACTATTATCTCTGACTTTTTTCAAAACCAATTGCTCGCCGATTTGGAATTAAAAAAACACTTTGAGAAACTCACCCCTGGCAAACAACGTGAATACCTTGAATATATAGATTCGGCCAAACGGGAAGAAACCAAAGTCGGGCGCATGGAAAAAATCAAACCGATGGTACTGTTGGGTATAGGTTTGAACGACAAGTACAAATAATCATTTTCCCAAAATCATCATATGAAAAAAGCCTCAGTCAAATTGAGGCTTTCTTTTTTGTGCAGCGGAATTATTTCTTGGCCAAAGCCGCGCTCATTTCCATCGAAATCGCCGAGCGTTCCATTTTTAGTTTGCCCGACATCGTTTCGATTACGACCGTAGTTTCTGCTAGTTCTGCAATTTTACCGTGAATGCCGCTTTTGGTTACGATTTTATCACCTACTTTTAAATCGGCTTCGAACTGTTTTTCTTCTTTTGCGCGTTTTTGTTGCGGCCGGATCATGAAGAAATAAATGACCACAAACATCAAGATAAATGGCAGAAATTGTTGAAGTTGTTGCATATTGAATTTTGAATTAATTGTTAGTTGAAATTTACATTAGGCCGCGCCCGGTTTTTAAAAGTCGGCCGCCAGTTTGGAATTCTTTGACCAAATTGTCGAGAATGCCGTTGATGAAAATACTGCTTTTGGGTGTTGAATATTCCTTGGCAATTTCTAAATATTCGTTGATGGTTACTTTCACCGGAATCGACGGAAATTTAAGCAACTCACAAATCGCCATTTTTAAGATAATCGTGTCGATTTCTGCGATGCGCTCGGTATCCCAATTCGGTGTTTTATGAATGTACTCTTTGGCCAGCTCGGTTTCGTTGAGCAAGGTTTTCTTGAGCAAATCTGTGGCAAATTGTTGGTCTTCGGCATCTTTATAAACCGAAGGAATTTGGATTTGCTCGCCCGGTTTTAATGCTTTCAACTGCTTGATGATATGCGTATTAACTACCGGAATATCGTCTACCCACGTGAGTTTGTAGTCTTCGAGATAGTCGTAAAGTTTTTCGTTGGCGGCTATCACTTCCATAAAAAGTGCTTGGGCAAATTCGCGATCTTCTTCAAAAGTATTTACGCGATTTCTCATGTAATTAGCATACAATTCACTTTTCTTGATGTCTTCAAGCAACAAGATAATGTAATCATCATTGAGTGTCCAGTTGTTGATTTTGCGATCGCCAAGTGCTGTCTGGAGTGACAAATTTTCTGCTAAAGATTCAAAAACAGCATTGCGAATGAACTTCGGGTTGGCGTTTTTATCTTCAGCTGTAGCCAAATGTTTTTTACTGGATTTATCAAGGAAATCGGCTTCCTTTTTGACGATTTCTACCAGTGCGGAAAGCATCAACAAATAAAGGTCGCGGATGCTTTCGATGCTGTGAAGCAGGAACTTTTCTTGTTTCTCGATTTGATCGGAACCACTTTGATGCATCGCAAAAACCGATTGCATAACTTTTACTCGAATGTGACGTCTGTTTAACACGCGGTAAGAACTTTAAAGATTATTGCGAAGAACGCGCGGCAAAAATAGCAATATTATTCCAACCGAAAATCATCGGAAGGTTCTTTTAATGTTAATATTGATTTTTATAAGGTTGATGTGAACCACTCGCCTATGAGAATAAAAGCTAGAACCATAAAATAAAAAAAGGAACAACTTTCATTGCTCCTTTTATATTGTGAATCGATAAAATTACTTCGCTTCTTTTTTGCGGTCTTCGATGCGCTTTTCAGCAATCGACAGAGCGGCTTGGTGCGTGGTAATGTCTTTCTGCTCGGCAAAATTAAAAATCTCGAGCGTCGTGTTGAAGATGTTCTCGGTTCTTTTCATCGCTTCTTCTTTACCGTAGCCAACAATTTCTCCGTAAACGTTGATAATTCCGCCTGCATTAATCAAGAAATCTGGGGCATAAGCAATACCTTTTTCTTTCAAGATTTGCCCGTGAATCTGCTCATTGGCCAATTGGTTGTTCGCAGCACCAGCAATCACCTGCGCTTTAATTCTGTCAATAGTATTATCGTTAATAGTAGCTCCTAAAGCACAGGGTGCATAAATATCAACCTCGGCTGCATACAAATCGCTTCCCGTAAAAATCTGTGCTCCATATTTTTGGCTAACTTCCGCAACACGGTTTTCGTTAATATCGGTAATTTGAACCTGTGCACCTTCTTTAGTTAAGTAGTCTACTAAAGTTTCTCCGACATGCCCAATTCCTTGTACAAGCACTTTGCGTCCTTGAAGTTTTTCAGAACCGAATTTGAACTTGGCCGCAGCTTTCATTCCCATGTAAACACCATAAGCTGTTACTGGAGATGGATTGCCTGAACCGCCAATTTCTTCAGAAATACCGGTAACGAATTTGGTTACTTTGCGAATGCGATCCATGTCTTCGGTAGTAGTTCCTACGTCTTCGGCTGTGATATATTTACCGCTCAAACTGTTGACGAACTGTCCGAATCGGGTAATCATTTCTGGAGTTTTTTCTGTTTTGGCGTCGGCTATGATGACGGCTTTTCCGCCACCAAGGTTCAAACCTGAAATGGCAGACTTATAAGTCATTCCTCTGGAAAGGCGCAATACATCGTTAAGCGCTTCCCATTCGTTGTCATATTTCCACATTCTGGTACCGCCCAAAGCTGGCCCTAAAACAGTATTGTGGATGCCTATTATTGCTTTCAAACCAGTATCTTTGTCATGGCAAAAAACAATTTGTTCGTGGTCTTTGAAAGACATTTGTCCGAAAACGGGATCCATTTTTTGCAGCTCTTTTGGGGTGAGGGTTTCTGTAGTCATAAATGTGATTTTTAATTGGGGCATTATCAAAAACGCCATGCAAATTTATCATTTAAATCAAAATATCATAATATATTTGGGTTTAATTGTAGAATTATTAAAATAGCATTGATATAAAGTATTTTATACAATTACAGATATCTTTCACTTTTAACACAATCCTTAAACATCATTTTCTGTTCATCTTAATATCATGAAGGAACTTCAATATTTGAATCGATATTTTGTCCGCTACAAATACAGTTTTTTAATAGGAATTATCACCACGATTGTCGCGCAGATTTTCGCTTTGTTCACGCCAAAACTCATCAGCAAATCTTTCAAAGCTATTGAAGACTTTTCTAAGGCAAACAACCCAAGTGTAGCAACAATTCAGAAAGAACTGTTTCATAATATTTTACTGATAATTGCCACTACCATCATCGCCGGATTCCTGACTTTTTTAATGCGCCAAACCTTGATTGTGATGTCGCGCCACATCGAATTCGATCTTAAGAATGAAGTTTTCCGCCAATACGAACGGCTTACGCAAAATTTCTACAAACAGAACCGCACCGGAGATTTGATGAACCGGATTAGTGAAGATGTTGGCAAAGTCCGTATGTATGTTGGTCCGGCGGTGATGTATACCATTAACACATTTATTCGTTTCGCGATTGTCATTATATATATGTACAATGTTTCGCCGAGATTGACACTATATTCATTACTACCGCTCCCGATTTTGTCTTACGTGATTTTCAAATTGAGTTCTGAAATCAACCAACGCAGTACAGTTTTTCAGCAATATCTTTCGAAAATATCGAGTTTCACACAAGAAGTTTTCTCAGGAATTCGGGTTATTAAAGCCTATTCACTCGAAAATCAATACCAAAAACAACTCGTCGATTTGTCGCAAGAAAGCAAAACCAAGAGTTTACATTTGGCTAAAGTGCAGTCTTTGTTCGGGCCATTGATGATTGCACTGATTGGCGTAAGCAATTTGGTTGTGATTTATTTTGGCGGCTTGATGTATATTAACGGAACAATTCAAAGTATTGGTACTATCGCCGAATTTATCCTGTATATTAATATGCTCACTTGGCCGGTTGCTTCATTGGGTTGGGTTTCTTCGATGGTTCAGGAAGCCGAAGCCTCGCAGAAAAGAATCAATGAATTTCTGAAAATAGAACCGGAAATTCAGAATACCCATCTTGAAAAAACACCGATTAATGGCTCGATTGAATTCAAAAATGTGAGCTTTGTTTACGATGACACCAATATTCAAGCCCTGGAAAATGTCAATTTCTCGATTAAAAAAGGCGAAACCTTGGCGATTTTAGGAAAAACCGGCTCAGGAAAATCGACCATTTTGTCACTAATTAGTAGGCTTTATGAGGCGAATGAAGGAGCGGTATTGATTGACGGAAAGGAAATCAGTAAGTTAAATCTAGACAGTTTGCGCGACAGCATAGGCATTGTGCCTCAAGATGCTTTTCTATTCTCAGACACCATCGGCAACAACATCAAATTCGGTAAGGAAAATGCCACTGACGATGAAGTGGTATGGGCAGCCAAACAAGCCGTCGTGCATGAGAATATTATTCAATTCAATAAAGCCTACCAAACAATGCTTGGCGAACGCGGCATCACAATTTCAGGTGGACAAAAACAGCGGGTTGCCATTGCGAGGGCCATCATCAAAAATGCGCCGATACTGCTGCTAGACGACTGTTTATCGGCTGTAGACACCGAAACCGAAGAAGCCATATTGAACAATTTACTTATTTTCTGTAAAGACAAAACCACCATTATTGTTAGCCATAGAGTATCTTCGGCGAAAAACGCAGATTGGATCATCATTCTCGACGGTGGAAAAATTATTCAACAAGGCACTCATAATCAACTTATAAACGAGAAAGGTTATTATGCCGAGTTATATTTGAAACAACTTTCGGAAAAAGAATTGAATTAAAATTTTGTTTTGTAATACATTTTTTACCATTTTTGGATGGAAATTAACACCAAAAAACTAATTGATTGCAGGATTATGAGAGACAATGACATGTTAGAAAAAGAGGAGATTTTTTCTAAAGTTTTAAGAGCAGGCAGACGAACTTATTTCTTTGATGTACGCGCTACTAAGGCCGATGACTACTACATCACAATCACTGAGAGCAAAAAATTTACTGAAGAAGACGGCTCGTTTCATTTCAAGAAACACAAGATTTATTTGTACAAAGAAGACTTCGCTGCATTCACCGAAATCTTGGAAGACATGACTTCTTATGTTTTAAATCACAAAGGCGAAGAAGTGATTTCGGAGCGTCACCAAAAAGATTTCAAAAAGGAATACACCACTGAAAGAACTGAAGAAACTGCACCCAAGGCCAGTAACTTTACAGATGTGGATTTCGACGATATTTAATTCGAGCCAAAATCTCATTTTAATTCAACAAGCCTGAAGATGATTCAGGCTTTTTTTATGGTTAAGTTTTGATGAAGCTATAGTATTTTTAAGAAGAACTTAAGACATCATAATCATTTGATTTTTAGAAAAATAAAAACAAAAATTAATCGAGATTACAATAAAAAAAGAATTGCACAATTTTAAATTAACATATCTTTAAAATTTAATCTTTGTTCAGTTGGTTTATAATGAAAATAATTTAATTTTGAGACGAATTTTTTGAAGTTGAAAGCTTTCAGAATGACGGAATTAAAGGTTAATATACTTACTTTTTTGTGAAGTCATGTTGGTACAAAAATCAATTTCGAAATTCTAGCTAATTCGGGTGCTTGACAGAAGTTCACGGCCTCACTCGATTTAAACAAAACGAAGGAACCCAACAATTATGAAGCTTATCCCCAATAAATTTAAATTAAGAACTTTACTACTTTTATTGCTGTTATCTACCGCTGCGTTTGCTCAAATAACAGTAGATTCTGGCAATAAATCAAATCTAATAAACACTGAAGATACTGAAATCTCATCTCGTACTACACTAGCGCCCAATGCCATCACGGGAAATTTCAGCATCTGTTTGCCCGGACCACTAACCACACAGTTGACAGGCTCAGGAACACCTGATCCAACAACCCCTTGGACATCCTCCAACCCAGCCATTGCGACTGTCAGCAATACCGGATTGGTAACGGCTACTGGAGTTTTAGGAGCCACGACTATCACCTATAGAGACAATTTGGGCAATTTATTTTCGGCTAATGTCTATGTTGCTAACTTCCCCACTATTACATCGCCAAGCGGCACTTACACCACTTGTGCTGCAGGTACTTTGCAATTGGCGGGTTCTCTTTTTCCGAATGCAACCATACCCTGGGAATCCTCAAATCCTGCTGTAGCCACAGTAGACAATACAGGTCTTGTAACTGGCGTTTCTGGAGGTACTGCAACTATAACCTATAGAAATCTAGGAGGCTGTACTACGACTCAAGTAGTAACGATTAACCCATTATTATCACCTACGATTACATGTGGGGCGACTACTTTCAATCAAATCACATTTAATTGGGGTGCAGTTCCAGGTGCCGGAACATATACAGTTGTTTACACCATAAACGGCGGGCCATTTCAATTTGGTACAGTAGGAAACATCCTAACATATACCCGATCAGGCCTTGCACCGGGTGATTATGTAGACCTATATGTAACTCCTTCCGGTGCAGTCGGTACTTGCTTTACTGCTGGAACAGTACGTTGCTTCTCGACTGCTTGTACTCCTGCTACCAGCCCTTTGGCTCCTTCAGTAGTTGTCACGCAACCTAGCTGTTCTACAGCTACCGGAACAATCACTATTACCGGAGTAGCAGGCGAAACATACAGCGTAGACGGAGGCGCTTATTCAGGTACTTTGATTTATTCCGGACTCACTCCAGGACCTCATGATGTAAGAGCAAGAAATGCCTTTGGTTGTACTTCTCCGCTAACTAATGTGACGATTAATCCGCAACCACCAACTCCGGCGGCTCCAGTTTCCGGTGGAAATATTACCCAATGCGAGCAATCGCCAATACAAACCTTGACTGCTACAGCTACTGTTCTAGCTGGAGAAACGTTGACTTGGTATAATGCTGCCGTTGGAGGAGCTAGTGTAGCTTCACCCACTTTAAATGCTACTGGTTCGATTACTTATTATGCTGAAACCGTAAGTGGCCCTTGTGCTTCTGCTACAAGAACACCGGTAACCTTAACAATTAACGCAGCTCCGGCAGCTCCGGTTTCAGGTGGAAATATTACCCAATGCGAACAATCGCCGATTCAAACTTTAACTGCTACCGCTACTGTTCTTGCCGGACAAACCTTGAGCTGGTTCAACGCAGCTACTGGTGGCGCTTCGGTAGCATCACCTACTTTGAATACTATAAGTTCGGTTACTTATTACGCACAAGCCAACGACGGAACTTGTAATTCACTGAGCAGAACACCGGTAACCTTGACCATCAACGCAGCTCCGGCGGCTCCAGTTTCAGGTGGAAATATTACCCAATGTGAGCAATCTCCGATTCAAACTTTAACTGCTACCGCTACTGTTCTTGCCGGACAAACCTTGAGCTGGTTCAACGCAGCTACTGGTGGCGCTTCGGTAGCATCACCTACTTTGAATACTATAGGTTCGGTTACTTATT
>NZ_JAAJBU010000013.1 GCF_011392125.1 Flavobacterium lotistagni
ACCCAAATTGCGTGAGGGATAGCAGCGAAAAGCCCGCAGCCCCAGCGAGGACTTGCAGCGGATAGCCCGACGGCGCGCGCTCAGTTCTTTTAAAAACACTGGAGGCATTGCGCCGGCACGCCCAAAACTTAATTAAAACGAATCGCCCGAACCGGAGAAATTTTGGTAATAATATAAGACGGCACCAACAGAACAATCAGGCAGACCAGAACTGTACCGAGGTTGAGCGCCAAAAGATACAGCCAATTCAAATCGACAGGTGCAACATTCACGTAGTAGTTTTCAGGGTTGAGTTTAATGAGCTCGAAATATTGCTGAATTAAAACCAAACCGACTCCGATAAGATTGCCCCAAAACAGTCCGCGCAATATCAGGTAAAAAGCATTGTACAAAAACACTTTGCGCACGCTCCAGTTGTTGGCTCCGAGCGCTTTGAGTATGCCAATCATCTGAGTGCGTTCGAGGATGAGCACCAGCAAAGCCACCACCATATTGATCGTCGCCACAGCAATCATCACGACCAGAATTACGATGATATTGAAATCGAACAGTTCGAGCCATTCGAATATATAGTAGTATTTCTCGGCCACGGTTTGGGTATCGAGCGTGGAGTTGGTTTGCTCATAAACTTCTTCACCTTTTTGTTTGATTTGGGTGAAATCGTCTACGAAAACCTCAAAAGCGCCCACTTGGTCCGACTGCCACTTGTTGATGCGCTGCAAATGCCGGATATCGCCGATGATGTATGCCGAATCGAATTCTTGAATCCCGGAATTGTAAATCCCGACAATCTTGAAAACGCGCAAGTTCGGCAGTTGGTTACCGGTTTCTTTCATAAAGAAAGTGTTGAACGTATCGCCAAGTTTCAGGTTAAGACGTTTGGCAAGAAATTCTGAAATGATGACTTCGTTGTTTAAGTTATGCATCAAATTCGGGGTGCGGCCTGAAGTGATATATTCCTTGATATTGGTCCACTGGTAATCTTTGCCGACGCCTTTGTAGATGATCCCCTCGAAAGTACTGGCGGTTCTGATGATTCCGGCTTTGGAAGCCACGGCTTGCACATGGCTGATGCCCTGCACGTTTTTGAATTTGGGATAAAATTCTTGATGGATGGAAACCGGCGTGACACTAACTTGGGACTGGTTATCGTCGTAATTGGTGATGATGATATGGCCGTTGAAAGCCGATACTTTCTGACGGATTTTCTGCTGCAGACCGATGCCTGTAGCGACCGAAACAATCATCATGACCATACCAATAGCAATGGCCGAAACCGCAATTTTTATAATTGGTGCAGATATACTACTTTTACGCCCTTTAGCCGTAATGAGTCTTTTGGCTATAAAATACTCGAGGTTCAAATTGGGTTTTTGCTTGATTTGTGGCTTCAAAAATACAGCTTTTAGAACGTTTAGGTGAAATTTATTCAGGATTTATGAGCATTGAAATAGGATTTAGGTGGAGCTGCAACAGCAACCTTAAAATGAAAAGAGCATTCCTGACTTTAGGCTTAGCGCTGCTATTGATATCGTGTAAAACGACCAAGCCGATTAACTATGCTGCTCCGTCGCAAACAATGATCAAGAGCAAAATGAAAATCAAGCCTGATTTTTTTATGACCGGCACCGACAATATGGCCAGTTATTTCGGTCTGCTCAAAAACAAGAAAGTCGGTATCCTGACCAATCAAAGCGGCCTTGTTACGTTTGAAGCGCCGATTTCTATTAAAGATACCATCAACCACTCAGAGCAATTGAGCATGAAAACCTATACGATGCACGTGGTAGATTACATCGCTCAGAACACCAAAATCGATTTGGTTAAAATCTATGCGCCCGAGCATGGTTTCCGCGGAACGGCCGATGCAGGAGAACTCATCGTAGACGGCAAAGACACCAAAACCGGTTTGCCCATCATTTCGTTATACGGCAACAATAAAAAACCGACCGCAGAGCAATTGCAAGGCATTGACGTGTTGCTTTTCGACCTGCAAGATGTAGGTGCGCGGTTCTACACTTATATTTCTTCGCTGCATTATGTGATGGAAGCCTGTGCGGAAAACAATATTGAATTGATTGTACTAGATCGCCCGAACCCGAATGGCAATATTGTCGACGGCCCAATTCTGGAAAAAGAGCACAGCAGTTTTGTCGGAATGCACGAAATTCCGGTATTGCACGGAATGACTATTGGCGAATATGCGCTGATGATTAACGGCGAGAAATGGCTCAAAGACAGTATTCAGTGCAAGATTAAGATTGTGCCGTGCGAGAATTACCGCCGCGAGATGCCATACAGTTTACCGGTGAAACCTTCGCCGAATTTGCCCAACGCCCAAGCGATTAACCTATACGCCAGCCTTTGTTTTTTTGAAGGAACTAATGTCAGTATCGGGCGCGGTACGAACAAGCAATTTCAAATTTATGGTTCGCCTTATTTGACCGCGAATCATTACAGTTTCACCCCGATGCCAAACGAAGGAGCGAAAGATCCGTTATGGAATGGGAAAATTTGTTGTGGCGAAGATTTGTCTGAAATCCCGAAAGTGAACAAACTCGAACTCAAATGGCTTATCAAAGCCTATCGCGAAACCGAAGAACCGTCGAAGTTTTTTAATTCGTATTTTACCAAACTGGCCGGAACAAAAAAGCTCCAAGAGCAGATTGAAGGCGGTATGAATGAAGAAGAAATCCGCGCGACCTGGAAATCCGGCATCGAAAAATTCAAGGAAATGCGACGAAAATACTTGATTTATCCGGACAGTTTCTTGGTCGCCAATCAAAACAATTAAAGTTTTATTATGGCACACTTTGCGTCTCTGCGGCTTTGCGAGCATTCTTTTCTCTCGCAAAGCCGCAGAGACGCAAAACTTTTGAGTTTATTGATGGATGGGCAAACGCTTTTTCATTTCCTCAACAATATTATAAGCCGCTGGGCAAATAGCGACATTTTTCAAAGTCAACTCTGATATTTGTTGGAATTTTTTACGGTCGGTATGCGGGAATTCGCGACAGGCTTTGGGTCGAACATCGTAAATCATGCAGTAATTCTCCGCGTCGAGAAAAGTGCACGGAACTTTTTGAAGAACGTAATCCTTGTCTTCATCGATGCGCAGGTATTGGTCAATAAATTGTTGTGGTTTCTGTCGGAAATGCTTGGCAATACGCTCGATATCGGCCGAAGTGAATAAAGGCCCAGTGGTTTTACAGCAATTGGCACATTGCAAACAATCGGTTCTTTTGAACTCCGCATCGTGAAGTTCCTGCATCGCATAATCAAGGTTTTTCGGCGGCTTTTTTTTGAGCTTATCGAAATACTTTTTGTTCTCGTTATGCTTATCTTTGGCGAGCTTGGTTAATATGTCAATTCGTGGATTTGTCAATTTGTGATGTATTGCAGCAGGCAAATTTACTTCAAATAAACGCAACTGCAACATGAAAGATCTTTTCGGAAAAGCGATTCTGGATTTCCAAACCGGCAACAATCCTGAAGATTTAATTACCGAAACTTCGATTTCCGAAGCTGACGAAATGAGCGTGGCTTATCTGTTCCGCTCTTTTGATGCCATGCCGAAAATAGAGCAGAAAGCCTTGCTACTGGCAAAAGGAAAAGTTCTCGACGTAGGTTGCGGCGCCGGAAGTCACAGCTTATACCTTCAAAACGAGCGAAAGTTAGATGTGACGGCGATGGATATTTCGGCCAATGCAATACATGCGTGCCAACTTCGCGGAATTAAAAATGCCAAAGTGCAGAACGTGATGGAGTTGCAAGGCGAAAAATTCGATACAATTTTGCTTTTGATGAATGGTGCCGGTATGTGTGGCAAGTTGAAAAACATCAGTAGTTTTCTGCTTCAACTGAAGTCACTACTGAATGAAAATGGCCAAATTTTGCTCGATAGTTCTGATATCATTTATATGTTCGACGAAGATGAAGACGGCGCAAAGTATGTTCCATCGGATACGGAATATTATGGCGAAGTGGTTTTCGATATTGAGTACAAAGGCGAAAAAGAAGTGCCGTTTGATTGGATGTACATTGATTACAATACCTTGCGAAACGCAGCCTTAGCCAATGGATTACGATGTGAATTGGTGCTCGAAGGCGAGCATTACGATTACTTGGCAAAGCTCACCATTTAGACCAAGCGGACGGAATTCTCAGGTTTGCGTTAGGGAATGAGCAATTGTCTGAGCTCTTTTTGCGCTGGGGTTCAGCGTAAAAAAGCGAGTGCGAACGCCCGACCGAAGGGAACGCCCAAAAAAGAAATACAACACTATGGAAGATTTAGAAAAATTGCGTTACCCGATTGGCAAGTTTGTTCCGCCTGATGATTATTCTCTTGAATATTTAACTGGCCGGATTGATGAAATTGCTTCGTTTGCAGAAAGACTGACAAAGGAAGTAGCTGACTTGACGCCGCAGCAACTGGAAACACCCTATCGCCCGGGCGGTTGGACGATTCGTCAAGTAATTCACCATTGTGCTGATAGCCACATGAATTGTTTGGTTCGCGTGAAATGGGCATTAACCGAGGAAAACCCAACGATCAAGTTCTATTACGAAGACCGCTGGTCAACCCTTGAAGACAATAAGACCATGCCGATTGAACCGACTTTGGCGTTTCTTGACGGCTTGCATTATCGGCTGGCGTATCTGATGCGAAGTTTGAATTCAGAACAACTGAATCGAAGTTTCATTCACCCGGAACACGGAAAAACGTTCCGACTCAAGGAAATCATTGGTTTGTATGCTTGGCACGGCAACCATCATTTGGCGCATATCACCGAACTTAAAAAACGAAAACATTGGTCATAAAAAAATCCCGAGAGCCAAACACTTTCGGGATTTGCTTTTTAACTCGGTTCGAGATTATTCTTTTACGATTTTGTCTGATTTCAAATACTGACCGTCGCCGTAGATTCTCAAGTAGTAAGTTCCTGCCGCGAAATCTTCGATGTTGATGACGTTGTTGGTTTTGGAAACCTTCTGACTTTTTACCAATTGCCCAACAGCACTGAATATTTCCACTTGGTCAACGTTGATTTTTTCCGAATCGATGGTAAAATAGTTCGATGCCGGATTGGGATAAAGCTTAATGGAATTGTAAGCCTCAAAATTGTTTACCGCCAAAGCTGGTGATGTAAGCAAACTAGCTCTTGTGCCGCTAATTGTATTTCTCACAATGGTTTTTTGACCTGTCGTGAAAAACGCCATACAGGCATCATTCACATAATCCATGAAATTCATGAACATGGCGCCGTTGGCCGACGAAGTACAAGTATTGACATTGGTCGGATAAGTCGGGCAATCATAATGAGGCCCATCTACAGCCGGTGTATCGGCTACTCCATCGCTATTAGCTGTAGTACCGCATGAGCTATTGTCATCGCCCCAAGGATGTTCTAAACCGAAATAGTGCCCAATTTCGTGGGTAGCCGTTCTTCCTTTGTTGAAAGGTGCTGAAGCAGTTCCCGTAGTGCCGAAATATTGGTCTCCGATGCATAAACCATCATAAGCTTGACCAGCGGCAGAAGGCAAATAAGCGAAACCTAGTAAAGAATTATCAGAGAAACGACCTATCCAGATGTTCATATATTGCGTTGGGTTCCAGGCAGGTTGACCGGCAGCCAGATAATAACTGTCTTCATAAACGAAAGAACTGGGAACCGACTTGCGAGTGATGCCGGTTGTTGCGGCACCGTTAGGATCAATTGATGCCTTGACGAAAACCACCTCCATATCAGCTCCTAGCGGTTGAAAAGCAGCGGGAACCACTGTGCTAAAATCAGTATTGAGTTTTCTGTAATCTTTATTTAACACGGCTAGTTGTGAATTGATTTGTGCATCACTAACATTTTGAGTAGCGTTTTTGTAGAGCACATGGAAAACTACTGGAATGGTCACCACCGCGGTTGGCGCATTTGGGCTTCGGAACAGTGGTTGCGTGGCATTGGCGTTTTGGATGTTCTTCATCACCTGCTCGTGGTGCTTTGCAAACTCCGGATCTGCTTGCATTCTTTGATGCATTTTGTCCATGGTGGCGCAGGTTCTTCTTTGTGAGAAAGCGCTCAGAGAGACCACAACAAACAATAGGGTAATTAATTTTTTCATGGGATTAATAGACAATTAAGGGTACAATGTTACAAACTAATTTTGATTTTTACCCTAACAATTTTAAAAAGAGGCGAACCCAATTAAACAAGCGGTGAAAATCAACCGAGCCAATCTGTGGTTCGGATAATTTCCTTTAGAGCATATTGCAAAACTTTTAAATCATCAGGGGCATTATAGGCATTAAGCGAAATTCTGAGGAAAGTGCCGTGATCGATTTTCATCACCGGAATTTCAATGCGATACTTTTCATACAAAATTTCTTTTAAAGCCAACGGTTTTTCGGCACGGATGGGAATACTGCACATCTGACCCAAAAACTCGTTAGTAACAGGACAAATAGGCGCTGACCCTACCAAGTCGCAAAACTTTTTGTAGTTCTCAAGGATGAGCTGCTTGGCCTCAGTACTCTTTTCACTCCAATTATTTTCACTCAAAAACCCAATAGCAGCCGGAGCCGTCAAAAAAGCAGCAACGTCTCGCGTGCCTTGCATTTCGTGATAATCCAGAAAACGGCTTTTACTTGGCGTATCGCTAAGATAACCCCAACTGACTACCAATGGATCAAGCTTGTCTTGCCAAGTTTTCTTCACATAAAGAAACGAAGAACCTTTAGGGGTAAGCATCCATTTGTGCAGCGTTCCAGTGTAAAAATCAGGATCAAGTTCTTTGAGGTTCAAATCAATATGCCCTGGAACGTGAGCACCATCGATTATAGTAATCAACCCGAGTGACTTTGCTTTGTCTATAATTTCTTTAACGGGAAAAATGAGCGCCGTAGCACTAGAAATCTGATTCAGAAAAATCACTTTGGTTCTGGTAGTATAGCCTTTCCAGAATTGTTCAATCAGGCTTTCGGTGGATTGGATTGGTAAAGAAATATTCTGACGGATATATTTTGCTCCTGACTTCTCACAGTAAAAATGCCAAGTGCGGTCCATGGCGCCGTATTCGTGATTGGTCGTCAGGATTTCATCGCCGGGTGCTAATTTGAGACTGCGCATGACCGTATTGATCGCTTGAGTCGGATTGGACAAAAAGAAGAAATCGTCTGCGTCACAATTAATATATGCGGCCAATGCCTGTCTAGCATTTTGAAGATGGCCCGACAAATGTTTGGTCAGAAATTGTACCGGTTGTTTTTCGAGTTCGAGCTGCCAATATTGGTAATTTTCAAAAATGGGTTTCGGACAAGCTCCAAACGAGCCATGATTGAGATAAGTAATTTCGGAATCTAATAGAAACTGTGATTTCATAATTTAATCCGTGTGAATGCCGAGCGTAAGGATATACTTCACCCTAACGCGTTGGCCTGCTTTTTTTCCGGGAATCCATTTTGGAGAAAGCTGCATAACTCTTTCGGCTTCTGCGCCGGTTCCGAAGCCGGGATTTCTGTCACTGCGAATATCTGTTAATGTGCCGTCGGGCTCGACGATGAACGAAATGTAAATTTTGCCGATTAATTCGGGCACCTCAGGTTTTTTGAAATTTTTGTAGAAAAAAGTATAGCAATTTTCTAAACCGCCCGGGAACTCGGGTTGCTGATCTACTTCTGTAAGTTCTAAAACCGGTGCAACGGGATCCGTATGGTCTTGAGCCGAGGTATGCTCCAGAGCCAAAAGAAAACAAATGATGCAGAAAAAACACTTCATGCTAAGGTATATTTAAATACTTATGGGTTTGCAACGACACACGCCATTTCGGATTTTGCATGACGTAATCGACGATAAGCGGCGTCATTTCTTCTTTTTTACTCCATTCGGGTTGCAGGAATAAAATCGCGTTTTGGTTGACTTTCTCGGCTTGTTCTTCGGCGAAGATAAAGTCGTGTTTGTTGTAAATAATGACTTTGAGCTCGTGGGCTTTTTCGTAAACTTCGGCCGTAGGAAGCTTCGTTTTCTTTGGCGAAAGGCAAATCCAGTCCCAAATACCTGTAAGCGGATAAGCACCCGATGTTTCAATATGTACTTTGAGGTTTTTGTCTTTGAGGTTTTGGGTGAGCGGCGACATATTCCAAGTGAGTGGTTCTCCTCCGGTAATCACTACCGTGTCTGCATATTTTGCGGCGTTGGCTACGATTTTATCAATCGCTGTGGGCGGATGCAATTCGGCATTCCAGCTTTCTTTGACGTCGCACCAATGGCAACCGACATCGCAACCACCTATTCGGATGAAGTAGGCCGCGGTTCCGGTGTGAAAACCTTCGCCTTGAATGGTGTAGAATTCTTCCATTAACGGAAGCATGGTTCCTTTTTCTACAGCAGTTTGTATTTCTTTTGCTAGCATTTTCTGTTTTAAAGGGCAAAGATAGCGAAAAGTTCTACTGAAGTTCAGAGAAAAACCAGTGCCCTAGCCCTGATGGGAATGAATAGCCTTTGGCGCCGACTTGGATTTTTTGCCGGCCAGTAACTGCGACCACAGAAGCAGTTACTGGCCGATACAAAAAACCATGGCTGCGGCAAAGCTAGTAATGGACAGCAGGATTAGCTTCAAATAAAAAACCGACTGCTTTTCAGGGCAATCGGCTTTGCAATTTCTTGTCAGGAATTATTTCTTTCCAAGGCTTTTGAGTGAACTTGAAGCGTACTCGTTGGTTGGGTCGAGCGCTAGAGTTTTGTTGAAGTATTCTCTGGCCTTGGCAACATCTGTATTGGCGTAACTCGCAGCGATGTTGTTGTAGCTTTCGATGAACTTGGCCTTGTTTTTATCGACTTCCTCTTGGCCTTTTTCGGTCACTACGCGAAGGTAATCTTGGTAGTACTTGATGATCATTTCCTCGTTTTCAAGCAATCGGTTGGTTCTGGCGCGGAAGATATAAGCATCTTGGGTTGTTGGTGAAGCTTCGATTACTTTGCCAAACGCGGCATCGGCTTTCTGGAGTTCTACTGCATCTACTTTTACGACATCTTTTTTGGTGTTGTTGTAGTAGATTGAGTTGCCCAAGTAGAAATTATCCAAAAGGAAATTCTTTGAATTCGGGTTGCTCGTAGCAATTTCGTAGATGGCTGATGCTTCTTTGAAGAGTTTCTGCTCGTAGAATTTTTTTCCAATTTCACTCAAGTCATTGGTCATTGAGGGTTCCTTTTCAACAGATTTCTTAATATCCGCTACTGCAGCCGCAAACAAAGTTTGGTCGACCGTTTTGGTTTCGGCATTGTTTGATTTTCTAAGTTTGGCCAAACCTAAGTACATATAATCTCTTGCGATAATTTTATTCCCCGGAGTGGCCAAATAATCTTGAATTGATTTGATTGCCAAGTCCGTGTTGCCATTTTCATAAGCCGAATAACCCAAATAACGTAAAATTCTAGGGTTGACTTTGTCTAGTTCTTTCATCTTGTTGGCTTCAACTTCCAGAGCTTTGTAGTCTTTGGCCAAGATCAAGAAATCGGCGTGGCGCATTCTTGAAGTTAGAGAATAATCGGTCAAAGACATATATTTCTCGTAATAGCCCAACGCTTTTTGAATGTACTCGTTATACTTCTTTGGTTCGTTGTTGCCCCAATAGTAATAGGTTTCGGCTAACTCTCTGTAAACCGGACCATAATTCGGGTTGATGGCAATCACGTTGTCGTAGGCTTTTACCGCTTCGGTGTAAGATTTCGCACCTTTTAAAAGCACACCCAATTGCATCTTGGCACGAAGTAAAGAAGAATCGGTTTGAAATGCGTTACGGTAGGCAGCGTATGATTCGTTTTGGTTTTTGTCTCCGTAATAGGCATCGCCTAGTGCCATTTGTAAGTTAGCATCAGTTGGATTGATGGCTTTGGCTTTGTCAAGATAAGTGAGCGCCGTTTTGTAGTTTGGCTTGTCACTGTTCATGTATGCTTTAGCGATGTGGATGTATTCTTCGATATCCTTTTTCTTGATATCTTTTAACGCCTGATCGAAATTGGCTTGGGCTGCAGTAGTGTTGCCGTTGTCGAGATCGATTTGACCTAAACCGATATAATTCCATTTCGGAGATTCGGTTGTAGTGAGCCCTTTTTGGTAAAATATTTTGGCGGAATCTTCTATGTTTTGTTTAAGGTAAACGTTCCCTAAATAAAATGTAGCTTTTCCGTTGGCAGGCTTGGCCTGAATAAGTGCCTTGAGCATTGCTTTTGCCTTCTCGTATTGTTCGGCGTCTATGGCTTTTTTAGCTTGCTCGAGATCTTGGGCTTGGGTAAAGGTTGTTGCTGCAAGAAATAACAAGCTAAAAATTTTGATTCTGTTCATGGTCTTGTATTTAATTTTACTTTTTTTATTTGTTGATTGTGTTTCGGACTCGGATTTTTCTCGTCGGGAAATGTACCGGTACCAATCCTGATTTTAAAACAATCCGTTGCCCAATTTCTCCGGAGACGAAAACGGAAAACCCGCTTCCAAGCCCTTTAAATCCTTGGGCGTCGACAACAAACAATTCGCGTGCCAAAGGATACTGTCCGGTGGCAATGTCGTTTTGAGTCGGGGCATAGTACTTTTTGTCTTTCGGATTTAACACATTGAGCGTGTTGACTTTATCTAAATTCTCAGCAATTTCAACAGCGGGCTCAAAGATATGATTTATTCCCACAACTCCTATCATGCCGTCGTGCTGCGCCACATAACTAAAAACTTCCTTATGGGTTTTGAATGAAAAAACACCTTGCTCCGGAAGATTCTTAACCGCAGCCAAGCTACACAGATAGCGCGCGGTGCTAGAGTTTGGATTGTCGAAAACCAACCCTTTGAAATTTGGGATTTGAATACCTTTCATCAGTTGGGTCAATGCTTCTAACGTGATTAAGGTGTCTTTAGTACTTTTACTGACAATGAGTGCAATGCCGTCTTTGGCAAAAGGAGTCATTTTGGGGTAGAATTTTTTACTGTTAAAAAACTTCACTTCCTGGTCAGTTAGTGTTCTTGGAAGTACCGCAATTCTGGAACTGTCTTTCGTCATGGCTTGAATAATCTCCGCTTCAGATTTTGGTATAATAGTCAGCTTCGCATCGTAATTGCTCTCGAAAACTTGTACTTGTTCTTCAACAATTGGGCGCAGGGTTTCGTCAACCAATAGTGTGGTTTCGCCTTGAAGCATTGTCTGGGTTGGCTTGTTTTCAGAATTCTTACAGGTAACCACCAAGAAAATCAATACGGTATAAACTATAATATTGAAGTACTTTCTCATTGCGTGTTCGCATTAAAAAATCGGTAAAACCGAAAAAAAGAATAAACAATCAGCAAAACGCCAAAAGCCATCCGATAATTGTCCGGCATATTAATCGGCAATGACTTCCAAAATATAATGATTAAACCGAGAACAAAATACATCAGGAAGAACAACATTCCTATAACAAAAAGAAACCGCTGCGAAAGCGATTTCTCTTTGAAATTAATAACGATATTACGGAGCATATTATTCTCCTCCTTTTGCTACCATAATCGGTAATGAATAGGAAACCCTTACTTTCTTTCCATTTTGCTCACCAGGGTTCCATTTCGGACATTGCTTCAATACTCTCATGGCTTCTTTTCCAGTTCCATAACCAGCATCGCGCACTACTTTGATGTCGGTTAATGAACCGTCTTTCTCCACCACGAAATTCACATAAACGCGTCCTCCTGGGAAATCTTCGTCATCCGGTGGGGTAAAGTTTTTTCCAACGAACTTGTAGAATTTCTCGATTCCGCCCGGGAAATCTGGCTTCACCTCGATACCCGCAGAGTTGTAGATGTTGTTGTCTTCTTCAACTACTTCTTTTGGGCCATTACCTACTGGTTCTACAGTAAGCTCTGCATCTGGGTCACCTTTAATGGTTTCAGCGCCGATTTTCTTATCGACGATTTCTTTAATTTTTGGCGGCTCTTCAACCACTTCTTCCGCTTTCGCTACCACAGGTTTTACAAATTTTACCTGATCCACTTTTGGTGGCGGTGGTGGTGGCGGTGGAAGATTTTCTTTCGGTTTCTCTTTAGGTGGAAGTTTTACTGTGGTGATTTTTTGATCTAGCACCGCTTCATCATTACTATCCGGAAGCAGGTTGGCCAAAACTGGAATACTCACCAAAAAAGTAAAAACAATCCCTCCAATAACAAACGAACGCATTGTTGTTTTGCCATTGGTTGCTCTTAAGTTGTATGCACCATATAATTTGTTTCGTCCTTCAAAAACGATATCGAGCCATTGACTTTTTAATAAATCTAATTTCATGTCTTTCTTTTTTAATTAGATTAAGGATTAGTAGTCACCGGAGCCGCAGCTTCTGTAGAACCACCGTTGATCAATTTGCTTTCTTCTGGAGTAAAGTCGTTTACAATAGCATAAGTAGGAACCCCAACTATAGCCATTTCGTCAAGAATATCTACTAAATTTCGATAGTTTGATTTCTTGCTGGGTTTGATAATTACAATCATCCCTTTGTCTTTGTTTCCGGTATACTGAAGCACTTTTTCTTTGCGCTCAAGTAATTCTTTTCGAATTCCATCTTTACCGTATTCAAAATCTTTTGGAGCACCTCCTGCAACCGGAGTAGCCAACAAACCTACATAACGAACCAACTTGTTATTATCACCTAACAAAATGGTCATGGTTCGGTTTTCGTCTACCTTAACATCTTTGTTTTTGTCCTTGTCCGGATCTTTGTCTGGCAAACCCAAATTCATCGATTGGGGTTTAGACAAGGTCGTGGTGAGCATGAAGAAAGTAATCAGAAGGAAAGCCAAATCTACCATGGCCGTCAAATCGACCTTAGAGTTCTGTTTTTTACTTCTTACTTTTTTACTGCCTTTCTTACCTCCGCCACTGTCGCCGGTATTTAATTCAGCCATCTAGTATATTTTTAAAAATTATTTTTCTTTTCCTCTTAAACCAGTCACCAAACTAAAGCTGTTGATTTTCTGGTCTTGCAAAATATCCATTACTTTTCTAATAACCGGATATTCTTCTTTAGCATCTCCTTTGATGGCTAGTTCCAACTCTTTATCGTGCAATTCGATGTTAGCAATTCTAGCATTCTGAACCCACTCAGCCAATTGATTGTCTAACGAGTCTTTGGGAATTCCCGGTTGTTGAACGCTTTTTCTGTCCGAAGGACTCATATCTAAAATTTGCTTTAGGTTTTGAACCGGTACACCGAAACTTTCCATAATTGCAAATTTGTTTTGATCTTCCTCAGAAAATTTAACCCCGTATTTGTTGCCCATCAGTTCAAGGGTTCTGATACGAACATCTTTCCCTTTGACATCAAAAAACACTTTTCCGTTTCCAACTGTTAACGTAGCCAAATCTTTCTCTGGCAACTTGGTTTGTACCGTAGATGCCGGTGTATCAACAGGCATTACTTCAGGAACTTTGGCAGTAGCAGTCAAAATAAAGAAAGTAAGCAAAAGGAATGCAACGTCACACATCGCCGTCATGTCGGTAGATGTAGACTTTTTTTTCATTTTTATTGCCATCGTTTATAAATTATAATTGATATTGACTACCAAAATTATTGTTTTAAGCTACCTCTAAAGTGTCTGTAAGTATTTACGATTGTGGTGGCTGCCTCGTCAATAGAGTAAGTCAAGGTATCGATTTTAGAAGTAAAGTAGTTGTACATGATAATCGCCAAAGCAGAAGTCGAGATACCAGTAGCCGTGTTAATCAAGGCTTCAGAGATACCGTTTGCCAATTCAGCAGAATCTGCTCCACCGCCACCAGCTAATCCAGCGAAGGCCTTAATCATACCCGTTACAGTTCCTAAAAGTCCAGCAAGTGTTCCTAGAGAAACCAAAGTCGAGATGATAGTCATGTGTTGCTCTAGCATTGGCATTTCAAGAGCCGTAGCTTCTTCGATTTCTTTATGAATCGTCTCAGCAGCCTCTTCACTGTTGAAACCTTCTTTTTTCACTTCTTGGTATTTCACTAAAGCCGATCTGATTGCGTTAGCCACAGAACCTTGTTGTTTGTCACAAGCTGCAAGTGCTCCTTCGATATCCCCTTTAGTTACGCTTGACTGTACTGATTTCATGAACTGGTCAAGATTTCCTTTTCCTGTTGCTTTGGTGATTACGAAGTATCTTTCAATAGAAAACACAACCACCATTAGGAGTAAGCCCATCAACACTGGAACGATTGGACCTCCTTTATATACCATCGCCAAATAATTTCCTTTTAATGGAGCTCCGGTATTCACGCCGCCTTCAAAGTTAGAACCAGCACCCATGATGAAACTCCAAACCAGAACTCCAACCAATATACATGCTACAATTACGATCCCAGAGAACATTCCTCCTAAACTTGAACCACTTTCTTTTTTAACGTTTGCCATTTTTTTAGTTTTTAAATTTTTTAAATAATTTATTAGTTTTAGTTGTAAATAACTTTGAATAGCAGCAAATTTAGATTTTTAGTTGTAATAAAAAAACTTTTTTTAATTTAATTGCATTTAATTTAAAACCTTGCGAAAGCCCGTCTTTGTCGGCATTGAGCAGATTTTAGCAAAGCAAATGAAATCGAACCAATTACAACTTTTGCGCAACCATTGATTCAAATAACGCAGGAACAACCTATTATTATATCATCGAAGAAATCTTCATCATTTTTTGTGACTGAATTGGTAAAAAATATCGGCAGAGATCACCCAAAATAGTCAACTAAAAATTAACTTGCGCATCAATTCAAGCGATTAAAATTCATTTCCATGGCAAATCAAACCGATTTCATTCAAACCCTTACCGAAGGCTACCATACCAAAGGAGAAAGCATTGTACTAGGCGCCGCAATACTTGAAGGCGAAGTAATACCCGAAGCCCAAGTTCGCATTCCGCTCAAAACCTTAAACCGCCACGGACTCATTGCTGGCGCTACCGGAACCGGAAAAACCAAAACAATTCAAGTGCTTTCTGAACAACTATCAAGTTTCGGAATTCCGGTGCTGATGATGGACATCAAGGGCGATTTCAGTGGTATTGCTGCCAAAGGAGAAGAGAAACCATTCATCACAGAACGACATCAGAAAATCGGTATTCCATACTCGTCTTCGAGTTTTCCGGTGGAGCTGATGACGCTTTCGGAGCAAAACGGTATCAGACTTCGGGCCACGGTTTCAGAATTCGGACCGGTTTTGTTTTCACGGATTTTGGATTTGAATGACACACAAGCCGGCGTGGTTTCGGTGATTTTCAAATATTGTGACGATAACAAAATGCCACTGCTCGATTTGAAAGATATTAAAAAAGTATTGAATTACATTACTGAAGAAGGCAAAGAAGAAATCGAAGCGGCCTACGGAAAAATATCGACCTCAACAACTGGAACGATTCTGCGAAAAATCATCGAACTTGAACAACAAGGTGGCGATTTATTTTTTGGGGAACTCTCATTTGATATCAATGACTTAATGCGCTTTGATGAAAACGGGAAAGGCTATGTGAATATCATCCGACTGACCGATATTCAAGACAAACCCAAATTGTTTTCGACTTTTATGTTGAGCCTACTGGCAGAGATTTACCAGCAAATGCCCGAGAAAGGCGACGCCGACCAACCTGAGTTGGTGTTGTTTATCGACGAGGCGCATTTGATTTTCAACGAAGCCAGCAAAACCCTGCTCGACCAAATCGAAACAATTGTGAAACTGATTCGCTCCAAAGGCATCGGCATTTACTTTATCACTCAGAATCCGATGGATGTGCCCAGTGGCGTACTGGCCCAACTCGGTTTGAAAATACAACACGCACTTCGGGCCTTTACCGCCAATGACCGCAAAGCTATCAAGCTTACGGCGGATAATTATCCAACATCGGAATTTTATCAAACCGAAGAACTCATCACTTCGCTCGGCATTGGAGAAGCCTTGGTCACGGCACTCAGCGAGAAAGGAACGCCTACACCACTTGCCGCAACAATGCTCCGCGCCCCTCAAAGCCGCATGGATATTTTAACTCCAGCAGAAATTGAGGCCATAAACGCTAAATCAAAATTGGTGCGTAAATACAGCGAAATCATTGACCGGGAAAGCGCTTGTGAAATCCTAACCAAAAAAATCGAAGCCGCCTACGAGCAAGCCACACAAGCTCAGCAAACTCAGGCTGAAGAAACCAAAAGCAGCGAGCCTAGTACCGCAAGTGTAGTCGGAAAATCAGTACTGAAAGTCGTAACCAGCGCAAGCTTCATCCGTGGTGCCTTCAGTATTCTAAGCAAAATTCTAAAGAAGTAATCACAAAACAATTATTCATTATTAATTATTAATTGTTAATTAATGGAATCCCCTAGCCCTGATGGCAGCGGCATCCTTTTGCGGAGCCTCAGCGGAGTAAAAGATAGAGCGGACAGCAGGTTCCCGGCTCCTGATTCAAAAAATTACGCATCGAATGAAAAGTTTTCTCACCATCGGTTTATTGGTTTTATCCAACATCTTCATGACGCTGGCTTGGTACGGGCATTTAAAATTCAAGGAACTCAAATGGTTTGAGAATGCGGGGCTGATTACTGTTATCCTAATCAGTTGGGGTTTGGCCTTGTTTGAATATTGCTTTCAGGTGCCGGCCAATAAAATGGGGTTCGAAGGCAACGGCGGCCCGTTTTCGCTCATGCAACTTAAGGTAATTCAGGAAGTGGTGACCTTAATTGTATTCGTGATTTTCTCGCTGGTATTTTTCAAGAACGAAACTTTCCGTTGGAACCATGCCGTAGGGTTTTGCTTTTTGGTGTTGGCGGTGTATTTTATTTTCAAGAAATAGCCCAAACCTGCAATTCATTATTGAGCTCAATCCGTGTTTGAAAGCCCATCAAATGAATTTCACCGATAGAAAAACGCTCTTTTCATCGGTTTTTTTGTAGCCGTTGTCGATTTTTTACTCGATTTCTGGAGTGCCAAAACCATTCCCTGTACCTTTGGGCAAACATTGCCCCAATGAGAAAATACTACTTGTTTTTGCTCACTTTTTTATGCTCCGTTGGCGGCGTGGCACAAATTATCGATTTCCCAGATGCCACCTTCAAAGACAAACTGCTCAACTACCCTACAACTATTGACCTGAACGAAGACGGAGAAATAGACCTTAGCGAAGCCTTACTGGTAACTGAATTGAGTTTTTCGTTTGCCAATTTCAATAACATTACCGGCATTCGCGAATTTGAAAATCTAGAAATCCTGAACTTTGGTTCTTATACTACGATTACTGAACCGATTGATCTTTCAGGCATGGTACATTTGAAATCGCTGCGTTTTACCAAATGTAACTTTCATACGCTGAATCTTGAAGGTTTGACTGCCTTAGAAAACTTGAGTGTAGGTTATGCTGGCGCGGTGAATTTCCTCAATTTCGAAGATACGGTCAACTTGAGAACTGTATATTTTTACAACACTAATTTCACTCAAATCGATCTTTCACATGCACAAGATTTAAGGTCTTTTTCGGCACAACACACCCAGCTAGAAACCATTGTACTTGACGGATTGGTCAATTTAGAGACGTTTCGTTGCGAGCATCCGGGAAATCTCACTTATTTGAATCTGGCGGACTTGGTGAACTTGCGCCAATTCGAACTCGAAGGATCAAACCTGACTCAATTGAATTTTGAGCACAATTTGCTACTTGAAGAAATTAAATGTAGCGAGAACCAACTCAATTCCATAGATGTTTCATTACTCACAGCCTTGCGCAAGTTGAGCTGCAACGCCAACCAACTCGGCGCACTCTATTTAGGGAATAACCCGAATTTGGAATGGCTCAGTTGTGGCGAGAACCAACTTTCATCGCTTGATTTAAGCCAAGTACACCGATTAAATTTTGTTGACGTGAGTTTTAATTTATTTACCGCTCTCGATTTTAGCAGCTTGACTGAATGTGAAAATTATGGAAATGGTCCGGAATATTATATCAACGACAATCCGAACCTGACTTGGGTGAACCTAAAAAACGGACATCGGGATTTCATCTGGGCCAATGCCAATTTGAATTGCCCGAACCTGACTTATCTCTGCCTTGACGAAGAAGATTTTGCAGACCAGCAAGAAATCTTGGAAAACAACCAGATTGACACTATCGAAATCAATACCTATTGCAGTTTTGTTCCTGGCGGTGATTATAATACAATAACGGGAAAGCTCACTTTAGATTTTGACAACAATGGTTGCGATCTGGGCGATATTGCTTTAGCGAATTGTAAATTAGAACTCAGCGGTAATACTCAAAATGAAACTACTACTGACGCTCAGGGCGGTTATTCATTTTTTACTAAAAACGGGAATTATACCCTGACACCCAAACTCGAAAATCCTTATTTCACCGTAACGCCGGCGACGGCTTTGGTCAATTTCGAAAACAACACCAACAGTACGCAAACCCAGCATTTCTGCGTGGTTCCCAACGGCATTCACAACGATTTGGAAATCATGATGCTGCCATTGAAGGCTGCCCAACCGGGAACTGATGCACACTATAAGTTAGTATACAAAAACAAAGGCAACCAAACACTTTCAGGCAACATCAGTTTGAATTATCAAGAAGACCGACTTCATTTTGTGGCGGCCAATCCAGCGATCAATCAACAAATCAGTAACGAGTTGGTTTGGAATTTCAGCCAATTAAAACCTTTTGAAACCCGTTCGATTGATTTGATTCTGAATTTGAATTCTTCGCTTGAAACTCCGGCTGTTGTTTCGGGTGACGTGTTGCGATTTATCCTTTCTATTCCGGTGGAGGATGATGAAACGGCTTCAGACAACCAATTCACTTTGGCACAAACCGTTGCTGATACTGCATTGCCCAATGATAAAAGCTGTTTGCAAGGCGATGAAATCTCTACTGAATTGATCGGTGATTATGTGCACTATTTAATCCGTTTTCAGAATACCGGCGAGACAATGGCGAAAAATGTGGTGGTGAAAGACTTAGTTAATGTAGCCGAATTTGACGTCGCTTCTTTGCAAGTGATTGCTGCTTCAAATTCACTGCTCACAAAAATTTCGGGCCCTCAAGTTGAATTTATTTTTCAGGATATCAACCTTTCATCAGTTACTGAAAACGAACCAACCAGCAGTGGTTTTGTCGCTTTTAAAATCAAAACTAAAGACAACCTTGTTATAGGTGACACCATAGAAAACCAAGCGAGCGTGTATTTCGATTATAATTTTCCAGTTGAAACCAATACCGCCACTTCGACCATTTCTGAACTTTTGAGTAATACAACTTTTGAAAACAATCGTGTTTCATTGGCACCTAATCCGACCGAAGACTGGATAAACATTGTTTCTAAAGACAACATGACTTCGGTGGAGTTGTTCGATCTGCAGGGAAGAATTCTAGAGAAAGTGCTTACGAATACCGCATCGCTTCAACTTGATTTAAGCAACAGAAACAGCGGAATTTACTTTCTGAAAATCAAAACTTCAAACGGATTTAGGGTTGAAAAAATCATTAAGCAATAATGAAAAAATACCTGATTCAAAAATCGCCTTTTGTGGTTCCGACGACTGATGGTAAACTCATCGAGGAACACCATGGCATCGCTACGACGAATAATCCAGAAATCTCGATTGCGCACATGATTGCGCCACCGCATTGGGCCGAGCCGTTCCAAACGCCTGAATTCGAGGAATACACTTATATCATTTCAGGGAAAAAGCAGTTTATCATTGAAGGCGACACAGTAATTTTGGAGGCTGGACAATCGATTAAGATTGAGAAGAACACGCGCGTGCAATACTCGAATCCTTTTGACGAGCCTTGCGAATACATCGCGATCTGCAAACCTGCTTTTGATTTCAATAAAGTACATCGGGAAGAATAAAGCCCTAGCCCGGATGGGAATGAAAAGCTTTTTACAAAAGCCGTGATGGTTTTCTTGTTGCCGAAACGCGACCAGCGGAAGCGTTTTCGGGAACTTTAGAAAACCCAGGGATTTTGTAAAAACTTGTAAAATACAGCCGGATCAGCTTCTGAAAAATTTAACCCAGTAACTCCAGGATTTTATTTTCGACCGCTTCGGAATTCCAGAGTTTTTCGATATCAGGCATTTTCATGACTTGCTCCATAATGGCGTTTTGCTGGTTGCCCAAAGCGAGCGCCTCAGAATACGGACGAAGGCTAAAAGTCACGCGGCTGTAGAGCGGCAACCATTTGTTCGGATGCTTTTCTGAAAACCACTTTTCGATTTTCTTCTGCAACAGGAATTGCGCATCGGCGGTCTTGGAACTCATCTCCATGAAATTGCGGTAAGACAGCTCGGCAATCGCGTCGGCGTTGGGTTTACGCGAAGTTTCATACTCTTTGAAAATGGTTTCCCAGTCGTCGCCGTATTGCTCCATCAATTGGTAGAGCACGGTAATATCCTCAAAACCGGCGTTCATGCCATGTCCGTAAAAAGGGACAATTGCGTGACAAGCATCGCCAATCAGCGCCACTTTATCTTCATAAGTCCAGGGAAAACATTTCATCGTGACCAAATAACTAGTCGGATTTTTGAAGAAATCGCGCACCAAGTCAGGAATCACATCGGCCGTATCGGGAAAATGTTCCGCGAAATAAGCCTCTAAAGTTTCTTTGTCTTTGAGGTTTTCGAACGAATTCTCGCCTTCGTGCGGCATGAACAGCGTACAGGTGAAAGTGCCGTCGGTATTGGCGAGCGCCATCAGCATATATTCGCCGCGTGGCCAGATGTGCAAAGAGTTCTTGTCGAGTTTGTGCGTGCCGTCTGCGTTGGCCGGAATGTGCAATTCCTTGTAACCGATTTTCAAAAATTCCTGCGAATAATTGAACATGCTCTGGCGTTGCATTCTGTGTCGAACCCTTGAAAAAGCGCCATCAGAGCCAAACACCAAATCGTATTTGAGTTCTTCCCACTCGCCTTTTTCGGTCTCGCCGATGTGGATGGTGGCATCACTTAAAGTAACATCCCAAATTTTGTGTTCGAAGAAAAATTCCGCTCCGGCTGCTTCAGCCAAATCAATCATCTTGCGGTTCAGAATACCGCGTGACAAAGAGAAAATCGCCTCGCCTTCTTTGCCGTAATATTGGTATTGGAGTTCTTTGCCTACCAAGTGAATAGCGCGTTTGTCTACCGGAATGCCAATTTTCTTGATTTCCTGCTCGAGCCCCATGTCTTTGAGCGCTTTCCAACCTCGGTCTGACATCACTAAATTGATTGAACGACCTGAAAACTCTATGGTTCGGATATCTGGGCTGCGGTCGTAAACGTGTACGGTATGTCCGGCTTTTCTCAAATAAATAGCCAGCAATGACCCGACCAATCCAGAGCCGATTACCGCTATTTTCTTAGGTTGCTGCATCGAGAAGTAAAGTAAATGTAGGCCACAAAAGTAAGTAATAATCAAATTCAAGAAGTCAAAAACGATATATTTATTTCTTAAGGTTTGGGCGTGCCCACAAGGGTCAGGCTGTACGCTATTGGTCCTCGCCCGCTTTTGCAAACCGGGCTGTGGGCTAACCGCTGCCATCCTTCACGCAGCCACTGGATTTACAAGAATTCTCCGTGTTGGGTGAGGTCTAGCCCCAATTCCTCTTTCTCTTGACTTACCCGCAAAGGCGTGATTTTATTGACCACAAAAAACAATATCCACGAAGCCGTAAAGGCAAACACAGAAGCACCTATCAAAGCCACCAACTGGTGCAAAAACAATGTTGTTTCGCCAAAAATCAAACCCTGATCGACCACTGCCGGATTCACTTGTTTGGAAGCAAAAACGCCTGTGAGCAACATTCCGGTCATACCTCCAACTCCATGACACGAAAATACGTCGAGCGCATCATCAATTTTGCCTTTCGGGAATTTCGACACCATCACATTGCTCACCCAACTGCTGAAGATTCCAATAAAAATGGCATGTGGAATACTCACGTAACCGGCCGCCGGAGTAATGGCCACCAATCCCACCACCGAACCGATACAAGCGCCCATTGCCGATGGTTTGTGGCCCCAGATTTTGTCAAGAAACACCCAGGCCATCGAAGCCGCCGCCGCTGCAACGGTAGTAGTTCCTAAAGCTTGCACGGCAATTCCATTGGCGCCCATCGCAGAGCCAGCATTGAACCCGAACCAACCGAACCAAAGCAAGCCAGTACCCAGCAAAACATAAGTAATTCGGGCCGGGCTGGTGTTGGGTGTTCTGCGTTTCCCTAAAAAAATAGCTCCGGCTAAGGCTGCCCAACCAGCACTCATGTGCACTACGGTGCCACCGGCAAAATCGAGCACGCCGAGTTGAAATAACAAGCCATCCGGATGCCAGGTGCAATGTGCCAGCGGCGTGTAAATAAACAGTATAAACAAAACCATAAAAAGCAAGTAAGCCCAAAAACGAATGCGCTCGGCAAAAGCTCCGGTTACCAAAGCCGGTGTGATAATGGCAAACTTCGCTTGGAACAAGGCAAACAACAAAAACGGAATCGTAGGCGCTAAAGGCCAAGAAGTCAAAACACTCACATTCTGAAAGAAAACATAACCCGCCGGATTGCCGATAATTCCGCCGAGGCTAGGCCCGAACGACAAACCAAAAGCAATCACTACCCAAAGCACAGTGACAATCACCATCGCCATAAAGCTCTGCATCATCGTGCTAATCACGTTCTTCTTTCCGACCATACCGCCGTAGAAAAAACCCAAACCCGGAGTCATTAATAAAACCAGCGCGGTAGCCACAAGCATCCAGGCCGTATCGCCGGTATCAAATTGTGAAGTGGTGGAAATAGCCGTGTTTTCTTGCAGTATCAGATGCGAGAACAAACTCTGCACTAAAAGTAAAATCAAAACTAGGGTTAAGGTAATTTTTCTCATCGTTCGCAGTTTATTTGATCTAAAAATAGAAAATTGAATTTTACCCTAAAAATTTACACCTATTACCAAGTTGATTTTTATGAATTTTAAAATATACCCCATTCAATTTTAGGGCATTTTCGAAAATGAAGGCATTTTTTTTAGAAACTCATGCTAGTTATAAATAAAAAACCCGCTCAATTGAACGGGCTTTGCTATGAAATGTGACTAGTAATTTATTTTTTGAAATTAATCCGCTGGCCTACTTCCATTCCGTTGTTCTTGGCGAGGATTCCGCACAAATGATACAGCATTCTCGCGCCAACATTTCCGTCCCAATCGGTTTCGCCCGGAGCGACTTCCACGAAATCAAAACCGATGATTTCCTTTCCGCTATCGGCTAATTTATTGAACAAATAAGTGGCTTGCTCATACGAAAACCCGCCCGGAACCGGAGTTCCTGTATTGGGTCCGTACCAAGCATACATGCCATCGACATCAAAACTGATGGCTACTTTTTGGGGAAGCGCGGCAATAATATTGTTGCATTGCTCATCCCAAGTCATGCCTTTGAAGGTTTCGGCTTTCATGTCTGCATCAGTATGCACTTGAACACGTCCATTTTGCGCCATAACTACCTCTACTTCTTGTTTACAGAAATCGCGAATGCCAATCTGAACGATCTTGGTAATCTGCGGCAACTGCAAAGCATTATACATAATGGATGCGTGCGAATAGGTAAATCCTTCGTAAGCAATGCGTAAATCCATGTGGGCATCGAGGTGCAGAATCCCGAAATGGTCGTGCTTTCTAGCCAAAGCTTCATAATAACCCAGCGGTGTAGAATGGTCGCCACCAAGCAGCGCTACTTTCTTACCACGTTCCATCCAGTATAAAACACGCTCGCGCACTTCGTCTTTGAGTTCGCGGCAAACTTTGTTGATTTTATCCAAATCAGACTGCAAGGCCGGATGGCTTTCAATGACCTCGCCGCTTTCCAGCGCTTCTATAATCGGTTGTGCCAAGGCTTTGTATTTCTCGCTGTTGTCGGCCCAATTCTGGGTTTGATCGGTTAGATCGAGGTACATGCCAAGCTTCCATAATTCGGGAAAATCCTGATGGTGCAAATCGACTTGAAACGAGGCTTCCAAAATAGCATCGGGGCCGTTGGACGCACCTGAACCGTAACTCACCGTCACTTCCCAAGGCACGGGAATAATAATGATTTCGCTCTCGTCAGCCGTAAAAGGCAAGCCAAAAATGCTCTGATCGGCCAAGCCGGGCTGCGACGGGTCGAAATTTTCTATTTTCTGTTGTTTGTTCATCATCTTAGAAAAAATTTTAAGGCATCAAACGCCTATCTCGCGCAAAGATAATCGCATTGGTTTGATTGCAAAACAAAAGTGGGAATTTCCGCTACGCATGACAATTATCAGGTTTTTAATGGACGCGTTTACTCATATTTGCGGTTTATTTAATCCCTTCGTATGAGCACAAATTCCTTACATACTTTTCATATTCCCGTCATGGGATTGGCCTTTACCATCGACAGCCCAATCCGCGTGGCACACTTCGGCATTGATTCGGTCGTTTCAATTACCGACGACGAACTGCTGGAGAAAATGCGCGCCTTTTATAGCGCCAAATTCAAGTTGCCGTATCAAGAAATCACAACCAAAATCGAAGACTTCCGTGCCAGCAGAATTACGCATTACCTCAATATGGTCGATCAGATTGTAAAAGAGAAATTCTCTCAGTTCAAAACCGAGCTCGCCGAGAGCAAAACGGCCTTAGAAAACTACATCGCGCTACTACCAAACCATTCAGAAATCAAGACCAAACTGCAACAATTTCTCGATGGGCCATCGCTTGAGGAACAGCTCCAAGAGTATATCGAAAGCCATTTGCATCCGGGCGCAATTGATGTTAACATCATGACCAAAGTAGACAAAGACAACTTCGATAAGAAAACGCAATTGCCGGTAGAATTTAACGACGCCCATGCAGCGCTTCGGGGTTTTGCCCATAGTCAACTTCAATCGTCGTTAGTGCTTTCTGCCGGAATGAACCCGAGGCTGTACAGTTATATTGAGCAATTTCAAGACTTTTTCCCTACAGCAGATGGTCGGCTCAAAAAGAAAATCATCTTGAAGGTAAGCGATTTCCGTTCGGCAATGATTCAAGGGAATTTCTTAGCCAAAAAAGGGCTTTGGGTTTCCGAGTACCGGATCGAATCGGGGCTTAATTGTGGTGGCCATGCCTTTGCTACAGACGGTTTGCTTATGGGGCCGATTCTCGAAGAATTCAAACAAAAGAAAAACGAACTCATCGCTTCTGCAAAACCTTTGATGGAAAAAGCTTTGTCGCAAAAAGGAAGACCTATCCCCGAATCGGCATTGCCATTGAAAATCACCGCGCAAGGTGGTGTCGGAGCGGCCGTGGAACACGAATTTCTACTGAACCATTATCATTTGGATTCGATTGGTTGGGGCTCGCCCTTTTTGCTGGTTCCTGAAGCCACTTCTGTTGATGCGCAAACACGGAATTTATTGGCCCAAGCGAAAGAAGACGATTTTTATTTGAGTAATATTTCTCCGCTCGGCGTTCCGTTCAATACGGTCAGAGGCACCACCAACGAACAACTGAAACAGAAAAGAATCTCCGAAGATAAAGCCGGAAGTTCTTGCCCAAAGAAATTGTTAGCGCTGGGCAACAAACAGTACGATCCGATGGGAATGTGCACCGCCGCCAAGAAATACCAAGACATCAAATTAGAAGAACTGTTGGCCGAAAAAGAACAACTCTCGGCAGAAGATTTTCAAAAATCGTTCGACAAAATCACCGAGAAATCCTGTCTTTGTGTAGGTTTGGCCAACGCTTCTTACTTAGAACACAGCATCAAAATCAAAGGGCAAGACCAAGGTGTCGTGATTTGCCCTGGGCCGAATTTGGCCTACTTTGACCGTGAAGTTTCGCTCCGGGAAATGGTGCAGCACATTTATGGCAATGCTAGTGTGATGACTACTGGACATCGTCCGCACGTTTTTATCAATGAGCTGAAACTCTATGTGGATTATTTACAAAAAGACCTCAAAAACACTGAAGCCACCTCGCCGCAAATCAAGAAGTGGCTGACTTTCCAATCAAATTTACTTGACGGAATCGGTTACTATCAACAATTGATTTCTGATTCGCCTTATTTTGTAACCCAACGCGATGAAATTCAAAAGCAATTGAATCATTACACAAATGTGCTTCAGTCAATCGACATTCCTGTTTTAGAGGCTGTTCAAGTTTAGCTTTTGCAAAATGCCCTGTTTTAAAATCTGGCCGAAGTCGTACATGTCTTCGTAAGAGCAATACAAAGGAACCGGCGCTAGTCGGATTACGTTAGGTTCACGCCAATCGGTAATCACGCCATTGCTCATCAGGTAATCGAATAAGGTTCGGCCTTCACCGTGCAGGAATACTGACAACTGCGAAGCGCGCTGGGATTGGTCTTGCGGAGTAATGATTTCGAACGTACTATCTACTTCTTTGTCGATTTCGTGCAGAACAAATTCGAGGTAAGCTGTAATCTGGTTGCGTTTGGTAATTAAAGCGTCCATCCCGACTTCGGAAAACATTTCTACCGAAGCCAAATAAGGCGCGAGCGAGAGAATCGGCAAATTGCTCACTTGCCAACCATCGGCTCCATGAACCGGATCGAAAGCTGGTTCCATCTTGAAACGACGCTCTTTGTTGTGGCCCCACCAACCGGCAAATCTCGGCAAGTTGGAATCGTTGTGGTGCTTCTCGTGGATGAAACAACCCGAAGCATTGCCCGGCCCTGAATTCATGTATTTATAACTACACCAACAAGCAAAGTCAACGTTCCAATCGTGCAGTTCGAGTTGGATGTTTCCGGCAGCGTGCGCCAAATCCCAACCGACTTTTGCGCCTGCCTTGTGTCCGGCTTCGGTAATGGTTTTGATGTCGAAAACTTGTCCGGTGTAATAGTTCACTCCGCCAATTAAGACTAAGGCAAGTTCGTCTCCGACTTCTTCAATCTTGGCGAGAATGTCTTCTAAGCGGATGTTGTGTTCGCCGTCGCGGCGTTTGACCTCGACAATCGCATCTTCGGTTTTGTAGCCGTGGAAATGCACTTGGCTCTGGAACATGTATTGGTCAGATGGAAATGCTTTTTCTTCGCAGAGGATTTTATAGCGCGTTTTCGTTGGGCGATAAAACGATACCATGAGCAAATGCAAATTGACCGTAAGGGTGTTCATCACAGTCACTTCCGATGGCTTCGCGCCTACAATTTTACTCAGTGGTGCAGCGAAACGTTCATGATAATCCCACCAGGGTTTGTTGGCATAAAAATGGCCTTCAACAGCAAGGTTGGCCCAGTCGTTCATGACTTCATCGACGTATTTTTTGGTTCTTTTGGGTTGCAACCCGAGCGAGTTTCCGGTGAAATAAATCACATTTTTGCCGTTGTGCTGCGGAAAGATAAATTCGTCACGGTAGGCACGTAAAGCGTCTTGCCCATCGAGTTGTTGCGCAAATTCTCTAGTGTTCTGAAAAGTCATGATGCATTTTTTTAAGGTGCGTAAAAATAACAAAAAATAACTACGAAGGTTTGCCGTTGTGTTTTGAAAATATTTACTTTTAAATCCTAAACCGATTCTTATGAGAAATTATGCCAATACACTAATTATTGCACTGGCCGTTGTGGTGGCCGCTTTTTTATTCTCTGATGCCTTCCGGAACCGCAACCAAAGTGCCGACACGATCAGCGTAACAGGGCTCGGAAAAAAAGATTTCGTTTCCGATTTGATTGTTTGGAGTGGCTCGTTTTCCAAGAAAAGTATGATTTTGAAAGACGCTTATGCCGCACTGGATGCCGACCGAGAAAAAATCAAGAGTTACTTGCTTTCTAAAGGTATTCAGCAGAATGAGATTGTATTCTCTGCGGTGAATTTCAACAAAGATTTTGACTACATCTACAACGAAAACGGCTCGACCAAGCAGCAGATTTTCACCGGTTTCAACTTAACGCAAACCGTGACGATACAATCTACACAAGTGAACATGATAGAAGACATTTCACGACAGTCGAGCGAACTCATTAATTCAGGCGTAGAATTTTACTCCAACCCGCCCGAATATTATTATACCAAGCTGGCCGAACTCAAAATCAAAATGATTGCCGAAGCGACCAAAGATGCGCGCACGCGGGCCCAAAGTATCGCCGAAAATGCCGGAGCCGGTTTAGGGAATTTAAAAAAATCGGATATGGGCGTTTTCCAGATTACCGGGCAAAACTCTTCGGAGGATTTTTCTTATGGCGGTTCGTTCAATACAATGTCGAAAAACAAGACGGCGAATATTACGGTAAAGTTGGTTTATCAGGTGGATTAGATTGGTTGAGCTGTCAGCCCAAATGCGTGAGATTTAGCTTCGCTCAGTTCGGCTTCGCCTCGAGTGAGATTAAGAGGAGCAAGCCCAGTGGGCTTCAGGCATAAAGGAGTTCAAATAAGAAGCATAATGTTGAGGTTGAGTTGTGACTGCGTGAGGGATAAAAGTGAAAAGCCCGCAGCCCAGCGAGGACTTGCAACGAATAGCCCGACGGCGACCAATGGATTAAAATCGAAACGGAGAGTTCATCCGCCGGCACGCCCAAAAACAAACACAGATTGCACAGATTATCACAGATATAGGAATCCGTGAAAATTAGTGTCATCCGTGTTAACAAAAAAAATCCCGCCAGTAATTGACGGGATTTTTTTTATCGATATGCATTTCGGTTACAGGATGAGCATCGCGTCGCCGTAGGAATAGAAACGGTAACCTTCCTTGATGGCTTCGTCGTAAGCTTTTTTCATCAGGTCGTGGCCGCAAAACGCAGAAACCATCATCAGCAAAGTGGATTTTGGCGTGTGAAAATTCGTGATCATGCAGTTCGGCACACTGAAATCGTACGGCGGGAAAATGAACTTGTTGGTCCAGCCTTCGTACGGATTCAGGGTTTTGGCAGACGAAACAGAACTTTCAATAGCGCGCATCGACGTGGTTCCGACGGCGCAAACTTTTTTCTTTTTGGCTTTGGCCGCGTTCACGATATCGCAGGCTTCTTGGGTAATGATGAGTTCCTCCGAATCCATTTTGTGTTTCGATAAATCTTCTACTTCCACCGGATTAAAGGTTCCCAAACCGACATGCAAAGTGACTTCGGCGAAATTCACGCCTTTGATTTCCAATCGTTTTAGCAAGTGTTTAGAGAAATGCAAACCGGCAGTGGGCGCGGCTACGGCTCCTTCGTTTTTGGCATAAATGGTTTGGTAACGCTCGGCATCTTCTGGAGTGACTTCGCGGTTGATGTATTTCGGAATCGGAGTTTCACCGAGTTCTTTGAGTTTGTATCTGAATTCGTCGTACGAACCGTCGTAAAGGAAACGCAAGGTTCTACCGCGCGAAGTGGTATTATCAATTACCTCAGCCACCAATGAATCGTCATCGCCGAAATAAAGTTTGTTCCCGATACGGATTTTTCTAGCCGGATCTACCAAAACATCCCAAAGGCGTTGCTCTGAGTTAAGTTCGCGGAGCAAAAACACTTCGATGCGCGCACCGGTTTTTTCCTTGTTGCCATAAAGACGCGCCGGGAATACTTTGGTGTTGTTGAGCACTAGTACATCGCCATCACCAAAATAATCGATTAAGTCTTTAAACATTCTGTGCTCGATGGTTTTTTTCTCGCGGTTGATGACCATCAAACGGGATTCATCACGGTTCTCGGTTGGAAATTCAGCCAGTAGTTCTTTGGGCAAATTGAAGTTGAAGTGCGATAGTTTCATACTCGGGCGTTAGTTTTTTTATTTAGCCCGCAAATATACTATCGGCGCTAGGGCGAAGTCAAGCGTTTTGGGTTTTATTTTTTAGTACCTGAGTGCCTGAGTACCTGAGTGCCTGAGTTTATTGGGATGACGAGATTTGAAATCCGATTTTTTGTAGGTCGTTCCAGAAATTCGGGTAGGATTTACAAACGACTGTCGGATTCTCGATCTCTACAGGAACTTTCAACGCCAGCGGCGCAAAAGCCATAGCCATACGATGGTCGTTGTAAGTAGCAATTTTTTGATTGGGCTCGATAACTGTGGAAGCAGCTAAAGTCAGTGAATCGTCGGTAATGGTAACTTCAGCGCCGAGTTTAGTGAGTTCGTTTTGCAGAGCCTTCAAGCGGTCGGTTTCTTTGATTTTGAGCGTATGTAATCCGGTAAGTTGACAGCCAATGCCCAATCCGAAGCAAGTCACGGCGATGGTTTGCGCGAGATCGGGATGGTCTTTTAGTTGTTGGTTGATGGTTGTTGGTTGTTGGTGGGTTTTGGCCAGAATGATCGTGTTTTTGTCGAATTGGGTTTGCACTCCGAAACTTTGATAGATTTCGGTTAGAAATGAATCACCTTGTAGACTGTTTTGATGGAAACTCGAAAGTGTAAGTTGTGTTCCGGGTTTTGATAAGGCAACTATCGAATAGAAATAAGAAACGGAAGTCCAATCGGATTCTATTTTTATCGGTGGATGGTGGATGGTGGATGGCTGTTGTAGCGGAAAAACCTGAATCAGATTATTTTCAAAAATTGTTTGCACGCCGATTTGATTCAGCAATCTTAAAGTCATTTGCAGATAAGGCGCGGAAGTGATTTCGCCTTCGAGTTGCAGCTCAAGTCCGTTTTCGAGTTGGGGCGCGATGAGCAATAATGCTGTAATGTATTGGCTGCTCACGTTGGCTGGAATGCTGAGCTGATTTCCGATGAGTTTTTTTCCTTTGATGCGCAGTGGCGGATATCCGACGTTCTCTTCGTAAGAAATATCAGCACCGAGCGCCTTGAGTGCTGCTACCAAAATGCCAATCGGGCGCTGTTTCATTCTGGAAGAACCGGTAAGTACAACTTCACGATTTTCCTGCATCGCGAAGTAAGCCGTTAGAAAACGCATCGCTGTTCCGGCATGATGAATATCGATAACGGAATCTTTGGCCGAAAGCGCCTTTTTCATCAGTAGCGAATCTTCTGAATCGGAAATGTTTTCGAGTGGCAATTGCGGATACAAAGCTTGCAACAACAACAATCGATTGGTTTCAGACTTACTGCCACCAATGAAAATACGCGCCTGAACAATTTCGGCTACATGTTCTAACTTGATATCGGCTGAAGTTTCGCCCAAAACTTATTTCAGTTTCTCGTTGTTGTGATGACGGTCGTGGTCGCGACCTGTTTTGATATCCATTTTCTTGTCGAAAGCCGCTTGCAAATCGATTCCGGTTTGGTTGGCCAAGCACAAAACTACAAAAACCACATCGGCCAATTCTTCTCCTAAATCTTTGTTCTTGTCAGATTCTTTTTCAGATTGTTCGCCATAACGACGCGCGATGATGCGGGCTACTTCGCCGACTTCTTCGGTGAGTTGCGCCATATTGGTGAGTTCGTTAAAATAGCGCACACCGTGGTTTTTAATCCAATTGTCTACTTCGAGTTGGGCGTTTTTGAGGTTCATTTTATAGCTTTTTGAGGATGATTTTTTCGTTTTGCTTTTCGATAGCTTTGTTATAAAATTCTTTCATTGCTTCATAAAAATCAGCCGATACCACCGAAGCGTTGTTCTCTAGTGATGCTAAAATCTGAAGTTTGTTTTCCTGAGCTAAAACCTTATATGAAAAAAGCATCACATTCTCTGGAGTGGCAATGGTGACTGCTTTTGGCACCGATTCTATTTTATAGCCTTGAGGTACATCGATAAAGATGTTGTACTTCTGGTGTTTGGGAAAGCCGAAATAGACCGGCAGTGTTCTTTTTTCTTCCTGAAACGGGTTTTTTGCCGTACTGAAAAATAACATCGGATCAACCAAGAGCTGGTCATTAGCTCGCTCTACCAAATTATCGGAGGCCAAATTAAAGGTTTCAACGATGGGCTTTGAGAAATCCGTCAATTTGTTTTCAACAGCATAACCCTCGATGGCAGCAACCTCAAAATGCACCGCCAAATCGTCCTGATACGCTTGAGCGTTCAAATTTCCGTATTTTTCGCGAAACTGTAACGCCAAATAGTCGGAATGTTGCCTTCTAACTTTGGCGGTCACTTTCCCTGTTGCGTCGAGAACTGCCATCACATTGTTCGATACTTTGGAAGCAGTCGATGGCGCTAAGTTTATTTCTATAGAACTCTGGTCTCCGCGAATCAGTCGCCCAACCCAATTTAAGGTTGACAAACGGAGTATTCCGGGTGCAGTATATTTGTTGGTCGCATCGAAAAGTACGGTCTTCCCATCGACATCAGCGGCAGCGACAACGTAATTAAAAACGGTCCGGTTGGGATATACCGGAATCCCGTGGTCAATGGTGCTGAGCAATACGGGATTGGCATTGAGTCCGGCATAATTGAGCATCGAAACCAAAATAAAATTGATTTCTGCCACATTACCGCTATTCTCGTGATAGGCTTTTTCTACTCCTTTTTCGGCTAAATAGCCATAAGTGCCGTCCCAATTCATCTTGTTTTGAACAAATTTGAAAACGGCTTTGGCTTTGGATGCTTCGGTAGAATCGTTATTTTTCAGTACCAATCTCAAATCCGACAAGAAATAGTCTTTTTTGCCGAGTTGCTGTCCGAAATCCTTGTCTTTGTAGATTACCCTTGCCACGTCTTCCCAAGTTTGGGTGAAAATCTTTTCGGGCACTTCGGGAAATCGCGTCTTTTCCAATTCATAGTCAACAGAAATTCGATAGTTTTCTATGTTGTCAAGGTATTGCTCCTGCTTCAACGCCGGAACATTTTCTAATTTGTGAACGCTATTGACTTGCCTGTAGGACATATGCAGGCCTTGGTTGTTCTTGTCGTCATAGTTCTGATAACCTAACTCAACTTTGGCTTGAGTATCGACTTCTTGAAATCCGGAAAAAATCGGGTTATAAACAAAAAACTCCGGAATTTCAGTTTTGTATTCGGCATATTTTACAGGAATGTCGTACTGAAAATTGAAAACCGGGTATTTCACCATATTGTCAGATTTTATGATATAACGGAACTCAATTACCGAACCCACATTTACATTGGGCATCGTAATTCCGGCCTCATCCCAATATTTATTGACGTTTCTCTTGAAACTTCCTTCATTTTTCAGTTTGGTTTTCGCGATTTCATTGTTAACCAGATTATAAGTGATCGCTTCGGAGAAATTCAAGGCATCATCTCGAATGGACTCGTAACCAATGCGATACGGCATTTTGAAGTTGGCCCATTTCAACCCTTCTTTTTTGTAAATTTTAATCCGGTATTCGTAGATATGGTTTAGATAAAAACCCTGTTTCTCGTATATATAAACCGTTTTGGCTTTGGTGAATAGAATAGCGGCGGCGGCACTAGTGTCTGTTGGACAAACTTTTTCCTGTAGCTCTTTGATTGAAACTTTTCCCAACTCTAATTTTTGGGCGTGGAGTTGATAAAACCCAATGAATATAAAAAGAAAGATTGCTTTATTCATCTTTGTCAAATTACTGCTTGACTAAAACGACTTTTTCGTTTTCCTTGTCGACTACTTTCTGATAAAAATCTTTAACCACTTCATAGAAATCTGACGCAACTAAGGGTTTATAAATATCCATAAGCACCGAAACTTGAATTTGGTTTTGATTGGCCACAATCATGTATTTAAAATCGCCGATATCGTCTCCGGTAATCATGTTAACAGGCTGCGGCAGGCTCTCAACAGCATAACCCTCAGGAAGGGTAACGTTAATATTGTATTTTTTCTGGAACGGATAGTTGAAATCAATAGGGTATTCTCTGGTTTCTTGTTTGAACGGATTTTCTTTCAAGCCCAAGAAAAGTAAAGGAGAGAAATATATTTTTCCGTCGATGAGCTCGGCACTGTTGCTGTCTTTAAAACTATATGTTTCCATAATGGGTTTGGTATTGTCCAGCAAATTCTCGCGTTTGTAATCATCTACCTCAATAGCTTTGTATTTGTTTTCGAGTGTTTCAAGATACACTTCATCGTTAACGCTCTTGTTATTTTGACGGTACACCAATGCTTCGTGGCAGGCCAATTGACACCTAATTTTTCCGTTGGCAGTGGCATCTGGGTTTATCGACACGCTCATATTTACGGCCTCTTTAGCAAGTGTTTTAGGAAACAAGTCAATATCGGTAGAGCTGCCTTCCTTACGAATCAATCTTCCTGTCCAGTTGAGATCCCTTAGTGGCAAAATATTAGGTTCCGAGAATTGTTCTGTAGCATCGAGCAGGATTAAATCTTCAGTGATTTCAACTGCAGCGATTACGTAATTAAATGCCGTTCGGCTCGGAAACAGCACCACACCATTCGATTGCGTACTCAACAATACCGGATTGGCATCGATTCCGGCCGATCGCAACATGGCGACGAGCATTAAATTGATCTCGGCCGCATTGCCAAGTTGATTTTTGTAGGCCGCTTTCACGCCGTCATCGCACAGATAACTTTCGTATCCGTTCCATTTTACTTTCGATTTCACGAAATTTAAAATTGCGGCAATTTTATCGTCTCGTTTCTCTAAACCTTTAAGAATCGGAGCCAACTCGTCTTCGAAATATCCTTTTTTGTTGAGCTCCAATCCGAAATCGTCCATTTTGTATATTTCGTTGGTGATGTTGTCCCAATTGGTCGAAATACTCTTCAACAATACCCGTGGGATATCGATTGTGGCCAGTTCATGAGAGACGCTCGAAACGTAATTGTTGATGTTATTCACATAAGCTTCCTTTTTGATGGCTGGAAAATTCTCGGCAACGTAGGTCGTCACATTGTCGTAAAAACCCAAATTGTTGTTGATTTTCTCGTCGGTCACTTTGGGAAATAAATAGCCTTTTTGACTTTTTTTATAAACAAAGTACTGAGGGATATAAGTTTTATACTGGCAATAATTCATCGGAATGGTCGTCTGGAAATCCCATCGTCTTGGAATACTGTAACCGATCGATTTGATGATGTAGCTATACTCGATGATTGAACCTTCTTTAACGTTGGGCAAAGTGATTTTCTTTCGGCTGAAAAACTTATTGATTTTCTCCTCAAACTGGCCGTCGCTCTTTAATTTAGACTTTACGATTTTACCATCGACGAGGTTATAGGTCACTGCGTCACTGAAATAAATATTCTCGGTGTTACCCAACTTATAAAAAGCCACTTCTTGGTTGGCCCACTGAAAGCCTTCTTTTTTGTATATTTTAATTTTGGTCTTTACTTCGGTTACGCTGATGTAGCCATTCTCATCTCGGGTTCGGCTCTCGCCTATTTTAAAAAGGATTGCCGCAGGCGCTGCCGGATCTCTTGGGTGTTCTTTTTCTTCGAGTTCGGCAATAGTCACTTTACCCAAATCCATTTTTTGGGCTTGAAACGCAATTGTAAATAATAGGAATGGGAGCGAAAAAAACAACTGTCTGGTTTTCATGGGTTAGATTTTATTTAAAATAATTTTGGCATTATCGTTCTTGGCAATCTGCTCCATGTAAAGCCGAAAAGCCTCATATTCATTATGCTGATAATATCCTTTTTTGAGTAAAAATGTTCTCTTATAAATTAGTGTAGACTCATCTTTTTTGAGAATCTCGGTTTTGTATTGGCCAAACTTACTGTCATACTGAACATTCTCAGGTAATGATTCTACTGTAAATCCTGTTGGTAACTCCACTATCACCTCATCCTTGTCATAGCTTCCACGCTGGATCTCAAAATCGGTTTTCCGGTTACGAATGCGCTTGATGTTCCCATCGTAGCGGTTGAAAGCATTGATTGGAAAAAGCATCTTATTGCCCGTTATCGTGGCGTATTGGATGGCATCCAAATCTAGTTTTTCTGTAAACCTCGCGGATTCCTTATCATTTGAAAACGTCATTTTGCTGATTTTCAAATTGTTGATATGACTCAGAAAGGCTTTGTAATATGCTTCTTGCTCATTCGGTCTGCGATGTTCTAAATGATATTTTGGGCCATATTGCGAGCCTTCTGAGTCCATTTGGATTTTCGCTGAAAACGTTCCATCAGTTGTGAGTTTGTAGGTGCCGTTGCAGAACTGAGTATTGGACTCGTCTCGATAGTTTTGGGTTTTGACTATTTCACCACCTTCAGGCTTGATTACTAGCACTTTTCGATCGTCTGTAAAGTTGGCCTGATATCCGAAAGGAACGTCTTGACTAGTACATTCCAACCAATAATATTCTGTATCGGAGGGAACACATAGAATCATGTGATTGCCTTGAACTGAAATAAATTCAGACTCCATATCGATTTTGTCGTGATCACCATACAAAACGGTATGGTAAGACGGAACGCCAACCGCACCCAACAATGCTTTGGTGTAATTGGTCAGTGCTTTACAATCGCCATAGCCCAAACGATCAACATCTTTCGCCAGCATGGGTTTGAACCCGCCAATACCAACCTGAATGCTCACGTATCGGGATTTTTGCTGCACATAATTGTAGATAATCTTAGCTTTCTTTATTGGGTCGCTCTCCGCACCAACTAAAGTTTTCACTTTGGCTATCGTGGCATCGGGCAATTCTTCAGTATCCGAGAGCAGCGACTCAGCATACCATTTGCCGAATTCTTTCCAAGTCTTGGCAGTACCATCAACCCCTTCAAGGTTAAACTTCTCCAGACCGAGCAATGCCCAAGGAAATATCTTATTGTAGTTGACGCTAAAATACTCTTCTTTCTGAGCCAGTAGCCCCGAGGCTTCGTAAGACAACTGAGTGTCTTTTTCAACGATTTTCTTGATATTAAAGTTCGAAAAATTATGTTCTTGTTTTTTAAGGCCTAACTCCTGCGGACAAGTCACCTGTAGTAGGCTTTTCTCAACACTCACAAAATAGTGACCCATCGGTCTCCATCTCGGTATTTGAGCGGTGTTTGAGGTTTGCACCTCGCATTCGTAAACAATGGTAAAAGGATACTGAGTTGGAATATAATCCAGATAAACGACCCTGTTATCTGAAAAAAGTGTCACGCCATCCAGAATGCATTGGTCTCTGAAATCTTTCTTCTTGATCTTTTTGATTTCATTGCCAAAGGCATCGTAAACAGTGGCTTCGATGCTTCTCACATGGGTACGCTTATCATAAGGCTCGTAGGCATCAATGGCAGCCATTCCGGTTTCATTCAAAACGGTAACCACACGCTTCTTCCGAATGTCCATATTTCGTTGCGAGTGGATATCGATATCGGTTTGATCCCAGCGGACTATAGCATTTGCATTTTGCTTTAAGCTATCAGGAATGTTAAGGCATGTAAGATAATTTTGGGCAGCTGCGAGTTGAACGCAAGCTATAAAAAAAGGCAAAAAGAAATGTTTCATCGAGAAGAATTTGTCCAAAAATAAAATTTATTTTTAGAAAAACTTAACATTTCTTTATTCCTTATTTTTAGAGTCGATAATAATCGTGACCGGGCCATCATTAAGCAACGATACTTTCATGTCGGCGGCAAAAATCCCGGTTGGTACTTTTTTGCCTAAAAGTGCCTCCAATGCCAGCACAAAATTTTCATACGCCGGAATGGAAATCTCGGGTTTGGCGGCTTTGAGATACGACGGTCGATTGCCTTTTTTGGTCGAAGCGTGCAAAGTGAATTGGCTCACGACAATAATTTCACCATCGATATCTTTCACCGACAGATTCATGACTTGATTGGCATCTGCGAAAATTCTCAGGTTCACGATTTTATTGGTCAGCCAGTCGATGTCTTCTGCGGTGTCGGCGTCTTCCACACCAACAAGTACTAGCAAACCTTGAGCGATATCAGCTACTTTTTTTTCGTCCACCACTACTGAAGCTTCTGAAACCCTTTGAATCACCACTTTCATGCTACTCGGATTGTCGGGTTTGGTCGCTCGCGATGCGGTCGTCATTGTAAATATCGGTGCGATAATGCTCTTGATCGCCTTCGAGCATTTGCAAATAGCTGCGATAACGTGACCAAGCAATTTCGTTGGTATCGAGCGCCACTTTGACGGCACAATGCGGTTCTTCTTTATGCAAACAGTTGTTGAATTTGCATTGGTCTTTTAGTTTAAAAAACTCCGGAAAATAATCGCCGATTTCCTGTGGCTGCATATCGACAATACCGAAACCTTTGATACCCGGCGTATCGATAATTTTGGCCCCGAAAGACAAATCGAACATTTCGGCAAAAGTGGTAGTGTGCTGGCCTTGCTTGCTTTGCTCAGAGATTTCAGTAGTTTTTAAATCGAGTGTCGGTTCCAGTGCATTGACAAGAGTTGATTTCCCTACACCGGAATGCCCAGAGAACATGCTCACTTTGCCCTTCATCATTTCCTTGAGCGGCCCAATGCCTTTTTGTTCTGTAGAGGAAACCCTCAAACAAGGATAACCTATCTGCTCGTAAATATATTGCAAGAAAAGCTGCTCATCGAGTGTTGCCTCGTCAAGGGTATCGATTTTATTGAACACCAATACGGCCGGAATATGATAGGCCTCAGCGGTAACCAAAAAACGATCAATAAAACTTGTCGTGGTCGGCGGATTGTTAATGGTGACCAACAGAAAAACCTGATCGATGTTCGACGCAATAATATGTACTTGTTTGGACAAGTTGACCGATTTGCGCACGATATAATTTTTTCGGGGATGAATGTGATGAATCATTCCCGTTACGACGCCGGCAGTTTCTTCCCACTCATAATCGACTTGGTCGCCTACAGCTATCGGATTGGTACTTTTGATACCTTTGATGCGGAACTTCCCTTTAATGCGGCACTCGATAAAATCGCCTTGCTCGGATTTTACGGTGTACCAACTTCCGGTAGATTTATAAACAAGTCCCGTCATGCATTGTTAGATTTCGGCAAAGGTAAAAAAAGGAATCGTTTAAAGACGGCGCCACCCGGAAATAAAAAAGGCAACCTTTCGATTGCCCTTGTGTTTTATTTGATGTTGATTTTCTCTATGTGCAGGGAGATTTCTGTATTCAACCAGAAGCGCTTATCTGTTGATGATTTTTTCTTGATGTACGATACTTTCCTGGTGAACCGCTTTAAATAAGCGCAGCACAAATTCTTCTGAAAGCCCATAGGTTCGGCCTTCGCAAATCATTTTCTGTAAAATTTCGTTCCAGCGCTTGCTTTGTAAAACGGCTATGTTTTTCTCCTTTTTGAGCGCGCCAATTTGTTCGGAAATCTGCATTCTCTTGCCCAAAATCTCCAGCAGTTTGGTATCGGCCCGATCAATATCAGTGCGCAATTGGAACATTCTGGTATTGAAATCGGTTTCTTCAGTGCTCAGATTCCGGATACGCAAATCTTTGAAAATTTGTTTGAGCACCGTAGGCGTAACTTGTTGTGCGGCGTCGCTCCAAGCATGGTCTGGGTCGATGTGGGTTTCAATCATGAGCCCGTCGTAGTTCAAATCGAGTGCTTGCTGGGAAACTTCCTGAATCCTATCGCGACGGCCGGTAATGTGCGACGGATCGCAAATCAGTGGTAAATCGGGAAAACGACTCTGGAGTTCAATGGCAATTTGCCATTCGGGAATGTTGCGGTAGGTCGTTTTTTCATAAGTTGAAAAACCGCGATGCACCACGCCCAGTTTCTTTACACCGGCGTTATAAAGTCGTTCCACACCACCAAGCCACAAAGCCAAATCAGGGTTTACCGGATTTTTGACCAATACAATTTTGTCTGTTTTTTGAAGCGCATCGGCAATTTCTTGCACCGCAAACGGATTCACCGTAGTTCTTGCGCCAATCCACAAAACATCGATATCGTGTTCTAAGGCGAGTTTGACATGCGCCGCGTTGGCCACCTCAACTGCCATCAGCAAACCGGTTTGGGCTTTCGCTTTTTGCAACCATTTTAAACCGATGGCACCAACACCTTCAAAACCACCCGGGCGTGTTCTGGGTTTCCAGATGCCCGCGCGAAAAATACTCACATCAGAGTTCTTAAGCTGGTCGGCAATGGCCAAAACTTGCGATTCGGTTTCAGCGCTGCACGGCCCGGCAATCACTAGCGGATGTGAAAGTGCAAAATCGTCGAGCCATTTTCTCATCGAGGCGTTATTTTCCATGAGTTATTGTTTTGTGGCGATGGATTCTCGCGGGAAACTCCACCATAAAAAAATCCCGATAGCACACCGGGATTTATATCTTATTTTGAATTAATAATTTTTAAACAACCTGACTCTGAACAATTTCTAAAAACCTTTATCAGCGCCATTTTGCAACGGTTGCCTTTTATTGAAATTTAATTGGATGGCTAAAGTAAGAAAAAAATGTTTAGGCCGTTACAAATGAGCCAGTTTTTTTGAAAAAATCATTGGTGATTCTGTACTTTTGTTTTCAAATTTAAAATTATGTCGATTGAAGTCCATCAGATCAGTAAAAGCTATGGGAGCCAAAAAGCCCTCGATGCCGTTTCGTTTGCGATTCAGAAAGGTGAAATTGTAGGCTTCCTTGGCCCAAACGGAGCCGGAAAATCGACGTTAATGAAAATCCTCACGACATTCATTACTGCTGATTCCGGACAAGCCAGCGTGAATGGTTTTGATGTGACTACTCAGCCTAAAGCCGTGCAACAATCTATTGGCTATTTGCCAGAGCACAATCCTTTGTATCTGGATTTGTACGTCCGTGAATATTTAGAATTCAATGCTGAGGTGTACGGCGTAGACCAAAAACGTATTGAAGAAGTCATTAGCCTGACCGGCCTGAAACCCGAAAGTCATAAGAAAATCGGACAGCTTTCCAAAGGGTATCGCCAACGAGTAGGTTTGGCCAACGCTTTATTGCACAATCCAGACGTGCTGATTCTGGATGAACCCACAACCGGTTTAGACCCGAACCAATTGCTTGAAATACGTGAAGTGATTCGCAACGTAGGCAAAGACAAAACGGTATTTCTCTCGACGCATATCATGCAGGAAGTAGAAGCCATTTGCGACCGTGTGATCATTATCGACCAAGGAAAAATCGTGACCGATAAAAAACTCGAAGCCGCTATTAGGCCCACGCAAGAGCAAATCATCGAAGTCGAATTTGATCGCGAAGTCACCCAAGAACTTTTGCAAAACTTACCGCAACTGGTTTCTTGCAACACTAACGATAACAAAACCTGGGAACTCACTTTCATGGCTCCAGAAGACAGCCGAGCTTTAATATTCGACTGGGCACAAAGCCAAGGTTTGAAAACGTTGCAACTGAGCCAGAAAAATAAGAATTTAGAAACTTTGTTCCGGGAAGTAACGAAGAAGTAGTGGTTGGTTTTCGGTCGTCGGTCGTCGGTCGTCGGTGGTCGGTTTGGATACGGAAAGTTGACCTTTTGTTTTTTCATTCAATTTTTTAGTAGGGCGTGACCACAAGGGTCGGGCTGTTCGTTGCAAGTCCTCGCCGGCTCCGCTGCGCTACACGGGCTGCGGGCTTTTCTCTGCCATCCCTCACGCGAGCGAAAGTTGACCTTTGTTTTTCAGTTTGAGAAAGTTGTCGGTCGTCAGTCTTGGGTCGTCGGTCGTCAGTCGTCGGTTTGGATGCGGAAAGTTGACCGTTGGTTTTTCAGTTCTTATTTTTCTGGATAAAGTACTTACTGGACTTTTAATTCCACCACATTCAACATTTAACATTCAAAATAAATCATATACACACCATCAATTCCACCATTCGTGCATACAGCTTATAGCCTAGAGCTTACAGCCATCATCACCTCCAATTCCACTATTCGTAAGCGACGACTGACAACCCACAACGAAAACCCCTAGCCCGGATCGCAGCGGCACCCTTTTGTTCTGGGGTTCAGAGCAAAAGGTACAGCGAAGAGCCGGAATAGCTTCTAGAAAAACTAACGATAAATTAACCGGCCACGATAGTGCTGAACTACCTGTACGTTTTCGGTTGGCGGACGCGAATAACAGTTCACATTGCCCAAACTGTATAAGTGGCCTGAGAGCGAATGTGTTGGCTTTACGAACATATCGTTGCTGCCGCGGTGATAAAAACCTACATGATAAGCCTCCAGATTTTCGCCGTGAAAAACCCCGCCGCCTTCGTAGAAACTGACTTGCAAATTTTGAGTAGTGCCGCTAACGAAGCATCGGCCCATTTCGTTGTTCTCGTAGACCAGATTGTTGTTGGCTACGGTAAGGTAAAAATCGCCGGTGCCGGTGCCTGAAAATCCGTCGTTGCTATCCAAGGCGGTCAAGTGCAGTGAATCATAAGTTAGCGTGCCGTTGGAGCGAATATCAAGACCAGTTTTGGAATAAATATCGGTGAGATTGGGCGCGGTAATATACACCGTTGTTTCTCCGTAATCGCGCACCCAATTGCAAGTGGTGTTGTCTGATAAGGTAAGCCTGTCGCCTGAAACAGTGACCTCGATGTCGTTGATTAAATTCTCTCCGCTGCGCACTTCTACCAAATAATCATCGCCTTGGGTAATCACCACCGAAACGCCTTGGTTGACCAACACTTTGGTAAAGCTCAGTCCGGTGTATAATTTACTTTTCATCGGGCCGCTAGATTTCACGCAGTCGAGTGGTTTCTCGCAATGGATGAACAGCAAGGCCAAAAAAATAGATAACAGACTTCTTTTCATAGGTTTAAATTCTGATGCCGATGCCAAGTTCGAGCGCTTCAGCCAAAAATCCGTGGGTTTTGACCGACAGTGCGGAATACACATTTTTGTACCAATAGTATTTCATTCCGAGTCGGTCGTATATTGGCGTATCGAGCTCAAACGGACGATAAATATAATACCCGAGTTGGGTTTCAATAGAAAGACGATTAATAAAAAGCTCATGGCCAATAAAAAAACCCACGCGCTTGTAGTCGGTGTTTGGGTCGAGGTGTTCTTCCGGATAAGCAATCGAACGATAGCGGATGAACTCTTTGATGGAAGTCGTGGCGAACAAATCAAAGCCGGCTTGGATGGCGCTTTTTCGATTCAGGCGTTTGTCGGCATAGGCTCCAAAATGATAAAAAGGTTTTTGCCCACTTCCGATGACGTAACTTTCGTTAAAACCGCTACGCAACACTAAATTGAACTTAATCGACTCTGAATATTTCATTGAGGAAGCCACCGAATCGAGCACAACGTATTGGGGTTGCTTTTCAAAATCGTAGTGCACGCCCAAATTGAGCCCGTAAGTATTGATGCCGCTGTTGGGCGATTTGAAACGGCCGTTGGAATAATGTGTAAAGAAAAATCCGGCATCGATACCTAAGCTGCCTATGATTCGGTCTTTACGATAATTGAGCATGAAGTTCGTATTGCCCATATACTTCGAGCCGAACGCCCGATTCTTGCTATTGGTTTCACGGTCATACGCACGCGTAGTCATGGCCAAACCCTGCCCGATTTTAAACATCAAATGACGCTTGAGAAAATAGAAATTGTAGTGCGCGCCCACCGCGTAATTCTTCCCGAGCATTTCGTTCTTGAAATCCTGATAGATGAAATAGCCGCCATAATCGGGATAATTGTAAAGCGATTGCCAAGCTTCTTTGCCGTACGTTTTTCGGGAAAAACTCAGCATTATGCCTTCAGGATGGCCCGTAATTAAATGATACAATTCAGGCGAATGCGGCAAAATGTTTCCGCGCAGGAAATTGACCTCTATGGCATTGGTGTCGTCAAGTTGCTGGGCAAAAACGCCAACGCCAAAAAACAATATAAAAAGAAATCGGAATTTCATTGGCCCATTAAAGCCGTAAATATATCGCTTTTATTGGTGTAGCGTTAGATTTTTACAAATTTGGAAACCGCCGTTTTTTGCTCCCGAATGGATTTGACCATATAAGTTCCGTATGGTAAATGACCTATATCAATGGTAGTGTAGTTTGATGATTTCCCTTGCGAATGCACTTTTTGTCCGACCAAATTATAAATCTCCAGACGGTCTAAATCTTCAGTAGAAAGTACTGTGATTTGCTCGGTAGCCGGGTTCGGATATAGGGCAGTTGCCAAGTTGTTCGCTAGAATTTCCTCTACCGCTAAAGTTTCATTATTGGCATTGAAAGTGGGTGCTTGTGTCACAAAATTTCCGGTGCCGTTGGGGTTTCTGGCATAACTGATATTGGCCGTTTGCGTACCAAAAGTAACCGAATCTATTATTGTACCATCAGCCTTCGACAAAATTACACTCTCGCCACTAGCCGATAATTTGAAGTCTGCGTGCAAGCCTTCTTCGGTCAGGTCTTCATCGGCCCAAATGATTAAATAACCTCCGGGTTGCAAAGTAATTCCGGCGGGCAATTGCCATTTCTGCAAATTGGTTTCAGTATCCGAAAGAAACAAACCATCTAGCAACAACGGACTGGTTGTATTGTTGTAGAGTTCAATCCAATCTTCAAATTGGCCGGCCGGATCGGTCACGGTTTCCGTGTTCTGCGCCATCAGTTCGTTGATTGCAATTTCTCCGGGATTGATGTTGTTGATGGCTGCAATCGAATGAAACTCGTGCTCGGCCCGCGCCGGTGAAAATGCTCCGATGGTATTGTTTTCGGCATAAATATAATACTGCAGGTACGCATTGTTGATTAATAGCGGAGTGGTTCCGTAGATGTTATCGCCAGCAACACCGTCATTGTGCGCACCATCGTCAAACATCTGGATTTTGTTAAACGCCAAACTCAAATTCGTGCGATAACCAAAAAACACCGCATCGGAATTAGTATTGGTGACATTTGCGGTAAACGAAATATTGGTGTTGATCAGCGGTGTCGCGACCGACGGAACAATCTCGGAAATCACCGGTTTGGTTGCTGTGAAATCGGGCAAGTTGTTCAGAAAAGCTTTTCGACCCGACATGAGTTCGACAATTCCTGCAGCGGCAAACTCGTCATCGACCATCGAAGTTGTGGTTAAGCTGTTCTGAAAATCGGTGTAAGTATAAAATTTATTCTGATCGGCCTGAACCGCTGCGTCGATGGCACTGCGAAACTGATTCGCGGTTTGAATATAACTGTCGTTATCAAAATTCTCGGCCAAGATGGTCTGCATGTGCGCCAAAAATATTTTCTTATAGCGCGGAATCGCCAATAGCTTTCTCAGTAAGGGCCATTGCGCTCGATTGGCTTGTACCAAATGGCTCATCGCAATTTTTTGGGAAGTTTGAAACACAAAATCCGATTGGCTCGATAAAAAATCAAACGTGCCGAACGACATGTTCAAATCCCAAACAATCGGGCTGAACCGACCGCTATCGTCCTGATAGAGATAATAATTATGGTTGAGCAAACCCGTGTAGCTGTCCAAATTCACCAATACATTGTTGAAAGCCAACATCCACAGCGCGCGATCCACATCGAGCACTGTTTCTATCTGAGCCGTGTTGTTGTTTAAAGTATTGGTCAAGGCGATGAGTTCCGGCCAGCCCAATTCTGATTTCATTTCAAAACGCGTGGCATAAGGCGCCGGGTCTTCACCCAAATACAGCAAGTTGGGTTTATTGGTCGAACCGAGATTCGCTCCGCCTTGAATGGCCGCTTTAAAGAAAGGCCTGGTATCAGATCCAAAATGGTTCTTGACAAAAGTCTTAGTTATCGATTCGGTATTCACGTACAGTCCGATCAGTACATCGTTCACATAAACCCGCGCGTAGTTCGCCCTTGGGGCATGCATGTATTTCCCTAAGATAGCATACGACAAAGTCTCGCGAATAAACGACGGGTCGTAAAACACATTGCTGAGTTTGATGTCTTTAATCCCTTGATAATCTTGGTTCTGATAGGTGTCCAGTTCGATGTGAAAAGGATTCTTCAGATGCGCAGTCGAAAACGAGCTGTTGCCTTTGTACTTCACGCCCACATTCTGGAAAACCGTTCCGTTAATCGAAACCGATTCGGCCGGTGTGTAGTCGTTGGCGAACAATAAAATCTGATGCCAATTCGGGTTGGCAAAAGTCAGCCGGATTTCTTGGATAGTTCCCAAATCGTAAAAATCCTGCGCCCAACTGTTGAGCGAAATTAGCACAAAGGCAAGTAGTAGTCGTTTTCTCATCTTCCCAATTTTTTGGTTTAAAATAACAGGGTTTCATAGCAGTTCTTCCCTGAGCCAAAAGTAGAACGACTCTTGTAAAACCGCTAAAAAATCAGGTAGACAAAAAGTGGACAAGGTGGGAATTGTTGTAAGTTGTAGGTTGTGAGTTGTAGGTTTATTTACGGAAAGTTGAATTGGAGTTGTCGGTTGGTTTACGTAGAGTTGTTGGTTGTTGGTTCGTTTACGGAAAGTTGACTGTTAGTTTTTCAGTTCAAGAAAGTTGTGGGTTGTATGTTGTAGGTTGGTTTACGGAAAGTTGAATTGGTGTTTTTCAGTTCTTATTTTTCTGGATGAAGTACTTGTTGGGCCTTTAATTCCACCACATTCAACATTCAAAATAAATCATAAACACACCGTCAATTCCACCAACTCGTGCTTACAGCTTAAAGCCTACAGCTTACGGCCATCAACCAACAACTTTTAAAAGATTTCCTTCGCAATCGCTTTGATATTCTCCGCTTTCCCCATCGAGTAATAATGCAACACCGGAATTCCGGCCGCTACCAAACCTTTGCTTTGCTCAATACACCATTCAATCCCGATTTGCTTTACCTCGTCGTTATCTTTGGCTTTGACTACTGCCATGATCAAATCGTCGGGCATTTCTAGGCTAAAACGGTGCGGAATCAAATTGAGCTGCTTCTTGGTTGCAATTGGTTTTAAACCCGGAATAATCGGAACCGTAATTCCGGCCGCGCGGCATTTGGCTACAAAATCAAAAAACTTCTGGTTGTCGAAGAACATCTGTGTGATAATATAATCTGCGCCTTTCTTAATTTTCTGCTTTAAAAAGTGTATGTCGCTATCTAAGCTCGGCGCTTCCATGTGCTTTTCGGGATAACCCGCTACGCCAATGCAGAAATTAGTACTCGAAGTGTTTTGCAAATCTTCGTCGAGGTAAATCCCGCTATTGAGGTTCTTGATCTGCTCGACCAAATCTGAGGCAAATTCGTTTCCGTCTTTCTCGGGTTTGAAATAGGTTTCGGTTTTCAGCGCGTCGCCACGCAAAGCCACCACGTTGTCAATACCTAAAAAGTCAAGGTCAATGAGCAAGTTCTCGGTATCTTCCTTAGAAAAACCGCCACAGAGAATGTGCGGAATCGCGTCTACCGAATATTTGTTCTGAATTCCGGCGCAAATCCCGACCGTGCCCGGGCGCTTTTTCACGATTTTCTTTTGCAGCAAACCACTGGGCAACTCCTTGAATTCGTATTCTTCGCGGTGGTAAGTCACGTCAATGAACGGCGGACTAAATTCCATCAGCGGATCAATACTGTCAAAAATCGATTGAATGTTCTGCCCTTTAAGCGGCGGCAAAATCTCGAAGGAGAACAACGGTTTTCCTTTGGCGTTTTCGATGTGTTGGGTTACTTTCATGGTTGTAAGTTGTATGTTCTGGGTTGTAGGTTGACTTCTCGCTACAACTATTACTATTGTTATTAGGGCGTGCCGGCGGCATTCCCGCTTGGTTTGTTTGGTTGAACTATTCGCGCCGCCGTCGGGCTATTTGCGGTACACGGTACTCGCTTCTATCCCTCACGCAGTTAAGGGTTAACCTCAACATTTTGCTTTTAATTGTACCTCCTTTATACCTGAAGCCCACTAGGCTTCCTCCTCTTAATCTCACTCGAGGCGAAGCCGAACTGAGCGAAGCTAAATCTCACGCAGTTCGGTTGTCGGTCATTCGGTCGTCTGTTGTCGTTTACGAATCGCGGAATTAACGGTATACAATAGTTTACAGTTTACAGTTCACGGTTTACGGTTTACAGTTTTTTACTGGAATTAACGGTCCAATAAGTACTTCATACAGAAAAATACGAATTGAAAAACACCAATTCAACTTTTCATAAACGGTCTTGCAGCGCAGCGGTCTTGGCTCCATCAGTGCAGCGGTCTAGCGCAGCCTCTAAAATCAACTTTCCTTAAACGAAACCGACGACTGACGACTGACGACCCGAAACCTGCAACTCAATCCGCCAAATTCGGGCTCAACCACTTACTCGCCTGCTCTGTCGAAACGCCTCGTCTTTTTGCGTAATCTTCCACTTGATCCGGTTTGATTTTCCCAAGCCCGAAATACTTACTTTTCGGATGCGCGAAATAATAACCTGATACAGACGAAGCCGGCCACATCGCCATGCTTTCGGTGAGCTTCACGCCTATTTCCTGTTCTACATTCAATAACTTCCAAATCGTCGGTTTCTCTAAATGGTCAGGGCAAGCCGGATAACCCGGAGCCGGACGGATGCCATTATATTCTTCGGCAATCAATTCCTGATTCGACAATTCCTCATCCGAAGCGTAACCCCAAATTTCAGTTCTGACTTTCAGGTGCAAATATTCCGCGAACGCTTCGGCCAATCGGTCACCTAGCGCTTTGACCAAAATCGAATTATAATCGTCGAGTTCCTTTTCAAATTCGGCTGCTTTTTCATCAACACCAAAACCGGTCGTCACACAGAAACAACCAATATAATCTTGCTTGCCTGAATCTTTCGGTGCCATAAAATCTGCTAGGGCAATGTTCGGGGCTCCGGCGGTTTTCTGTGATTGCTGGCGCAGGGTAAGGAAAGTTGTTGGTTGTTGGTCGTTGGTTGTTGGATGCACTTCGATATCATCATCGTTTACCTGATTGGCTGGAAAAATCCCCAGAATGCCTTTCGCAGTGAACCATTTTTCTGATACGATTTGCGCCAACATTTTTTGGGCATCGGCAAATAAATTGGTAGCTTGCTCGCCAACTACTTCGTCGCTGAGAATCGCCGGATATTTTCCGTAGAGTTCCCACGAAGCGAAAAACGGCGTCCAATCGATATAATCTACCAGCGTTGCCAAATCTACTTCAACGGTTTTGGTTCCGATGAAATTGGGTTTTACCGGAGTAAATTCGTTCCAATCGAGTTGGAGTTTATTTCTTCTGGCATCGGCTATCGGTAAATAATTCTTATCTCGACTACGGCTTAAATAGCCTTCGCGCAATTGGTCATATTCCGCTCGGATACTTTGGGAATAAGTCGTTTTGGTTTCGTGTTGCAGCAAATTGCTCGCTACTGTTACGGCTCTGGAAGCATCATTGACGTGCACGACAGTTTCACCATATTCCGGTGCAATTTTCACCGCCGTATGCGCTCTTGAAGTCGTCGCTCCGCCAATCATGAGTGGAATTTTGATGTTGCGTTTTTCCATTTCTTTGGCCAAGTAGACCATTTCATCGAGCGATGGCGTAATCAATCCGCTGAGACCGATAATGTCTACGTTTTCTTTGATCGCGGTTTCAATGATTTTCTCCGGCGGCACCATCACACCCAAATCGATGATCTCGAAATTGTTGCAACCCAAAACCACCGATACTATATTTTTTCCGATATCGTGCACATCGCCTTTCACAGTAGCCATTAACACTTTTCCGGCCGAGGACGATTTGCCGTCTTTCTGCGCTTCAATGTACGGAAGCAAATACGCCACGGCTTTTTTCATCACACGCGCCGACTTGACTACTTGCGGCAGGAACATTTTTCCGCTGCCGAATAAATCGCCCACGACGTTCATTCCGGCCATGAGATTGATTTCGATGACTTCGATGGGTTTTGCCGCTAATTGTCTGGCTTCTTCCACATCGGTTTCTATGAATTCGTCGATGCCTTTCACCAACGCATGCGTGAGTCTATCTTGCAGGCTGCCTTGCCTCCATTGCTGGATTTCTTTGGTCGTTTCTTTGCTTTCTCCTTTATAACTTTCGGCCAAATCGAGCAATCTTTCGGTGGCATCTTCGCGGCGGTTCAGCAAGACATCTTCCACATGTTCGAGCAAATTCTTGTCGATCTCGTCATAAATCTCCAACATTTCCGGATTTACGATTCCCATGGTCATGCCGTTCTGAATCGCGTGATATAAGAAAGCCGAATGCATAGCCTCGCGCACTTTGTCATTACCACGAAACGAAAAAGAAACATTGCTCACACCTCCGGAAACGTGGGCATAAGGCAAGTTCTCACGAATCCATTTGGTGGCACGGAAAAAATCGAGCGCGTTGAGTTTGTGCTCTTCCATGCCTGTGGCAACCGGAAAAATGTTTGGGTCGAAGATAATATCCTGCGCCGGAAAACCGACTTCATTAACTAATATATCGTAAGAGCGTTTACAGATTTCAATCCGCCGCTCATAAGTATCGGCCTGACCTTGCTCGTCGAAAGCCATCACAATGACCGCAGCACCGTAACGCTTGATCAGTTTGGCATGGTGCACAAAAGCTTCTTTGCCTTCCTTGAGCGAAATCGAATTCACGACGCCTTTGCCTTGAATGACTTTGAGCCCGGCTTCGATGATTTCCCATTTCGAGGAATCGATCATCACCGGAACACGCGCGATATCGGGTTCGGCGGCAATCAGGTTCAGGAATTTGGTCATCGCATACACGCCATCGAGCATGCCTTCGTCCATGTTGACATCAATGATTTGCGCGCCGCCTTCAACTTGGTTGCGGGCAATATCGAGCGCTTCTTCGTATTTTTCTTCCTTAATCAACCGAAGGAATTTACGCGAACCGGTCACGTTGGTGCGTTCGCCCACATTCACGAAATTCGTCTCGGGCGTGACTATGAGTGGTTCCAGGCCGGATAACTGAAGATATTTATTATTTGATTCTGACATTGTGGTCTATTAAACACAGATTTCACAGATTAGCACAGATTGAATCCGTGTAATTTGTGAAATCTGTGTTAGTTATTTAATTCTGCATTTTTTAAGATGGTTCTGGGCTGGAATTCGGAAGCAACTTCGGCGATCAACTTAATATGCTCTGGCGTAGTACCGCAACAGCCGCCAATGATATTGACCAGATTGTCTTTCATGTAGTCGCGAATCAAGGCTTGCATTTCCGCGGGTGTTTGGTCGTATTGGCCGAAAGCGTTCGGAAGTCCAGCGTTCGGATGCGCGGAAATATTCAGCGAAGTATTTCTACTGAGTCTTTGTAGGTAAGGTTTGAGCAAATCAGCCCCTAAGGCACAATTGAAGCCAATGCTCAAAAGCGGAATATGCGCGACCGAAATCAGGAAAGCTTCTACGGTTTGACCCGATAAAGTTCTGCCTGAAGCATCGGTAATCGTTCCGGAAACCATGACGGGAATGTTCACTTTTTTCTCGTCTTTTACTTCTTCGATAGCAAACAAAGCAGCTTTGGCATTGAGTGTATCAAAAATAGTTTCTACCAACAGCACGTCGCAGCCACCGTCGATTAAGGCTTCTACTTGCTGTTTGTAAGCGATACGCAAATCATCGAAAGTGACGGCGCGGTAACCCGGATCGTTGACGTCGGGGCTCATGCTGGCCGTACGATTGGTTGGACCAATGGAACCCGCAACGAATCTGGGCTTACTTGGATTTTTGGAGGTAAATTCAGCTGCAACTTCACGGGCGATTTTAGCCGATTCATAGTTGAGTTCGTATACCAAATTTTCTAAATGGTAGTCGGCCATTCCGATAGTCGTGGCGGAGAAAGTGTTGGTCTCGACAATATCGGCGCCGGCTTCGAAATATTTGGCGTGTACTTCGCGAATGGCGTGTGGTTGCGTAATCGAAAGCAAATCGTTGTTGCCTTTGAGCGGATGCGGAAAGTCTTTGAAACGCTCGCCGCGGTAGTCTTCCTCGGTGAAGTTGTAGCGTTGCAGCATGGTGCCCATCGCACCGTCGAGCACGAGGATTCTTTTGGAGATTTCTTGTTCTACTAGTGTCATATTTTTTTGGCCTTCAAAGTGACTCGTTTTGGATTTTATTTTGGCTCGCAAAGACGCAAAGGCGCAAAGTCTAGCCACTATGGTTATTTCACCGATGGGCCTAGCCCGGATGGTAGTGGCTATCCTTTTGTGCTGGGGTTCAGCGCAAAAGATAATAACGGACAGCCGGATCAGCTTCTCGAAAAAAATAAAACGTTACCAGAAAAATCAAGGGAAATTCTCGTGGTTATCTGTCCGCTTATGGCGGTAGAATGTAGCACCTTCTTTTGGCAAAGGGTTGCTAAGCTTTCATCGGGTCTAGTCCCTCTGGCTTTCGTGATAACGGTTCAGTATGTAAATGAACGCTGCAAAGTAAGGGCATGAAAGTGGTTTTTGCAAGAGTTTGGGAAAATATTTATGCGACAACGTTGTAGTGACAGTTGTCAGTCGTCGGTTTTCGGTTGCAATAGGAGATGACAATATTTGGTTGCTAAAAGTGTTATCATCCTGAAGTAAGAAATGAAAAGCAGAAAGTGCTATTAAACTTAATAGTAGCCAACAATCATCAACAAAAAAGCCCGCTCGTGAAAGCAGGCTTTTAATGCATTATAGAAGTAAATTACTTCTTGATAATTTTGGTAGTACCAGTTCCTTGATCGGTAGTGATTTTAAGGAAATAAACCCCAGCGTTTAACTCGTTCACGTTGATTTGGTTGGTCATTCCTTTTACCTCTTTCACAACACGGCCGTTCATGTCAGTAAGTTGGATTGTATTGACTGCAATATCAGTGTTATTAGAGATATTGATAACATCGCTAGCTGGGTTTGGGCTGGCTGTAAAATGGCTTTTGAAGAAGGTATCTGTTGCCAGAACGCGGTTGATGGTAATAGCGTCTAACCAAATCGCGTTGCCGTTGGCTCCGGTCGGGCCGCCGTTGGTGACGTAGTAGCGGAACCCGAGTTTGCAATCAGTGGCGTTGGGTAAATCTGTAACGGTGTAAGTGTATTCTGTCCAGGTTACGGGATATACATTCGGGGCTAGATTGGGATTCACAGTGACGCCAACAGTAGTAAAACTACCCAAATCGCTGCTACCTGTGGAAGGAATTACAGAGGCATCACCAGCTGTACTGAGGCGAAACTCTAATCGATCCGGAGGTGTACTGAAGTTGGCTCCGGCTCTAGTATAGAATTTAATTACATCCCCGTTGACCAAGCTGACCGAAGGAGAAATCAACCAGTTGCTGATGGTTCCGGCCATTCCGGCTGCCACGCTATTATAATTGACTCTGGCGTAAGAGGTTGATCCGCCGTTGAAACCGGCTCCAAAAGGGCTGGTGGTTCCTTGTTGCCAATTGGAAACCCCTACCGGCTGGCTCTGGTTGGTAGCGGTCCAGGTGGTGGGAAAAGTATCGAAGTTTTCTGCCAATAAAGTTTGACTATACGAGTTCATTGAAACCAATACAAGCAGTGCGGAAAATAGTTTTATCTTCATGATGTTTGTTTTATTGCCGCAAAATAAGCAATAAATTTTGAATTGCTAACATAAAAAAACCCGCCTCAATGAAGAAGCGGGCCTAAGAATCTATGAGATATAAAAATTATCTTTTGATTACTTTGGTAGTACCTGTTCCTTGGTCTGTAGTAATTTTAAGGAAATAAACCCCAGCGTTCAATTCAGCAACGTTGATTTGGTTAGTCATTCCTTTTACTTCTTTTACAGTACGACCATTGATGTCAGCTAACTGGATACTGTTAACAGCGATATCAGTGATGTTTGAAATATAAATTACATCATTAGCTGGGTTCGGAGCTACTCCAAAGTTGTTTCTGAAGAATGAATCAGTACTTAAAGCACGGTCTACAGAGAAAGTATCAATTCCGATGATGTCTGAGTTGTTTCCTTGTGGGCCACCGTCAGTCACGTAATATCTGAAAGCGAAAAGGCAATCAGTTGGACCTGTTAAACCGGCAACAGTGTATGAGTACTGTGTCCAGGTTGAAGGGTAAGCAGTAAGGTTTAAAGTAGGATTAACATCAACCAATACCTCTGAAAAATCTCCAATATCTTCAGGCCCTGTACTTGGGACAGCTGTAAAAGCACCATTTGTACTCATTCTTAACTGAAGTCTGTCAGCAAATGAAGCATTGTTAGCTGTGGTGTTTTTACCAATTCTTGTATAAAACGTTACAATGTCACCATTTTCTACTGTAATGCTTGGTGAAATCAACCAATTGCTCAATGTAGCTCCAGTAGCAGCAGTACTAGTAGTACCTGCAAAATTTACAAGAGCAAATGAGTTTCCTCCACCTGCTTGACCGTTAGGCACTGGACTAGTGGCTCCAACGGCTACAGGGGCAGCGTTGAAAGGGTTTTGAAAAGTACTTGTTGCAGTTACCGCAGTGTAGCTAGCGATGCTCCATAATCTGGTCGCGTCCGCAAGAGTACTTTGGTTGGTTCTTACCCAGCCAGCTGTTGTCAAATCTGCTGACACACCGCTAAACCCATAGTTGTAAAGGTTTTGAGCTTGAGTCGAAGCAAATGCTACAACTAAAGCGAAAGAAAGTAATAGTTTTTTCATAATTATATTTTTAATTGTTTGGTAGCAAAACTATGAAAAAAAGTGCTAGAAAAAAGTTTTTTCTAATCAAAAAAGGTTTCATACATTCGCAAGCGGAAAATACGGAGGAAAAATTTGACTGATTGCGACCTCTTGTTTTGAATTGAAAACCAACAGTATAAAGCGAATAACTGTTTTTTTTTAATTGGGTTCGAAACAAAAAAATGCTAAAACAGAGTTGCTCTACTTTAACATTGTCGTCAGCCTTTCCTCTTCATTAATTAACATTTATACCTAATTATTATGGCTTATTTATTTACGTCAGAATCTGTGAGTGAAGGACATCCGGACAAAGTAGCCGATCAGATTTCAGATGCGTTGATTGACAACTTCATGGCTTTCGACCCGACTTCAAAAGTGGCCTGCGAAACCTTAGTTACAACTGGTCAAGTGATTTTGGCAGGCGAAGTAAAATCGAACACTTATCTTGATGTGCAGCAAATTGCTCGTGAAGTCATCCGCAAAATCGGATATACCAAAAGTGAATATATGTTTGAAGCAGATTCTTGTGGTGTGCTTTCGGCCATTCACGAACAATCATCAGACATCAATCAAGGCGTGGAAAGAGCCAATCCAGAAGACCAAGGTGCCGGCGACCAAGGAATGATGTTCGGTTATGCTACCAATGAAACAGAAAACTACATGCCTTTGGCGTTGGATTTATCTCACGCTTTACTTATAGAGTTGGCCAATTTGAGAAGAGAAAACAACGAAATTAAATATTTGCGCCCCGATGCTAAATCTCAGGTAACATTAGAATACTCTGACGATAACAAACCGGTGCGTATTGACGCCATCGTGATTTCGACCCAGCACGATGATTTTGCTGCTGAGGCGGAAATGTTGGCTAAAATTAAGAGCGATTTGATTTCGATTTTGATTCCTAGAATTAAAGCGAAATACCCGCAATATGCACACTTGTTCAACGACAATATTACGTACCATATTAACCCGACCGGAAAATTCGTCATTGGCGGGCCGCACGGCGATACCGGGCTCACCGGAAGAAAAATCATCGTAGATACTTACGGAGGAAAAGGCGCTCACGGTGGTGGTGCATTCTCAGGAAAAGACCCAAGTAAAGTAGACCGTTCTGCCGCTTATGCTACACGTCATATTGCTAAAAACTTGGTGGCTGCCGGCTTGTGCGACGAGGTATTGGTACAGGTTTCTTACGCTATTGGTGTGGCCAAGCCAACTTCAATCAACGTGGTGACTTATGGCAGCGCTAAAGTAAATATGACCGACGGTGAGATCAGCAAGAAAGTCGAGAGTATTTTCGATATGCGCCCTTACTTCATCGAGCAGCGTTTGAAACTCAGAAACCCAATTTACAGCGAAACGGCTGCTTACGGGCACATGGGAAGAGAGCCGAAAACCGTAACGAAAACCTTCGCAGCACCGGGTGGAAGCCAAAAAACGGTGGAAGTAGAATTGTTTACCTGGGAAAAACTCGATTACGTAGACAAAGTAAAAGCGGCTTTCGGAATTTAATTTCCCCAAATGCGAACTATATAAAACCTGGCTTCATTGGAGTCAGGCTTTTTTGTTTAAAAGATTTATTGCTCTGGTAGTCAAAAAATCTCGCAAAGACGCTAAGGCGCAAATTGGAATAAATTTGAATATTGATTTTGGCAACAAGGCTTCAATATTGTCCTAAAGCCCTAGCCTTGATATTTAGCTTCGCTCAGTTCGGCTAAAGCCTCGGGTGACACGAGCTTCAGCGAACTGGCTTAGCATATTAAGAGGAGACCCGAGACCGATAGGTCGAATTGTATGGAGCGATAGCGGAATAAAAGTCCAGTGGACTTAAGGTATAAGGCTTAATCTTCATTCTCAAATAATTGCTTTTGATTTGCCCTGAAACCCTAGCCCTGATAGCAGCGGCAGCCCGGAGCTTGCGAGGACTATAGCGAATAGCAGGTTCCCGGCTCCCGAAAAACAATAAACCGATAGAAATTCACATAATTTACCTTGAATTCTTTACTTTCGTTGGAATGAAAAAATGGCTCGTTATATTGCTGGTTTCGACAAATTTGGTCGGGCAAAAACTCGAAGTAAGGGATTCTCTTATCTGGAAAGCCGGTACTTTTCTCGGCTATGATAATCTGGGTGCTACCTATGGCCTCAACGAGAATGTTTTGGTAAAAAATGCTTCGAACATCAGCTGGGAATTCCGTTTGCCGCAGCTCGGGAAAATTTCGAGGGTGGATTTGCTGAACCCATTGAAAATAGTGGTTTTTTTTCAGGATTTTAATACCGTTGCGCTGCTGGACAACCAACTAAATCTGACCGAAAAAATCGATTTCTCTCAGCGCACCACTGACCCGATGATCTTGCAAGCTACCGGATTGGCTTCGGGAAACCGGCTTTGGGTGTATGACGGACTCTCGCAGCGAATTGGCTTGTATGATTATACTAAAAAAGAGTTCCGGAGATTGGGCACGCCTTTGCGGGAAGCGCCGGTGAATTATGACTCTGATTTTAATTATTTCCGTTGGGTGAATGCCCGCGGAGAAGCGTTTAGTTGCGATGTATACGGCAAGATTCAAGCTTTGGGTAAAGTGCCTGAGCATCAGCAATTGGTTTGGGCCACCAATACGATTTTACTTTATAAAAACGGCAGTCATTTGTATCGGTATGACTTGGTGGAAAACAAATCGGTTTTGGTAGCAATTGGTGAAAAAACGTTCGAAAATTTTAGCTACAAAGACCAAATTTTATCTATTTTTACCAACCAAGGAATTACGAATTATAAAATCACGATACCATAATGCACATAGCAGTAGCAGGAAACATCGGCGCAGGGAAAACCACACTTACACGTTTATTGGCCAAGCATTTTAAATGGGAACCGCATTTCGAAGATGTGGTCGACAACCCTTACCTCGATGATTTTTACCACCAGATGGAACGTTGGTCGTTCAACCTGCAGATTTACTTTCTCAATAGTAGGTTTCGGCAGATTTTGCAAATTCGTCAAAGCGGAAAAAAGATTATCCAAGATAGAACAATCTACGAAGATGCTCACATTTTTGCGCCCAACTTGCACGCGATGGGCTTGATGACCAATCGTGATTTCGAGAACTACAAATCGTTGTTTGAGCTGATGGAAACCTTGGTGGAAGCACCCGATATGTTGATTTACCTGCGCAGTTCAATTCCGAATTTGGTCTCACAGATTCACAAACGCGGACGGGATTACGAGAACTCGATTTCGATTGACTACCTGAGCCGCCTCAACGAGCGTTATGAAGCTTGGATTCATACGTACAACAAAGGAAAGTTGTTGATTATCGACGTAGACAATATCGACTTTGTGAACAACCCCGAAGATTTAGGAATGATTCTTAACAGAATTGATGCAGAGTTGCACGGTTTGTTTTAAATATTAAAAAGACCGCTTTCGCTATAAGAAGTTAGACCGCTGCCTTGCAAGAAGAACAAATAAGTTCATTTGCTAGCAGCGTTTTTTATTGGTATTGGTTTGAATTATTGCAGACCTAGTTTACGCTTGAATTTTTCAATCTGACGGCGGTGGCGCAACACATGAACGACGGCGTGTTCCATCATTTGCTCGATGTCATATACTTGGCCCCAAGTAGTTTTGATTTTTTTGTCTTCGTCGAATTCTTCCAGTTCGTGGTCTTCAATGGTGTCGAAAGTTTCATTGGTGTAGGCCATGAGTCGTTCTAAATCATCGCGGTAGTCTTCTACGGCAATACGAACCACTTTTCCCGGGCGGTCGTCTTTGATTTTTTTAAGTTTGCGAATGTAGCCGCCATAAGAATATCCCGAACTTACTACATGCGAGAGGATGCTCTGAATTGAGACACACTCTGGATCAGAAGTTTCTGCATCTACAACAGCGACAAGGTTCTCATGCGAAATGCCTACAATCACTTGTTGCAGCGCATTGATTACATTTCGGTATTCGCCCAAGAGTGCATTTACGGCCTTTTTTTGGCTCATCGGGATAAAGTCTTGTTTTAACGTCAATTAGGATGCGCCAAATATAAAATACTTCTTGGAAAAAATGTTAATTATTTGAATTTTAGATATTAACCAAACCGGAATAGATGTTAACAAAAAAAGCCCCGGCGCGAACCGAGGCTTCTATTAATTTGAGAAAGTGAGATTATTTCACAGCATCTACTTTAGCTTTTACTTCAGCTTCAGTACCTTCGAAAGTTTCTGTAGTTGAAACTCCGTTCACGGTTTTAGTTACCGTAGCTTTTGATTTGCCTTTGTCATTGCTGATTTCTACTCTTACTGTTTTAGATTCAGACATGGTTTCACCCGCTGGTTTTCCGGCGCAACAATCTTTTTTTGTAGTGATGAACTTTCCATCAGCGTCGTAGTGTGACATGCAGATTTCTTTTTGTTCTGGCGTACAACCCAACGAATCGCACATTCTAGCACACTCTTCTTTGGTCATGGTAGCGCACTTGCTCATATCGCAGTTGCCGTTCATTTCGGTAGTGCATTCTTTTTTCATTTCCATCGTGCACTCCATTTTTTGTGTTGCACCGTGACCTGAACCCAAAATTGGAGCAATCACCAAACCTACCAAGCAAGTCAATTTGATTAAGATGTTCATCGACGGACCTGAAGTATCTTTGAACGGATCACCAACGGTATCTCCGGTTACTGCCGCTTTGTGAGAATCAGAACCTTTGAAAGTCATTTCACCATTAATCATCACACCAGCTTCGAAAGATTTCTTGGCGTTGTCCCAAGCACCACCGGCATTGTTTTGAAAAATCGCCCAAAGTACACCAGAAACACAAACTCCGGCCATATAACCTCCAAGCGCTTCAGCACCCATTAAGATTCCTACAATAATTGGGGTAATGATGGTAATCGCACCAGGCAACATCATTTCACGCAACGCTGCTTTGGTTGAGATGTCAACACATTTACCGTATTCTGGTTTTCCGGTCCCATCCATGATACCAGGGATTTCGCGGAACTGACGGCGTACTTCCTGTACCATATCCATCGCTGCTTTTCCTACTGATTGCATGGCTAAAGCTGAGAATACTACCGGAATCATTCCTCCGATGAACAACGCAGCCAATACATCAGCCTTGAAAATGTTGATTCCGTCAATGCCTGTGAAAGTTACGTAAGCTGCGAACAAAGCCAAGGCAGTCAATGCAGCAGAAGCAATCGCGAAACCTTTACCAACGGCAGCTGTAGTATTTCCTACCGAATCTAAAACGTCAGTCCTTTGACGCACTTCTTTTGGCAATTCGCTCATTTCAGCGACACCGCCGGCGTTATCTGCAATCGGACCGAAAGCATCGATAGCCAACTGCATCGCTGTAGTAGCCATCATCGCAGAAGCAGCGATAGCCACACCGTAGAAACCTGCCAGCGCATAAGCACCCCAGATTGCAGCAGCGAACAACAACACAGAACCAAAAGTAGATTTCATACCCGTAGCCAAACCAGCGATAATGTTGGTTGCAGCTCCGGTTGAAGAGTTTTGTACGATATTCAATACTGGTTTTTTACCTAAAGCAGTGAAATATTCTGTAATAGCTGAGATCAAAAGCCCCACGCCCAAACCTACCAAAGTAGCATAGAACACGTTCACGCGAGCGATTTCTTTCACGCCTTCGCCGAAGAAGTTCATGCTGATTTTCTCTGGTAACATCATATCGATTAAGAACCAACAAGCTACCACCGTCAAAGCCAAGGATACGTAGTTTCCTAAGTTCAAAGAACCTTGAACTTGAGCTTCTTTGGCATCGTTGTCTTTGATTTTCACGAAGAAAGTTCCGATGATCGAACACAAGATTCCGATACCGGCAATTACTAGCGGCAACAAAATCGGTCCCATACCGTTGAAAGCATCGGTGAATTGAGTACCTGTAGCCTCAGACATATCTTTGATGATGTAGTTTCCAAGTACCATAGAAGCCAAAACAGTAGCCACATAAGAACCGAACAAATCGGCACCCATACCGGCAACGTCTCCTACGTTGTCACCCACGTTATCAGCAATTGTTGCTGGGTTACGCGGATCGTCTTCTGGAATTCCTGCTTCTACTTTTCCTACTAAGTCTGCTCCAACGTCGGCGGCTTTGGTATAGATACCACCGCCCACACGGGCAAACAATGCAATCGATTCAGCACCTAATGAGAAACCTGCAAGCGTTTCTAGTACCATCGACATATTTTCATAGAATGATTTTCCGTTATCACCCATGAATTGGCCAATGAAGAACATGAAGAAAATGCTCAATCCTAAAACGGCCAAACCGGCAACTCCTAAGCCCATTACTGTTCCACCGCCGAACGATACGTTCAAAGCTTGCGGCAAACTGGTTTTAGCAGCTTGTGTGGTTCTTACGTTGGCTTTAGTAGCGATTCTCATTCCGATATTTCCGGCTAAAGCTGAGAAAATAGCTCCGAAGATGAACGCCACTACGATCATCCAGTGGGAAGCTCCTGAAATTTGAGAAACCGCAAAAAGAGCCACAGAAGCAATCACTACGAAGATCGCCAAAATTCGGTACTCGGCTTTGAGGAACGCCATAGCACCTTCTTGAATGCTCTTAGAAATACTTTGCATTTTTTCGTCCCCGGCGTCTTGTTTGTTTACCCAAGCGGCTTTCACTCCCATGAACGCGAGGCCTAAGATTGCCATAATCACTGGCACGTAAATCATCATTGATTCCATAAGTTCTTTGTTATAATTTTTATCGGTCGCAAAAGTAACAAAACATTAACAAAAAACAACTATTCAAACGGAATTATGGAAAGAAAAAGACCGTCGCCTTTTGAGAGGTAAGACCACTTCGCCGATAGAAGCAAGACCGCTGCGCTGCAAGATAAATTAGTGGCAAAATTGAGATTTAGTAAATGTATTCGATGGTGCGGCCTCGTTTGTTCAGGTAATGGTGCCAAAGCAGAAAAGTAGCCATCGAACGATATGGCGCCCATTGCAAGGCAAAATTTTCCATCTGAGTTTTGTCGTGGATATCGAAAAGTTCTTTGATCGTATTGACCACCGCGACATCGCCAAAGGGCATCACATCTGAAGCTTCGAGAGAAAACATCAGGTACACATCGATAGTCCAGTGGCCGATGCCTTTGATCTTGATCAGTTCTTGACGGACTTCTTCAGCAGATTTCTGAGCGAAACCCTCCAATTCGATTTTGTTGTTGAGGATGATTTGCGCCAAACCTTTGATATAACCCGTTTTCTGGCGGCTCACTCCTACCGAGCGGAAATCTTCATCAGCAATATCGACCAGCGTTTGTGGTGCAATTGCCCCTGCTTTGGTTTTGAGTTTAAGATAAGTGGCTTTGGCCGAATCGATGGAAACTTGCTGTTCGAGAATGAGCAATACCAAAGTTTCGAAACCGGGCGGCCGGTATGGGATTTTGGGTAATCCGTAAGTATCGATGATTTTCTGGAAAACCGGCTCGCGTTGGGTTAAGTAATCGATAGCTTCTTGCATGCTTACAGTTGATTTGGAAATGATTGCCCTAGCCCAGATAGCAGTGGAAATCCTTTTGTGGCGGCGTTCGACACAAAAGATTGCAACGAATAGCTGGAAAAGCTTCTAAAAAAAAAAATTAAAAGTAAAACCCGATTGATGCCTTCACGGTCATTTTGTTGGCTTTAGGCAGGTCGAGATAATTGCCACGCCAAGAAAAATCGATGCGCAAGACCTTGAAAATGTTGCCAACTCCGGCGCTGTATTCCCAGTAGAATTTCTCAGGAGCGGTGTAAACCAAACCCGAAGCGTTGATGGCGCGGTTCTCCTCGGATACGGTTCCGTAAACGCCTTTGGCTCCGATGATTTCACGCCAGTTGAGCTTTCTGAGCCACGGCACACGGGCGAAAAGTTTACCTTGGAAATTGTGTATCCATTGCAAGGTTACGTACTCGTCGGTCACGAACTCGTAGAAATTCAGGTTGTTGAACGTGTTTTCGATGGTGAAATAAGTTTGGTTTCCGGGTACGACGCTCAAAAGTCCTAGAGGCACTTTTCCGTAGGTTTTGCCGAACTCGCTAATCAAATTCGTGCGGCCAATGGCTCCTATAATAATTGGTTGGTTATAATAGAATTGGAATTTGTTGTACGAGAAATCGCCGTCCATGAAGCCTTTGAAACCTCGGGTATAATTGAAGAAAACGCGCGTGTACGGATTGTCGACAATGTTACGTTCTACACCGTAACCGACCGTTTTCATTCTTGGAGTGTATTCGATTTGGAAGTTGGCTTCAGGTTGTTTGACATCGCTCTTGGTTTGGGTTAGGGCTGCGTCAGTATAGTAATCTAACTTAAACGAATCTGAGGCCGAAACCAGCGTACGATAAGAGAAACCCGTTTGGAAAGTCAGGTTTTTGACCGGTTCAATTTCTACAGCTACATTCGATAAATTGATATTGGTTAACTTACCATTGCTGCCGTTGGTGAACAAAGCCGAAGACGCGAAACTTCTACCCAAAACGTCGTTGGTCGTGGTCAGGCTCGCTCCTATTTGTTCGACATCGCGGCGATTGCCTCCGGAGATAATGATGCGGTTTTTCTTGTCGATCATCCATTTGCCCGAAAGGCCGTATTTGAATTTATTGTCTTTGAAACCGTAAGCCGTATAACCTTGCAAACGCCAAGGATCGTTTGCTCCGAAATAAGTTCTGAGCCCAGCACGCAAACGCAGCCCTTCAACTTCGTTGTTTCCTATCGTAGAATAGATGGAGCCATATTCCAATCCTTTGGCTATGGGTACAAATCCGCTTAAGACAATAGTCGTGGCATCGTACAAGCGTTTGAACTTGCGAACGGTTTTTAAAGTATCCAACATTTTATACACGCCGCGCTCATCTTTGGAAAGCTTCTCAAAACGGTTTTCTTCCCAATATTCATCGGGTTTTATATAGACCGATTCGTCGTTGTAATTGACTTCTTGCTTGTAAAAATCGTCGGGTTTTTCAATATTGAATTGGTGGTTGCGGTAATAAGTAGTCCGTTTCCCGTAAACACCTTTTGACTTTTCTTTCTTGTTCAAGGCAAAATCCGACATCATGTAATCTTTGGTGAGCAAAAAAACCGAGTCGTTCATCACTTCGAATTCCTGCTCGATATACACGTCTTTCACCCAGTTGATGTTCGCGCTTTTGGTCGCGGCCATGTTGATGTTCTTGATGGCCCAAGTGGTGTCATTGACCCAGAAATCGCCTTTGAAAGTCAACTCATTTTTGCGTCGTGGATAAAAAACAATGTTGTAGCAAAGTTTCTTGTCAATCACGGCCGTGTCGGTCAAAACGTAATTGTATACGTCGATTCCGGTTCTAGAAAGCGGGCTGGTGAAGCTTTTGTCGAAAAACGTCACGTAGTTGTTGTAGATGTTATACTCGGAATACAAATCTTTAATGAACGCGATGATTTGCTGATTGGTTTCAAAACCCGAGTTCTTGTTGGCCTTGAGGATTTCCTTGACGCGTTTCTTGATGTTGTCGCCATACACATCCGAAAGGGCTTCGTTGATAAAAATCGGCAAATAAGTTTTCCCGGTAATTTTAGAAGTATCCACTTGTTTGAAGATGAACTCCATGCCTTTGAAAATCTTCTTTTTCATAAAAGCACTGTCAATCGAGTTCATGTCGAATTCCACCTTTTCGTATTTCTCCATCTGGTATTGGTCGAACATGTTCAAACCGTTCTTGCGTTTGCGCGCCCAAATCTTGCGAAGGATATCCAAAGCCGGATTGTTTTTCTTGGAGGTTTTTCCGGCATAAACTACTACTTCCTTGAGCTTATTGGCATCGGACAAAACCACTTTAAAATCGTAGTTAACCTCTTTGGTAAGCGGAATTTCTTTGGTTTGAAAACCCATAAAAGAAACCACAAGTGTTTTATAGGTTTGATCAGATTCAATGTAGAAACGCCCGTCTTCGTTACTGACGGTTCCGGTTTGGGAATTCTTGAAAATGATATTGGCGAAAGGAATCGGCTGATTGGTATTATCAAGCACAACACCGCTGACTTTGGTTTGAGCCAAAAGCCACTGCGAAACAAAGGCGAATAGAACTAAAAATATTTTCTTTTTCATAGGTTTTCTTAGGGAGGTCAAATATAAGTTTATTCTTCTTGAAACAAAAAGGTAATGTATCTTCTTTTTCCTTGATACAAACCGACGCAGGAGGTTCACCGAACGCAAATAAAAAATATTAACCCGTGAGGTAAAAGAAGCAAAAATTCAAGGCTTACATAAAATCAGCTAAAAATTAAAGTGAAAAGCTAAGCCAGCTTAACTCGCCTACGGCTCAAACAGAACCTGGCTCTTAACGCTCATCACTTTAATTTTTTTTAACGCCGATTTTATGAAGGCCGAAACGCGAAGAAAATATCGTAAAGTTTACGAATCGTCCTCGCGAACCCTTTTCGGCGCTCCGAAGGTAGCCGAAAATTGCAAAGAACATTCCGCTTAGTGCGGCATAGTATGAATGTGGCGTTAAGAAAATTGCTAGCTGACGCGTTAAGAAAGAAATTCTGTTTGAGCCGCAGGCGAGTTAATTTCATTTAGTGCCAGCTAGCAATTTTTAGCCACGTTTATGCGCCGCTTAGGCACTTTTGCTTCTTTTGTTGCCAGACAAAAGAAGAAACAAAAAAGCCGAAACTAAACATTTCGGCTTCTATCTTTAAAAGAAAAAATCTTATTTGTAAAGCACTTTCTTCACCGCTTTAATCACATCTTCCGAATTTGGAAGCCATTCTTTAAGCAAGGTCGGGGAATAAGGCGCAGGCGTATCTGCAGTAGTAATTCTCTGAATTGGCGCATCAAGATAATCAAACGCGCGTTCTTGTACCATATAAGTAATCTCAGAAGCGACACTTGCAAACGGCCATGCTTCTTCTAAAACCACCAAACGATTGGTTTTCTTCACAGAATTGATGATAGCATCGTAATCCATCGGGCGAACAGTACGCAAATCGATAATCTCGCACGAAATACCTTCTTTCTCTAAAACTTCAGCTGCTGCGTGGGCTTCTTTGATGATTTTCCCGAACGATACGATTGTTACATCGGTTCCTTCTCTTTTAATATCGGCCACGCCTAACGGAAGTGTGTATTCGCCATCCGGCACTTCGCCTTTATCGCCATACATTTGTTCTGACTCCATGAAAATCACCGGATCGTTGTCGCGAATGGCTGACTTGAGCAATCCTTTGGCATCATAAGGTGTTGATGGCACTACTACTTTCAAACCTGGTGTGTTGGCAAACCAGTTCTCAAAAGCCTGTGAGTGCGTCGCGCCCAATTGCCCAGCTGATGCGGTTGGCCCACGAAAAACCATTGGCATTGGGAATTGTCCGGCTGACATCTGGCGCATTTTTGCTGCGTTGTTGATGATTTGATCGATACCTACCAATGAGAAATTGAAGGTCATGTATTCTACAATCGGACGGCAACCGTTCATGGCTGAGCCTACTGCAATACCGGCGAAACCTAATTCGGCAATCGGTGTATCGATGACTCTTTTAGGGCCAAATTCGTCTAGCATTCCTTTTGAAGCTTTATAAGCTCCGTTGTACTCGGCTACTTCCTCGCCCATCAGATATACCGATTCGTCGCGGCGCATTTCTTCGCTCATGGCTTCGGCTATGGCTTCTCTAAACTGTATCGTTCTCATATCAATTTCTTTGTGTCAATTTTGGAAAGCAAAAGTAAAAATTTTCTAGTCAGATAGAAACAAAAGTCATTTTAATTTTTAGTAGTTATTTCTGGTTGCTGGCTGCCCGAAACAAGCGAATTGAACCAATGCTTGTATATAGTGATTGAATTTATGAGGATATCTTTCACCCCAGAAAAGAACAAGAAAAAAGATGCCACAATCATTTAGGAGAAAAACCCACAGCGAAATCGAAATAGTAGGACTATATATTATGCATGCATATTAATTTTATTCAAAATTATTTTATACTTTCGCGGCTGAAATACTCTATAAACTTTACAAAATGAAAATATTAGTTTGCATCAGCCATGTGCCTGATACTACTTCCAAAATCAACTTTACCAACGGCGATTCTGAGTTTGACACCAACGGCGTACAGTATGTGATTAATCCGAATGATGAATTTGGCTTGACGCGTGCCATTTGGTTCCAGGAGCAACAAGGCGCGAACGTTACCGTAGTGAATGTTGGCGGCCCAGACACAGAGCCGACTTTGAGAAAAGCACTTGCCATTGGAGCTAACGAAGCCATTCGTGTCAATGCTACTCCGACCGACGGGTTTTTCGTAGCCAAGCAATTGGCCGAAGTGATTAAAAATGGTGGTTACGATTTGGTGATTGCCGGAAAAGAATCTTTGGATTACAACGGCGGAATGGTTCCGGGAATGGTGGCCGGTTTGCTCGGTTACAACTTCGTAAACTCGTGCATTGAATTAAAAGTGGACGGCACTGCCGCTACCGCAGCGCGCGAAATCGACGGTGGAAAAGAAATTTTATCTGCTTCGTTACCTCTAATTATTGGCGGACAAAAAGGCTTAGTGGAAGAAAAAGATTTGCGTATTCCAAATATGCGCGGGATTATGACTGCAAGAACCAAAGTTTTGACCGTTTTGGAACCTGTGGCTGCCAACGTAGAAACCAAAGCTGTGAAGTTTGAAAAACCAGCTCCGAAATCAGCGGTGAAATTGTTCTCGGCTGACGATTTGGATGGCTTGGTCAGCGCATTGCACAACGAGGCAAAAGTAATCTAAGGGAAACGGAGCCCGCGTTAGATTTGATATTAAGAGGAGGAAGCCCGGTGGGCTTCAGGTATAAAACCAAACCTTCGTAAAGAAGAAAAACATAAAACAGGAACGTTAGCCCGCGTTAGGGATTGCAGTGAAAATCCTTTTTTGTAAAAAAAGATTGCAACGGAAAGCCCGGCCGAAGGCAACGCCCCACTCAACATTCAACATTCATCATTCAAAATAATTAAAGATGTCTATATTAATATACGCAGAATCTGCAGACGGAAAATTTAAGAAAGTCGCTTTCGAATTGGCTTCGTACGCCAAAGCCGTGGCGCAAAACATGGGAACGAGCGTGACTGCCGTGACGATCAATGCCGGAGAGGTTTCGGAACTTTCGAAATACGGTGTCGATAAAGTCTTGAAAGTGAACAGCGACAAACTCGCCGGATTCACCGCAAAAGCTTACGCCGACGTGATCAAGCAGGCCGCCCAAAAAGAAAATGTGAAATTGGTTTTGTTGTCTTCAACGACCGATAGTTTGTATTTAGCTCCGCTGGTAGCCGTTGCTTTGGAAGCCGGTTTCGCATCTAACGTAGTCGGTTTGCCGGTGAGCACTTCGCCGTTTCAGGTGAAAAGACACGCATTCTCGAACAAGGCGTTCAACGTTACCGAAATCAGCACCGACGTAAAAGTGTTGAGTTTAGGAAAGAACTCATACGGCGTTTTTGAAAATGCATCATCGCAAACAGAAGAAGATTTCGCTCCGTCGATTTCAGATGCGGATTTTGGCGTGAAAGTACAATCAGTAGAAAAATCTACCGGAAAAGTAACTATTGCCGATGCTGATATTGTCGTATCTGCAGGCCGAGGAATGAAAGGTCCGGAGAACTGGGGAATCATCGAGGATTTGGCGGCTACTTTGGGCGCTGCAACCGCGTGTTCTAAACCAGTTTCCGATTTGGACTGGAGACCGCACGGAGAACACGTCGGGCAAACTGGGAAACCTGTAGCGGCGAACTTATACGTGGCGGTAGGAATTTCAGGTGCGATCCAGCATATTGCCGGAATCAACTCTTCGAAAGTGAAATTGGTCATCAACTCGGATCCGGAAGCGCCTTTCTTCAAGGTAGCGGATTATGGCGTGGTAGGCGATTTGTTCGAAATCGTGCCGAAACTCAACGAGAAATTAAAAGCTTTCAAAGCACAAAACGCTTAATTTTATAAATTGGCCTAAGAAAGGCTATCTGGGTGCATTTCATTCAGATAGCTTTTTTTGTTAAAAAAATGTGTTGGTAGTTTCTACCATTTCATTGTACTTTTGCAACTATGAGCTTAGTTAAATTAACGATAAAAGGGATTTCATACAGCCAGACACAAAACGGCGCGTATGCCTTAATCCTGAATGAAGTAGACGGTGAACGCAAGCTGCCGATTGTCATTGGTGCCTTCGAAGCCCAATCAATAGCCATTGCGCTGGAAAAAGAAATCAAGCCGCCGCGCCCATTGACGCACGATCTTTTCAAGAATTTCGCCGAACGCTTCGACATCGTGGTCAAGCAAGTGATTATCCACAAACTCGTAGATGGCGTTTTCTATTCTAGCATCATTTGCGAACGAGACAAGATTGAAGAAATCATTGATGCCAGAACTTCAGATGCGATTGCATTGGCCCTGAGGTTTTCGGCTCCGATTTTCACTTACAAGAATATTTTGGACAAAGCCGGGATTTACCTCAAAAGCAGTTCGATGGAACCCAATCCGCAAAGTGACGAACTCAGTGGCGCGCTCACACCGCCGGAAACTTTCGGCATCGAAGAAAGCAACCAGGCCGGGGAAACTTATACTAAACACAGCTTGTCTGAACTGCATGAACTTCTCGAAGGCGCAGTACAAGACGAGGATTATGAAAAGGCGGCGAAAATCCGCGATGAGATTTCGAAGAGAGAATCGTAAATCAGCTAGTAGCTGTGAGCCATCAGCATTTAGCTGAGTGCTGACAGCTGAACGCTAAAGGCTAAATAAATGAAACAATACCACGACCTAGTAAAACACGTACTGGAAAACGGCACCCAGAAAGGCGACCGCACCGGCACGGGAACCAAAAGTGTTTTCGGATACCAAATGCGATTTGACCTCAGTGAAGGTTTTCCGATGGTAACTACCAAAAAGTTGCACTTAAAGTCTATTATATATGAGTTGCTTTGGTTCTTGAAAGGCGACACCAATATTGCTTACCTGAACGAAAATGGCGTCCGGATTTGGGATGAATGGGCCGACGCCGTCGGAAATTTAGGCCCTGTTTACGGCCACCAATGGCGCAATTGGAACAGCGAAGGCATTGATCAGATTACTGAACTGATTGAAACTTTAAAAACCAATCCGAACAGTCGCAGAATGCTGATTTCCGCTTGGAACCCGTCGGTGCTTCCCGATACTTCAAAATCTTTTGCAGAGAATGTCGCCAACGGAAAAGTAGCTTTGCCGCCATGCCACGCGTTCTTCCAGTTTTATGTAGCCGACGGAAAATTATCCTGCCAATTGTACCAACGCAGCGCCGACATCTTTTTGGGCGTTCCTTTCAATATCGCTTCGTATGCCTTGTTGGTGTTAATGATTGCGCAGGTTTGCGATTTGCAACCAGGAGAATTCATTCACACTTTTGGCGACGCGCACATCTACAACAACCATTTCGAGCAGCTCGAATTGCAACTCTCACGTGAACCTAGACCGCTGCCTAAAATGCACCTGAACCCTGAAGTGAAAAACATCCTAGATTTTAAATTTGAGGATTTTACCCTAACGGATTACGATCCGCATCCGCATATTAAAGGTGAAGTGGCGGTGTAAGGACACTTTATACAAAATTTTATGAAGCAATTTTCTTTTCTGGTACTGTGGGTATTGATTTCAATTCATGTTCAGGCACAAGAATCAGGTGACAAGAAAATATTTTTGGACTCCATAAACAATGAAGTTGCCGAAGGAAGTCACACGTATTATAGGATAATTAGAAATTATTTTAGCGAGAACAAACCCTATAAGGTTCAAGATTATTATAAGTCTGGAAACCTAAGAATGGAAGGTTACTCTCTTGACAAAGACCGTTTGAAACAGACCGGCGATTTTGTTTATTATTATCCTGACGGAGAAAAAAAATCACAGTGCCATTTTGAAAATTCAGCTCCTGTGGGTAAATACTATACATGGTATGAGAATGGAAATCCTGAGTATGAAGGAGAATATTTTGAAGAAGGTAATTCAAAGTCTAAAATTTTTCAATACTGGGATAGTCAAAACAATAAAACTGTTATCGATGGCAATGGTTATATCAAAGGTTTAAACAGTTTTTATGGCGAAGGAAGTGTCAAGAATGGTTATCGAGAGGGGGAATGGAAATCGGAATTCAACCATGGAAAAGTAAAGATAGTGGAAACATATGTCGAAGGAAAATTCATTTCAGGTGTCAGAACTGATCAGAACAATGTTGAAATACGATACGACCAATTTGAAAAAAAACCTGAGCCCAAAAAAGGCATGAAAGATTTCTACGAATTCATTGGCAATAATTTTAAGTATTCTAAAGAAGCGAGAAAAGAAAACATCAAGGGAAAAATCATTATTACTTTCGTAGTTGATGAACAAGGCAATATCGTAGAACCAAAAATCCTCAAAGGTGCCGGATATGGTCTGGATGAGGAAGCAATTAGAGTCGTTCAGAAATATGAAAAATGGATTCCTGGAGAACAAAGAGGTGTCAAAGTCAGATGCAATTACTCTTTACCAATCGCCTTAAGTGGATCGCAGTAATTTTATTTCATCCATATAGACGAAAAACAAAAAACCCCAAACTTTCATTTGAGGTTCTATCAGAGCGGAAGACGAGGCTCGAACTCGCGACAACCAGCTTGGAAGGCTGGAGCTCTACCAACTGAGCTACTTCCGCGTTATTGCGGTGCAAATATAAGCAATAACTTCTCGGACTTGCAAGTTTTTTTTAATAAAATTATTTTTTTATGCCGTTCAGCCGGATTCAATTCAGCCAACCTTTTTATTGTGAATTTGTTATCTGTCGACCTGTTCTTTAAAACAATTCAATCGAACACAAAAAAACCGGTCTTTAAACCAGTTTTTCGTTGATATTATAGCTTCGTGACGGATGATAAATGAACAGACACGATTTGTTTTTTATCAGTTCTATGATTTGTGCCGAAAGTTCGGTCGGAACTGCCGGACAACCTTGGCTTCTTCCTAAACGGTTGTGCGCTTTGATAAAACTTGTCGAAACATAGTCTGCCGCGTGCATCACAATTCCGCGTCTTCTTGCGTTGTTGTTGATGCCTTTTTCAATTCCGTCTAGTTTGAGCGATAGGCCGTGCTTGCCATTGTATACTTCTCCGGTAGTATAAAATCCTAAACTGCTTTTGTTGGATGAATCGGTGTTGGAAAATGAAGTGGCAAATTCTTCACCGGTATTTTTACCATGGGCTACATAAGTATTCATTAAAACAGTTTCGGTAGCCATATCGATAATCCAAAGGCGCTTTTCGTTGGATGACATACTGAAGTCGATGATGGTCAGCAATTCTTTTTGCAAAAGGCCTTTATCTTGTAATTGGTAAAATCCTTTGAGTGCCTCAGAAAAACTTTTGAGTTTAGGCAATTGGAAATGATTGGCATTCAAACCAGCATGCAAGCTAGCGGCTTTGGCTTCAAAACCTCCAAGGGATTCAACGGGAAAATAGGTATTCGGAACGGCTGTTTTTGTTGGCGCAAAAGCCATCAGCACAAATACAATAGCGAACGATAAAAACTTATATTTCATTGATTTAGATTAGGTTCCACAATAGACTCGGGGCAGCAAACCTATTAAAACATATTTTCCCAGCCAACTTTTTTAACAAAAAAATGCGATTATCGACCAAAATAATCGACGAAACGCATGTTTTTATAAATCTTGGGAAGAATCCGATTTATAACAACCGCTCGAAAACACTGCGAATTACCGAAAACGAACCACTTCGGTTTTTATTGTATAAGCTATTGCATCGTTGAATTTTATCGTTACTTTTGTTTAACTAACCTACCGCGTTTATGGGTAAATTTCCTTACTACATATTAATTTTTATCTGCCTATTTCATGTTTCTTACAGCCAGAAGAAAGTTTTAAGGGCCGTTCCATCGGGCGATATTACTATAGACGCTAAAATCGATGAGCCGATTTGGGAATTCGCGCCCATCGCCAAAGACTTCATCATGTTTGGTCCAGATAACGGAAGGCCGATTGCCCAAGCCAAAAAAACAGAAGTTCAGGTAGCATATAATGACGACGGAATATACATCGCCGCCAAAATGTACGATGACGACCCGTCGAAGATTTGTAAAGAAATCACCCAACGCGATATATTTGGCGCAGCAGAACACTTCGGGGTTTTTATTAACGGCTTTAATGACAGCCAACAGGATTTTCGCTTTTTCGTCAGTTCTGCCGGCGTGCAGATGGATTGCATTTTTACCAACCAAAACGGGCAAGACTTCACTTGGGATGCGATTTGGAACAGTAAAGTGGCCATAACAGAATATGGTTGGGTGGCAGAAATCAAGATTCCGTATGCGGCGCTTCGGTTCTCTAAAAATCAATTTCAAACTTGGGGCGTTAACTTTTACCGAGAAATTCGCCGCGACCGTCAGGATTATACCTGGAATTTCATCGACTCGAAAATCAACAACGAAAGCGCACAGTCGGGAATTTTGGAAGGCATTGACAACATCAACACGCCCACCCGCTTGTTTTTGATTCCTTACTCTTCTTTTTATCTGAACGCTAATAAATATAATAAAGCCAAAGGCGAACTCAAAGGCGGGCTCGACATCAAATACGGCATTAGTGATGCTTTCACACTCGACGCGATTCTAATTCCAGATTTTGGTCAGACCAAGTTTGATAACGTCGAACTTAACCTGAGCGCTTTCGAACAGCAATTCAGCGAGAACCGTCCGTTTTTTACCGAAGGCACCGATTTGTTCAGCAAAGGCAATCTGGTGTATTCACGAAGAATTGGCCAAACCCCAAGAGATCTTGCTTTAAACAACGATGAAGTTTCCGAAGAACTTCCCGGATCAATCAAACTACTCAACGCTTTAAAAATTTCAGGTCGCAACAAAGCCGGTTTGGGTATCGGTGTTTTGAATGCTGTGACGGAAAAGACCTCGGTAACGGTAACCAACACCAACGACAATTCTACGCGCAACGCGATTCTTTCTCCGCTTACCAATTATAATGTATTGGTACTCGACCAACGTTTTCGCAAAAACTCATCGGTTTCTTTAATTAATACCAGCGTGTTGCGTGCCGACCATTTCCGCGATGCCAACGTCACTGGAGCGCTTTTCGATTTGAACACCAAGGCCAATACCTACAATCTGACCGGTGAGATGAAATACAGCCTGATCAACGAAAATCCGACCAACAAAAAAGGATACAATGCCTACCTGTCTTTAGGAGAAACCAGCGGCAACTACCGTTATTCTGTGAGCAGCCGCTACATTTCTAAAGACTACAACATCGACGATTTGGGCATCACTTTCCAAACCCATTATCACACCATAGAAGCCAACGGAAGCTACCGCATTCTGAACCCCAACAAAACTTTTAATTCATTCGATTTCTCGACCAACCTTTATTCCGAGTTTGACAATCGAACCGGTCGTATTCAGGGCAGTTACGTGAATCTGAACCTCAACTCTACCAACAAGAAAAATGACTATCTCGGTGCCGGAATCACGATTCGCCCAATGAAGAACTACGATTTTTACGAGCCGCGCACCGAAGGCGAAACCCGTTTTGTCACCTTGCCCGAATATTTCGAAACGCGTTTGTATTATTCCCCGAATTACAACCGCCGTTTTTTGGTCGATTTGAACACAACGCTCAATTTATTCAACGAAAAAGACCGCGCCAATTACGGTTTTACAGTGAGTCCGCGCTACCGTTTCTCCGACCGGTTATTGCTCATTTATCGCTTCAACTATTTACAGCAACACAACAATACCGGCTATATTGACACTTTCGACCACGACAGCAATCCGGCTACCGACGACAAAATTATCTTCGCCCGACGCAACCGCCACACTTATACCAATACGCTCGATGGCCGTTACTCGGTCAACAACCGAATGAATTTCAACCTTTTGGTACGCCATTACTGGTCTTACGCCAAAAATCACGACATTCTTGAGCTAGAAAACGATGGCGATTTGACCGAAATTAGCACTTACACCGAGAACAAAAACAACGATTTCAACACCTGGAATTTCGATCTTTCCTACAACTGGTGGTTCGCGCCGGGCAGCCAGATTTCGGTGTTGTATCGCAACAATGCGCTGATTGACACCAATGTCTTTTCGACCAATTTCCGTCGCAACGTTGGCGATTTGGTCAACAACGAACAACTCGACCACATTTTTTCGATCAGTTTCCGCTACTTTATCGATTACAACAGCCTCAAACACTAATTTTATTCTTTAATTTTGTAGCTATTTGCTGAAAAGCTTATTTGCTTTTAGAAGCTTAATCCTGCTGTTCGCTATACCTTTTCCTGCTTAAAGAAAGCAGCAAAAGGGTGCCGCTGCCATCAGGGCTAGGGCTATGAACTGTCCGACAAAAATTCGTTAAATCTTGAAACCTTGCGGCTTCGCAAACCCAAAATACCATGAACAAAAAAGTCATCCTGATGATCCTCGACGGTTGGGGCAAATCACCCGACCCGAAAGTGTCTGCGCCCGACAATGCTAAAATTCCGTTTATCAATTCGCTCTATCAAAATTACCCAAGTGCCCAACTGCGCACGGATGGGCTCAACGTAGGCTTACCCGATGGCCAAATGGGCAATAGTGAAGTCGGCCACATGAACCTTGGTGCCGGTAGAATCATTTACCAAGATTTGGTTAAAATCAATCTGGCCGTAGAGAACAAAACCATCAACAAGGAAAAAGCCATTGAAGATGCTTTCCATTACGCAAAAGAATATGACAAAGACGTGCATTTGCTCGGGCTGGTTTCCGATGGCGGCGTCCATTCGCACATCAATCACTTAAAAGGATTGATTGATGCCGCGCACGATTTCGGTTTGCAAAAAGTATTTGTTCACGCCTTCACTGACGGCCGCGACGTAGATCCAAAGTCGGGCACCGGTTTTATCGGCGATATTGTCAACCACGTCAAAGGAACATCGGTCAAACTGGCTTCGGTCATCGGACGCTATTACGCCATGGACCGCGACAAACGTTGGGAACGCGTGAAGCAAGCTTATGATCTGCTCGTTCAAGGTATCGGAAAACATTCCAAAGATGCCGTGAAATCTATTGAAGACAATTACGCCAAAGACATCACCGACGAGTTCTTACCGCCGATTGTCATGACCGATGCCCTAGACCAACCCATTACAACAATCAAAGAAGGCGATGTGGTCATTTTCTTCAACTTCCGCACTGACCGTGGCCGCCAACTTACCGAAGTGCTTTCACAGAAAGACCACCTCGATTTCAACATGCATAAGATGAACCTGTATTATGTCACGATGACCAATTACGACGATACGTTCAGTAACATCTACCGCATTTTCGACAAAGACAACATCACCGAAACCTTGGGCGAAGTGCTCGCTAAAAACCACAAAAAACAAATCCGGATTGCCGAGACCGAGAAATATCCGCACGTGACGTTTTTCTTTTCCGGCGGCCGAGAAGAACCTTTCGAAGGCGAAACCCGAATTCTGAGAGATTCACCCAAAGTGGCTACTTATGACTTGCAACCTGAAATGAGCGCTTTCGAATTGGCCGATGCACTGGTTCCGGAACTCGACAAAGGCGAAGTCGATTTTGTTTGTTTGAACTTTGCCAACGGCGATATGGTAGGCCATACTGGTGTGATGGAAGCCGCCATCAAAGCTTGCGAAGCGGTCGATAAATGTGCCGAAAAAGTCATCAAAGCCGCGCTTAGAAACCAATACACCACAATAGTCATCGCCGATCATGGCAATTGTGAAACGATGATTAACCCAGACGGAAGCCCTAACACGGCGCACACCACTAACCCAGTACCGATTATTTTGGTCGACCCAGAACTCAAGATCATTCACAACGGCATTTTGGGCGACATTGCCCCGACCATTCTTGAGCTCATGGGCCTAGAAAAACCCGCAGCGATGACCCAAAAATCGCTACTGTAAAAGATAATTTATTCCAAAATAGTGAGCGCCAATTCTTTTTGAGTTGGCGTTTTTTTTTTGGTTGACAGTCGCTAAATAAAAGTTAAATTCTCAATAGCAATAGTATTACTATTATATTTGCATCAAAAACAATCAATATGGAAAGTTTGTTGAGCAACTTCAAAATACAAATCAACCCAAAAATTTACGTTAAAGACCCTGAAACCTCGGCTTTGGGCAAAAAAATCATCGAGCACAGTATCTTGCTCATCGACCAAATCGGGTTCGAGGATTTCACTTTCAAAAAACTTGGTGCCGCCATCCACTCGAACGAAAGCTCGATTTACCGTTACTTCGAGAACAAACACAAACTCATGTTATACTTGTCTTCGTGGTATTGGAGCTGGATTGAATACAAACTTGTTTTCAGCACTTCAAACATTACCGAAGCTTCAGAGAAACTCAACCGTGCCATTTCAGTAATTACCGAAAAAATTCTCGACGACCAAAGCACTCCGCACATCAACGAAAGCATTTTGAACAAAATTATCATCTCCGAATTCACCAAAACCCTACAAACCAAAGAAGTCGATCAGGAGAACAAGGAAGGCTTTTTCTTGATTTACCAAAGAATCATCGATCGGCTCGTGACTCTAATTCAAACAGTAAACCCAGATTATCGTTTTGCCAAAAGCCTAGCTTCGAGCATCGTGGAAGGTTGCCTGCACCAGCATTTCCTTATGTTACATTTAGGCAGCATTACCAACTGCGACTCGAGCATTTCACCCACTGATTTCTATTTAGATTTAGTACAAAATATCCTCAGAAAATGACACCACTTAAACGATTTTTCAACTTACTGCGGCTCGACAAAAAAGATGTCTTGCAAATCTTCTTTTACGCCATTTTTGCCGGACTCATCAGTTTGTCATTGCCCATTGGCATTCAAGCGATTATTGTTTTCATTCAGGCCGGACGCATCAGCGCTTCTTGGGTTTTGTTGATTTTCTTGGTGGTCTTTGGCGTAGCATTGGTTGGGCTCTTATCGCTCATGCAACTGCGCATTACCGAGAACTTGCAACAGAAAATCTTTGTGCGCTCGTCGTTTGATTTCACGGCGCGTTTCCCGAAAATCAAATTCGAATCTACCTATAATATCTATCCGGCAGAATTGGCCAATCGCTTTTTCGACACGCTGTCTATTCAGAAAGGCACTTCCAAACTCTTGATTGATTTCTCGGCGGCTTTGCTTCAGATTTTCTTCGGCATCATCCTGCTTTCGATTTATCATCCTTATTTTATTCTGTTCGGATTGGCGCTGCTGATTTTGCTTTACTTGATTTTCAAAAATTCCTATACTACAGGTTTGAATACGAGTTTAAAAGAATCGCATTACAAATACAAAGTCGCCGGCTGGATTCAGGAAATTGCTCGCAATCATTTCAGTTTTCGCAACACGTTGAATTACCACTTCGCACTTCAAAAAAACGATACCCTATTAACAGATTACTTGTCTTATCGCGAGAAGCACTTTAAAGTATTGCAGAAACAATTCAGCCAGTTGATTGTTTTTAAGATGATTATTAGCGCTGGGCTTTTATCGGTCGGTGGATTTCTGGTGTTGAACCAACAAATGAACGTCGGGCAATTCGTAGCGGCAGAAATCATCATTCTATTGGTGATTGGTTCGGTTGAGAAGATTATTCTTGGGCTTGAAACTTTTTATGATGTATTGACTTCGGTGGAAAAAATCGGTTGGATTACTGACTTAGAATTAGAAGCTGCACAAGACTTTAAACAGGATTATTGTTATACCAAAATTCAACTCGAAACAGAGAATCTTAGATTTCGCTTTCCAGAGTCTAAAAACGATGTACTCAAATCAATATCGCTCAAAATAGAACAAGGCGAAACAATTTTCCTTGAAGGTGAGAACGGATCAGGAAAAACCACTTTAATAAGAATTTTGGCCGGCTTACTGCAACCAACTTCTGGTGTGTTTTTTATCAATGATGATATGTACCGTAAAATGGATCTTGAACAATACCGCTCGCAAATTGGGACGATTTTTCATGGCGAGACGCCTTTTGAAGGTACTATTAAAGAGAACATCACTTTCAACGATGCAACAGTTTCCGATGAGGATTTAAAATGGGCTATCGATGCTGTACAATTGGGTAGCTACATCAAATCATTACCCGAAGGATTAGACACTAAGATTTTCCCTGAAGGCAAGAAGCTATCGTCTTCAAATGCACGAAAAATTTTACTCGCCAGAAGTATTATTCACAAACCCAAAATCTTGTTTTACGAAAATCCGACCGATACACTTGACGAAATTGTGGCTAGTGAGATCATCGATTTTATCTTATCTGACAAACATTCCTGGACAGTAATCGTCACCTCGAAAAACGAACGCTGGAAGGCAGCTTGCTCTAGAATCATTGCCCTACAAAACGGAAAAATCACCTCTGACCTCAAACAATAACGCCATGCTAAACTTATCTCATACCCAACAGAAAATTGTTCCTTTAGAGCAATATGCGACGGTTAAAAATTTGAGTACGCGTCCGCATTACAAAGTCTTGAACCGCATTATTATCGGGGTTTGCGCTTTCGTTTTCATTTTGCTCTTCTTGCCTTGGACACAGAATATTTCAGGAAACGGAGCCGTTACCACACTCAAACCGAACCAACGTCCGCAAACGATTCAGAGTGTGATTTCAGGGCGCATTGAAAAGTGGTATGTTCAAGAAGGAGATTTCGTGCAGAAAGGCGATACCATTTTGTTCATTTCGGAAATCAAAGACGATTATTTCGACCCGAATTTAGTAGCCAATACCAAAAACCAAGTCGAGGCCAAAAAGAAATCGGTCATTTCCTATGGTTCTAAAGTTAAGGCTTTGTCGAACCAGATTTCTGCAATCGAAAACGAAAAAAACCTCAAACTGCAGCAAGCCAAGAATAAAATTCAACAAGCAATGCTAAAAATTAAGAGCGACAGTATCGATTTCGAAGCCGTGAAAACCCAAATCAAAATTGCTAAAACCCAGTTCAATCGCTCTGTGCAACTCAATAAAGAAGGCCTTAAACCGCTGACAGATGTAGAAGAGAAACGCCTGAAATTGCAGGAAGCTGAGGCGAAAATCATCACTCAGGAGAACAAACTGCTGGCCAGTAAAAATGAATTCATTAACGCCAAGGTGGAAATCAACCGCATCCAAGCCGAATACAACGAGAAAGCTTCCAAGGCCCAAAGCGACCAATTCACCGCGCTCAGCAGCCAGTTCGACACCGAAGCCCAAGTGACCAAACTCGAGAACCAATACGTGAACTACAGCATCCGAAACGGAATGTACTACATCAAAGCACCTCAAAGTGGTTATGTGAACCGTGCCTTGCAAGCCGGTATTGGCGAAACCATCAAGGAAGGTACTTCGATTGTGAGCATTATGCCCGCAGACTACGAAATTGCAGTGGAATCTTACATTGACCCTATCGATTTACCGCTAGTGCACCGAGGCGAAAAAATTAGGGTTTGGTTCGACGGTTGGCCCAGAATCGTGTTTTCCGGCTGGCCCAATATGTCTTACGGTACTTTTGGCGGACGAGTGGCTGCCATCGAGAATGCCATTAGTGAGAACGGAAAATTCAGAATCTTAATAGCTCCCGACCCGAACGATGCGCCTTGGCCCAAACAGCTCAGCATCGGCAGTGGCGCACAGACAATTGCCTTGCTCAACGATGTACCGATTTGGTACGAAATCTGGCGCAACCTCAACGGATTTCCACCGAATTATTACAAACCCAAAACTACAACCGCTAAAGAAAAATAGTGATGAAAAACTGGCTTTTGATTTTGTTATTGTCATCGCTTCCGGGTTGGGCTCAAACCGAAAACCCGACAGTGCTGCCGTTTGCCGAATTTCTGGGTTATGTAAAAAAGTACCATCCGATGGTGCGCAATGCCGGTCTTGAAGTGAGTATGGCGGAAGCCAACCTGATGAAAGCCCGCGGCGGATTTGACCCAAAATTAGAAGCGGATTTCTCACAGAAACAATTTAAAGACAAAGAATATTATTCGCTGCTCAACGGTACTTTCAAAATCCCGACTTGGTACGGCATTGAAGCCAAAGCCGGATTTGAAAATAACGACGGCTTGTTTCTGGATCCGCAGAACACGGTTCCTAATAACGGATTGGCTTCTTTTGGTGTGAGCGTTCCGTTGGGTCAAGGTTTACTGATTAACCAGCGGATGGCCGATTTAAGAAAAGCCAAAACCTATCTGAAACTCAGCCAAGACGAGCAGAAATTACGAGCCGTAGCAGTGATTCACGAAGCTTCGTTGGCTTATTTCAAGTGGAAACGAAGTTTTGACGAAGTGCAATTGTACAGCGAATATTTGACTGTGGCAGAAAATCGTTTCCGCGGCATCAAAAGTTTGATTGAACAAGGCGATAAACCTGCGATTGACAGCATCGAGGCCAGAATTATTGTGAGCAATCGTTTGGTGAGTTTAGAAGATTCAAAGCTCAAACTCAACAAAGCCGCACTAGAACTCAGCAATTTTTTGTGGCTCGACAATGCCATTCCGCTCGAGTTGGCCGAAACGGTACAGCCTGAAAAAGCACTCGCCAACTCCATCGCGACCACGCTGCGCACCGAAGAGCTGTTGCAAAACGAACCAACAATCGCCAACCACCCGAAAATTAATGTACTGGAAAGGAAGATAGAATTGCTAACCATCGACAAAAAACTCAAATCAAATGCTTTACTGCCGCGAATTGATTTGGGCTATTCCTATTTGGCTGTGCCCGATTCGATGTCGGCTTATGGCTTGAAAGATTATAAAGTAGGTGTAAACTTTGCCTTTCCTTTGTTTCTCAGAAAAGAACGTGGCGATTTGAAAATGGCCAAATTGAAACTACAAGAATCGCAATTCAATTTGAGCTTGGAAAAATTGGAGCTTTCCAATAAAATTGCCTCGCAGCGCATTGCCGTAAAATCGCTGGAGAAACAGAAAAAACTTATTGAAAGTTTGGTGGCCGATACCGAAACTTTGGTCAATTCTGAAACGCGGCTTTTTGAGTTTGGCGAGAGTTCCATGTTTTTACTCAATTCTAGGGAAAATAGTTTGATTTCGACGCAACTCTCACAAATCACACTGGAGAACCAACTCTTGATTTCGCATGCCGATTTGTATCAAACTATGGCCAATCCCGGAGGATAAACCGCCAGCCACATCTTAACCTTTATTATTTTGAAAAAACTTTTACTGACGATTTTCTTATTGCATTCACTTTTCAGTACCGCCCAAAACCGGATTACTGACCGAAATAATATTGGCTGGTATGCGGCCAACGCGACTTTTACTGTTTCAGAACATTTCGGAATCCACACCGAATACCAATGGCGGCGCCTAGATTATGGCGAAAACTGGCAGCAAGGTTTGTTGCGGATTGGCGTGAATTACAAATACAATAACAACGTGCTTTTTCGCGCAGGTTATGCTTGGGCCGAGACTTATCCGTATGGCGAGATTCCGCTCAATGGCATGGGAAAAGACTTTACCGAGCACCGCATTTTTGAAATGGTGCAATTCAATAATAATATGAACCAACTCAATGTGAGCCACCGTTTGATGCTGGAGCAACGCTGGGTCGGACGGTATTCAAGCGAGGATTTGAACAACGAAGACATTTATATCTACACCAACCGGTTGCGCTATATGTTCCGGTTGCAACTACCGGTTTACAAGGATTTTTACGCGGCCGCTTACGACGAAATATTCATAGGCTTTGGCGGAAAAATCGCCGAAAATATTTTTGACCAGAACCGTTTGGGTTTACTCGTGGGCTACCAGTTCAATAAGCATTTCAAAGCCGAAGGCGGCTATTTGAACCAGATTGTACAACTGGGTCGCGAAGTGAATGGCGAGAATGTATTCCAGAAGAATAATGGTTTTATCGTTACAGGGATTTTTAATTTTGATTTGCGGAAAGCTGCTACAGGTAAATGACATCAAGAGCTTTGCGCCTTGGCGTCTTAGCGAGATTTAATTTTCTCGCAAAGGCGCAAAGGCGCAAAGACGCGAAGTTTGCACAGTGGTTTTCTACGGGCACGTCCTGATTGGAAATTTCAACTATGATTTGTGGAAAGTGACAACAGGTAAATGACATCAATAGCTTTGCGCCTTGGCGTCTTAGCGAGATTTAATTTTCTCGCAGAGGCGCAAAGACGCGAAGTTTTGCACAATGGTTTTCTATGGGCACGTCCTGATTGGAAATTTCAACTATGATTTGTGGAAAGTGACAACAGGTAAATGACATCAATAGCTTTGCGCCTTGGCGTCTTAGCGAGATTTAATTTTCTCGCAGAGGCGCAAAGACGCGA
>NZ_JAAJBU010000014.1 GCF_011392125.1 Flavobacterium lotistagni
ATGATTTAGCTTCGCTCTGTTCGGCTAAAGCCTCGGGTGACACGAGTATTGCGAACTGGCGGAGCATATTAAGAGGAGACCCGAGCCCAACGGGCGAATTGTATGGAACGTAGTGGAATAAAAGTCCAGTGGACTTCAGGTATAAGGCCTAGTTTTATTTTAAAACAATTTTTCTTGATTTTCACTAATGTACTAGCCCTGATGGCAGCGGCATCCTTTTTAAACCTTCCAGGTTTTGAAAACCTGGAAGGTTTAAAAAGATACAGCGTACAGCAGGTTCCCGGCTCCTGAAATACCGCAACGCCATAAAAAAATCCGTCTCACTTGCGCAAGACGGATTTCTTATTGGTTTTATTTTCAGATTACTTTACCAAAGTCATTTCATCTACGATATGTTTGGCGCCTGAGTAATTTTCAATTACCCATAAAACATAACGGATGTCGACGTTGATGGTTCTCTGCAAATTCTTGTCGAAAATTACATCGCCAGCCATGGCTTCAATGTTGCCGTCGAAAGCCAAACCGATAAGCTCACCTTTGCCATTGAGTACTGGAGAACCTGAGTTTCCTCCGGTAATGTCATTGTCAGTAAGGAAGTTCACGTGCATAGACCCATCTTTGTCAACAAAACGACCGTAGTCTTTTTTCGCATTCATGTCTAACACTCGCGTTGGCATATCGAATTCTTCGTCGCCTTTTTTATATTTCTTCACCATACCGTCCATGGTCGTGTAGTTGTTGATTTTAGCATCATTGCGTTTGTCTGCTGGCAACGCACGTACTTTTCCGTAAGTCAAACGCAAAGTAGAATTCGCATCCGGATACTGAATGGAAGCAATTTTAGACTCACGCAAACCTTGCACTAAAGCACGGAAACCAGCTCCGTATTCGTTTTGAGCCTTGGCAATTGCATCAGATTTTGAACTGAAATGCGAAACCATATCGTTCGACAAAGTGTAAATCGGGTCATTGTCTAAAACAGATTGCATCGGATAATCAAGGAATGCTTTGATTTTATCTACAGAAGTCAGGATACTCATATCGATGGCAGCACTGGCGTATTTAGAAAAATCGTTGTTGTTCTCTTTTCCGATTTTCTCTACCATCGGCGCAATCGCGTAACCGGTTGATTTGGTCGCGTACAATTTCAATTGGGCTGCCAATAAATCTTTCTCTGCCGGAATATGAACTTCTTTGAACATTTCTTCAGCACCAGCTAGAATTTCTGGAGCCATTTCAGCACGCTTGGCCGCATCGGCTTTGGCGTAAGTATCGAGTTGTCTTCCGATAGTTCTTCCGATAGTACCGAATGCAGTGGTTCTGAACAATTGTTGAAGGTAGTTGTCATGACGTGCCTTTTCGTTGGTCATGCCGTAGAATTTGTTGATATTGGTTACCGCACTTCCGTATTTGGCTTTGTTTTCAGCCTTGTTCGCCCATTTGTCGAATTTCGCTTCTTGAGCCGCTTTGGATTTGGCTGTTCCGAATTTGGTCAGCGCATCAATCATTCCTTGACGGTTTTTCCAGTAGTTTGCAGTTGAGGCATACTTTGAAGCGTATTTCAAACGCAAGTCAGCACTTTGATCCATGTATTTTTTCATGGCGTCCATTCCGGTTTTTGCGCCTTCAACCCAAGCAGGGTAAGAATATTTTACGTTTTGCTCGATTCCGGCAGCCGGCATCCAACGGTTGGTTCTGCCCGGATAGCCCAAAATCATCGCGAAGTCGTTTTCTTTTACACCGCCCAAATTCACTGGCAAATAGTGTTTCGGAGCCAACGGCACATTGTTTTCTGAATAATCGGCTGGATTTCCGTTTTTGTCAGCGTAAACGCGGAACATCGAAAAATCTGCGGTGTGACGTGGCCATTCCCAGTTGTCGGTGTCACCTCCATATTTCCCTAAACTCTCTGGTGGTGTTCCTACCAAACGCACATCTTTATAATCTTGGTAAACGAAATAGTAGAACTCGTTTCCTTGGAAAAACGGACGCACAGAAACTACATATTTCCCGCCTTCGTTATTTTCTTTTTCAATTTTGGCAATCTCAGCATTGATGGCTTTCTCGCGCTCTTGCTCAGTCATTTTGTCGTTGAGCTGGGCTAAGATTCGCTTGGTGCAATCGTCCATTCTGACGAAGAAACGCACGAATAAACTCGAAGGCTTCATCTCGGCTTTACGATTGGCCGCCCAATAGCCATCTTTAAGGTAATTTTTCTCTGCCGATGACAATTCTGCAATAGCATCGTAGCCGCAGTGGTGGTTGGTTAAAACCAAACCGTCTTTCGAAATCAGTTCTGCGGTACAACCGCCGTTAAACTGCACAATGGCATCTTTCAAACTGTGGTGGTTGATGCTGTAGATTTCCTCTGCAGTCAGCTGCAACCCCATTTTTTGCATGTCGCGGTGGTTGAGTCTTTCGATAAACATCAAGAACCACATTCCCTCGTCGGCCTTCACGCTCATTGGCAAAAGCATCATCCCGACGATTAGGGATAAAATCATTTTTTTCATGGGTAATAAATTGAATTAGTTAATAAAGCGAGCTAGTAGTCTGATGGTTATAAAATTTGTTACAACCCTCAACAAAAACCAGAATTGCGCCTGCGAATATAGCGCATTTTTCAAAGAAAATTATTCATTATTCATTATTAATTGATTGTATGGCGAACGGCCGGGCTATCCGCTGAAGTCCTCGCCGCTCCGCTGTGCTGCGCGGCTGTGGGCTGCCGCTGCTATCCCTGTCGCGAATCATCTTTACCAACAAGAACAAAATAAAAAAGTGCTCCTTTGCAGAAACACTTCAATTTTATCTAGTGCTGAATATCAATCATTCAACATCTTCCAAAGTTTGTCCTTCAGTTCAGTTAGCCCTTGCTGAGCCACGGACGAGATAAACAAATAAGGAATGTTCTTGAAGTCTTTGTCGAGTTGCTTTTTCATTTCGGCGCGCAGTTCGTCATCGAGCATATCGCATTTGGAAACCACAAGCAATCGCTCTTTATCAAGCAATTCAGGGTTGTACTGCGCAAGTTCATTCACTAAAATATCATATTCTGCTTTGATGTCGGGTGCATCGGCGGGAACTAAAAATAAAAGTGTCGAGTTCCGTTCAATGTGGCGCAAAAAGTAATGCCCTAATCCTTTTCCTTCCGCAGCGCCTTCAATGATTCCGGGAATGTCCGCCATCACGAACGACTGAAAATCGCGGTAAGCCACAATGCCCAAATTCGGCTTCAATGTCGTAAACGGATAATCGGCAATTTTCGGTTTAGCGGAAGTCAGCACAGAAAGCAACGTAGATTTTCCTGCATTCGGAAAACCAACCAAGCCTACATCGGCTAAGACTTTCAACTCCAAAACTACATCCATTTCAACGCCAAGCAAACCAGGTTGCGCATAACGTGGGGTTTGATTCGTAGCGCTTCTGAAATGCCAGTTTCCTAGACCGCCTTTCCCGCCGGGAGCAAGAATTCTCTTTTCTCCGTCTTGGGTAATTTCGAACAAAATTTCGTTGGTTTCAAAATCGCGTACTACGGTGCCCAGTGGTACTTCGATGATTTTGTCTTCACCGTCGTGACCCGTACTGCGAGAACTACCGCCATCGCCGCCATGACCCGCTTTCACGTGACGCGCAAACTTCAAATGGAACAAAGTCCAGAGGCCACTGTTGCCGACGAGATATACATGGCCACCGCGTCCGCCGTCGCCGCCATCAGGGCCACCTTTTTCAATAAATTTCTCGCGATGCAAATGCGTGGAACCTTTCCCTCCTTTACCGGAAGAAACATATATTTTAACGTAGTCTACGAAATTGCCTTCTGTCATTTTAGTTGCTGGTTGATGGTTGTTGGTTGTTGGTCAAACAACCGTTATTCTTTTATGGCTCGCATACCTACTTTACCAATCTTAACGCCGTCCATTTCGAGCACTTCGAGTTCGAATTTCTGCCAGATCAGTTTCTCGCCTTTTTTCGGAATGTTGCCCAATTCGGTAATCACAAAACCACTCACAGTGGTCACTTCATAATCGCTAGTGAGTTCATCCAGATCGAAATAAGTCAGGAAGTCATGCAGTGAATATTGCCCATCAATCGTCCAGGAGTTGTCGTCGTTGGCAACAAGCCTATATTCATCATCATCGAAATCCGAGGCATCGCCCACGAGTGCTTCCAAAATATCGTTCAGGGTGATGATGCCCTGAAAAACCCCGAACTCGTCCATCACAAAAGCGTAATGCACTTTCGAGCGTTTGAAATTCTCTAGCGCTTTATAAGCTGATGTTTGTTCGATCAAGTAGACCGGATCTTTGGTGATTTTCTTCAGATTGAATTTGCCAGTTTCAAAACCGACGAATAAATCTTTGAGCAAGACCACGCCAATCACTTCATCAAGGGTTTCGCCACAAACCGGATACACCGAATGCAGTTCTTCAAGCACTTTGGCTTTGAGTTCCTCGACGCTGTCTTCAAGTGATAAGTAAACTACAGAACTGCGGTGCGTCATTAGCGAGTTGACTTTTCTGTCGCCGATATGGAACACGCGCTCCACGATGTCTTGCTCGATTTCCTGTACTTCACCGACTTCCGTTCCTTCTTTGATAATGGCTTTAATTTCGTCTTCGGTGACTTTTCCGTCGGCGGTGGGTTTGATGTTGAACAAATTGAGCAAACCGTCGGTAGACATAGTCAATAACCAAATGAACGGCGCGGTCACTTGCGAGATAAACTTCATCGGAATCGCTACCGATTTGGCTATGGCTTCTGGATAGTTGAGCCCAATTCTTTTAGGCAATAATTCGCCGAGTACTAATGAAAAGTAAGTCAGAATCACGACAACAACACCCACCGAAAGCGAATGTGAGTAGGGTTTGAGAAAAGCAAAACCTTCAATAAAAAGGCGCACATCTTCGGTAATTTTATCACCGGAATAAATACCCGTCAAGATGCTAATCAAGGTAATCCCGATCTGTACAGTCGAGAGCAGCTTGTTTGGCGAATTGACCAAATCCAGTGCAGTTTTGGCGTTGTGCTGGCCTTTCTTGGCTGCGGTTTCCAGACGACTTTTGCGCGCAGAAATCAAAGCGATTTCAGACATCGAGAAAACGCCGTTGAGCAAGATTAGAAAAAGGATAATGAGTATTTCCAAAAGTTGAATGATTGGTTAAACGTATGGGCCAACGAAATGCCCTAGCCCGGATGGAAGTGGTTACCCTTTGGCGCTGGGGTTCAGCGGCAAAGGTAGGAACGAACAGCCGGAATAGCTTCTAAAAAAATAGAAAATTGTTATAAACGATCGATGACGTTACTCAAACGCTCAGTAATCTCGGCAATCGAACCAATGCCGTCGACCGCGTGAAATTTGCCTTGCTCTTGGTAGAACTGCATCAGCGGCGCGGTTTTCTGGTTGTATTCGTCGTAACGGTTGCGGATTTTTTCCTCGTCTTGATCGTCTGGGCGGCCCGAGGTTTTGCCTCTTTCTAGCAAGCGTTGCACTAGAATTTCGTCGTCGGCTTCTAGGGCGATTGTCGCGGTAATTTTCTGGCCTTTCGATTCTAAAAACGCGTCTAGAGCTTGGGCCTGCGCAATGGTTCTCGGGAAACCGTCGAATAAAAAACCGCTCGATTGTGGGTTGTTGTCGACTTCGCTTTGCAACATTTGAATGGTGACTTCATCGGGCACCAAATCGCCTTGGTCCATGTAGGTTTTGGCGAGTTGGCCCAATGCCGTTTCATTTTTGATGTTGTACCTGAAAATATCGCCGGTAGACAGATGCGTGAGGTTGTATTTCCCTTTTAAAAATTCGGCTTGGGTGCCTTTGCCGGCGCCGGGTTTTCCGAAAAGAACGATGTTGATCATTTTTTTTAAGTTGCTAAGTCGCTAAGTGGCTGAGTGACTGAGTTAGGTGATTATTCTGCTAGTTGGTAAATGTCTGGTAAATTGCGTCCGAGGCCGTCGTAATCTAGGCCATAGCCCACGATAAACTTGTCTGGGATTCTAATGCCGACGTAATCGAGCTTGATATCTTTTTTGTAGGCGTCAGGTTTCAAGAACAAAGTCGCGATCTTGAAATGCTTGACTTTCTGCTGTTTGAAAATCGCTTTGAGTTCTTCGATGGTATTGCCTGTATCGACGATATCTTCTACTACTACAACGGTTTTGCCTTCGAGGTTTTGGTTCAGGCCGATAAGCTGCTTGACCTCGTTGGTGGATTGCGTGCCTTCATAAGAAGCCATTTTCACGAAACTCACTTCGCACATGCCGCGGTAATGCTTCATTAAATCGGCCATGACCATGAAAGCGCCGTTGAGCACCCCGATGAACACCGGCACATCGTCGAAGAAATCATCGTCCATCTGTTTGGCCATGTTGGCGATAGCAAAATCAATCTCTTCCGCTGAAATGAACGGAACAAACTGTTTGTCGTGCAGTTGTATCATGGAATCGGTTTTAAAATAAGGCACAAATTTAATAAGTCTCAAAGGATTAACCCCTACACACCCAGACTTTTTTGCAAATTTGATATATTTACCTGATGGAACCGATTTTTTTTAACCGATTAGCCAAGGCCAACGCCGGTCTGAAATGCCGCAATGCCTTGTTTGATTTCCTACTCGAAAACCCGGAAATAATGCCGGATTTGATTGCCTTTGGCACTAACCTTAAAAACAAAAATCACCACAAAGGCATTTGGCTTTTAGAAATGCTAGCCGAAAAGAAAGCGGCAACTTTGCAACCTTTTGCCTCGAAACTATTAGAAATGATTCCGCAATACCGCCACGAATCAGCCATTCGGGGTTCTTCGCGCATTGTTCTTTTTATGACGCTAGCAAAACCTGCTTTCCTAACCGAAGTGCAACAACAACAATGCATCGAAATCGCACTGGATTGGCTCATTAAAGACGAAATCAAAATCGCCCCGAAAGCCAACGCACTTTATACTTTAGCGCACTATGCCAAAAAGCAAACTTGGCTCAAGGAAGAACTACAAAACATTATTGATAAAGACTACACCCAGCAATCGGCCGGTTACAAAGCAGCCGCTAAAGAAGTTTTAAAAAAAATCCGATTGATTGGTTGAAATTCTGAAAATATTTTTTTGGTAAGCTGCTGAATATCAATTAAAAATATTATTTTTAGATTTCTTTAACAATACCATTAAACCTTAAGGCCCAAATTCCATCTAAAAAAACAAAAAACTATGGCATCACTGAATCCGTACACGAATCCGCTCGGAGCTGTTTTTGCGAAACATCTTTTGAAACGAAGCACTTTTGTTTATTCAAAAACTTTAGTCGACCAATTCTCACTCCTAACACCTTCGCAAGCCTTGGATTTATTGCTGCAAGACAGTCCTTTGGTATTGGCTTTACCATATGACCCGCTCCCAACCGCTGCCCCAGATGGTTTCTGGACAGAATCGACAGCACTTCCGGCCACATTTACAGGCCAAGCCAGAAAGGCTTCGGTTACATCAGGTTGGTGGTGGTACAATGCGATACATACACCTACTTTAAAGTTCAAGCTTTCGCACTTTCTATCTACTCGATTTACGGTTGAAAAATCTAATGGCGCGGGCACTTCCACCGAGTTTTACGATCACCTTAGACTGCTTCTTTTTTATGCTTTCGGCAACTACAAAACTTTGGCTAAAAAAGTAACTGTAGACAACTCGATGTTAAACTACCTCAACAACACTACAAACAATAAAAATGCTCCTAATGAAAACTATGCGCGTGAATTTCTAGAACTTTTTACCATAGGAAAAGGTCCGCAAATCGCCGAAGGAAACTATACCAATTACACCGAAGCCGATATAGTACAAGCCGCAAGAGTTTTAACGGGTTTTAAACGCAAAAATGACCGAACAGTCATTGACCCAATCACCGGAATTCCGAAAGGATATAATGTGTTTTCGCAACATCATTTGAGCCCAAAAGTATTCAGTAGTGCATTCAACAATACCACCATCAATCCGGCTACCGATGCCGCCACCATGGATATCGAATTGAGCGATTTTGTTGAGATGGTTTTCAATCAGATGGCTACAGCTAAAAACATTTGCCGTAAACTCTACATTTACTTTGTCAAAGGAACCATTACTGAAGAAGTTGAAGCCGACATCATCACACCTCTGGCCCAATTTCTATACAACAACAATTATGAGATTGCGCCTACGGTCAGGAAACTACTAGAAAGTCAGCATTTTTATGACTTAGACGACAGCAATGCCACAGACGAAACCCTAGGAGCGATCATAAAATCTCCGCTGCAACAACTCTCTGAAATTTGCACTTATCTGCAAGCTACAATTCCCCATCCGACTACAGATGCTTTGAATTTTTACCATCAGTTTTGGAACAAGTTTGCCCATGATACTTTCTTGACCGGATCGAATATGATTTTGTTTGATCCTGAAAATGTAGCCGGACATTTGGCTTATCATCAAGCGCCTGATTTTGATAAAAACTGGATTTCTTCCTCTACCCTAATTGCACGTTACCGATTGGGTGAATCTTTATTAGATGGTGTAAATCGGATTAGCGGCAATACCAATATAGCGGCAAAAATCAATATTTCAGCAGTAATCCAAAATGGCGGATTGGTTACAGATGCCTCAGATCCTGTGGGTTTAACTACCGAATTGTGTAACGCTTTATTTGCACAAGCACCTGATGCAGAACGAGTAGCGTATTTCATGAACTCCTTTTTGTTACAAGGTTCGGCAAACTACTATTGGACGGATGCTTGGAGCACTTATCTCTCGAGCGCAGATAATTCAGTGGTTGAGCCTAGACTTAAGCTTTTGGTGACTAAACTTTTAAGCGCACCGGAATCACAGATTTTTTAAATAGAGCACTAGATCCTTGACCATACCATTTCAAACTAAAAAAAATGAAAAGAAGAAGTTTTATCAAGTTAAGCGCAACAACAAGTGTTTTATCGCTTTTGCCTACTGAAGTTTTTGCGCTGTTTCAATCTGCAGGAATGAGTACTTGTCCGGATATCAGCGGCAAAAAAATAGTGCTAATTCAACTCTCTGGTGCCAATGACGGGATTAACACAGTCGTTCCGTTGAACCAATATGACACCTATGCGGCATTGCGTCCAACTATAAAATTAGACAATACAGGAGCCAATAGCGTCATCAACCTCGATACTACCTTGGCACTTGAAAACCAAGTAGGATTGCACCCTGCTCTAGTTGGTTTTAAGAGCTTGTACGACAGCGGCTTCATGCGATTGATTCAAGGAGTGGGTTATCCCAACCAAGACAAATCTCATTTTAAATCTACTGATTTATGGTTAACCGGAGGCGATGGAACACCAGCAAACAATGCATTTCAGAGCGGTTGGATGGGTCGTTTTTTAGAACATTATTATGCCGATTTTTTATCTGCTAATTTCCCATTGGGAATTCAGTTGGGCAGTAGCGAAAACTCTCTAGGTTTTCATGGCGAAACCGAGCATGGAATGTCATTGAACATCAATGGCCAAGATCCTTCAGGGTTCTATTCGATTGTAAACGGATTGGGTGGACCAGCTCCATCGGTAATTCCCGACTCTGAATATGGTGATTTGATTCAATACATTTTAAACAATGATACTTCTACCAATACCTACGCCCAAACCATTTCGACTGCATTCAACAGCGGAACCAATACCGTAACTTACGCCAACAATGGCTTATCGAACCAATTAAAAACGGTAGCCAAGTTCATTTCCGGAGGTTTGCAAACCAAAGTTTACCTAGTCAAAATCGGCGGATTTGACACGCACAATCAACAAGTTGCCGATACAGCGACACCTCATTTAGGCAAGCATGCTGATTTGTTGTCTGAGCTTTCCGGAGCTATTTCGAGTTTTATTAATGACATGAATAATCAAGGCTTGAACAACGATATTCTTGCTGTAACGTTTTCAGAATTTGGCAGAAAAGCGGGAGAAAATGGAGGCTTGGGAACAGATCATGGCGAAATTGCACCGATGTTTGTTTTTGGAAGTGCTGTAAGTCCGGGAGTTTCAGGAACGAATATCAATTTAAGCGAAGCCACCTCTGAGAACAACTACCAAGTTCAAACCATTCAGCATGACTACAGAAGGGTATTTAGCACGATTTTACAAGATTGGTTGGGCGCCGGAAATTCTGTGCTAGACTTAACCTTTTACGATTACACACAAGCGACTGGTTTTTCTGGAAATAAAATCGACGCTTTGATTAACGCTCAAAATCTCATTCCAATTTCCTGTTATTCCGATGCCGTTTTAACCGCCAATGAATTCAATACCAACAACGATATTATTGTATATTCCAATCCGAAATCGGAAACCATTAGTGTACATTCTATGGATGCTATTTTCTCAATAACCGTCTATACTATCGATGGAAAATTTGTAAAAAAATTCACTAATCCACTCACCACCAACGACTACACAATTGCAGTGAATCAACTTTCTATCGGCTTGTACAATCTTATCGTTAGCACTTCTCAAGGGAATTATCCCAAAAAAATATTCATTCGCAGATAAGCCACTACTACAGAAAGTAGTGTTTAAATTTATTTAGAAACACCATGGCGTTATAGTGCTTTACTGAGTATCTTTGCAAAAACGCAACAACAACACCATGCAATATTTCTCTTCCGATTTCACCCTCGGAATTCTCGGTGGCGGCCAACTCGGTAAAATGCTGCTGGCGGAAACTCGAAAATGGGACATCCAAACTTTCGTGCTCGATCCTAGTGCCGATGCACCGTGTAAAATTGCTTGTCACCAATTCTTTCAAGGTGATTTGATGGATTTCGATACCGTTTATGATTTCGGAAAACAAGTCGATATACTCACTTTCGAAATCGAACTCGTGAATCTTCTAGCTTTGGAACAACTCGAAAGTGAAGGCAAAAAAGTTTTTCCATCTCCGAAAACGCTAAGGAAAATCCAGAACAAAGGCGTGCAGAAAGAACAATACATAAAACATCAGATTCCCACCGCAAAATTTCTACGGTTTGCCGACATTCAACATTTAGCATTCAACATTCAAAATAAGGCGCTAGCCTTGCCTTTCGTTTGGAAATGCACCGAATTCGGTTACGACGGCTATGGTGTAAAAGTAATTCGCTCTGAAAACGACCTGAAGAATTTGCCTAATGTAGAATGCATCGCCGAGGAAATGGTTCCGTTCAAAAACGAACTCGCGGTGATTGTCGTGCGCTCGGCAGTTGGTGAAATCAAAACTTATCCCGTCGTGGAAATGGAATTCCATCCCGAAGCCAACCAAGTCGAATATGTGATTTGCCCTGCGCGGATTGACGAAAATGTAGCCCAAAAAGCAAAAGAAATCGCTCTGAAAGTCGCCGATGTTTTTGAACCCGTCGGCTTGCTCGCCGTGGAAATGTTCCAAACCGAGAATGACGAAATCCTGGTGAACGAAGTAGCGCCACGACCGCACAATTCAGGGCATTACTCGATTGAGGCCAGTTATACTTCGCAATTCGAGAACCACTTGCGCGCGATTTTAGGCTTACCGCTCGGGAATACAGAAAGCAAAGTCGCAGGAATTATGGTGAACCTGGTAGGTGCCGAAGGATTTTCAGGCAACGTGAAATACGAGAACATAGAAAATATTTTAAAGATTGATGGCGTCACGCCACACATATACGGCAAAAGGCAAATGCGCCCGTTTCGGAAAATGGGGCATGTGACGATCGTGAACGAAGACATGGCGCGCGCCAGGAAGATTGCTGAGGAAGTGAAGAATACCATCCGCGTCGTCAGTGAATAAAGGCACTGAGGCCGCGTTAGGGATGGTAGCATTGTTTGAGCTCTTTTTGCGCTGACCAAAGCGGAAAAAAGCGAGTGCGGACAGCCCGGGCCGGGCCGAGCGTAAAGAAACAGTCTAGTGGACTGTTTTAGCGAGGAGCCAGCAGGTGCGTTGGCAGGTGTGAAAAGGCAACGCCATTATTAATTATTAACTATTAATTATTCATTAAATGAAAGTAGCTGTTGTCATGGGAAGTATTTCTGACATGCCCGTCATGCAGGAAGCCATTGATATCCTGAAAAGCTTCGGGATTGAGACCGAAACCGACATCGTCTCGGCGCACCGAACGCCCGAAAAACTGTTTGATTTCAGCCAGAATGCGCACAAAAAAGGCATCGCGGTGATTATCGCAGGAGCCGGTGGCGCGGCCCATTTGCCCGGTATGGTGGCTTCAATGTCGCCGCTTCCGGTGATTGGCGTTCCGGTCAAATCAAGCAATTCGATCGACGGTTGGGACAGCGTGTTGTCGATTCTGCAAATGCCCGGTGGTGTTCCGGTCGCTACGGTGGCGCTCAATGGCGGGAAAAATGCAGGAATTCTGGCAGCTCAGATTATCGGCAGCCACGATGCGAACGTGCAGCAACAGATCGTCGCCTATAAGGAAAGCCTGAAGGCTGCGGTCAATGAATCGTCTAAAAAACTCCGGAAATAATTTTGCCTTTTTTTAGGAGCTGTTTCCCGTTTTTCGCTCTATCTTTTGCTCCGCTTAAGCTACACAAAAGGATGCCGCTGCAACCGGGGCTAGGGCTTCCGAATATATAAGAACTTTATTTTACCATTAAAATTTCGTTTCCAAAAAACTTTGCGCCTTTGCGCCTTTGCGAGAAAAAACTTCAAGAACTTTACACCCATTTAAAAGCAAAATCACAATCAGACACTAACCACTAAACCCTAAATACTATTTCCCATATCAAATGAATATCCTCACACAAAAATTCCACACCAAATACGATACAGCGCCTTTTTCGAAAATCAAAAACGAAGATTTCATGCCGGCTTTTAAGGAAGCAATCTCAATGGCGCGTGCAGAAATCGATGCGATCGTGAACAATCCTGAGACGCCCACTTTTGAAAATACCATAGAAGCCTTAGCATTCAGCGGCGATACTTTAGACCGCGTTTCGAATATCTTCTTCAACCTGCATTCGGCCGAAACCAATGACGAGTTGCAACAAATTGCGCAGGAAGTCTCGCCGTTATTGTCTGAATTCAGCAACGACATCAGGCTTAATGCCGCTTTGTTTGCTAAAGTGAAAGCCGTATACGAACAGAAGGAAAACCTAAAACTCACGCCCGAACAAACCACGCTTTTAGATAAAACTTATAAAGGCTTCTCTAGAAACGGAGCCAATTTGCCCGAAGACAAAAAAGAAAAACTGCGCGAAATAGACAAAGAACTTTCGATGCTGAGCTTGCAATTCGGCGAAAACGTCTTGGCCGAGACCAACGCCTTCCAACTGCACTTGACCGACGATCAAGATTTGGCCGGTTTGCCCGAAGGCGCTATTGAAGCCGCCAGATTGCTCGCCAAAAACCAAGACAAAGACGGCTGGATTTTCACGCTGGATTTCCCGAGCTATGTGCCGTTTATGACGTATGCCGACAACCGCGATTTGCGCAAAACACTGGCATTGGCTTACGGTGCAAAAGGTTTCCAAAAGAATGAGCATGACAACCAAGAAATCGTGCTCAAGATTGCCAAGTTGCGTTTTGAAAGAGCCCAATTGCTAGGCTATCAAACCCACGCCCATTTCGTGCTCGAGGAACGCATGGCCCAAAGCCCCGAGAAAGTGAAATTATTTTTAGCCGATTTGCTCGCCAAAGCCAAACCTGCAGCCGAACGCGAATTCAAGCAACTTTCGCAGTTTGCCAAAGATTTGCACGGCATTGAAAAACTCGAAAAATGGGACGGCGCTTATTATTCGGAAAAGCTCAAACAACAACTTTTTGCACTCGATGACGAACAACTCAAACCTTATTTCCAACTCGAGAAAGTACTCGAAGGCGCGTTCACGGTAGCCAACAAACTCTACGGATTGACCTTTACCGAAATTTTCGACATCGACAAATACCACGAAGAAGTCATGACCTACGAAGTCAAAGACGAAAACGGAAATTTAGTGTCTGTTTTCTACGCCGACTTTTTCCCGCGCAAAGGAAAACGCAACGGCGCTTGGATGACATCGTTCAAATCGCAGTATGTAAAAGACGGTGTGAACGAGCGTCCGCATATTTCGAACGTTTGCAATTTTACCAAACCTACCGAAACCAAACCGTCGCTGCTGACTTTCAACGAAGTCACGACTTTATTCCACGAGTTTGGACACGGCTTGCACGGCATGTTGGCCAACACGGTTTACCCGAACCTTTCAGGAACGTCTGTTTATTGGGATTTTGTCGAATTGCCGAGCCAGATCATGGAAAACTGGTGCTACGAAGCCGAAGCCTTGGAATTGTTCGCCAGACATTACCAAACCGGCGAGATGATTCCTATGGAATTAGTGGAGAAAATCAGGGAAAGCGCGAGTTTTCAGGAAGGCATGGCGACTTTGCGGCAACTGAGTTTCGGCTTGCTCGATATGGGCTGGCACGGACAAGACACGACGCACATTAACGATGTCAAACAATTTGAACTGGAGCAATTTGCCGACACGCAACTTTATCCTGATGTGCCCGAAAATGCCATGAGTACGGCTTTCTCACACATTTTCCAAGGCGGTTATTCTTCAGGTTATTACAGCTACAAATGGGCAGAAGTGCTCGATGCCGATGCGTTTGAATACTTCAAGGAAAATGGGATTTTCAACAAAGATATCGCGACGAAATTCAAGGAGAATGTTTTATCAAAAGGTGGCACCGAACCACCGATGGTTTTGTATAAGCGTTTTCGCGGACAAGAGCCCAAACCAGAGGCTTTACTTAAAAGAGCCGGATTGATCTAATGAAATCTTGAGGATGCGCCAACTGATTCTTTTATTAACTCTAGTGTTTTTTGCAGCTTGTGAGCAAACTAAGTTCAAAACCGAATGGACTCGCGAAGTGGCACCTGAGGTTTTCACTGCGAAATTCGAAACCACGAAAGGCGACTTTACCATTACAGTGGAGCGGCATTTATCGCCTAAAGCCGCTGACCGATTTTATCAACTAGTGAAGCACGGCTATTATGACAATGGCATTTTTTATCGCGTAGTAAAAGATTTTGTGGCGCAATTCGGCAATACCGATACTTTGGTGATGAACCAGTGGCGGAAAATTAAGATTCCCGACGAGCCGGTGCGTTTGGGCAACCTCAAAGGAACGGTGAGCTTTGCGCGCGATGGCAAAGAAACCCGCGATTTGGACTTGTTTATCAATTTGAAAGACAATTCGGTTTTGGATACCTTGAACTATCAAGGCGTGAAAGGATTTCCTGCGTTTGGAAAAGTCACTTCGGGAATGGAAAATGTCGAAAAACTGTATTCCGGTTATGGCGAAGATTCTATGGATGATGAAAACCTTTACCAGAACCGCGGGCAGTTTTATACAACTTATCCGAAACTGGATTTGATTGAAAAGGCTTATATCGCAGACTAAAGGTTGCGTTAGGGATGGGAGCTTTGTTTGAGCTCTTTTTGGAGCAGCGCAGCGGAGCCAAAAAAGCGAGTGCGGACAGCCCGGCCCAGAGGGAAACGCCCTAATAAAAACAATCCATCAAAACCAGAACCAGCCACCAAACCATGGGAATACTTTCTGCCCAGAACATGGTGTAATAGCGAGAACGGCGCTGGTGGGCGAAAAGCAAAAAAGCTGTAGTCAGCCCAATCAGCATGATGCTTGCCATGAAGTGCGGCCCACTTTTTCCGACTTGCAAAAGTTCGAGCATCAGGAAAATTACCAATAGAAGCACTCCAAGTTTCTTAGTATTGACTACGCCTATTTGCTGCGGAACGGTCTTCAGGTGCGGATCGTCCCAAGCGAGGTCAATAATTTCGAAGATAAAAAGCAAGACTACTATCAATAGAAAACGTTTGACACAGACGATGTAAAAATCAGTAGTCAATGCTGCTCCGGCGTTGATGACCGGCAAAACAACCGTTACGCCCACCCAACAAAGCGCGACAATATAAATCTTGAGTCCGGCCCAACTGCGCGCGCTTTTGTGGTTCGGAAAAAAAGGCAAAGTGTACAAAGCCGTTATTAATACGCAAACCACAGAAATGATTTGTGTAATGGGCTGCAATTTTAGAAAACAGTAAGCAGCAGCTAGAAAAGAAACCGCACTAACCAGTATAAACAGTTTCAAATTCAAGCTGAGTGGCGGCTTTCCGATACGGGCCAATGCGTCGTATTTGACGAAATTGTAACCGACAATGGTTCCGAAATACCCGAAGCCGGACATCGCCCAATCTGAAGGCAAATCAAGTACGAAGCCGGTGATTTGAATCAACGCCAAAACTGAAAGCGCCACATGCATGCTGCTTTGCAGGTAAAAATCGAAAAGCCGTTTGAAAATACCCATAACACAAATTTAAACCAAACTGTTAATAAGAAGCCGATTTGGTTAAAAAATTCCCTAAAACGAAAGGTTAAAGACAGCGCTTTTTTGAGAATAATCTATAAATTTGTGCATCGAAAAAACACGCTTTATTCCTAGCTACATTTTATGAAAACAGACGCTTTTGCCTTACGCCACATCGGGCCCAGAGAAGAAGATGTGACCCATATGCTGAAAACCATCGGGGCCGACTCGATTGACCAGCTCATCTACGAAACTTTGCCTGACGATATTAGGCTTAAAGCGCCGCTGAATTTAGATCCGGCGATGACCGAATACGAGTTCGCCAACCATATTCACGAGTTGGGAAATAAGAATAAAATGTTCCGTTCGTATATTGGTTTGGGTTATCACCAAGCGATAGTTCCGGCGGTCATTCAGAGAAATATTTTTGAAAATCCGGGTTGGTATACGGCTTACACACCTTATCAAGCCGAAATTGCGCAAGGCCGTTTGGAAGCGATTTTGAATTTCCAAACCATGGTCATTGAACTTACCGGAATGGAAATCGCCAATGCGTCTTTACTAGATGAAGGTACCGCTGCTGCCGAAGCGATGGCGCTGTTGTTCGACGTCCGTTCGCGCGACCAAAAGAAAAACAACGTGAATAAGTTCTTCGTTTCTGAGGAATTGTTGCCACAAACTATATCGGTTTTGCAAACCCGTTCGACGCCAATCGGTGTAGAATTGGTCATTGGAAACCACGAAACCTTTGATTTTTCTGCTGACTATTTCGGAGCGATCTTGCAATATCCGGGCAAATACGGACAAGTTTACGATTATGCCGGTTTTATCGCCAAAGCCAAAACCAATGAAATAAAAGTAGCGGTAGCCGCTGACATTTTGAGCTTGGCTTTATTGACGCCTCCGGGAGAAATGGGCGCCGACGTCGTGGTGGGAACTACGCAACGCTTCGGAATTCCGCTCGGTTATGGCGGGCCGCACGCTGCTTATTTCGCGTCAAAGGAAGAATACAAGAGAAGCATGCCGGGAAGAATTATCGGCGTAACGGTAGACACCAACGGAAACCGTGCTTTGAGAATGGCTTTGCAAACCCGCGAGCAACACATCAAACGCGACAAAGCAACTTCGAATATTTGTACCGCACAGGTGTTGCTGGCAGTAATGGCCGGAATGTATGCGGTTTATCACGGACCGAAAGGATTGAAGTATATCGCTAAGAAAGTACATGCTTCGGTAGCGACTTTGGCCAATGAACTTGAAAAACTCGGATTGTATCAAACCAATACCGCGTACTTTGACACCATTACAGTGAAAACTGATGCTGCTAAAGTGCGCCAGATTGCGGAACAAAATGGCATCAACTTCAATTATATCGATGCACAGACGATTTCAATTTCGCTCAATGAAACCGTGGGGATTGACGACTTGAATGATATCGTTTCGGTATTTGCTTCAGCACTTGGAAAACCCGCGACTACGATTAATGGTTTGCTGGATACTGTGAATTTCCCAAAGAATCTGGAAAGAACTTCCACTTTTTTACAACACGAAGTTTTCAATTACCACCATTCGGAAACTGCGTTGATGCGTTATATCAAAATGTTGGAACGCAAAGATTTGTCGTTGAACCATTCGATGATTTCGCTCGGTTCGTGTACGATGAAACTCAATGCTGCGGCGGAAATGTTACCGTTGAGCAACCCGCAATGGAACAACATTCACCCGTTTGCGCCGCTCGACCAAGCACAAGGTTATCAGGAAATGCTCAAGAAATTAGAGCAGCAACTCAACGTAATTACCGGTTTTGCCGGAACGACTTTACAGCCGAATTCAGGAGCGCAAGGTGAATACGCAGGTTTGATGGTCATTCGGGCTTACCACCAATCACGTGGCGATCACCACAGAAATATTGCACTCATTCCATCTTCGGCACACGGAACCAATCCGGCTTCTGCTGCGATGGCCGGAATGCAAGTTGTTGTTACGAAAACTTTAGAAAACGGAAACATCGACGTGGAAGATTTGCGTGAAAAAGCGATTTTACACAAAGATAACTTATCGTGTTTGATGGTGACTTATCCTTCGACCCACGGCGTTTACGAAGCATCAATCATCGAAGTTACTAAGATTATTCACGAAAATGGCGGTCAAGTATATATGGACGGTGCGAACATGAATGCACAAGTTGGGCTGACCAATCCGGCAACTATTGGTGCAGACGTTTGCCACTTGAACCTTCATAAAACTTTCGCGATTCCGCACGGTGGCGGTGGCCCAGGCGTTGGACCGATTTGCGTAGCACCGCAGTTAGTTCCGTTTTTACCGACAAATCCTGTAATTCCGACCGGTGGAAATACTCCGATTACTGCTATTTCAGCAGCGCCTTGGGGTTCGGCTTTGGTTTGCTTGATTTCTTACGGATATATTTCGATGCTCGGAGCGGAAGGTTTAACCCAAGCTACTCAGTTCGCGATTCTGAACGCCAACTATATCAAGGAAAAACTCAACGGCCATTACGATACTTTGTATACCGGTGAAATGGGCCGTGCCGCACACGAGATGATTCTAGAATGCCGTCCGTTCAAACAAAAAGGCATTGAAGTAACTGATATTGCCAAACGTTTGATGGATTACGGTTTCCACGCACCGACCGTTTCATTCCCGGTAGCAGGAACGTTAATGATTGAGCCGACCGAAAGTGAAAACCTCGAAGAACTGGATCGTTTCTGCGATGCAATGATTTCAATCCGTAAGGAAATTGAAGCTGCTTCAGCCGATGAACCGAACAACGTCTTGAAGAATTCACCGCATACTTTAGCGATGCTCACTGCCGATAGCTGGAATTTTCCTTATACACGTGAACAAGCTGCATTTCCGCTGGATTATATCGCTGAGAACAAATTCTGGCCAACGGTTCGACGCGCAGATGATGCTTATGGCGACCGCAACCTGATTTGCAGTTGTGCGCCAATCGAAGCTTACATGGAAAAATAAATATCTTATCAAAATCCCAATTTCGAACCAGAAGTTGGGATTTCTTTTTTTGTCAAAAATGAAAGACATAGATAATCAGGACGATTTGTATTTGCTGGTAGATGAGTTTTACAAGAAGTTACTAGCTGACGAAAAAATCAGTTACATTTTCACTGATGTGGTCAAAATCAAGCTTGAAGAACACTTACCTATTTTAGTTACCTTTTGGTCGCAAGCTGTTTTAGGAACTGGCGGATATACCAAAAATTTGACGCAAATCCATTTGGATGTGAGCGAGAAATCGTATCTATCACCGGAACTTTTTAAGATTTGGCTCGATCATTTTTACGCCGCTGTCGATGAGAATTTCGCGGGTGAAAAAGCAGAACAGATTAAAACCAATGCTTTGAGTATTGCGACGGTGATGCAGATTAAGATTGCTCAGAAAAACGCGTGAAAATTATGACATCAATAATTTATTTTGAGTTGTAAACCAGATTCCGCAATTCGCTTTTATTCTTTCGCCGGTTTCGAACTTTGACTGTTTATAATCGATACCTTCGTTTCAAAATCGTTACCCATGAACATCAAAATCACCGGCTCTGGCAGCTATATTCCGGAAGTCAAAATGAGAAATTCAGATTTCAGCGAGCATGTTTTTCTTAATGAAGACGGAAGCCCATTTCCCTATTCTAATGATATTGTTGCTAGAAAATTCCAGGAAATTACCGGCATTCAAGAAAGGCGTTATGCCGAAGCACATCTGCTGACTTCAGATTTGGGTTTTTTAGCTGCCGAAAAAGCCATTGAAAACGCCAATATTGACGCCGAAACTATCGACTACATCATCTTTGCACACAACTTTGGCGATGTCAAGCAAGGCGCGATCCAGTCTGATATTCTACCGAGTTTGGGGACGCGCGTGAAATCCAAACTGAAAATTCAGAATCCGAAATGTGTGGCTTATGATATTCTTTTCGGTTGCCCGGGTTGGGTGGAAGGTGTGCTGCAAGCCAATGCCTTTATTAAGTCTGGAATGGCAAAAAGATGTTTGGTGATTGGCGCGGAAACTTTATCTCGCGTGGTGGACATTCATGACCGCGATAGTATGATTTATTCGGATGGCGCAGGAGCCTCAATTTTGGAAAGCTGCGAAGATAGTGATGGTTTGCTCGCGTACGAAAGCGCTTCTTATACTTATCAGGAAGCGAACTATCTGTATTTCGGGAATTCCTACAATAAAAATCTGGATCCGGATGTGCGATACATCAAAATGCAAGGCCGAAAAATTTACGAATTCGCCATTAGCCAAGTGCCCATGGCGATGAAAACCTGTCTGGACAAAAGCGGAATATCGATCGATGATGTCAAAAAAGTACTGATTCATCAAGCCAACGAAAAAATGGATGAAGCCATCGTGAGTCGGTTCTACAAACTTTACGGACGAGAAATGCCCGATAACATTATGCCGATGAGTATTCACCTGCTGGGCAACAGCAGTGTAGCGACTATTCCTACATTATTTGATTTGTTGATTAGAAATCAAATTCAAGACCATGAAATCCATAAAGACGATATCATCATTTTTGCCTCAGTGGGCGCCGGAATGAACATCAACGCTTTCGTTTATCGGTATTGAAAAACAACTCTTATCTTTTTACAAAAAATTTGTAGCCAAAATATCTTTTTGTAAGATTTATACATTATTTTTATTTTATTTTACGCATTTCATCGATTTTTTTTGTTTTTAAACGACAAATCGTCATAGTATTGCAGTGTGTTAAAAAACAGAATTAATCCCTAAATCTCAATTTTATGAAAGTAATCTACACTTGTGCTGCCTTAGCGTTATGCACTTTTTCGTTCGCGCAACAGTTATTCATTGTGAACTCTGACAACAAATTCGGTGTTGTCAATGAAAACGGTGTTGAAATTATCCCCACTAAATATACTTCAGTCGATGAGTTTGATAAAATTCACCCAAACTGGTCGAAAGTTGGATTAGACAATCTTTACGGATTTATCGACAAAACCGGTAAAATTATTATCGAACCAAAATATCAAGAAATTAATGCTTACGGCGTTTTCCATGAAGGTTGGGCATTAGTAAAAAAAGACGGTAAATTTGGTTTTATCGACAATGCCGGAAAAGAAATTGTGGCTCCGGTTTATGACAAAGTGGGCGCCTTTGGAGATTATGCCAAAGACTGGATGCTCGTAGAAGCCAACGGTTTGAAAGGCTTCGTAGATAAAGATGGAAACGTAATTGTTCCGATTAAATACACTCAAGTAGACAAGTTCGACAACGTGAGAAAGAACTGGTCACTGGTGAAAGACAGTAAAGATAAGCTGGGCTTTATCGACAAAACTGGAAAGGAAGTGATTCCTGTGGTTTACGACAACATCGAAGCTTTTGTGAAGAAACCAACAGCTTTAGCCAACGTAGACTAAGAAAAATATTGACCTAACTATTAAAAGGGATTTCATTTTGGGATCCCTTTTTTTATTTAAACGCTGTTCGTGTTTCTTATATTTGTCGCCTATAAACTAATACAACAATAGATGTACGAGAATAGTTTCCCCGTTAAACGCTTTAATCTGACGCTGGCTTTCTTGAAAAAGCACATTCCTACCGATGAAAGAATTTTGGATTTGGGTGTAGAAAATCCGTTTTCAGATCTTATGAAAAATGAAGGTTACCAAGTGGAGAATACTACCGGAGAAGATCTCGATGAAGACCAAAGTGTTTTCTCAGAACAACCTGCTGACGTGGTGACGGCTTTCGAAATTTTCGAACATTTATTGAATCCTTATACTGTTCTGAAAGAAATCAAATCCGATAAACTGCTGATTTCAGTTCCGTTAAGATTATGGTTTTCGCCTGCTTACAGAAGCAAAACCGATCCTTGGGACCGCCATTATCACGAGTTCGAGGCTTGGCAACTCGATTGGCTTTTGGAGAAAACCGGCTGGAAGATCATCGACCGCCAGCAATGGACCCATCCTGTAAAACAAATCGGGATTCGACCCTTACTTAGACTATTTACCAATCGATATTATTTGGTGTACGCGGAGCGGCAACAACTCTAGCTTTGACAATACTTTAATTTCACTTTTTTAATATTCACTACTCTCTTTAAGAGGTGATTGCGATTCTGTTCTCAAAGTCAACTCGATGATTAGTTTATAATTTAAAATTGTAAGTTTTTTACACTTATTTTTTGTTAATTAGTGTATTTCATCGATATTATTTGCTTTTCATCGGCAAATCATCGTAATATTGCTGCGTAATAATGAACAAAACATTTAACAAAACTAAATTCAATTCTATGAAAGCAATCTACACCTACGCAGCATTGGCTTTATGCTCGGTTTCTTTCGGGCAAAAATTATTTATCGTCAGCTCTGATGATAAATTTGGGGTTATCAACGAAAATGGCGTTGAGATCATCCCGACCAAATACAACTCTGTCGATGAGTTTGACAAAGTACACCTGAACTGGTCGAAAGTCGGGCTCAACAACCTTTACGGTTTTATCGACAAAAAAGGAAAAATCATTGTAGAACCAAAATATGAAGTGATTAACGCCTATGGCACGCTCAACGAAGGCTGGTCATTGGTACAGAAAGAGGGCAAATACGGTTTTATTGATGATTTAGGTAAAGAAATCGTTCCTCCGATTTACGATAAAATTGGCGGTTTTGGCGACTATGCCAAAGAATGGATGCTCGTAGAAGCCGACGGTATGAAAGGTTTCTTAGATAAAGAAGGCAACATTATTGTTCCGGTGAAATACGTAGATATCGAGAAATTCGACAAGGTGCGTAAAAACTGGGCACTCGTGAAAGACCGCAAAGACAAATTAGGATTTATTGACAAAACTGGAAAAGAAGTCATTCCAGTAGTCTATGACAATATCGAAGCATTTAAGAAAAAAGGCGCTGTTGCCGATTCCAATTAACCAAATCTATTTTGAACTTGAGAGAGGGATTTTCTGACAAAGGAATCCCTCTTTCTTATTTTATACCAAAGGTTTTAGCTACTTTTGGCCCAGAATCAATTGATAATGCAATACTGTTTGATTATTCCGGCGCACAATGAGGCGCAATATATTGGTGCCATGCTGCATTCGGTGGCTCAGCAAACTTTACCGCCCAAAGCCGTGGTCATCGTGAACGACCATTCTACCGATGCAACATCAACTATTGCTGAAGAATTCGTAAAAAAATATTCGTCTTGGAAAATCATTAACAGTACTTCTGCAGCCGAGCACCAACCCGGAAGTAAAGTCATTCGGGCTTTTGAAAAAGGTATAGAAAACTTAAACGAACCCTACGATTTTATTGTTAAGCTCGATGCGGATTTGATTTTGCCCGAGCATTATTTTGAAACGATTGCCCGACATTTTCAGTCAGATGCTAGCATCGGCATGGTGGGCGGCTTTGCTTACATAGAAAAAAACGGTGATTGGGTTTTAGAAAACCTGACCGATAAAGACCATATTCGCGGTGCGTTCAAGGCTTACCGGAAAGAATGTTTCGAGCAAATCGGCGGACTCAAACCGGCCATGGGTTGGGATACGGTTGACGAACTGCTCGCGAAATTCTACGGCTGGAAAGTAGTTACCGACGATACTTTGAAAGTGAAACACCTCAAACCCACCGGTGCCAATTACAGTCAAGCGGCACGGTTCAAGCAAGGGGAAGCTTTCTATCGTTTGGGTTATGGTTTCTGGATTACGGCCATTGCTTCGGCGAAATTGGCCTTGATGAAGAAAAAGCCGCTATTATTTCTAGACTATATTCGAGGTTTTTGGAAAGCCCAATCAGCGCGCCAACCGATAATGGTAACACAGGAACAAGCCCGATTCATCCGGCAATACCGCCTCTCAAAAATGAAAGCTAAGGTGCTTGGATAGAAAAGATTGCGTGAGGGATGGCAGCGGCAGCCCACAGGCGGCGTAGCGCAGCGGAGCCGGCGAGGACTTATCTCATTGCGACAATATTATTCAGCGGTATTCGATCAATTCGCTATCGCTCGGGTCTAGCGAACAGCCCGACCCTTGTGGTCACGCCCAAAAAAACCAACAACCCATAACCGAGAACTGACAACTTCTTCCTATTTTAGCGCATATTTAAAAAATATGATGCTCGTTCGCTATTTATCGCAGATTGGAAAGTACTTTTTGATGTGGAAAGAGATTTTCAACAAACCCACCAAATGGTCTGTGATGCGCACTTTGATACTCAAGGAAATCGATGATTTGATTATTGATTCGCTCGGGATTGTGGCTTTTATTTCGTTTTTTGTGGGTGGCGTGGTCGCGATTCAAACCGCGCTAAACCTGACCAATCCGTTGATTCCGAAATACCTTATCGGTTTTGCCACGCGCCAATCGGTGATTCTGGAGTTCGCCCCTACTTTCATTTCAATTATTATGGCCGGAAAAATGGGCTCGTTTATTACTTCAAGTATCGGTACCATGCGCGTGACCGAACAAATCGACGCACTGGAAGTGATGGGCGTCAATTCATTGAATTATTTGGTCTTTCCAAAAATCATCGCTTTGCAGCTTTTCCCTTTCGTGATTGGAATCAGCATGTTTTTAGGCATTCTCGGCGGCTGGATTGCGGCGGTTTATGGCGGTTTCGGATCGAGCGATGAATTTATTGGCGGTTTGCAAAAAGATTTTATTCCGTTTCACATTGCTTATGCGTTCATCAAGACTTTTGTGTTTGCCTTGTTGCTCGCGACAATTCCATCATTCCACGGTTATTATATGAAAGGTGGTGCTCTAGAAGTTGGTAAAGCCAGTACGGTTTCGTTCGTATGGACTTCAGTGACAATTATTTTGATGAACTACATTCTTACCCAAATGCTACTCGCATCATGATTGAAGTAAAAAATCTTGTAAAATCGTTCGGCGATTCGAAAGTGCTTAAAGGGGTTTCGATGGTTTTTGAAACCGGGAAAACCAACCTGATTATTGGGCAGAGTGGCTCGGGGAAAACGGTTTTGCTTAAAAGTTTGCTCGGCATCCACACACCAGATTCAGGTACGATTTCGTTCGACGGCCGGATTTATTCTGACCTAACTAAGGATGAAAAACGCGAACTGCGCACAGAAATAGGAATGGTATTTCAAGGCAGTGCGTTGTTCGATTCGATGACGGTCGAAGAAAACGTAGGCTTTCCACTGAAGATGTTTACCCACAATTCGAAATCGGAAATCCAAGACCGCGTAGATTTTGTACTTAAAAGAGTGAATTTGGTCGATGCCAATAAAAAATTGCCGTCGGAAATTTCGGGTGGAATGCAAAAACGGGTGGCCATTGCACGCGCCATTGTAAATAATCCGCAATATCTTTTTTGCGACGAACCGAATTCAGGGCTCGATCCGAACACCTCCATTTTGATTGATAATCTGATTAAGGAAATCACCGAAGAATACAATATTACTACCGTCATCAATACCCACGACATGAACTCGGTAATGGAAATTGGTGAGAACATCGTTTTTTTGAAAAACGGGCTCAAGGCTTGGCAAGGCACCAAAGAGGAAATTTTCAGAACCGACAATAAAGCAGTAACCGATTTTGTCTATTCCTCGAACCTGTTCAAGAAAGTCAGGGAAGCCTACCTCAAAGGCTAATGGTTGCCGGTCACAAATACCCAACCCTGCTTTTCTTCCCCGGTAGCCAAATAGGCGATGTAGTAATAGGTCGAATCAGCCAAGGCGTCGCCATTGTTGTTTTGGCCGTGCCATTGATTGGTATAATTGTTTTGGTTAAAAACCAATCTTCCCCAACGGTTATAGATTTCTAATTTTCTGATTACCAAACCAGAAAGGTCGAATACGTCATTAACTGTATCGCCATTGGGCGTAATCACATTGGGAATACTGCATTGGGTACCGAGAACGGCAATAGAAGCTTCGGTAGCGCAACCTGCTGCATTAGTGACAGTCACGCCATAGGTTCCACCAGGCAAACCAGTAATCCTGACTGGGTTTTCCGAACTGGTAAAACCTTCGGGCCCAGTCCAAGAATAGTTGGCTGTGGCACCATCAAAGGATTTGTTTTCCGGATTCACGCTAAGGGTATACTGCCCACTTAAGCAACCTTTTTCGAGCGTGAATTGCGGTAGTGCATTAACAACAATCTCGATATTGGTTTGGCCAGACTGGCAATCAGCGGTCTGGGAGTTCACCGTGTAAATTCCCTGATTTTCTATAGAAACATTGGTTATCGACGGATTTTGCTCAGACGATGTAAAACCATTCGGGCCTGTCCAAAAGTAATCTCCAAAAGGGATTGCACTTGCAGCCAATTGAATGGTTTGGGAATCACAAACGACTTGCTCAAGTGAAGCAATTGGTGTCTGGGGCTGCGGATGGATTACAATGCCTACATTGGATTGATCCGATTGGCCACAAGAACCATTGACCGTGTATTGAAATAGGAAATTCCCGTTGACTATCGCGGAAGAATCCCACAGATTTTGAACCAATGAACCACTGTTACTAGTTTCACTCCAAACTCCATTGGAATCATAATCCCCGGAAAGCAACGAAAACAAATCGACAACGCCTTGTGGTCCGCAATAGGCAACATTTTGGCCAGCGCCGGCATTAGGCGCAGTTGTGCTCACATTAATCTGATAATTTACCGTGAAATCAACACAGGAATTAGGGTTGCCGTCATAATACACTCTTACGAAATAGGTTCCGTTATTTGCTGCGGCACTGAAGTTGGGAAAATTCAAAGTATTGGTTGTAGCGATAACGGTCGGATTATTTCCTTTTCGCCATTCATAATGCAGAAAATCATAGCCCGGAACAGATAGTGAACCGCTTTGGCCTTCACAGAAAGGTGTTGCCGCTATCGGGAAAAGGCTCGGGTTGGAAATATCGAACAAGCTGTTGAGAATATTTCCGCACGCATCTTCAATTTGAAAATTATACACTGTAGGTTCCAAGCCTAGAAAAATATTCGAAAAATTATTGTTGACAAAAAATGGCTGGCCGTTCTTGGCAGTAATCCTGTACTTGAGCGGCCCATAGCCTTGAGCGATCACGACGGCGTCGTAGAGACTGTTCTCACATTCGAATGAATAGACACTCAGAATCCGAGGGCCGACATAATACTCGAAATTATAAACTACATCGAGGCATTCAGATGTTAGTTGTTCACCATCTTCGACCTCTAATAGGCGTCGCACCACCCTGAATTGACCGCTGGATTGTATGTTGGTATTAGTTCCGGAAATATTGAGTACATATGCATTCGATTGATTGACTTGATTCGGAGTACCTATGTATCCTGTAATTGGATGCCCCCACTGATTGGTAGCTGGATAGAATTTTTGCATCCAATATGAGACAATTCGGGCATTGGTCTGCTGTCTGAATGCAATATTGAATGAATCGCAGTTCTCAGTAATAGTAGCTGTAGCTGGCCCGCTGGTCAAACCAACCACTTGAGCGGTAGCCTCTTTTATTTGACCACAACTGTTTACAGTCCTGAAAACGTAGGTACCAGGAATTAAAGACCCCATTGAAATAGTACTTCCGGTAAAATAATTACTCAAATCTTGAGGTAAAGTGAAGGGATATCCTGCCGGCGCTATAATGAGTTCCCCACTAACTATAGAAGGAACACCCGTCACGATTATTCCGCCCCGATCACTTTCGCATCCCGGATATACGATAGCCGCTACTGTTCCAGGACTTGATGGTGTGATTTGTCTAGATCCTGTAGCTGTCCTCCCACAAGCATCGGTCAGTTTCACAGTATAGCTTCCCTCAGGCAGTGGTATCGATGCATTATAATAGGTTCGCGAACCGTTGAAAGGCAATAGATGATTGGCGTTAAACACCAACGGATCAAAACCTGCGGGGGCTGATAAAAACTGAATCGTTAACGGGGCCGTCATATTGACTCCTGATACGTTAAGGTTCTTGATATCACAAATCACCGTGGCAGAGGTTAGATTAACCCTAGGAACAGGTAAAGTAATGGGCAAGTTATTTTGATTATATTGGTAACCACATCCATCTAAAACTTTGACATTATATGAAGTGTAGGAAACCGGAACCGTAAAATTAAAAGAGTTAGCAATCGCAGATCCAGCAGGATTGCTATCATTGAAAATTAAGGGCGGTCCAGTCGGAGAAAAAGCAGTAATTTGAATCGTGAGCGGATAAGCAATAACATGCCCTGACGTACTATAAACACTATTTGAAACACTCAAGTTATTACATCCTGAAAAGGAAGCACTGCTGCCACCGATTGCTAACCCAGGCGGTGTAGCGGTCACCGTGGCTGTTCTTGCTACTCCTTCCCCACAAGCATCAAAAACCCGAACATTATAATTCCCAGCTGGAAGATTCTCGAATATATTGGAGGTTTGTAATGGTCGGATAACTGGGCCGGCAAATATTTCATAAGAAACCGCAACACTATTGGTAATGGTTATGGTTATCCTACCGTCATTGCCGCAAATCTCGTTTTTGGTTTGCAGCGTATAGCTTAAATCAATAATGGTATCGGTAATAAAAACCTCTTGCTGCTGGCTGTTACTCAAATCGCCTAAAGATTGGGTCGCCACTACACGATATGTAGCTGAAACCAAACCGGTCAGAGTATTCTCGTCGGTTACCGCAATAGGCACCGTGGTATTGGGCAATCTATAAATCGTGTACAAAACTGTTGCGCCGACCGTAGTATTAGTGACCTGAAAATTCAATCGCCCGTTAGCGGTACAACTTTCCGTAACCGGTGTCACCTGCAAACTGAAATCGGCGAGTTGGGCGCGCAACATTAGGCTGGTGAGTAAGAAACCCCACAAAATGATTTGCCTGACTAGCTTTATTTGCCCCATAGACAATAGTTCTTCAATCGTTTAACCCAAAGATATGATTTTAATGCGTCACAAATACCCAACCCTGCTTTTCTTCGCCAGAAGCTAAATAGGCGATGTAGTAATACGTAGAATCAGGCAAGGCGTCGCCACTGTTGTTTTGGCCGTGCCATTGATCGATATAGTTATTTTGATCATAAACCAATCTGCCCCAACGGCTGTAAATCTCTATCCGTTTTACGTTGAGTCCGGACAGGTTCAAGTTGTCGTTTGAGGAATCGTTGTTGGCCGAAATATAGTTGGTGATGGTACATTTGGTGCCGGTAACGTCAATCGACTGTGATGCGGAACAACCGTCAGTATTGGTTACAGTCACCTGATAAACTCCGGTGGGCAAATCGGTAATCTGTATTGGGTTCTGATACTGAACAAACTGCTCGGGTCCGGCCCAGGAATAACTGGCCGTTTGAGGGTCAAAACTTCCATTTCTGGGTTTTACGGTCAGCGTATATTGGCCATTCACGCAAGAGGTTTCAATACTGAAATCCGGAGATGGCAACAGGTCAACATTTACTGAAGTCGTCGATTGGCAGCCCGCCAAAGTTGCCGTTACGGTATAAGTTCCGCTATTGGCCACCGTATTACTTTCAAGTGTCGGGTTTTGTTCTTCCGAGGTAAATCCGCCAGGACCTGTCCAAGAATAGGTGGCATTTTCAATCGTATCGACGTTAAAAGAAATCGGGTCGAGATTACAAAATCCGGGATCGACTTGCACTATCGGATTGGGCGGAATCTCGCTCAGGTGCAATTCAACAGTAGCCACATCGTAGTTATCACATAAATCATGCACCATATAATTGAAACTATAGTTTCCGGTAGAAAGCCCCGCAGACGACCATACATTATCATTCAATGCGCCGCCGGGTGAGGTCTGAATCCAAGAACCACCTGAATCATAAGGCGCAGCGAGCAAACTGAACAAGTCTAAATTCTCTACGGTTCCACAAAAATGCCTTTGCCCGTTGCCGCCGGCGTTGGGAAGTACCGGTGGATTGACTACGAAACTCAGTACCCGTTCTAGGCAAGTGAGCCCTGAGTTGGAATATATTCTCACATAGTAAGTTCCGGGAGTTAGTGTACTGGAAAAAGGCGAAAACGACAAACTATTGGTCGTGCTTAAAATTTGGGTCGGATTGTCTGCCTTCCACCATTGATAGTTGAAAAACGAAAACGCCACTACCGAGAGAAATTCGTTTCGCCCTTCGCACAAAACACTTGAGGTAATTTCAGGTTCGGCCAACGTGGTAATATCATACACCCGATTGACAATGTTGCCGCAATTGTCGCGTACTTGGAAATTGTAAATCCCGGATTGCAGGTTCGCAAAGGTATTCGAAGAACCGTTATCAATAAAAAAATCCTGACCGTTTCTAGAAGTAATAAAATAATGCAGTGGCGCAACACCAACAGCCGAAACAAATACATTGTAACTGTCATTACTACAAGGAATTGTCCGGGCATCGGTCAATTTCAATTCTCCGGTATACTCGAATTCCCGAATCACTGTGACGCAGTAGTTAAAAGTATAGGAAGCTGCGTTAGGATAGATCAAATGAGAGCGTACAATTCGGAACTTTCCCAAAGCAGCAATATTGAAATTAGTGCTATAGTTCTGGATTAATAAGGAATTATTTGCATTGGGCACCGTTCCTGGAGCGTAAACCAAATTCGTATACGGATGTACCCATTGTTGCGTACTAGGGTTATACTTCTGCAACCAAAAATTCCTTTGAATATTGGAGGTGTTGGTCAGGTTATACAAAAGCACATCAAACGAGCCGCAATTTCCGTGAAGTTCAAATATATTGGCTTCGGTAGCCAAACCGACAACAAATGCGGTCGTTGTGTATTCATTACCACATTCATCTTTCAGATAAAAAGTATAATCGCCTTCAGGTAGCGTATTCATCGAAAAACCGCCATTAAAGTCAATATTAAAGGAAACATCGTAAGGCATCGAATGCGAAAAAGTGGTGGGAGCGTTCTGCATAATCACCGATACCAGATTGATTCCCGAGCCTGAAAATGCCACCGAGCCCATTCCGGGATCGCATCCACTTAAAATTTTTGGGTCGGGCGGCGACGGCGGTACTAACGGCACATTAATGATTTGGGGATGAGGCACTCCGCACACATCGGTAGCGACTACCATGTAATTCCCCGGAACGATTCCCGGAATAGTTCCTGTAAATTGATCGTCTTCATCAATCGACGAGCTCACGTCATAGGGCAAATCATGCAAAAAATTGGGCGGTGCTTGAGTAATGAAAACGGTACTCAAATCGGGTGCTGTTAACAGTTGTTGATCGTCTGCTCCGGGGTCGAACAAGGTGAAGAAAATTGAATTATGGTCATTCAAACAACCACGATAATCTAGCTGGTAACCCAGTAAAAGCTTAAGAGATGAAGCCGGAATTATAATCTCAATGGAATAAAAATCACCGCAAAGATTGGTTCCTTGAAAAACATAAGTTCCGGGAACCGTAAAACCCATTTCAAAAAAACCATTCTCGCGAATATTAAAAGACACATCATAAGGTAAATCATGGCCAAACGCTTGCGGCGCCTCAGTTATAAAAACAGTTTGCGGCAAAACGCCCGGCCCAATAACCACGGTAGAGACGAAATCACAACCCATATATCCAGATCCCATTTCCGCTTTCGTGACAGACTTCTTGACGGTTAATTCCTCCTCGAAAACGCTACCGCAATGGTCGGTAACCCTCACTACATATTCGCCTTCCGGCATTTGATGCTCGGGTGTGGAATGGTATCCCATGAAATTCATAGGCCCGGGGTGCTGCGCATTATAAATTAAAGGGTCAAACCCCGACGGAGTACTCAAAAATTCTACGGTATAAGGCGGTAAATAGCCACACGCGCCAATATTCAATTCGTTCAAACAAGACCGTGGAAACTGACCCTCAATGAAGTGCCTTCTAATGCTAGTAATCGGGATGTTCTCCTGTTGGACCGTACCGCCGCATTGATCGGTTATCCTAACATTCACCTGAAAAACCTCAACGTCATAAAAAGGAATCTCAAACGAAAAATAGCAAAAGGTCACTCCTCCCGATTCAATGACCTGATTCACGACAAAGGGCTCTGACCCATCTGGCGGAAAAACCGTAAGTTCCGCATTCAACGGATAGCTCATCGTATATCCCTCTGGAGGATTCGCTCTAAACTCTACTAAACGAGTTGTACATGAAAGAAGGTCGCACTCTTCTTGAGCAGGTGCTATACTTAAGTATATCGTTGAAGGCGCTTCTAAAATCCGGAAGGTCTTTACTACGCCGTCGCCGCAATTATCAATCACCCTAATATCATACTCGCCGATGGGCATGTTCGCAAAAACATTAGAAGATTGTGGCGGCACAATTACCGAACCTGCTATAATTTCGTAGCTTACCGGATTTCCACTGGTCACGTTTACCGTCATGGTTCCGACCGAATTACACACCACCGGATCGCTGGTAACATTGTATTGCAACGGCACTATGGTGTTCTGAATACTAACGGTTTGTTGCTGCGACGAACTTAAATTCCCGAGAAACTGGGTGGCGACAACCTGATAACTTCCGGCGGTTAGCCCGGTAAAAACAGTTGCGTTGGTTTCTACTATGGCGTTCACTAAATCGGGCAATCGGTACACTTGATAAACCACAGTTGCACCCGGAGTAATATTGGAAACATTGAAATTCAGAGTTCCGTTCGCGGTACAGCTTTCATCGGTTTTGGTGACTGAAAGCGTAAAATTGTTGAGTTGGGGAAAAGCCACTTGCCCGCCAAAAAAGAACATTAATACAAAAAACAAAGGCCAACTATTGGTGAATCGTTCTTTTCTCATGGCAGTCATTTGAATCGGGAGATACTTTATTCTTTAAAAGTACATTCTTTTTTTGAAAAACAACGACCTCGAATTAGTATTCAAGTATTTTGAATGAGAATTCGAAAAAACCAAAAAAAAAGCGGGAGCAATTTCCCGCCTTGAATTATCGTTTGAGTTGGCTGACCACGCCTTTGATTTCCTGCTCTTTGCTTTTGGGGTAAATCAGCAGCGTGTCTTTATTATCGACGATGATGTAATCCGTGAGCCCATCAATTACGATGAGTTTATCAGTATCGGATCGGATAATATTATGCGAGGCATTCTCTAGAAAGACTATTGCATTCACCACCGCATTGTGGTTGCTGTCTTTATCGAGTTTTTCGTGTAGTGAGCCCCAAGTTCCTAGGTCGTTCCAGTCAAATGTTGCCGGAAGCACATACACGTTCGAAGCATTTTCCATCACCGCATAATCAATCGAAACGTTTTCCGCGTTGGCATAATTCTCGGCAATGAACTCTTTTTCAGCCGAAGTATTATAATCGTTCCAGCCTTTATTAAACAAAGCGTTCATCTGCGGTTGGAACTTTTCAAAAGCTTCGGTAATCGATTTCACGCTCCAAATAAAAATCCCACCGTTCCATAAAAAGTTGCCACTTTCCAAGAACGATTTTGCGGTTTCATAATCTGGTTTCTCACGGAACTGTTTTACTTTTTTAATGGCATTGTTGTCGGTTTTATCAAATTCGATATAGCCAAAACCGGTGTTCGGAAAAGTCGGTTGAATGCCCAAAGTCATGAGGGCATTTTCGGCCGAGCAAAAATCGAAACATTGTTGCAAGTTCCGGGTAAATGCTGCTTCGTCTTCAATCCAGTGATCGCTTGGCGCTACGACCATTACCGCGTCTGGGTTTTGCTTCTTGATTTTCATCGACGCATATAAAATACAGGGCGCTGTGTTTCGCATCGCTGGTTCGAGCAACACTTGGTCTTGCTTTACTTGAGGCAATTGCTCTAGGACAATATGGTTGTATTTCTCATTGGTTAAAATCAAGATATTCTCAACCGGAATCAGCTTCGCCAAACGGCTGAAGGTTTTCTGAATTAAGGTTTCCCCGGCACCCAACATATCGTGGAACTGCTTCGGAAAATCCGTCGTACTGACCGGCCAAAAACGCGAACCTACGCCACCAGCCATTAATATCGCATAATAATTCTTGTTCATTCTTTATTTTATTTAAACGTTAAACCCTTGAAAAATTGTGTTTTAAAGCAATTCCACTTCTGCGTTCGGGTTAAAAAGGTACATTCTTCCGGAGCTGATCTCGATACATTCATAACGTTTGGTACGCAAGGCTCCTTTCTGAAAAATCTTACCATTATGGATCCGAAACCGGCTTCCGTAAGGGATTTCAAAGATATAATTTTTATCGGTTCTTTGGTCAAACTGTTTTAGAGCCAATGTTAAAGTCGCGTCTACATCGCTGCTGGCGCTTGGGTTTTTAAAATGCCGGGCCAACAACGGAAGCAACTGCGCCGGAAAAATCTCTGGCCGAATAAACGGAACCATCAGCCGCTGGAAAGTATATTTCCACTCATTGCCATGCGGTTTGATCTGGCGTCCGAATTTCTCAAAAGCCACCAAATGCGAAATCTCGTGAATCAGCGTAATCAAAAATTTGTATTGGTTCAGGCTCGCATTCACCGTAATCTCGTGTTTGCCGCTGGGGCCTTTGCGGTAATCGCCATGTCGGGTCACGCGCTCATTGACAATCTTCAGGTGCACTTCATTGGCCACAATCAAGTCGAAAACCGGTTTCACAGCGTGTTGCGGCAGGTATTTCGCTAAAGTTTCATTCATGAAAAGTACTGGGTTTTTATTAGAAGCCGGGAACCTGCCATCCGCTATATCTTTTCAAACCTTCCAGGTTTAAAAAGGATGCCGCTGCTGTCAGGGCTATGGCTATCCGGCATAAAGAACGAATTCCCAAAACAAGAAAATTACGGTGTCGAAGCCGAAACCTGCAAGATTTTCCCGTTGTAATACTGGTTTCCGGTCAAGGTGAAGTTGGCTATATAATCCGCCATTTGTGCTGCGGTCAGCGGCGCCTCGTAACCCGGAAAAGCTTCCGCCAGCATTTCAGTCTGCACCGCACCGATGGCCAAAACATTGAAGGCAATGCCTTGCTCTTTGTATTCTTCGGCCAGCAATTCAGTTAAGGTAATCAGCGCACCTTTGCTCGAACTATAAGCCGAAAGTCCGGCAAATTTCATACTGCCCTGCACGCCGCCCATCGAACTGATTGAGACCACATGACTGCCATTTTTCAGATATGGCAGACAAAGCTTGGTTAAGGCCGCTACTGCAAAAACATTCACTTGGTAAATACGCTCAAAATCTTCGTATGTGGTTTCGACAAAAGGCTTGAGCAGTAAAGTGCCCGCATTGTGCACGATGGCATCAACACTTTTCCAGGAAGTTGCTAAAAATTGGGCTACCAGTTGTAAATCGTCTGCATGGGCCAAATCTACAGAAAGGCAAGTAATATTCGGGTGTTGTGCCAAAGGGCTCGGAACCGTTCGTGACAGTGCTAATATTTCATGGCCGGCCTCAGCCAATTGCAAAGCTAAAGCATAGCCAATACCGCGTGAAGTTCCGGTGATGATGATTTTCTTCAAAACTTTTTTCGGTAAAAATAGCAAAAAAAGCTTCGGCTTATCAGGATGGTCTTGCCTAAAAAATGAAGTAAAATATCAACAATCCGAGGCCAGCATAAATGCACACCAAAAGAATCTCCAGCCTATATACTTCGAGGAAGATTTTAAAACGTTCCATCACCTACTAAAAGAAAAATACCAAAAGTATCAAAAGCAATACAAACGAAATTAGACTCAGACTTTTATAACTGCCTTTAGGCTCTTTAAGTAACAAAAAAGCGCTCAAAGTGAACAGGCAATAAGACAATAACGCAATCGGGCTTGGAAAACCGGCATACAAAGGACGTACAAATTCAGGAACCAATAAAAGCGTATTCTTTTTTAGCTCTTTGGAAGCCAGAATTTCAATAAAATTGTTTGTCGAATAGAGCAACAACAAACTCAAAAAAAGAAGGGTTGCCAGCAAGAAAAAAGAAACGATAACACGCTGTTTCATATAATCTTGATTTTTAATAAACACGCCGACCGACACCCACTTTGACCAACCATTACTTTCAAAAATTACCAACCAAAACACGGGTGCCGGCGCGGAGCATTTGGTTACATTTGTTTAATGTTTCTCTGTTGAGAAGCCAAAGTATAAAATAAAATTCGGCGTCATAAAACAAATGAGCAACTGCTCTAAAGTAATGTATAAGTGTAGCGATTCCGACTATTTTCGTACGGCAGAAACGAGTTGGTTTGGATTATTGCTTGATGAGTTTCAAATAGCTCGAACCTGAACTTGTTACTACTTTTACCAAGTAATTTCCGCGAGCCAATACTGAAATATCATATTTAGTTTGCTGGTCGTAGGTCACTACCAATTGCCCTTGAAGGTTAAAAACAGAAACTGTCTTTACTAAATTGTTTCGGGTCAATTCAAAATAATCTTGCGCTGGATTGGGAACTAAAACAAACCCAGCCGATGCCTCGAAACTAAAATTCGCCAAAGCCGGATCTTTATAGGCGTGAAGTTCGAAACCGCCCGTAGTTCCTTTGTAGCCAAAATACAATTCGTCATTCATCACGACCAAACCTGAATTATTGATTTCTCCGGAGAGTAATTGAGTGGTGCCGCCAGCAGTGCCATTGCTAACCCATAACGATTTTGTCGCGACATTGGAAGTTTTTACATAATACAATTTGCCGTTATAAGCAATCAAATCTGAAAGGGTTTCTTGAGCGGTTGAAACCGTAGTGACCAAAGTAGTTCCCGCTGTGGTGCCATCAGTTTTCCAGAGTTGTTTGCCACCACCGGTATTATCGGCTAAAAAATAAATGAGCGACCCAACCGGCGTAAAATCAGACGGATTGCTACCGACACCAGCCGTTGTATTGAGGTTCTTAACCAATACGGTTCCGGCATTGGTTCCATCAGATTTCCATAGTTCAGCGCCGTTTATTCCATCGTTGGCACTGAAATAAAGTGTAGCACCAATTCGCTTCATGTTGCTCGGATTGCTATCGCCGGAAGGGTTGATGTCTTTAACCAAAACCACCGAATTGTTCACCCCATTGACCGATCGGAGCTCGCGTCCGGAAGAAGCATTAGTAGCCACCAAATAGAGCGTGTTTCCTATGACATTAAATTGATCCGGATTGCTGCTCGAGGAAGTGGGCGTTGGAAAAATATCCAAATAAAGTGCAGTATTGGCAGTAGTTCCATCGGTTGACCAAAGTTCGCGCGCGCTGCTGGGGTGAAAAGCACTAAAATAAATCTTAGAGCCTAAAACTGTAAAACTGGCCGGAGCAGAACTCACTACATTGCCCATATAAATATCTTTAAGCATTCCGCTAAAACCCGAGGAATAAACCAGTGGCTCCACATCTTGCCCGGCCAACGGAGAAAAAACCATGGCGTTGGTCAGTTGGGCTGAAGGCCCGAATCGCGAATTGGCGTTGGCGGTTTTACTGAAAATATCCATCAAAGTGTAAACATCTAAAAAGTTGGACGCGGTCATTAAGCTGATGTGTGAAGTATTCGGGTCGATTCCGTCAAAATATACCGCTGAATCACCATTCTCTCTGTAATACATCGTTGTGTTTTGATTGCGAATGGCCTGACCATCATTGAGCAAGAAATTGGTGCCTTCAAGCGTGCCGAAACTGTAATACATATAACGATTGGTAGATGTGTCTGAATTGTTGGCCGTAAAGAGCAGCATTCCGTTAACGTTATACAAAGAAAGCGGATTGCTGCTACTGCTTGCTGTGGTGGTGTTGAGATCCTTCACCAAACGCAATTGCGCCTGAATATTTAAAACTGTAGTTAAAACCAAAATAGTAATCGCTTTTTTCATGTTATGCTCCTTTTTTATAATAACTCGATTCAATGATTAAAATCAAAGTTAGGCGAATCAAATTTAGTTTTTTTTCTATTATACAACTGTGTCGCTTTTTTTATTAACTGAAGCCATTTTAAGGTTAACTGATATATCTCAAAGGCTAACTGCCAGTATTTTTGAAAGTTGTTTTTACAGATTGTTTACATTTACCTGATGAACTTAACAGCGTGAGAACACCTTTCTTATTACTGTATTTATTTTTCTGGTGTGCAGCCCCAGCACAAAACCCATTTTGCATTAACTATTCTATTAACGACGGCTTACCATCTGAAAATGTATATGCCGTTTTCGAAGACCAAAATGGATTTATTTGGCTCACTACCGATGCCGGAATTGTTCGGTTCGACAGCCACAATTTTCTAGATTTCAATACAGACAACGGCCTTTCGGACAACGAGGTTTTTCAGATGAAAAAAGACCACAAAGGCCGCATTTGGCTCTTAACGCTCAACGGAAAAACATGCTATATCCAAAACGGCAAAATCTACAACGAAACCAATTCGGCACTGGTGCGAAAAATTTGCGGCAATAGCCTCATGTCTGACTTTTATCAAGATGCTCAAAACCAAATTTACTTCTGTTTCCGCGACGGGCAAATCGTACAAGTTACCCCACATGATAAAGTCGTCAAAATCAAATGCAAAACGCCACAACCCTATTTGGGTATGTGGAAAAACAAAAACAAATTGTGCGTACTTACACCTTTGGGTATTTACAATGCAGAGCAAAACTTGCGAATCAATCCGATGGCAACCGCAACAACCTCTCGCGCTTTTCATGTGAATCGTCAAACCTATATTAGCAATGCTAACCAACTGTATCGGATTAGACCAAATGGCGACCTGACCAAGATCTTGTCACTGCCCGAACCTGCCGAGATTTTACAACTCTATCAAGAAAACCCAAATAAAATCTGGATTTGCACGCGCCAAGGTTTGTTTTTGCATGAAAATCAACAGTTCAAAAAATATTTCTCGGGCGAAATGGTCTCAAATCTACTCCGTGATTTCGAAGGTGGTTATTGGGTGGCCACACTCAAGAATGGTGTTTATTATGTACCGTCGTTTGATGTGATATTGAACAAACTCAGTACAGAAAAACCAATGAAAATCAACTGTATCGGCATCAATCAGAAAAAAGAGATTTGGGCCGGTGGCGATGCCAATAATTATTTTGTCAAACGACCCGGATTGGAATTCACAGGCCAAACTACTTTGGTGGATGGTCAAGCAGACCAAATTACCTCGATTCGTTTCTTTGGTCAAGACACCTATGTTTCGGGGAAAAACATGATTCTCAAGATTGATGGCAAGGGCAAGAAAAGTTTTTTAGGTTGCGGGGCTAATGATCTTTGGTTAGATGCTGAAAATGGTTTTTTTGCTTATACCGTAGTTTATAAAATTCCGCACCGAAAGATCAAACCGGGCATCAAAAACATGCTCAACAAAAACAATATGCTGTTGCAGAAAAGAACATCAGTTCTGTTGCATGAAAGTGAAAATACTTGGATTGGCTCTAATTATGGTTTGTACCGATACCGCGTAAAAGATTCTATTACAAATTGGAATTCCTATCCGAATTTACAAACTTCGATTGAAGATTTATATTTCGACTCGAAACAACAAACGCTTTTTGTAGCCACCAGTTCAAAAGGAATTGTCTTACTCAGAAACGAAAAAATTATCGGCCAGATCTCTCACAGAAATGGTCTGAACAGCATGACTTGCAATGCCATTGAAAAGGTGGGCAACCAAACTTATTTGGTGGGTTCGAACAATGGTTTGAATCTAGTTACTTTTAAAAACGAAAGCGTAAACATTCGAAACATTAATGCGGTACTGGGGTTAAAAAACCAGAAAATCAACGACATTGGTTATCTAGACCAAATTGTTTATTTGGCTACCGATCGCGGGCTGCTTTGGTTCAACATCACTAAAATCAATCGCAAAGACAGCCGACCCAAATGTCTGATTGAAACCTTGAAAACCCAAAAAAGGAATGCCGCTGGAAAACCACCCTATGAATTCGATTTCAACGACAACCAAGTGAGCATTCACTTTTCGGGCATTTCCTATATCAGCCAAAACGATCTCACTTACCATTACCAACTCTCCGGGCAAGATTGGACACAAACACAAGAATCGCAAATCAACTACAAATCATTGCCGAGCGGTGAATATATTTTCAAAGTGTATTGCACCGACGGATATGGCACACAAAGCAATACGGCTGTGATTCGATTTGAAATTCTCGCTCCTTTTTGGCAAAAATGGTGGTTTATTTTGCTTTGCTTGCTGATCATTATCGGGGTGATTTACGCCATTGTAAAATACCGACTCAAAGAGCAACAACGCCAATTCAGCGTCGAGAAGGCCGCCATACAACTTGAGCGTGACAAAGCCACCCTAGAGAAACAAATGATTGATTTAGAACAGAAAGCACTGCGACAGCAAATGAATCCGCACTTTATTTTTAATGCGCTCAACACTATTAAAGGTTATTATTCTGAAGGCGATTTGATGCGGGCCAGCACCTATATTTCAAAGTTTTCTAAACTACTTCGGATGCTGCTCGAAAATGCCGATAAAACCATCTCGTTGTCTACAGAAATTGAAATGTTAGAGCTGTATCTTGAACTGACTAAAATCCGGTATGAAAATAAATTTGTTTACGAACTCATTCTCGATGAAAATCTCAACCCGAACGATATTGAAATTCCTACCTTGCTGCTGCAACCTATCGTTGAGAATGCCATTATTCACGGATTATCTCCTCGAAACAAAACGGGTTTACTTAAAATTTCATTTGCAAAACAAGACAAGCAATTGCATTGTATGGTCGAAGACAACGGCATCGGGCGCATCGCCTCACAGAAAAAGCAGCAACACCGAGAATACCAATCTAAAGCACTTGAAATCACTAAGGAAAGAATTGCATTATTCAGTAAAGGTATTGGCCCATCAACCTTTGAAATCATTGACTTGATTCAAAACGACAAACCTGCCGGTACTCAAGTCGTAGTTACCATTCCATTAATCTCTATTTGGTCATGAAAGTTTTAATTATTGAAGACGAAGAACAATCGGTTTCGGCATTGCGCTCAGAAATTGCGATGCATTGTAAAAATCTGCAAATCATTGGGATAGCCAAATCGGTAAACGAGGCCATCGAAAAAATCGACACATTACAACCTGAACTGGTGTTTCTCGACATTCAACTCTCTGATGGTTTGGGTTTTGAAATTCTAGATTACTTTAAGCAGCGGTTGTTTTTTCAGGTTATTTTCACTACTGCCTACAGCCAATATGCGATTCGAGCGATTAAATTCAGTGCCTTAGATTATTTGCTCAAACCCATTGATGCAGAAGAATTGGTTATCGCCGTGAACAAAGCCCAAAAAATTTCCAAAAAAGATTCGACTGCCAAAATCGAGAACCTGCTCTACAACCAAAGTCAATCGCCGGTGCGAAAAAAAATTGTTTTGCCCACACTCGAAGGCATCACGGTTTTTGAAGTAGCCAGCATTATGAAATGTTCTGCCGAGGGCAACTACACCAGTATTTATTTTACTAACGGAAAGAAAATGCTGTTTTCTAAAACGCTCAAGGAATTTGAAGAATTGCTTTGCCATAGCGGTTTTGAACGGATTCACAATTCGCACATCATCAATCTGGATCATTTGGTGAGTTTTGTGAACAAAGACGGCGGTTATGTAATTTTGTCTGATAAAAGCACACTACCGGTTTCACAACGCAAAAAAGCCAACTTGCTTGCTGCTTTAGGAAACTTGAGTTGAAACTACTTTGCTTTGAAGTACTTTTTCCCAAACTGAAAACCTTGATAAATTCCGAGCAACACGAAAGCGGCCGGAATCAAATAATGCATCATGTTTTGCGAGAGAAATTCGGTTTGCGAGGAAAGTTTTGCCAGTGACAGTATTAAAACCAACATGCCTGAAAAAGTGCCCAGTAAAGTACCTAGCAAATAAGAAAATCTGCTGCCTTGCTCTATGTCTATGTACTTCCCGTTGAGTACATACAAATTCCAACCAGCCCAAAACGGCAATTGAATGAAGTTGAAACTACTCAAAATCAACCCTATGAAATAAGGAGAATAGATCAGGTATTTTTCTAAAAGTTGCTCTTGCGATTGCGGCTGCTTAGAACTCAAGTAAAAAACGGCTGCCATAGCCAGAATAAAAACCACTGAAAACGCTTCAATCCATTTGAGCCATTGTTGGCGTTGCACCAAGCGGTTTGCAAATACTAAACTGCCGTAAATCACGACCGATTCTATGGTCATCACGCCCAACAAAAACGGAATTAAACTGCCAATTCCTGCATATTGATAGAGTGCAAAACCAATCACGTTCAAATAACCCAGCGGAATCGAGCCCAGAAAACTCACCAGAAAACCGACGCCAATGTTTTGCAGGTTTTTCATTTAGAAATTCAGGATTTTTTGGTTGTGCTTTTGGTGTTCGCGGTATTCGTTCATACCCGCTTGGTGCGATAAATAAGGTATTCCGCTTTTGTGATTGGCCACACTAATTTCAAACATATACCGAATGTGTCTGGAGAGTTCCCACCAAGCAAAGAAAATCGAATGTCTCGGATCATAAATGTGCGTAGGTTCGCTTGCCGCGCCATTGAGTTCGACTATGGAGAAGTTTTTTCCGGCTTCTAAATCTTTTAAATTATTGTACATCAAATCGAGCCGCCCGAAGTAAAAACCCGGAATTTGTAAACAAACTTCGTTGATGACTTGGTTGAGTTTTGGAGTAATGAAATGACTATGATCTAAAAATTTTGCCCCACGAATATGATTGCCATAAGGCACCAGATTGCGCTGTTCGCCTTGGGCTAAAACAACTTGAAGCTCTGGCCCGTATTCTGCACGGAGTTTTTCGAGTTGCATTTCATGACGCGGATTTTTCTGAATCAAGGTTTCGATGTTTGACTTTCCATCGCCGGTAACGATAAGGAATTCTTTGGCAACGATGCCGGTAATTCTACCCGTTTTTTCATGCGGATAACGCACATAGAATACCCCAATTTCGTTTGGGTACGGAATGAGTTGCTGCAACAAATAATCAAAGTGGGCTTTCTCTGCATAAGACTGAAGTTGTTTTAGGTTCTCGATTTTCTTTACGGCCGAACCGCGCAGCCCAATGTCAGGTTTGGCGATTAGCGGAAAACTTAAACCTGCCTTTTCCGTGATTTTCATAACTTCTGAAAATGGGGTGCCTTGTCGAATTAGTTCGGTTTTAGGGTAATACTGTGGCGGAATTAGGTTGTAAATTTGTTTCTTAGATTCCATAAAAAAACCGCCATTCTTGATGCCCGGATTGGCAGCGTTGAAAAAGAAAATCGTGCCGCAGCGCAGCCAGTAGTAGGCCCATTGAAAATAAATCGGAATGTAGACCAAGTGCATCGGCCAGTATTCCCAGTGGAGCAGTTTGTGGAAGAATCGTTTCAATTGGGTGGATGATTTTGGGTTTTTTGGTTGATGGTTTAGACGAGATGCGTGAGGGATGGCAGTGGCAGCCCCGAAGCCAGATGCAGCATGCGGAATCTGGCGAGGGCTATAACGGACAGCCCGACCCGTAGGGGCACGCCCAAAAACTAGAGCTGGATAAAGGTATTATAAAAATCTTTTTGCTGTTGCAAATCGTGGTGGTGCAAGGTAATTTTGTTCTGCTTCACAACGGCCTGCGTGATACTCAGGGTTTGCAAGGCATCGTTGCGGTTGATGACGAGCCCGTTTTGAAGGTCTTGATTTTCAGTGTAGCGATGAAAGTGAAACATTTCTTCGGCGCTGACCTCGGGTTGGGTATCTAGAAATTGGCTGAACCATTCTCTGCGCGCTTGACGTATTTCCGGAGCATACAAAGTAGACGATGACCAGATGTAACTTTGCTCAGGATTCAGTTCGAGGGTTTCTTTCTCGGTGCCGTTCCAGCGCAATTGATAGAGTTTTTGGTCTTGGTACAACACCATGGTGTGCGGCTCGATTTGGTCTAAATTGATGGTTTTCCAGGTGGCGATGGCCGATGCTGAACCAAGTAAATCCAGTACAATCAGGCCTCGGCTTCGGCGGTAAGGCGGATTCCAGTGGTGTTTTTCGGCGGCTCCGTTGAGCAAAACCAGCACGTTGGCATTTTCATCGACAGCGAACCAAGTGCCTCCGGCTTTCGGGTCTTTGGGAAAACAGAGCTTTTTATAATTCACTTTGTAAGTCTGCGGAACCAGTGCCGGACGAATGTGCTGCTCATCGCGGTTGGAAGTGATAATGACTTGATTTTGGGAGTAAACAAAACTTACGGTGCACATTGTTTTCGATATTCTAAAGTGGAAGGAGCTACGCCGAAATTTTCTTCGACGCAGATATTTTCTAGGGGCAACAAAGCCACTTTAATCAAGGCTTGGTGGTGGATGCAATGCTCCAGATTATACACTAATTCTCGGTGGTAATTGGTCGGGATACTGAATTGTTGACCGCTCAAAGTTTGCTGTAATTCTAGGTTTTTCTCAGGCTTTTGAAGCGTGTCTAGAATTTGAGTAATGGCATTTTGTGCCGAGGTAATGTCGGTCTGAATGGCGTAATTACGCTGACGCAACTCGTAATTTACAACACCTGTTTCATATTGATTTTGCAGACATTGAAACAACTCGATGATGTGGCGCGTATGTTCGCCGATGGTAGCACCGCTCAAACTCTGGCAAGGTTGGGTGTATTGCCCGGGCGAAAGTTGTGCTAACAAATCAGAAAGCCCGCCCAAGGTTTGTTGGATAGATTGCAATAACATAAAAATAGTATTGATAGACTGCGAACTTTGGGAAACAGTTCTTTTTTCAGCCCTGAAATTAAGCATTAAATTTTAGATGCGACCCAATCGCGGATTATATTTTTTTCCTGAAACGCCAATAAAGCACAGCAGATCCAAGTGATTACAGCCAGTATAAATAAAGTGCCGCCGTCATTTTGTACTTCAATGCCTAAAATAAACAAGTGAGAGAAAATCGCGCCCATCATCGTGCCAAGTCCAAGCAATGCGCCCATCCATGTGGTTCGAGGAATTAAAATCAACACAGAAGCTACTAGTTCAATAACACCAGAGCCAATGCGACCGTATGGTTCTGCGCCTAAAGTGCTGAAAATGTATACGCTTTCTTCGGCGCCGGTGAATTTAAAATAAAGTGTTTGCAAAAGGATAACGGCTGCCGTGAGACGAAGTATCCAAAGTAAGATGTTTTTCATTTTTTTAGTTGATAGTTTACGGTTAACGGTTTACAGCGAGTTGTTGGTTATCAGTTTTCAGTTGTTGGTTGATTTACGGAAAGTTCCTGCTTGGTTTCCAGTTCGAGTTTCTTTTAGAATTCAGTTTCCATTGAACTATAATTCCAGAGTACAAAACTTACAACCTATAACTTACAACCTACAACTACTCCACAAACTTCTTCCAATTTGCGTCGGCTTTCTTTTTCAAATTTGCTCGGTCTTTGTTCCAGCTTTTGAGTGTGTTGTTGAAATAAGCGTTGTAGAACAAGTACAATTTCCCGTCGAGGATTTGGAAAGTTTCAGGGTCTACTTCTACTTTTTCGCCCGAAGAACCCATCGCATAAGCACACCAACCACCATATTGCGGCAGATAGGCAGTTGGGGTCTTCAAGAAAGCTTCTTTATTGGCAGCATTGGCAAAATAATAAGTCACGCCTTGGTAAGAAGCAGCATTTTCCTTTTTGCCTGCTTGGGGTTTGCCTTTGAAATAAGCTACGGCATCGTAACCTTGCAGGGCCAATTTCTTCTCAAGGTTGTATTGTTGCGCTTCTTTGGACAGATTTTGCGCAAAGCCGGTAATGCCCGAAAGCATCAGTAATAAAATTAGGATTTGTTTTTTCATCAGATTAGCTTTTTAAGTTTGACAAGACAAAACTAATCTGACGGCTACCGAGCAAATGTCGGCTGGTTGACAAAACCGATAAAAAACTTATAATTTGGTAATATCAGCAATCAAAATCTGCTTGCGTTTGTAGAGCACCAGCCCTGAATTTTCTAGCTCGCTAAGCAATTGGGCCGCGGTTTGGCGCGAGGTACAAATGATTTGCGCGATATCGTTTTGGGTGAGATAATTCTCGATGGTCACTTGATTGCCTTCGCGTTTGCCTTCGCGTTCAGACCAATCTTTCAAGAAATGGTGCAGCCGCGTTCTGGCGTCTTTGGAAACCAAGTTCGCATAATTGTTGCGGATGCGTTTCATCTTCAACCCGACAAATTTCGTATACGACAAAGCCAGCGAAGGATTGCGCAACAGCAAATCTTCAAAATCAGACATCAGGAAACTGCAAATCGCTACTTCATCGGTGAGTGCGACGGCGTATTCGTTGGAATGTAAATCGTTTTCAAGGGTGAGTTCGCCGAAAAGATCACCTTTGCGGATGATGTCTTTGATGGTTTCATTGCCTTGTTCATCGATTGAGACGATTTTAATGTGGCCTTTTTTAAGTAGGAAAATCCGCGGCACATCGGAAGAAGAAAAGTAAATCACATCGCCTTTCTTGGCTTTCTTGAAACCAACAATAATACAAAGCTGTTTGATCTGCGAAAAACTCAAAGCGCGGAAAAGCTTATGGTCTCGCAAATACCAATATTTCAATTCTTCGTATGTACCGCTCTCAGGCATTTGGTAAATGTAAATAAAAAACCCTTTCAGATGAAGTTCTAAAAGGGTTTGGATTTTATTGTTTAAGAAACCAATCCGCGAGAGATTACAATTCTCTGAATTTCGGATGTTCCTTCATAAATCTGGGTAATTTTCGAATCGCGCATCATGCGTTCTACGTGGTATTCGGCTACATAGCCATTTCCACCGTGAATTTGCACCGCATCATTAGCGACTTCAAGGGCGACTTCTGAAGCATACAGTTTGGCCATCGCACCTGAGTGTGAAATGTCTTTGCCTTCATCTTTTTCGCAAGCCGCTTTCATTACCAGTAATTTGGCAGCAGTAATTTTTACGTACATATCGGCTAATTTGAACGCGATGGCTTGGTGGTGGAAAATTTCCTTGCCGAAAGCTTTGCGCTCATGCGAATACTTCAAAGCCAGTTCATAAGCACCGGTGGCAATTCCTAAAGCTTGTGAAGCAATTCCGATGCGGCCGCCGTTGAGTACATTCATTGCGAAACTGAAACCGAAACCGTCTGGGCCGATGCGGTTTTCTTTGGGTACTTTCACGTCGGTAAACATTAGTGAATGCGTGTCTGAACCGCGAATTCCCATTTTCTTTTCTTTCGGGCCAACTTCAAAACCGGGCCAACCTTTCTCTACAATAAACGCGTTGATGCCTTTGTGTTTTTTCTCGATATCGGTTTGCGCAATCACTAAATAAGTCGAAGCTGTAGAACCATTGGTAATCCAGTTTTTAGTACCGTTGAGCAAATAGTGGTCGCCTTTGTCAATGGCTGTGGTTTTTTGTGAAGTTGCATCCGAACCTGCTTCAGGTTCAGACAAACAAAACGCTCCGATAACCTCGCCTTTGGCTAGCGGAACCAAATATTTCATTTTTTGTTCTTCGGTGCAATATTTCTCCAAACCGGCACAAACCAGCGAATTGTTGACCGACATGATTACCGCCGCAGAAGCATCGACTTTAGCAATTTCAGTCATGGCTAAAACATACGACACGCTATCTAATCCGGAACCGCCGTATTTCGGGTCGACCATCATTCCCATAAAGCCCAAATCAGCCATCATTTTGACTTGCTCGGTCGGGAATTTTGAATGTTCGTCTCTTTCGATAACGCCGGGCAGCAATTCGTTTTGGGCGAAATCGCGCGCCGCTTGTTGGATCATCAGGTGTTCTTCGGTAAGATTAAAATCCATGTTTTAGGTATGTTTTGGTGAGTTTTTAATGGCACCAAATGTATAAATAAAAGTTAAGGTTTCAAACGTTTTCGTGATTTTAGAATTTGTCTAAGCTACTGTGAATATTGGAATTTCTATCAAAACAAAAAGCACCCACAACTGTAGATGCTTTTTAAAATATTTACTGGGAAATTACTGCTTGACCATCCGAACCGTTTGACTTTTGTCTCCTTGAGAAACTTTGAGGTTGTAAAATCCTGAAGGATAACTTTGACCGATGCTCAGATGACGAAGCGCATTGGCTTCTGCGCTGATTTTCTCGATTTGTTTCCCAAGCATATCCTTATGAAGAACGCAACCGTCGATTAAAATTAGAATACGATTGATTTGAATTAGAATTCGATGGTTGCCATTTTCCATCTCCAAACAAGCCTAACGATTAGTTTCGTATTTTTAGCGCATGAATCAAAACCACTACAACATCATCGGTGTGATGAGCGGCACTTCGCTCGACGGCATCGATTTGGCGCATTTAAAATTTGAAATTGTCGGAGAAAAATGGCAATTCGAAATCTTGGAAGCCGAAACCATTTCTTACACGCAACCTTGGCTGGGCCAACTCAAGACTGCTGTCAGTTACGACAAAAACCAACTCGCAGTACTTAACCGCGATTACACTATGTTACTCGGAAAAACCATCGCTGATTTTATCGAAAAGCACCAAATTAAAAACCTCGACGCAGTCTGTTCTCACGGGCATACTATTCTGCATCAACCGCACAACGGCTTTACTTTGCAAATCGGGAACTTGCCCGAAATTGCTACTTATTGTAGGCAGAAAGTGGTTTGTGATTTTCGGGTTCAAGACGTGCAACTCGGCGGACAAGGCGCACCGCTGGTTCCTATTGGCGATCGGATTTTATTTGCAGACTATCAGTACTGCCTGAACCTCGGCGGATTTTCAAACGTTTCCTTTGAAGCCGACAGACAACGAATTGCTTTTGATATTTCGCCAGTAAATACCGTTTTAAATTTTTATGCGAACCAACTCGGCCTTGATTACGACGATAAAGGCCAAATCGCAGAATCCGGCAAATTAAGTCCCGAATTGCTTGACGCTTTGAATGCCCTTGAGTTTTATCAGCAGCCCTATCCCAAATCTTTGGGTTTTGAATATGTTAAGGAAACTGTTTTGCCCTTAATGGAATCCTATGCTATTCCAGTTCAAGACAAAATGCGGACTTTCACCGAACATATCGCCCTACAAATTGCGCAAGCCTTGCCGATAAAAAACGGTCAACTCCTAATTACCGGCGGCGGCGCTTACAATGAATTTCTAATCCGGCAGATACAACGGAAACTCTCGGAAATGGAACTTGTTGTTCCCGAACCCAAAGTACTCGAATTCAAGGAAGCGCTCATTTTTGGGCTGCTCGGCGTGCTGAAACTGCGCGGGGAAACCAACGTTTTATCGAGTGTGACCGGAGCAAAATACGATCATTGCTCGGGTGTCATTTTTCCATGATTAAATTTCCTTTTTGAATTGTCTTCTTGAAAAAATACGAAGAATAAAAAAAGAGCCACTCCATGAGCAGCTCTTTTCTGATTATAATCAAACGGAATCTACTCTTTGATGAAACGTTTGACCACAATTTGTCCGTTGACTTGCAACTGCAACATATACATATTTGCGGCCAATCCAGAAACAGAAATAGCTCCATTTTGAACGGTTCCCTGAGCAACTTCTTGACCCAACGAATTGATAATTCTGAACGACGCATTTTCTGCCTCAGAAACATTCAAGAAATCACCCTGAACCGGATTAGGGAATAATTTGATATTGCTCGTATCTATCGCAGCAGCCGGGCGATTGTTTAATCCGCCACAAGTATTGGTGGCAAAAGAATCCCATTCTCCGGTTAAATTAAAGGTAGTATTTGGTGACAATACCGTAGCTTTTCTTCTCAAAGTAACATCGATGGCAAAGTTGGCCGTACCGCCATTGAAAGTTCCGATGATGTCGATTAGCACTCCGTTTTTGAACAACCCGACCGCATCATTACCATTAAAAGTCAACTCATTTCCAGCCGTTGAAATGTTCGCCGAAGCCGCACTGTAACAAGCCACACTGATAGCGCTATTCACTAAAACAAACTTGGCTCCGTTATTCAAAGTTCCTGAAAGAGTAATTCCGGTCGACCATGCTCCTGCTCCGTTGGTTTGCTTTTTAACTGTGTAGATAGAAAGGCTCACCGCTGCTCCTGTGTTGTTAGCAATTTCCAGTGCCTTGTTGTTAGAAGTACCTTCAATGTATTCCGAGAACATCAAATCTGATGCGCTGCCTGAATTGGCCAAAGTGGTAATGTTTACGGTATTACTGGCTGCTGAAATATTTCCTGCGGCATCTTTGGCTTTTACGGTAAAACTGTACGCTGTAGAAGCTGTCAAACCAGAAACTGCAAAAGTTGTGGCTGTAGTGGTTGAACCAACTAAAGAAGCGCCTTGATATACGTCATATCCGGTAACGCCAACATTGTCTGTAGAAGCGGTCCAAGATAAATTGGTAGTTGTCTGAGTAGTTCCCGAAGCAGCTAAGCTTGTTGGCGCTGTTGGTGCGGTGGTGTCAGATGCTGCCAAAGTTATCACGTTTACTGTATTGCTCGCTACAGATACATTTCCGGCGGCATCTTTTGCTTTTACGGTAAAACTGTATGCCGTAGAAGCAGTTAAACCCGTTACTGCAAATGTAGTAGCTGTAGTGGTAGAACCTTTTAAAGTGGCGCCTTGATAAACATCATATCCAGTTACCCCAACATTGTCGGTGGAAGCGGTCCAAGACAAATTGGTCGTAGTTTGCGTCGTTCCAGAAGCGGACAGGCTTGTTGGCGCAGTTGGTGCGGTGGTATCAGATGATCCGGCAGTAATGGTAAAGTTGGTATTAGAAACATCAAAGAAAATATGATTGGTTCCTTTGACCATAATTCGGTTGGTGGTTCCGGGTGTATTCGGAATCGTTACGGCTTGGGTTCCATCATTGGGTGTAGCCGCTAATAAAGTACTCCAAGTGCTTCCTGCGTTGGTTGAAATCAAGATATCTACGTTGGCGCAATTGACACCGTTGGCAGTCGTTCCCGATACGTTCCAAGTTATCGTTTGCGTACTTCCGCCTACATAAGAAACAGCTGTGTTTGGTGCTGTTACGGCAAATGGACCGGCTGTTGCGTTGACGGTTACAATCATATCGTCGCTATTGTTTCCTGCTCCACCTGCTCTGTTGTCGCGAACGGTGAATCTAAAGTTGAAGGTTCTGGCAACAGATGGCAAAGCTTCTACCGTGATTTCGCTTCCTGCTGTTGTGGTTGCTCCGGTTAATACTGAAGACATTTTCGGAAAATAACGCGTTGGCGAAGTGGTAGGTGTATACGAACGGAAATTCACTCCGGTTGTTTTGGTAGCACTCGGTGCAGTAGCAGTAGTTTGTGAATTCATCTGCTCCCAGTTGTAAGTAAGTGCGTCTCCATTGGCATCGGTTCCGGTTCCGGTCAACATAAACGGAGTGCTTTTGGGAATGGTGTAATCTAAGCCGGCATTGGCTGTAGGAATAGAATTTCCTGTAGCCGAATTGACTTGACAAGTGGTAGTTTTAATAAAATTTGTCACCTGCTGAATGCTCACAGCATGAAAATAAGCATCGGAATGAGGCTGAACATCAAGCGTTGTAATACCGGCATAGCCCATGATGGTTGAGCCAGAACCCGGTTCTACTTGAACTCCTGTCCCTTCATTCCCGCCGTGCGTCCAGGTATGGTTGGCGCCGAATTGATGCCCCATTTCATGCGCAACATAATCAATATCGAAATTATCTCCTGAAGGAATACCATCGGAAGGAGAAGTGTAGCCACTGCCTTTGTAATTATTTGGATAAGTAACACCCGTATCTACGAAAGTGGACATATCATTGCTGCAAACGCAACCAATACAACCAGCATTTCCGCCACCGCCCGTAGCACCAAAAAGGTGACCTATGTCGAAATTGGCGTTTCCAATCAATGAACTCAAGGTGTTCATCAATTGATAGTTCCAATTATCTAAGCCCGATGCCGGTGAATACGGATCTGTTGATGCGCTGGTATAAATGACCGAATCAGTATTGGCAATTAAATTTAAATGAACGGCAAAGTCTTTTTCAAAAATGCCATTGACCCGTGTCATCGTATTGTTGATTGCTGCTAATGCCAAGGCTTTTGTCCCGCCAAAATAAGCAGTATATTCTCCGGTTACAGACATCGCCAAACGGTACGTCCTGAGCGTTGCATCATCGGCGTTAGGTCTTGCGGCTATAACATCGCCCAAATCATTCTTTACATCCTTGATCACTTTACATTCAAAACGATTAAGCGAAGCAGCCCTATCTGTTCTGCGATATACAACGTAAGTACTTAAATTGGTGGTGTAAGGCTCGATGAACTCTGTCGATTCGTCTGCTCTAATGACCATCGTTTGCAAACCCAACGGTGATAAACTAAAATAGATGGTTGAACTTGGCGAAGCTACACCCTGACCGATATACGATTTGATTTCAGGATATCTGGCTGCCAGCGCCGGATCCATATTGGAGGATTCCTTAATCCTATATTGCTCCATTTGACCATCTGCATTGGGAAAAGAAACAATAACATTTGATTTCCCGGCAACAGCTCGATTCGGGGCATTGCGCAACGATTGAAGCAACGAATTCGTGTCTAGCAAAAATAATTTTGGAGTAAGCAAATTGCTTTTGTTAGCCACCACGACCTCACCTGCTTTTGACGTAGTCGCTGTAAAGGCAATTCTTCCGTTTTGGGCAAAAGAAAAACCTGAGATTGCCAGAGCAGCAATCAGGAGTAATTTATTTTTCATACTTATAAAAATTAGTTAGATTTTGGTTAATTAGATGCTGAGCCAAATATATTGATTTCTTATTGCTATTCATCTGTTGTTGAAAACTTCTTATAAATTTAACACGCAATTGAAAATAATTTTAAATCTAAATCACAATTTAATAACATTTAGATATTGCTCACACTATAGTACCAATTATTTTAAATGGATGGTTTATTGCCAATTCTCTCATGGCATTTACTATATTTGCCGCGCCCAAAAGCCTCATTACTTATGAAAGAATTACTCCACAAATTCGAAAATAAAACCCCTGAAATTATCTTCAACTGGAAAGATGCCGAAACTGAAGCGGAAGGCTGGACCGTCATCAATTCCTTACGCGGTGGTGCTGCCGGCGGTGGAACCCGAATGCGCAAAGGCCTAGACGTGAACGAAGTTTTATCGCTCGCCAAAACCATGGAAGTCAAATTTTCGGTTTCTGGACCAGCCATTGGAGGCGCCAAGTCGGGCATCAACTTTGACCCGAATGATCCACGTAAAAAGGGCGTTTTGCAACGTTGGTACAAAGCTGTTTCACCGCTATTAAAAAGCTATTACGGAACTGGCGGCGACCTCAACGTAGACGAAATCCATGAAGTGATTCCCATGACCGAGGAATGTGGGGTTTGGCATCCGCAAGAAGGCGTCTTCAACGGGCATTTCAAACCGACAGAAGCTGACAAAATCAATCGCATCGGGCAATTGCGTCAAGGCGTTGTGAAAGTAATCGAAAACCCAAAGTTCTCGCCCGACGTTTCCCGAAAATATACTGTTGCCGATATGATTACCGGCTATGGCGTGGCAGAAGCTGTTCGTCATTATTACGAGATTTATGGCGGAACCGCTACCCGAGCCAAAGGCGAACTGAACGGAGTTAAAGGCAAGAAGGCCATTGTTCAAGGTTTTGGAAATGTCGGTTCTGCGGCAGCTTTCTATCTCGCAGAAATGGGCGTTAAGATTGTCGGAATCATTGACCGTGACGGTGGTGTCATCAACGAAAACGGTTTTACTTTCGAGCAAATCAGGACTTTATTCCTGAACAAAGACGGCAATAAATTGGTGGCTTTTAACATGATTCCATTCGAAGAAATTAACGCTAAAATATGGTCGTTGGGCGCTCATATTTTTACGCCATGTGCCGCTTCAAGGTTGGTCACGCAAGATCAGATTGACGCGATGGCTTCGGCGGGATTAGAAGTGATTTCCTGCGGTGCGAATGTTCCTTTTGCCGATAAAGAAATTTTCTTCGGCCCGATAATGGAACAAGTCGATCAGAAAATCAGCTTGATTCCAGATTTTATCTCGAACTGTGGAATGGCGCGCGTTTTCGCCTATTTCATGGAAAAGAAAGTACAAATGACCGACGAAGCCATTTTCGCCGACACGTCAAATACGATTAAAAACGCAATCCAGAAAGCGCACAATCTGAATCCTTCGAAAACCAATATTAGCGCGACGGCTTTTGAGATTGCGTTGAAACAGTTGGTTTAGAAAGAAGACCGCTTCGCTGCAAGAGACAAAACAGTTTCAAACTATTAAAAAAACTAACACGAATTCCACTAATTGACACGAATAGATAATTCGTGATAATTCGTGAAATTCGTGTTTAATTATGAAGTTATATCAATTCAAACTGAAATTGTAAATAATCATTCCAATTTGTTTGTCAGGTGCATTGCCGTCGGCCTGCCATTTGGTGCGCATCGCGGCGTTTTTAGCTTCATCTAACAAACATTTCGCTGCGTTGGTAGTGCCGCGAACTCCAGGTTTGGCATCAATCACATTGCCTGATTGATCTACGGCGATTTGGACGGCAACTTTTCCTTCTTCGTTGCAAGTATAATTTGGAACAGGTTTACTCAATGCCTTTCTATTGCCCAAAAAATAACCCGAACCATTACCACTACCGTTGCCGCTACCATTTCCGGAGCCACTCCCGCTGCCTGAGCCGCTGCCGCTTCCAGAACCTGAACCGGTTCCCGAGCCGGTTCCCGAACCAGAACCACTGTAACCGCTAGAAGACAAACTCCCATCGGGCCTTCCTTTGTTGCCTCCGGTTTTGTCATTGCCATCACCGCCTTTATTAGAGTTCAATAAATTGGCCAAGGCGTCATTGGTGTTTTTTGATACTTTAGGTTTCTCCACCACCGGTTTGGTCACGGTTTTTTCAATCACCGGCGTAGGTTTTTTGACTTTTTCGTTTTTGGTCATCGCTACGGCATCGCTCGCATCATCATCGTCAGTAATGACATTATCTTCTTTGGAAGTTGGCGCAGGCGCTGCTTGTTGCGGCTGGTCTTTCACGTTGAGCACTTCGCTTTTAAAGTCTTCGCCGAGTCCGTAATCGCTGTCGCCGAAGTTCATTTCAACGCCACCTCCGCCACCGCCTCCGAGCAATTCCTTTAAATTGGATGGTGGCCAGAACCGAACGAAAAACAAAATCAGAATCAGCAAGCCCATCACTAAAATGGTCAAGCCTACTGATTTCTGTTGGTCTTTATTGAGTGATAAATCCATGGTTAATTTCTTTATTTCGGACTAGTGGCGATAACAAATTTGAGCTTGTTCTTCACGCCAATCTGCAGCACATCGACCAAATCCTGTACTTGCATATTAAACGGAATCCGCACCACAACTGTTTGCTCTTTGGCCGGATCCATTTTGGAGAGCAAGGTAGTTTCCAATTCTTCAAAAGCGACTTCTTGCTTGTCAACAAAAAATCGTTTTTCCTCGGTAACCGAAAGCGTAATGAGTTGCTTATTGGTTTTTTCGTTGGTTTTCGATTTGGGCAATGTCATTCTAATTACGTTGGGGTTGGCCAAAGTCGAGATAATCAAAAAGAACAACAGCAAGAAGAACATGATGTCGCTCAATGACGAGGTCGCTACCTCTGCATGAAATCGTTTGTTGCGCTTAATCATTGTTTGGTCTTTGGATGATACTTACAAATTCGAGAACCTGTTTTTGAATCGACAACGTGAATGCATCAATGCGACCGTTGAACAAGTGGTAAGCAGTATAAGCCAAGATTCCGACAATCAGACCGGCTCCTGAGGAAATCATTTTTTCATACAAACCACCGGAAATATTCCCGATGCTGATGTCTTCGGTGACCGAAATGCTGTAGAAAATTTTAATTACCCCGGAAATAGTTCCGATGAATCCCAGCGTCGGTGCTATTCCGGCAATAAGCCCAAGTTGCCCTAGTTTACGTTCCATTTCACCGATTTCGATGTTGGCAGCGCGTTCCATGTTGGATTCGATCTCTGAAATCGGACGACCGATGGTGTGAATTCCTTCTTTTATGACATTCCCTTGCGCGTTGCCCGCTCTTTCTGCCGCTGTAATGGCCATATTGAGATTCCCTGCGTTGAGATTTGCACGAACATCTTTCATCAAATGGTTGTCAATTTTGGCCGCTTTGTTAATCACAAACATTCTCTCGAAGATCAAGTAAATGGTATAGCAGCAAAGAATCACAATCGGGATCAGGAAAAATCCGCCTTTGAAAATAAATTCCAGTACAGAAATCTCGTGGGTCAAAGGATTGTTGGCTACTTCAGCCGTTTGGGCAGCTTGGGCTAAAGTATCGGCCGGAATCTGTAAGAATGCAGTCATCATCATGATTTGTTTTTCGTTTTTGTGATAAATAATTGTCAATTTTGTATCGGCTCACGCGATGCCACAATATTAAACTAAAAAAAATCGAAAATATTTTGCCCTATAAATACTTATCAAAAAAGTAATGAACTATCAAGAAACCGTCAATTGGATGTTTGCACAGTTGCCAATGTATCAAACGCAAGGTGCCACCGCCTATAAAAAAGACTTGACAAATACTTTGTTACTGGCTGATTATCTGGGAAATCCCGAACGAAATTTGTCTTGCATTCATGTAGCCGGCACCAACGGAAAAGGTTCCACTTCGCACCTACTCGCTTCCATTTTGCAAGAAGCCGGTTATACCGTCGGGTTGTACACTTCACCGCATTTGAAGGATTTTCGCGAGCGCATCAAAATCAATGGTGAGATGATTTCAGAGGTATTCGTCGTGAGCTTCATGACGCAACACCGCACGTTTTTTGAAAGTCACGATTTGAGTTTTTTTGAGATGACAGTAGGTTTGGCTCTAGACTATTTTCGGAAAATGAAAGTCGATATCGCAATCATGGAAGTCGGCATGGGCGGCCGTTTGGATTCGACCAATATTGTAACGCCTCTGATTTCGGTGATCACTAACATCGCATTTGACCACACTGCTTTTCTTGGAAATACTTTGACTCTAATTGCCAGAGAAAAAGCCGGAATAATCAAGAAAAAAATTCCGGTGGTTATTGGCGAATACAACCCAGAAACCAAAATGGTTTTTGACGCTAAGGCCAAAGAAATGCAAGCGGGAATTTTCTACGCCTCGGATTTAATTCAAGAAGATTATCCATCTGCATTAGAAGGAAACTATCAGCAACACAACAAGAAAACTGTACTACAAACCATTCGCGTGCTGCAATCGAAATTTAAAATTACCGAAAAACAGATCAAAGATGGCTTTTTAAATGTGATTGAAAACACCGGATTGCATGGCCGATGGCAAATCTTGAAAACCAGCCCAAAAGTAGTGGCTGATACCGCACACAACGCCGCAGGTTTGGCTTTAGTGATGCAGCAGGTTCAAGAAGAAAAATGTGACCGACTGCATATCGTTTTAGGTGTAGTCAACGACAAAGATCTTGACGAAATCTTGTCTTTGCTCCCGAAAAATGCGATTTATTATTTCTGCAAACCCAATATCCCGCGTGGGCTGGATGTCGAAATTCTAAAACACAAAGCCTCTGAATTTGCGCTGAACGGAAAGGTTTACAATTCAGTATCAGTTGCTTATCAAGAAGCTTTACTGCATGCCGAGCCAACCGATTTTATCTACATCGGCGGCAGTACTTTTGTGGTCGCAGAAATTTTATAATAAAATAAGATATTTGTTTGCATATCTAAAAAACTGCCTTATATTTGCAGCGCAATTAAGGGCGATTAGCTCAGTTGGTTCAGAGCATCTGGTTTACACCCAGAGGGTCGGGGGTTCGAATCCCTCATCGCCCACAAAGCAAGTCAATCCGGCTTGCTTTTTTATTTTAACATAATCGGGCTATTAACTCAGCGGTTCAGAGTGCTACCTCGACAAGGTAGAAGTCACTGGTTCGATTCCAGTATGGCCCACGAAAGCCGATAATCTCCAAGAAGGTTATCGGCTTTTGCTTTAGTATCAGATCTAAATTTAACTAGTGGAATTAAAGCATGGCGAAAACATTACTCTAAAAAAATCTGAAAAACTTCAATTCAAATTTCTGTTAACTAAAACTGCTCTTCAGCAAAAACCCATGAAAGAAAGCCCACAAGCAGTGAAAACAGCAGTAAAATAGAAATGGCGCATAGAATATGTGTCGGAATGTCAAGAAAACCAAACCAAAGGCTTTTTTGGCTCTTCTCGCAGTATTTCAAATAAATCAAAAAAGGAGAAATCATAAAAACAGCCACTGAAACCATTCGCGTATCAACCCATTTGAATGAAACCTTTTTCTGCTTCCACAAAATGCCGCCTAAAAGAAAAAGTCCCGTAACTGAAATTCCGTATGCCATTCGCAACATTAAATCGGTGTGTTCTCCTGAATAAACTTCTTTACAAGTATCGGCTACGAAACCAGAAATAATGGCCAATATGGGAAGCGTCCATTCGTATAAGTTTTTCTCGGCTTCCTTGACCACTTTCACTAATAACAAAATGCCTCCCGACCCTCCGCCAAGCGCTAACCCAACCGCTGCCAGAGGGATAATCCAGGAATTAAAGTCGGGAGATAATGCTTTTCCGGTGCCGATTGCTGTAGCAATTCCAATCATGGCTCCTATAGCAGGAAGTAACCAATGAAGTAAAAAACCAAGCCCAGTTAATCCTAAACCTATGGCCAAACCCCAAGCAATAATTAGAAATGGTTTGTTGTGCATTTTTTTTATTCCTTGACTTTTATTTTAATGGTGTAAACCACGGTGTCTAAATTTTGTTCTACTTCTCTTTTGTAAGGTCCGAAAGTTACTTGACGTTCTCCTTCTTCTTTGAAAGAAATCGAAAGACTCCTCCAGTTGGTCTCGGTGAGTTTGTCTTTGATTACTGCTACAACGGTAATCCAATTGTCGACACAATCGGCGCCTTTATATATTTGGCCGGGCTTGTTAGGACCAACAAGTTTGGCATCATTAAAGATAAAATAACCAGCGCCTTCTTCTTCGCCGCTCTCAACTGAAATCGTAAGGGAATTCAACTCAGACTTTAACTTGTAAATGTCTTGAGCATCGTGATAAATGGTAGCCATGATGAGTGTTTGATTTGGTTTGGTAATCTATTCCGTGATTGCTCTGCTTCAATCGTAGGAATTTCTATCCAAATTTCTGTTAATTCAACCAGCTACACAATACCGGTAAATACGTAATTCACTAAGTAGAAATACGTAATCATAAGGCCAATTTTTATGATTCATAAAAAAAACCGCTTAAAAACGGTCTTTCACTTTTACTCTCTTATTCTTTTAGCCATATAACTCATCAAGGGTAACATACTCTTCTTTTAAGGCATAGAGCACAACCCCGATGAAATTCTTTGTCTTGGTTTTTTGCATAATCCGCTTGCGGTGGGTTTCTACGGTTCGCGTATTAATACAAAGCGTATCAGCAATTTCGGCACTACTATATTCCCGACAAGCCATGATAATGATTTGTAGCTCTCTTTTGCTTAATGATTCGGGAAAATCAACCACTTTTCTTGCATATCTTTTTTCCCATAACAAAGCTTCTCGAAGCACTTCGCCCATTTCCATACCAAAATAAAAACCTTTGTCGTTAAGGCTTCTAATGGCATATTCTAGTTGGTCTGGGTCTGAATTTTTGGTAAAATATCCGTGAGCGCCCAAATCCATGATTTTATGAATACTTTCTCGTGTAGTGAGCTGCGAAACAATTAGAATTTTGACATCAGGAAAACGCTGGTGAAGCACTTTGCAAGTTTCATAGCCGTCCATTTCCGGCATCTGAATATCGAGCAACACCAAATCTATCGGATTCAAATCGAGCGCATCGATAAACTCTCTGCCGTTTTGGGCCTCAATGACCACCTGAACACCTTCAAAAGTGGAAATTAACAACGATAAGCTTTTTCTAAACAATTTATGATCATCGACAATTCCGATTCTTAACATGGTTCTTTTTTTAAATGAATAACAAAGTGATTTCCTGTTGTGTCTGGCAATTGTTCTAGAGTGCCGCCTATACTTTTAATTCTGGAATTAATATTTTTAAGACCAGTTCCGGAAGAAACTTTCATCAACTGAAAAAAATCATAGGGCTCACCATCATCTTTGATTGCAATAGTAGTTTGATGATTTGAACGAGCAAAACCAATCTGGCATTGCGTGATTTGACCATATTTGACCATATTAGTGGTAAACTCCTGAACTACTCTAAAAACTTCATAAGCCACATCTGATTCGAACTGCAGCCCTTCTGGTGCGGTTACTGAAAATTTGAGCTGTGTTTTCTTACTGAGTTGTTCTAGATAATCATCCAGAGTATGGAGTAATCCAAGATTTTCCAGCAAGGGCGGCATTAACTTGTATGAAACCAAACGGGTATTTTCTAAAGCTAAAATCACGCTATTTTTAATTTCATCAAGAATTTCCTGATGAGCTTTGAGCGAGTTGGTTTTCTCTATAAACAACAGATAATTCTTAATGGCATTCAAATCGCCGGATACGCTGTCGTGCAAATCTGCTGCTATACGATTTCTCTCGACACGCTCACCTTCTAAGGTGGCCTTGAGTAACAAATCTGCCTCTTTTTGCCGGATCTTATACAAATGATTCCGATAGGACAGCACCAAAAACAAAATGCCCAATGAAAGCAGTAGCATCAGTGAGGTGCCAATCCAGTAGATGATTTCTATTTCTGCTGAATTTTCCAAACCCCAAATATTAATAACGACCTTAAAAAAATATTACAAATAATGTTGAGTATCCAGAAGTTATCGAGGCTGAGCCCTTTGTCTTTTACAATGATATCCCCCATTAAATTCAAAAAAAACGTTCCTGAAAGATAGAAAATAATCCCTACTACGAAATAAAAGTCTGGCATTTTTAACAGGTCAACTTTGGCATTGACAAAACAATCTCTAAACCATAAGATTGAAAAAAAATAAACCATCACAATCTCAACAGCTGACAAATAAGAATCTGTCGTTAATGACAAAGGGTCGGCTGAATATAGGAGAATCAGTAAAAAAAGTAGAATATAAATGACCGAGAAAAAAACAAAGAAAAATCTAAACTTCTTTCCTAATAAGAAATAGAAGAAATATAGGAATGTGAAAAACTCTAGGAAAAGGTATACTTTGAACCAAATATCATTTGGTATAAGAAACAAATAGGTTGCTAAATACTCGTAGAAAGTTGAAAATAAAACCAACCAAAGAAAAGGTTCAATAGAAAAATGTTTGTATCTATAATTACTTCTATTGAGTTTGAAAATGAGTATCGGAAATAACCCTAAGAACAAAGCAAAAAAGAATAAATAATCCATCTTTCTATCGAACTTTTTTGTGATTTACGACACTAACGGGCTATTAGGATCACATTCTGTAGGACAAGATCGCATCCTATCCATAATCAACCCATTGGTCATGTCTTTTCCGTCTTTATCAACGCCTACCAATATAGGGTTTAAGCATTTATCAACGTCGTTATAACCGTTATAAATTCGGATGCCGATACAATTTTCCTGGTCTAAAATAGCTTGTATGTTCAAACTGCCCATAAAAAAAGCCTTAGCTTGGTTGGGAAACATTTCTCTAAAACTTTGGGTTAATTTTTCTGCTTCAACCAAAGTAATCGGACCGCCGGTAAATTCATTTAGTGTCATGATGTTTGTTTTTTAAGTTATCCTCAAATGTAACATCGATTGGGCGAATATGAAATACGTATTTATACGTCAATCATTACGTAAAAATACGTAACGATTGGGCTTTTTATCTGATTTGATAGAAATAATCCTACGAAGTTATCACCATTTTGCTAACACAATCACTTTAAGAAAAACATTCCGTATTTATACGCACATAAAAATTAGTATTTTCCGGTATTGACAGCAATACTTTCGCCTACTACCTTTACGATAATCACTAGTTTCAATCATCCAAACAAAAACAAACATGAATTATCCAAACAGAGTTATCGAAAGAGGCGAAAGCAGTAAAACTGTGGTAAAGGCTGTACAAAATCAGTTGAATATGAAAGGTTGTGGGCCGATTGAGGTAGATGGCGATTTTGGCAATAATACCTACAGAGCAGTCAAGTTGTTTCAGTCGCGGCATCTTGATAGTAAAGGCAACCCTTTGGTTATCGACGGAAAAATCGGCCCCATCACTTGGGATATCCTCTTTGCTGCTGATAGAACGCCAACCGCTGCCTCCGCGCCAACTATGTTGTTGAAGAAAGTTCTAGAAATTGCTAATTCACAAATCGGTGTGGTGGAACAACCCGCACATTCTAACCGAGGCCCCGAAGTGGATTTGTATTTAAAAGCGGTCGGACTAAACCCTAAATCTGGCAACTATCCTTGGTGTGCGGCTTTTGTATATTGGTGTTTTGAGCAAGCCGCAAAAGAGCTCGGAAAGACAAATCCGCTGGTAAAAACTGCGGGCGTACTTGATCATTGGAACCGAACCAAAGGCATTAAGATATCGACTTCAGTAGCTTTGTCAGATCTTTCAAAGATTCAACCCGGTTCTATTTTCATCATGGATTTCGGCAAAGGGCAAGGCCATACGGGCATCGTTGAAAGTGTCGGCAATGGCTATATCACTACTATCGAAGGCAACACCAATAATGATAATAGTCGTGAAGGATACGGAGTTTTCAGGTTATCGACACGAAAAGTCAACAGCATCAAAAAAGGGTTCATCTACTACAGCTAATTCAAAGAAATTCTAAAACGCGCTCTAGAGCCATTCCTCGCGAACCTTTAATTAAAATCATTTGATTCTTCCATTGTAGCTTTTGAAGTTCTTGGGCAAAGCTTTCAAAAGTTTCATAAAAATGAAAATGAGGTTGCTCTATTCGGCTTTGATAAAAATCTTTACCGACAAAATAACAATCAATGGCGGTTTGATGTTCTAGTAAACTCATGATTGCCTGATGTTCTTTAAGACTTTCTTCTCCGAGCTCAAACATATCTCCTAAAACCACAATTTTGTTCTTCTCTTTGAGTTGACTGAAATTGTCTAATGCCACAGCCATACTACTAGGATTAGCATTATACGCATCAAGAATAATCTCGTTTGAATTTTTCTGTACCAACTGCGAACGGTTATTCTCAGGAATGTAGTGTTCAATGGCTTGCTGTATATCTGTGTCGGATACCCCAAAATAACGCCCAATGGTAACCGCTGCGTTGATGTTGTTTGCGTTATACAAACCGATCAAATGGGAATGAATGAGAAGGTAAGAAAAACCGATTTCAACAAACGGATTGGCTACTACAGAAGTAATACTGGTATTGGCTTGAGAATGATTGACCCCGAAAGTGATTCGGTCCATAGCTCTAGTTTTTTGCTCTTGAATGGAATCGTCAAGGTTGACAAATACTTTCTTGTGATGTTCTGACAGATAATCATACATTTCACTTTTACCTTTAATTACACCTTGTACGCCACCAAATCCCTCCAAATGCGCTTTACCAAAGTTGGTGATATAGCCGTAATCGGGTTGGGCAATTTCACACAAAAAAGCAATTTCCTTTTGGTGGTTGGCACCCATTTCAACAATTCCGATTTCTGTATTGCTATCAAAAGACAACAAAGTTAAGGGCACTCCAATATGATTATTTAAATTCCCGTCTGTTGCTTTAGTTTTAAATTTTTTCGAAAGCACAACATGAATCAACTCTTTGGTGGTGGTTTTTCCATTGCTTCCGGTAAGCGCTATGATAGGCAATTTGAGATAGTTTCTATGGAATTTGGCTAATTCTTGCAGAGCAATTAGGCTATCATTTACCAATATGGTTTTCTCATTGATAAAATATGTCGGGTTATCGATAATGACAAACGAAGCACCTTTGTCGATTGCTTCTTGGGCAAATGTATTTGCGTCAAATCTTTCACCTTTAATGGCTACAAACATACCGCCAGGTTGAATTTTTCTGGTATCAATAGAAATGGATTGACATTGCAGAAAACATTGGTGAATTTGAGAAATATCCATAAACTGAAACAAGATTTAAAAATAAAAGCCCTAAAAAAGGGCTTCTATTGAAATTATAAAATCATAAAATTAATTTCTTGGTCTTTTCTTTTTGTCTGCTTTAGGCCCAACTCTAGACATGGCACATCTGAAACCGATGTAATCTGTAGCCATATCTTGTGGAAAATACCTTCTTTGTGCTGGATCCAACCAATATGCTCTATCTCTCCAAGAACCTCCTTTGTAAACACGAACGTTGTCGTTGATTAAAGTCGTTCTTTTGCTAGACTTGTCGTATTTTCTGACCATGTTTCCTAAACTGTCAGTAGTGACATTGTGAACCGGAGAATCATACATTTTGTGCTTTTCTTTGTTTGCAGCATCTTCTTCTTCCGAAGAGCCAAAATCGAAATAACGCGTCGATTGTTTGTCACCATCCCGGTAATTTCTCTGGTCGCTCTTGTCGAAGTTTTGTCTGAGGTACGTTTCGTTCTCGTCTACTGGCACCTGAGCCAACTGACCTGGAAGGTTGCGGGCCATGATTTTACCGTTAGACAAAGTATCGAAAACCTGTGTTTCAGCGGTTACTAACTCCGCTTTTCCGTCTTCACCGATTTTGTTCTTGGTGTAGATGTTACCTCTATAGTAGTTGAAATCACTCGCTTCATCGTCAACAATTGGTCTGTAAACATCGGCAACCCATTCGGCTACGTTTCCGGCCATATCATACAAACCGAAATCGTTTGGCGGATACGATTTTACAACGTTGGTAATATCGGCGCCATCATCTGACCAACCTGCTATACCACCATAATCCCCTTTTCCTTGCTTGAAGTTGGCCAATTGATCACCTCTAACTTTTCTCTTTCCTGAACGTGTGTAAGTTCCAGACCATGGATACTTCTTTTGTCCTTTGTAAATATTATATTCTCTTTGACCTACATCAGCTGCAGCAGCATACTCCCATTCTGCTTCTGTTGGAAGTCTGTATTCTGGCAGAATAAGTCCTGAAGATCTTTGGGCATAAACATTTTTCTGCTCTTGCTCAGTCGATGGCTGATCTTTCGTCCCTTTGGTTTTCATCGGCTTGGCCTTTGAATTCTTTCTACCTTTAAGAACGATTTTATCATCGCCACCAAAAGCCTTGGTTGGTTGGTTAAGGTAGGTTTCAGTACTAAATGTAGCTTCAGCCTTGGCATCAAGCACTTTGGCATCTTTCTTCAAATAACCTTCTCTTTCCAATACATTTTCATTGACACGCTCGGTTCTCCATTTACTGAACTCGACCGCTTGAATCCAGTTAACCCCTACTACAGGGTAGTTAGCATAGGCTGGGTGTCTTAAGTAGTTATTGGTCATGGTTTCGTTGTAACCCAAACGGTTTCTCCATACCAAAGTATCGGGCGAAGCGCCTTCGTAGATATTTTTGTAGTTTTCTTGGTCTGGCGGAAACACGCGCTTCAACCAATCAAGGTATTCCATATACATCATGTTGGTTACCTCTGTTTCATCCATGTAAAACGATTGAACGTGTTGCTGATTCGGCGAATTGTTCCAATCGTGCATCACATCGTCTTGAACTTTACCCATTGTAAATGTTCCTCCTTCAACCATTACTAAGCCCGGACCTGTTTCTTGCTTTTTAAAATTAGAATTATATTGGAATCCGCCTTTTTTGTCGTTAATCTTCCAACCGGTTGCCGTTGATGAGTTTTTTGAGCTTGACTTTTTACTACAGCTTGTAGCAATACTAAACACTATTACTAACGATAGCAAGAGTTTGGCAGTCATGATTTTGTTTACTTTCATACGTTATAGTAGGTAATAAATTCGTGGCGCAATATAAGAATTAACCTTTATATAGCAACATCTTTTGAAAAAAAATTCTCTCGTAATACCTGAGTATATTTCGGCAAACGGAAATTTATTTTTTTTATTGCCAGAGAACTTTCAAAAGATTTATTTTTACTTTTTTGTAATATTTGATTTTAAATTGCGTTTCTTAACTCGATGAAAAAAATTGCTACCTACATCACGTTTTTATTTTCTACGGTTATTTTCGCCCAACAAAAAGGCGAAATCACTATTTCATGGACCGGCAAGTCGACCATAAATGTCGGCCAGGAAAAGGTTGCACTACCTAAATTTAATGCTGAGAACTTTCAATTCGACAACTACAACAAGGAGCTTTTCTTTAATTTCAAAACCCCGATAGGACGTGAAATCAATGAAAATTCTATTGAGCTTAACAACATCGTATACGAAAACATCACTCGTGAAGAACTTGGAGACCTTAATATAAGTTCAATTCCAGAGAATCCAAAAGCTACTGTTCAAAACGCAAAATCAAGAAACGACCTTTTTGCCGTAATTTCGCTTTCGCCCATCATCAAAGACGGCACAGGCTTCAAAAAAATAAAATCATTTTCATACACGCTCAATGCAAGCCAGAATAGGCTTTTGCCGAGTAATGATGAATTCAGCACCTTATCTAATTCGGTTTTGAGTTCTGGAGATTGGTTCCGCTTTTATGTAGTGAAATCTGGAGTTTACAGAATAACCAAAGATTTTCTTGCTGACTTAGGCATCAACACCAGCGGTTTAGACCCACGAAAAATAAAGATTTACGGCAATGGCGGGCGCATGATTCCGCTAAAAAACAGCACCTATTACCCAGCGGATCTTGCAGAAAACGCCATTCAAGTTGTCGGCGAAGAAGACGGGGTTTTTAATGACTCCGATTATATTCTTTTTTATGGAGAAGGTGTTGACCAATGGAACAAAGAAAGCCAAACAACTAACAATCTTTACGATTCAAAATCCTACTATTATGTTAATGTACAAGGCAATGATGGCAAACGTATTTCAGAAATGCCACAACCTTCAGGCACTAGCAATGTAGTTGTGACGACTTTCGACGATTACCAATACCACGAATTCGACAAGGTCAATATTGCACGCTTGGGCCGCCGTTGGTTTGGAGAAGAATTTAGTTTCGAAGCAGAACAAAGTTTTGACTTCAGCATTCCGAACATAGATACCACTGCTCAAGTTAATTTGTTCGTCTATGCTGCCGCGATTTCTACAACCAGCACGTCAATGGGTGTAAAAGTTAATGATCAATCTACAGGAAACATTGCTTTTTCGCCTATCGGTTCTTCAATTAAGGCAGACTGGTCCACCTACAATACCAATATTCCGGCTACTGAGAACATTCGCATTACACTAACCTACAACAACAATGGTGTTCCGGATTCTAAAGGATTTCTCGATTACATTCAATTAAAATCCAAACGAAACTTAGTAGGTTATCGCAAGCAATTTCCTTTTCAATACGATCAAGCCAGCTCGGGTAACCAAATTGGCGAGTTTCAAATCACTAACGCTGGAAGCATTTCCCAAATTTGGAACGTGACTGACCTTTATAATGTAACCAAAGCCACCAACAACAACCAAAATGTGTTTTCCTTCAAGGCTAATTTTGGCAGTGTTCAAAAGTATATCGCAGTAGATGTCAATGATTACTACACACCACTCACCGATTCCAGAACGCGTGTGGCAAATCAAAATCTCAAAGGCACTATTTTCAAGAATGCCGAAAATCAATTTCAAGACATCGATTATCTGATTGTTTGCCCTAGCTTTTTGAAAACCCAAGCCGAGAAACTGGCCAATTTCCACAGGAATTACTCGCAACTCAATGTAAAAGTGGTGACCCTGGATTTGATTTATCAGGAATTTGCTTCTGGCAAACAAGACATAGGCGCCATACGTAATTTTGTCAAATACATTTACTTCAATGCATCGGCACCGGAGCGTAGAATCAAGTACTTGAATCTTTTTGGAGATGCTTCCTACGATTTCAAAAACAGGATTTCTATTTCAGCCAATATTGTTCCTATTTACCATGCTTTGAACAGTTTTACGGTTGATCCAAGTTCATTTGCATCTGATGATTTTTTCGGTTTGATGGACGACAACGAAGGCGATCTCGATACGAATTACCCCACCAGAATCGGTCTGATTGATGTGGCTGTTGGGCGAATGATCGGAAGCACAACTACACAAGCTGATCAATTGGTTAACAAAGTAATAGATTACCACGACATTCAATCCTACGGAAGTTGGCGCAACAACATTGTAGTGGTAGCCGATGATGCCGATAAAGACAGTGATGCCAGCCTGCAAACCAATATCAATAGTATGGCTGAAACCATAGTCGGGCAAAAACCATTCTTGAATTATGAAAAAATATTGTTGGATTCTTATGTGCAAGAAACTTCTTCCGGAGGCAGCCGTTATCCGAAAGCACGTAAAGATTTGTTTAGCTATTTCGAAAAAGGTGCATTAGTACTCAACTATTTAGGTCATGGTGGCGAAGATGGACTATCGCAAGAAAGAATCTGGGAAAAATCAGACGGACAAAACCTAAGCAATCGCTACAAATACCCTTTATTTATTACTATTACTTGCGAGTTTTCAAGGTTCGACAACCCATTCAGACCTACTGCTGGCGAATACACTTACTGGAACCCAAAAGGTGGCGCAATATCAATGATTACTACAGTTCGTGAAATTTTCCAATCTACCGGTGAGGATTTTAACGACGTACTGGCACGTTATCTTTTCTCTTATGGCTCGAACGAATATGTTTCAATTGCCGAAGCGCTCCGATTGTCAAAGAACAACTATATTCCGAGAACAGATGTCGTATTCTACTTAGGTGATCCGGCTATAAAATTGGCTATTCCACAACCACGCATCAACCTAACTAAGGTAAACGATATGCCAATTTCAGGGCCGATTGACGACTTTAAATCATTGTCTTACGTAAAACTTACCGGCGACGTAACCGATGAAAACAACAATCCATTGACTGCCTATAACGGTGAATTATCGGTACAGATTTTCGATAAAAAAATTACGCGCACCACTTTGAATAATGACGGAAATTCGCCGCCGATTAGTTTCAATGTTTTGGGCGAAACCATTTTCAGAGGCAATGCTTCTGTCACCAACGGGCAATTCGAGTTTGGCTTTGTGGTTCCGAGAGATATTGCCATTCCGGTAGACAATGGAAGAATCAGTTTTTACGCCAAACGCAACCAAACCCTTTTTGACAAAACCGGAGTAAACACCGCTATCAAAATCGGAGGAGTAAATCTAAACGCTGCTGCAGATAATACTCCACCAACGGTTAAACTCTACATGAACGACCAAACTTTCGTTAATGGCGGTATCACCAACCAATCGCCACTATTCTTGGCTTTTCTCGAAGATGAAAACGGCATCAATACGGCCAGCGGTATTGGTCATGACATTGTCGCAATTCTCGATGGAGACGAAAGCAATCCGTTCAAACTTAACGATTATTACGAAACGGCGCTTGACGATTACAAAAACGGCAAAGTAAAATATCCGCTGAGAAATCTCGCCAAAGGATTGCACACCATTACCTTCAAAGCGTGGGACGTTTATAATAATTTGGTGACTGCTGAAATTCAGTTTGTAGTAGTGGGCGATGAATCGATTAGCATTACCAACGTACTGAATTATCCCAATCCGTTTGTCAATTACACCCAGTTTTGGTTCACACATAACAAACCTTTTGAGCCCTTAGAAGTACAAGTGCAAGTGCTCACCGTTACAGGCAAAGTCGTATGGACCAAAAACCAAAGCATTACAACTGCCGACACAACCTGTCGAGAAATCACTTGGGACGGGAAAGACGATTTCGGAGACCGCATCGGAAAAGGCGTTTATATCTACAAACTCACCGTAAAATCTGTCCTGACCAACTCCAAGACAGAAAAATATGAGAAACTTGTTATACTTTAATAAAATACTATATTTGTAAACTTTTAAAAAATCAGAATGAAGAAGATTTTAGCCCTTATAGCCATTGTATTTATCGGCTCATATACACAAGCGCAAACCAGAGTAATCACCACCGGAGTTCCTTTTCTTTTAGTAGCCGGTGATGCGCGAGCAGCAGGTATGGGAGACAATGGTGTTGCTACGGCGCCGGATGTTTTTTCCCAACAGTGGAACCCATCCAAATATGCTTTTTCAATTGACAAACAAGGTTTCTCGGTTGGCTATACTCCTTATTTAGTAGAATTGGTCAACGATATTTCGCTTTCTCAAGTTACTTACTTTAATAAATATAGCGATAGAGCTGCTTTTGCCGGAAGTATCCGTTACTTCAGTTTGGGTGAAATAGAACTTAGACAAAACATAGACGACACTCCTGTAGTGGTGAAACCTGCAGAATACGCCATTGATTTGTCGTATGCATTGAAACTCAGCGATTATTTCTCGATGTCGGTTGGCGGACGATTTATCCGTTCAAACCTCAGAATCCCTACTGAAGGTTCAAGTTCAGCAGCGGCCAATTCGTTTGCATTTGATGTTTCGGGTTACCACCAATCAGAAGAAATGGCGTTCAACAGCTTCAACGGAAAATTGCGTTGGGGTTTCAATTTCCAGAACTTAGGTCCAAAAATTAATTATGACAAAGCCGCCGGCGATGAAGGATCGAACTTCTTGCCTGCCAACATGAAACTCGGTGCCGGTTTTGATTTCATCCTTGACGATTATAACAAAGTAGCCGTTGGGTTGGAAGTCAACAAACTTTTAGTTCCAACTCCGATTGACCCTGAAGATGTTAACGGCGATGGTGATTTTGATGATCCGGAAGATTTAACCCAACGTGAAGCCAACGAAGAATATGACAAAATTGGATGGGTTTCAGGAATTTTCAAATCGTTCAATGATGCGCCAGACGGTATGAGTGAAGAGCTCAAAGAGTTTACTTATTCAGTCGGCGCGGAATACCTTTACCAAGATTCGTTTGCTTTCCGTTTAGGATATTTCAACGAAAGCCCGGATAAAGGGGCCAGAAGGTTCTTCTCTTTAGGAGCTGGCTTCAAATACAATGTAATTAAAGTGGATGTTTCTTATTTATTCTCGGCGTCGAAAGTGAAAAACCCACTCGAAAATACGCTGCGTTTCTCACTCAGCTTTGCCTTCGGAGACAAATATGACGAATACTAGATTTAAGATAATTATTAATAAGAATCCAAATTTCAACTTTCCGAAATTTGGATTTTTTTTCCCTGATACTTTATGAAAAACATTACTATCAACACCCAGCTTTCGGTTTACGATTCGCTAGATGAATTGCCGCAAGACATTCAGGATTTGATGCAACAAGCCATTGCGATTCGCAAGAAAGCTTATGCTCCTTATTCTAAATTTCGGGTGGGTGCTGCTTTACTTCTCGACAACGGAAAAGTAGTTCTAGGCTCTAATCAGGAAAATGCGGCTTATCCTTCCGGGCTTTGTGCCGAACGGGTAGCTATTTTTCAGGCTGGCGCGATTTATCCCGAAGCCAAGATTGTAAAAATGGCTATTACTGCTGCCTCAGACACTAATCAAACCCAATCTCCAATACCGCCTTGCGGTTCTTGCAGGCAGTCGATTGCCGAGTACGAATTCAAACAAGACCAAGGCATCGAGATTTATTTTATGGGTGAAGTCGGAGCGATTTACAAGTCTGATTCTCTCAAAAATTTACTGCCTTTTACCTTCGACAAAAACTTCTTGTAATGGCGGTAAAAATTACGCTTTTAAATTTCACTTCTTAAGTGGAAAGTTTTACTTTTGCCTTTCGCAAACTGATGTGAGGCTACTTTTTGCGTTTTCAAAAAACAATTTATACATCAACAATCAAGTTAAAAAAACAAGATGAAAGAAGTTACAAAAGACGTGTATTTGAAATGGTATGAAGACATGCTATTTTGGAGAAAATTTGAAGACAAACTAGCCGCACTTTATATCCAACAGAAAGTTAGAGGGTTTCTTCACCTCTACAACGGTCAGGAAGCTGTTTTGGCCGGCGCACTTCACGCAATGGATTTGTCTAAAGACAAAATGATTACCGCCTACAGAAACCACGTTCAGCCAATAGGAATGGGCGTTGATCCTAAAGCGGTCATGGCCGAACTTCTCGGAAAAGTGACCGGAACTTCCAAAGGAATGGGCGGATCGATGCACATTTTCTCAAAAGAAAAAGGATTTTACGGAGGCCATGGTATTGTAGGAGCACAAATTCCTGTGGGTGCCGGTATTGCTTTCGCTGATAAATACTTCGGTCGTGACGGCGTGACGCTAACTTATTTCGGTGATGGAGCTGCTCGTCAAGGTTCACTTCATGAAGCGTTTAATATGGCAATGCTTTGGAAACTTCCCGTAGTATTTATTGTTGAAAATAATGGTTATGCCATGGGAACTTCCGTCGAAAGAACCGCTAACCACACCGATATCTGGAAATTGGGCTTGGGTTATGAGATGCCTTGTGGCCCAGTTGACGGAATGAACCCAGTAAAAGTAGCCGAAGCCATGCATGAAGCTATCGATCGTGCCAGACGTGGTGACGGGCCAACTTTCCTTGAAATGAAAACGTACCGATACAGAGGGCATTCGATGTCTGATGCCCAATTGTACCGCACCAAAGAAGAAGTAGATGAGTACAGAAAAATCGATCCGATAACCCAAGTGCTCGATGTCATCAAAGAACAGAAATACGCCACGGATGCCGAAATCGAAACCATCGATGAACGCGTGAAAGACCTTGTGGAAGAGTGTGCAACATTTGCTGAGGAATCGGCTTTCCCTGAAATCCAGCAACTCTACGACGTGGTTTACGAACAAGAAAACTATCCTTTTATTCCCCACAAACTCTAATCAATTATGGCAAAAATTATCACGATGCCGCGCTTGAGCGATACCATGACTGAAGGTGTAGTGGCCAAATGGCTTAAAAAAGTGGGCGACAAAATAAGTGAAGGCGACATATTGGCTGAAATCGAAACCGACAAAGCCACCATGGAATTCGAATCATTCAACTCCGGAACCTTATTGCATATTGGCATTCAAGAAGGCGAAACTGCTCCTGTGGATGCGCTTTTGGCCATTATTGGCAAAGAAGGTGAAGACATAACACCATTGTTGCACATAGGAAAATCGACCAATAAGGCAGAGGCTCCGAAAGAAGACAAAACTGAAACAGCGAGCGAAGAAAAGCAATCTGAACCAGTTACTGAAGATAAAAAATCTGAAGCTGCTCCTGCTGCCTCAATCTCGTTGCCAAAAGGCGTTGTGGTAGTAACCATGCCGAGACTCAGCGACACCATGACCGACGGAACAGTAGCGACATGGCTCAAAAAGGTCGGAGACACGGTAAAAGAAGGCGATATTTTAGCTGAAATCGAAACTGATAAAGCTACAATGGAATTCGAATCTTTCCATGCCGGAACACTTTTGGCCATTGGCGTCAACGAAGGGCAAACTGCTCCGGTAGACAGCGTGCTAGCGATCATCGGCCCAGCAGGAACTGACGTGACCGGAATTGCGGAAAATTATAAAAAAGACGGATCGGCCCCAGTTGCCGAACCAACTAAAACAGAAAATAAATCAGAATCGGTTGCCGAAAAATCAGAAGAACCAGTTCAGGTAGTAACTGACGGCAGAAGAATTTTCATTTCCCCATTGGCTAAAAAAATTGCCGAAGAAAAAGGAATCAACATTGCCCAAGTTAAAGGTTCAGGAGAAAACGGCCGTATCGTAAAAAGCGATATAGAGAATTTCTCTCCTACTGTTACTAGTGCACCACAAGTTTCTTCGCCACAGCCTGCTTCAACTTCTGAGGCAGCCGCACCAGCAGTTAAGCCGTTTGTTCCTGCAGGAGAAACTTTCACTGAAGAAATCAAAAACTCGCAAATGCGCAAGGTCATTGCCAAGCGTTTATCCGAATCGATATTTACCGCGCCGCATTTCTACTTAACTATTGAAGTAGCGATGGACGAAGCGATGAAATCCAGAAATACCATCAATAGCATTCCAGACACCAAAGTTTCGTTCAACGATATGGTGATTAAAGCCTGTGCGATGGCGCTGAAAAAACATCCGAAAGTGAATTCGCAATGGAAAGAAGATGCGATTATCATTAACCATCACGTGAATATTGGTGTTGCCGTTGCCGTTGAAGATGGTTTGGTGGTTCCGGTTTTAAGATTTGCCGACCAGATGAGCTTATCGCAAATTGGTAGCAATGTTAAAGATGTAGCTTCAAGAGCCAAATCGAAAAAACTGCAGCCTAACGAAATGGAAGGCAGTACGTTCACCGTTTCCAATTTGGGTATGTTTGGCATTACTGAATTCACTTCGATCATCAACCAACCGAACTCAGCGATTTTATCGGTTGGAGCAATTGTCGAAAAACCGGTAGTGAGAAACGGACAGATTGTAATCGGCAATACCATGAAGGTCACTTTAGCCTGTGATCACAGAACTGTAGACGGAGCAACCGGTGCACAATTCCTACAAACTTTGAGACAATATCTCGAAAATCCTGTGACTATGCTTGCATAAATTGTAATCAAATCTTACTATATAATCCCGCTTTGTTAAAAATACCAAGCGGGATTTTTTATACAATCTTATGTGTAAAAAACTTTGCACCCTAGGTCTTTGCGAAACTAAAATAATGCCCCGCAAAGACGCAGAGACGCAAAGAAATATGTACTGGAGCTAAAAGCATGATTCATTTTTATCTATTTTTGAAAACCTTAAAATTTCAAAAATGAAAAACACGATATTCCTTGCATTTTTATTGATTGCCATCGCTTGCCAGAAGAAAGAAAGCGTTGCCTCTGAAAAGATAGCAAACATAAAAGACACACATACTTTTTCAAAACCTGACCAAGCCGTTGTCAAACATTTGGATCTTGATATCAAAGTAGATTTCGATACGCAAACCATTTCCGGAAAAGCGTCTTGGACCATTGACAACACCAGCAAAGGAAACGAGATCATCTTCGACGAAAACACGCTTCAAATCAGTAAAGTTACTTTGGGCGAGAACGAAAAAGAAACCAAATTTAGTTTGGGCGAGGAAGTAGCCTTCCACGGAAAACCACTTAAAATTGCTATTGAACCTACCACGACCAAAGTCAATATTTACTATTCGACTACCAAAGAAGCTGTCGCTTTACAGTGGTTAACCCCAGCGCAAACTGCCGATAAAAAATATCCATTCTTGTTCTCACAAGGCGAAAGTATTTGGTCGCGCACTTGGATTCCGTGTCAGGATTCTCCGGCCATTCGATTTACCTATAACGCGAAAGTCACAGTTCCGAAAGATTTGATGGCGGTAATGAGTGCCGTGAATCCGCAACAAAAAAACAACAGCGGAATTTACACCTTCAAGCAAGACAAAGCGATTCCATCTTATTTGATGGCGATTGCTGTAGGCGATATTGGTTTTAAATCGATTGACAAACGCACCGGTGTTTATGCCGAAAAATCAGTGTTAGATAAAGCTGCTTGGGAATTTGGCGAACTCGGAAAAATGGTTGATGCCGCAGAAAAACTATTTGGCCCCTACCGTTGGGGACGTTACGATGTACTCGTTTTACCTCCAAGCTTTCCTTACGGTGACATGGAAAACCCGAACCTGACTTTCTTGACTCCTGGCGTTATCGCTGGCGATCGTTCTTTGACCAGTTTGCTCGCCCATGAACTCGGACACAGTTGGAGCGGCAATCTGGTGACCAATGCTACTTGGGATGACGTCTGGCTCAACGAAGGTTTTACGACTTATGTAGAACACCGCATCGGAGAAGCCATTTTTGGTATTCAAGAAGCCAAAATGCAAGATGTTTTGAGCCGCAAATCGCTGTATGACAACCTAGAAGATTATGGGCCGAAAAATCCCGAAACGAAACTCAAAGTGAACGTAGATGGTAAGAATGCCGACGATTCACTCAGCGACATTCCTTACGAAAAAGGTTATGCATTTCTACAAACGGTTGAAAATGCTGTCGGGCGCGAAACCTTCGATAAATTCATTACCGAATACTTTAATGCGCATGCGTTTCAATCCATCACTACGGAAGATTTCTTGAAATATTTCAATGAAAAACTCATCAAAGGCGATAAAGTCCTAGCCGAAAAAATCAAAGCCGAAGAGTGGATTTACCAACCCGATGTTCCTTCGAATATCACTACGCCGGTGTCTGAAGATTTCAACAAAATAGACGAGATTCAAAAAACTTGGAGAAAAACCGGCGTTCTTGGGCTCAGCGCCAAAATTAAATCGACCAACGAAAAACAGCATTTCATTGATTATCTTCCGTCGGACATGACGCAAAAAGAAATGGCCGACATCGACAAAGAATTTAATTTCTCCCAAGGCGGGAATTTTGTCATCAAACGCCAGTGGTTTGTTCAGGCTATCAAACATCATTATAACCCGGCTTATCCTGCGATTGAGCAATTCATGATGGCCACCAGCCGGACAGGTTCGCTTCAAACGCTTTATAAAGAAATGGTAAAAACCCCGGAAGGAAAAACCTGGGCAAAAAGTATTTTTGAAAAAGCAAAATCAGGTTATCACTTGACCACCGTTCAGGATTTGCAGAAGACTTTGAATTAATTTCTGGGCGTGCCGGCGCATTGAAATGTCCGTAAATGGAACTGCCTTGCGCGCGCCGTCGGGCTGTACGTTGTAGTCCTCGCCGCTCCGCTATCGCTGCGCGGCTGTGGGCTGTCACTGCCATCCCTCACGCGAATCTTCTGCGCGCAATCGGATTTTGGCCAGGGAAAATTGTCCATCACATCGCGTAAATCCTCCATTTTATCGCAACCGCAACCGCTGCATCTTTGCCTTGTCAATAAGACATCACTTAAAAACATTTAAAGATGACACGTTTAAAAGCATTAAATCCGGCAGAAGCCACAGGAAAAACCAAAGAATTATTCAACGCCGTAGAAGGCAAATTAGGTTCAGTACCTAATATGATGCGTACCATGGGAAACGCACCGGCAGTACTCGAAGGCTATCTTAACTTGAGCGGCGCTTTAAGTCACGGCATCTTAGGTGCCAAAACAGGTGAACTGATTGCACTAACTGTAGCCCAAAATAACGCTTGCGATTACTGTTTGGCCGCTCATAGTTTTATCGGAGAAAAATTGGTAAAAATAGACGGAGAAAGCATCCATGCTGCACGATTAGGAAATGCTGAGGACAACAAAACCAATGCAGTTCTGCAATTTGCCAAAACATTGGTTAACAAAGGCGGTTTGGTAAATGACCAAGATGTCAGCGCTGCAAAAAACGCAGGGCTTTCAGAAGCCGAAATCGCAGAAACTGTAGCTCATGTTGCGCTTAACATTCTCACGAATTACTTCAACAACACAGCCAATACCGAGATTGATTTTCCTCAAGCTACAGCACTATAATTAAAAAAACAAAGGTAGTTATGTCGGTTTTCATGACTACCTTTATATTTTTACATATCAATTATGGAAAATCAAAGACATCCATTGCCTCCTTTTACTTTAGAAACAGCAAAACAAAAAGTACAACTAGCCCAAGACGCTTGGAACACTAAAGATCCAGAAAAAGTGTCGCTTGCCTATACAATCGATACCGAATGGCGCAACCGGACCGAATTTATCAAAGGCCGTGAAGCAGTGAAAGAATTCCTGACCCGAAAATGGGAGAAAGAACACCATTACAAACTCAAAAAGGAATTGTGGGGCTTTCGCGAGAACCGGATGGCAGTGCAATTCGAGTACGAATGGCAAGATGATTCCGGACAGTGGTTTCGCAGTTACGGCAACGAGCTTTGGGAATTTGACCCAAATGGCTATATGCAAAAACGACAGGCCAGCATCAACGATATGGAAATTGAAGAAAAAGACAGAATATTATGAATCACCCCAACGCTTTTACCATTACGAATCCACAAAACGGCAATTTGGCGTTTAAACTTTTTCATTTTTTCGACAACAATCATTATGACCATTTACAACGCAACAATTACTACTCGTTGATTTGGGTTCAAAAAGGAAAAGGGAAAGTCAAAGCTGATTTTGCCGAACATGTTTTTGAAGAAAATTCGTTGTTGGCTTTTTCGCCCTATCAGCCTTTCATGATTTGTACCGGAGAAATCATTGAAGGTGTAGCTATTCACTTTCACCCTGATTTTTATTGTATCCATATGCACCAACAAGAAGTTTCATGCAACGGTGTTTTATTCAACAACATCTATCAGCCGCCTTTCACCATAATCAATAGCAGCGCCGAAGCTACCTTCAATATGGTCATCGAACAAATGAAAACCGAAATGCAAAACATCGGTTTGGCGCAATATGAATTGTTAATCTCGTATCTAAAAATATTTTTGATTACGGCTTCAAGACTTAAAAAAGAGCAACTATCAGAAACTACCGTTGATTTGACCAACGCTAAAGAACCCGCGATTCTACAAACTCTAAAGGATTCCATCGAGCTCAATTTCAAGACAAAGCATTCGCCGAGCCATTATGCCGATATGCTGAACATTTCTGCCAAAGCACTTGCAAAACTTTCTAAGACGCATTTCAACAAAACCCTCACAGATCTGATTTCTGAGCGCATCATCATCGAAGCCAAGCGCGAGTTATATCTAACGAACAAGGCCGTCAAGGAAATTGCATACGAATTAGGTTATGAAGATGAGCATTACTTCAGCCGGTTTTTCAAGGCCAACGCCGATATCTCACCGCAAGGCTATCGGGAAACTGTCGGATTTGCGAAAGCTACTGCCGCTACGGGAATTTAAAGTTTTTATTGGGGCGTGCCGGCGCGGTGAAAATCTAATTTTTCAAGAACATTGCGGGCGCCGTCGGGCTGTTCGCTATAGTCCTCGCTGCGCTGTGGGCTGCCGCTGCCATCCCTCACGCAAATAAACCGATTAATCTCTGAGGCAACGCACTGAAAATCCATAACTTTTATCCTCTGTCAAGGTGTTTAAATCACCGTCACCGTAAAATAACTTTTTTACCCAAACCACACTAACAAGCTCAGTTGAACTCCACCAAATACCTTCCCTACCTAAGTTAACGAAATCTCCAAATCCGTATCGATAACCACCTGGCAGACCTGTAAAACCAGTGATATTACTTGCATCTGTATTTGGCATTTCCCAATGCATTGTTCCCATTTCTTTTAATTTCCCTCCTCCTAGATTTCCCAAGTAGGAACCTAATACATTCCATTCTAAATAACTTGGTATGTGCCAGCCAATTGGTGCTAAACCACGTGGATCATGTACTGCATACCAATTGTATAATTTACCATACTTCATTCCAACTGAAGTATTATTTCCATAATAACACCATGCACCTGTGGTTAAGCTCCCCCATTGATTTGGGTCTTGTACTTGGGGAATCGGGTCACCATTTCTGTAACGACTTACATTGAGGTTTTTGGTCATCCAGATTTGATTGCCGATTTGTACTTCATTAGCCATAACTGGTACCGTTGGTCGTGCAGCTACTTGGTTTTGGGTTTTGTTTTCTTCGTTAGAACAAGAAGTGATTCCAATAACTATGACTAAAATCCAGACAAGATTAAAGTAGTGCTTTCTCATGATATTGTGTTTTATGAACTCTTGTAAAAATAGTTATAACTTTCACACACAAAAGATACTAGCTTATTTCTTTGCGCCTTGGCGTCTTTGCGTGAAAACTCAAACTAGTATAAAACAGAAACCCTAAAACAATCCAGGTCGCACCTATAGAAAACAAGAAAGCCCGTTCTTTTGAACGGGCTTTGCTTCGCCAATTCGCTATCGCTCGGGTCCACTAAAAAGGCGACGACCCGAGCCCGCAGGCGAACAGCGTCGCTCCGATAAAAAAAAGAACCCCAGCTTTCAAGCTGGGGTTCCATAAAGAAAGGCGACGACTCGAGAGCTTGCTCGAACTGCGTCGTACCTATAGAAAACAAAAAGTCCTAGCTTTTTCAAGCTAGGACTTCTCTTAAAAAGGCGACGACATACTCTCCCACAAAATGCAGTACCATCTGCGCAGGCGGGCTTAACTTCTCTGTTCGGGATGGGAAGAGGTGAGCCCCGCCGCAATAACCACCTTAGGTTTTTAGC
>NZ_JAAJBU010000015.1 GCF_011392125.1 Flavobacterium lotistagni
CCAAATCGACCATGGCTTGGCTAGTGAAAAACGGCGTAGATGCCGCTAGATTAACAGCAAAAGGTTACGGCGAGACAAAACTGGTCAACAAATGCGCCGATAACGTCAAATGTTCGGAAGAAGAACACCAGGCCAACAGAAGAAGTGAATTTATTATTACGGATTTATAGATTGAATTGGTTTGAAATTGGGGTGTCACTCGTTTGGCATCCCTTTTTTATTTTAGAAAAGGTACTTGCGGAAGTAAATCACCAAGGTCAACCAATAGATAAAATAGGCCAAAGCATAGCCCATCACCACACCTTGAATATCGAAAATAGTAACTAAATAATAACTGAATCCGTACATCATCGAAAGCGAAAAAAGTTCAGTAGAGATAAAAGCTACTGTCAGTTTCTTGGCAAAAAACTGATAACCCAAAATTAAAGAGGCAGCCTTGAACACATCGCCTAAAAGTTGCCACAGAAACAAATCGGCCACGGGATAAAAATCTTTGGTGAAAATAAATTGGATTACCCAAAATCGCAGCAAAAACATAACAAAAAGCCCGGCCAAAAACAACGGCATAATTCCTTTATAGTAGCTCCAGAACACATTTTTAGTAGCCTTCTTGGTGGTAGCAAAAGCCAACTTCGGAAAGAAATAAACCGTAAGAATTGTAGAGATGAACAATAGGTAATAATTTGAAATCCGCGACATGGCTTCCCAATAGCCTGCTTTTTCAAACCCTAAAACTGCAATCGTGTTTTTGCGAATCGCCAGCATTACCCACGAACCAATAACTGAGGAAACCAAAGCCATCAGTGAATAGGAAGAAAGATTCCGAAGCACTTGAGTGTCGTAGGTTTTACTAAAAATGACTTCAAAAAATCGGATTTCCCGGTTCAAATAGTAAAATACCACAAAGAACATAAGCGCTGGAGGAATGATAATAGAAAGCAGCGCACCCATCGTTTTGAAATACCAAACCGCAGCCAGACAAAATGACAAACCTACAAGGTTGCCGATGATGTTCGTGTAGATCACCGAGCGGTATTTTCCCAAACCGTTCAAAACCACGATTAAAAAAGCAGTAGTAGCGTACCAAGGCAGCACCAGCGCTAATACTTTGAAAGCATTTCGGTATTGTGGCGTATTGTCAAGTACCGTAATGGACCAATAAGACGCCAAGCTGAACAGCACCACGCTCATCAGTACCGATACCGCCAACAAACTAATAAAAACCGTCGAGACCACCTTTTTGAATTGGGTTTGATCGTTCTTGCTCTCGACAATATACTTCACGATACCGTTCTGAAAACCTAAGGTAGCAATGCTTTCTACCGAGGTCATGAAGTTTTTGAAATTCCCTGCAATGGCCATACCTGCTGGGCCAATAAAAATCGCTAGTATTTTAGACGTGGCCAAACCCGTCAGAATTTTGAGCAAAACGTTGATACTGTTCAAAGAAGTGGCTTTAAACAACGGCGTGCGCGATATGGCTTTGTAAAAACTCAAGAATGATGCGTTAGGAATCTAGTGACAAAACTACTATTTAAAAGTTCAAACCGACTTCCTGTAGCGTCGAAAAATTTATTTAACAACAAACAATCTACTTTTTTTATACTTTTAAGCTCCTAAAAATAAAATGTTGTGCAGTATAAATTAAGGTTCATCACATTTATTTGTTGTTGGTGCGCGTGGACTTCACTTGCGCAAGACGTGAGTTTGTTCCAGCAATACAATGGTCGATATGACTTTACTTTTATAGGAAACGGACTCAACCCGCAAGAGAATTCTTTTATGACTTTTGCGCAAATCAACACCAGCTCTAATGCCACGCTAAATCTAAATTCTGGTGATGTCATCGAAAATGCATACTTGTATTGGGCGGGCTGCGGGCCGGGTGATAGCGAAGTAAAACTTAACGGACAAAACATCACGCCGCAAAGGAACTTTACTTTTCAACGTTTGTCCGGAGCGAACACTTATGATTATTTCAGTTATTTTGCCGATGTGACACAAATAGTCCAGGCCCAAGGTAACGGAAATTATACCCTTTCAGAACTTGACCTCAACCCGTGGATTGGCTATTATTACGGAAATCGCACCAATTTTGGTGGTTGGGCTATCGTCATCATCTACAAAAACAACCAATTGCCGCTGAACCAGCTCAATGTGTACGACGGTTTGCAGGGCGTTCCGAATTTTATCTCGATTGATTTGCAGAATCTCAATGTGATTGATAACCGCCAATCAAAAATCGGTTTTCTGGCTTGGGAAGGCGATCAGGATATTGCCGTCGGAGAATCGCTCACCATCAACAACAACCTCATCAGCAATTTGCCTTTAAATCCGCCAGCAAATGCTTTCAACGGCACGAACAGCTTTACCAATTCTAGTGACTTACACAATATGGATCTCGACGTTTACGATTTGGAACCGCACATTAATATTGGAGATACGTCGGCCAATATCGTGATTCGTTCCGGGCAAGATTTTGTGATGCTCAACACGGTGGTGACCAAGCTCAATTCGCAATTGCCTGACGCTGTAATTGCCATTGACCAGATCACAACACCTTGCAACAGCCATTCAGTGATGGTGCATTATACGGTTCGCAATTTTGAAGCGACCAATGCGTTGCAAGCCCAAGTACCGATTGCTGTATATGTAAATGGCGTTTATACTGCGGGCACGTTTACTCAAAATGAAATTCCGATTGATGGCAGCGAAAGTGGCGCTATTGCATTGGATTTGCCCCAGGACATCGTCAGCCCATTTGAAATCCAACTCGTTGTAGACCAAAACCAAAACTTGCAAAGCACCGTGGTCGAACTTCGCGAGAACAACAATACTTCGCAACAGCAAACTTCCCTTTTCACTTCTGAACCGCTTGGAACTTTAGAGGATTTAATTTCTTGTAATGAAGGTTATAGTGTGGGCACTTTCGATTTTTCGTCTTATGAAAATCAAATCAAACAAAACCCGACGGATCAAGTGAGTTATTATACTTCGTTAAACGATTTGAACATAGGGCAAAACGAAATTGCAGATGTTTCGAATTTCGTCGCTCCGGCAACGCCAATGGAAATTTTTGTCAAAGTCGACAATGGCAATTGTTACAACACAACGTCATTCTTTCTTCGAACCAAAAAATGCAAACCGATTGTTTATAATTTTATCTCGCGCAATTCTGATGGTGTGAACGATGTATTCAAGATTAAAGGCCTTCGAGACGTTTTTTTGAATTACAAATTGGAAGTTTACAACCGTTGGGGAAAACTCATTTGGACCGGAAACAACAACACCGCAGAATGGGACGGACTGGCTCAAAAAGGCTTCATTGTCGAAGAAAACCAAACCACAGACGGCACTTACTATTATAGTCTGGAGCTCAACGACGCCGACTACCCTGAACCTTTGTTTGGTTATTTGTATTTAAGCGAATAAGGCTATTTTTACTGGTAATTCACCAAAGTTGGTTTTCCGATTTCAAATTCCTGCAAGCCAAAGTCGTAAGTTTTGAGCGAATTGGTTTTATAGACTTTTGTAATATCGTCAGGCAAATTCGGAAAATAAGAAAATGAAAACTGAAAGTTACTGAACACCCAATAATCATTGCTGATAATTACTCCTAAAGCCAATTCTGAATAAAGTTTACTCTTTGCAAAATGCGTTTGCGGCTGACCCAGCATTCCCATGGTATAACTCAAGTAAGGATTTAGCCTGAAACCCACCAAATGCCACGGTGAATATGCCTGCGTTTGAAAAGTGAGTAGCAATTTTTTGGTTCCGAAAAGGGCATTGCTATTGAAGCCTGGAATACCAGTATCGCCATTAAGGGTAAGCCTATCGGTATTTGATTCGATGCGTTTTGTTCCAATGATGGCTTGCGGTTTTATAAACTGACGAAACTTCCATCGCCCGGCATCAATAAGATTCGTGAAGTAAATCACGCTCAAGTTATAAGCACTTTGTGTGGTTTTGTCTTTGTTGAAGAAAGTACCGTATTGCAAATCTGTACTCAAATAACCAAAATCAAAGTAGCCGCCTATAGCCACTTTAGCCCCGAAATAAACCTGATTGAAACTGTTCTTATTCCGAAAACCCGTCGTGACGGAATAGACAAAACCTGAAGCAATATCTTCTACGACATCGAAATTAAAAACGTATTTGTCTTGCTTGTACTTTCGAGATGAAATTCCCAAACTCAGCAAATACAACTTCTCATTCGAGAAAACTCCGAGGGTGTCATCTCCGAAAATCGGCTTGTCTGAATATTCTTTGTTAAAAAAACGGGCCGAAGTGATGAAGTTCGTCGAACGGTTATTTTCTGAATTTCCTTTAAAAATCTGAACCGAATGACCGGCCCAAAGATCTTGAGAATTGAATTTAGAATTGGCCGTAGTATCAATTATCGCTGAATCGACCGGCGGAATTCTTTGAAATTGCTGCGATATGTTGACACCGCCAGCCCATCGCGTATAGGCAGAAAAAAACGGACGTTCTATGTCAAATGACTTCGCGTAATTTCCATCGATATCAATATTGTAACGCAAATTCGTCCGTATAAAAGTATTGCGAATATTCGGAATCGTATAACTCGTTCCGAAGCCGTTATTACTACTGTTGAGCTCTTTAGTGTACGAATTGGTGAACTCGTGTCCGGTGCCGAGAAAGTTGCGTTCTTTGAGAAAGAAAGTTGATTTAGAACTCGAAAGCGTGAGATCGGGCACCAAGCTCCAGGAATCAAGTACGCGAATTGAAACATCAACCGAATCAGAATTTTTAGAAGCCAAGGTTGTTGTAATGGCTACACTCCGAACAAAACGCTGCCGGCGAATCAAACGTTCAGATTCTTTAACCAGTAAGGAATCGAGCGGTTGGTTTTTCTTAAAAAGCAAAATATTGCGGATGGCAAAATTTCGGGTTTTCATATGCAGCACATTCCCTGCTTTAGCCATTTTCTTGCTGGGCTTCTTGGTGGTGTCGGTTACCGAATAGCTGAATGGGTCGAGTGTCGTGATTTTAATATTGCGAATAATTTTACCTTCGAACTTGGCATAATTCTGCTTCCTGATTTTTTTGACCGGAGTGGAAATTTTCTTTTTCTCAGTAATGGGTTCGAAAATTAGGCGGTGAAGATAGTTAGTGAACTTTCTTTTTTTGGAATAATTCTCAATGGCGCGATATACCTTGGCCGTGTCTTGCTTTTTCTGATTCACTTGAGCAAACGAAAACCCGCAGACTAATAACAGTAATAAGCTGCAATAGCATTTTAAGACGCTGTAGTTCACCTTCGGTCGGGCCATATTTCAATAACTAGTAGTGAGTAAAGTTATTGCATAAAATAGAAAAACCACTCAATTGAGTGGTATTCATGAAAAAAATTAAATTAAAACTAAAACACTATTTTTTAACGAAGATATTCGTATAATATTTTTTGCCTGTTGTTTCGTCTTCCCGAATCGAAATTCCAAAATGAGTAAAATTCCCTTCAATATTGGCTTTGTGTCCAGCGCTGTTGAGCCAAGCATTCAAAGCTGATCGAGACGAAACAAAATTATAAGCTACATTCTCATTTACTTTTACCGCGCCCAGCACTTCGATGATGTTCTCCGAACGCTGTGCAAACAAATCGTGATTCACTACTCTTCTGGCAATCATGTACTCGTTGTGCTCTTCTGACTTATATGAAACATGATTGATCAACTGCAAAGGGTTCAAACCCAAACTGACGCGGTGTTCGTTTATCAAATCGGCCAATTGAAGCTCGTCTGAACTGTAATCGTATGATTCAATCAACTGCGGTTTTGCAGCTACAACTTCATCAGTGTCATTCGATGAACAAGAAATCATGGTGAACAACAATGCCATAGGCACCACTGCTCTGAGTAATGTTGTTTTCATAGTTTCGTAGGTTAAGCTTAAAGTAGATTGTGGGGCAAACTCTTTAAATATTTTTAAAACTCAAGAAGTCATGTGGGGCAAAACTTCTGTTGTTTTTTGTATGAACGTTTGTTGGTTGGAACAATATTATTCAAAATATCGTTTAAAATACAAATAAAATCGACAAAATGAACATTTTTAATTTTATTTAAAATTTTTTCTTACAAAAAAAAGAGATTTACCAACAAAGCTTAATGGAAAATCAGTCCTATATCATTACCTAAAAACAAACCAAAAAAAAAACCACTCTATCGAGTGGTTTTAGTGTCAAAACAAAACATAATTAAATTAAACTCAATTTTAATTTACTTTTTAACGAAGATATTGGTGTAGTATTTTTTTCCTGTAGTTTCGTCTTGGCGAATCGAAATTCCGAAGTGCGTAAAACTGCCTTCAATATTAGCTTTGTGTCCTGGGCTGTTGAGCCAAGCATTCAAAGCAGAGTTGGGGGAAACAAAATTGTAGGCGACATTCTCATTAACTTTAACAGCTCCGAGAACTTCAATAATATTTTCAGAACGCTGTGGAAACAAATCGTGATTAACCACTTTTTTGGCAATCATATATTCATTGTGTTCTTCTGATTTGTAGGAAACATGATTGATTAATTCCAATGGATTCAAACCCAAACTTACACGGTGTGCATTGATCAGGTCAGCCAATTGCAATTCATCAGCATTGTAGGAATAGTCAAGAATTTGTTGTGGTCTGGCCACCGGAGTATCTTCCGTGTCATTGGAAGAACAAGATATCATCGTGAACACCAATGCCATAGGCACTAATGCTCTGAGTAATGTTGTTTTCATAGTTTCGTAGGTTAAGCTTAAAGTAGATTGTGGGGCAAACTCTTTAAATATTTTCAAAACTCAAGAAGTCATGTGGGGCAAAACTTCTGTTGTTTTTGTATGAACGTTTATTTCTTGAGCCAATGTTACTACAATAACCGTTTAAGTGCAAAATAAAATCGATGAAATACATAAAATTTAATTTATATAAAATAATTTTCTTACAAAAAAAGAATAAATCCAACCCTAATATCTGAGCATAAAAAAAGACCGCCTAAGCGATCTAAAACTTACCCGTAACTCCACAATTACGGAGACAATCTTTCCATTTTCCAGCTGTAATCTTGCTGCAGCAAATACCGAATTCGGTCGTGTAGCCGATTGGGCCTACCTTGCCAGAACTCAATAGATTCTGGTCTTACCAAAAATCCGCCCCAATGTTCTGGTCGTTGTAACTCTTGGCCCTGCGTTTGTTTTTCCAAAAATTCGAGCTTGTCTTCAAGAAACTTCCGATTGGGAATTACTTCAGATTGGTCTGAAACGATGGCACCCAATTGACTGCCGTGCGGACGTGACGCAAAATAATTGTCTGATATGTTCTGCGCAGTTTTCTCAGCCAAACCTTTGATAATAATTTGTCTTTCAAGAGCCGGCCAGAAAAAAGACAACCCAACCTTCGGATGATTCATTATGGCCTTTCCTTTTTCAGAATTATAATTGGTGTAAAAAACGAACCCGTTTTCGTCGTAGTGTTTCAGCAGCACCACGCGCGCTTTCGGGAAACCATCTTCACCAACTGTGGCTACGGTCATGGCATTAGCTTCATCTACCGTATTGGATTCCTTGACTTCGCAAAACCAGCGATGGAACAAATTCATCGGATCATCTGGAATAGCGCTTTCGAGCAATTCGCTTTTCTCGTAAGATTTCCTATAGTTGCTTAAATCGTTCATTTTCTTTTAAAGTGCTTAGGTTGTGAGGGCTAAGTTACTAAGTTAAAATTCGAAATCCGCGCCGTCGTCGGCCAATAAAATGTTTGGAAAAACTGTCTCGGCTTCTTCCTTGAACCGCTGGATGCTTTCATAACGTGTCGAATAATGTCCTAAAACCAACTGCTCGACATTCGCTTTCTTGGCGATCAAAGCAGCTTCTTTCGCCGTACTGTGCATCGTTTTCAGCGCCAACTCTTTCTCCGATTCCAAAAAAGTCGATTCATGATACAACACCGTCACGTCTTGAATGTCTTCCAATATGCTTTCATCATAAACGGTATCCGAACAAAAAGCATAACTTTTAGGTGGCAAAGGTTCAAAAGTCAGCAAATGATTCTCTATCACGCGTCCGTCATCCAAGGTAATGTCTTTACCATTTTTGATGTTCTGATAATAACAAGTCTCAATATCGAACTGCTTCACCGCTTCAATGTTGAGTTTGCGGTCGCCAATTTTTTCCTGAAACAAAAAACCGTTGGTATACACGCGGTGCTTCAGCGGAATCGTCTTCACCAAAACCTTATCGTCTTCATACACCACTTCGCTCCTATCAGATTCCAACTCGTGAAAATACAAACCATACGTAGTCCAGGAATTCGACAACCTCAATTGCAACGTAATGATTTCCTTGATGCCTTTCGGGCCATAAATATGCAAATCATTCACGCGGCCCAACAACATAAAAGTAGACACCAAACCAATCAAACCGTAGCAATGGTCACCGTGTAAATGCGAAATAAAAATGTGGTTGATCTTCGAAAATTTCACCTTCTGCTTGCGCAATTGCACCTGCGTTCCTTCGCCACAATCAATCAGAAACATGCGGTTTCGAATTTCCAACACCTGTGAAGTCGGACTGGTAATCGTCCGCGGAGTCGCCGCATAACAACCGAGAATGGTTAATTTCATTTATTCATTTTTCTTTTTTGAAGCCGGGAACCTGCTGTACGCTATAGTCCTCGCAAGCTGCGGGCTGCCGCTGCCATCAGGGCTAGGCCATCCACCAATTATTAATTATTCACTACTAATTATTAATTGATCTAAAATCCCAAATCGCGTTCAATTTCTTCCATTTCAATCATGTCGTGTGCTTCCAATAAAGTTGGAACCACAAGCAACTGCTCTGAAACCGCGTTAAAATCAATGCCATCAGCAACAATCACAAATGATTTTTTGGCTTTCTTGTGTGTTTTAGACAATGGCAAAAAGCTGTTGATGTCTTTCACAGTCAAATTCTTGTGCGCGCTGATATCGATAATCATGTTGTGTTTCTCGAAGGTTTTGTATTCGTGGGTAACCTTCATTAAAAAAGCAACCAAATCGCCTTGCGTATCTTTAATAGTAACGGTATGTCCTTTTTGTTCCACTTTCATGACTAAGAAATTTAAGTCCAACTAATTTACGATTATCATTCGAACAAACCTATACATTTATTGCAATTTAGAGGCTAACAGATAAATCACTGCCATTCTCACCGCCACACCATTTTCTACTTGGTCTAAAATAACCGAATGGGCAGAATCAGCTACTTCGCTCGTGATTTCAACACCACGATTGATCGGACCTGGATGCATGATTACAATTTCTTTTTCGAGCGAATCCAACAAGGTTTTATCCAAACCATAGCGTTGTGCATACTCACGAGTCGACGGAAAATAATTCACTTCCATGCGTTCGTTCTGTACACGGAGCATATTAGCCACATCGCACCATTGCAAGGCTTTTTTCAAATCCGGCTCGACCTGAACGCCTAACGATTCCACATATTTCGGAATTAGCGTTTTCGGGCCGCAGACTTTCACTTCGGCACCTAGCATCTGCAAGGCATAAATATTAGAGAGTGCTACTCTCGAATGTAGAATATCGCCTACAATCACCACTTTTTTTCCAGCCACATCGCCCAATTTCTCGCGTATCGAATAACTGTCGAGCAAACCTTGTGTCGGGTGTTCGTGTGCTCCATCGCCAGCATTAATAATACTCGCTTTGACATGTTGCGAAAGAAATTCCGCAGCACCGGCATAAGAATGTCGCATGACTACCATATCTACTTTCATTGCCAAGATATTGTTCACGGTGTCAATGAGTGTTTCGCCTTTCTTGACCGAAGATTGCGCCGCCGAGAAACTAATCACATCGGCAGACAAACGTTTCTGGGCCAATTCAAACGACAATTTGGTACGCGTACTGTTTTCAAAAAATATGTTCGCAATGGTTATATCGCGCAAAGAAGGCACTTTCTTGATGGGTCGATTAATGACTTCCTTGAAATGATCAGCCGTTTCAAAAATCAATTGAATATCTTCGGGTTGCAGGTATTTAATTCCTAACAAATGATTGACACTTAACTCGCTCATCGGTTTTCTGTTGTGGGTTGTTTTTGGGTCGGCACTAAGTAAACGCCATCTTCACCATCATTTTCACTCCAGCAGACTTTTACTTTCTCCTGATTGATGGCATCCACCTGACGGCCTCGATAATCGGGCTGTATCGGTAAATGGCGGCTGAAACGGCGGTCAATGAGCACCAGCAATTCAATAGCAGATGGTCTTCCGAAAGACTGAATGGCTGTTAGCGCAGAACGAATGCTGCGTCCAGTGTATAATACATCATCAATAAAAATGACTTGTTTGTCCTCGACAATAAAATCCATTTTGGTTTCACTGGCCTCGATGGGCTTTTGGGTACGCCGAAAATCATCTCTGAAAAAAGTAATGTCGAGGTAACCCAAAGCAATATCGCTCACCTTGTATTCGGAAACCAATATTTGCTGAAGTCTTTTGGCCAATTGGGCGCCGCGAGGTTGGATACCAATAAGAATCGTGTTTGAAAAATCCAGATGCTTTTCGATGAGCTGACAAGCCAAACGATGTAAGATGATATTGATTTCCTTAGCGTTGAGCAATACTTTCTGACTCATATCAAAGCAAGTTCTTTGGTGCGTAAAAGTACAGAAAAAAGTAGCAGCTTAGGCAATGAATCTTGAAATAATTATTCTAACTAATATTAAGATTGCATGGCTTAGTAGAGGCTTCAACAATAAAAGTTTGGTACAAAACTAAACCTGCAAATGTTTATTTGTGAGAGTTTAATAAATTTCCATTTCATGCTAACTTCTATAAGAGAATATACCCAAATATCAGGTTGTCTTTTTGAAGCATAAAAAAACTCCCGAAATTCAGGAGTTTCTATTGGTTTAGATATCAATCAAGAATACATTTTCGTTCTCAACTCTTGAATTTTTTCATCGTCCAGGTAATCGTCGAAAGTCATGTATCGATCGATTACTCCTTTTGGCGTGAGCTCCACTACCCGATTCCCGACGGTTTGCGCGAATTCGTGGTCATGAGTGGTAAAAATCACCGAGCCTTTATAATTTTTAAGCGAATTGTTGAAGGCCGTAATCGACTCCAAATCTAAGTGGTTCGTAGGTTCGTCGAGCATCAATACATTGGCGCGTTCCATCATCATGCGCGAGAGCATACAGCGCACTTTTTCGCCTCCGGATAAAACCCTTGCTGTTTTAAGAGCTTCTTCGCCTGAAAAAATCATTTTGCCCAAAAACCCACGAATGTTCACTTCTTCGCGTTCTTCTTCAGTTTTGGCCCATTGGCGCAACCAATCTACCAAGCTCAAATCATTTTCGAAAAATTCGTGGTTGTCTACCGGAAGATATGCCTGATTGGTAGTCACGCCCCAATCAAACTTTCCCGAATCAGGTTTTTGATGGCCGTTCAAGATTTCGTAAAAAGCGGTCGTTGCCCGTGAATCTTTCGAGAACAATACAATTTTGTCGCCTTTGGCCATATTCAAATCGACATTGGTAAACAAAGTTTCTCCTTCAATCGAAGCGCTCAAATTCTGTACATTTAAAATCTGGTCGCCGGCCTCGCGTTCTTGATCGAAAATAATCGCTGGATAACGGCGGCTCGAAGGTTTAATCTCGGCAATATTGAGTTTGCTAATCATCTTCTTACGCGAAGTAGCTTGTTTAGATTTAGCTACATTGGCGCTAAAACGACGAATGAATTCCTCGAGTTCCGCTTTCTTTTCCTCGGCTTTTTTGTTCTGTTGTGCACGCTGTTTGGCGGCCAGTTGTGAGGATTCGTACCAGAAAGTATAGTTTCCGGAATAATGGTTGATTTTTCCGAAATCGATATCTGAAATGTGCGTACAAACCGCATCCAAAAAGTGACGGTCGTGCGAAACCACAATGACTGTATTGTCATAATTGGCCAAGAAATTCTCTAACCAAGCAATGGTTTCAAAATCCAAATCGTTGGTCGGCTCGTCCATGATCAGTACATCCGGATTTCCGAATAAGGCTTGGGCCAAAAGTACGCGTACTTTCAATTTTCCGTCTAGATCGGCCATCATGGTGTAATGGTTGTCTTCCTTAATACCCAAGTTAGACAATAATGCAGCGGCTTCTGAATCGGCGTTCCAGCCATTCATTTCCTCGAACTGCACTTGCAATTCCCCAATTCTGTCAGCGTTGGCGTCGTTGTAATCTAGGTAAAGTTCGTCCATTTCTTTCTTCACTGCGAAGAGAATCTTGTTGCCCATCAGTACAGTTTCCAGCACGGTATGATCATCGAACATATTGTGGTTCTGGTTCAAGACCGACATGCGTTTTCCGGGCTCTAATTGCACCAAACCGGAAGTGGGTTCGATATCGCCGGCCAGAATTTTCAAAAAGGTTGATTTCCCTGCTCCGTTTGCCCCGATGACTCCGTAAATGTTGCCATGCGTGAAGGTGGTATTCACTTCATCAAACAAAATTCTTTTGCCGAATTGTACCGATAAATTATTGACTGCTAACATGAATTGCGTTTATAAAAATTGTTCGCAAAAGTATAAAATTTAAGTGCATTTTTTGCGACCAGCCCAATAAAAATAAGCTCGGGTTATTTAACGATGCCTTAACAGAATAACTCAGGTCGTCTGGATATTTTTGTACCCTAGCTTTCAAATCCATGTTTAGCAACAAATTACATCAGCTTTTCTTGTTAGCATCGTCGGCCGCAGCACTGTTCTGTTCGTGCAACAAGCCTTTCAAAAGCGATAACTACACAGCTTACTTTGGAGGCGAAGTAATGAATCCGACCAATCCGTACGTGCTTTTCTGCAAAGACAATGAAGTCATCGATAGCGTAAAGATTGACGAAAAAAACCGCTTCTTTATTAAGTTCGATTCCCTAGCGCCCGGCTTGTATACCTTCAAGAACGAACCGGAATACCAGTCTGTTTATTTCGACAAGAACGACAGTATTATGGTGCGCATCAACGCTAAAGATTTCGATAACTCGATTATTTTCTGCGGACGCGGCGACCAGAAGAACAACTTTCTGATGGAAATGTACATGAAAAACGAAGAGGATCGCAGCCAGATTTTCGACGTTTTCGATTACAATGTGAAAGACTTCGTGAAAAACATCGATTCGGCCTACGCTGCCAAAGAAAAGTTTTACCAAACCAAGAAAGAAGCCATCAAATGGAGCGATGATTTCGACGTCTATGCAAAAGCAGCGCTCAATTTCCACCATTATATAAAAAAGGAAATTTACCCGATGGCCCACCAAATGCGCACCGGTGAAGACATTCTTGAAAAACTGCCCAAAGACTATTACGATTACCGCAAAGAAGTGAACTACAATGACGAGAAACTTAGCAGTTATGCGCCTTTTGTGAGCTATTTGTCGCACATGCTCAACAACGTAGCAACCATTCATTACCACAACCATTTCACACCGGTTGATTTGGCTTTGAAAGAAAACATTAGCAAACTCAACATAGCCGACAGTTTAATCAAGAACAAAACCGTCAAAAACGCCATCCTAAACAACATTGCCTTCACCTACTTACTCGAAGACCAGAATATGGTGAACAATCAGATTTTTTTAGAAACCTACCATAAATATTCTACCGACAAAAGCAAGAAAAACGAAATCCTGAAAATCGGCAACGCCATTCAGATGCTCAAAGTCGGTAATGCTCTGCCAAAAGTAGAGCTTGTCAATGCCGAAGACCGCCTCATTTCATCCAACAATTTTACACCAAAGAAAACCGTGATTTTTTTCTGGACCGACAACCTTTCTTCGCACATGATGGCCGCGCACAAAAAAATACAAGCGCTCAAGGCAAAATATCCGGCTTATCAATTCATCGGCATCAACCTAGACAAAGACCAAACCGTCTGGAAATCGCAACTCAAAAAACTTAACACACCCGGAATTACGGAACTTCGTTGTACCAATTTCGAAGACTTGAAAGCCAATTGGGCCATCATGAAAGTACACCGAACCATTGTTTTAGACAGCAACGGAAAAATCAAAAATGCATTCACGAGTTTGTTCGACGTGAATTTCGAAAAAGAACTTTAGTTAATTAATAATGAATAATTAATAGTTAATAATTAGGGTATAAAAAAGGCGGATTCTTTGAATCCGCCTTTTTTATTATTCATTATTCATTGTTAATTATTAATTTCCTAACCGTTTCCTTTCGCGTAATCGGCTAAAAACTGCGCCAAACCATTATCCGTTAACGGATGTTTGAGCAAACCTAAAATTGCCGAAAGCGGTCCGGTCATGACATCGGCACCCAACTTCGCGCAATTCACAATATGCATCGTATGACGCACAGAAGCCGCCAAGATTTCAGTTTCAAAACCATAATTGTCGTATATCATGCGGATTTCTTCGATCAGCGCCAAACCATCAGTTGATATATCGTCCAAACGCCCGATAAACGGAGACACGTATGTTGCACCTGCTTTCGCTGCCAATAACGCCTGACCTGCCGAAAACACTAAGGTTACATTCGTACGAATGCCTTTGTCTGTAAAATATTTGCAAGCTTTTACGCCTTCTTTGGTCATCGGCAATTTCACCACAATCTGCTCGTGTAGTTCAGCCAATTCTTCACCTTCGCGCACCATACCGTCGTAATCAGTAGCAATCACTTCGGCACTTACATCACCATCCACGATATTGCAGATGTCGACGTAATGTTTCAAAATATTGTTCTTTCCGGTAATGCCTTCTTTGGCCATCAGCGACGGGTTGGTCGTTACGCCATCGAGAATTCCGAGTGCCTGTGCTTCCTTGATTTCATTGAGGTTGGCGGTGTCTATAAAAAATTTCATATCGTGGTAATTTGATTATTTATTATTTTTTGGGCGTGACCACAAGGGTCGGGTTTTTCGTTACAAGTCCTCGCAGGGCTGCGGGCTTTTCACTGCAACCCCTCACGCAAACGCGGGGTAAAACTACAACTTTTTTTGGGAGTTTGGGCAATTTTCTATGCAAACCAACTACTCAAAAATGACTTCTATCTTATAGTCCGAAACCAAATTGAGCAACAGAAAAACGAGCCATATATGCCACTATTAAGGTAAAACTAAATCTTGAAAAAAATGTAATCCATAGAAAGTCAAACCAATAACAACACTATTTTATAGTGGGCATTTATTTTTTCTTTGGCTTCATGATTCTTCTGAGTAATTTCACCCAAAAACTCCATTCACTTCTTTTCTTGGAAGCCGAAAAATAGTTTTCTACTTTATCAAAAGCGTCTTCAATAAAAGCATCGTGTAGCCATCGTATGGCAAAAATCCATTTTAAGGTAGAAAATCCAGAGGTCTTCATATCGATTACATGAGACAATTCGGTGCTGTTCTGATCGAGGGCTGCGATACTGAATTCATGCGTTCCATCAAAACCTTTTAAGTCAAATTGAAAAACGATTCTTTCTTCCGGATGAAATGCAACAACATGGTATTTAATTGGGCCATGCCCGCCTTTAGAACCTACTTGTAAACCCTGATCCAGTTTCATCGGCGACCACTTATGGGTAGCCAGCATTAAATCATTTTCAGAAGCTAAGGTTCGAAACAATTCAACGATTTGTGCTTTCGGCTGATTGACTCTTCTTTTGTGGATGTTTAGTACTTTCATTAGCCCAAAATAATATTACTGTGTTTTATGTTCCTAAATAATCTCGCGGTACAAAAACATTTTTGATTCAAAAAACAAACCCAGACACCAACAAACTCCGTGAGTTCCTAGCCCTGATATTTGATATTAAGAGGAGGAAGTCCAGTGGACTTCAGGTAAAGGCCAGTTTTTCTCTTTAAAACAATTGTTCTTGATTTCTACCGATGCCCTAGCCCTGATGGAAGTGGAAAACCTTTGGCGCCGGGGTTCGGTGGCAAAGTTTGAGAGCGTACAGCAGGTTCCCGGCTCCTAACACTCCGCCTTAAAAGCAGGGACGATAATTTGAGACAAATTCAATCGAATAACCAAATAAACCAATCCACGAATCCACACCTAAAGCTTATAATGATTCATCAACAACTGCTCGTAAACCTTATCAGGCAAAATGCGTTTGAGTACAATCGAGAATTTCTGCATGAACGCACCTACTTTATAATGCACTTTGGGCTTCGGCTCTTGAATGATAGCATAAACCGCAAGCGCCATTTCCTGTGGATTGCTGCCTGAATCGACATGCGTGTCCATCATTTTCAAAGTGTTGTCATACGGAACTTCATAAGCTGAACCTGCTATCACCGGCGCATGATAACGGCCGGCAGCAATATTGGTTGCAAAATCTCCAGGGGCAATATCGGTAATTTCAATGCCGAACGATTTGACTTCCATTCTCAAAGCTTCGGTGATAATGGAAAGCGCCCCTTTGGAAGCCGAATAAACCGAGCGATACGGCAAACCCATATAACCTGCAATTGAAGTGATATTGATAACCAAACCTGATTTTTGCTCGCGCATGTGAGGCAAAACAGCTTTCATGACTTCAATCGGACCAAAGAAATTAGTCTCAAAATTCGCTTTGATTTCCTCGGTCGGGATTTCTTCGAGCGGGCCGGTAATACCGACTCCGGCGTTATTGACCAAAACATCGATGCGGCCAGAAAGCTTAATGACTTCGGCCACCGCGGCCTTAATACTTTCGACATTCCTAACATCAAGTGCCAACAACGGAAAAACAGAGTTAGAAATTTTCTCAGGATTTCGGCTCGTACCATAAACCGTAAAACCTTTTTGGTGCAAAAATTCGCCGATGGCTTTACCAATGCCCGATGATGCGCCGGTGATGAGGATGACTTTGTTCATTTGGGTTGATAGTTGTTGGTAGATGGTTGTTGGTTATTGGATTTGCATTGTGGAATTAAAGGCAGGCAAGATAGTAGTTAAAAGCTAAAAGCTGTCAGCTATCAGCATAAACGCAAAAAAAGTACTTTATTCTAAGATATTGGATTCTAATACTACAGTTCAACTTTCCGAAGCGAAGCGGTCTATATTCTAGCAGCGCAGCGGTCTAAACGAAGTGATTCTAAAATTCAACTTTCCTTAATATTAACCTACAACTGTCTACACTAACTATTTCGTTTCCTTCCGGATATAATAATAAACCTCTTTGCCTTCGCCTCCTTTTTTGGTTGCGGTAATGGTGTAATATTTACTGCCTACCGGTTTGATTTCATATTCCCAATCAGCGGATGCATTTGGGTTTTTGGCTTTGTCGAAACGCATCATATCGGCACACAACTTTTTAGGCGGTGGCGTATTGACGAGTTCATCAGCACCACGCGAAGTAATCATGTATTGCAAATTGTATTGCCCACAAGGCCCCGGTTTTATCGTACTGTTTTCAGAGGCTACTTCAGGATTGTCGCGGTAAGCTTCAAATTCTTTTTTGAATTCTGGAAAGGCAGCTTTGTCAGCGGTTTGCGCGAAAGTGAAGGTGGTGACAAATAAGAGTGCGAAAGCGATAGATTTCATAGGTTGATTTTTAGAGGGTAAGACTATAAGATTTTAAGACTTTAGGATTAGGAGCGTAAAGATAATATTTTTGAGTTTACGGTTGACAGTGGACAGTTTTTGTTGTGGAATTACGGCAGGCAAGATATTTTTAGCTAAAAGCGGTCAGCTGTCAGCTTAAACGGCCAAAACAGCTCAAACTGAGGACAAAGCCCTAGCCCTGATGGCAGCGGCATCCTTTTTTGAGAGGAACGAACAAAAAAGATATAGCGTACAGCAGGTTCCCGGCTTCTGCTAAAAACAAAAAAAGCCTTCCGAAGAAGACCACCTGAAAGAAGAAAAAAATGGCAAGCGACCTACATCGCACCGCTACAACCGCATACCTTTGCTATGTTCCCATCCTGGAGGATTTTGCAGGAGCTGGTCGTGTAGGACTTGCCGGCGCAAATATACGATGTTTTTGTATTTTCGCAAGCGCATTTGAACATATAAATTACTATTGTATCTTGCGGCTTTAAATTTTGATTGATGAAAAAACGTAACCTCTTATCGGCCATTGTTTTAACTTCTTTGTTGGTGGCCTGCGTTGACAAAAAAAATGACGAAAACCTGTTCAGTTTCAATACCAGTGCGTTCCGCGAGATGATGCATCCGGAGGAATCGGTGAATTTGGAAATCCAGAATCCGCAAAACAAAGTCATCGACAGTATTATTTACTACGTGAACGATGAGAAAGTCGGGGCCAAAAAAGGTGCTGAAAAATTACTATTGCCCCTAGCGGATAAAAAACTAGGGTATCAGAATCTAAAAGCACTAGTCTATTATGAAGGAGAAAACACCGAAATCACAGCACGTATTGAAGTATTCCCGACTACCGAACCGAAATTTCTGAACTATACCGTAGTGAATTCTTTCCCGCATGATACGCTTGCTTTTACGGAAGGTTTCGAGTTTTTCCGCGATACCTTGATTGAAAGTACCGGACAGAAAGGACTTTCGCATTTCCGGAAATACGATTATAAAACCGGCAAAATATTCAAGCAAGTGAACCTGGAGAATGAATATTTCGGAGAAGGCATCACGGTTATTAACAACAAAATTTACCAGCTCACTTGGCAATCGAATGTGGGCTTTGTGTATGATGCGAATTCATTGAAGAAATTAAAAACGTTCCCCTACGACAAGAAAATCGAAGGTTGGGGAATGACCAACGATGGCAAGAACATTTACCAATCTGACGGCACGGAAAAAATCTGGACCATGGATCCGGAAACCCAAAAAATGACCAACTACATCAACGTTTATACGAATTCAAGTAAAATCAAAAGCATCAACGAACTCGAGTGGATTGACGGAAAAATCTACGGCAACATCTGGCAGAAAGACGCCATCGCAGTCATCAACCCAGCAACCGGAGCAGTCGAAGGCGTGTTGAATTTAGCTGATTTAAGAAAACAAGTAAAAAATGCAACCGCTGAAGTTTTAAACGGAATCGCTTACAATCCCAAAACCAAAACGATTTTCGTAACGGGAAAAAATTGGGATAAGATGTTTGAGATTAGAGTGAAGTAGTCGGCGGTCGTCGGTCGTCGGTTGCGACTTGATAGAATTGGGAAAACGGTTTTCAGTTGGGAGCCGTTTTTTTTTTTTTGGCGGTCGTCGGTCGTCAGTCATCGGTCGTCGGTTCTCAGTTTTATTTACGGAAACTTGTACAGTAGTTTTCAAAATCCAATTTTTAGAATTCATTGCGTCTAGACCTTTAATTCAACGGTACAATCCAACAACCAGCAACCAACAACTGAAAAGTCTTTTAATTCCAAGGTACAAATTCAACACCCAACAACCGAAGACCAACGACTGACTCCCGACGACCAACCACCGTTAATTCCACTATTCGAGCTAACCGCTAATAGCTAAAAGCTGACAGCTAATTCCACTGCACAAATACAACAACTCACAACCGAAAACAGACGACTGATGACTGACGACCGTCAACCGTCAACTACTTCTTCTTCAAATCCTTCGCATTCTGATACACATTACTGCTCGGGTTATAAATCATGGTCGTTTCGCCTTGTTTGTTCTTGAGCTTCACATCGCCTTCCTTGGTCAGAATAAATTCATAGCCTTCGTTGCGTTTTTTCTCGACCGTTTGCGAAGCGTTCTTGCCTTTGTCGAGCCATTGGATTTCCTTAATGTTGGTAATGCCTTGGATGTTCGAAACCGGTTTGGTTTTGGTGGCAGTATTCCAAACTTCGGAGTAGATTTGCACTTTATTTTCGGTTTTTTCTTTGGTTTCGGTCAGTGAGCTTTCCGTCCAGTTGATTAGATTCAATGCGGTTCCTTTGGCGGTGAAAGGTGTGATTTTACAGTCGGTTGGCATTGTAGCTCCTGTGAAGGTTTTGAGCAGAATAGTGTCTTTTTTAGGTTTGTTGGCAATAAAAAGATAGAGGTTGTTTTTGACGAGTTCCATCGAAAGGTTTCCCGATTTCGCCAGGGCTGATGAAGTGGCTGCAGGTTTGGTCGCCTTCTTTTTCTGGGCAAAAGTGGTCGCGGTCAAAATAAGCGCGGCAATAAGAAAATACTTTTTCATAAACTGAATTTTGATTGAGCGAAAATTACAAATAAAAATAACCACATAGAAACACGAGCGAGAAAATGTGCTTTGCCTCTATGTGGTTAAAAACTAAAAGGTATACCTACAACGCACAAAAAAGCCGGATTATTGCTAATCCGGCCTCTAATGAAAAAGTTGTTTGCTTAGTTTATTTACTTAACCTCTTCATAATCTACATCCTGAACTTGATCACCTTGCGCATCTGCCTGAGGTTGTGCTTCTTGCGCTGGGCCTTGCTCGCCTTGAGCATACATTGCTTCAGTGGCAGTTTTCCATGCAGTGTTTACCTTGTCAAGACCAGTCTGGATGGCTGCTAAATCTTGGCTTTGGTGAGCTGCTTTGAGTTCTGTAAGCGCCGCTTCGATGGCCGATTTGTGCTCGTCAGAAAGTTTCTCGCCCAATTCTTTCAACTGGTTTTCAGTTTGGAAAATCATGCTGTCTGCCTCGTTGAGTTTTTCGGCTCTTTCTTTGGCTATTCTGTCGCTATCGGCATTGGCTTCAGCGTCTTTTTTCATTCTTTCGATTTCTTCCTGAGTCAAGCCTGAAGAAGCTTCGATGCGGATATCGTGAGATTTTCCTGTTCCTTTATCAGTAGCCGATACTTTGATGATTCCGTTCGCGTCGATGTCGAAAGTTACTTCAATCTGCGGAACACCTCTTGGCGCTGGTGGAATACCATCTAAGTGGAAACGGCCGATTGTTTTGTTATCGCTAGCCATCGCTCTTTCGCCTTGCAACACGTGGATTTCCACTGAAGGCTGAGAATCGGCAGCTGTGGAGAACACTTGCGATTTTTTGGTCGGAATAGTCGTGTTGGCCTCAATCAATTTGGTCATCACACCGCCCATGGTTTCAATTCCTAAAGAAAGTGGCGTTACGTCAAGCAACAATACATCTTTCACATCTCCAGAAAGTACACCACCTTGAATGGCAGCACCAATGGCTACTACTTCGTCAGGGTTTACTCCTTTTGACGCTTTCTTTCCGAAGAATTTCTCTACTTCATCAGCGATTCTCGGCATACGTGTAGAACCACCTACCAAGATGATTTCATCAATGTCTGAAGTCGATAAACCGGCATCTTTCAACGCTTTGGCCACCGGCTCCATCGAACGTTTGATCAACGAATCTGAAAGTTGCTCGAATTTCGCACGGCTTAACTTTTTCACCAAGTGTTTTGGTCCTGAAGCCGTAGCAGTGATATAAGGCAAGTTGATTTCAGTTTCAGCCGATGATGACAATTCAATTTTCGCTTTCTCAGCCGCTTCTTTGATTCTTTGCAACGACATCGGATCTTGGCGCAAATCGATTCCTTCCTCTGCTTTGAACTCGTCGGCCAACCAGTCAATGATGGTTTGGTCAAAATCGTCACCACCTAAGTGCGTGTCACCGTTAGTCGACAATACTTCGAAAACACCGTCACCCAATTCCAGGATCGAGATATCGAAAGTACCACCACCCAAATCGTAAACGGCAATTTTCTGATCTTTTCCTTTTTTGTCCAATCCGTAAGCTAGTGCCGCAGCAGTCGGCTCGTTGATGATACGCATTACTTTCAAACCTGCAATTTCTCCAGCTTCTTTAGTAGCCTGACGTTGCGCATCGTTGAAGTAAGCCGGAACAGTAATCACCGCTTCAGAAACGGTTTGCCCTAAATAATCTTCGGCAGTTTTCTTCATTTTCTGAAGTGTCATCGCAGACAATTCTTGAGCAGTATACAAACGACCGTCAATATCCACACGTGGTGTATTGTTGTCGCCTTTGACTACTTTATAAGGTACTCTTTTCGCTTCGCCGGTAGTCTCGTCATAGGTGTGTCCCATGAAACGCTTGATCGAAGCAATCGTTTTCGTAGGGTTGGTCACCGCCTGTCTCTTGGCCGGATCTCCTACTTTAATTTCACCGCCTTCAACAAATCCGATGATCGACGGTGTGGTTCTTTTTCCTTCTGAATTCGGGATTACCACTGCTTCGCTACCTTCCATAACAGACACGCAAGAGTTCGTGGTTCCCAAATCGATTCCAATTATTTTACCCATTTTTATATATTTTAGTTTTATAATGAATTCAAACTCGCGGCGCCTTAGTCAATCACTGTGCCAACCAAAAAAGGTCATGGGATTTGTCAGTAACTGGAAATATGGGCTGACAGGATGTCATTTTTTAGAAGCTTTTCCGGCTGTACGCTATATCTCTTCGCTGCGCTACGAGGATGCCGCTGCCATCCGGGCTAGGTGATAGTTTACAGTTAACAGTTTACGGTTCATTTACGGAAAGTTAACAGTAGTTTTTAAGCTGACAGCTAACAGCTTTTAGCTAAATATATTGCCTGCCGTCAATTCCACAACAAAAACTGTAAACCGTGAACTGTAAACCGTAAACTAAAATCACTTCCTCCCAAAAATCAACCTTTCATTAAAAACCACAATCGAAACCACAATCAGCGCATAAGCCACAATCTGGTTTACATTCACCGCTTCCTTAAAATAAAACACGGCCAAGAAAAAATGAATCAACGGATTGGTGTACATCAGAATCCCTACCGCCGAAGAATTCATGCCTTTTAGCGCATACAAATTCAAATACAACGGAATGATTGTAAACACAATCACAATCACCACCAGCAACAAATAGAACAAACTTTCCTGTGGCACCGCTTGGCTATAACTCGGAAAAAACGGAATGATTACTAAAGAAGCGATGAGCATCTGAACGGTCAACACCACAAACCGGTCGAATTGGTTATTCTTGCGCTGGCTAATTAGGTACAACGCAAAGCTGAACGCAATCACCAAACTGTAAATCAAATCCGTAATGTGACCGTAAGACAAAATCGCGCAACTCAACACACAAAGCCCCACGGAAAACCATTGCCAAAAACTCAACTTTTCACGCAGCAGAAAAAACGCCAATACCGTGGTAATAATCGGGCAAATCATATAAGCAAACGAAGCCGATTGCAAACTCACGTGGTTGATCGCGTAGATAAACAGAAACCAATTCAATACCAAAAGGAAACCGCCGGCTACAGTCAGAAAAACAATTCGTTGTCTTGTTGGCTTGTCGAGTTGTTTAAAAACGGTCCAGTCTTGCTGAACTTCTTTCTTCCTGAACAACAAGTTGATTCCCAAAAGCAGGACGGTCGCCAGGAAAATCCGATAGAACAATATATCGAGTGACGCATAATCGTGCAGCGGCTTGAGCGCGAGGCTGAAAAAACCCCAGATTACAAAAGAAGCTAAGGCAGAAAGGTAGTATTTATTGAATCGCATCGGTAAATTTTGCGCCAAAGGTAAATAATCCGCTTCCGGCGTAGATTAAAATTAACGCGGCATTTAATATTCCATTAGTGCCAACCAACGAATCATTCGTTTATATTTGCCCCAAACCTTTTGCTATGGAAGAATGCATTTCCGTTTTTGATATGCTAAAAATCGGTGTCGGGCCGTCGAGCTCACACACACTTGGTCCTTGGCGCGCCGCAGAACGTTTTCTGGGCGAGTTGCGAACTGAAAATCTCTTGCAGAAAACCGTTCAGGTCAAAGTTGATCTGTATGGTTCTTTATCACTTACCGGCAAAGGACACGCTACTGATTTGGCTGTGATGCTTGGGCTTAGCGGGCAAGATCCAGAGTACATTCCGGTGCAGCATATTTCCGGTATTATCAAAGAAATCGAAGACAAAAACCAAATCAACCTCGGCAATGAAAAACTGATTCCGTTTTCGTTTTTGATGGATATCGTGTTCAACAAAAACTTTCTACCGTTCCATGCCAACGCTTTAAAATTTACCGCTTATTTGGATGACGATACCCAGTATGCCGCGACCTTCTACTCTATCGGCGGCGGTTTTGTCGTGAAAGAAGACCGTCCGAACGCGAAAAAAAAACACCAAATTAAGTGCGCTTTTCCGTTTCCGATTCAGAATGCGGAAGAGCTGCTGAACTATACCATCGCGCAACAAAAATCGATTTCCGAAATTGTTTACGAGAACGAAAAATCGATGCGCACCGAAGCCGAAATCCACCACGAACTGATGCGCATCTGGAACACCATGCTCGAATGTATGTACATCGGCTGCCATTCCGAAGGGATTTTGCCTGGAGGCCTGAACGTACGCCGACGCGCTTTCGACATGCACCAGAACCTCATCGGATTATCGAATTACAACACGCCACAAGAATGGCTCGAACAAATCAGAAAAACGGAAGTTAAGTTCCGCCAAATCTTGAAATGGGTTTCTTGTTTTGCACTCGCTGTGAACGAAGTCAATGCCGCTTTAGGCCGCGTGGTTACTGCTCCGACCAACGGTAGTGCTGGCGTGATTCCTGCAGTTTTGATGTATTATCTAGTAATCGAAAACCACAACGCTGGCGAAAAAGAAATCAAACAATTCCTTATGGTAGCTGGCGAAATTGGCAGTATTTTCAAGAAAGGTTCTACCATTTCGGCAGCCATGGGTGGATGCCAGGCGGAAATCGGTGTTTCGTCAGCAATGGCCGCAGCAGCTTTGTGCGAAGTCATGGGCGGAACACCTGACCAGGTTTTGATGGCCGCAGAAATCGCAATGGAACACCATTTAGGATTGACCTGCGACCCAATTGGCGGATTGGTGCAGATTCCTTGTATTGAGAGAAATACGATGGGCGCGATCAAAGCCATCAATGCCGCGGAACTTGCACTAGAAACCGATGCCAAAAACGCGAAAGTGCCACTCGATAAAGTGGTCGATACGATGTGGCAAACGGCAAAAGACATGAACTCGAAGTACAAAGAAACTTCCGAAGGCGGATTGGCCGTGGCGGTGAATATGGCGGATTGTTAAAGCGATTAGCTAAAAGCTGACAGCTGATAGCTTCCAAAAAGAGCGAGACAAATAATGAGGCAAAACCGAAGTTTCTATTTCATCATTACTTTAACAGTGGTTCTTCTTGGGATTTTGTCCCGAAAAATTGTAGTAGTTCCGTTATTTATTGGCGATGTTTTGTATGCTGTGATGGTGTACTTTGGTTTCAGGATAATTTTCGTTCATTCCAACCGATTCTTTAAAATTGCCCTGCCTTTACTTTTTTGCGTTTTAATTGAACTGCAACAACTCTGGAACGCTGAGTGGCTCGTGTCGCTGCGAAATACAACTTTAGGTCATTATGTTCTAGGTCAAGGATTTCTCTGGAGCGATTTGGTTTGTTATGCTATGGGAATTGTCATTGCGTTTTTTATCGATACAGCTAATAACTGATAGCTGTCAGCTGTTAGCCATCAGCTGTTAGCTAAATCAAAGCTCGATAGCTTGGGCAATTCGCAAACAATCTGACCGCTGACTGCTGATCGCTAAAAGCTAAAAGCTAAAAGCTGGCCGCTGACAGCCAAAACTAATTACCACAAAATTGACACCATAAACCGAAATGTCAACTCACCACTAATGCCCTAGCCCGGATGGCACTGAAAAACAAAACCGTGCCGCGCTTTACAAAAGGTGGTTGGGCAAAGCGACCAGCGGAAGCTCTTGCCCAGCCATAACGTTGTTAGCGCGGCACGGTTTTTTTGAAAGGAACAGCCGGAACAGCTACTAAAACTATTTCCTCAAAATCTTTTCCATCGGGCGGCCTTTGGCGAGTTCGTCGACGAGTTTGTCGAGGTAACGCACCTTTCGAACCAGCTCGTCTTCAATTTCCTCGATTCGGTAACCGCAGATCACGCCGGTGATTTTGGGCGCTTCTGGATTTAATTTTGCCGCTGCAAAAAAGGTTTCAAAATCAACTTTAGCGTCAATTTGTTTTTGAATCGCAGCTTGATCGTAACCTGTGAGCCAAGTAATGACCTCATCGACTTCGGTTTGGGTGCGGCCTTTCTTCTGGACTTTCTGCACGTATAGCGGATAGACGCTCGAGAATAACATTTTATAAATTCTCGCATTATTGGTATTCATAGCTTGCCATTTAGTGTGCTAAAAATAAGGCTAAAGTTCGAAACCATCCAACTTTAAATGCGGAACAAAAGCGCGAAAACTATCCGGTTCTCCATTTTGACCAAATCAGGTTGCCAATCTGAAGGCAACGGCGTGGTCGTATAACCTGTGGGCGAAGTCACACCGCCGCTGCCCGCAAAATAAGGAACGCTGGCTTCGCGATGAATGAATTCCAGACGGAAAGTGACACTTTGGTTGGGCATGAAATCGAAGTTCGTCGAACAATCCCAACCTTTGAACTCGTCGCCCGGATTGGCCGAAAATGGATGCGTGCCCGCGGTTTGTGTCGGGTTCGACGGATTAGGCAATGGGCTCGCATCGCCAGTTGGGTACAAAACCAAGTACCTTCCGGGATTGGTCATGTAACCGCCGCCGATGGTCCAAGCCATTCGGTTTTGGTTAAACCAAACGCGGTTGTAGACCATGCCACTGAGGAAATATTGCGAAGGCTTTTCGCTGTTGCCGTTGAATCCGCCCACGCCATCGCCAGTTTCAAAACCAAAATCGAAAGTACTCGAAAAAGCGGCACGGCTGATTCCTTTAGCCGTCGGTTGGTTGAAATAACGCACGAGCAAACTGTTGTCGGAATGGAAACGGACGCGGTTTTTCAATCCGGCGGCATCGGTTCCGTAGTAGTCGTTGGTGAGCAATTTCACTGCTTCGTTCGGGCACCAGGTAACATTTCCGCCCAAGCCCGGCATGCTGTTGAACTTGCCGTAACTCTGCCAACCGTTGATGAGCCAGCCTTCGAGTTTCAGGTGTTTGTTTGGAAAAACCTGCACGCGCAACCCGTTGAAAAACCAAGGCGTATTGTCGGAGGTAAACGAAGCTTGGTACTCCCAATTTTCTACCTGATAATACGAGTTCAAACCGATATACGACATGAACATACCTGCATCGACATTGATGCCGTACCATTTATCGAAGTGATAACCGGCATAAGCTTCAGACAAGTCCCGATAAACATTATCAAGCTGGTATTGCCCGCGATAAACGCTGTAATCGTTTCGGGGAACTACTGTAGAACGCGTTCCGAATTGCAGCATAATCCTGCCGCGCGCATTCTGGTAATTGAAATCTCCACCAAGGTTCGCGCTCGAGACTTGGAATTCGTTGTTACGCGCCAAAGCGGTAGAACCCACGACTGTATTATCGTTCGGGTTATTGAACGAATGCGTGTAATTGATATCGAGCATCACGCTGCCGGTAAAATATTTTGTGGATAAAACTGGTGGCGAAGTGCGTCGGTCGGAACCGTTTTGCCAGGTTTGGTCTTGTCCTTCAAAAGGAACTTTAACAGCAGTAGAGTCAGTTTGTGCCCAAGCAGTTAAAGAAAATACAGCTAGGGTTAAAATAAAAATACGTTTCATAAATGTTGGGATTAGTTTAATTTTCTCTCGAGCGGAAGTTGCGTAATGGGTTGATAAACTATGGGAAGTTCTTCGATAGTGACATCGCTTTTGTTAAGGCCGAAGGCTTTGCGGTCTGAGATTGACAATTCCTTGAGCCAGTAATAAGCGCGAAGCAGCAAACCGTCGCGAACGGAAAATTCATTCTCGACCGAGAGGAATTTCTCCAGAATGACAAACTGATAATCAGCCTGGCAATGATAGCGTGAGGCTGCATCGACCGAAGGTGTAAACGGTTGTTCGCGCTCTGCCGACCACTGGGTAACAATTTTCTTGAAATACAATTCTACGCGCGGTTGCACCCGGAAACCAATGTTGAGCACAATTTTAATCACACGGCCTGAAAGTTCGATTATTTCGTAGTTCAGCGCGAAAGGCTCATTGATGCGATTGATGTGGAAAAACCAATACACATCGGCTCGCTTGGGCTTTTTGGCTAAAATCGATTTGATGATTTTGTCTTCGATTTCGTAGTTTTTGTCGGCCTTAGATAAATAGATCAAATGCGAGGCAAAGAGCGGAATCTGTTTGTCTTGACTGAGTTGTTCCAACAGCGGAACTTGCTCGGCCAGGTTGATGAATTTGATCAGTCGGTTGTTGATCTTGCGCGCGTAATACCAAACGTACATAACCATAAAAATGAACAGTTCAAAAAATAGGAACATCCAACGTTCTTTGATTTTGACGATGTTGGCAGCAAAAAAAGACACTTCGATGACACAGAAAACGATCATAATCAGCAAAACCCACGGCACTTTCATCTTCTTGATAAACACTAGGTAGTAGCCCAAAAGCAAGCTGGTCATCATCATGGCAATAGTAATCGAGAAACCGTAAGCCGCTTCCATATGCGTAGAGTTTTTGAAGTACAAAATCATCAGCACGCAACCGATCCAAAGAATGGTATTAATCGACGGAATGTAGATTTGCCCTTTAAGGTCTGTTGGGTTTTTCAGTGCAACCCTCGGCCAGAAATTCAGTGAAATGGCTTCGTTGATTAAGGTGTATGAGCCGCTAATCAGAGCCTGAGAAGCAATAATGGCCGCCATCGTAGCAATGACAATTCCGCTGAGCAAAAACCATTGTGGCATGATTTCATAAAACGGATTTCTATTATTGAGTAAGGGATTGCCCTGTGTCATGAGCCAAGCCGCTTGCCCAAGATAATTGACCACGAGGGCAACTTTCACGAAAATCCAAGTGATGCGAATGTTCTGCTTGCCACAGTGCCCTAAATCAGAATACAAAGCTTCGGCTCCGGTAGTGCAAAGAAAAACTGCGCCCAAGAGCCAGAATCCTTTCGGATATTGTGTAAGCAACTCATACGCATAAACTGGGTTGAGCGCTTTAAAAATCTCCGGATGGTGAATGATCTGCGACAGACCTAAAACAATCAACATCCCGAACCAAAGCGCCATCACCGGCCCGAAGAAGGAACCTACTTTTTGCGTGCCGAAACGTTGAAAGAAAAACAGCCCGGAAAGAATGGCGATAACAATCGGAATCGTAGGCAGGTTCGGAACCAAAACTTCAAGGCCTTCCACTGCCGAAGCTACTGAAATCGGTGGGGTTATAATGCCGTCGGCCAATAACGTAGTGGCTCCGAGAATCGTTGGGATGACCAGTCTGCCTTTGCCGAAGCGTTTCACCAGTGCATAAAGCGAGAACACGCCACCTTCGCCATGATTGTCTGCGGAAAGTGTCAAGAAAATGTACTTAAATGTTGTCTGAAAAGTGAGCGTCCAGAATACGCACGAAACGCCACCGTAGACCAACAATTCGGTGATTGGGCGATCGCCTACAATGGCTTTCATTACATACAGTGGGCTGGTGCCAATGTCGCCATAGATAATGCCAAGTGCCACAAGTAACGAAGCGGCAGTAATTTTAGATAAATCAGGTGATTTCATGTTAAGAGTTTTAGGAAATAATAGGTAACAAGAATCTACGTCGCCTATTTTTCAGGCAACTCGTCAAGATTGTACAAAAAAGTTTCTAAGGAATTATCCGGTGTGGAAGCGGTAGCCGATGCCCGATTCGGTAATCAGGTGTTTCGGGTGATTGGGATCGGTTTCGAGCTTTTTGCGCAACTGGGCTAGAAACACACGTAAATATTGGGTTTGGTCAGCATAGGCATGGCCCCAAACTTCTTTGAGCAAATACTGATGGGTGAGCACACGGCCTTCGTTTTGGGCAAGCAACACCAATAGTGAATATTCGGTTGCGGTTAGTTTAATAATCTGTTCGGATTTCTTAACGACTCGTGCTTGCAAATCAATTGAGCAATCACCAAAATTAATTAGCGGTTGGGCCGTTTTGGCTACTACATTGCGTAAACTAGTCCGGATTCTGGCCAGAAGTTCTTGCGTGCGAAAGGGCTTGGTCATATAGTCATTCGCGCCGTGATCTAAAGCAGAGACAATTTCAGATTCAGTGTTTTTTACCGTTAGAATAATAATGGGATGGGGGTACCATTCGCGCAACCGAACCAATACTTCTTGTCCGTCTGAATCCGGCAGACCCAAATCGAGCAGAATCATATCCGGTTGGTGCCCAGCAGCCAGAGCCATTCCTTCTTGGGCGGAAGCAGCCATCATCGTTTTATAACCTTCCGATTCTAAGGTAATTTCAAGCAGCTTGCGAATTTGCGGCTCGTCATCTATGACCAATATAAGCGCCTTGTTACTCATGGCTGATGTCTTTTAAATGCATTACCGCCGCAGGAAACTGTACACTGAAAACCGCTCCGCCGGCTTCTGCATTTTGCAAAGTAATCGTTCCGTTTTGGGCTTCTGTGAAACCGCGCACAATCGATAATCCGAGCCCGGTGCCACCTGTTTTTGAATTTTCCGGACGATAGAATTTATCGAAAGCGTGTACCATTTCATCGGGCTGAAAACCTGGGCCATCATCAGCAATAGTAATTTGGCAAGTCATCGGATGATTGTGATGGTACTCAAAATCGGCTTCAGGCATAAAATCGATAGCAATTTGGATCTCGGCTCCTTTGGGCGTGTAAAGCAAGGCATTGTAAATCAAGTTATACAGAATTTGCTCGGTTAAACCATAATCGAGTTTGAAAAGGGGTAAATAATCGTTTTTTTTGACTTGCACGCGATGAAATTGCAAATCGTCTTTAAGGCTGTCAAGTACGTTGTAAATCAACTCGCTCAAATCGCACCAGTCGTAATGTGGCTGGATATAACCCGATTCCAACCGCGACATATTGAGCAAGTTCTCGACTTGATGGTTCAAGCGCAAGGAAGCTTTGTCCATTTCTGAAAGCAACTTGGTTTTGTTCTCCTGTGTAATCCGGCCACTTTGCTCTTGTAACATGCCGATGCCGCCCATGATAGTTGCGATGGGCGTTCTGAGTTCGTGCGAAAGCGAATCGAGCAATGTGTTGTATAGTTTCATCGTATTGAGCCGGGTTTCGCGGATTCTGGCGAGTTGCTCGGCTTTGCGGATTTTGAAAGTAAGCACCGCATTAATCAAGGCAATTAAAAAGAACAGCAACAGTAAAAGAAAATCCTCCGTGTTGTTGATGTGCAGCGTGTAATACGGATGGATAAACAAAAAATCGAGCAATAGCGCACTAAACATCGCGGCAAACAACACCGGATAAATCTCTAAAAAAATGGCCAACAACGATACCACAACCAAAAGCAAATAACCAATCACTTTATAATCGACGTAATCGCGAGCCAACAAACCCAATAACGCAACTAAAGCTACCGAGAAAAAGCTGATCAGGTATTGGTTTTTCGATTGGGCGCGTTTGATAAATCTGCTCATTGTTTTTTCTTTAAACAACGGGGCAAAGTTAGGCCAAGAATTGTAATTATTTTATAAGATAAAAGACTGGTCGCATAAAGATTTTATAAAGATGGTGTCAGAAAAATACCGCGTTGTGTAACTATCTCCCTCTTTAATGAACCAATGGCAAAATCAATCAAAATCAATCAAAAAATGAATCAATCAAAACCCATTGTCTGTCTTGCCTTTATTTTAGGCTTTCTATTGCTGAATCTTCAACCACTCCAAGCACAAGACCTGAACCGCTCCATCGACGAATTGGTCCGTGCAGAAATAAAAGATGAAAATGGCCCCGGCGGTGTATTTATGGTGGCCCAAAAAGGAAAACCCATTTACAGCAAAGCTTTCGGAAAAGCCAATTTAGAACTCGATGTGAAACTTACTCCGGAGTCTATTTTTCAACTGGGCTCGATGACCAAACAATTTACATCCATTGCGATATTAATTCTAGAAGAAAAAGGTTTACTGCAAACCCAAGATCCGGTGTCAAAATATGTTGCAGATTTTCCAAATGGCCAAAATATTACCCTACACCATTTGCTGACACATACTTCAGGCATTAGAGATTTTACTAAAATGAAACAGCTCAAAGAAATTGCCCAAAAAGAAATGAGTGCTCAAATGATGGTCGATTTCTTTAAAAATGAACCGGTAGATTTTGCGCCCGGCGAAAAGTTCGACTACAACAATTCTGGCTATGTGTTGTTAGGGCATATTATAGAAGTCGCCTCGGGTAGTTCTTATGAAGACTTTATCCAGAAAAATATTTTTGAAAAGGCTGGCATGAGCCATTCGTGTTATAACTCTGACCGTAAAATTATTCCCAAAAGGGCATATGGTTACCAAAAAAAGGAAACTGGTTATGTGAACAAAACACTCATTAATTACAGTGTTCCTTTTGCTTCCGGAGCTTTGATGTCGAACTTAGAAGACTTGTTGCGTTGGCAAAAAGCACTGAACGAAAACCAATTGCTTAAAGCTGAAAATAGCCGTAAGGCATTTACCAAATACAAGCTCAACGATGGAAAAGAATTTACTTATGGATACGGTTGGCACCTTCGCGAAATCAATGGAAAAACCAGCAGAGAACACGGCGGAAGCATTTTCGGATACAAAAGCATGGCTGTGTACTTACCTGAATCGGATATTTATGTGGTCGGACTCACCAATTGCGATGGCCTCTCGCCTACCCAACTGGTGCAAAATATAGCCAAATTAGCGTTGGAAAGCTTGAGCAAAAGGTAATCTAAAGATGTATCGGTGGCTTTTTAGAAAACACGCCAATAAGAATCGGTGGCTATAGCCCTGATATTTGAAATTAAAAGGAGGAAGTCCTGAGGACTTCAGGTACAAGGCCAATTTTTCACTTTAAAACAATTGTTCTTGATTTGCACTAAAACCATAGCCCTGATGGAAGCGGCATCCTTTTTAAACCTACTAGGTTTTGGAAACCTAGTAGGTTTAAAAAGATATAGCGCACAGCAGGTTCCCGGCTTCAAAAACTAAAACTACTTCCGTCTAGTATCAATAATGTAAACAATCTTCCAGCGGTCTTTTTCCTTGAACAGCGTAAAAGCATTCACGCCTTTGTGGCTCAGCGCTCCGTTGAGATAAAACTCATACGGCGTCCAGGCGTGGCCCATAGAACCGTCTACTTGAATGGTGTAGCTCAAGATTTGTTCGCGGTATTTGAGCGTTTGCGGCATCGAGGCAATAGAGCGGTAAAAAAATGCCTGCGGTTCTTCGGTGAGTTGGTTGCCATTGGCATTTTCCTCGATCGATTGCAAAATCATCTTATCGGCGCATACTTGACGCAACAAAACGGTGTCGCGGTGGTGGAAACCTTCAAAAAAAGTTTGGATGGTGTTTTTGATTTCTTCTTTCTGGAAATCTTGGGCCTGGGCTTTACACAGCCATAAAAACGACAAGGCAAAAAATAGCTTTTTCATAAAATGCTGGTTTTGTGCTACAAATATAAAAACAACCGCCGGTTAACTACCGTATGATTTTACTACTTTTACAACCACTAAACCTCAACCTATGTCTGTTGCTAAAAAAGATTATAAAAGAATCACGACCAAATCGCTGATCGAAATGAAAGAAAACGGCGAGAAAATCTCGATGCTCACCGCCTACGATTTCACCATGGCACATATTGTCGATGTAGCCGGAGTCGATGTGATTTTGGTGGGCGATTCTGCCAGTAACGTAATGGCCGGCCACGAAACCACTTTGCCCATCACGCTCGATCAGATGATTTATCATGCCTCGAGTGTGATTCGCGGCGTGAACCGTGCTTTAGTTGTGGTCGACTTGCCTTTTGGTAGTTACCAATCAGATTCTAAAGAAGCGTTGCGCTCTGCCATCCGGATTATGAAAGAAAGCGGTGCGCATGCCGTAAAAATGGAAGGTGGCGCAGAAATCAAAGACAGCATCAAGAAAATCCTCAACGCCGGAATTCCGGTCATGGGCCATTTAGGCTTGACTCCACAATCGATATATAAATTTGGGACTTACACCGTGCGCGCCAAAGAAGAAGCCGAGGCCGAACAACTCGTAGAAGACGCAAAACTCCTTGAGAGCTTAGGTTGTTTTGCGATTGTTTTAGAGAAAATTCCGGCACATCTGGCCGAAAAAGTAGCCAAAAGTATTTCGATTCCCGTGATTGGTATCGGAGCGGGCGGCGGCGTAGATGGCCAAGTGTTGGTGATACACGACATGCTCGGGATGAACAATGAATTCAGCCCAAGATTCTTAAGGCGTTACCTGAATTTATACGAAGCCATGACCGGCGCGATTGGCCAGTATGTGACTGATGTGAAGTCTAAGGATTTTCCGAATGAGAAAGAGCAATATTAGTTCAATTAATAATTAATCGTTAATAATTAATAATGGGGCGTTACCACAAGGGTCGGGCTTTCCGCAGTGCACGGCACTTTGCTGCAATCCCTAACGCGGACTTTCCGGCATGAAAGTACTCTCCACAAAAAATAACCTCCAAATTCTTCACGAAGACAATCACTTGATCATCGTCAACAAACGCGTCGGCGATATTGTACAAGGCGACAAAACCGGCGACAAACCTTTGTCGGAAATCGTCAAAGAATACCTCAAAGACAAATACAACAAACCCGGCGAAGTATTCCTGGGCGTCGTACATCGGCTGGATCGGCCCACGACCGGCATTGTGGTTTTTGCGCGCACCAGTAAAGCGCTGGCCAGGCTCAACGAAATGTTCAGCAAGCGCGAAACCGAGAAAACCTACTGGGCCGTGGTGAAAAACCAACCGCCAAAAACTAATGATATGTTAGTTCATTATCTGACCAGAAACGAGAAAAACAATACCTCGAAAGCGCACGCGAAAGAAGTTCCAGGAAGCAAAATCGCCAAACTGGATTACCAAATCATCAAGGTTTTAGATTCTTATTTTGTGCTGGAAGTTGATTTGCATACCGGACGCCACCATCAAATACGGGCGCAATTGGCCGCCATTGGTTGTCCTATTAAAGGTGATTTGAAATACGGCTTCGACCGCAGTAACCCCGACGGAGGCATTCATTTGCACGCCAGAAAATTGGTCTTCGTCCATCCGGTGGCCAAAGAAAAACTCGAAATTGTTGCACCTTTGCCAGAAAATTCGCTCTGGAACGCGGCCTTATAAGTTTTAATTGATATTTTTACATACTACCGCACTGGGTACAACGTTCAAACTAAACAACCAAAAAATACTATGTTATGAAAAAAGCAATCATTTATATCTGCTTACTGGCTTCAGGTTACGGCTTTGCCCAAGACCATTTTATCGGTGTCAGTACTTCTAGCCGAACGGGTTTGCTCAATACTTATTTGAACCCCGCAGAATTGACCAACTTGTCTAAAAAATACGAAGTGAACATCAACGGACTTAGCGTCAATGTATCGAACAACATATTAAGCATGAGCGATTTAAATTCCGATACTGATTTTGAGGAACTGATATTCAAAAGCGGTAAAACAGTGAATATGAATATCGATGCCGAAATTCTCGGACCCGGATTCGCCATGAAGTGGCATAAATGGGGATTCGGTTTAACCACCAAAGGAAATGTGAAGTTCGTACTGGTTGATGTAGATCCTGATTTAGGGCAATCGCTTTTCAACACCACCGATATCACAGAAACCGGAACGGCACTTATCAATAACAAGAACAACCAACGTTTCAATGGGATTTCTTGGGGCGAAGTCGGTTTGTCTGCCGCGCGAAATGTATTCGAAAATGACCAACATTCGTTCAGCGCCGGGCTCACCCTGAAATTATTGTTCCCCGGTTCCTATTCCAACGCCGGAGTAGATGCTTTTAGAGGTTCAATTGTATCGGTTTATGATGCCAACAATCCTAGCAATAGTACTGCTTATCTCACTAATGCAAGTGCTTCACTTAACTTCGCTTATTCCGGTGATTTGTCTGACAGCTTCACCAATCAAAGTGATTACACCCAATCTATTTTCGGAAAATTAGGCGGCTTTGGCACTGATATCGGAGCCAATTATCAGTGGAAAGATCCCAACGATGTCAAAAAATACAAAATCAATGTGGGAATGGCACTGCGCAATATCGGAAGCATGTCTTTCAAAGACAGTAAAAATGCGTCAAATTCTTATCGGCTAAATGTTCCGCAAGGCCAACAACTCAACCTAGAACAGTTCAGCAACTTAGAAAGTCTGAAAGATGTCGAAGAGGTTTTGGTCAATAGCGGTTATTTGACTACTGAGGAGAAAAGTACTGATTTCAACGTAAAATTACCCGCTACGTTCTCTTTGTACAGCGATTTCAAAATATATGGTAAGTTCTTTATTACCGGCCAATTGCAGCAGAAGTTGAGCGACAATGAAGGCAACAACCAAGTGACCGCTCAAAACAATTTCAGTATTATCCCTAGAGTAAGTTTAGGATATTTTGAAGCTTTCTTACCTTATTCGCAAAACGAAATTTCCGGAAGCAACTTTGGTCTAGGATTTAGAGTAGGCGGGTTTTATTTGTCGTCGTCTTCCCTAATCACTGCCATAAGCAACGATGCCAAACAGTTTGATTTGAACTTTGGCTTCCGTTGGGCGTTTGTGGAATAGGCAGTCACAAAAATTATTTTAAAAGCAGTTTCGAATGAGGCTGCTTTTTTTGGGCCGTTACTTTTCAAAAGTTCCGAAACAAAATTTGTAGCTTTATCCGATGGACTATAAAACCAATATTGAAAAACGCAAAATCGGATTAATCCGGTTGTTAACCGAAATCGAAAAGCGCGAACAAGCCATTCTTCAAGCCTTGCACAACGATTTTAAAAAGCCGTTTTTTGAAGGCGTGATGACTGAAACCGGTTTGGTGACATCGGAGTTGAAATTGGCTATTAAAAACCTGAATCGTTGGGCAAAACCGCAGCCAGTGTGGCCGTCTTTATTGAACTTTCCGTCGCGCGATTATATTTACCGCGAGCCCTACGGAAAAGTACTGATTATTGCGCCGTGGAATTATCCTTTTCAGTTGGCTATGGTGCCGCTAATATCAGCCGTTGCGGCCGGAAATCAAGTTGTATTAAAACCTTCAGAGCTCACGCCGCATACCGCCGGGATAATCACTGAAATAATATCGCAAGTTTTTGAAACCCATCAAGCGCAAGTTGTTCAAGGAGATTCAATCGTAGCACAAGAATTACTTTCCCGGCGTTGGGATTATATTTTCTTTACCGGAAGTGTTGGTGTCGGCAAAATAGTAGCCGAAGCTGCAGCAAAAAATCTCACGCCGACCACTTTAGAACTCGGCGGAAAAAACCCTTGCATCATCGATAATACTGCTTCTTTGGAACTGGCCGCCAAACGCATTGTTTGGGGAAAATTCCTCAATGCCGGTCAAACGTGCATCGCCCCAGATTATCTGTTAGTGCATGAAAAAGTAAAAGCTGATTTAGTCAAATACTTGATTCGAGAAATTCAAGTAGCCTATGGCGAAAATCCGCACAATTCCTCAGATTTTTGCCGTATCATCAACTTCAAAAATTGGCAAAGGCTCACAGGTTCCTTACACGGACAAAATATCCTTTATGGTGGGCAATTCATCGAAGAAGAGCTTTACCTAGCGCCGACCTTAATCGATCAACCCGACCGAAACAGCAGTTTAATGACAGCAGAAATTTTCGGCCCTATTCTTCCAATTTTAAGCTACAAAAACGAAAATGAGCTGGCCGAAATCATTCAGCAATACGAAAAACCTTTGTCGCTTTATGTGTTTTCGAACAACCCAACATTCATCCAAAAAATCCTGACGAATTTTGCCTTTGGCGGTGGCGCTATTAACGATACGGTAGTGCAGTTTGCCAATAAAAAATTGCCTTTTGGCGGTGTCGGGCATTCAGGAATTGGCGCTTATCACGGGCGTTGGGGTTTTGAAACTTTTACCCATCGGAAAGCCATCGTCAGGAAATACAATTGGCTCGATTTGCCCTTTCGGTATGCGCCATATCAAAACAAAATCGGTCTGATCAGAAAATTACTTGACTGGTTTTAGTATTAAAATAAATCGTATTATTGAGTTAACCTTAAAATGAAACCCATGAACACCAAGGACACTATTCAACAAATTAAAACCAATGGATATCCGTTAGATTTTAGCGCTGTATTTAACCAAACTTTCGAAAACTATAAAAAAATTGCATTAAATTCTGGGCTTGCCATGATTTTGCTAACGATTCTATTTTGTTTCTTCTTCGGAATTTTGGCTGTTGGTGTTTTTGGACTGGCCATTTCTGCTGAAACCATGGCCGATTTTAAAGTAGAAAATCTTTCCCCGATTTGGTTTGTCGGATATTTGTTTTTTATCATGGTGCTTTGCATTTTAGCCAGCCCAATCAATGCCGGATTGATTAAAATGGCCCGCTCGGCGCAACACGGAGAAGCCTTTTCGGTCTTGACAATTTTCGATTACTACCGTGGACCATATTTTAAAGAAATTGTCATGGCAACAGTCGTGATTACTTTTTTCTCGACAACTTTATCGATGGGCTTGCAATGGGTTGGCTTTCCGATTTTGGGAATGCTGATTAGTTTCTCGGTGTCAATTTTAACTTTTCTGACTTTACCACTCATCATTTTTGGCAACTTAAATGCTATGGAAGCTATTGAAGGAAGCATTGTCGCTGTTTCCAAGCAATTCTTGTTATTGTTTGCCTTACTGATTGTAGGTTTTATTTTTGTCATGCTTGGATTCATTGGGTTCTGTGTCGGAATTTTCTTCACGATGCCTTTTATGTATTCGATGTATTATATCATCTATCGTGAAATTTTTACAGACCATCCACAAACCGATACAAATGATACACTCACGACCTTATAGTGTGTTGATAAATACATGAAAAAAAACAATAGATTGATTCGCTGATTTGTTATTGCCTTTAACTTTTTTTCCTATATTTCTAATCGAAAAAACAGCAACTACTGATTGCTACTGAAAGCGAATAAATAATGCAATTGATACCACTTGATGTCGGCATTCTAGCCAATTTATCAATGAAGGTTACCACTTCTTTGATTGGCAGTAATGATTTATTCCAAGGTATTAGTTTTTCAGAATTAATAGCCAAAAGCAGTGCGTTTTTTTGGGTAATCCTTCCACTACTGCTTTTTTTGTTGGGTGTCTTGGCTTTCAATTTCTTCAAGGTCAACAACCGCTTTTTCCACAAACAGACTCAAGATTACATGAAATTAGAGTCGTTTGATAAGGAATATCAGTTATATTTTTTGTTTCTGGGCATTTTGTTGCCAATTTTCGAAATCATTTTTGAAATTTATTCTGTTCGTCCAAAAAGCTTACTGGTCTCAAGCTTTTTCGTAGGGACAATATTGATTTCATTGTATTTCCTGACCAAGAAAAATGCGTTTTTTAACCGGAACAACCACGCGGTTTTCATGGTATTTTTCCTGTTCTACTTCGGTTTTATTGCTCATAATTTGGTCGCGCACCAACCTGATTTGATACCGATTTTGGGTTTTGCGGTGAGTTTCTTCTTTTCGTTTCACGTTTTCAAACCGATAAAATATTATTGGATTTTTACCGGCTTGGTGATTGGTTTTCTGTGCCTGTCGGTAGCGATGCATTGGTTGCCGTTGCGCCTAACCCTCATCTTGCTGAATTATTGCTTTTTGATGATGTTCATTCATTACATCCAACACATTTCATGGCTCAATACACAAGACAAATTTCGGTTCACACATGAAATCGTCAACAAAGGAAATTCACTTACTATCGCAACAAACAAAAAAGGCGAAGTGCTATTTTGCAGTGAATCAGTAACTGAAATTTTAGGGTATACACCACAAGAAATGCTCGGTTTTGGATTTTGGATTTTAACCGAAGATCCAGACTTCATCGGCGAGGATTACCACGAAGAATATATTGATAACCGCTTGCACACTCGCAAACTTAAATGCAAAAACGGTGAATATAAGTACATCCAATGGAAAGATAAAAAATTCGACGAAAATCTCGTTATCGGTACCGGACAAGATGTGACCGAGCAAGTTCAGGTAAAAGACCAATACAAAAACCTAATCCATTCGGCCAACGACATTATTTTTGAAACCGATCTCGATGGCCGTTTTACCTTTATCAACGAATTCTGCCAACGCACACTTGGCTATGATTCGCAAGAAGTCATCGGCAGTCATTTTACAAAATACATTCGCGAAGATTATGTCAGCAGTGTGGTACAATTTATCAAGAATGCGAATTTTCAAGTAAACGACAACGAAATCATCGAATTCCCCGGGCTAAAGAAAAACGGTGAGGAATACTGGGTTTCACAGAAAATCAATGCCAAGAAGGACAGCGCCGGTAAAATCATCGGATACTCAGCCATTGCCCGCGATATTACCGCGATTAAAAATATCGAAACAGACAAAATCAAGACCCAAGAAAAACTGACAAAATTCAACGAAACGCTCAAGAAATTTATGGCCAAAAGTTATTCCGGGCACGAAGATTTTGATAGCATTCTGAGAGAAATTTTGGAAACAGCATCTATGACTCTGGAAATCGATCGTGCGAGTTTCTGGAATTTTCACCCTGATAAAATTCGTTGTGAGAATTTGTATGAAGTAAACAAAAATAAGTTCGAAAAAGGTTTTGTGCTCAAACGTGACGACTATCCGAATTACTTTCAGACCATAGAAAATGAGATGCAGATTATTGCTTCGGATGTAAATTCGAATCCTATCACCCAAGAACTCTGCGCCGATTATATCCCCAAAAATCAAATCCGTTCGTTGCTTGACACTCCTATTTTCGTAAACGGTGAGTTACACGGTATTCTGTGCTTCGAAACCGTCGGTAAACTGAAAAACTGGGACAATCAAGACGTAGCCTTTTCCCGATCAGTTAGTGATTTGATTGTGGTAGCACTCGAATCTAAACTCCGTCTGGAAGCTGAAAAAAAATTGGTTTACAAAAGTGAATTGCTCTCGGCCATGTTAATGTTCACCGATAAATTCATCAAGACCAAAGAGAAAATCCAGATTTTTCAGGAAGCTTTTCCTATTATTGGTAAAGTCACCCAAGTTGATCATTTGTATTATTACGAAAACGACCCGAACACACAACTCTTCCGACAAAAATACAAATGGGGCCAGAATCATGTGGAATTGCAAATTACGCCACTGCGGTATTTTTCGCATGAAGATTTCCACGAGATTGTTAGCAAAGGCAAACAGCGCAAGTTTTTCAAAGCCCACACCAGAAAACTTGAAGAAGGCGTACTTAAAAAACTGTTGGCCGACAATTTAATCAAATCGGTACTGATTTTTCCTTTATATGTTAAAGATAAGTATACCGGATTCATTGGCTTAGACGTCATTGGAGAGGAACGAAACTGGTCTGAAGACGAAATCAACTTACTGCAAATTCTGACCAACAACATCATCTCGGCAATGGAACGACTCGAGAATGAGGAAGAAATCCAGCAAAGTGAAGAAAAATTCCGTTTGCTCGCCGATAACATTCCCGGCACGGTTTACCTTTCAAACTACGATGAGAAATGGTCAAAGATTTACCTCAACGACGAAATTGAAAAACTTACCGGTCATCCTAAACGAGAGTTTTTAGAAAACAAGCGGTTCTATATTGATTTAGTGCATCCTGAAGACAAAGATGAATTTCTTTCCGTGGCGCGAAAGCTGTTCAATGAAAGAAAGAAAATCCACCTGACCTACCGCATCATCCACAAAGACGGCCATACCGTTTGGGTCGAAGAGTTTGGCGAACCAATTCTTAAAGACGGAGAAATCCAATTCGTCGGCGGAATTTTTATCGACATCACCGAACGCAAACTCGCCGAGAATATCCTCAAAGAAAAGGAAATCGCCGAGGCCGCGAACAAAGCCAAATCAGAGTTCCTGGCCAATATGAGCCACGAAATCCGTACGCCGCTCAACGGTATTATCGGCTTCACAGATTTGTTGATGAAAACCAAGCTCGAGGAATTCCAGAAGCAGTACATGAACACAATCAACCAATCGGCCAACTTGCTCATGGAAGTCATTAGCAACATTTTGGATTTTTCTAAAATCGAATCCGGAAAATTGGAGCTCAACATAGAGAAATACAACATCGTCGATTTATCACACCAAGTCATTGAACTTATCAAATACGACTCGAACCTCAAGCACATCGAATTGGTAGTCGATATCGACGAAGCCGTTCCGCAATACATTTACATTGATTACATCCGACTCAAACAAGTTTTAATCAACCTTTTGAGCAACGCGGTAAAATTCACCGAAAAAGGAAAAATTGAATTCAGTATTCTGGTGATTCGCAAAACCGCGCATACCGCCATGTTCCGTTTTTCGGTTAAAGACACCGGTATCGGTATTAAGAAAAGCAATCAAGAAAAGATTTTCGAGGCATTTGCCCAAGAAGATACGTCGACTACTAAAAAATTCGGCGGCACCGGGCTCGGGCTTTCGATTTGCAACCAACTACTCAATTTAATGCAAAGCCACTTGCAACTCATCAGTGCTTATGGTCAAGGCAGCGAGTTTTTCTTCGATGTAGAGTTGAAAATCGCACACGACCAAGCGATGAAAACAGGTCAAGATACCGCTACTGAAAGCGTGTCTGAATCTACCGCAACTAACGATTTGGTGATTCCGGCTACAGTGCTCATCGTCGAAGACAACAAAATCAACATGCTGCTGGCCAAAACACTCATTAAGCAAATTCTGCCCAACGCCACTTTAATTGAAGCAGTAGATGGCCAAGATGCCGTGGGGAAATTCCAGCAAAACGAAGTCGATATTATATTTATGGACGTGCAAATGCCGGTTATGAACGGTTATGTAGCGACGCAGAAAATCAGGGAAATCCAGAAAAGCCACGTGCCGATTATTGCCCTTACGGCAGGAACTGTAGTGGGTGAACGTGAAAAATGCATCGAAGTCGGCATGGACGATTACGCCTCAAAGCCGATTATTAAAGACACTTTAGAAATGATTATTGCCAAGTGGATGAAGGTTTAACTCTATATTCAAACTCTAAAAATCTAATCTCATGAAATGGATCGGCAGAAGACAAAGCGATAATATGGAAGACCGCCGTGGCATGTCGGGCGGAAAAGTAGCGCTCGGCGGTGGGCTTATCGGAATTATTATTTTACTGGTCAATATTTTTGGCGGTGAAAATGCCCAACAACTTACTCCGATGCTCCAGCAATTGCAGCAAGGCCAAACTACCGAACAAACAACGCAACAACTTTCTGCCGAAGATCAGAAAATGGGCGAATTCTGCGCAACCATTCTTGCCGATACCGAAGATGTCTGGACGAAAATATTTGCCGAAAACGGGCTCACTTATGAAAAACCCAAAATGGTTTTGTTTACCAGCAACGTCGACACGGGCTGTGGCTCAGCGACTTCAGCTTCAGGGCCATTCTATTGTCCGGCCGACAAAAAAGTCTATATGGATTTGGCATTTTTCGAAGAACTCAAATCGCGTTTCGGAGCAGAAGGCGGTGATTTCGCTATTGCTTATGTCATCGCGCACGAAGTCGGGCATCACGTTCAGAATTTGCTAGGAACCTCAACCAGAATGCGTCAAATGCAACAAGGAAAATCAGAAGCCGAAGCCAATAAACTCTCGGTCAACCTAGAACTTCAAGCCGATTTCTACGCCGGATTGTGGACACATTACAACCAACAGATGAACCAAGTACTCGAACCCGGCGACATCGAAGAAGCGCTCAGTGCCGCAAATGCCGTAGGTGATGATGCCATCCAAAAACGAATGCAAGGCCACGTTGAGCCTGACAGTTTCACGCACGGTACTTCAGAACAGCGGATGCATTGGTTCAACCGTGGTTTCAAATCAGGTGACATCGGGCAAGGCGATACTTTTAAAGGAGAACTGAATTAATCTTCGTCTTCACCAGCCGTATTCGATTTGGCATAAGCCCGCCACTTCTCGATAAGTTGTTGCATATCGTCTGGAAGTTCGGTATCGAAACGCATCATTTCGCCCGTGGTCGGATGCACAAAACCTAAAGTCTTGGCGTGAAGCGCTTGGCGTGGTAGAATTTTGAAACAGTTGTCGATGAACTGTTTGTATTTGGTAAAAGTCGTTCCTTTCAAAATCAAATCGCCTCCATAACGCGCATCATTGAACAGCGGATGGCCGATGTGTTTCATGTGCACGCGAATTTGATGCGTTCGTCCGGTTTCTAAAACACAAGAAACCATCGTCACATAACCAAAACGCTCTAAAACTTTATAGTGCGTTACTGCCGGTTTGCCCACGTTCGGATCGGCGAAAACGGCCATTTGCATGCGGTCTTTTAAATGGCGGGCAATGTTGCCTTCAATCGTGCCTTCGTCTTCTTTAAGGTTGCCCCAAACGATAGCAACATATTCACGCTCAGAAGTTTTGGCTTCGAACTGTTTGGCCAAATGTGTCATCGCGGCTTCGGTTTTAGCAATCACCAAAAGGCCTGAAGTATCTTTGTCTATGCGGTGCACCAAGCCTGGACGCTCGCTGGAGTTCATCGGTAAGTTCTCAAAATGGTAAGCCAAGGCATTCACCAAAGTTCCGGTATAATTGCCGTGACCCGGATGCACTACCAAACCCGGCGGTTTATTAATGACCAGCAAAGCTTCGTCTTCGTATACAATATCTAAAGGAATATTCTCAGGATCGACGCGGTTCTCGAAAGGCGGATGCGCCAAAAGAATTCGCACTACATCAAACGGCTTCACACGATAATTGGATTTCACCGGTACATCGTTCACGTAAATATCGCCATTGTCGGCTGCCGTCTGGATTTTGTTGCGGCTCGAGTTCGCAATGAAATGCATCAGAAATTTATCAATACGCAACAAATCCTGGCCTTTGGGCACTTCTACTCGGAAATGCTCATACAATTCGTCCTCTAATTCCGGACTTTCATCATTCTGTTGCATCTACCGGAGTTTCAGTTACAGGAATCGTATCCAGCTCGGTTTCATCAAAACCAACCTTGCCGTCACCGAGCACTAAATCGATTTTCGAAGACTTGAAAACCTTGTCGCCCGGATTGAGTTTCTTGCCGTTCCAGCGCATTTCCAAGACCATGTCTTTGCCGAGATACGGTTTATAAGTTACGGTGCCTTCTTCAAGTCCTAAAGATTTTAAGGTCGGAACCGCTTGACGATAGGTTTTCTCAATCAAATTCGGGATTTTGACCATAGTAAAACCTGAAGAATTGATTTTGATATAAATTTTCCGGTGCTTCTTGACTTTCGAACCGGCAATCGGATCTTGTTCCACCACGCTGTGTTTTGGGAAATCTTTGTTGAAATCGACGCTATCGAGCAACACATACTCGAGGTCTAATTCGTCTAGCTTCTCCTCTACTTGTAGTTCACTGAGTTTGCGCAAATCCGGAACCGTAATCTCGTTGCCGTGATCGGTGGTAAAGGTCAGCCAGTGAAAAAACAGGTAACTCAGCACGGCAATAATCGCCAAGCCAATAAAAACCTGAGTAAAAAACACCCGGCTTTTCAGATATTCCTTCAATTCCATAGTAAAAATCGTTAACTTCGGTGGGTTAAGCCTCATGGCCCAAGCACGGCAAAGATAAAGGTTTCATTTGTCTTTTTCATTGTTTTTCTAAGGTCAAATGTAATTCGCGTTTCGATGATTTCATTTAATGTTGGAATGTCTTGGTAGCGCTCATTTACGTTTCAAAAAAAATGATAATTTTGTTTAAATTTTTTAGCAGAAGCTGATTCCCGCTATCCGTTGCAATCTTTCACGCCGAACCCCGGCGCAAAAGGATTTCCACTACAAACACGTAGTGTTCACCGAACTCCTATAAAAAATAAGAGTAAAGTGAGGTAATCGGGGCTAGGGCTGTCGGCAATGAGACGATAAGATCGTAAGACTGTAAGACCTAATCTTACAATCCTAAAATCCTACAGTCTTAAAATCCAAAAATCTTAAAATCCCTTCAATGAAAAACATTGCCATCATCATGGGCGGCTATTCCTCCGAATTCGAGATTTCGCTCAAAAGCGGAAACGTCGTTTACCAATATTTAGACAAAAACAAATACCGCGGGTTCCGCATCCACATCTTCAGAGAAAAATGGGTTTATGTCGATGACAACAACAACGAATTCCCGATCGACAAAAACGATTTTTCAATCACCGTAAATGGCGAGAAAATCAAATTCGACGCGGTGTTCAACGCGATTCACGGCACGCCCGGGGAAGACGGACTCATGCAAGCCTATTTCGATTTGATTGGTTTGCCGCAATCTTCCTGCGATTATTATCAGGCTGCACTCACTTTCAACAAACGTGATTTGCTTTCAGTCTTGAAACCCTACGGAATCAAATGCGCCGAATCGTTCTACCTCAACAAAGGCGAACACATCGATACTGCTGCGATTGTCAAAAAAGTCGGTTTGCCTTGCTTTGTAAAACCCAACAAATCGGGTTCTAGTTTCGGAATTTCTAAAGTAAAAACCGAAGCCGAATTGCCCATCGCGATTGAAGTCGCTTACAAAGAAGACAGCGAAATCATCATCGAAAGTTTCCTCGATGGCACTGAAGTTTCAGTCGGTGTAATTAATTATCAGGGAAAAATCACCGTTTTGCCCATGACCGAAATTGTTTCCGAGAACGACTTCTTCGATTACGAAGCCAAATATCTGGGCAAATCACAAGAAATCACACCCGCGAGAATCTCACCCGAACTCACCGAAAAAGTCAACGCCGTAGCCAAACGCGCCTACGAAATTTTGAAAATGAAAGGCTTTTCCAGAAGTGAATTCATCATCGTGAATGACGAACCTTATATGCTTGAGATGAACACCATTCCGGGCCTGACCACCGAAAGTTTGATTCCGCAACAAGCACGCGCCGCCGGGATTTCTCTGGAAGATTTGTTTACTAATGCGATTGAGTTGGCTCTGGGAAGTGCCTAAGCTGCTGAGTGCCTGAGTTTAAACTCGGAAAGTTGAACTGACTGATGTTTAGCATTTATGGCACAGGGAAGTAACCTAACTTGATTCCGTAGCATTTAACTGTTATATAAAAAAGAACTTTTAAAGTACTTACCTACTTCAGTTTCCGTACACTACTTCTTGGCACCAAAAAAAGCTCAGGCACTAAGGTACTCAGGCACTTCCTAGCCCTGATGGAAGCGGCATCCTTTTTTGAGAGGAACGAACAAAAAAGATATAGCGTACAGCAGGTTCCCGGCTTCTGAAAAAAAGTCAGCCACTGAGCTACTCCAGCACTTCAAAACTCCTTATCTTAGCCGTTCAAAATACTAAGGCACTCAGCTACTCAGGCACTAAGGCACTCCAAAAAAAATGAAAAAAGCCATCTTCCCCGGTTCGTTCGACCCTATAACTCTTGGGCATTTCGATATTATCAAACGCGGCGTTTCGCTGTTCGATGAAGTCATCGTGGCCATTGGTGTGAATGCCGATAAGAAATACATGTTTCCGCTTCAGGAAAGAAAACGGTTTATCGAAGAAGCCTTTAAAGACGAGCCAAAAGTTTCAGTAGTGACTTATGAAGGCCTGACGATTGATTTGTGTCGCAAACTCAAAGCCGACTTTATCCTGCGCGGCTTGCGCAACCCTGCTGATTTCGAATTCGAGAAAGCCATTGCCCACACGAACCGCAAACTCTCGAAAATTGAGACGGTTTTTCTTTTGACCGCAGCGAAAACTTCTTACATCAGTTCGAGCATTGTGCGTGATGTGATTAGAAACGGCGGCGATTATACGGTTTTGGTGCCGGAATCGGTGGTGGTGAAATAATTTACTTTAAGACCTTTTGCTGTTCCGCCTCAAAAAGCAATTTGATGTTTTCGTAGGAATTCTGAAGCGCTTCCTGAATTTGTTCCGGATTAAGCCATGCTACTTTTTCGATACCTTCTTCGGCTTGACCAACTGGAATGCCTTCAAAGTCAGTGCGCATTTCATACCAACGCGTGATTTTTAATTTGTAGATGCCGTTGCGTTTGAAGATATGGTAGGTTTTCTGGAGTTTTTTGGTGACTTTCAAACCTGTTACTCCGGTTTCTTCTTCTACTTCACGCATCGCCGCGAGTTTCATCTTTTCGCGTTTCTCTTTGCCGCCTTTGGGCAAATCCCACTTTCCGTTGCGGAAGATGAAAAGCACTTCGCCGTTTTTGTTGTAGACCAAACCACCGGCGGCGCGTTGCATCGGGATTTTCTCCTTGAGTTTCTGGAACATCACTTTTTCGTCGGGATAATACAGATAGCACTTTTTGATCTTGTTGTTATACATCTTGATGACAAGTTTTTTAATGTCAGTACTTTCGAGTAAAAACATTTTGAAATCAGTCTCTTTAACAATCTGATTGGTCAAAAAAAATGGTTTATCGTTGACAAAAACTTTATACATTTGTGCTTATGATTTTTAATAAAGACACCGCCGAGAAAACCGCCGAATTGCTTTTGCAAATAAATGCAATTAAATTGAATCCGAAAAATCCTTTTACTTGGGCTTCGGGTTGGAAATCGCCTATTTACTGTGACAATAGGCTCACGTTGTCTTTTCCGGCGATTAGAAATTATATCCGCGAAGAGTTTTCAAAAAATATCGAAAAACAATTTGGAAAACCAGACGTAATCGCTGGTGTGGCTACCGGAGCAATTGGCATCGGAATGCTCGTTGCGGAATACATGGGCTTGCCGTTTGTTTACATTCGCCCGGAACCCAAAAAGCACGGTCGTCAGAATCAAGTAGAAGGTTTCCTGCAAAAAGGACAAAACGTTGTCGTAGTTGAAGATTTAATCAGTACCGGGAAAAGTAGTTTGCTCGCGGTGGAAGCCTTACGAGAAGCCAACGTTAACGTGAAAGGCATGGTCGCGATCTTTACTTATGGTTTTGAAATCGCTGAGGAAAACTTCAAAAATGCAAAAGTGGATTTGTATACGCTGAGCAATTACCAACATTTATTGAATTTAGCTGTTACTAAAAAATACATTACCGAAGAAGAACAAAGCGCACTCAAAGAATGGAGTGTGGCACCAGACTCTTGGGGAATTGAAGTGTAAATAAAGTCCATCCTATCTATACTGGATCTATCAAAATAAACAAAACTCCTATGAATTTAGAAAGCCCTAAAGTAAGCGTTGACCAATCGGCTCAGCATCTTTTCGATTCGTTATCTGATGTCAAGAATTTCGAAAAACTAATGCCGGAAAACATCGCCAAATTTGAAGTACTCACAGACGATATGTTTGTTTTCGGCCTCAACGGAATGCCTGAAATCAAGCTCAAAATGAAAGAGAAAACACCAGCAAACAAACTAGTTTTGGGCGCTGCCAGTGACAAATTGCCTTTCACATTAACGGCTAAAATCGATTCGGTTGGCGAGAAAAAATCAGAGGTGCAATTGTTCTTTGAAGGAGAATTCAACGCCATGATGGCCATGATGATTAAAGGTCCTATCGGAAAGTTCCTTGAAACCTTGGCTGGTAATATGCACAAGCTTTAACGTTAATAAAAAAATAACAAAAAAGCCTTCGACAACCCTCGGAGGCTTTTTCATTTTAATAATTTTGGAAATACCGGCACATTTTAACGTTTCATCGTTTTTTTCGGTTAATCAAAGGAAAATTTTGTGCCAAGTAAATAAATATAATTAATCTTGCTAAGAATTATTTGATTAACAATTTGATAGCATTAAAATAATACATCAACATTGGATAAGATAAACCCCAAATCTATGCCAAAAACAGACCAACAACTCAAAAGCAATGATTGCGGAATCAGTGCGATTAAAACGGTGTTCAATATATTCGAGAAGAGCATTTCCCGGAACTATATTGAAGAGAACATTCCGCTAGACCAGAAAGGTTCTCGCCTCGCCGATTTAAAAACCTTCCTCGATGCCAACGGTTTCGATGCTTCGTTCAAACTGCTCGATGTGAATTACATCGTGGGCAACGAAGCCAACATCAAAGAACTATTTCCTTTTATTATGCCGGTCAAGCACAAAAGCGGTTCGCGCTACATTGTGGTGAGCGAACTCAAAGGAAAAAAGTTTAAAGTATACGATCCGAGCAAAGGCAGCCAGTATTTCTTGACGCTTCAGGAAATGAAAAACCGCGCGGTGCAAAACAAAACCGACTGGGATTTCGCCCAAACCGAAGATAAAATCGTCGCGATTTGCAACGAAGAACTCCAAGAATACAAAATCAATATCGATCAGGTAATTACTGAAAATGGTCACGCCGCAGTATTCAACAAACTGACCTATTTTAAATACCTCAAAGAAAGTTTTGGTTTCAAAGATTTCGATGCCGAGAAAAACTTCCTGTCAGATTTACTGAAAAACCAAGAAATTTCGAGTATTCCGAACAATTTCAAAACACTCGAACTCGACAAAGGCAAAATCAAAAACAAAGCGCCGCTGATTCTTTCCATTCAATCCAATGAGCAGAAAGAAGCCGAAGTGAGCTATCCGTCGGAAGACAAAAGAAGTTTGTACTGGCAGCTATTCAAGCAATTGGGCGATTACAAACAACTTTGGTACGTCTATATTTTTGCTGCTTTGTTCTCGGCTACCACGGCGCAAATTGCGGTTTTTACCAACCAAATCTTAATCGACAACGTATTGCCGACTTACAACCTGAACACGCTCATTCTTTTCGCGATTGGTTTAGGAATATACAAGATTTTCGATTTGTTCACGACCTTGTACAAAAATTACGTAAGCATCCACTTGGGCAATGCGCTAGACCGTTACTTCTTGTTCTCGTTTGATGAAAAAATCAACAACTCTTCGTTGGCTTACATTCACTCGTATAAAAAAGGAGATTTGATGGAACGTGTGAGCGACTCGATGAAACTCAAAACGTTCTTCATGAAATTCTTCACCGGAATTCTGGTGGATTTGAGCGTATCGGTGTATTCGTTGATGATTCTGTTCTTCATCGATGCGAAACTGACCTTGATTGTACTCGGAGTAATGATTCTGTTTGTTTTCTGGTTCAAATTCATCACGCCTTATTTGAAACAAAACGAAAGATTGCGCTACATCAGAAAAGCCGATTTCATCTCTAAAATGATGGAAAAAGTCGAAGGTATCCAAGTCATTAAAAGCTTCAAAATCGAGCGTTTCCATTCGAACAAAATTTATTCGAGTATCAACGATTACCTTAGAATCCAGTTGCGCAACGGCCATATCGACATTATCAACAAAGTCGTGGTGGCGCTGATTATTATTCTCTCATCGGTACTCATTACTGTATTCTTGACCAAATCGGCGATTGAAACTCAAATCATCACTTTGGGGCAAATTGTAACTTTCATTGCTTTGTCTTCTAAGATTTTCTCATCGCTGAAAGGCATTCTCGACGACAACATGACGCTGCAGGAAAACGAAGTAATTCTTAGACGATACCTCGATTTTGACGAAGACACCAAAGTGCGCAACAGCAAAGGCATCAAAGATTTCACCATCGACAAAATTGAATTCCAAGGCATTCACTACAGTTATATGCCGAACGAATATGTGTTGAAAGACATCAACATCAAGATTAAAAAAGGCGAAAAAATCAAGATTGAAGGCCAGAACGGTTCCGGAAAATCAACGTTCAGTAAAATACTCACGACGCTTTATCAGCCCGAAGCAGGCACCATCATGATCAACAACCGCGACAACAAGTTTTACGATCAAGAGAAAATGCGCGAGAAAATCCTGTTGGTGACCAACGAAGACATTTTGTTCAACGATACGATTTACAACAACATCGCACTGGGCAAAAACATTGAATTCACCGAAATTCTCGACAAGGCCAAGGAAATCAACTTCTACGATTTTATTGCCTCAAAAGAAGACGGCCTGGATTTTATCATCAACGAGAACGGGAAAAACCTTTCTACCGGCCAACGCAAGAAAATTCTTTTGCTTAGAGCATTGTTCGCTGTGACCGAAATCGTCATTCTAGACGAAGTGCTTTCGGGCATGGACATCGAGTCGCGCAACAAAGTAGAATCGCTTATCGACAATGACAATGACAAGACGTTCATTATCATTTCTCACGAACCAATCAAAAATATTAACTTCACGAAAAAATATAAAATAACCAATGGAGAACTCTACCTATTACAACACGAGGTCGATCAATTTTATTAAGATACTTAATAAGATTCTTGTAGCGTTCCTGATTGTTGTCGTAGTATTGATTTTTGCCTTGCGGTTAAACGATACTGTGACTTTTAAGGAAGGCCAGATTTATTCTGATACCCCACAAATGAAGATCAACGCTCCGAACGATGTCAAGGTTTTGAAAGTGGCGGTTCGCGAAGGTCAGGAAGTAAAAAAAGGCGACACGCTTTTCGTTCTGGAGAACAAGAAAACCCGTTCTGATTACGACGTATTGAACACGGATTTGGAATCGAAAACGCACAAAATCGAAATCATCAAGAAACTTATTGCCAACACTACAGAGCGTAAAGCTTCGTTGGTGCGATTGCTTAAAATCCAGTCGGGTATTTACAAAACCGACCGCAAGAAAACGGCTATCGAAATTGAAGCACTTAATAACAAGTTGAACCTTTCTTCACAGCAAGGCTCGATCCTGAATGACAAGTTCAAGACCGATTCGCTGCTGTATGCCAAAGGTGCTATTTCGCGTTACGAGATGACCGATACCAAGAACCGCAACATCGATGTCAAGAAATCGCAGGTGGATGTGAAATCGACTTACGGCATGAAGAATTACGATTTTGAGAACCTGACCAACAATTACAAACGGTCGAGAAACGATTTGCAGCGCAGCATCATTGAGGCAGATAACGAACTACAAGGCTACAAGAACGATTTAGTGGAACTCGAAACCCAAATCAAAGACGGAAAACACAACCTGACCTATATCGCCGACGAACTTAACAAACTCGTGATTACCAGTTCGGTTGACGGAACCATTTCGAACCTGTTTAACGCCCGTCAAAACTTAGAATTGCTCGGTAAAGGCGAATTGCTTGGTATATTGGCTCCGAAAAAAGAGAAGTTCTACGCCAAGGTGATTTTGGACGAAAAGGATTTGGCTTATGTCAAAAACGGACAAGAAATCAACCTGAAACTTGATGCTTACAATTACTATCGTTACGGAGCGATTAAAGGTAAAATCACTTATGTTTCTCCTTCAGATGTAGAAAAAACTTTTTACTGTTTGGCTGACATTCGCAAATACAATCCGAACATCAACCTCAAGGCCGGTTACAAACTTAAAGGTGAAGTCATTATCGAACGCATGCAGCTTTACCAATATATCATGAAAAAATTGTTCAACAAGATTGACAATAATATGAATTGATACAATGAAAAAACACCTACTTCTACTGCTAATACTGCCCCAACTGTGCCTAGCCCAAGACCTGATGACTTTTAAGGATTGTCTGGAATTGGCCATGAAGAACAACCTCGATCTTAAAACTGCACTCAACCAAGAACAAATTGCCAAAACACAATACCGTTCGAGCTACGGAAAATTGGCGCCCAACCTTTACGGAACAGCGGAGAATAAAAACTCTTGGGGCCGTGATATTGATCCGAATTCGAACTTGTTCATCAATACCGATATCAAGAATTATGTAGGATACATCAATGCGACTTATAACCTTTTCGCCGGATTTACTACGCTAAACACGATTCGATTGAACAAACAGGAATACCGCATCAACCAATCCAACGTGCAAAAAGTGCAGAACGAAATTACGATTGATCTGGCCGAAAAGTTCATCACAATTCTGTATCTGCAAGAAATTATCGCTGCCAACGAAAAACAGATTGAAGCCAGCCAGAAGCAACTCGAATTGGCCCAACTGAAATTCGAAGCCGGTTCGATTCCCGAAGGTGAAGTGTTTAAAATCAAATCGCAAAAAGCTTCTGAAGAGCTGAATTTGATTACCCACCAAAATAACCTGATCGACAATATGGTCAGCCTCAAACAACTCATGAACTTGCCGTTGGAAAAAGAAATCACTTTGGTCAAACCGATTTTGCAACTCGACTCAAATGTGAACGTGGAAGATCAATATGGCATCATCAAACAAGCACTCGATTTGAATCCGGCGATTACAATGAGTAAATTCCGTGAAAAGAAAGCCAGAGCAGCATTGGCCTTGGCTAGAGCTTCGAGATATCCGGTACTGTCCATGCGCGCGCAATACGGTACGCAATACACCAAAACCGATTATGAAGACAACGAAGAAGATTTACTGGATTTCCGCGAGCAAATTCGTAACAATGAAGTCAACATTCTCAGGTTCAACTTAATTGTTCCTATTTTCAGCCAATTTGACAACCGCTCTAAGATCAAGACTTCGAGAATTCTATACAAACAATCTAAAATCGATACGCAAATTAAACAAAACGAACTTTCTAAAACCGTTTTGAAAGCGATTACCGATACCAAAACCTCGCTCAAGAAAAATGAAGCTTCGGCGAAAGCTTTCGAGTTTTCACAAAAGAGTTTTGAGGCCGATTTGTTGAAATTCGAATTGGGTAAAATCAATACCAACGAACTCAATGTCACCAAAGCCAACTACAATAATTCGCAAGCGCAACTCATTCAGTCTAAATACGAATTGCTCTACAACAATGCGCTGATTAAGTTTTATTTGGGCGAAGCTTTTTCGCTGTAAAATTAGTCGGGAAAAATCAGCAGTCTTTTAATATCTTTGGCTCAAAGTCATTAGAATGAAAGCCAAAATCATCGAAAGAAGTTATTTATTTTTTTTGCTGCTGTTGCCGTTGGTTCACTTTTCAAATACCGTGGATCCGGTTTTGGTTCCGCGCCAAGTATATCTTTCGGTTTTTGTTCTAGTGTTGAGTATTGGGCTTTTAGTTAGAAATGATACTCTGGGTTCAATTCCTCTGAAAAACTCTTTATTTCTGAGTTTTGCTGGTTATTTCCTTTTCATGGCATTGGGTTCGTTCTACAGCGGATTCAACTCCGAAAGCTATTATACCTTATCGAAACAATTGTTGCTTTTTGCGTTTTTGGCTTTGAGCATTTACGCGCTTGATCAAGGTTTGCTAAACGTTGGAACGATTGTAAAAGCCTGCATCGGCGTTAGTACAATTGCCTTGTTAGGTGCTTTTTACGAATGTTATTCTGCTGAAGATTTATGGAACAAAGCCACGACAATCGATAGCTTTTTTGCCAATAAAAACCTGTTGGCTTCTTTCCTATTCTTGTGTCTTCCCTTTTTGGTGATGGGTTTAAAACAATCAAAACCATGGCGCATATTGGCTTTAGTTGCGCTAATAGGCACATTCCCAGTATTGATGATTTTGGGCACAAGAACTGTTTTTCTGGCACTAGGAGTTTTCGGAATAATTCTGCTGGGCTACTTTCTCAGCAAACGCCTGAGCATCAGAAGAACAACTTTGATTCTAGCGATTTCGACTTTATTAATTCTAATATTGGTAGCTGCAATTTGGGGCATTTCATCGAAATCAAATGAATCGACTATACCTCTCAAAGGCATAGAAAGATACATTCAGCGTGTGAGCAACAACAAAACTTTAACCTCAAGAATGCAACTTTGGGAGAATTCTATTCAAATGTGGCAAGAAAACCCTTGGCTCGGTGTTGGTGCCGGAAATTGGCAAGTGGAATTTCCGAAATATGGACTCGACCACTTTGATGAAATGAGTATTACCAATGGTTGGCAAACCGTTCAACGCGCCCACAATGACTTCTTGACCATATTGTGCGAAAATGGATTGATCGGACTTCTCACCTATTTAGTGATTTTCGGGATTATTTTTTATCAACTCATCTTTTTAATTCGAAAAAGTGATTCATCGCAACAATTCAAATTCGTGCTAATCTTCGGCGTCATTGCTGGATATTTTGTCATTGCTCTCTTTGATTTCCCTCTGGAACGTATCGAGCATCAAATCTTTCTGATGTTGCTTTTTGCAATAACAACAACAGAATATTACACCTTTAAAAAAGAAAATCCTACCTCGCAACTTGAGTGTAAAATTTTAATATACAGTACCGCAACTATTGGTCTATTTGCTCTGATTGTAGGTGTTTCCCGTTTTAAAGGCGAAATAGAAACTGTCAAAATGTATCGCGCCAAAGACAACGAACTTTGGGAAAAAACACTGCTTCACGCTCAAAATGCTGAGAATCGTTTTTATAGTATCGACCCGACCAGTATGCCCATAGATTGGTACAAAGGAACGGCTTGTTTCCATAAGAACGATTTTGGTCAAAGTGTTCGTTATTTTGAAAGTGCTTATGCCCAAGCGCCCTATCAAATTCAGGTAATCCTGAGTTTAGGAACCGCCTACGAAAATTATAATCAAAGACAAAAAGCAATTGAATGTTATCAAAAAGCTTTGAAAATATCGAGTAATTTTGAAGAGGCAAGGCTGAACTTAGCGGCAGTGTATTACAACAACAAACAATATGATTTGGCTTTTGAAACCATTGATAAAATGCAGGTCATTAACACCAATAAAAAATATAAATTATACATAATGCCCATTCTTCAGAAAGAAATAAATCTGATACTTACCCGAAATAACGATCCTGTTCTGTACAAAAAAGTAGCTAAAAAAATCACCAACAGCTATCATATTTTCCGGCTTTACTATCTGTCAAAACAACAAAAAGTGAGCTTTAAAACCATGGTATTATCAATGAAAGATAAGGATATTGTGCTTTAAAAAAGCAGTTTTATTTCTTTAAGATCAAAGTCTTCAATATGGCTATTTTCGTTAAGAATTTGTAGCCGTCCACTAGCATTTACCCCTATAATTTCTCCTACAAAGTTTGATTGATCTGGTTTTTGAAAAATCATTGGCTCGCCTTTTTTGAACAACAGATTATCATAGTGTATTTTGTAGTCTTCTGATGCTTTGGACCAATTTTCGACAATGGCTTTTAGTTCCTGTATGATACCCAAAAGCAATTCATCTTTATTGAAACTGACGCCCGTTTGCAAAATCAGCGAAGAAGCTTGCGGCAAATTTTCAAATTCAGTTTGGTTGACGTTAATGCCAATGCCTACAATTGAATCTATTGCTTGGTCTGATTTGAAACTATTCTCGATTAAAATTCCGCCAATTTTTTTATTCCCTGACATAATGTCGTTGGGCCATTTGATGCACAACTCAGGTATTTCGAGCTTTTGAAGGCTTTGAATTACGGCTAAAGATACTGCAATGTTCAAGTTGAAAACTAAACTAGCGTCAGGTATAAAATCTTTAATCAAAACACTCATTATAAGGTTTTTACCAACCTGAGAATTCCAAACCGAGCCCATTTGACCACGCCCATTGGTTTGATTTTCAGTGGTGACTACTGTAAAATTCTCCAGATTTTCCCGACGTGAAAAATACTTCAGGAAATCGTTTGTAGAATCTATGGCATCGAGTTTGACAAGCCGCATCGCAATGAATTGAAAATAGGAATTTAATCTTATGTTAAGGTTCAAATTTAATGACAAAAAATGATACCTTTGCACACATATATAAAATAATAAATGGCGAAAAAGACGAGTAATAACGATGTGTTACTAGCAAACATCATCAAAGGAATCGAGGAAGTAAAAGGAAACGATATTGACATTTTAGATCTAAGAGAAATAGATAATTCCGCATGTGACTATTTCATTATCTGCAACGGAAATTCAAATACTCAGGTTAACGCAATTGTTAACTCCATCCAAAAAACAGTTTCAAAAGCAATCAAAGACAAACCGTGGCACGTTGAAGGCACAGACAATGCCGAGTGGGTGCTTATGGATTATGTCAATATTGTGGTGCATGTTTTCCAGAAACACATTCGTGAATACTACAACATAGAAAGCCTTTGGGGCGACGCCAAAATCACTACCATAGCCAATAAATACTAAACCGAAAAACATGGCCCAAGACAATAAACCCAATCCTAATAGAATCAAAATTAGCCCGTGGATTCTCTATGCCGGGGTCATTTTGCTCTTTTTCTTCATCAGTTTTGCCACTGGTGGGTCGAGCTTTCAAGAGCTGGCCAAAACCTCTTCTTCCAAATTCAATACTTTTCTAGAGCGTGGTGATGTTCAGAAAGTAATTATCTACAATAAAACTGAAGCGGAAGTTTATTTAACACCTGAAGCTTTAAAACTACCCGAGCACAAAGCGGTTGCCAAAGACTTGCTGAATCGCCCTAATACTAAAGGACCGCATTACGTTTTTGACATCGGAAACGACGAAATTTTCCAGAAAAAACTCGAACAAGCAGTGGCCGATGGAAAACTCAAAGATTACAACTTCATGCCGAAGAGCAATTGGTCTGAAATTTTCATCAACTTATTGCCTATTTTGGTAATAATCGTCATTTGGATCATCATCATGAGACGAATGAGCGGTGGTGCTCCAGGCGGCGGAGGGCAAATTTTCAATATCGGAAAATCAAAAGCAAAACTCTTTGACGAAAAAACTGACATCAAAACTACTTTCAAAGATGTCGCTGGGCTTGAAGGCGCCAAAGAAGAAATACAAGAAATTGTTGAATTTCTAAAGAACCCTGAAAAATACACCAACTTGGGTGGAAAAATACCTAAAGGTGCGTTGCTGGTCGGGCCGCCCGGAACCGGAAAAACCCTTTTAGCCAAAGCCGTTGCCGGTGAAGCAAAAGTGCCGTTCTTTTCCTTGTCGGGTTCTGATTTCGTAGAAATGTTTGTAGGCGTAGGTGCCTCCAGAGTTCGCGATTTGTTCAAGCAGGCCAAAGAAAAATCTCCAGCAATTATCTTCATTGACGAAATTGACGCAGTAGGCCGAGCCCGTGGAAAGAGCAATTTCTCTGGCGGAAATGACGAACGTGAAAACACCCTTAATCAGTTGCTTACTGAAATGGATGGTTTCGGCACGAATTCAAATGTTATTGTATTGGCAGCAACCAACCGCGCCGATGTTCTTGACAAGGCCTTGATGCGAGCCGGTCGTTTCGATCGCCAGATTTTTGTTGACCTTCCGGATATTCGTGAGCGCAAGGAAATTTTTGAAGTACATCTCAAACCACTTAAAAAAGTAGAAGCTCTAGACACCGATTTCTTAGCCAAACAAACCCCAGGATTTTCAGGTGCAGATATAGCTAATGTTTGTAATGAAGCTGCACTAATTGCTGCCCGTAATAACAAAGAAGCGGTAGACAAACAAGATTTCCTTGATGCGGTAGATCGAATTGTTGGTGGTTTGGAAAAGAAAAACAAAATTGTCACACCCGAAGAAAAGAAAGCCATTGCCATACACGAAGCTGGGCACGCCACGGTAAGTTGGATGCTTGAACACGCAGCGCCGTTGGTAAAAGTAACTATCGTTCCGAGAGGACAGAGTTTAGGCGCCGCTTGGTACTTGCCTGAAGAAAGACTCATTGTACGCCCCGATCAAATGCTCGATGAAATGTGTGCTACGATGGGCGGAAGGGCTGCTGAGAAAGTAACTTTCAACCGAATTTCAACCGGAGCCTTGAGCGATCTTGAAAAAGTAACCAAACAAGCGCGTGCCATGGTGACCATTTACGGTTTGAACGACAAATTAGGCAATATCACCTACTACGATTCATCAGGGCAAAGCGAGTATAATTTCTCAAAACCCTATTCAGAAGAAACCGCTATGGTTATCGACAAAGAAATTTCGGCACTCATCGAAAGTCAGTACCAACGCGCGATACAAATTCTGGAAGAAAACAAAGACAAACTGAATCAACTAGCTGATATTCTGATAGAAAAGGAAGTGATATTTAAAGACGATTTGGAAGCTATTTTTGGCAAGCGCAAATTCGACGCAAACCTTCAAGAAGAAACTGATTTGTAAACTTTCAGCAAAAACATATTTTTTTTAAAAATCTTAATTCGAGCCATTATTTGAATTAAGATTTTTTTATCTTTGGATGTTTTCATACCTATCTATTTACAGCATATGAGTCTTTTCAGGAAATTTTTTGGTACCGGTAATGATGCCTCAGACGAGGAAAAGCAGAGTGAGTTTAATACTCCGCCAGCCCATTTATCGGCACCCGCAGATGAAAAGTTCACTTTCAATTTCAAGAAAAACGGAGGAAAATTTCTCTACTGCGAAGATTTATCCGAAGTCAAAGACCATTTTGAACATATCTTAGAAGAAAACGATTGGTTCGAGTCTGAAGCCACTTGTTTTGAACCGAAGTTGTACAGTATGCTCGATGAAAACAAACTGGTTTACAAGAACACCACCAACCCCAAGTTCTTGTTGGCAAGTTGTGAAAACCTAATTGCCGATGAAGGCTCAATCTTGTTCTCATCAAACCAAATCAAGCAGAACAAACCAAATGATCTGCCGGTAAATATGGTGATCCTGGCCACCACCAGTCAAATCTTAGAAAGCAAAAGTGACGGTCTTCGCGCCATCAAAAAGAAATACGACAAAGATTACCCGACCAATATCACTACCATCAAATATTTCGAAAAAGCCAAAGAAGAAGACTTTTTACAATATGGCAGTTCGGCCAAAAATCTCTATTTACTTCTTTTAGAAGATCTTTAAGATGAACGAAACCCTAATCAGGTCGCTTTCGGGTGCATTATATATTGTTATATTAGTTTCTGCGACCTTATTCCTGAACAGTTTTTTAGCGCTTTTCGGCATATTCTTGATGCTGACCGTGGGCGAATTTTGCGACTTGGTCAAACTTCCCAAACGTATTGCTTACCCGATTGCCTTATTGGCTTTTCTGACTTTTTCGTTTTTTATTCAAAATCCGATTGTCGACCTTGTTTTTTGGTCGATTACCTTCGTTACCGCATCAAAGGCAATGTTATTTTTATTCGGAACGCAAACAACCGAACCGAGTTTATTCTCAAAATACCTCTACCTAATCGGTTATATCGTTTTACCCTTTTTACTGATTACCAAATTACCTTTAATCGAAAATGAATTCAATCCGAGTATAATCATCGGGCTTTTTGTATTGATTTGGGTGAATGACACTATGGCTTACGTAGTGGGTAAATCAATAGGCAAAAGAAAATTGTTCGAGCGCATTTCGCCCAAAAAAACGATTGAAGGATTTATTGGCGGGTTAGTGTTCGCGGTTATCGCAAGCATTTTTGTTGCTCAGTATTACACTGCTCAACCCATCGCGCTTTGGATGCTGATTGCATTAATTGTAGGAACTTTAGGAACGATAGGCGATTTAATCGAATCGAAATTTAAGCGTATAGCCGGAGTCAAAGACAGCGGAAAAATCATGCCTGGGCACGGCGGCATTTTAGACCGACTCGATAGTATTATATTTGCCGGACCTTTTGTATTTTTGTTATACCAAATTTTAAACTATGTTTCATAAAGAAGGCGGGAAAATTATCCTCATTGCGACTACCCTAACGGTTATTTTCTTACTCATGGCCGACCGATTAATCGAAGCGCTCTGGCTGCAGAAAACCGTACAGATTCTGGTACTCATCATGCTAATTTTGATATTACAGTTTTTTAGAAATCCGAAAAGAACAGTCGCTATTAATGATGAACACGTTATTGCTCCGGTAGATGGCAAAGTAGTAGTCATTGAGGAAGTATACGAAGAAGAATATTTCAAAGACAAACGCCTTCAGGTTTCGATATTCATGTCGCCAATTAACGTGCATGTCACTCGCTATCCGGTGAATGGAAAAATCAACTTTAGCAAATACCATCCGGGAAAGTATTTAGTGGCGTGGCATCCTAAAGCCAGTACAGAAAACGAGCGAACAACTGTTGTAGTAGAAAACCGCATTTTCGGTGAAATCTTGTACCGTCAGATTGCCGGTGCTTTGGCCAGACGAATCGTCAATTATGCTCAAAATGGCATGCAAGTGATTCAGGGTACTGATGCCGGTTTTATTAAATTCGGTTCCAGAGTCGATTTGTATTTGCCGCTCGGAACCCAGATCGATGTCAAACTCAATCAAGTAGCCGTCGGTGGGAAAACCATCATCGCTACCAAAACCACATGACCCAAAAAGATCTAAATACCCGTTTTGAAGAAGCTGTTGCCTTGGCAGATGAAATGTCTCAGTCAGAACTTCCGCAAGATGTGCAATTGCGCCTATACGCCTATTACAAGCAGGCCACCGCAGGAACTTTAGATCCGCTCAAAGCCACCAACACTTTTGATTTGCGCAATGCTTTCAAAACCAACGCCTGGATGCAAATTAGCCATCTGACTTCTGATGAAGCCAAAGAATTGTATATCGAAGCGATTTTAGCTTTATCCAAAAAATAATCCCATGAATCAAAAACTACTTTTTGGCATGAGCGCGCTATGGCTTGTGCTGCTTTCCTGCAATAACAAAAAACTTACTGAAGTGGTCGAAGTGCCGCTGCCGTCCAAAGAAGATAAAATGGTCATTGGCAATCCGGAAGATGTCAAAGCCGACGATGGCGCATTCAAAATGTTAGCTTTACCATATGGTTATGAAGCTTTGGCACCGCATATCGATGCACTCACTATGGAACTGCACTATTCTAAACATTACCTGACTTACACCAATAATCTCAATAAGGCAGTGGCCGGAACCGAACTAGAATCTTTGCCCATTGAAGATATTCTCAAAAAACTAGACCTGAATAACGCTGACCTAAGAAACAACGCCGGTGGCTATTACAATCACGGCTTATTTTGGGAAAATATGGTGGCTAAAGGCGCAGCAAAACCTAAAGACACTTTAGCCTTGGCCATCAATCGCGATTTCGGTTCTTTCGAAGCCTTCAAAACCCAATTTGAAGAAGCTGCTTCTAAGCAATTCGGCTCAGGCTGGGCTTGGCTAGTAACTGATAAGGCTGGAAAATTACAAATAACCAGTACAGCCAATCAAGACAATCCTTTAATGCCGAATGCTTTGATTAAAGGAACACCGATTCTCGCTTTAGATGTATGGGAACACGCCTATTACCTAAATTATCAGTACAAGCGCAAAAAGTACATCGAGGCATTTTTCAATGTCATTAATTGGAAAAAAGTAGGTGAACGTTATGAGGAAGCGATAAAAAATTAAACACGAATTTATACAGAATAAGTACTTCTTTAATTCGTGCAAATTCGTGTAATTCGTGTTTAAAATTTATTTCAACCCAGCCAAACTTTGTTCAATAGTAGCGATTTTGGCTAAGGCATCGGCTTCTTTTTTGCGTTCTATTTCCAAAACCTTTTCAGGAGCGCCGTTGACAAATTTCTCGTTAGATAATTTAGCTTGTACCGATTTCAAGAAACCTTTGGTATAATTAAGTTCCTCGGTTAGCTTGGCGATTTCTTCCTCTACATTGATTGCGCCAGTAACCGGGATAAAATATTCGTTTGACTTCACGCGGAAAGACAAAGCGCCGTTGATTTTCTCAGCTACATAATCATAATCGGAAACATTACCCAATTTGATGATTACCGGATCAAAATATGTCGACACTTTTTCGTTGTTGATGACGCTCATATCGATGGCATCCTTGAACGGAATGTTCTTTTCCTTACGAATGGTTCGAATTCCGGAAATCACTTCTATGGCTGTTTCAAAATCTGAAATCAGATTGCTGTCGAACATTTTTAATTCTGGCCAAGTTGAGACAATCAAAGCTTCTTCTGGTGTTCTTTCAGCGATGTGTTGCCAAATTTCCTCGGTCAAGAAAGGCATGAACGGATGCAATAACTTGAGATTACTTTCCAACATTTCAATCGCTTTGTTGAAAGTAGCGCGGTCAATCGGTTGTTGGTAGGCCGGTTTGATCATTTCCAAGAACCATGAACAGAAATCGTCCCAAACGAGTTTATAAATAGCCATGAGTGCATCTGAAATGCGGTACTTTTCAAAATGGTCTTCAATCTCGTGGAGCGTTTGCTGTAATTTGGCTTCATACCACTGAATTGCGGCTTTAGAAGATTCGGGTTGCGCGATACTGTCTGACACTTCCCAACCTTTGATCAGTCGGAACGCATTCCAGATTTTGTTGGAGAAAGATTTTCCCTGCAGACACAATTCTTCGTCAAACATAATATCGTTTCCGGCAGAGGCGCTGAGCAGCAAGCCCACGCGAACACCATCGGCTCCGAACTTGTCAATCAAATCCAGTGGATCAGGTGAATTACCTAACGACTTCGACATTTTTCGGCGGTGTTTGTCACGCACTAAACCTGTTAAATAAACATTTGAAAACGGCTTTTGGCCGGTATACTCGTAACCCGCGATAATCATACGCGCTACCCAGAAAAACAAAATGTCTGGGCCGGTCACCAAATCGTTGGTCGGATAATAGTATTTGAAATCAGGGCTTTCCGGATCCATGATGCCGCCGAAAACAGCCATCGGCCAAAGCCATGACGAAAACCAGGTATCGAGGGCGTCTGCATCTTGGGTCAAGTCAGCAGTGGAAAGTTGGCTGTTGCCGGTTTTCTGCTGAGCGAGCGTTAACGCTTCTTCAATAGATTCAGCTACAACAAAATCTTCTTTTCCGTCACCGTAGTAGTAAGCCGGAATTTGCTGGCCCCACCACAATTGGCGCGAAATGTTCCAGTCGCGGATGTTCTCTAACCAATGGCGGTAAGTGTTGTCGAATTTTTTCGGATATAATTTGATTTCTTCGGTTTCCAATACCGATTTAATGGCTGGCTTCACCAATTCTTCCATTTTCAGGAACCATTGGTCGGACAAGCGCGGTTCAATGACGGCTTTGGTTCTTTCCGAAGTTCCTACTTTATTAGTATGCGTTTCGGTTTTAGCCAATGCACCGGAAGTTTCGAGTTCTTTGGCAATTTCCTCGCGAACGACGAAACGATCTTTGCCCTGATAATGCAGTCCGAAACTGTTCAAGGTGGCGTCTTCGTTGAAAATATCTACAATTTCTAGGTTGTGTTTCTCACCTAACACGCGGTCGTTCACATCGTGCGCCGGTGTTACTTTGAGACAACCCGTTCCGAATTCCATATCAACGTATTCGTCTTCGATGATCGGAATTACGCGGCCGCAAATCGGGACGATGGCTTTCTTGCCTTTCAAATGGCTGAAGCGCTCATCATTCGGGTTGATACAGATGGCCGTATCGCCGAAAATAGTTTCCGGACGCGTGGTGGCAATGGTTAAAAAGTCTTCGCTGCCTTCAATTTTGTATTTGAGAAAATAGAGTTTTCCTTGTTGTTCTTCGTAAATTACTTCCTCGTCAGACAACGTAGTTTTGGCCTCCGGATCCCAGTTGACCATGCGGTAGCCGCGATAGATATAGCCTTTATTGTATAAGTCGACAAAAGAGCGAATGACTGAAGCCGACATATCCGGATCCATGGTGAATTTGGTACGGTCCCAATCGCAGGAACAACCCAATTGTTTGAGTTGTTCGAGGATGACACCGCCGTATTTATCGGTCCAATCCCAAGCGTGTTTGAGGAATTCTTCGCGCGAAAGGTCATTCTTATTAATGCCTTCTGACTTCAGTTTGTCCACAACTTTCGCTTCGGTCGCGATGGAAGCATGATCGGTTCCGGGCACCCAACAAGCATTGAATCCTTTGAGACGAGCACAACGAATCAATACGTCTTGAATCGTATTGTTAAGCATGTGGCCCATGTGCAATACTCCGGTCACGTTGGGTGGCGGAATTACAATGGTATACGGTGTGCGATGGTCGGGTTTGGAATGAAAATAGTTGTTTTTCATCCAGTAGGCGTACCATTTTTGCTCCATGGCTTTGGCTTCGAATTGCGCTGGGATTGTCATATTGTGAATTGGTTATTTCGGATTATTGATGGTTACCGGAAATGTCTTACTGAACCTGCAGCCCTAGCCCCGATAGTAGTGGAAATCCTTTTTGTTTTTGCCTCCAAAAGCAAAAAGATTGTAACGAATAGCGGGAAACAGCTCCTGAAAAGAAAACCCTGCGGTATGCTTTTTGGTAACCGTGCAAAAGTAAATAAAAAATTAAGATTTAATATTTGCACATTGATCAAAACAAAGTATTTTTACTCATCTTAAAAAAATCGGACAATGAAAAAATTAACTGTACTGCTTGCGTTCATTGGTTTTGCATTTTCGGCTGCTGCACAAGGCGCGAAAATTGAGTTCATGGCCAAAGACAACACGATTGATTACGGTACTGTATACAGAGATTCTGACAACGGCCAAAGAACTTTCGAGTTCAAGAATACCGGAGATGCGCCGCTAATCATCACCAACGTACAATCGACTTGCGGTTGCACCGTTCCTTCCAAACCTACCGAGCCGATTATGCCGGGGAAAACAGGAAAAATCGATGTGAAGTACAACATGAGCCCAGGCCCAATTAGAAAAACCATCACGGTAGAATCCAATGCGGTCAATGTAGAAGGTGGTCGAGTGGCACTGAAAATCAAAGGTGATGTGATCGTGAAAGAAGAGGTCAACATCCTCGAAAAGAAAAAAGGAATTATATCCAGTGACAACTAAAAACAAGGAGCTTCAGCAATGAGGCTCTTTTTTTTTGCATAAAATTTCAGCTTATAGTATGTCTTTGAGTTCGAAACTAAACTTTAGTGGTTTGCCTTCGCGCTCCACAGAAATATAAATTATCTTACCTTCTTCTGCGCGCAAAAGCTCGTTAATTTTCTGTAACGAATAAAGATAGGTTTCGCGTCCGTTGATTGAAAGTACGGTATCTCCGGCTTGCAAACCGCTCATTTGAGCAGGTGAATTTTTTCTGACACTGGCTATCGTATACACCGGCTTCAGCGAAAATTTGTATTTGAATTGGTTATCGGTTCGCTCTCCGGTGTTGTCAAAACCAATCACCTGATGAACCGTATTGAGCTTCACCGTTTCCTGAACCCATTGCATGCCTTCGTTCTGTAGCTCTATACCGCTTTTGTTGTATGTAAATGGTTCGCCAAAATGACTGCTCTTCTGCAAATAAAGTTTCTGATTAGGATAATCGAAAATCAGATTGAATCGTTTTAGGATTTCACCGCCTACAGAGCCCAATCGATTTGGCACCATACTAACACTTTTGATGGATAACGAATCGGGAAATGAAACTATTGGACTAAGAAATTCAAAACCATTAATGCTGAAACTGGTAATTTTGGCGCGACGACCATTAATATCTCCGCTGAAACCACGCCCCAAATAATCTTCAAAATTAGGCTCAGGCATACGAACATTTCGTTCTGGCTTATCGAAAATCCAAACAGCATCACTGTTACCCAAATCGACCAAAAGCTTGGCATCGATATCTTGTAAAGAAAAAGTAGCTTGTGCAGTTATGTAGGGTTTATTGCGCTCAATAGAAATAGGAAAAGAATCAAAACGGTTCCGGGTTTTGGGTTTTAGTGCTTTGTCATCTTTATAAACAATAATCTTTTTTTTACTGTAATTGATTTCCACCATGTGATTTTTGAAAAAGTGATAACCAATAATACCGTTCACTGGAATACCAACATGCGACGAAAAATTGAAGTCTTGATCCAAAACAATATATACCTCATGATTACGGTCTGTCAAGCCATCGAAAGAAAGTATATTTTTAGAAGAGCGCAACCCTTCAATCGCTTCATTGTCGCCCAAACCTTTGAGTTTAATTTTTTGCACGTTATTAAAACGTACTTCGGCTTTGTCTTCTAGACTTAAAAGAATGGTTTCCTCGACTCCAGAATCGAGCAGGAAATTGAGTTCCACGCCATTGACCTTGACAGGAACGAAGATCAGATTATTGATTAACCGGAAAGGAATCGTGATTTTATTCTTCTTAGCTTCAAACTCAAAACCGGATTGCGCTAAAGCCCACGGTTGAATACCAATTAGAAGTAAGATTACCACAAGTCGTCTCATAAAGTTTGTTTGCATAAAAATAACTAAAAAGCCATTGCCTCCGAAAATAATAACATTTAAAACAATTGGCGCACACTGAAAAAATTCGCAAATTTGCAGCACTTAAAAACTGATTAATCATGCCGAAAATATCCCACAAAGGGCAACAAATGCCTGAATCTCCGATTCGTAAATTGGTTCCTTATGCCGACATTGCCAAGAAAAAAGGCCACAAGGTATACCATCTCAACATTGGACAACCCGATATCAAAACGCCAGAGGTTGCGATGAACTCCATCAAAAACCTAGACATCAAGGTACTCGAATACAGCCATTCGGCAGGTTTTGAAAGCTACAGAACCAAACTTTCACAATATTACAAAACTCATGGTTTACCCGTTGATGTAGCCGATATCATCATTACCACCGGCGGTTCGGAAGCCCTGCTTTTCGCCATGGGAACCACGATGGATCAAGGCGACGAAATCATCATTCCCGAACCTTTTTATGCTAACTATAACGGTTTCTCAACCGCTTCAGGTGTAAAAGTCGTTCCTGTAATTTCGACCATTGATACCGGATTTGCTTTGCCTCCAATTGCCGATTTTGAAAAACTAATCACTCCAAAAACCAAAGCCATCTTAATCTGCAATCCGGGAAATCCGACTGGTTATTTATACTCAAAAGACGAAATGGAACAACTCGCGGCGCTAGTCAAAAAGCACGATTTGTTCTTAATTGCTGACGAAGTCTACCGCGAATTCACCTATGACGGCGATCCGCATTATTCGGTGATGAACTTACCAGGATTAGAACAACATGCCATCATGATTGATTCTGTTTCCAAAAGATACAGCATGTGCGGTGCAAGAATCGGTTGCATCGTTTCCAAAAACAAGGAAGTGATGGCTGCAGCAATGAAGTTCGCCCAAGCCCGTTTGAGCCCACCAACCTTTGCCCAAATTGCCAGCGAAGCCGCGCTAGATACACCACAAAGCTATTTCAACGAAGTCATTTCAGAATACCGCGACCGACGCGACACACTGATTGCCGAGCTGCAGAAAATAGACGGAGTCAAAGTCGCTACGCCCAAAGGTGCTTTTTATTGCATCGCCCAACTGCCTATTGACAACGCCGATAATTTCGCACAGTGGTTGCTCGAATCTTACGATTTAAACCAAGAAACCGTGATGGTGGCGCCTGCTGCGGGTTTTTACTCTACGCCGAATGTTGGCCTGAATGAAGTCCGCATCGCCTACGTGCTCAAAAAAGAAGATTTGATCCGTTCGGTACAGATTTTAAAAGCAGCACTCGAAACTTATAATAAAAAGTAGTTTTTTAAGTAGCTGATCCCGCTGTTCACTGTATCTTTTACCGCTCAAGAACGCGGCAAAAGGATGTTGTTACCATCGGGGCTAGGGCTATGAGCTAACCAACACCTAATAAAAAAAGCAACTTCTGAAGAGTTGCTTTTTTTATTTTATAATCTAATTGACGTTTAGCGTTTCAAAGAAAAATGTGACTTATATTCTTTGTCTTCACCATTCTCTCTGTAAAACACTCGGAACCAATAATCAGAAGAGGGCAATTCTAATCCGTTGAGTGTACCATCCCAACCTTCGCCTGTAACCGACTGTTCTCTGAGGAGTTTTCCGTATCTGTCGAAGATATAAATGTAAGCATCGGGCTGGTCTGCCGCGATTTCGGTGATGTTCCAAGTATCGTTATATCCATCGCCATTCGGAGTGAAGAACCTCGGGAAGTTCACCACTCTAAAGGTAGTGCTTGCCGTACCACATCCAAAGCGGTCTTTCACCGTTACAG
>NZ_JAAJBU010000016.1 GCF_011392125.1 Flavobacterium lotistagni
TATGATTTGTGGAAAGTGACAACAGGTAAATGACATCAATAGCTTTGCGCCTTGGCGTCTTAGCGAGATTTAATTTTCTCGCAGAGGCGCAAAGACGCGAAGTTTTGCACAATGGTTTTCTATGGGCTAATCCTGATTGGGAATTTCAACTATGATTTGCGAAAAGCGAAGGCAGAGTGAGTTTTTGGATAGATAGGACCGCTGCGCTAGGGCCGAGCGTTAAGAAACAGTCCGGTGGACTGTTTTAGAGAAGGAGCCAGGAGGCGCGATGGCAAAAGACCGCTTCGCTGTAGGACAGAATCGCATTGGAACCGATAGCCCTAGCCCGGATAGCAGCGGCATCTTTTTGCGGCGGGGTTCGCCGTAAAAAATAGAGCGGACAGCCGGATGAGCTTCTAAAAAATAACATCAATTTCACAAAGTAAAAGTGTATTTTTGCGGCCTGAATCTTAGCATATGATTATCCAGAAAACACGCGAAGAAATTGAGCTGATGCGCGAAAGTGCGCTGATCGTTTCCAAAACTTTAGGCATGATTGCGGGCGAAATCAAACCCGGCGTGACCACATTATACCTTGACAAACTGGCCGAAGAATTCATTCGCGACCACGGTGCGGTGCCGAGCTTTTTGGGGCTTTACGGCTTTCCGAATTCACTTTGCATGAGCCCGAATGCGCAGGTGGTTCACGGTATTCCGAACAACAATCCGCTGCAGGAAGGCGATGTGATTTCGGTGGATTGCGGCGCTTTCAAAAATGGTTTTCACGGCGACCACGCTTACTCGTTTGAGATTGGCGAAGTAGCTCCGGAAACCAAGAAATTGTTACAGGTGACTAAGGAATCTTTGTATGTCGGGATTCGTGAATTCCGCGTTGGAAATCGTGTGGAAGATGTGGGAAATGCCATTCAGAAATATACCGAAGCGCATGGTTATGGTGTTGTTAGAGAACTCGTCGGTCATGGTTTAGGACAGAAAATGCACGAAGATCCGGAAATGCCGAATTACGGTAAAAAAGGCCGTGGCAAATTGTTCGTGGAAGGCATGGTCGTAGCCATCGAACCGATGATCAACATGGGCACACGCAACATCAAACAGCTCAAAGACGGCTGGACGATTTTAACAGCTGATGGGAAACCGAGCGCACATTTCGAACACGATGTGGCGATTATTGACGGCAAACCGGAATTGCTTTCGACTTTTGCTTACATCTATAAAGCGTTGGGCATTGAGAGTAATGAAGAAGATGAATTCAGACGTGAGCCTTTGAAGATCTAAACACAGATTTCACGGATTATCACAGATTTTGCAGAATATCAGAAAATTATACAAGCCTTAAAATGATTTTATATGCCACGTTTTTATTTGACCGAACAAACCTATCGGATTATTGGGGTTTGTATGGAAGTTCACAAAATTCTCGGGAAAGGACATTCTGAAGTGATCTACGGAGATGCAATTGAGTACGAATTTGTAAAAAATAAAATCCCTTTTGAAAGGGAAAAGAAATATAACATTACTTATAAGGATATTGTTTTGCCGCACCACTATTATTCTGATTTTGTTGTTTTCGATGAAATCATTTTAGAGATAAAAGCAATTCAATGCTTGACCAGTAGTGAAACCAAACAAACTTTGAATTACTTAGCAGCTTCCAAAAACAAATTAGGATTATTAGTAAATTTTGGAGAAGACAGCTTGAAGTATCGACGAATAATATTGTAATCAATAATTTGTGCAAATTCGTGCAATTCGTGTTTGCCTATTTTCTTTTATGAAATCTGTGTTCAAATTTATTTTAAATACCATTCCGCGCCCATTGCTAATCCGGTTGAGTTACCTCACACGGCCGATTCTGGCTTTGGCGTTGAAAGGCAACCGCTACACCGACCCGATTGATGGGAAAAGTTTCCGCAGTTTTTTGCCCTACGGTTACAGCACGCAGCGCAATAATGTATTGTCGCCGAGTACGCTTTCACTAGAGCGCCACCGTTTGCTTTGGTTGTATCTGAAAAACGAAACCGATTTTTTCACCGCGCCGAAGAAAGTGTTGCACTTCGCACCCGAGCAAGCTTTCTACCAACTTTTCCGCAATCAGAAAAATCTAGATTATACCACGACCGATTTGCTTTCTCCATTGGCTGATGTGAAAGCAGACATTTGCAACCTTCCCTTTGAAGACAATACCTACGACGTAATTCTTTGCAACCACGTTTTGGAACATATTCCCGACGATACCAAAGCGATGCAGGAACTTTACCGCGTTTTGAAACCCGGCGGATTGGGCATTTTTCAGATTCCACAGGATTTGAGCCGCGAGACCACTTTTGCCGACAACAGCATTACCGACCCGAAAGAGCGCGCAAAAATTTTCGGGCAATACGACCATGTGCGCGTGTACGGCCGTGACTACTTCGAGAAACTCCGAAGCATTGGTTTTGAGGTTCAGGAAGTAGATTATACTAAGTCACTTTCCCCTGAATTGGTGGAGCGTTATTGTTTGGCGCCGGGCGAAATCATTCCGGTTTGCAGCAAAAAATAAATGCCACAAAAGTTAATTTTCGTGGATTTCAAATCAATATAGTCTTATATTTACTGCTACAGAAATTCAAGCACTATGTTTAGAAACTTTTACGCGATTTTATTATTGGTGGTTTTTTCAATGACAACCTACGCTCAAGTAGAAACCGAAATCGTTCCGCCTTACAATATCAAAACAGTGACTTTCGTCCAAAACGGACAAAACATTATCCCGATTTTCCAACTCGGCGATACTTTCGAATTGCAGTTCGATGATTTATTCGGCAACGAAGCCAACTACTATTACCAAATCGTACATTGCGATTACGACTGGAAACCTTCGCAACTTTCGATCAACGAATACCTGCAAGGCTTCGACAACCAACGTATTTTGGATTATACCAATTCATACAACGCACTACAGCTTTATTCGCACTACAAAATCCAATTTCCGAACAAAAACACCCGTTTTCGGGTCAGCGGTAATTTCATCATAAAAATTCTCAACGAAGACCGAGAGGTAGTTTTCTCACGCAAGTTCATACTGTATGAGAATTTGGTCAGTGTTACTTCGCAAGTCAAAAGAGCACGCACCGTAGCCGATGTGAATACCAAGCAAAACATGGAGTTCACCATCAAATCTTCCAACATTACCTTTCAAAGCCCACTGAGCAACGTAAAAATTTTATTGTTGCAAAACGGTCAGTTCAACACCGCTATTACCAATGTGAAACCCATGTTTACCATTGGCAACGACCTGATTTACAAATACGACAAAGAAACCCAATTTTGGGGCGGCAACGAATTCCGTTGGTTTGAAAACAAAGACATCAGAAACGCGGTGAACAATGTGGCGCGAATCGATTCACAAGGCGGCGTTTACAACGGCTATTTGTATCCAGACGAAGGGCGCGCCGGACAGCCTTATACATATAACCCAGATTATAACGGAAACTTTCTCGTGAAGAGCATCAATACAGAAAACAGTGAAATCGAAGCCGATTACGCCTGGATTTTCTTTACCCTTTCTGCTCCTTCATACTACGGCAAAAAAGACATTTATGTGAATGGCATGTTCAACAATTATGCGCTGTCTGCCGAAAACAAAATGGATTACAACGCCGAGAAAGGTGTGTATGAAAAAGCCATCATGATCAAGCAAGGCTTCACCAACTACCAATATGTCGTGGCCGATAAATCAGGAAAGGTAGACAGCGAAAACGCCATCGACGGCAATTATTTCCAAACCGAAAACAACTATTTCACGCTGGTTTATTACAAAGAAAACAACCAACGTTACGACCGTATTATCGGTAAAACTGTAGTCACTTCTGAAAACATTATCAACTAGAAAATTTAACTTTAAATTAGCCGCTGGCATTCAATTTTTCGTAAATTTGACAGCAATTGATTAAGAAAATCATGGTTTCACAAATCACTAGAGGTATAAAAATTTCGGTTTTGACGACTTTTGAAGGCACGTACTTCAAGAATCACAAAATCCATTTTGCCTTCAGTTACGAGATTTCGATTGAAAACCACAGCAAAGATTCCGTGCAGCTCACTTCGCGCCACTGGGAAATTTTCGATTCGCTCAACGACATGGAAACCGTAGATGGCGAAGGCGTTATAGGCAAAAAACCAGTGCTCAAACCTGGCGAGACGCATACCTACAATTCCGGTTGTTTGCTGGCTTCTCCGTTTGGTGCCATGCGCGGCCACTTCAACATGATCAATTTTTCTTCGGCCAGAAATTTCAAAGTCATCGTGCCGACCTTTAAGCTTAGTGCTCCTTTTGCTTTAAATTAGCAGCTTATCCAGCCATCCGCTACAAGTTTTTGTGTGCCCATCTTTTTTTGAACGGCAAAAAAAGAGCTCCTTTTAGTTGCTTTTTTTTACCAACAAAAAATAGCCGGCCACCCAAAAAGCTTTCCACTACTGTCTGGGCTAAACCCCTCGAAACCAAAGCACACTTTTCCAAATTTTGAACATTAACTTTACAATAAACCTTTGTACTTTTGTAACCGAATTAGAAGCAAGAAGCAAGAAGTATTCTCAATCGGAACGAAATGTCTTGGCTCTCGTATCTTGACTCTTTTACCTTTCTAAAAAACAACAACTAATACCCAAAAATATGCTCAAAGGATTTTTTCACGTACCCAAAGCAGTTAACGAACCTGTAAAATCGTATGCTCCGAATTCGCCAGAAAAAGCCGCTGTGCTTGCCGCTTATAAAAAAATGTGGAACGAAAAAATCGATGTCCCGCTTTACATCGGCAGTGAGGAAATCCGCACCGGAAATACCCGCAACATGACCGCGCCACACGACCACCAACATGTGGTAGGAACTTATCATTTGGCCGAAAAATCACACGTCGAGAAAGCCATCGCCAACGCACTTGAATCTAGAACCCGTTGGGCCAATATGGCTTGGGAACAACGCGCTGCCATTTTCTTAAAAGCCGCCGAACTCATTGCTGGTCCGTACCGCGCCAAAATCAATGCGGCCACGATGATTGCCCAGAGTAAAAATATTTTTCAAGCCGAAATCGACGCTTCTTGCGAATTGATTGATTTCTTAAGATACAACGTCGAGTTCATGACGCAAATCTACAACGACCAGCCCAAATCGGATTCTGCCGTTTGGAACCGCTTGGAATATCGCCCACTAGAAGGCTTTATTTATGCCATTACGCCTTTCAACTTTACCGCAATTGCTGCAAACCTTCCGGCGAGCGCTGCCATGATGGGCAACGTAGTGGTTTGGAAACCGAGTGACAGCCAAGTATTTTCGGCCAAAGTCATCATCGATGTTTTTAAAGAAGCCGGTCTTCCTGATGGCGTGATCAACGTAGTTTTTGGCGATGCACAAATGATTAGTGAAACGATTTTTGCCAGCCGTGATTTTGCGGGCGTACACTTCACCGGATCCACACACGTATTCAAAGACATCTGGAAAACTATCGGTGGCAACATTCACCATTATAAAACGTATCCGAGAATTGTGGGTGAAACCGGCGGAAAAGATTTCGTTTTGGCCCATCCATCAGCCGATGTAAGCCAAGTGGTAGCCAACACTTTGCGCGGCGCTTTCGAATTCCAAGGGCAAAAATGTAGTGCGGCTTCCAGAGCTTACTTCCCAAAATCGCTTTGGCCGGCCATTAAAGAAGAAATGGGTAAAGAGCTCGCCAGCATGAAAATGGGCAGCCCCGAAGATTTTTCCAATTTCATTACCGCCGTGATCCACGAAGGCTCGTTTGACAAATTGGTAAGCTATATTGAGCAAGCCAAAAAAGACACCGATGCCGAGATTATCTTTGGCGGCAATTACGATAAATCTAAAGGATATTTTGTTGAACCTACGGTGATTCTCGCATCGAACCCGAAATACACCACCATGGAAACCGAGCTTTTCGGGCCGGTGCTTACGGTATATATCTATGAAGATGCCAAATGGAACGAAACTTTGAAACTCGTTGATGAAACTTCAGAATATGCTTTAACCGGAGCCGTGTTTAGCCAAGACCGTTACGCGATTGAAGAGGCAACCGTAGCTTTACAAAATGCAGCCGGTAATTTCTATGTAAACGACAAACCTACCGGAGCAGTCGTCGGCATGCAGCCCTTTGGTGGCGCCAGAGCTTCGGGAACCAATGACAAAGCCGGTTCTGCACTGAACTTATTGCGCTGGGTTTCTCCAAGAACCATCAAAGAAACCTTTGTAACGCCTAGAGATTATCGTTATCCGTTTCTAGGCGAATAGTGAAAAAGCGAATAAAATTAAGAGGTCTGGAATAGTTCAGGCCTTTTTTTATACTGTTGATTATCAGTTTTTTTTCTTACATTCGGGACGTCAATTCAAAATCCTTATTATGAAAAAAACTTTACTTTGTTCAATATTATTAATAGCCAGTTTGGGTTTCGCGCAAACGCCGATTAGTTCCTATTACGGACAAGATCAAGCGGCATACGCACTAGGTCAATCTGCCGCGCCTTTAGACCAATCTGCAACCGGAGCCAATATTAATTGGAATTTTACTCTGGAACCCGCTGGTACTTCAATCCATACTTTTGGTGACTTGAGCGCAGAAGAACTCGCCAGTTATCCGGGGTCGAATTTCGAAGAAGATGTTCTTTGGACTCCTTTGTCAGGCACACCATCAGAATCTGCGATTTACTCCCGGAATGTTTCTAGTACCGTGTCATTGACCGCTTTTAGAAACGACCTGCTCGAACTCAACTGCAACACCAACAATGCCACAATCGGAGCGTTTCCGATGAATTATGGCTTTAGCAATACCGATCCGATTGCCGGAACCTACCAATATGACACTTATAGCGGTACTTTTACCGGAAATATAGTAACTACTGTAGATGCCTACGGAACGCTGACCGTCAACATTGGTAGTGTGCCAGCAGGTAGTAGTGTGACACGACTGAAAACTGTGCAGACGATTTCACTTTTTTACGGCCCATTTCCGGCTAGTGTCGGTACGGCTACCCAAACGACTTATTCATACTACGGCAGTATCGGGGTTCCGTTGCCTTTGATGCGCACCAGTAACACCGTGATTAATGTTCCTTTGCTTTCGGTCAATACGAACACCACCGATATCGAAGTTTTTGAGGCCTTGCTATTGTCGACCGACAGTTTTACGACGTTGAATGATTGGCAGGTGCAAAACCCAATTGGTGACTTGATGGAGATTAGGTTAAAAGACCTCAGCGTGGAATCAGTTCGAATTACCGACCTAACCGGAAAATTAGTTCTGGAAGCTAAAACAAACAATGCCTCTATTGATGTAAGTCAGCTCAGCAAAGGAATCTACGCCCTGACTGTTATGACGAACCAAGGTGCCCGAACACAAAAAATTGTAAAAAATTAGCGTTTCGCTATCACTGCAAAAAAAGCCACGGAACACAAAATGTACTGTGCCTTTTTATTTACGGTTTAAACTTCAATGGCAAATGCACCACTTTTTTGGTTTCAAAGAATTCATCGTCGAAAAAATCAGCGATGTTGTATTGTGTTGCCCTCGTAAATGAAGCCAATTCTTCAGTCAAGTCGCCTCCCTTGAGGTAAAGAATGCCGTTGTGTAATTCGTGTTTGTTTTGCTTCTTGATTTTGTCTTTAATCCAAGAAACAAAATCGGGCATATTGGTCACGGCGCGGCTTACAATGTAATCAAAATCGCCTTTGACATTTTCGGCGCGAATTTGCTCAGCTTTGACATTCTGAAGACCTATGGATTCAGCTACAGCTTTGACCACATTAATTTTCTTAAGAATTACATCGATCAGGTAAAACCGCGTTTCGGGAAATAATATCGCCAACGGAATTCCGGGAAAACCGCCACCGGTGCCAACATCCAAAATAGACGTTCCGGGTTCAAACGGCTGCACTTTCGCAATGGCTAATGAATGTAAAACGTGCTTGGTATACAACGCATCGATATCCTTTCTGGAAATTACATTGATTTTGGCATTCCAATCTTGGTACAAAGCTTCAAGCTGCCTGAATTGACGGATTTGTTCGTCCGTTAGATTGGGAAAATAGCGAAGGATTTCGTCCATACTTTTTTTAACAAAAGTAATACTTTAGTGTTGAAATTTTTATGGGAACTTTGGCTATCCAAAAATTATTAATAAGTACATTTGCCGCATTATTTCCCCAATTATGAGTACAACCGTTCCGACTTTTTCAACCCAAGATAACTTGAAGTTTTTCAGAACTTTGAATTCACGCGTCAACAATTACTTCAAGGAAAACAACATCCCGAAAACCGGAAACTGGAAAATACACCTCAAGGCCATCATTCTTTTTACCGTTTTTCTGACACCTTACTTAATGATTTTAAGTTTGGAAATGTCAATATGGTACCAGCTTTTGCTAAACATCTTAATGGGTGTCGGAATGGCTGGCATCGGAATGAACGTCATGCACGACGGCAACCATGGCGCTTATTCCTCGAAATCGTGGGTCAATAAAATCATGGGCGGCAGCATTTATGTTTTGGCCGGAAATGTATACAACTGGCAAGTACAGCACAATGTTTTGCACCACACTTACACCAACATTCACGGCCACGACGAAGATCTTGAAGCCGGACGAATTATCCGATTTACGCAAGATGCGCCTTGGTATAAATTCCACAAGTTTCAGCATTATTATTCGTTCTTTTTGTACGGATTGCTCACGGTGAACTGGGCGCTCACGACCGATTGGAAACAAATGCGCAGCTATCTGAGAAGAAATCTGTCATACGGTGCGGCACAAAGCCCAGCCAAACTTTGGACGGTTTTGGTCATCACTAAAATCATTTACGCCCTCATTTGGATTGTGTTGCCCATTTTGGTTGGAGTAACTTGGTGGAAAGTGATTCTCGGTTTCTTTGTGATGCATTACACCGCAGGAATCATACTAAGTATCGTTTTCCAATTGGCTCACGTAGTAGACGATACTGCCAATCCGGTGCCGAATGAAAACGGAGAAATCGAAAACACTTGGGCCATTCATCAGTTGTACACTACCGCGAATTTCGCCCCGAAAAATAAAATCGTGAATTGGTTTACCGGCGGATTGAACCATCAAATCGAACACCACTTGTATCCGCATATCAGTCACATCCACTACGGGAAAATTGCAGAATTTGTCAAGCAAACTGCCAAAGAGTGTAATCTTCCTTATCACGAATTCAAAACAACGCGCTCAGCCATCTGGGCACATTTCAAACATTTAAAGAATCTGGGCCAGAAACCACAACTCGCCTAAATTTAAAGACGCCAACCACGCGTCTTTTGCTTTTTAATAAGACCCGAAAAATTACAAGCATGGAGCATTTCCTTTCAGAGAGAATCAATAAGTTATCGACTTCACAAACCCTCGCCATGGCAGCATTGGCCCGAGAACTCAAAGCACAAGGCAAAGACATCATCAGCCTAAGTTTGGGCGAGCCTGATTTCAATACACCTGATTTTGTCAAAGAAGCTGCAAAAAAAGCCATCGACGATAATTACAGCACCTATACGCCGGTGGATGGTTATGCTGATTTGAAGGAAGCCATTTGCCGCAAATTCAAACGCGACAACAATTTAGATTACAAACCTGCGAATATCGTGGTGTCGACTGGCGCGAAACAATCGTTGTACAATATTGCGCAAGTCATGCTCAACGACGGTGACGAAGTAATTTTACCAGCGCCTTATTGGGTAAGCTACTACGAAATCATCAAAATGGCCGGTGGCATTCCGGTAGAAGTACCGACTTCAGTCGAAACTGATTTCAAAATCACACCCGAGCAACTTGAAAAAGCCATTACACCAAAAACCAAAATGATTTGGTATTCTTCGCCTTGCAACCCTAGTGGCTCTGTTTATAACCGCGAAGAAATGACCGCATTGGCTCAGGTTTTAGAAAAACACCCGAGTATTTTTGTGGTAGCTGACGAAATCTACGAGCACATCAACTTTTCTGGAACTTTTTGCAGCATCGCTTCAATTCCGGGCATGTTCGAGCGAACGATTACTGTTAATGGAGTAGCCAAAGCCTTTGCCATGACCGGTTGGAGAATCGGTTACATCGGCGCGCCAGAATTTATCGCGAAAGCTTGTACCAAAATGCAAGGACAAGTCACCAGTGGCGCGAATTCGATTGCCCAAAGAGCCACGATTGCCGCTGTAGATGCCGACCCGAAAGTATTGCAGCACATGGTGGAAGCCTTTCACCGCAGACGTGATTTAGTCGTCGGTTTGGTGAAGCAAATTCCGGGTTTCAAACTCAATGTTCCCGAAGGCGCTTTCTACGTTTTCCCTGATATTTCGTATTATTTCGGAAAGACTTTGCGCGGAAAACTAATCAACAACGCCGACGATTTCTCGATGTATCTTTTATCTGAAGCCAATGTAGCTACAGTTACCGGCGACGCTTTCGGAAACGCCAACTGCATCCGTTTTTCTTATGCCACCAGCGAAGATTTGCTTACCGAAGCGATGAAAAGAATTAAAGAATCAGTATCTTAACTGAAAATTATTATCATGAAAAAAATAAGTACATTTTTATTGGTCTTTTTTTGTTTGGCGATACAGGCACAAACTGGAGCCAAAAGCCAAATAGTCGAAGCTTCTTGCGGCCAATGCCAATTCGGAATGAAAAGCAAATCAGGTTGTGATTTAGCAGTGCGTATTGACGGAAAAGCTTATTTCGTAGAAGGCACCGACATTCACAAACATGGTGATGCTCATGCTGCCGACGGATTTTGTTCGGTGGTCCGGAAAGCTGAAGTGACCGGCGAGGTCAAAAACGACAAATTTGTAGCGACCAGTTTCAAGTTGCTTCCCATGCAACAGCACCAACATTCGGAACACGACGGACACAAACATTAAAAGACCAGCGGAACTCACTTCCGCTTTTTTTTTATTCCTATGGATAGGATTCTTCAAAATATCTCCAGAATTGTTGCACTGACTCCGCAGGAACAGGAATTGTTTTTATCGAAAATCGAAACCAGAGACTACAAAGCCAAAACCCTTATTTTGAACGCGGGTGAGATTTGCCAGTATTCGTATTTCGTGAATTCGGGTATCCTGCGCAGTTTCAATATCAATGACAACATTGTAGAACATGTGTTGGCTTTTGCTTGTCATGGCTGGTGGATTAGCGATATGTATAGCTTGCTTTCGCAAAAACCCGGCAACCTGTTCATTGAAGTGCTGGAAGATGCCGAAGTGGTTTTGCTCTCTAAAGAAAATCAGGAACAACTGTATCTGGAAATCCCGAAACTCGAACGTTTTTTTAGGATATTGACCGAAAACTCGCTCGTCGCGCATCAGGAACGATTGATGGATAACTTGAGCTTATCCGCTGAAGACCGTTTTGAAAAATTCTGCTCAAAATATCCCACCTTGATTCAAAAAGTCCCGCAGAAACATATCGCTTCTTATATTGGTGTGACTCCTGAATTTTTTAGTAAAATGAAAGCGCGGTTGTTGAAGAAGTAGCGCTGTTTATATACCAATGCGTGAGGGATAGCAGTGAAAAGCCCGCAGCCCAGCGAGGACTTGCAACGAATAGCCCGACGGCGGCGCAATAGATTCGTTTGCAAACTGGATTGGAATGCCGCCGGCACGCCCCAACCAATAACAAACAACCGACAACTTCTTAACCTAGATTAAGTGCTTGCAAGAACTACCCCGCGTACCTTTGTATCGTAATAATACTTAAATTTATACGATATGAACAATACAGTAATTCACCCAGCCAATACCAGAGGTCACGCCAATCACGGCTGGCTCGATGCCCACCACACTTTCAGCTTTGCGAGCTATTATGATCCGAACCGCGTTCAGTTTGGTGTTTTGCGTGTTCTGAACGATGATATTATCGCACCGGGCATGGGTTTCGGAACGCATCCGCACGACAACATGGAAATTATCACCATTCCGCTCGAAGGCGACCTCGCGCACAAAGACAGCATGGGCAATACCGAAGTGATCAAATTCGGCGATGTGCAAGTCATGAGCGCCGGTACCGGAATCCAACATTCGGAATTCAACCCGAATCACGACCAAAGAACCAATTTATTGCAAATCTGGGTTTTCCCTAAACACCGTAATGTCGAGCCTCGTTATCAGCAAATCACACTTAATGTCACCGACCGCCACAACCAATTCCAGCAAGTGCTTTCACCTAATGCTGATGATGACGGCGTTTGGATCCATCAGGATGCGTGGTTCCACATGAGCAATATGGACGCAGGAACTTCGCTGGAATACAAACGCAAACTCGAAGGCAACGGCTTGTATGTTTTTGTGATTAAAGGAAACGTAACCGTGGACGGACAAGATTTATCCCAACGCGATGGTATGGGTTTTACCAATTTTGAAAAAATAACTTTCGAGGCCACTTCTGATGCAGAAATTTTGCTAATGGAAGTTCCGATGCAACAATAAATAAAATATCATGAGCGAAACAGTAGGAATGGAACGAAGCGGCAACAAAGGACATTTCTTTGTAAAAGCCGATGGCAAGCAAGAAGCGATGATGACTTTCGTTTTTGCAGGTGAAGACAAATTCATCATCGACCATACGGAAGTAAACCCAGGAAACAACGGCAAAGGTTACGGTAAGAAAATGGTGTTGGCGGCCGTAGATTACGCTCGTGAAAACCACTTCAAGATTTTGCCGCTTTGCCCTTTTGCCAAAAGTGTTTTCGACAGAACACCCGAAATTCGAGACGTTTTATAAATCTGAATCCGATGGCAAATCTTTTAGAAGACAACCTAATTGGCAGCATTAGCAAGCAGAAATACCTTTGCACAATCAATTGGAGAAACGGCATATTGGTGATGGACGAACCGGTTTCAATCGGCGGGCAGGATTTGGGCCCGGATCCTTATTCTACTTTGTTGGCATCTTTGGCCGGTTGCACTTTATCGACTTTAAGAATGTATATCGACCGCAAAGGCTGGGATGTTCCCGAGATACAAGTCTCGTTGAACATGAGTCAAGAAAACGCAAGCGAATTGATTACGAACATTGAACGGGTGATTTCGTTTCCGCAACCCTTGGCGCCAGAAATCAAAGACCGACTTTTGTTTATTGCCGAAAAGTGCCCAGTATCGAAAATGCTCAAAAATAAAATCAATATTAACTCAAAAACTTTATAACCATGGATCCGAAAAACCTCACCAAAGAATACAGCAACGGCGAAGTGACCATCGTCTGGAAATCGGGCTTATGCGAGCACGCCGCCGAATGTGTACGCCACAATCCGGAAGTTTTCAAGCCGCGAGAAAAACCTTGGATCCACGCCGAGAATTCGACTACTGAAAAAATTATCGAAACCGTAAAAAAATGCCCTTCAGGCGCACTGACTTTTTATCTGAACTCATGAAGCCACCTAAAAAATGGAAATTTGCCTTAATGGTTTGGATGGCCATTTATCCGGCGATTACCTTGCTTTCGTATGCGATTGGTGACGCACTTAAAGCGCTGCCCATTCCCGCAAGAACACTTATTATGACCGGAATTCTGGTGCCGCTAATGGTGTATTTGCTATTACCGATGCTCAGAAAAATTCTGGGAAACTGGTTAAACACTTAAAAACTAATGAAAAAAATTATTGCCTTTGGCGGTTCCTCGAGCCGCAATTCGATTAACAAACAACTGGCAGTTTACGCTGCGAATTTATTTGAAAATGCCCAAGTCGAAGTACTCGATTTGAACGATTACGAAATGCCACTGTTTTCAGTAGACCGCGAAAAAGAAAACGGCATTCACAACTTAGCCCATGACTTTTATGCCAAGCTAGGCAGCGCCGATTTAATCGTGATTTCGCTGGCCGAGCACAACGGTGCTTATTCGAGTGCTTTCAAGAACATCCTCGACTGGACCTCGCGTATCAACAACAAAACTTTTCAGCAAAAGCCGATGCTATTGATGGCCACTTCGCCCGGAGCCCGCGGTGGCGCGACCGTTTTGGATATCGCGTCAAAGCGTTTTGCGTTTCAAGGCGCTGAGTTGAAAGGAACTTTCTCACTACCGACTTTCTTTGAAAACTTCGACGCGGTGCATGGCATTATCAACCCGGGACACAAAAAAGAATTGGACGATATTATTCAATCGATCGAGTTTTGATTTAATTGTTATTTTTGTTGCTCAAACTTGTAAACTCGCAACATGAAAGCATACGTTTTTCCGGGCCAAGGCGCCCAATTTACCGGAATGGGTAAAGACTTATACGAGAATTCGCCACTGGCCAAGGAATTATTCGAGAAAGCCAACGACATTTTAGGTTTCCGCATCACCGATATCATGTTCGAAGGAACAGCCGAACAACTCAAGGAAACCAAAGTGACGCAGCCTGCGGTATTCCTACATTCTGTAATCTTGGCCAAAACATTAGCCGATTTTGCTCCAGAAATGGTCGCCGGGCATTCTTTAGGGGAATTTTCAGCTTTGGTCGCCAATGGAACCTTATCATTTGAAGACGGATTGAAACTGGTTTCACAGCGCGCAATGGCGATGCAGAAAGCCTGCGAGATTACCCCAAGCACTATGGCCGCAGTACTTGGTTTAGATGATAAAACGGTGGAAGACGTTTGCGCTTCAATTGATGGTGTAGTAGTCGCTGCGAATTACAACTGCCCGGGACAACTCGTAATTTCCGGTGAATTTTCAGCCGTGGAAAAAGCTTGTGAAGCGATGAAAGCCGCCGGTGCAAAAAGAGCCTTATTACTGCCTGTTGGCGGCGCCTTCCACTCTCCAATGATGGAACCCGCAAGAGAAGAATTGGCCGCAGCGATTGAAGCCACTGAATTCAAAACGCCGGTTTGCCCGGTTTACCAAAACGTAACAGCCAATGCCGTTTCGGATGCTGCCGAAATCAAGAAAAACTTGATTATCCAATTGACGGCTCCGGTCAAATGGACGCAATCGGTACAACAGATGATCAAAGACGGAGCCACGAGTTTCACCGAAGTCGGCCCGGGAAAAGTTTTGGTCGGTTTGGTGAATAAGATTGATAAAGACGTGGAAACCATTTCTGCTTAATTAGCAAGTTGTAGCTAAAAAATTAAAAATCCCGGACTTAAAAGTCCGGGATTTTCATTTAGATCCAAAAGAATTATTAACTATTAATTATTCATTATTAATTAACTCCTTATTTTCTGTTCCCATTTCCAGGCGTAAGTCAAAGCTTCTTCTAGAGTAGATTGTGCTTTCCAACCTAAAACCTCGTTGGCTTTGTCAGTACTGGCGTAGGCCGAGATGATATCACCTTCTCTTCTACCCACAATCTTGTAGGGCAATTTTTTGCCGCTCACTTTCTCAAAAGTATTGATCACTTCCAGTACTGAGCTTCCGGTGCCGGTACCTAGGTTGAACACTTCTACTTTCTCCAAGTTCTTTTTAGCAAGTAATCTTTGCAAGGCGACCACGTGTGCTTTGGCCAAATCAACTACATGAATATAGTCTCGGATGCAGGTACCGTCTGGTGTTGGGTAATCATCGCCGTAAACCGAAAGTTGTTCGCGCAAGCCGATGCCGGTTTGGGTAATGAATGGAATCAAATTCTGTGGTACTCCGATTGGCAATTCTCCGATATGTGCTGTTGGATGCGCTCCTATCGGATTGAAATAACGAAGTAAAATAGAATTGATGTTGCTTACTTTACAAACTTCGTTGATGATTTCCTCGCCGATTTGTTTGGTGTTTCCGTAGGGCGAAACTGCCGGTTTTACTGATGCGTCTTCAGTGATTGGCATTTTGTCGGCTTCTCCGTAAACGGTACAGGAAGAACTGAAAATAAAATGCGCTTCGGGCTTTTGCTGCAATTGTTGCAAGATATACACCAGCGTATTGATGTTGTTCTCGTAATACAATAGCGGGTTTTCGACGCTCTCGCCGACTGCTTTGGAAGCTGCGAAATGGATGACTCCGGATACATCAGCATGTCTTTTAAAGAAATCCTCGACTGCGGGTTTATCGCGTAAGTCCATTTTCTCGAAAATTGGTTTTTTGCCCGTGATGGCCACGATACCGTCGAGCACGTTTTCTGAAGAATTGGAAAGGTTGTCGATGATGACCACTTCAAAACCTTCGTTCTGCAATTCGACTACGGTGTGTGAACCGATGAAACCTAAACCTCCTGTGACTAATACTTTCATTTTCTGGATTGTTGTTGATGTTTGGGTGGAAGCCCTAGCCCTGATTGAAGCGGTTATCCTTTTGCGCCATTTTCGGCGGAAAAGATAGTAGCGTAAAGCAGGTTCCCGGCTCCTGATTCTATTTAAAAAATTCTTTAACGGTATTGGTAATGTATGCAATCTGCTCGTCATCGAGTTCGGTGTGCATCGGCAACGAAATGACTTCCTTGACGAGTTGGTTCGTGATCGGGAAATCTTCCTCTTTGTAGCGCGGGTCAAGGTAAGCTTTCTGGCTGTGCAGCGGAATCGGGTAATAGATGGCGCAGGGAATGCCTTTGTCTAGCAAGTGCTGCATGAGCCCATCGCGGTCGCCATTGATGATGCGGAGCGTGTATTGGTGGAACACATGGCAATCGCAAATATCGCAAATCGTTGGGGCGACGATGTTCGGATGGCCTTCAAACGCTGCGGAATATTTGCGGGCGGCATCTTGACGGGCAGCTCCGTATTGGTCTAAAAATGGCAACTTAGCGTTAAGCACTGCGGCCTGAATGCTGTCAAGCCTTGAATTCACGCCGACTACATCGTGGTGGTAACGCACATACATGCCATGATTCACAATGCCCCGAATGGTGTGTGCAAGCTCATCGTCGTTGGTGAAAATCGCGCCGCCGTCTCCGTAGCAACCCAAGTTTTTAGATGGAAAAAACGAAGTGGATGAAACGTGACCAATGGTTCCCGCTTTCTTTTTAGTGCCGTCTGAGAATTTGCAATTGGCACCAATGGCTTGGGCATTGTCTTCGATGACGTATAGATTATGCTCGTTGGCAATTTGCATGATGGCTTCCATATTGGCCGCGCGGCCGAACAAATGCACCGGAACAATCGCCTTAGTTTTTGGCGTGATGGCTTTTTTAATCGCCTCAATCGAAATGTTCATGTTAACCAAATCGACATCGACCAAAACCGGTGTAAGCTGCAAAAGGGCAATGACTTCAACGGTAGCTGCGAAAGTGAAATCGGCGGTAATGACCTCGTCTCCGGGTTTTAGGCCCAAGCCCATCATGGCGATTTGCAAGGCATCGGTTCCGTTGGCGCAAGGAATCACGTGTTTCACGCCCAGGTATTCTTCGAGGTTTTTCTGGAAAGCGTGTACTTGTGGACCATTGATGTATGTGGTGGTATCGAGCACTTCCTGAATAGAAGCATTGACCGTTGCAGCGATTTTGTCGTATTGACTTTTGAGGTCAACCATTTGGATTTTTCTCATCAATTGCAAAAATTTAATTCGCGACAAAATTAGCAATTTAATGCAGCAAACCACAAAATTTCTATAAAGTGGTGTATTTTAGCGACGCAATTACTCGACTATGTTTTTTTGGTACCAACTTATCGTGGCCTTCGCGGGTTTTGTGGTGAAAGTCTTGGCGGTTTTCAGCCCAAAAATGAAGCTTTTCTACGAAGGACGAAAGGTAGTTTTCAGTACTTTACGCGATAAAATCCACGCTGGTGATAAGACCATTTGGTTCCATGCCGCTTCACTGGGCGAATACGAGCAAGGCCTTCCGGTGATGGAGCAAATCAAGCAAATGTATCCGAACCATAAAATTGTACTGACGTTCTTTTCGCCTTCGGGTTATGAAATCAGAAAAAACAATACCGTGGCTGATGTTACTGTTTATTTGCCGCTTGACAGTAGAAGCAATGCCATTCGGTTTATTGAGATTGTGCAGCCCGAATTGGTGTTTTTCATCAAATACGAATATTGGCCGAATTACCTGAAAGTTTTGCAAGAAAAGTCGATTAGGACGTTTTTGATCTCGGGGATTTTCCGAAAAGACCAAGCTTTCTTTAAATGGTACGGCGGATTTTACAAAAACGCCCTGCAGGGTTTCGAGCATTTCTTTGTGCAAAACTCGGGTTCAAAAGACCTTTTATTGTCACTCGGTAAAACCAATGTAACCGTTTCGGGCGACACGAGATTTGATCGTGTGGCCACAATTCTGCAAAAAGACAACCATCTTGATTTTATTTCGGAATTCAAAAACGATGCGCTCACCATTGTGGTAGGCAGCAGTTGGCCCAAAGACGAATCGTTGTTGGTGAACTTCATCAACACCTCCAATTTACCAGTAAAGCTCATCATCGCGCCACATAATATTAAGGAAGAACAAATCGGGAATTTGCGGAAATCAATTACCAAGAAAACGGTGCTCTATTCAGAAAAGGAAAATAAAACACTGGCTGACTTTGAAGTTTTCATCATCGACACGATTGGCATCTTGACTAAAATTTACAGCGAGGCCGATATTGCTTATGTCGGTGGCGGTTTCGGAAATCCGGGCGTGCACAATATTTTAGAACCGGCAACTTTTGGTGTTCCGATTCTCATCGGGCCGAACTATTCGCACTTTGCCGAAGCAACAGCACTGGTGAATATGGGCGGTTGTGTTTCGATTTCTGATGCTTCAGAATTGCAAACGACACTCGAAAAATTGATCCTAGATGTTACAATCCGGGCCGAAAAAGGACACATCTGCAGCACTTTCGTTCAGATGAATACCGGCGCGACTGCTTCCATTTTAAATTACATCCAACAAAATAAAAACTAAACCAATTCAATTTATGAAATCACTCAAATTACTCCTTTTATTATTGGTCTTTCAGATGCAAGCGCAACAAGGCGGTATGTGGATTCCGTCGTTATTGCAAGGCATGAACGAAAGAGAAATGAAAAATCTGGGCATGAAAATGTCGGTCGAAGATATCTACAGCGTCAACAAATCGAGCCTTAAAGATGCTGTTCCGCATTTCAATGGCGGCTGTACTTCGGAGGTGATTTCGCCCAAAGGATTAATCTTGACCAACCATCACTGCGGTTTTGATGCCATCCAGACCCATTCTTCGGTGAAAAACGATTACCTGACCAACGGCTTCTGGGCCTATAAAATGGAAGACGAATTACCCAACGAAGACCTTGAAGTGACGTTCATTGTGCGCATTGAAGATGTTACCGCGAAAGTACTCGAAGGTATTGCGACACTGACTTCTGAAGCCGATAAGCAGAAAAAAATCCAGGAGAATATTGCTTCACTCAGCAAATCACTTCCGAAAGAAAGCTGGCAGGAAAACAAAATTAGAACCTTTTACGAAGGCAACCAATACATGCTGTTCGTGACTGAAACTTTTAAAGATGTGCGTTTGGTAGGTGCGCCGCCATCGGCCATCGGGAAATTCGGTTCGGATACGGATAATTGGGTTTGGCCCAGACACACCGGTGATTTTTCTTTGTTTAGAATTTACGCCGACAAAAACAACCGCCCGGCTGCTTACTCAAAAGAAAACGTTCCTTATGTACCGAAACATTTTCTACCCATTTCCCTCGACGGCGTTGCCGAAGATGACTTTACTTTAGTATTTGGTTATCCGGGAAGAACCAGCGAGTATCTTCCGGCGGTGGCGATTGAACAAATTGTCAATGAACTGAATCCGGCGAAAATCGAAGTGCGAGACAAGGCGCTTAAAGTACAAGACGGTTTCATGCGCAAAGACAACGCAATTAAAATACAGTATGCTTCTAAATATGCCGGTATCGCTAACTATTGGAAAAAATGGATCGGGGAAACCCAAGGTTTGAAAAAGTCGAATGCAATTGAAATTAAAAAGAAACAAGAAGCTGCCTTTCAAGACAAGGTTGTCAAAGCCGGAAAGCAGGCTGAATATGGCAATTTGTTGGCTGACTTCGAGAAAAACTACAAAGAAATTGCGCCATATGCTTTGAGCCGCGATTATTTTATTGAAGTCGTTTTGCGCAACACCGAACTGCTGAGCGTGACTTATAAAATGTACCAGCTCGAACAACTTCTAAACAATAAAGGCGAGCAGGCATTCAATGACAGAAAAACCAACCTCATCAACGGACTGGGTGAATTCTACAAAGATTTCAATGCGGCCGTAGACGAGAAAGTATTCGAACAATTGATTGACCTTTACATCAAAAAATCTCCGAAACAGTTTGTGCCGGAAAGTTTGAACAATGTGAACATCAAAGCCTTGACTGCCGAAGTTTACGGACAATCTGCGCTGGTAGATTATAAAGACGTACGCGAACTACTTACCGGCGATAGCAAAACCGTGATTGAAAAACTCAAAAATGACAAGGCTTATCAGTTGGTAAGGGAAATGGCCGACAAGTTCACCAAGGAAGTCGCACCCAAATATGACGAAATCAATCTTCGCATCAGCTCGTTGCAACGCACTTACATGAAAGCCCAATTGGAGCTGAACAAAGAGGCTCGAAATTTTCCCGATGCCAACAGCACTTTAAGAGTAACCTACGGAAAGGTAAAAGGATACGAACCGAAAGATGCCACGATTTATAAACCTTTCACTTATTTAGATGGTGTACTGGAGAAATATATTCCGGGCGATTACGAATTTGATGTTCCAAAAAAACTCATCGACTTATACAACGCAAAGGATTATGGTATTTATGGGAAAAACGGAAAAATGCCGGTTTGTTTCATCGGAACCAACCATACCACCGGTGGCAATTCCGGAAGTCCGGCCATTGATGCACAAGGGAATTTAATAGGTTTGAATTTCGATCGCGTTTGGGAAGGAACTATGAGCGATATTTACTACGATCCGGCCATTTGCAGGAACGTTATGGTGGATATTCGGTACGTTTTATTCATCATGGACAAGTATGCAGGCGCCAAAAACCTGATCGACGAGCTAAAAATTGTTCATCCAAAACAGAATATAAGCACCACAAAAATCAAAAAATTAAGATATAAAAAAAGATAAATAATACATATTAACTTTTTTATTGAAATTTTCATGAAAATTATTCATCGGATTTTTATGGCATAGTACTTGTAAAATGCGCGGCAGTGCAACAGATTAGATTTTTTTAAAAAAATTTTCAAAAAAAAATTTCCATATTAAAAAATTTATATCTTTGCCTCGAATTAATAATTAACCTTTTATAATTAAGTAAGATGAAAAAAGTATTTTTAAGTTTAGCTGTTATCGCTGCATTAACTGTAGTATCTTGTAAACAAGCTGAAGCTCCTGCTGAAGAGGCTCCAGTAACTGAAGAAGTAGCTCCTGCTGTTGAAGAAGCTCCTGCTGTAGCTGACACTGCTGCTGCTGCCGCTACTGAGGCTGCTCCTGCTGAGGCTGCTGCTACTGAAGCTGCTCCTGCTGACGCTGCTAAAAAATAATTAGAAGACATTCTAAAAATTTTAAAACCACACTTCGGTGTGGTTTTTTTATGTCTTTACCGAAAACACCTGAGGGACAATCTTCAAAGTTGACATATAAAAAAAGCTCCAAACGATTAATTTGGAGCTTTTTCTTTTTTTTGTACTCAGAGCGGGACTTGAACCCGCACGAACATTGCTGTTCACTGGATTTTAAGTCCAGCGTGTCTACCAATTTCACCATCCGAGCCTACTGTGACTTAATTGGAGCGAAAAACGGGGCTCGAACCCGCGACCTCGACCTTGGCAAGGTCGCGCTCTACCAACTGAGCTATTTTCGCATTTGTTTTTAAGAACGACGCAATATTTCTTCCGTATTGCGAGGGCAAATTTAAAACTTTAATTCAATTCCGCAAGCCTTTTTTTAAAAAAAGATAGTGTTTTTTTCATCTCTATAACCGACCAGAACGATTAAATCGCTAACTATTTCTTAGTCAGCATTCTTTTAATTTCGTTGAGCTTCATCATGGCTTCAATAGGCGTCAATGCGTTTAAATCAAGCGTCAAAATCTCGTCTCTGATTTCTTCTAATAACGGATCGTCTAAATTAAAGAAACTCATTTGCACTGTCGCCTTTTCATCCTTAACACCCTGAAGCGCATTACCCGAATGATTCTTTTCGAGCTTCTTCAAAATAGCTTGCGCCTTTGAAACTACCAACTGCGGAATTCCGGCCATCTTCGCCACATGAATTCCAAAACTATGTGCACTGCCACCTTTCACTAATTTTCTCAGGAAAAGTACCGTGTCTTTCAATTCCTTGACCGACACATTATAATTCTGGATTCTCGGCAAAAGATCCGTCATTTCATTGAGCTCGTGATAATGCGTGGCAAATAAGGTTTTTGGTGTTGAAGGATGTTCATGCAAAAACTCAGCAATGGCCCAAGCAATTGAAATGCCGTCATAGGTGCTGGTGCCGCGACCGATTTCATCAAGCAATATCAGGCTTCGCTCCGATAGGTTGTTCAGGATAGATGCCGTTTCATTCATCTCAACCATGAACGTAGATTCACCCATCGATATATTATCGCTTGCCCCAACTCTGGTGAAAATCTTATCTACTACACCCATCTTCACCCTTTCCGCAGGGACAAAACTTCCCATCTGGGCCAATAAGACAATTAAAGCCGTTTGACGCAAAATCGCCGATTTACCCGACATGTTCGGTCCGGTAATCATTATAATTTGTTGGGTTTCCCGATCCAGAAAAACGTCGTTGGCAATATACGGCACACCGATAGGCAACTGTTTTTCAATGACTGGATGGCGGCCGTTTTTGATTTCCAAAGCAAATCCTTCTTCCAATTCAGGACATATATATTGATTGTCAATAGCGAGTTGTGCAAATGAAGCCAAGCAATCCAGTTGAGCAACCAAATTAGCATTGCGCTGAACCGGCTGAATATAAGTAGCCATCCACTGCACCAGCTCTTCGAATAACGCCACTTCGAGTTGGTAGATTTTTTCTTCGGCACCAAGAATTTTGGTTTCGTATTCTTTTAATTCTTCTGTGATATAACGTTCGGCATTGACCAGCGTTTGCTTGCGAATCCATTCCTGCGGCACTTTGTCTTTATGCGTGTTACGAACTTCAATGTAATACCCGAACACATTATTGAACGAGATTTTGAGCGACGAGATTCCGGTACGTTCCGACTCTCGAACTTCGATGGCTTCGAGAAACTCTTTCCCCGAATTGGAAATCAACCGCAATTCATCTAATTCGCTGTGAACACCGCTTGCAATTGCATTACCCTTTGCAATAGCGACCGGTGCTTCTTGGTTCAAGGTTGATTCTATTCTGGAGCGCAATAAATCGCAACTGTCTAGATTTTCACCTATTTTCTTGACTGAAGACTGATTGCTTTGCAAAGCCATAGACTTAATGGGAAGAATGGCGTTGAGCGAGTCTTTAAGATAGATGACTTCGCGAGGAGTTACTTTTCCGGCGGCAATTTTCGAAATCAACCGCTCCATATCCGAGATTTTTTTTATCTGGTTTTGAATACTTAGAAGTATCTCTGCATTCTCTTTTAGATATCCGACCACTTCATGACGGTCTTGAATCTTTTCACGGTCTTTGAGCGGCAAGGCCAACCAGCGTTTGAGCATACGACTGCCCATAGGCGAAAGCGTTTTATCAATCACATCGAGCAATGTCACGGCGTTTGGGTTAAAACTGTGATACAGTTCGAGGTTCCGCACGGTAAAGCGATCCATCCATACATAAGCGTCTTCGGCAATGCGCTGGATATTGGTAATGTGCTGGCGTTTGTTGTGTTGGGTTTCTGACAGATAATATAGAACGGCGCCAGAAGCGATAATACCTTCGGTGAGCTCGTCAACGCCAAAACCTTTTAAAGTAGCCGTTTGAAAATGATTGGTGAGCGTCTCAATAGCGTAATCTTCCTTACAAACCCAATCTTCTAAATAAAAATGATTATAATCTTCTCCGAAAATCTCGCGAAATTGACCTTTGTGGATTTTCGCCACCAATACCTCACTCGGGCCAAAGTTCTGCAACAATTTGTCTATGTATTCCTCGTTGCCTTGAGCCACCAAAAATTCTCCGGTAGAAACATCCAGAAAAGACACCCCAATAATTTTCTTCCCAAAATAAACCGAAGCCAGAAAATTATTAGACTTGGCGTGCAAAACTTCATCATTCATGGAAACTCCCGGAGTAACCAATTCTGTAACGCCTCGCTTGACAATTGTTTTGGTCATTTTGGGATCTTCGAGTTGATCGCAAATCGCCACCCTAAGTCCGGCCTTTACCAGTTTCGGCAAATAAGTATTCAGGGAATGATGCGGAAATCCTGCCAATGCCGTTTCAGTTTCAGACCCTGCTCCTCTTTTGGTAAGTACAATCCCCAATATTTTCGATGCCCGGATAGCATCTTCTCCGAAAGTTTCGTAAAAATCGCCCACACGGAATAGCAAACAAGCGTCGGGATACTTCCTTTTAATCTCGTTGTACTGCTTCATCAGCGGCGTTTCCTTTACTTCTTTTTCTTTGACTGCCAAGGGTTCTGGGATTAGGGTTACTATAATCGAACAGCGAAAATAATTATTTTAAAGCGAATAATTGTCACCACAAAAATTAATTAATTTTAAGAAAGATTTAGGAGCTGGTATATTTTTTTTATATAGTTTTGTCTTGTAATTTTTAAAATTAAACCAACAATGAAAAAAATAGTACTATTAGCTGTGTTAACTGTTTTTGGAGTAACCACTTCAAATGCTCAAGCTAAAAAAACTGCTGCTAAACCAGTTGCTAAAAAAGAAGTTGCTGCAACCAAAGCTGACGCTCCTAAAGTAGACGGCGCTGGAATGTTGTTCGAAAGCGAAACCATCGATTACGGAACACTTCCACACAATGCTGACGGAAAGCGCGAATTCGTTTTCGTAAACAATGGTACCAAACCACTAATCATCACTAACGCTACTGGATCTTGCGGATGTACAGTTCCTTCTTTCCCAAAAGAGCCTATCGCTCCTGGAGCTAGAGCTGTAATCGGTGTAAAATACGCTACTGACAGAGTTGGCGCTTTCACTAAAACAGTTACTGTAACTTCAAATGCGGAAGGAGCTGCATCAAAAGTATTGACCATCAAAGGAACTATTCTTGGTGACGATGCGTCAAAAGAAACTCCAAAAGGATAATCTTTTCCACCATATTCTAAAAAGCTTCCATACATTTGGGAGCTTTTTTTTTGTATTTATTTAATTCCTGAAAAATGCGAAAGCTCGAAAACAGCGAACTCGACCGCAAGTCAGTAATTGACTTTAAAGCCGCCGAGAAAACACCAATCATTGTTATCCTTGACGACATCAGAAGCCTTAATAATATTGGCTCTGTATTTCGTTCTGCCGATGCGTTTCTGATTGAAAAAATCATCTTGTGCGGAATCACCGCTACGCCTCCCAATAAGGAAATTCATAAAACCGCTCTAGGTGCTACTGAAACCGTTGCTTGGGAATACTGCCAAGATGTTGTTACCGCTATAGAAAACACAAAGAGTCAAAACATAAAAGTATTTGCTATCGAGCAAGTCGAAAAGGCAATCTTTCTTCAGGATTTTGAACTGAATGCCAACCAACAATATGCTCTGGTTTTTGGCAACGAGGTATTCGGCGTGAACCAGAAAGCGATTGCAATATGCGACGGTTGCATCGAAATCCCGCAATTGGGCACCAAACACTCATTGAATATCGCCGTCAGCGCCGGGATTGTTCTTTGGGATTTTTTCAAAAAAATGCGCTATTAAGCCGGAAGCGCCCGCTGGATTTCTTCTAAAATAAAAATATAATCGCTTTGATTCTTGACAAAATCGCGGTCTGAAACATCGATTACTAGTACATTCAAATCGGTCTGCGACTTGATATAATCGAGGTAACCCCGATTGATTTTATCGAGATATTCCGCCGGAATTTCCTGCTCATAAGCCCTACCCCTGAGTCTGATATTTTCTAAAAGCCGTGGCGTATTTTGGTACAAATAAATATACAAATCCGGTTTGGGCATTTCCTTGTAGATAATTTCGAACAGCTTTCGGTACAATCGGTATTCGTCTTCAGTGAGTGTGACCTTGGCAAAAATCAATGATTTGAAGATGTGGTAATCGGCGATAATAAAATCTTTGAACAAATCGAACTGCGCCAAATCGTCGGCAATTTGCTGGTAACGGTCGGCCAGAAACGACATCTCCAACGGAAAAGCATACCGCGCTTGGTCTTCATAAAATTTAGGCAAAAACGGATTGTCTGCGAAACGTTCCAGCACCGTTTTGGCATTGAAGTCCTCAGCAATTTTGGTAGTTAATGTTGTCTTTCCGGCTCCGATATTTCCTTCAATCGCGATATAGTTGAGTTGCTCCAAGCTAATTTTACTCAGAGGCAAATCGAGTGACTGAATAAGCTTACAATGACTTTTGTCTTCGGATGCTTTAAGGATTTCGGGTAAGTGTTTCTGCAAAATAGGATGACGCCAATCTAGGTTCAAATCGCGCATCGGGAGCAATACAAACATACGTTCTTGCATTGCTGGATGTGGCACTTGAAGGTTTTTTGAATTGATGATTTCCTCGTTGAAAGCAATCAAGTCTATATCAATTGGACGCGATTCGTAACCCGGCTTTTCTGAACGCACACGCCCGAGTTGTTGCTCAATGTCAAGTATTTTTTTGAGTATGGTTTCACCGTCGCTTAAACTGTGGATGAGCAGCGCGCAATTGTAAAAAGCATCGCCTTGAAAACCCAAAGCGGGCGTTTCATAGAGTTTTGAAATTTTAATGACCGTTCCTACCTTACGGTGAATGAAATCAATGGCGGATTGGATGTTTTTTAAACGGTCACCCTGATTGCTTCCTAACGATAAAATAACTTGGTGCTGCGTGCTCATATTAACCGCAAATTAAGTAAAAGAATTTTAGAATAGGAGTATATTTGCACCGACTGTTAATAAATTTCGCGCAGGCAGAATTTGTAACTTTCAAAGCCGGATATCAACTTACCAGAAAAAAATAATGATGCGATTTTTAGGAAATGTATTGGCAACTATCATAGGACTTTTCGTGTTCTGTATGATTAGTTTTTTTGGAATTTTACTTATCGGAGCTCTTTTCGGTGGCAATGCAGAAACAGTTTACGTAGAAAGCAATTCAGTTATTGAACTCGATCTATCGCAAGTAAATCAAGATTATGCAGGAAAGTTCAACTACAAAGACTTTGACTATTTCGATGCCAGACACGATGGGCTTTCAGATGTAATAAAAGCCATCAAAGCAGCCAAAAACGACAACGATATTAAAGGAATTTCAATCCTGAATAATGAGTCACAATTAGGTATGGCGCAGATTAAAGCCGTTCGGAAAGCCCTTGAGGATTTCAAAAAATCAGGCAAGTTCGTTTGGGCTTACGGCAATACTTTTTCTCAGAAAGAATATTACTTGAATTCTGTAGCCAATACTATATATATGAATCCCATCGGAGAAATGGAATTTAAAGGCTTGTCTTCAGAGCTTCTGTTTTTCAAGGATTTTCAAGACAAATACGGCATCAAGATGGAAGTCATCCGCCACGGAAAATACAAAAGTGCCGTCGAACCTTTTCTAGAAAACAAGATGAGCGAGGCCAACCGCGAACAGATTAGTGCTCTTTTAAATTCTATCTGGAATTCGATGCTTAACGATATTTCCGTCAGCCGAAAAATTCCGGTTTCCAAACTCAATGAAGTGGCCAATCAATTGGGGGCACGGTCGCCTGATTTGGCACTTAGTCAGCATTTGGTAGACAAAGTGGTTTACGAAGATGTTTATCACGACGACATCCGCCGGATTTTAAAAGTCGATAAAGACGAAGATTACCACCGCATCAAAATTTTAGATTACGCCCAAAATATTGCTTCAACTTCGAGTGAATTTTCTTCTAAAAACAAAATTGCAATTATTTATGCCCAAGGTGAAATTGGCAGTGGCGAAGGTGATGTAAACATGGTAGGAGAAGGTTCTATGCGCCGCGCTTTGCAAGATGCGAGAAAAGATGACAAGACCAAAGCTATTGTCCTTCGGATAGATTCTCCTGGCGGTAGCGCGTTGACTTCTGATTTGATATGGCGCGAAATTGAAGTCACTAAAAAAGTTAAACCAGTGATAGTTTCCATGGGCAATGTTGCGGCTTCAGGTGGTTATTACATTGCTTGTAATGCCAATCGAATCTTCGCTGAGAACAACACCATTACGGGCTCTATTGGTGTGTTCGGACTTTTGCCCAACTTCACTTCGCTAACCACTAAAATGGGCATCAATTCTGAACAAGTAAGTACCAATCAAAATGCAGCGGATTACAGCGTTTTCAGGCCGCTAGCAGACAATTACCGGTTTATTGCCCAAGAAGGCGTGGAGAAAATTTACACCACTTTCGTAAACCGTGTAGCCACCGGAAGAAAAATGACTTTTCAGCAAGTCGATGCGATTGCGCAAGGCCGCGTATGGTCTGGTGCTGAAGCAGTAAAAATCGGTTTAGTAGATCAGCTTGGCGGATTGGACGACGCGCTGAATTATGCGGCAGAATTAGTCAAAACCAAAAATTACAAAACGCAGAACCTCCCGATTTACGAAAAGAACTTTGAAGATTGGCTCAGCGAAAGAGGCTTTCCATTTCTGAAAACCCGCGAAAGTTTCATCAAAGAAGAACTCGGAGAAGAGAATTACAAAGTGATCGAACAAATCCGTCGCGTGCAAAGTAAAAAGGGCGTTCAAGCCGCATTGCCTTTTGAGCTGAATATTCATTAATCACAATCGTATCGCATTTGCGTTATCCTAATAAAACTATACTGTCATGATCAAGAAAATCTTAAAAATCGTTGGAGTTGTTTTACTGTTATTAATCTTGTCATTAGTGGCCATTCCGTTTTTCTTTCAGGATGCGATTAAAGCTAAAATCACCGAAGCCATCAATGAGAAAGTCGATGCCAAAGTATCGTTTGCTGATGCCGATTTGAGTTTGCTTAGAAGTTTCCCTCAAGCAAGTATTGCCGTCGAAAAATTGCTGATTATCAACAAAGCGCCTTTTGAAGGAGATACGTTGATTTCAATGGGCGAACTCCATTTGAAAATGTCTGTCAAGGAACTGTTCAAAAGCAAAGACGAATCGATGAACATTGAAGCCATATCGACCGAAAATGCCTTGATCAATATTATTTTCAACAAAGATGGCATAGGTAATTTCGACATTGCGCTGAAAGATGACCAGAAAAGCGACGACGGTAAAAGCGATCCTTTGTCGTTGAAACTCAAGGAATACAAAGTCACGAATTTAAGGTTCACTTATTTCGATGAGCGTTCGAAAGTGAAAATGGTCATTGACAGTTTGAATCACAACGGAACGGGCGATTTTGCTCAGAACAAACTCGATCTCGACACACATTCATCGGCCAAAGTTTCGCTCTTTATGGACAAAGCGAATTACATGGACAAAGTCGCGCTAACCCTAGACGCGGTTTTGGGCATTGACCTGGATCAAAGCAAGTACACTTTCAAGCAAAACAAGGCGCTCATCAACCAACTGCCGCTCGAATTCGACGGTTTTATCCAAATGGTCGAGAACGGGCAGCAATATGACCTGAAATTCAAAACCCCAACTTCAAGTTTCCAGAACTTTTTGGGTTTGATACCGGCTTCCTACGCAGCGAACATCAAAGACGTAAAAACCACCGGAGACTTTACCGTAGCCGGCTTTGCCAAAGGATTGTTATCCGACACCACGGTTCCGAAATTCAATGTAGCCATTGCTTCAAACAACGCTTCGTTCCAATACCCGAACTTGCCCAAATCGGTACAAAGCATTGTGATTGACACCAAAATCATCAACGAAACCGGTGCTCCGAATGATACCTATGTGAACCTTGACCAGCTTTCGTTCCGTATTGATCAAGATGCTTTCAACGCTAAAGCCAATATTAAAAACATGGCCGAAAATGCTTTAGTAGACGCCCAACTCAACGGCGTGATTAATTTGGGTAATGTATCGAAAGCTTACCCGGTAAAACTCGAAGTGCCGCTGTCCGGAATTTTAAAAGCCGATGTAAATACCAAATTCGACATGAAATCGGTGGAGACCAATCAGTACGAAAAAATGCAGAATTCGGGAAACATGACCCTGACCGGTTTTAAATACGTAGACGAGAACAAGAAAACAATGAACATCAACAAGGCCGCCGTTGCTTTCACCAATACTCGGATTAACTTGCAAGAACTCGACATGACCACAGGCAAAACCGACATGAAAGTCAGTGGAGTGCTGGAGAATTTCTACGGATTCATGCTCAAGAACCAAGAGCTTAAAGGCAATTTTAATTTGCAGTCGAACCAATTTGCCGTCTCGGATTTCATGACTGCCGAAACGCCAAAGACCAAAACTGCCGAGAAACCGAAAGAAGCGGTAAAAATTCCGGCGTTTTTAAATTGTTCGCTCACAGCCAAAGCCAATACGGTACTTTACGACAATCTTGCCTTGAAAAATGTTTCGGGTAAAGTCATCATAAAAGACCAAAAAGTAGCGCTAGAGAATATTAAAACCGATATTTTCGGCGGACAAATTACGGCCAGCGGCGATGTATCGACCAAAGGAAAAATACCGAATTTTAACATGAACCTTGGCATGAAAGCGGTCGATATCCAGCAAACGTTCACCCAAATGGAAATGATGAAAAAGATTGCTCCAATTGCCGGTGTCATCAACGGAAAACTCAACACGAACATTAAAGTATCTGGTAATCTTAATGCAAAGGAAATGACTCCGGACATGAATACGCTCTCGGGCGATTTAATTGGGCAAATGCTTTCTACGACAGTAAACCCAAGCAATTCAGAGGTTTTAAGCAAGATAGACCAAAACCTGAAATTCATTGATTTAAAAAAACTCAACCTCAACGATTTGAAAGCAGCACTGACCTTTAAAGACGGTAAAGTCAACGTGAAGCCTTTTGATTTGAAATACCAAGATGTAAAGCTTTCCGTAGGCGGTCAACACGGTTTTGACCAGAACATGAATTATAGCCTCAAACTTGATGTGCCGGCCAAATACATGAGTTACCTTGGGCCTGAGGTAAACAAACTAATTTCAAAACTCTCACCGACTGACATCAGCAAACTAAACAATATTCCGATCAATGCCTCGATGACTGGCAATTTCAAAAATCCGAAAATGACTACCGATCTGAAAAGTGGCGTGACGAACCTGACCAATCAAATCGTGCAACAGCAAAAACAAAAACTTGTTAAGCAAGGCACCAATGCCCTGAGCGATTTGATTAACAAAAACACAAAAACTACAGATACGACCAAATCTGCTCCGGTAAAAGAAGACATTAAAAAGAAAGCCGGCGACTTGCTCAACGGTATCTTCAAGAAGAAATAAAAAGTATTGTTTTGAATACCGATTCCGCGGTTGATTAGATGTTAAATTTAGTCAATTCGTGGAATCTGTGTTTTTATAAATCAATCGAAACCACCGCGCCTTCTGAGCCGCGCACATTGAAAACTGTTCCGTCTTCGAAGATTAAATATTGTCCTTTGATTCCGATAAGCTTTCCCGTAAAACTTGGCGTTTTTTCCAAGCTCAAACTATTAATCTTACTCGGATAGTGCAATACCGGATAGTGCAACTCTTGTAGTTCTATTTGATCGGCGATAAAATAATCGCGCACTTCTTCAGGCAACCAATCTTTTACCTTGTTGCGATGTTCAATCAGATTGGCCACGAGAATGTCGTTGGTGAGCATTTTGCGCCAATTGGTTTTGTCTGAGAAATGACTCTTGAGCGCGACTTCTGTGATGCCGGCCAAATAACGGTTCGGCACTTCGATAATCGGAATGGCTTGTTCGGCGCCTTGATCAATCCAGCGAGTGGGCACTTGGGTTTTACGTGTGACACCGACTTTGACTTCACTGGACAAAGCCAAATAAACAAGGTGTGGTTGCAACTGAACTTTAGATTCGTAATCTAGGTCACGATCGGCGATTCCGAGATGGGCGCTACTGAGTTCCGGGCGCATGATCCAATCTCCGACCGCCGGGCTTGAATAAAAACAATCGTAACAAAAACCTTGACGGAAAATCTTCTTGTTTTTGCCGCAATTCAAACATTGAGAACCAATTTGTGTGATAGTAATGGTTTTTCCCAAAACTTGGTTCAGGTTCAAAAAACTAGTATCAAAGACCAGATAATAATGGATGGGGTTGCCCAGCTCGGTTTGCATTTTGGTCAGAACACCTTCGTATTTCATAGGTTTAGAATGAGTTACAATGCCGAAATCGGAATTAGAATTTCTGTGATATTTTTTGTTATTTTGGTAACGCGGTAAAGGTATCGATTTGCTCAGAATATTCAGCCGCAAAGTAAAAATCATCTTGCTAAAAAAGTCGGTTCAACATGCCTTTACCAATCATCAATTCGATTGCTTCCTGGGTTTTGAAACAGCGCATCCACCAGATCGAACTGTTTCTGAAATATCCCAATGAAGTGCAGGAAGAACTGCTGATGAATTTATTGCGTTCGGCAGAAAACACGGTCGTGGGCAAGCATTATGATTTTGCTTCGATTAAGTCCTACCAAACCTTTAAAGAAAGGCTTCCGATTTCGACCTACGAAGATTTAGAACCTTTTATCGAACAAACCCGGCGCGGCGACCAAAACATTTTTTGGAACACACCTATAAAATGGTTTGCCAAATCCAGCGGCACGACCAATGCCAAGAGCAAGTTTATTCCGGTAAGCAACGAAGCGCTCGAAGATTGCCATTATAAAGGCAGCAAGGATTTATTGTGCTTGTATCTGAACAACAACGAAAATTCGGAACTCTTTATCGGTAAAAGTTTGCGTTTGGGAGGCAGTTCACAGATTTACGAGAACAACAATACGTTCTTTGGTGACCTTTCTGCGATTTTGATTGAAAACATGCCGATTTGGGCCGAATTCAGCAGCACGCCGAGCAACCGCATCTCACTGATGAGCGAATGGGAAGCCAAAATCACAGCCATTATCAACGAATCGAAGAGCGAGAATGTAACTAGTTTCGCGGGCGTTCCATCTTGGATGTTAGTACTACTGAACAAAGTTCTCGAAGAAACCGGGAAAGACCACCTGATGGAAATATGGCCGAATCTCGAAGTCTATTTTCACGGCGGCGTGAGTTTCGAGCCTTATCGCGAGCAGTATCAGAGAATTTTGCCCCACAGCGATTTCAAATACTACGAGATATACAATGCCTCGGAAGGTTTTTTTGCGATTCAAGATTTGAATTACTCTAAAGATTTGCTGCTGATGCTCGATTACGGTATTTTCTACGAGTTCATTCCGATGGATGTTTTCGGAACCGATAAAGAAAAAGCGATTCGTTTGTCAGAGGTCGAACTGAATAAGAACTACGCGATTATGATTACCACTAACGCGGGGCTTTGGCGTTATTTGCCCGGCGATACCGTAAGGTTTACTTCTTTGAACCCTTACCGCATTCGGGTCACCGGACGAACCAAACACCACATCAATGTTTTCGGCGAAGAACTGATGGTAGAAAACACCGACCAAGCGATTTCTAAAACTTGCGCCGCGACCCAAACCCAAGTGGTCGATTATACTGTGGCACCCATCTTCATGGACGGCAAAGAAAAAGGCGCACACGAATGGATTATCGAATTCAAGGAAAACCCGAAAGATCCGGCGGCTTTCCAGAAAATATTAGACGAAAACTTACAAGCTTTGAATTCAGACTACGAAGCCAAGCGATATAATAATATGACTTTGAACCCGTTAGTGATGCATGTGGCGCGACCCAATTTGTTCTACGATTGGCTTAAAGAGCAAGACAAACTGGGCGGGCAACACAAAATTCCGAGGTTATCTAACCAGCGTGACTATATAGAACAGTTAAAAAACCTATCGCAAATTTAACGATGAAAAAGTTCCTACTGATACTTCTGATTACCATTTTCGCGGTGTCTTGCGGACCACACCGGATGGCTTGCGGGCCAAGAGGCATTTGTGAAGAAACGGTCAAATCAACAAAAAAACCAGCGGCAGTGTAACATTTTTTTGAGATGTTGGTCTTAGTGACAATCATCAATCAACCGAAGCGCGGCTGAACTCTCAGGGCGCAACGGAAAAAAATCAATCACCACATGAAATCAACAGGCCTAGCCCTACTCTTGCTTTTGTGCGCGAATGCCTTTGCACAAGAGAACAACGTCAGCCAGAAAACCCAGGATTCCGTAGCCAAAAACCAACCGAAAGAACTCAAAGAAGTCACTGTCTTCGGAAATAAAAGGCAGTACCTAAAAGTAGAATCAGACAAAAGTACCATTAGTGTTAAGAACAATCCGCTGCTTAATAGCGGTAGCAGCCTCGACGCGGTGAAAAAAATTCCCGGCGTACTGACTTCGCCCACGGGAAGCCTCACCCTAAATGCCAAAAACGTCGCGATTTATATTGATGGCATGCCTAGCTCACTCAGCGGTACCGATTTGCAAAATTACTTACTGAGTTTGCCTGCCACAGCAATTGAAAAAGTAGAGCTGATATACAATCCAGGCGCAGCTTTCGACGCCAGTTCCAGCGGGTCAATTATCAATATCATCACAAGCTCTCGCAAAATGAAAGGCGTTAATGCAAGCTTCAACATCAATTACAACTTCAACAAATACCAAAAGCCCAGCCCACAAATCCTACTTAACGGAAAAAAGAACCGAATCAGTTGGCAAACCATGATTGGCTATAATTATATCGATGGGGAAAACGTTAACAAAAATGATCAGACTTTCAACACTTTCAATCCGGATGAAATACTTAACCAGCGCAACAAAGCCGTAAGTACCAACCGAAATTTCTACTGGCGAACTGGAGCCAATTACAAACTTTCTGAAAAATCGAACCTGCTTTTGAATTACAACCTCAACCGAGCCAATGACCGAGTGGTTGGAGAAACCTCTACCCAAGGCACCGGAATTGACTTCACTAACGAGTCGCTAGCCAAGAACAAAAACAACAACCACGAGATTAGTTTGCAATACAAAACCAAACTAGACACCGTTGGCCGAACGTTAGACATCACAGGCTTTAGCAATTTCTTCGACAAAAATCCCATCACCAAATCACAAGGCCAGAACAACGGAACTTCGAGTTATTTCAATGGCGATGTTGATTTTAAACTGACCAACCATTACATCAAATATGATTTTGCCATTCCGTACAAGAAAATCAATTTCTCGATCAATACCGGCGGTAAATTCAATATGATTAAAGTACACAACAAAGGAATTTATAACCTAAATACTACAGCCAATTCCATCACAGATTTCAATTACGACGAAAACAATCTCGCTTTTTATGTTGAAACCCGAAAGAAAATCAAGAAATTCAATTTTACGCTAGGCGTGCGCTTTGAAGATTATAAAGTCGATCGCCAAGCCGTTCAAGACGGTGTACGCACCGATGTGGATTTCACCAACACCAACTTTTTTCCGAATGCGAGTGTGATGTATGAATTCAATCAGAACATGAATTTGACCGCTTCCTATTCGAAGAAAATCCAGCAGGCCGACTACAATGTATTGGATCCGAACAATTTTGCCAACTTCGACCAATATAACACTTCGAGCGGAAACCCGTTTTTAGACCCAACATTTTTCGACAATTACGAACTCAAACTTACCGCTTTTCAATATGTACAATTGGGCGGAAACTACACCGTGGCGAAAGACGTGAACAAGTTTATATTTGACGCTAAGCCCAACGAACTTGTGAGCAATCAGACTTTCAGACAGTTCGATGAGCTCAATACGCTGAGTTTTTATGCTTCGTTTCCCGTACCGTTGGATTATTTCCTGAAAGGCAAGACTGAATTCGAAAAACGCATGAATGATATCGATACGATGAACTACCTTTTCTTAAACATCAACTATATTGATTTTACCACTAAAGGCTATGATTTCCAATTCAAAACCAAACCAATAATGAGCTATACCGCCACAGCGCAAATCATGCTGCCCTGGAAAATCAAGAACTCGATGATGTATAATTATACGCCGCCGGGTACTTGGGAAATATACAACCTAACCAAAACCATTCATCAGTTCGATATTTCGTTCAACCGCGATTTCATGAACAAAAACCTGCGCATCGGTTTGCATTGTTTTGATGTATTCAATACCAATGAAATCAACGCTAAAGTTTCCTCGACTAACCTGCAAACGCAATTCTACCAGAAACAAGATTCGAGAACTTTTCGAATTTCCTTGACTTACAACTTCGGAAACTTAAAACTAGAGAAAGAAAACACCGAAATCCAAACTGAAAAAGTAGGACAAGGTGGCGGCATCCTGAAATAAGAGAAAACACGAATTTCACTAATAGTCACGAATTAAAAAATGAGTGCGAATGAGTGAAATTCGTGTTCAATAAAAAATCCCGTCTCGAATAGAAACGGGATTTTCTTTCTATAGAATCTTAAAACTTAAGAAGCGATTTCGAGGCGTTTCAGTAAGTTTTTCGTGAGTGTATCATTTGCGTAATCTTTGTCAATGTGCAAAATTTTCTCGTCGGTGCTCGGCAAATCATACATAGCATCGGTTAGAATGGCCTCGCACAATGAGCGCAATCCTCTGGCGCCTAGCTTATATTCTAAAGCTTTGTCTACAATAAAATCGAGCGCGTCGTTTGAAATGGTGAAATCAACGTCGTCCATAGCAAACAATTTCTGATATTGCTTGATTAAGGCGTTTTTCGGCTCGGTCAGAATGGCTCTTAAAGTTTCTTTGTCGAGCGGATCCATGTGCGTCAGTACTGGTAAACGACCAATAATTTCCGGAATCAGACCAAAGTCCTTGATATCTTTCGGAATAATGTATTGCAAAAGATTGTCCTTATCGATGTTGTCCGAATTCTTGGAAGTACTGTAACCTACTGCCTGACGATTCAAGCGCTTGGAAATGATTCTTTCGATACCATCAAAAGCACCACCGGCTATAAACAGAATGTCTTTGGTATTGACTTCAACAAATTTCTGGTCCGGATGTTTTCTTCCTCCTTTTGGCGGAACATTGACCACCGTACCTTCGAGCAATTTTAATAAAGCTTGCTGAACGCCTTCACCAGAAACATCACGGGTAATCGATGGGTTGTCGCTCTTTCTGGCTATCTTATCGATCTCGTCGATGAATACGATTCCTCGTTCGGCTTTGGTCACGTCGTAATCGGCAGCTTGCAATAAACGAGTTAAGATACTCTCGACATCTTCACCAACATAACCCGCTTCGGTAAGCACGGTTGCATCTACAATCGCTAAAGGAACGTCGAGCATTTTGGCGATAGTTTTGGCCACCAAGGTTTTACCGGTTCCGGTTTGCCCAACCATAACGATGTTGCTTTTTTCGATTTCAACATCATCGTTCAATTGTTGTTGCATCAAACGTTTGTAGTGGTTATAAACCGCCACCGACATGACTTTTTTGGTCTGCTCTTGCCCGATGACATATTGGTCTAGAAACGTGCGGATTTCTTTCGGTTTTTTTAGAATCAAATCGGCTACCAACTTCGAAGACCCGTGGGTTTTGAGTTCTTCAAGTACGATTCCGTGCGCTTGCTCGATGCATTTATCGCAGATGTGCGCATTGATTCCGGCGATCAATAGATTGGTCTCGGGCTTCTTGCGGCCGCAAAACGAGCAATCTAATAATTCCTTTGCCATAGTATTTTTTTTAAGTTAAGTAGGGTAACTTCGGGTTATCGTCTTAAAACTTCGTCGATCATGCCGTATTCTTTGGCTTCATCGGCTTTCATCCAGTAATCGCGTTCACTGTCTTTGTGGACTTTATCGAACGTTTGGCCTGAATGGTGCGAAATGATATGATACAACTCGTCTTTGAGTTTGAGCATTTCACGAAGGTTGATTTCCATATCGGTGGCCACACCTTGTGCACCTCCAGAAGGCTGATGGATCATCACTCTGGAATGTGGCAACGCTGAACGTTTTCCGGCAGCACCGGCACACAATAACACAGCGCCCATCGAGGCAGCCATACCGGTACATATTGTAGCTACATCTGGCTTGATATATTGCATGGTATCATAAATCCCCAAGCCAGCGTATACGCTTCCGCCCGGCGAATTCAAATAAATCTGAATGTCTTTCGAGGCATCGGCACTTTCCAAAAACAATAATTGCGCCTGCACAATATTGGCAATTTGGTCGTCGATACCGGTTCCTAAAAAGATAATTCGGTCCATCATTAAACGCGAAAAAACGTCGAGTTGTGAGATGTTCAACTGACGTTCTTCGATGATATAAGGGGTCATATTGGTTGGCGTCATTGCACCGACAATTTTGTCGTAATACAAATTGTTGACACCGTGATGTTTTGTAGCAAATTTCTTAAATTCTTTACCGTAATTCATAGCAATGCTTTCTTTTTTGTAGCTTTTTTAAAAACAAATGAGCGTCAAAACTAAAGATTTGACGCCCAAATATAAGTATTTTTTGATTTATTCTCCGTAAGAGGCCGCAATAAATTCCTGATACGTAACTTCCTTGGTTTTTGAACTCACTTTGGTTTTGAACAAATCGAGCATTTTAGCGCTCATGACTTGATCTGAAAGTCTTTTGACTTCTTCTTGGTTTGAAAGTACACGCGCCACAATTCCTTCCACGTCTGAATCGGTTGGATTCATCTGCCCGAACTGCGCCATTTGCTTTTTGATTAAGTCTGATGTGTAGGCTTTCAAATCTTCGAAAGTAATCTGCATATTGTTTTGCGACATGATTTTACCTTCGATAAGTTGGTAACGCAAACCGTTTTCCGATCTGGCGAATTCTTCCTCAGCTTGCTCCGGAGTTAATGGGTTTTCGCCAACGGTTTGGATCCATTTTTTAAGGAAAGTCGATGGCAACTCAAACTTGGTATTGCTCAGCAAAGATTCGGTCACATCGTTCAAGAACTTCTGGTCGGCTTGAGTGGCGAACTGCTTTTCCGCGTCTTCTTTGATTTTGGCCTTGATCTCTTCTACCGAAGAAACGTTTCCTGCACCGAACAACTTATCAAATAATTCTTGATTGAGTTCCGCTGGTTCGGTCGAGGTGATTTCCTCTATTTTGAAATCCACGTCAATGGCTAAACCGTGCACTTCATCGTGACCTAACTTCAGGTAATCCATAAGTTTGTGGTCATCGTCGAAAAGCCCTTTGGTATTAACAGTCACTATATTGCCTACCTTTTTGCCTAAGAAAGCGTCGGCCGCTTTTTTACTTTTAAAGATATCCAAGCTGATGCGCGCCGGACTATCAATGTTCTTCTCAGCATTCAAGAACGTTCCAGAAATATCATCGCCTTTCTCCACAGTATCTTTCTGGCTCATTTTACCGTATTGCTTTCTGATGCGAAGCACTTGGTCTTCGAGCATTTTATCATCGGCTACGATTTTATATTGCGTCAAGTTTTTCACTGAGGCCAAATCGATATCAAAAGAAGGCGCTAAGCCCAACTCGAATTCGAACTTGAAATCTTCGGCGTCCCAGTTGAAATCTTCGCTGGCTTTTGGCAACGGATTGCCTAAAATATCGAGCTTTTCGTTTTGTAAATATTGGTTCAGGTTTTCCTGCAATACTTTGTTGACTTCTTCGAGCAACACCGCTTTTCCGTACTGTTTTTTGATCATACTGAACGGCACAGCACCTTTACGAAATCCTGGAATGGTAGCGGTTTTAGAATAGTTTTTCAAAACTTTTTCTACTTGCGGCGCGTAATCGTCTTTAGCTATTTCAACGGTAACCACTGCATTTAAAGCATCTACGTTATTTCTTGTAATATTCATCTTGTTTCGTACTAAAATTGGGTGGCAAAATTAGACTTTTTTCACCACCCAAACAAAGTTTTTATCAGATTGTATTTCAGGGCTTATTTGTCTTTAGATAATCCGTAAATAATCGACTGTGAAATCGATAAGATGATGCTGAAAAACACTGCGGTCCAGAAACTTTCAACGTGAAAACCGCCAACTATTTTAGTGCACAACAGAATCATGAGCGCATTAATCACCAACAAAAACAATCCGAAAGTAATTAGAGTTACCGGCAAAGTCAGTAAAATCAAAATCGGCTTGATAAAAGCGTTGAGCAACGCCAAAACCACAGCGACGATGACCGAGGTCATGAAACTCGCCACGGCAACGCCTGGCATAAAATGCGCGATGACAATAACGAGAATGGCGGTAATGAGAATTCTAATCAGTAGATTCATATTGATTATTTTTTTTGAATAAAAATACAGATTATTTCAAAAACGCACCCGTCAGCTCAAAAAACATTTTCGGATTCTCCGCATGAAGCCAATGCCCGACATTCGGAATGGTTTCTAAAGCCGCATTGGGAAAATGCCGCTGGATTTCAGGCCAATCCTCATCTTTGATATAACTGGAATTCCCGCCGCGCAGGAACATCGTGGGTTTTTCAAAGCGCTTGTTTTCAGGCAAAGCGGTGCCAATATTTTCGATTTCTTTATTGAAAACGGCCAAGTTGAAACGAAAAGCCAGTTGCTCGGGCGTTTGCCAATACAGGCTTTTCATCAGGAATTGGCGCGTGCCCATATCGGGAATATACTCGGCGACGATTTGGTCTACCTCATTGCGCGAAGGTTTTTTCGAAAAATCCACCGCGTTCAAACCGGCTAAAATGTCTTGATGATGCGGCGCGTAATAACGGGTTCCGATGTCGCCGACAATAAGTTTACGGATCAACTCCGGGTGCTGTACCGCCAGCAACATCGCCACTTTCCCGCCCATCGAATGCCCGATGATATCGATATTCGAGAGTTGGTGTTCGGCGCAATAATCGACAATATCTTGAACCATCGCGTCGTAATTAAAAATGTCTGAATGGAAACTACGCCCATGGTTGCGCAGATCAAGCATATGCACCTGAAAACCAAGAGCGGCGTATTGAGTACCGAGCGTTTTCCAGTTGTCTGACATGCCCAGAAAGCCGTGCAGGATTAGCAGTGGTTGGCCGGTGCCTTCTATTTTGGAGTATAAAGTCATGTTTTGCATTGTGATTTTTTTTCAGAAGCCAGGAACCTGCTCTACGCTGTAGTCCTCGCTTTGCTGCGGGCTGCCGCTGCGATCAGGGCTAGGGTTTTCGGAAAAGTTGAAATTTTGTTCTCATTTTTAAATGCGCCAAAGGCTACTATTTCAGCAAAAAACCGCTGGCGATTACGAATTTTCCGCGTGAGGGATTGGAGCATTTGTCTGAGCTCTTTTTGCGGCGGCGTCCGACGTAAAAAAGCGAGTGCGGAAAGCCCGACCCTTGTGGTCACGCCCAAACTATTTTTATGTTACTTCAATTTATTTAGATACAGGTTCACGGTATTGTCAAGGCCGAGATAAAGCGCTTCGGAAATCAGTGCGTGACCGATGGAAACCTCGAGCAAGCCCGGAATATTTTGCTTAAAAAACGCTATGTTGTCAAGGCTCAAATCGTGGCCGGCGTTGATGCCCAAGCCCAATTCGTTGGCAAGTTCTGCGGCTTTCACATAGGGTTCAATCCCGGCTTTGTTGCCCAAACCATATTGGTGCGCAAAAGCTTCAGTGTAAAGTTCGATGCGGTCGGTGCCGGTGGCTTTCGCGCCTTCGATCATTTCCGGAACCGGATCAACGAAAATCGACGTGCGGATGTGGTGCTTCTTGAATTCGGCGATGACTTCTTTAAGGTACGATTGGTTTTTAACGGTGTCCCAACCGGCGCTGGAAGTAATGGCTCCAATAGCATCGGGAACCAGCGTGACTTGGGTAGGCTGGCATTCTAGAACCAAATCGATGAAGTTGTGCTGCGGGTTGCCTTCGATGTTGAATTCGGTGTAGACAATGGGTTTCAAATCGCGCGCGTCTTGGTAACGAATATGGCGCTCGTCGGGCCGCGGATGGATGGTAATACCGTGGGCTCCGAACTTTTGGATATCGGTGGCTACTTGTAGTAAATTCGGGACATTTCCGCCACGGGAATTGCGCAAAGTAGCTATTTTATTGATGTTGACACTTAGTTTAGTCATGCTTGAAAATCAGGTTTTAGGACAAATCAGCACAAAAATACAAAGTTAAAGTAGGTGGTATGCCATAAATTTGATTATTTTGCTGAACCATTATTGCCCTATGAAAGATATCAAAGACTACATCAACAACGACTTCAAGCCTATCGAAAGCCAAGACCTGATTGCCGAGGTGCAGGATTATTTTCTGGAGATGACCTATTCGCATTTTCCGGTTTTGGAAGAAGGCATTTATATCGGTTCGATTGCGGTAGACGACGTAGACACTTTCGATGCCGACAAAAAAGTGGGCGATTACCGCTACACCTTGGAGCCTTTTTTTGTCAGGACCACTACAATCTGGCTCGATGTGTTGGAGGTTTTTGCCAAGTACCATTCGAATCTGGTTCCGGTACTGGATGAAAACAACCTTTATGTTGGTTATTATGAACTGGAAGACATCATCAAGTTTTTCCATGAAACACCCTTTTTGAAAGAACCCGGCGGCGTCATCGTGGTCGAAAAACCGATGGTAGATTATTCGATGAGCCAAATTTCTCAGATTGTTGAGAGCAACAACGGGCGAATTTTAGGCATGTTTGTCTCAGAAGCTTCAGCCGACACAATTCAAGTAACGGTTAAAATCAGTTTGGGTGCCATGAACGAAATCATCCAAACTTTCCGCAGGTACAATTACGAAATCATTTCCGAGCACCAAGAAGACAATTACATCGCCAATTTGAAAGAGCGATCCGATTATTTAGACAAATACCTTAATATATAAGCGGTTCGTTCATCCAACCACTGCAACCACTACCTCATGAAAGTCGCGATTTACGGACAATATTACCAAAATTCCACCGAGCCGATTATTAAGGATATCTTCGTGTTTTTTAATAAAAACGGCGTCGAGATGGTCATTGAGGCCGACTTTCTGAATTTGCTCTACGAAAAGAAAATCGTGGCCAAACCCTACAATACATTTTCTTCGCATACGGAATTGGATAGTAGTTTCGATATGCTGCTGAGTATCGGCGGTGATGGAACCATTTTGCGAGCAGCCACGTTGGTGCGCGATTCGGGCATTCCGATTTTGGGTGTGAATGCCGGACGATTGGGTTTTCTGGCTTCGGTACAAAAGGAGAATATCGAGAACTTCTTGCAATTCGTGATTGAGAAAAAATACACAATTTCTCCCAGAAGTTTGCTTTCGCTGGATTGCATACCAGAGAATCCCGATATCAAAAACCTGAACTTTGCCATGAACGAAGTTTCGGTGAGCCGCAAAGACACTACGTCGATGATTACTATTGAAACGATGCTCGATGGCGAATACTTGAATTCGTATTGGGCCGATGGGCTGATAGTGGCCACTCCGACGGGTTCAACAGGCTACTCGTTGAGTTGTGGTGGTCCGATTTTAATGCCCGAGGTGAGCAGTTTTGTGATTACACCTATTGCACCGCACAATTTAAACGCCAGGCCGCTGGTGATTCCAGACAATACTGAGATTCGATTGCGAGTGAGCGGTCGAGAGGAATTGTATTTGATTTCGCTGGATTCAAGAATTACTTCGGTCAAAAATGAATCTATCTTGATTATCAAAAAAACGCCGTTCAAAATCAACATGGTTGAAATTCCTGAGGAAACTTTCCTTAAAACCTTGCGCAAAAAACTACTTTGGGGCGAAGACAAAAGAAACTAGTTCGCGCATACTAATTGTTTATCAAATCGCGTTTGCTCTACTGTTTTACAGCAGATTTGGCAGATTTAAATAGGCTTCACCGCTAATTTAACAAAATGCCAATAGGGATGTAGAACGAGTACTCATTATTATTATATTTGCACGCTATTTTTAAGTCAATGAATCGATTCGGGATTATATTTCTTTTGCTGCTCATCACAAGCGCATTGCAAGCGCAAATCCATGAAATTGGGGTGTTTTTAGGTGGCAGTAATATGATTGGTGATGTCGGAGCAACCACTTACATCGCGCCCAACAAACCGGCTTTCGGATTGCTTTACAAATGGAACAGAAGCCCAAGACACACTTGGCGCTTTTCCTACACGCAATCAACCATAGCCGCGTACGATGAAGATTCAGAAATTGAGTCTAGACAAGAGCGCGATTATCATTTTAAGAACAGCGTTAAGGAGTTGACCGCCGGACTAGAATTTGATTTTTTCACTTTTGATTTGCACGATTCAGAACCGCAGTTTACGCCTTACGTTTTTACCGGACTTAGTTATGTATTTTACGACGGATTGTATTTTCAAAATGGTGGGCCAAACAAAGACAAAACCTATAGAACTTTCGCCATTCCTATGACCGTAGGCTTGAAAGGACGGATTTTCAACAGTTTTGTCATCGGGTTTGAAGTAGCGGCGAGAAATGCTTTCAAAGACGACCTTGACGGAAGCAACAATGATAATTTTAAAAGCCAAAAATTCGGCAACTTGACCAGCAAAGATTGGTATATGTTTACGGGTTTTACGCTAACATACACCTTCGGGGAAAAGCCTTGTTTTTGTGCGGATTAACAACATGAGTTTATTAGATAAAATAAATACCGACAACCTTCCTAAACACCTGGCTATCATCATGGATGGTAATGGTCGTTGGGCCAAGCAAAAAGGAATGCTGCGGGCTTTTGGTCACGAGAATGGTACCAAATCAGTACGAATGACCGTTGAGACCTGTGCCAAACTAGGTATTGCCAATTTAACCTTGTATGCTTTCTCTACCGAAAATTGGAACCGACCCAAATTGGAAGTCGACACCTTGATGAAATTGCTCATCAATTCCCTAAAAAAGGAACTCAAAACACTTTCTGAAAACAACATCAAGCTGAACGCCATCGGTAATTTAGACCTATTGCCAAAATCGGCTAAAAAAGAACTTTTTGAAGTGATTAAAAACACCGAAAACAATACCCGAATGACGCTGACTTTGGCCTTGAGTTATGGCTCGCGAGAAGAGATTGTATCGGCTGTGAAAGAAATTTCTGAGAAAGTTAAAAATAATATAATTTCAATTGGCAGTATTGACGAATCGATTATTAATCAGCATCTTTACACGCGAAATTTGCCAGAGGTAGATTTGCTGATTCGCACCAGCGGTGAGCACCGAATCAGCAATTTTTTATTGTGGCAGATTGCTTATGCCGAGCTGTATTTTACGCCCGTTTTGTGGCCCGATTTCAAAGAGGAAGATTTATACGAAGCCATCATCAGCTACCAAAAAAGAGAACGAAGGTTTGGAAAAACAAGTGAACAAATTAAATAATTTTTTAGTGTACAAAAGAATACAGCTCCTGATTGCCCTTCTGTCTTTTGGGTATATTGCCCCGATAATCGCACAAGAACAAGACCGAGTTCCGTTTGATCAAGGCACTAAATACATACTCGCCGATGTCAACGTTATCGGAAAAATCAGTTACAACGACCAAACCGTAGTTACTTTCGCTGGGCTGGAAAAAGGCCAAGACATCACTGTTCCGGGTGAAGAAATCAGCAACGCCATCAAAAAACTCGGGAAACTGGGGTTATTTAGCGAGATTGATTTTTACGTAAATAAAATTCAAGGCGATAGCATTTACCTCGATTTAAACATTACCGAACTTCCAAAACTCAGCGAAGTCAAATTTGCCGGCATCAAGAAAAAGAAAAGCGAAGAATTCATCAAGGAAAATGGGCTCACCAAAGGTAAAATCGTCAACGAAAATCTAATTACTACTACCAAAAACTACATCGAAAATAAATACCGAAAAGATGGTTTCTACAATTCGAAAGTGACCATCAGAACCCAGCCTGACACCACCAGCGGCAACGAAGTGAGGATGTATGTGAACGTTTTCAAAGGCAGCAAGATTAAGGTGCGCAACATCGACTTCAGCGGAAATGAAAAATTCTCAGACCGCAAGCTGCACAAAGCGATGAAGAACACCAAGGAAATTAATCCGATCCGTATTTTTAAAGCTTCCAAGTACATCAAAGACAAGTACAAAGAAGATCTCACCAAAATCATTGACAAGTACAAAGAAAACGGTTATCGCGATGCGCGAATAATATCTGACACCGTAGCTTTCAACGAAGACAAGAAAAAAATCGACATCAAAATCAACCTGGAAGAAGGTCGGAAATACTACTTCGGAAACATCAAATTCCTCGGAAATACCGTATATCCGGATAATGGCTTGAGAAATATTCTCGGTATTAAAAAAGGCGATGTTTACAATGGGGTTTTACTCGAGAAAAGAATCGCCGACAAAACCAAACCTGACGGTGAGGACATTACCAACTTGTACCAAAACAGTGGTTACTTGTTCTCGAATATTAACGCGGTAGAGGTAAAGACATACAACGACACCATTGATTTCGAAATCCGGATTGTAGAAGGTCCGCTGGCTTATTTCAACAAGATTACGGTGATTGGTAACGACAAAACCAATGACAACGTGATTTATCGTGAACTTCGAACCAAACCAGGTCAAAAATACAGCAAAGAGGAATTGGTGCGAACCATTCGGGAAATCGGACAATTGGGTTACTTCGACCCGGAAGCTATCGAACCTATTTTTAAGAACGTAGATGCTGGAGCCGGAACGGTCGACATCGAATACAAACTTGTAGAAAAAGGTTCAAGCCAAATTGAATTACAAGGTGGATACGGCGGTGGCGGTTTCATCGGAACACTAGGTTTGTCGTTCAACAATTTCTCGGCGCGCAACATATTCAAAAAAGAAGCCTACAGGCCTTTACCAATGGGCGACGGACAAAAAGTGTCATTGCGCTTACAGGGAAGTTCTTATTTCCAGACTTATAGCCTTTCATTTGTCGAACCTTGGTTTGGCGGAAAAAAACCGATTCAATTCAGCAGTTCGCTCGCCTACAGTAAACAGTTTGCCAACACTAGTTCTGGTGTTGTGAGAAGCCGCTATTTTAATATCATTTCGGCCAGTGTCGGAATCGCCAAACGGTTGACCGTGCCGGATGACTTTTTTGTACTTTCTCAAGCGGCAAGTTTCCAGTACTATGACCTGAATAACTACAACATCGGTTTGTTTACTTTTGGTGATGGCTCTTCGCGAAACTTGGCTTACACTATTGGTTTGAGTAGAAATAACAAAGGAGTCAACCCGATTTTCCCGATGTATGGTTCGGAATTCAGCATCTCCGGAAAATTCACTTTTCCTTATTCGCTATTTAATGGTGTAGATTACGGCAATTTGTCCAATCTTCCAGAATATAAATTGCGCTACACCGCCAATTCAGGAATTTCTACACAACCTACGGCCAATGGGCAATATCCACAAGAAGGAGATTACATCGCTCAGACATTTCCTGGTTCAAGCGTTTACCAAGTAGTGAACGATTATCGCGATGCTGCTGTAGATCAAGGAAAGGTGGATCAAAAAAGATTCAACTGGCTGGAATACTACAAAATTAAATTTAAAGCAGATTGGTTCACAAAGATTTATGGAAAACTCGTCTTTAGAACTTTAAGTGAATTTGGATATTTAGGAGCTTACAACAATAAGCGTGGTATTGTTCCGTTTGAGCGTTTCTTCGTAGGCGGAGATGGCTTGGCAAATTTTGCTCAAGATGGGCGTGAGGTAATCCAGCTACGTGGTTATCCTAATAACTCATTATCTACCGATGAAGGCGGACCGATATACAATAAATTCTCGATGGAGTTGCGTTATCCGATTACGTTGAAAGCAGCAGCATCAATTTATGTGCTCGGTTTTATTGAAGGTGGAAATGCCTATGAATCGTTCAACAAATACAATCCGTTCCAACTCAAACGTTCAGCGGGTGCCGGTTTAAGAATCTTCATGCCTGCCTTCGGATTGCTCGGAATCGATTTCGGTTACGGTTTCGATCCGCTGACCGGAGCGACCAAGGCAAATGGTTTGGAAACTCACTTTATAATTGGTCAGCAATTCTAAATTTAACTATATTTGGCATGGTATTTATAACGAAATTTTGAAGAGTATGAAAAAACATATCTTATCCTTGTTGATGATAATCGCCGCATCGGTGGCTATTCAAGCGCAGTCAAGAGGCGTTAAAATTGGTTATATCGATATGGAGTATATTCTTCAAAACGTTCCTGATTATAATGAAGCCAAAAACCAGTTGGAGCAAAAAGCCCAAAAATGGAAGCAAGAAATCGAGACCAAAAAGAACGAAGTTTCGAGGTTAAAAGATTTATTAGCTACTGAACGTGTATTACTCACCAAAGAGTTGATTGAAGAAAGAGAAGAGGAAATCGCATTTCAGGAAAAAGAACTTTTAGACTATCAAGAAAAAAGGTTCGGCCCTAAAGGCGATTTGACCATCCAGAAAGCAGTCTTGGCACAACCGGTTCAAGATCAAGTTTTCAATGCAGCGCAAGACATTGCTGAAGCCAAAAAATATGATTTCATCTTTGATAAAACTTCAGACCTAACCATTCTATTTGCAGCCAAACGTTACGACATCAGCGACCAAGTGATTCGAGTGATTACTAGATCTAACAAACGAAATCAGATGTCTAAAAAACAACTCAAAGAAGAAGAAAAGAAAGAAGCGCTAGAGAATATGGAAGACGAAAGTCCGGCACTAGCCGAGAGAAATAAAAAATTGGCAGAAAGAAAAGCCGCAAGGGAAAAATTAATCGCCGATAAAAAGTTAGCCGCTGAAGAAAGGAAACAACAAGCTTTGGCAGCTAAAGAAGCCAAGAAGAACGGAACAGCAGTTCCAAAGACTGAAAGTAAGAGTACTGCGAAAGATTCCACTTCAACAAACAAAGGAACTGATTCCCTTAAACCAGCCGAAACCCCAATTAAAACTGTTGACAGTACGGCCATCAATAAAAAAATAAAAGCTGCTGAAGATCGGGCTAAAACACTAGAGGAGCGCAAAAAAGCCATTGAAGAAAAAAAGAAACAAGCACTAGAGAAAAGAGAAGCCGCGAAAAAGGCTCGAGAAGAAAAACTTAAAGAAGGAAAGCAAGATTAAAACCAACAATTAATATTTTAAAAATGAAGAAACAATTCAAAACTTTAGTAATAGCAGCACTTGTTTTTGTTGCAGGAAGCCAGAAAATTCAAGCCCAAGCCAAAGTGGCACACGTAGATGTAAGCGAATTAATGGGTAAAATGCCTGCCATGTTGGAAGCGCAAAAGCAGTTGGAAAAACTAAGCGGCACCTACGATACAGAATACAAAACTATGGTGGATGAGTACCAATCCAAACTAAAAAAATACGAACAAGAAGCCACCACTGTTACTGATGCTGTAAATGAAACTCGCTCTAAAGAAGTGCAAGACATGCAAAAAAGAATTGTAGATTACAGAGACAATGCTCAAAAAGAACTACAACAAAAAGAAGCTGATATTGTAAAACCCATCATGGAAAAAGTAAAAGCTTCGATTCAAAAAGTGGGTAAAGCCAAAGGATTCCAATATGTGTTGAATTCAGAAGGTTTACTACTGACAGACGGCCCCAACATTACAGCCGATGTTAAAAAAGACTTAGGTTTCTAATAAAATAATAAACAATAAACATACTCCATTTGGAAATTCCGGATGGAGTTTTTTTTTACCTTTGGTTGATGAGCAATAAAGATCCTATCGGCTTATTTGATTCAGGAATTGGTGGCACATCGATTTGGTCGGCCATTCATCATTTGATGCCTTCTGAAGACACTATCTATTTGGCCGATAGCAAAAATGCTCCGTATGGCATAAAATCAAAAGATGAAATAATTGGCCTAAGCATCAAGAATACCGAGTTCCTTTTAGAGCGAAACGCGAAAATTGTTGTCGTAGCTTGCAATACCGCCACTACCAACGCTATTAAAGAACTGCGAGCCAAATACGACGTGCCCTTCATCGGTATTGAACCAGCTATCAAACCTGCCGCTCTTCACTCCAAAACTCAAAAAATCGGCATATTAGCAACCAAAGGAACACTCAGTAGTGAACTATTTAATAAAGCAGTAGAAATTTATCACGACACGGAAATCATTGAACAAATAGGCCATGGCTTGGTTGAACTTATTGAAGCTGGTCATTTGGATTCTGTAGAAATGGATCAACTGCTACGATCTTACGTTGAACCGATGGTTGAGGCTAATATTGACTATTTGGTCTTAGGTTGTAGCCATTACCCCTACTTGATTCCGCAACTAAAAAAAATACTTCCCGAAAACATTCAAATCATCGATTCTGGCGAAGCAGTAGCTAGACAAACTTACAATGTATTGAAAGCCAATTCTGCCCTAAACCAACAAGAAAAAGGCAAAGCTGTTTTTTATACGAACGGTAATCCGAAAGTGTTGGATGGTATTTTGAAACACCAATACGCCGTGGAATACAAAGAATTCTAATCTTCTTTGAACCAACTTGAGTACATTACGTAATTATTGGAGATGCGCTCTATTTCTCCTGCGAAATCAGATGCGTCAATGTCTTTCACCCATTTGGCCGGAACTCCTGCGTAAATGGTCCCTGAAGGCACTCTGGTATTTTGAGTAACTACTGAACCAGCAGCAATTATAGCATTGCTTTCAATCACACAATTGTCCATAACGATAGCACCCATACCGATAAGTACATTGTCGTGAACCTCGCATCCGTGAACAATAGCATTATGGCCAATAGAAACGTTGTTGCCAATTTTGGTAGGATGCTTTTGGTATGTACAATGAATCACGGCTCCGTCTTGAATATTGACTTTATTACCGATGGTGATACTGTTGACATCGCCACGAACTACCGCGCCGAACCAAACGCTGCAGGAAGTACCAAAAACAACCTCACCAACAACTACTGCATTATCTGCTATAAAGCAATCCTCAGGAATAATTGGTGCTTTTCCGTTGACAGTTTTTATAATCATACTCTATTCAAAAAAAAAATCCCGATGGTTCGGGACTTATAATTTTATGGATTAATCGCAGGACAATTACAGTGGTATTTCTCCGGTTTACAGAAGATGTTCATTCCTAGAGTTATTTGGTGGTAACCGCCATTGTCGAATTTCACGGCGCCTGTCACTACGGAATACGTATAAGAGAACATATAATTTTTATAATTCAAACCAACAATTGGAGTGATGTATTGCAACTTCTGAACTTCGGTGCTGCCGCCTTTTCTGTACTCGGCACCATCTAGGCTTCTTCTGTAAGACAATCCGCCCCAAAGCTTACCAAAATCTAGTTGTTTGTATGCTTTTAAATTTACATCTATGGACTTTTCTTTGGTTTGATTGACCAATTGGAACATCACTGAAGGTTCCCAAAGCAAGCCTTCTTGATTTCCGAAAACATAACCAGAATTGATAATCACTTTTCTAATATTATCGTCTTCGTACTCGGTGTAGATTTTTCTTCTGGTTTCGATAGCATTCTTAACGGTTACGTGTGTATAGAACTCTAAATAATTGTACGACATTCCCAAGTCAACATTGAAATAATTGTACTTCTGAACTATCGTTCCGTTGACTGTAGGATCAAACTCTCTAAACTCGGTTTCATCTAATGCGCTCTGTACCATGCCCACGCTCAAACCAAAAGAGACTTGATTCAAGTCTACGGCATCTCTGGAAAACATAATATGGTGCGCATAAGTAGCTTTAATACCTTGTTGGGTGTGGTACCCGTTTTTATCGTTGTATACAATTACTCCGGCTCCGGATTGTTCGCTATCTCCGATTTTACCATTGAAACTCAAGGTTTGCATTGAAGGAGCATCTTTTTGTCCGAACCATTGTTGACGGCCTGTGAGTCTTAGTTTTGAACAACTCGACGCTCCGGCCATCGAAGGGTGAAGTAGGTAATAATTATCCGATAAGTAATCTGAATAAACAGCAATTCCTTCTTGTGAAAAAGAGAATTGAGAAACAAACAACACAATCAATAATAATAACTTTTTTATATTCATTTTATTTATCGTTTTAATGAAATCGGGGCGATGAAACTGCTGCATTGTATCCGTTTTTGATTTAATGTATATTATTTCAAAAGCTTATTGTTGCTGTTCTCAGTGATTTCTTTTCCTTTATTTACGAATTGGTCAAAGATATAAATTTTTCTTTAGCTTGTAGACGCCATTTAAAAATATTCGGGCATACTTATCCACCGATTTATTAGCTATCTTTTTAAAGCAAAATGGGATCTAAATTCCTTATCCTGTCCATTCTCTTTATAAAAAATCTTAAACCAATAATCGGTTGAAGGCACATCGGCTCCATTGATTTTTCCATCCCAACCTTCGCCTGTAACCGACTGTTCTCTGAGGAGTTTTCCGTATCTGTCGAAGATATAAATGTAAGCATCGGGCTGGTCTGCTGCGATTTCGGTGATGTTCCAAGTATCGTTATATCCATCGCCATTCGGAGTGAAGAACCTCGGGAAGTTCACCACTCTAAAGGTAGTGCTTGCCGTACCACATCCAAAGCGGTCTTTCACCGTTACAG
>NZ_JAAJBU010000017.1 GCF_011392125.1 Flavobacterium lotistagni
TTCCAGTTTCGTTCGCGTTCAGCTTTGCAACTTCAATTTTCAAGTTTCGTTTACATCAAACTATGCAGTTCCAATTTTACAATTTAAGCTTAAATGTTCCGGTTTTCTAAACTGACTGTTAACGGTTTGCGGCCTTGTATAGTGGCGGATTTGCGAACCGAGTTTTCTCCACTAAAGGTAAAAAGTTCGACGTGAAAATCAAGCTTCCGGCCAAGAAAAACCAGCCATTATACAAGACCGCGGTTAGTGGCAGGCTATTATCTAAATAAGTTACTTATTCGTCTAAAAATATTTTTCTTTTTAACTATTACAACTTCTCCAGTCAAACCTTCACCTTCTGGTAATGTAATATATAATTCCTTTTGAATTTTAAATACCTGTTTTTCAACTTCTTTCATACCAATAAATTGAAATCTCAAAAAGACTTTTTCTTCAAAATCCTCGATAGGAATTTTAATAACAAACTTTCCATCAAAATCTGCCTGAACACTGTTTGAAGTATTTTTTTGGATGATGTTTGCTCCAGGAAGCGGCCCAGTTTTATCTGCAACTATTCCGCTTATTTCTATATAGTTATTTTGCGGAATTATTTTTTCGATTGAATCTTTTTCAACGATTTCAATATTAGGTTTTGGGATTTGAGAGAAAATAGGTGATGTTAAGAATAAAGATGAAAAACCAAAAAAAATAGCAAGTTTTTGAATTCTATTTGAATTTGAAAAATTTAATTCAGTATTAATTTGTGAAGGCAAAAATCGGCCACAAATATTTTGTTCCTTATTTATTCTTTTGGCAAGTTCATAATTTGAAAAATGCGTAAAATCTATAACTTCTTTTTTGCAATTAGAACAAAACATTCCTCTTTCTGTTGGAGTCATTTGACTCCAATTTTCATTGCAAGGTTTAGGTATTTCAATTCTATATTTCATTTTTATTTATTCCTGTGTTTTTAGCTTGCCACTAACGGTTGCTAGCTACGCGACGGCGCTGAATTAGCGAACCGAGTATTCTCCGCTAAGATAGAATTTCTTCGTGAAAACTAGTCGTGAAATTAGGAAAAACCAGCGGTGCTCGCGTAGGTAGGGTTAGGTGCAGTTAAAGAGATTTCGAAATAGTTTTCAATTTTTGTATCACATCTTTTGCAGATGTCTTAAACTCTTCTTTCGCAATTTTTTCATTTTCTTCAATCCATTTTTTTACCTCTTCTAAAAGTTGTTTCTTGCCCATTCGCTTCTTTTGCTTGTCTTTTTCCGATTTAATATTTTGAACTTGTTCTTGAAACCTCTCAGGATAATAATTTTCAAAATCATGTTCCGAAAATTGTTGAAAATTTTCTTTGTTCCATCCGGAATTGCCATAAACTTCTTGAAGATTATTCAATATTAATTTTTCGTTTTCACCGCCATCAATAATAACCCAAACTTTATTTTTATATAATGGTTGCAAGTGTAGAAAAACAAATAATTTATTAAAATCATCGAACTTAGGGATTACTTGGGATAAGCTATTTGCAGAATATGTGCGTAATTTGTTTATTAAACTTGGGCAATACCATTTTATAAACCATTCTCTAATAAGTACTTCGGCTGAAGATTCTTCTAAAAATAGCCATCCAGCCCATAATCCAAAGTCGTGAAATTCATAACCCAAACTTTCTAGCACTTTTTTTCTTTCTTCATAATCGTTTGGGATTTCTTGCAAAGACGAAATAAAAAGATTGGGTCTAGTTTCGTCTTTTAATTCGGATGTAATATTAAAAACTTTTGTGCCTTCCACGCCACCTAAATTTTTCATTACAATATTTGAATGTGTAGAGATAAAAAATTGATTATTTGCAGACTTTTCGACTATAAAATCTAAAAGGCTTTTCAGTGCATTAGGATGGATGTCATTTTCAAGCTCCTCAATTAGAAAAATTTTATTTTCAGCAACACATAAATCTGTTATTAATCCAATGATATTTGTAACTCCTTCGCCCATTGATGTTAAAGGGATGTGCTCTTGATTATGGACAAAGTACACAGCTTTTTTTCCTTTTGAACTTGCTAAGGTTGAAATTTCAAAACCAAGTATGTTTTTACAGGCTTGTATATATTGGGAGTTAGCTGGCTGAAATTGTGGAGTAACTAAACGATCAATTTTTGAATATAGATTTGTAAAATTACCCAGTACTGAATTTGTATGTTCTTCATTTATTTGATCTTGAAACTCAACCGCTTTTCTTTTTGATAAATATGGATAAATTAAATTATTCGGCTCTTTCTGTGGCATGTATGCGAAATTGGCAGCTTGGTTAATTTTATTTCTTATTTGCCAGCTGTTTGTGCCAGGACTAAATCTCAGATTATTGTATAATAAATTTGGCGACGTAGGTGTTGGAATTTTTGGATGATTTCCTGTAATAAACAAATCTATTTGACCGCTATTTTCACCAATTGTAATATCATTTTTAGTGATTGTGTTTTGACGTTGAAGATTGAAAATAACATTTAAAATTGTTGATTTTCCTGAGTTATTGGCTCCAATGAAAACATTTATTTTTTCAGAAAATGCGGTTTTTTCAAGGTGTTTGAAACCTCGAATATTTCTTAACTCTATTTCGGTTATTTTCATAATGTACTTTAATACTGTATGTTGTTCTGGGATTAATTGCACCTAACGGTTTCTTGCTACGCGACTACGCGGAAAAAGCGAACCGAGTTTTCTCCACTAAGATAGAAAGTTCAACGTGAAAACCAAGCGTGAAGTTAAGATAAACCAGCGTTGCTCGCGTAGCAAGTGTTAACGGGCGGTTTTCTTATTTATTCCAACTTTCAAGTTCCAATTTTCAGGTTTCGTTTGCGTTTAGCTTTGCAACTTCAATTTTAACGTTCCAATTTTCAGGTTTCGCTTGCGTTTAGTTTTGCAATTCCAACATTCCAGTTTCGCTTGCGTTTCGCATTTCTAATCCAACTTTCTAGTTTCGTTTGCGTTTAACTTTGCAACTTCAATTTTCACGTTCCAACTTTCAGGTTTCGCTTGCGTTTAGTTTTACAATTCCAACTTTCCAGTTTCGTTCGCGTTCAGCTTTGCAACTTCAATTTTCAAACTCCAATTTTCAAGTTTCGTTTGTATCAAACTATGCAGTTCCAACTCTACAATTTAAGCTTCAATGTTCCGGTTTTCCAAACTGACCGTTAACGGTTTGCGGCCTTGTATAGTGGCGGATTTGCGAACCGAGTTTTCTCCACTAAGGTAAAAAGTTCTACGTGAAAATCAAGTTTCCCGGCTTAGAAAAACCAGCCATTATACAAGACCGCGGTTAGGTGCAGTTTTAACTTGAGTTACTTATTTAATACAAAAATTAAATCTCCATTTGCGTCAAGTAGTTTAGCATATTCGATATATAATTGTGATAAGGAACTGTTGCTGAGTTTTACCTTTCCATTAGTAACAGTTGTATTGAATTCTTGGGAATTTGTTATAAGTGTTTGAATTGAACGGTTGTGAGATTGAAGATTAACATTAGTTTTAAATCGTTTTTGATTGCTTGAATCTATAAAAGTGAAACTAATCGAAAAACTTTTGAATTTATTATTTATTTCTCTTCGATTAAAGTCACCTTTGATAATTTGATCAATGAAGATTTTATAGTCATTCAAAATCTGATCACATAAAGAAATATGATATGATTTTAATGATCGATGGATTAAAAATTTGTTTTGTAGATAATAGGCAATAACTAGAGGCATTGCAATATCTACAGTTATTGAAATAATCGAAAGAGTGTCAGAAAGTTCAATATTGAAATAACTTCTTATTATGATGTATATCAGATAAAAAAGTAATAAAAGTAAAAGAAAAATTATTTTCATTTTGTCTCTTTTCTAGGCTTACCTGCAATCTTCTTCGCATTCCACAAGTCCAGCATTTCTCCAAGAATGATTTCTATCCAATCTGGTTCTTGTGTTGAGATAATTTTTAAATGTGGTCGTATTTTGTCAAAATCAAAATCATAAACTAAGTTGCCAAATGCTTCATCTAGAAAGGATGACGCATATCCTGCGGTATTATCTAAATCTACAACAAGAACTTTGTTTTCAGACAAGGCTTTCGCAAAGTTTGGCTTTATTACTTCGTAATAATATTGCTCTCCAGAATCAACATCTTGTTCGATATACCGAACATCTGGGTATTCTGTGAAGTCTGTAACTTTAATTAAAATTTCTTGCATTTTCATTAAATAATTTTAAATCTAATTCCCAATAATAGAATGTTCCACTAAACTCTCCGTTCAGTTTTACATCATCTCTTGTTTGAAGGTTCAAATATACGTTGTTTGTGATACAAATTAAATTATTAACAGATCTATTAACAGCTTTATTTTGAATAATTGGCAATCCTCTATTGCGATTTATTTGAGTTTTAAATCTTGAATTGTATTTTTTATCAAATAAATTTTTTAACATAGTCCCATTAGAAAGATCTAAACGTTTGAATAACTCCTTTACTCTTCTATCCAGACGAATGTCAAGTTGTTTTAAAATTCCAAAGCCATTATCGGTAAAAGTAAAGTATAATTTATTCTCTTCCTCTTTATAATTGATACCAAAAACCCAGTGCTTTTTATCTTTTTCGTATGCATGTTCGATTGAATTTGCATTCATTTCCATAACAAGCGTGTATATTGCCCTATAATGTTGTGGAATTCCTGTTAGAGCGCCCATTGCAGATTTAATATTCTCTCCAATTAATTTTCCTTTTCCTTTCGTGCTTGGATACCCAATTAACAATAGGTTTTGATTCTTTTTTTTATTTGTTTCTATCCTATTACTGAGACGTTTCGAAAGATTCGAAATATTCCTAAAAAAGCCACTTTCGGCCAAAAAATCGTAAGCATCTTTGTTTTTAGGAACCGAGCCGGAAACATTCTTATCATTGAGACTTAGTTCTTCTACAGAAGATAACAATAACGAAAGTGCTCCAATATCTATCGTTTTAACGTCATCGAGGTTTATTTTTACTTCCAATATATCATCTCTATATTTGAACGACTTCAAAATTTCAACGAATGAGATTACATCTTGGGGTTCTTTAAGTAATTCAAAATTATCTTTAGGCTTAATTGTCTCAGAGTGCCTTTCTCTCCCGATATATTCTCTGTAATATTCTTTGAAATTATTGTGAGGTAGTATTCGGCGAATTCGTTCTTTATTTCTCCTTTCTCTCTCCGCTCGACTAATTCTGTTATAGAGTTTGCTTTTTATGGGCTTATTTCTATTTTTCAAATTTAACTGGTATTATTGATTTTGGCGTGGCTACTAAATTACGTAAAGTCAAATCTATGAATATTAACTCGATGTATAAATTTTCAACAAAATTGCACCTAACGGTTTGCGGCCTTGTATAGTGGCGGATTTGCGAACCGAGTTTTCTCCACTAAGGTAAAAAGGGTAACTATATATCACTTTGCAGTAACGACTAACTTTTTATCTCGATGCTAAAACACATCATTTTTTTAAGCCGTTGATTCAGTTTTGACCGATACGAAATTCAATCAGTCGGGGATTGCTGTTTATACTGTTTTACCCTTACGTTTACAGTTCGTCGGGGAGTATTGAAGTAAAACACTAAAAGCGATGAAAATTTGGCAACGGTGCGCCTGACGGTATGTTCGCTTTCAAAATAAATTAATATTATAATGTTATAAAAATAATTTTAAATAAAACAAATATATGAGATAAATATACATTAATTTTATTATAAGAAAAAAGGAGCCCCTGAAAGCTCCTAATTCCCCGCTTGCTCAGCGCCTACCTAACATCCTATATTATAGGATGTCAAATACCGGAACCCATAAAGGAAAAGGTCTCCCTTTCTTGGCATATCTTCTAACTCCGTTGATCAGAACAGAGTATCTGAAGATTAATTTATACCAAATTCCGTTCTCAAGTTTTAAGTGAGAATCCATTTGCACAAAATGTACGCGGGCTGGTTTATTATAAGCCGATAGCCCCGCCCATCTAGGACTATTCAGCCACTATCAGAATGAACTGATAATTAAAACCCCCCAGTCAGGACTGAGGGGTTTGTACTTTAGCATTGAGCATTGTTTTGTTACTCTTAAATAATGGGGAATAACTTTTTTTACTTTCTGTATTTGTCATAGGTTGGCAAAAAGTGTCTGATCACACTTTACTTCCTTGCTCAATTTGCTATTTTTTTTGTACAAATGGTTTAAAACTTGAAATACAAAGATATGTAATAAAAATTAAGAACAATTCTAAATTAGTATCGGTTCAACAGAGTAAATACAGGTATCTTATTTAGAACGCTATTTTTCTTTTGTTGGATTTGGGTCGAAATTTAAACCTTGCTGTAAGTTTTTATTAAACCCTGACAATTTCGGCAAAGGCTCAGGCTCGTCTTTGAAGTCAAATTGTAGTTGGGCACTCTTATTATATTTTTTCTGAAACATTTTCTCAAAGTCTGCTTTTGTTTCAGACATTTCCATCAATAAAGTTACCTCAATAATTTGCTTTTTTAAATGTTCGCGCCCAACCTCTTGTGTAAGATTTTGATGCCATTTATATTTCCAATTTCCTTTTGCAGTTTTACCTGTTTTTTCTCGTATTTTGTCCAATACGCCCGCTGGTAACTGCTCATAAATATATTTGGTTGTAATGTTCCCAATAAATGATGGTTTGTTTTTTATGTATTTTGGGATAAATGGAAGCCCCCAAAGCCTGTATACTTGCTTATAAAAATCGTCTGTAAAAGTTAACTGCCATTTTAATATTTCATCTGATATGTACGCATTTAAAATCTTCTGTAGTTCAAAACGCTCTCTGTCGTATTGATAACCTGTCGCTTCATCTACCAAAGCCGTAATACCAAGTTTCGCTAATGACCTTACAAGTATTTCGGCTTTCTGTGCCGTTTCCATTTGTGAGGGTAATTTTATCGCTTTCGCTTCCCGAGCCCTTAAATATAAATCTGAAACTAAAGGCAATATAGTGGCATCATATCCCTCTTGTTTTTTATTGTTTACACCGATATATTCAATTTTATTGATCACTGCCATTAACTCCTCTGAAATAAAGGGCTGGAGGTTCTGAGCATCCATAAAAACAGGCATATTGATCAAACGTGCATTTCCTCGCACAGGACGGTCTAAAGCCTTGAAAACAGCGGATTGTGTTATAACTCTTGTTCCGTCTTCTAAAACGGCTACTTCTAGGTCAGCACCGCCAATATTTAATGTACCCTCGTGTGTAGCTTTTAATTTTTCCATTATCCAATCAACATTTTATAAGTTAATCTATTTTCTATATTTCCAAGCATCAAATCAAATCTTTGGTTTGATGTAATATTACGGCTATTGTATCTAAAAACAAACTCGTCAACGTAAAGTTGTAAGTGCTTTTTAGATGTGAAGTGGTAGATTCCGAAAATACCACGTTTCAATAATGACCAGAAGCCCTCGATTGTGTTTGTGTGGATGCGACCATTAACGTATTGGTGCGCGTTGTGTTTTACTACGCTGTGATCGTAAATTCTACGCAATTTATTGTAGCCTAACCACTCGTCAGAATAGATAGTCGCGCCAGAATTAACCGCTGCTAAAATTTCGTTAGTCAACGTTTTAACGGTTCTGTCGTCAACTTGCTTTGCGTTTACTTTCCCACCGCGCTCAACCATACCAACTACAATAGCTTTATCGCCTGCGTGTGGGTTTACTGATTTCTTGTTAGCGTGTTTGTTGGTTTCTTTACCACCTACAAAAGTTTCGTCAACTTCAACCTCGTTATCTAATTGGTTGTCGTTTTCGATACCGAAACATTGACGGATTCTTTGAAGCATGAACCAAGCCGATTTTTGAGTTATATCAATGTCGCGACCTAGTTGTAATGAAGAAATACCTTTTTTGTGAGAAGTTGCAATCCAGATAGCTAAAAACCATTTAATCAAAGGCAATTTAGTATTGTCAAAGATTGTGTTTGTTTTTACGTTGAAGTTTTTACCAGTATTTTTGCACTGATAACCGTTTTTAGTTTTGTAAACTTTTGATGTAGCATCGAAAGGGCTTACAACGTTTCCGTTCCATCTAATCAATTCCAAATGCTCGATGCATGATTGCTCGGTTGGGAAAGCTTGGATAAGGTCTAAAACTGATTTTACTTCTTTATTAAACATGTTTTCTATCTTTTTGCTGACACAAAGATAGAAGTTAATTGCAGTAAAACAAATTATTTTTCAATTATTTTCTGCAAAGTTGTATATAGTTACCGTAAAAAGTTCTACGTGAAAACCAAGCGTCCGGCTAGGGAAAACCAGCCATTATACAAGACCGCGGTTATGTGCATCCCTTTTGTTCATTCGTGTTTTGGTTCGTTCAAATCAAAATAATTTCCCTTTGTTTGGTCAAGTATTTCGGCAATGAGTTTAAAGTTTTGTTCGGTTGGTTTTAGGTTTATGTACTTGTCAACTATTTTTCTGTGTCTGTAAAATATAATTGTATTTTCCACACTTGAATTAATGTTGTTAAGGTTTGCTTCACTTTCCGTGTCTGTGAATGAAGGAACAAAAGTTAATGCAATTTTTTGAAGATTTAATTCCGTTCCAATTTTCTCTAATTCTGTTTGTCGTTTCTGTTTGTTGTAATTTTTTGAATTTCCGTAAACAAAATATGTTTTAAGATATTTTTCTCTTGATAAGCTTTCATTGTCTAACTGTCTAAGCCATTTTTTGATGTCTTCCCAATTTGGATTGTCGCCAACAAAATATACGATTCCGTGATAACGTCCATATTTACAAACAGGGCAAGTTCTTGTTCCTTTATCTGGTCCAAAGGCGTGGAATGGAATAAATGAAGGTTGATCTTCACCAATATTTAATCCTGATTGCAATTCATCTTTTTTTGAGTTTGGATAATTAGGGATGTTTAAACCTAGAATAATGTCGTGTTCTGCGATTTGTAAATCGTTTTTTAGTAGAACTCTTAAAATTCCATTGCCACCACGATTTTCAAGTGCTTTTCTTTTTTCGCCTGTCAAGAGTTTATCATCATCAAAAACGAATTCGTCGATGTAATATTCGTTGTCAATGTTTGGCTCTTTGATTGAAGTATGGATGTGCGCAGGAATTGTATCATTTGGATAGGGTACAGGTCTGATAGTGTAAATCGAATATTTGCCATTTTCATCGGTCTTGACCCAACCACGAATGTGTCCGTGTCGTTTTGCTTTTTCGTCCATTCCTTGCTTGGGTGAGTACAAGCCATTGTTGTCTGTCTGCCAATAGTAAACGATTACATTTGAGGCAGGTGTTTTTCCATCAAGTTTAAAAACCTTTCCTGTTAATAACAATTTCTGCCCTTTTTCTGCCCAACCTGCGCTCGTGTCGACAGAATTTATATTTGTTGGCATACCAACATACATTAATTCACAACCATCACAACCACCGCCTACAAGTTCTCTTGTTCCGGTTTTTGATGTTTGTACAGCGTTAGAATTTGTCTGTCCGTTGCAACTTGTCAAAAAGTTGAATAAAATTACAAGAAGTACTATGTATAATATTCTGTTCATTTTATTGATAGTGTCTGTTAGGGTTGCACATAACGGTTCGCCGCCACGCGACGTTGCGGAAAAGCGAACCGAGTATTCTCCGCTAAGATAGAATTTCTTCGTGAAAAATAGAGTAGAGGCTAAGAAAAACCAGCAATGATCGCGTGGCGGCTGTTATGTGTAGCCCTTCTCTCTGTCATTTGAGTTGAATGTGAATGTGGTCGTCATGTCTAACTGCTTGGCAACCGTGAAACCTGATTTTGTCAGAAATTAAATTTAAGCGTGTTTTTAAATGTGGCTCAATAAATATTTTATCAATGGTAGGCTGTGTCGCAAAAAGATTTACTAACTCTCTTGTCTTGTCGCTATCAAATGTAAAGTCCCTTTTGCTGTCCTGCGAAATAACTTTAGTCAAGAAACTATACTGCCAATATCCCTTGTAAGCACAAAAGTCAGCGGTGTTTTTTTCGTCTGGTCGTGGCTCTTCACAAATACCGTAACCAATAAATGATGGACATTCATTTGTCGGTTCGCCTGTCTTGGTGTCACGGTAGCAAAATGAAAGGTCAAGTTTTTTACCGTCATTGTGGCTAAGATGAGGAATAAGAGGAAACTTGTCAATGAAAGGAAAGTTTGCATCCAAATAGTTTGTAGTTGTCCCTGGGAATTTGTCGTTCATTTTGGTTGCAACTTCAAATGCGGTTTGCTTTAACTCAGGTCTAACGTAATTGCGATTGAGAAAACAAGTCAAAATGTTTAACGGTTGCAGATAATTTGTCTCTGTCAACGGAAGTGGCACACGTCCAAATGGCTTTGCAATTACTGGAACTATTAAAAAAGTTGTCAAGCAATAAAGTGTCAGAAAGGAAGTAAACCGATAAGTCGCTTTTAAATACTTGTTGTTTGTCCACTTGTCGGTCAATTTATGTGTCAAAATTGAAAGTAGGTAAACAAGGCCACCCACCTGTGTCAAAACTGTCAGCAGGCAGAAAAGTATGATTGTCAAAGTAACTTTTAGTAGTCTCACGGTCGGTCTTTAGGGTTACACATAACGGTTTGCGTGCATGGTTCGTGGCGGTTTGACGGCCGAGTTTTGTCCACTAGCACAAAACGAAAATAGGAAAAATAAACGTTCAATTACCACAAAACCAGCCATGAATTTTGCACGCGGTTGGCGGGTGTTTTTTATTTTATGTTGATTGGAATTGAATATGAAGAATTCACAAATCTACAACGTTGGTAAGCTGGTTGACATCGCGGAATGATACTGATTACTCTAATTGCTTCATCATTTAGTTTATCATTTGTCGAACTTAGGATTTCTGCTTGGCTAGCAAATCCTTTCTGATCTATTCGGAATTTGACTACTACTTTTCCTTTATTTCCATTGCTATTAAAATTATTACCAATAAACTCGTAAAGTTTTTCATTCCCACCATAGAATTTTGACATAACTTCACCAGCGCCAAAAACATAATATTTTTGTATTTCTTTGTCGATTGGTTTTCCGTTTTCGCCAATAAGATATGTTATATTATCTTTATCTGTATAAAAACTGCAGACTGTCGTTTTCGAATCCTTATATATTTCTAATTTGTTAATATCATGATTATATGATGCAATTAACTTCGAATCTTTATAAAAGTTTGTATTTGAAATATATTCCCCATTTTTGAATTCGCAAGTAATTAAAACTTTATTTTCTTCATCAAACAATTTCCAAGTTCCAGTTTGGTTATTGTTTTCATCAAGTGCATTTATTTTTTCTCCGTTATATTCAACTACATTTTGTGAGAATGAAGTAATTGTAATAAGTAAAGCAAAAACTAATAATAATCCTTTTTTCATTTTCAGTCTTGTTAATTTCAGGTTTTCGGCAAAATAGCCGCCAACGGTTTCTTGCTACGCGACTACGCGGAATAAGCGAACCGAGTTTTCTCCACTAAGATAGAAAGTTCAACGTGAAAACCAAGCGTGAAGCTAAGATAAACCAGCGTTGCTCGCGTAGCAAGTGTTGGCGGTTGTGCATTTTCTACAATTATTTTTATACATTTGTCCGGTTATGAAATTCTACGAGAAATATCCACAACTAAAAGAGAAAGGCTTTTTATCAAAAGTTCTTACTGAAACTGTGTTTTCTACTATGTCGCTTGAAGATCAACAAGTTCCTAAAAGCAAGATTGTAAAAATCATCAATGGTATTTTGGAAGAAAAAGAATCAAAAGGAAATCAGTTCTTCACCAATTAATTGCGTTAGCATTTCATAATTCCCATTATCAGCTTCTTTCATTGCTCCAATGTAGTGTTTTCGGCTTTCGCCTTCTCGGAAATATAATTCCAAAGGCTGATAACCAAATTTCATAGCAACAATATTCATCAAAATCCTTCCAGTTCTACCGTTTCCGTTATTGAATGGATGAATTCTGATAAATTCGTAGTGAGCATAAACTAAACATTCTATATGTTCGCTACGATTTTTGGCGATTGAAATTTTAAAATTGAGATTATCAATAAACTGATACATTGCTTGAAGAACTAGCGTTGGTTTTGGCGGAATAAGTTGTCCAACAGTAACTTCTGTAATTCTCCATTTTCCAGCCCAATCATAGAGTTTTCCGAAAGCAATTTTGTGGATTTCGAGAATCAAACTAGTCGATATTAATATTTCAGTATCGAGTTCAAAAATGAAAAGTTCAGCATTTGCTATTCCGGTTGCTTCAACTTCATTGATTTGATTTTTGTCGGTTAAGCCGAGCAAATTATCGTCCGGAAATGGTGTCCAGTTTGTTTGATTATCTTTCATTTTCCAAAGATAATATTTTTCCGGTTCCAATTTTTCAGGCTGTCGAGCTGCATTACCGCCAACGGTTGCTAGCTACGCGACGGCGCGGAATTAGCGAACCGAGTATTCTCCGCTAAGATAGAATTTCTTCGTGAAAACCAGACATGAAATTAGGAAAAACCAGCGGTGCTCGCGTAGGTAGGGTTATGAGTTGTTTTTCTTTTTAGAATTCGGTATAAAATGCTTCTTCTCCGATTTCCATTTTTCTAATTTGTTGGCTTTCTTGAGGATTGAGAAAAGATGAGTTTTTCACAAAGTAAATTGTAACTTCTTTATTTAGAATCTCATTTTGTAATTGATCTAATGTAAATTTATTTTCCAATGCTCTATTGATATAAAATGAACTTTCATTTCCAGCCAACTTAAATACAGCATCATTAACGCCACCTTCATTTATTTGAGTAACTACACCAGAAACTTTTTGACAAGATTTTTCAGAAACACCATTTGGTTTCAAGGCGAAGAATGTAAGCAGCAATATCAAAATAAGACTTCCAATTGCAATTACTTTTTTCATCGTGATTTGTTTAGTATTACGTTCATTAAAATAACTCATAACGGTTTCTGGCTAGATTTCGTGGCGGTTTGACAACCGAGTTTTCTCCACTAGCACAAAACGAAAATAGGAAAATAAAACGAACAATTTACCGGAATATTAGCCATGGAATTTAGCCAGTGTTACCGGCTGGCATTATTTATAGATCATGAGTTAAGCCTATAAAAAATCCATTACTGTCATGCGATGGATTGCGCTCTTCTCCTTTAGCATTTCCATTAGATATGTGTATATGTCTAATTCCAAACATAATTGCTGATGATTTAGAAATGTTAATATCTGAACCAATTCCATATTTTGTTATTCCATTTAGTTTTAATCCTAATCGACCGTCTTGGTCTGTAGGTTTTGGAAACTCTTTCAATGTATATATTAGTCCACCACCTGATTCAAAATAAAGCCTCCATTTTTCTTTATTAATTGGATAAAATCTAGCAAACGGTCTCAATGCAAATCCGTAAGTTGAGTTAAACTTGTCATTTGCTAAAACAAGATCAAATTCAACTCCGACTGACATGAACTTTCTAAGCTGATAGTTAATCCCTGTATTGTTTTGAGGCAAAAAAGTATTTGGATATTTGTATCCCCAAGATAGGCCGGTTTCATTGTATACAGAAATTTTTTGTTTCAACTGAGGATTTTTCTTTGTGACCAATAAGCAAGTACCAACTGCTACTGCAGGAACTATGAAACCCATTGAAGTGTGAAGTTTTAATGGTTCAAAACCCAGAGGATTATTGTACCATTTATCACCATATGAGAATTGAGCTTGTGATTGATTTGAAATCATTGTCATTATTACTAATGTCAATAATATTTTCTTTTTCATTTTTAATTTAGCTTTTTCGAAAGCAAACTTAAATTTTTTTCCCGAACAAAAGCGTTGAATATTCAGTATGCGGATTGCTTGCCGGTAACGGTTTGCCGCCACGCGACGTTGCGGAAAAGCGAACCGAGTATTCTCCGCTAATATAGAATTTCTACGTGAAAAATGGAGTAGAGGCTAAGAAAAAACCAGCAATGATCGCGTGGCGGCTGTTATGCGTTCGCCATTTTTTATTCATTGAAAATATCCTCAATTATACTTACAAATTTTCTGTTGTCTTTTGAGATATGTTTGTAGTTGTCTTTTCCAACAAAAAAACTTGAAGGTGTCCAACCGTATGTTAAAGGAGTTTTCAAATTGTCCAAGTAATATTGTCCTGAAACTTCATAGTCAAGTATAGCAAGTTGAAAAGGATAGATTTTATACAATTCTTTCAAGGTTTTCGCAAAAAACATTTTCAACTGTTCTGGAACTTTTGGATTTTCTGTCCACGTTTGATATTCGGCGCCAAATACCTTTTCTATTGCAGTGGCGTAAAAACAAATGTCAAACCAATTAAATCCAGTTTCTATTGGTTCTTCTTCCCGAATATTGTATGTCATAAATGGAATTGCATAATTTTCAAGTTGTAAAACTCCAATATGTTGAATATTTGCAATGTCAACTGGAATTGGATTATTATTTACGTCAAAAGGTCCAATAACATTTTCTAATGACCAAATAAATTCGGTGTAATGTCTAATTGGTTCGTTATCTATGCTATGACAAACTTGAATAGCAAGTTCGTAAAAACCACCTGTTCTTATTTCTTTATCAAGAAGTATGTCGCTACTTTTTGTCATCTATTGTCGGTTGTTGCGTTTTTTATGGTGACGCATAACGGTTTCTGGCTAGATTTCGTGGCGGTTTGATAACCGAGTTCTCTCCACTAGCACAGAACGAAAATAGGAAAATAAAACGAACAATTTACCGAAAAATAGCCATGGAATTTAGCCAGTGTTAACGGGCGGTTTTCTTATTTATTCCAATTTTCAAGTTCCAATTTTCAGGTTTAGTTTGCGTTTAGTTTTTGCTATTTCAACTTTCAAGTTTCACTTGCGTTTCGCTTTTCTATTTTAACTTTCCAGTTTTGTTTGCGTTTAGCTTTGCAAACTCAATTTTCAAATTCCAATTTTCAGGTTTCGTTTGCGTTTAGTTTTGCAATTCCAATTTTCACATTCCAATTTTCACATTCCAATTTTCAGATTTCGTTTCCGTTTAGCTTTACAACTTCAATTTTCAAACTCCAATTTTCAAGTTTCGTTTGTAACAAACTATGCAGTTCCAACAGTACAATTTAAGCTTCAATGTTCCGGTTTTCCAAACTGACCGTTAACGGTTTCTGGCTAGATTTCGTGGCGGTTTGACAACCGAGTTTTCTCCACTAGCACAGAACGAAAATAGGAAAATAAAACGAACAATTTACCGGAAAATTAGCCATGGAATTTAGCCAGTGTTACCAAGCGGTTTTCTTATTTATTCCAATTTTCACGTTCCAACTTTCAAGTTTAGTTTGCGTT
>NZ_JAAJBU010000018.1 GCF_011392125.1 Flavobacterium lotistagni
GATTTTTTCGAAATATACTTTGGTAAAATTCAGCGCTTTTTTGCTGATCGTTTACATAAAATATAGTTTCAACAAGTTTGATATGCTTCATTGTATTCTCGGTTTTTACGGGTTGCAGTTAACGGTTGCTAGCTACGCGACGGCGCGGAATTAGCGAACCGAGTATTCTCCGCTAAGATAGAATTTCTTCGTGAAAACCAGACGTAAAATTAGGAAAAACCAGCGGTGCTCGCGTAGGTAGGGTTATAGGCAGGTTTTCTACATTCCAAAGCTTGATGTTTTTTTATATAACAATCCTTTTTTTACTGGCTCAAATTCAAATTCGTAAGCATAACCACCACCATTAGCTAATCTAACTTTTCCCTTTTTATATGTCGCGAGAAAAGGAATAATACTCACAAAAAACTTTTCTCTTTTATATTGTAATGGTAATATTCGCACTAACGTAATTGAATTTTTATTTTGCTTAATGGCACGTTTATATTCTTCTTTTCCATCTAAATATTCAATCTCAGTTTCGCCTACATTTTTTGGCCAATAATAGTCCATTATTTGATAATTAAAATCAACATAAAGTTTCACTTTTCTGCCACTGAGAGAATCACAAAACCTCTTTAGAGATTCAATATAAATATTATTATTTTTTGAATTATCGGTATCTAAAATTTCTTGACAAAAAGAATTGGTGGAAATAAGTAATAAAGTAAATATTGTGATCAGATTTAATTTCATACGAGATTTTCTTTAAACTTGCCTATAACGGTTTCTGGCTAGATTTCGTGGCGGTTTGACAACCGAGTTTTCTCCGCTAGCACAAAACGAAAATAGGAAAATAAAACGAACAATTTGCCGGAAAATAGCCATGGAATTTAGCCAGTGTTAACGGGCGGTTTTCTTATTTATTCCAACTTTCAAGTTCCAATTTTCAGGTTTCGTTTGCGTTTAGTTTTGCAACTTCAATTTTAACGTTCCAATTTTCAGGTTTCGCTTGCGTTTAGTTTTGCAATTCCAACATTCCAGTTTCGCTTGCGTTTCGCATTTCTAATCCAACTTTCTAGTTTCTTTTGCGTTTAACTTTGCAACTTCAATTTTCACGTTCCAACTTTCAGGTTTCGCTTGCGTTTAGTTTTACAATTCCAACTTTCCAGTTTCGTTCGCGTTCAGCTTTGCAACTTCAATTTTCAAACTCCAATTTTCAAGTTTCGTTTGTATCAAACTATGCAGTTCCAACTCTACAATTTAAGCTTCAATGTTCCGGTTTTCCAAACTGACCGTTAACGGTCTGCCGCCACGCGACGTTGCGGAAAAGCGAACCGAGATTTCTCCACTAAGATAGAAAGTTCAACGTAAAAACAAAGCTTCCGGCTAAGAAAAACCAGCAATGATCGCGTGGCGGCTGTTATGAGTTGTTGTAGAATTTAGGAATGTCAATTGATGCTTATTGGAATTGAATATTTAGATCTTACTAGTTCTTCTCCAATTCTTCCCGGAATCCATTTAGGTGATAATTTCATTACTCTTAATGCTTCTAAGTTCATGGCAGGATTTATTCCACGAACAATATTTATGTTTGTTAATGTACCATCTACTTCAACAATAAATGTCAAGTATATTTTTCCAGTATTTTCACCTTTCTCCGGAAGATTAAAATTTTGTCCTAGAAATTGATAAAATTTGCTTATTCCTCCAGGGAAATCAGGTTTTATCTCCAGTTGTTTTGCGTCAATAACATCAGAATTTGCTGCATTTGAGTCTTGATTTTGTGCTAATATATTTTGTGTTATTAGAACAATTACGATTAAGAAAAGCTTTTTCATTTTTAAGATTTTATCTCTTTTTATGCGGTTTTACGAACAATAACTCATAACGGTCCGCCGCCACGCGACGTTGCGGAAAAGCGAACCGAGATTTCTCCACTAAGATAGAAAGTTAAACGTGAAAACAAGGCTTCCGGCTAAGAAAAACCAGCGATGATCGCGTGGCGGCTGTTGGCAGTAGTTATTTTTTTTCAGCTTTATCTACTTCTTTAGATTTACTAATTCCTATTATTTTGTTGAGTCTTTCTTCTCTCTCAAACCTATTAATATACCATTCGTTAAATAAAAGTTCAATTAATTCAATTAGCATTTGTGCTTCATTTGGATCAACATCTATTATTAGATTAATATCCTTTTCCATATGAGCTCCAATATTTCCAATTTTTCTTATTGCATCAATCGATTTCCAAGTTAATGGGTCTACTTTATCTTCTATCGCATTTATTTCATCAACGAGTCTAGGTTTAGATATTTTCCAAAAATCACGAATCATTCCTTGTAAACATCTTCTTGATAAAGTTGCTGATGCTTTTGGGCTCAATTCTTTTATAGAGCAAGCTTCTTCATAATCTGTAATTAGAGGTTTTGGTATGTAATCAGGGAATACCTGCGCTTGAGAATTAGGTATTAGATTCCATTCTTTTAATAATTTTCCATCAACATATTCATATCTATTTCCTGTATAAGTATATTTTGTGTCGAAGATGTACGCTGTTAGTGTATACTTATTACAATCAGGATTTGGGCATACTATAAATTCATTGTAAAGAGATTTATCTTTTGAGGCATTTTCTATTGTAAGATAAGTTACTGATTGATGAAAATTATCATCTTTAATTGTTGAATAAGTATTACAATATGGACATTTTCTTTTAAAAGGTTTCATCTATATAATATTGGGTTTATAATTACTGCCAACGGTCTGCCGCCACGCGACGTTGCGGAAAAGCGAACCGAGTTTTCTCCGCTAAAGATAGAATTTCTTCGTGAAAACAAAGCTTCCGGTTAGGAAAAACCAGCAATGATCGCGTGGCGGCTGTTATGAGAAGTGCTAAGGTTTTACTCTCGTAATTTGATTGTCTTTTAAAATCACAAGTTCACTATTCATTTTCTTTTTGAACTCAATTAGTTTATCATAAACTTTGTCCATTCCTTCCAAGATTTTAATTTGGTTCGGTGTCATTTTATGCGTTTCCATGATAATAGTTTTTGAGTTTATTGAATTTAGTTTCATTAAAAATATCGATGTCTGTTTCAAAAGTCTTCTTGGCAATTAAATCATGCTTTCCTTCAGAATTATCAAATATCATTACTTCGTCAGCAATAGGCAAGTAAATATTGAAAAGATTTTTTATTCCATTAACGTATCTACGTTTTATAACATCCGTTTCAATATTGTGACCGCCTTCGAGAACTCTAGTTTTAACACGCTCAATTGCTAAATCAACATTTTGCAGCCAAAAGAATAAAAGAGTTACGTTATAGTTTTTGCTTTTCGCTTCGGTAATTTTTGATTTGTAACTCTTAGTTGCCAATGTAGTTTCGAAAGCAAAATTTTCATTTGTTTCTAATAGCTCATTTATTCTCTTAAGCATTATTCTGCCAGCTTCAAAGGAAACTTTTTCGGGCTGAAATGGAGACAAACCTTTGGCGATTTCGTCAGCGTTTACAAACTCTTTACAATCTAAAATCTCAGGTAAAATAGTGAATGATGCTGTAGTTTTTCCAGCACCATTGCAACCTGCTATTATATAAAGGTTTTTTTTCATGCCCAAAGATACCAATTTGATTTTAGAATTTGATTCCGGGCACTCAAAAAGCATTTCTCATAACGGTTCGCCGCCACGCGACGTTGCGGAAAAGCGAACCGAGTATTCTCCGCTAAGATAGAATTTCTACGTGAAAAATAGAGTAGAGGCTAAGAAAAACCAGCAATGATCGCGTGGCGGCTGTTACCAGCAGGTTTTCTTATTTATTCAACTTCGCTTGTCTGTTTAATTGCGTAAATATCAATTAAGATAAATGGCAATAACTAAGAATTGTAACCCAACTTCCTAAAACCTCAATGACCGCCTGAGATAGCTTCTTTTTGGCGGTTATTTGTTTTCGCTAATTGGATTTTGTCAGCTCTTCTCAAGATTTTAAAATTTGCTGACTGTAAGTAAGTCAAAGATACCGAAAAAATTTCATAGATGTTTCATGTTAAAAACCTAAAAAATTTAGATTGTTGCAAAATATCGGCGTAGATGTTGACAAAAAATGGCGCGAAGGCAACCAGTCATTGATTTCGTATTTATATGGAACTTGTTGAAAACTAACGTTAAAAGTTGATAAATAAAGTTTTTATTTATATCTTTGCGTAATGGTAGGCTTCAAACTAAATATTGAAAAAGCATTAACAGCGCTGCTATATGTTTCTTCAGAGCTAGGCAGTAATGCGGATTTTCATAAAACATTTAAAATTTTATATTTTGCTGACCAAAAGCATTTGGTTAGATATGGACGCCCAATTATTGGTGATTTATACGTAAAAATGAAGTATGGGCCTGTTCCTTCCTACATTAAAAATGTAGTTGATGGGAATATTGAACAATACTCGAATATTGTAGAGGTGTATAATAGAATATACATGCGCCCAATTCAAAAGTTTGATTTAGACTATTTATCAGCATCCGATTTGGAATGTCTAGCGGAATCGATACGAGAGAATAAGGATTTGTCTTTTGATGACTTAACAAGAAAAAGCCATGACGCAGCGTGGAACGGAGCTAGCTGGCCTATAGATTACTTGGAAGTTTTAAAAGCAGGTTCTGAAAACGAAAGCGATATGTTGTCATATGTAAAAGCAAATATGCTTAACAACAATATAATGCTGTCGTGAACTTACAAGATTGCTTTTCAGACGAGCAAAGGGAGTTTTTTGCCAAACAGAATGTTGACTTAGGAACTGCAATTCTGGTTAAAATACCATCATTTACCGTAAATTATGCCAAATATGCTATCATCCTAGCAAAAAACACTAAAGATGTGGCTATGGTTGTGATAAACTCTGAGGTTAATCCAAATGTTAATTGGAACACCACGTTGATTTCTCAACACATATTAATACCTGTTTCCGATCATCCATTTCTTGATTATGACAGCTATGTTGATTGCACTGCATTAAGAGAGATGCCGCTATTAGATGTGATAAGCTTTATTAAAAACAATCCTGATAAAGTTTTTAATGTTTCCGATTCGGTTTGCGCACAATTAATTAAAGCGGTAACCGAATCTATTTTTATATCAAATGCAGAAAAACGAAAATACAAGTTTATTTAAAGGGTGAAGCTTTTGGAAATAACTTAGGATTGCACCCCAATAAACTAAATTTCAGAGCCGCCCAATTTAGGCGGTTTTTTTTATTTCAGAACGTTTCGGTTTTTCTGTGGCTGCACAGCTTTTCAATACTTCAAATATAAGCAATTTTTCGACTTCGCATAATTTGTTTACATTAGTTCCGTAAACCAAACAATACAATGGAAATTGAGGATGTTGAATCTCTAAGGCGTGAGTACAAGAAATCTAGAGAGGTCTGGTTAATTGCAGAAGACGAAAAGACCGCCAAAAAGCACCGGGTTGATATTGGCGAAAAATACTGCATAGAAAAAAATCCAACCAATAACGAGGAGGCTATTGAAAAGTTGGAAAAAGATATAGGGCTTATTTTTTTAGAAATATGCATAGCAGAATTTGATTTAAAATACCCGAGAAGCTATAGAGCCATGAGTGATGAGTTGGCCGAACTGCAATCTTTCATTGATAAAGCTGAAAGCTATTCATTAGTAGATGCTTTTGATTATAGAAAAGTAACACCGGAAACAAGAGACCACTATGAGTACTTAAAATTTGTTCATGGATTTTATCAAAAAAAGGAATTTTTTGTTTGGGAAAGTTTTTTCGAAAAAGGTTCTATTCCAGTATACTCCAAATATGTTTTATATAAAAAATGGTTGGAAACACAAATAAGCAAATTAGAGCCAGAATTTAATTTTGATACAATAGGACAGCAGCCAATTACTATACGAAAACGCGTTGATTTTTTTGAAGACTACAGCGACAGGATTCAAACCAACACCCAAAAACATCCAGCGCATAATCCAAACCTATGGAATCCAAAAAGCTATGATTTATTCAAGTATCTTTTTGAAAATTACTACACTGGAAAAAACACACAATTGATGAACATTTGGTTTTTTCTTAAAAGCGATATTGGAGTAAATTATTTACAGAAACCCCCTCGGAAATTATATTTGAATTTTGTCCTTGAATCGTATAATGTTAAAATTACAAACTTCGATAAGCCCCATAATTGGTTTGAAAAACACTTACCAATACTTAAACAACACCTTAGAAATTTTGAAGAAAATAATTAGAACGTAAATCGCAACGCAAATTATAACGCAAAAAATACCGTAAAAAACGCAAATCTAAACTCTTTTTTAAAACTGATTATATGCCGAAATTTGCCTTGTTAACTTAATAAACTATGGAAATTCCATTATTAATTTCTTCGGAAACGGTCACAAACAAAAAACCCCAAACGTGTGGAGCGTTTGAGGTTTGTCTTAATGATTCACCTTGTAAACCAAATCATTATCTTATGATGTACTTCAAAAGACTTGCTTTAAAAATCGTCTTTATAAAGATACTTGTAAAACGAAATTAACCTTGCCGTAAGCCCTCAACATTAGAGGCGGGAAATTCGTCGGGAAAAGGTCTCATTAGCCCTGCTTATGCTACCGAGTCTTAAAATTGGGATTGTTAGCGCAATCCCTTTTTCATTTTACAAATTTAATTATTTTTCTTTTTGCTTGTTAGATTTGGGTCAACTTTTTTCTTAATCATTGCGGAAAGCGTATCATTAAAACGAGGTTTGTCAACCTTAATATCTTCGGTTGGTCTTGGTATTTCCTCGTCTGCTATTTTCTTATTTTTTGCCATGTACTAAGGTTTTATAATCTAATCTCTTATTTGTTCCGTTAGCCAAAGCCAAATCGAATAACGAACCGCAAGATAATGAACGATTGTTGTATCTGAAAGAAGTTTCGTGTAAATAACGCCCAAGATGCTTACGGCTTACTTGGTGGTAAGTTCCTACGATAGTTCTTTTAACGTGTGACCAATAGTTCTCAAGGTTATTGGTGTGCGCATTACCTTTCACATATTCCTCAACTTTGTGGCAAACAAACTCATGTACATAATCGGCTTTCAAAGCTCTGTAAGGTCTGTATTCGTCAGAATAGATTGTGTTTCCGGCTGCAACCTTTGAACGCATAATAGGCAAGACAACTGCGCCAGTTGTGTTTACTACTGGAGTAGCGAACACTTTACCGTCACGCTCCAAGATACCGATAACAGCAGTTTTGGTTTTAGTTGAACGCCCCTGATTGTTTGGCGTTCTTTTGCTTGCGTGCTTGTTTTGCTCGACACCACCGATAAAAGTTTCATCTACTTCAACCGGCTTTGTAAACACAGGGGTTTCTACATTGTAAGATTCTCTGATTCTATGCAATATAAACCAAGCAGTTGTTTGACTTACTTTGATGTTTTTAGCAAGCGCATAAGAACTTGAGCCTTTTTTATCGCCTGATGTTACCAAGTAGATAGCAAAAAACCATTTTTTCAAAGATATATTTGAATCCTGAAATATTGTACCTACTTTGATTCCGAACTGTTTGCGACAACCATAACATTTGTAACGTTTCGTTTTTCCTTTCAAAGCGTTCACTCTTTCAGATTCGCAGTAAGGACAGACAGGCACACCGTTCCAACGCAATAACTCAAAATGAGCTTCGCATTTAGCTTCTGTATCGAAATACTCTACTAATTCAATTAAACTGTCGAAATCTCTGATGTCTTTTGTGGCTGCCATAACTTGTTTAGTTTGATGATGTAAATATACTACACTTTATTTACACTAACAAACATTTTTCGAGTTATTTTGTAATTATTATTAACTTTATTTACATTTGTCGAATGAGAGCTAACGTTTTTACAGTAACAAAAGACAACAAAGTGCTTTTTGTTGAATCAAATCTGAAAGACTTTTTAAAAGGTTTTGGATTGATTGAGCCTAACGCGCCTCATTACAATACGTTATACAAAAACTTTGCCATTAGCAACGTTTATGAAAAAGACGGATATTGTTTTCAAAAATTTACCGTAGAACAGATAAACGAGTTTGTTTCGAGTTCTGCAAACCCAAAATAAATTAGGCTGTTTTGCCCTCAAAAATTGAGAAAAAAGGCAAACTGAAAAACTTAATTAAAAAGTGGGTTATAATTCTGGCTTATTGCCAGATAAATAATGCAACTGTAAAATTTCCTAGCATATAAGGCAAACCTTCTAGTTCAAATTTTAAAAACTCCATTATCACTGAAATCAACCAAATAATTGAAATCTGTATATTGAAAAGTCCAGCAAGTAAGTAAAAGAAATTATTTTTAAGCTTAAATCTATATTTGCTTTTATAAAGACTAATTCTTGTCAATATTAAAATTATTCCAATTCCTGCAGCAATCATTGCGCTACCAATAAAATTGAAAAACAAAGTCATTGAGCCGGTTGAATATTTTACTTCACTACTATAATAATCAAAGAAATTATACAATGTCCAGACATTGATAAGTATCAATGATAAAGTGGTAAATTTAAAATGTTCTTTGTTCATAGATTCGTACTTTTCAAACTTGCTGGTAACGGTTTGCGGCCTTGTATAGTGGCGGATTTGCGAACCGAGTTTTCTCCACTAAGGTAGAAAGTTCTCCGTGAAAACCAAGTTTCCGGTTAAGAAAAACCAGCCATTATACAAGACCGCGGTTGGCAGTAGTTATTATTCGTAGTCATCTTCAGGGAGATCTTTAATAAAATTTTCTAATAAAAATAGTTTGGTAGCCTTATCAAGTTTTTTGTAATCTTCCAGCGATTTATTATACAAGGTTTTTCTTTCATTCTCTTTATCAAAAACTTCTTCCTTTTCTTCCGGAGCTGACAAAAGCTTAACAGTGTTTCCTTTTATTATATGTTCAGTTAATAATCTTGTTATTTCCTCGATTTTCTTTTCTTGGGCTTCTTTTTTATCTTTCTTCGCTTGTTTTTTTAATTCCTTTCTGACAGTTTCCTTAACGTTTTGCAGCATTAACTTTTCTCGTTTTTCTTCAAGTTCTAGGAGTTCAGAATTTCCATTAAAAGTCTTTGAGAGATTTTCTTTTACGATTGTTTTATATGCTAAATATGCCGAATAAGAACTCATTCCTGCAGTAAATACATCGAGTAATTTTTCAGCGACTTCAAATGACAAATTAATTATTACTTCGATTGAGCCTTGTTCAACTTCTATTATTTCAAAAGCTTTAGGCGTTTCATCCGTTACCACTTGTTGATATAGGAATAGACATTTGTCCCAGTTTTTTAGTTCGTAGGAAAAAGCTTTTAAGTTATCAATTGATTTTTCGTTTTTAAAGATTAAAGCAAATATCGCGTTTTCGTCACCTTGGAATTCGGATAAATCTCTTTCTTCAAATGGAAGTATTATTTTTCTAATTTTCTCAATTTCTTCTAAGTTACTATTAAGATCTGCAATCATTTCAGTTAGAACGGTGTTCAATTCATTGTAAATAATTGAGTAATCAGAATGATTTTTTTTAAGAATTTCAAATAACTTCTTTTTATGTTTTTCAATATCAAATGGAGTGATTTTCCCAACCAGAATTTTATTTAAAGCATTCGGAACATCATTGTTCTTTAATTCTAACAAGTCATCAATAGTTTTGTCTACTATTTCTTTGAGTAGTAAAATATTTGACGAATTATTATCAATTGTGCTTTTGTAATCCTGAATTCTAGTTTGCAATTTTCCTTTACCCAATTCAGATTTTAAAATGTCTATAAGCTCAATAATTTTTCTGATAGTCATAGTTTTGTTTTATAATTACTGCCAACGGTCTCTGGCTAGATTTCGTGGCGGTTTGATAACCGAGTTTTCTCCACTAGCACAAAACGAAAATAGGAAAATAAAACAAACAATTTACCGGAAAATTAGCCATGGAATTTAGCCAGTGTTGGCGGCAGGTTTTAAAATTCAGTATTATCAAGTTTAGTATTAAAATCAATATACCATTTTTCATAGATTTGATTTTTCTCGGGAACTCTTTTATCTACAAAATTGGAATAAGCTATGATTATGCAGGTTAACACTTCTATTACCACATATCTTGCTGTATAATTTTCACGCATTGCTCCAAATGTTATTTCACCATTCTTTTCTATAAGATTGCTTTTCAAAATATTTGAACTATGAATATCTTCTGAACAGTTCCTATAATACACTTCATAAAGGGATTGACGATTTAGATATTTGGCGAGGCTGTCTAGATTAACCGGGCCATCATATAATGAGTACCAATTTGGATTTTTGTTTTTACTATGTGTTCTTTGATATTCTGCTTCTATACTTGAAAGATGTTTTGAACGTAGTTTGAGCTCAAAATCTTCTATTTGTTTACCAATAACCGGAATCTTAATGAATGGAACTTTTTTATAGATTTTATCTTTATTTAGTTGCGCTCTAAATTCTTTTCCGGCTTGAGTGTTAGGATCTAATTTAGTAAAGAACTTGATTTCTTTATGAATGGATGCGACAATATATGCCAATGCTCTGTTCTTAAAATCGTTTTCTAATAAGTACTCTAAACACAATACATTTTCAATTAGAACTCTAAATAATAATTTAGTATTATCGATTGAAGAATTTTTTACAAGTATTGAAATCCCGTCAGCAATTTCTAAAATATTTTTAAAGAAAATTTGAGCAACGGCATTTTCTCTATGTGAATTATTCTTCTCAATTTCCCAATTTAAAATGTGTGTACCAAAATTCACAGATTTATCAATTAACGATGATAAATTGTCTAATCGTTCATTTTGTAGATTTCGGTTAAGAATTTTTTTTACTTCTTGGATTTCCATGATTTCTTCAACTTGCCGCCAACGGTTTGCGGCCTTGCGACAGTGGCGGATTCGCGAACCGAGTTTTCTCCACTAAGGTAAAAAGTTCTTCGTGAAAACCAAGTTTCCGGTTAAGAAATTCGAGACATTTCGCAAGACCGCGGTTAACGGCTGGTTCTTTTATTTATTCCAATTTTCACGTTCCGATTTTCCAGTTTTGTTTACGTTTTGCTTTTCGATTCAAACTTGTTTCAGCTTCAGTTGCGTTTAGCTTTTTATATTCCAATTTTTACGTTCCAACTTTCAAGTTTCGTTTACGTTTAGCTTTTCTATTTCAATTTTCACGTTCCAACTTTCAAGTTTCGTTTGCGTTTAGTTTTTCCGCTCCAATTTTCACGTTCCAATTTTCAAGTTTCGTTTGCGTTTCGCTTTTCAACTCAAACTTTGGAGTTTCACTTGCGTTAAATTATGCAGTTTCTACATTCCAATTTTAGCTTCAACGTTTCGTTTTTCCGAACTTGCCGTTAACGGTCCGCGGCCTCGCGCAGTGGCGGATTTGCGAACCGAGTTTTCTCCGTTAAAGATAGAATTTCTTCGTGAAAAATAGAGTAGAGGCTAAGAAATTCCAGACATTGCGACGAGACCGCTGTTGTGTGTTCGGCATTTCATAAATCTCGTTTAGCTTTTGCTTTAATTATATTGGTATTTACTTTATCAAAATATGCTAAACGAACAAAGCATTTAGTTACTCCATCGTGCTCGATTGATAATTGAATTTCTCCTCTATCTGTATTCCATATCGAATGATATTTACATTTGTCAAATTTCACTTTATACATTCTGTCATTATCGTCGCGTGGCTGTGAATACGTCGGACCATCAAATTTCTCAATTGTCTCCGAAGCTTTACCGTATTTTTCGGTTAACATTTCTTTCAAATCTATATAGTTTGCAGAAAGAGTAGACCATGTCTCTTTTTCGGGAAAAATAACTACTATTTTATGTACAAGATCTTTCTGTTTTAATGTAGAAACACCGACGAAGCAATCTTTGTAGCCTGCGAAATCGCCATTTAAAATTGCTGTTCCATCTTCAGTTTGCAAATGCCTAAAACCTTCAAGTTCCATTTTTGAAATATAATCATCAAGAGTTCCATCGATAGGCACGCTTTTAAAAACAAGATGTTCTGTTTGAGAATAAGTAAAACTCATACAATTCAATAAAAGTAATAACGATAAAATGATTTTTGTCTTCATAATTAGATATTCTAAAGTTATAAATACTGTTTTGTGGTTTATGCTGACACACAACGGTTGCTAGCTACGCGACGGCGCGGAATTAGCGAACCGAGTATTCTCCGCTAAGATAGAATTTCTTCGTGAAAAATAGGCGAGATGTTAGGAAAAACCAGCGGTGCTCGCGTAGGTAGGGTTAGCAGGCGTTATTTTTTAGGAAGATTGTTTATCATTCTTACCCATTTTTTATCATCATCAAATCTCATCATGGTTCTAATTAAACCAATATGTGTATAATAATAACCTTTCCTTTTAGCTTTTGGATTACGCAATTCAGTTTCAATAGCATATTCTTTATCTTCTTCTAAAGCAGCTTTGTATTGCCTTTCAATAAGGCTCTGTAAATTCTTTTGAGTTACGATATTAAAGTACTGTAAATCCTCAAGCAAATCTGAATAATCTTCATTTTCGATTTTATTTTGTTTTGGAAGATGTAAGTCTAATATCGAAGCTAATAAATCCACATTAAGCGTTTGATCTTTTGTATTTTGTTTTGTAATTTGACTCTTATATTCTTCGCGTTCAATTAAAAGTCGTTCAAATTCTAAATCAACAGTTTCTAATAAAGCTGAAACTCGGCCAATTGATCTTAATAGTTGTCTTGGTACACTTTCTTCATGCTTATATTGTAACTCATTGGATGCTTCTGCCCAAGTATGTTGGGAAAGAGTTCTGATTTGGATTTCGGCAGTAAATTTTTCAAGTCCTTTAAACGTAGGAACATTACTCCACGTTTTAGGGATTTTTACAATAAAATGTTTAGATGAATAACCGAATTGATTTTCTAATAATTTCTCTTCAGAGTTATATTGCTTAACAACTTCGAGATTATTTGATATTAGATTGCTTAAGACATCTATATCTTTTTTGAACAATATTATAATTCTCAAACCAATAACATCTTGTAATTCAGTTATTGATTTTTTGATGTTAACCCTGCCGCTTTCTAATTTCTCAAGAATAGATTCTATTGACTTTATTCGACTTTGAATTGGAAAGCCTAAAATAATGTTTTCATTATCTAAAATTTCAGATAATTGATTTAATAGTGATTTATTAAATTTATCAAATCCAGATTTTAAGACTGAATATTCGTGCTCAATTTCTTTCGAGGTTAATTTACTCATGGTTTTTTGTTATAATGACTGCTAACGGTTGCTAGCTACGCGACGGCGCGGAATTAGCGAACTGAGTATTCTCCGCTAAGATAGAATTTCTTCGTGAAAACCAGACGTGAAATTAGCAAAAAACCAGCGGTGCTCGCGTAGGTAGGGTTATGTGTGGTTCCTCTATATTTTGCTTTTCAAATCCATCATCCCATGTAAAACTCTTTCTACTTCAATCTCGTTCTTTACGATTTCTCTGTAGAAAATAATATGTTGACCACATTTATAGCCAAGCACATTCAACGAAAGAATTTCATATGACTTTCCTAGTTGTGGATTATTTGCCAAATCCATACACGAAGCCATAATTAGATTGTAATATTTCTCAGCTTGATTTTCTGACCATTCATTAACCGTGTAATCCCAGATCTCTATTAAATCTTCAAGCGCTTTATTTGTAAAATGAAATTTTGCCATTTATTTTTTTCTAGCCTTTAAAGATTCCAAAAACTTTTTAGGCTCAAAATCTTTAGCTCTTCCGCTATCAATTCCTTCTTGTATTGCTTTTTTTAATGCTATTACTCGGTTTTCCTCTTCTTCCAATAAACGAAGTCCAGCTCTTATAACTTCACTGGCATTATTAAATCTTCCATCATTGATAGTGTGTTCGATAAAATTTTCGAAATGATTACCAAGCGATATTGAGGTATTGCGTCCCATGATTTTTAATTTTTAGCTAAGTTACCAAAAAATGGTAATCGTCCAAATTTTCCGTTGCGTTTTTTTGGAATCACACATAACGGTCCGCGGCCTCGCGCAGTGGCGGTTTTGCGAACCGAGTTTTCTCCGTTAAAGATAGAATTTCTTCGTGAAAACCAAGCTTCTAGTTAAGAAATTCGAGACATTGCGACGAGACCGCTGTTAACTGCTGGCTTTATTACGTATTTTGTAAATTCTGATAAGTAAAAGAAATAAAATAAGTAGGCCGAGTTTAATTGATAAAGATAATAACTTGAAGTTTTCCTCAATTTGTTTTAAATCTTTATTAAATGATATTGACTGTAAAAAGGTTGATTTATTTCTCTCATTATACTTTAGGACTTTAGAGTATACAAATACATAAAGTGTTTTATCCGCAAATAATATCAAAGATTCACCATTTTGATTTTCGGAATCATTATCCTTTAATATCAATTTCATAAATAAAAGTTTGTTGATATTTACAAAACTTGAATCTTTTAGAATTAGTCCTTTTTGATGAAATTTTTCTATATATGTTTTAGATAATGTTCGATAATATTTTTTCAGTTCTGTTTCACTAGATGGATATTCTAGATTGTCTAATTCAGTTCTGATTGCAGCATAAGAATCTTCGGCGGTATTATGATAAAAAGTTTTTATTGATACACCATCTGCAATTGTATCAAACTTTTCAATTTTGCCAGGAAATTCAATTGATACATTATCGTCAAATTTAATTTGAGAAATTGACAATACTGGTTTGAGCAATATTAATAAAATTAAAATTTTATTCATGTTCGTCTGGTGTAAGCTTGCAGTTAACGGTTTGCGGCCTTGCGTCAGTGGCGGATTTGCGAACCGAGTTTTCTCCACTAAGGTAAAAAGTTCTTCGTGAAAACCAAGATTCCGGCCAAGAAATTCGAGACATTGCGCAAGACCGCGGTTA
>NZ_JAAJBU010000019.1 GCF_011392125.1 Flavobacterium lotistagni
GATTTTTTCGAAATATACTTTGGTAAAATTCAGCGCTTTTTTGCTGATCGTTTACATAAAATATAGTTTCAACAAGTTTGATATGCTTCATTGTATTCTCGGTTTTTACGGGTTGCAGTTAACGGTTTGCCGCCACGCGACGTTGCGAAAAAGCGAACCGAGTTTTCTCCACTAAGATAGAAAGTTAAACGTGAAAACCAAGCGCGAAGTTAGGAAAAACCAGCAATGATCGCGTGACGGCTGTTATAGCCAGTGCATTATTCCAAATCTAAAATGATTGCAATATTTTCTCTCGTTTTATCGGCTAGTTCTACCGGAAGATTTCCAATTTTCTTTAATAACCTTTTATTATCAATTGCTCTAATTTGATCAATCATAATATCACAATTCTCATTCAAATTTGCCGTTCCTTTTTTCAAATGAATACGAAGGATATTCGCGCTTTTTTGAACGTTTGTTGTAATCGGACATATGATTGTCGATGGATGCGGAATTTTATTTAAAAGATTTGTTTGTATAACTAAAACTGGTCTTGTTTTTCCTGGTTCAGTTCCAATTTGCGGATTCAAATCGGCAACCCAAATTTCAAATTGATTAATCTGCATAATCTATACTTTCGAATTCTTTGAGCACATTAATCGATTCCTTTTTTACCATTTCTGATTCAACTCTAAGTTGTTTTTCAAGCAATTTCTTTTTTTGAATTTTATTGTAAAATTTGATTGCCTCATTTATATAACGATTACGAGGAATACTTATATCGGAAAGAATTTTTTCAGTTTCGCCAAAAACTGTGTCATCTAATTTTAAAGATACTGTTTTCATAGTTTCAAAATTTATATTTCAAAAGTATATATAAATAGTATATCTCGCAAGTATTTTTTTTGCATTGGCTATAACGGTTCGCCGCCACGCGACGTTGCGGAAAAGCGAACCGAGTTTTCTCCGCTAAAGATAGAATTTCTTCGTGAAAAATAGAGTAGAGGCTAAGAAAAAACCAGCAATGATCGCGTGGCGGCTGTTAGCATTCGTTATTCTATTTAGTTTATTATTTCAACGCCTTTTTCAAGTATAAATTTAATTCCTTCTTTAACTACAAGTTTTTTAGTTTCACTCAAAAATTCCTTTATTAATGTTGGTCCTTGTTTAGCTATTTGAGCCCAAACTTTAGATAACTGTTTAATTACCCATTTTTTTGACTTCTTAGATAAGTTATTTCTTAGTTCAATAGTGTCAATTTTTATTTGCTCTATCTCAACTGCATTTTCTTCAGTTTTATATTTTTCAATTTTCTTTTGAATATTCTCTAAATGACTATCTAGCATTAGAATCTGTTTCACTGAAAAAGGTTTCACGTCTGCTTCTTCATCAATTATTTCAAATTCTGTATAATATTCCTCTGCAAATGCTTCTAATATTGGATCATCAAATACCGTTTTTACTTTTGCATATCCTTCTAGTAATTCTATCCAACTACCAAAAACTGCCTCAAGAGCTTCGGCTTTAATCCAAGTGCGTCTATTTTCAGTTGTTTGCCTGCTTTTAGGTTTTAAATCTACTAATAACAAAAAACCTTGATCCATTTTATATTGCTCAACATTAAAATAGAAATCAGACTTATCATCTTTGTCAATGAATTTTAAAAGAAAGTCATTAGGGTTTATCGCTTCAAAACTTTTTCCATTTTTATTTACAAAAGGTTCGATAGTTTCCAACACTTGTAAAGGTATTTTTTTCTTCATGGTCTACGATTTTATAATGAATGCTAACGGTTTGCGGCCTTGCGATAGTGGCGGATTCGCGAACCGAGTTTTCTCCACTAAGGTAAAAAGTTCTACGTGAAAACCAAGCTTGAGGCTAAGAAATTCGAGACATTTCGCAAGACCGCGGTTATGAGCAGACCATTTATATTACTTTAGTTTTTCAAACTCAAAAGGAATTGTCATATCATTTCCAGAAACTATCGCGCTAAATTTATTCCCTTCATTTTTGTATTGAATAACTTTAGGAAATTCATTTTCCTTGTTTTCAAATTCAAATATACTATCATTTAATTTTGATAGTTTGAATATTGTAGGTTGCTTATCTTCATTTCCTGTAACCGCAAACTGCCATTTATTGTTTACTTTGTTTAGAACAACATTTTCTTTCCAAACAGTATCATTTTTTAGCAATGTATAACTTAAGCCTAAATATTCAGTATTACTTTTTTTAGTCCAATTTTCAAAAGTTTGTTTTGAATCTTTATCATTTTTTCTAATCCATTTTCCAACGAGCCAATCAAACTCAGTTTTGTCAGATTCGAGATTATTAAAAGTTTCAGTTTTCTTACAAGAAAGGCAAATTGAGACTATTGAAATTATGATAAGTTTTTTCATTGAGTTTCGTTTTTTTTGGTTTGCTCATAACGGTTTCTTGCTACGCGACTACGCGGAAAAAGCGAACCGAGTTTTCTCCACTAAGATAGAAAGTTCAACGTGAAAACCAAGCGTGAAATTAAGATAAAACAGCGTTGCTCGCGTAGCAAGTGTTAACGGGCGGTTTTCTTATTTATTCCAATTTTCAAGTTACAATTTTCAGGTTTAGTTTGCGTTTAGTTTTGCCAGTCCAACTTTCAAGTTCCGCTTGCGTTTCCCATTCTATTCCAATTTTCCAATTTCATTTGCGTTTAGCTTTGCAACTTCAATTTTCACGTTCCAATTTCCCAGTTTCGTTTGCGTTTCGCTTTGCAATTCCAATTTTCAAATTTCGTTTCCGTTTAGCTTTGTAACTTCAATTTTCAAACTCCAATTTTCAAGTTTCGTTTGTATCAAACTATGCAGTTCCAACTCTACAATTTAAGTTTCAATGTTCTGGTTTTCCAAACTGACCGTTAACGGTTTGCGGCCTTGTATAGTGGCGGATTTGCGAACCGAGTTTTCTCCACTAAGGTAAAAAGTTCTACGTAAAAACCAAGTTTCCGGCTAGGAAAAACCAGCCATTATACAAGACCGCGGTTACCAGCCGTTTTTTTCTTAGGCGTTGCATCGCTTTCTCTATTATTGTTTGTTTTATGTTGTCAAAATTTTGCTTTGAGTTTTTCAGCTTTGTAATTAATATAGACTTGTTTATTATCTAAAACACTTTTTATGTTGTAGAATAGATTTGGTATAACAAATTAAAATAAAGTTTTTTTTTTACAACTCTCTACTTAACACATGTAATCGTTTTACAGATTTATCAATCTTTATTTCGATTTCTAAATTCCCGGATTAAAAAAAATATTGAAGCTAAAAATGCAACTAGATAAATAGTATCAATTGCCGGCTTTTGGAAACTAAAATTTTGGAAGTCAAAATGGTGAACTAGTTTACTACCAGTAATAATTGCTATAATTAAGAAGAAAAAGTTTAGTCCTTTTTTATTTTCCATTTTTATTTATTTTGGTTTTAGTATTATTTTAAATTTTAATCATTTGTTGCATTAGGTTATTGAATTTGCGCCGTCACTTCTAAAATGGCTGGTAACGGTTGCTAGCTACGCGTCGGCGCGGAATTAGCGAACCGAGTATTCTCCGCTAAGATAGAATTTCTTCGTGAAAACCAGACGTGAAATTAGGAAAAACCAGCGGTGCTCGCGTAGGTAGGGTTAGGCGTAGTGATTTTTTGTTTTTTTTGTTCTACATTTATGGCAACTTTATTTAAGGCAAATTATGAGTTCAAATTTAAGAGTAAAAACTGAAAGGTTTCGCGCGGTAAATAGTGCTGATATAATTATTGATGGTATTACTCTAGTGGCAGGCGAGAATGGATGCGGTAAAAGCACTATCTCTAAATTATTATATTACTTATTCAAAACTATTTCAAATTATGATGTTCTAGTCAAACAAAAACTAAACAAAGATTTAAGAGATATATTAAGGTTTTTGGAGATTTTTCAGCAAGAAGTAGTCTATTCTCAAAGTGATAGAAAGGTAAGAAATGAATATAATAGAGAAATTGAAGATTTAAGAAGAGGTTTATTTTTTAGTGATTTTCTTGAAGAAGAGATTGATAAATGGATTTCATTAGTGGATAAAGTTGAATATTTATACATTAATTATAATCAAGCAGAAAATAATTTATTTGATGAGGGAAAATTATCAAATTCAAGATTGAATAGATTAAATAGGATAATCAAGGAATTACTAGGAAGAGAGTTTGAATTTACTGATTCTAGGGATGCATTTGGAAAAATCAAAGAAATAATATCTGATAGATTTAAAGAAGCTAAAGGAAAGATTAATTCTAGACCGACTTCTATTTTTATTGAAGAACTAGCAAATGTTTTCTCAGATAGTAAATTGCCTAGAAAATTTGAGGTCAGAGAGTATGAAGATATAATTGTATCTCTAGAGAAATCAAATTTATCAATACCTTTTTCTATTCAAAATGCTATATATATTGACACACCTATGATGATTTCAGTAGGGGATTCTCATAATTCTCATTGGGATGATTTAAATGATTTGTTATTAGAAGGTCAAAGTAATTATAAAAATGATATAACTGATATAATTAGTGATCAGATTATGAAAGGTGATGTTGAGTATGATGATGGAATATTCATGGCTGATGAGTTTAAATTTAAAAGAAAGGACGGTGCGGTTTTTAATCTTTTAGATGTAGCTACAGGAATAAAGTCGTTTTCAATTATTCAACTTTTAATGAAGAATGGACATTTGAATAATAAAACGCTATTAATAATTGATGAACCAGAATCCAATTTACATCCCCAATGGATAATTGAATATGCTAGAGTAATTGTTTTTTTAAATAAATATTTCGGAGTTAAATTTTTCTTAGCCAGTCATAACCCAGATATGGTTAGCGCAATTAGATACATTTCTGAAAAAGAAGAGATTTTAAATGATGTTAATTTTTATCTTGCTAAAAAGCAGAATGAAGGATTTGTTTATGATTATGAATTTTTAAATAAGAATATTGATCCGATTTTTGAGTCTTTTAATATTGCAATTGATAGAATAAACAAATACGGAATTTAAAATATGAAATATAATAAAGCTGCTACTATAAGTCATACTTTATCCACTACCTATCCTTGTTGCGTGAAAGATTTTAATCAAGTAATTCTTGAAGAAGATGATAATCTCGTTGCTTTGCCAAATTACTTTACTAATGTTAATGTTATTGATTTAGATTGTGTTGAGTTGAATAAAGCGAAGGCTGAAATTCGACCACAAAATAAAACTATGGATACTACATTTGTTATCTCTAATACTACAACTGCTGAAATGCTGCTAGTAGAATTAAGATTTAATTACAGAAATTTATCAAATTTAGACCGTAATGAATTGTTAGGAAAAGTAGTTGGTTCAGTTTTATTATGTAGTCCTTCTGTAATTAATAATAATTATATTTTCATATTTCAATCTAATTTAGTTCAACAAGCTAGGAGCAGGCTCCAAAGAATGAATCCAAGAATTCCAAACAATTATATAGCAATGGATTTGGCAGAGTTGATTGCTACATATTTCTAGCATCATTACGCCTAACGGTTTGCGGCCTTGTATAGTGGCGGAAAAGCGAACCGAGTTTTCTCCACTAAGGTAAAAAGTTCTACGTGAAAACCAAGTTTCTGGCTAGGAAAAACCAGCCATTATACAAGACCGCGGTTAGGCGCAGTTTTTAATAATTCTTAATTTCTAGTTTAGTATTACTATATATTGATGCTCCAAGAAGATCTGGAAAAAGTGAATTATGATTAATATTCATATTATTCAAAAATTTTAGGCAAAGATTTCTATCATTATTTGGGATTCTTATTACATATAATTTTATTTTCGATTCGTCAGATTTAAACTTATTTAATATTAATGTTTGAATGTCATTTTCGGTTTTAAATTTGATAAATGAACCACCTTGACTAATTAATCTCTGATTATGACCCGATAAAGGTTTAAAAAAAGTTATATCATCCTTTAAATGATTTTTAACTGCAGCTTGAGACAAACCATATATAATCCTATATTTAGAATCGCTATCAGATTCATAAAATGCAAAATAAGCAGCAACATATGGCGAATCTGTGAAATCTAATAATGGAGTTTTTAATCCGTAATGCTGTCCTAACGCCCAAAGTTCATCTTCATCGTCGATTATGTCTTTTAAATTATTTGCCCTTCCTCTGACTGAGTACTTAAAATTTGATAAATGTGAATTGAGAATAGTATTAAATTTAATACCTTTAAACTCTCTGCAATGTCTAATTAATGTTGGTTCTATTTTCCATTCTTCTTCTTTTTGACCTCTAAAGATATAATTGCTTGAATCAATTAGAGATTCTTGAAGGTAATCATGAAAATACTTCCAAGAACTTAATGTTACATATTGGATTCCATTAGTAAAATCTAAAATCCAGCGTTTAGGTCTTCCCATTTCTCATTTTTAATTAAGTTGAATACTATATTTCCGCATTTAGTAAAATTGCGCCTAACGGTTTCTGGCTAGATTTCGTGGCGGCTTGACGGCCGAGTTTTCTCCACTAGCACAAAACGAAAATAGGAAAATAAAACGAACAATTCACCGGAAAATTAGCCATGGAATTTAGCCAGTGTTACAAGGCGGTTTTCTTATTTATTTCAGTTTTCCAGTTCTGATTTTCTAGTTTAATTTCGGCGATTATATATCTGTGTAACCTGCTTATTTGAAAAATTGTTTAATAACAAATTCATATAAGGCAAGTAAACCTACAATAATTCCAACAATCCAAGACAATCTTTCAACCAAAGATGATTTATTTTCTTTTAGTTTGGCAGTTTCATCTTCGACTATCTTAACTTCTTTCGGCTTTTTGTCTTTCTTCGGCTTCTTAGGTTTTCTAATGTTCTTTTGTTCTTTTTCGTCTAAAAACTTATATTCAAACCAACCACCTAGATTTTTAACACGCTCACCAAAAGGAGTTAATCTAATTGTATTAAAATCATCGTCTTGCAATTCTATTAAACCAAAATGCTTTGCCTCGTTTAAAGCAGTAAATATATCAATCGGGATAAATCCATTTTTTCGCGCATAAGCGTGAACATCAACAGTTCTAAATTCTGAATTGAAACTATTTACAATCATATTGATAAAATCATCTTCTCTCATAATTTTCTGACTTTTACTATCAAATGTAATGAAAAAGCCGACTAGCACTCGGTTTAATTTTTTGATTAAACAAGTATATCATTATGCGTTTTCCAAACTGACTTGTAACGTTTTGCAGCTACCCGTAGTGGCGGAAAAGCGAGCAGCGTACGCTCCGCTAAGATAAAATTTTGTTCGTGAAAACCAAGCGTGAAGCCAAGAAAATCAAGCCATTGCGGGTAGGTGCTGTTAGCGGTTCGGGCTTGTTGTCCAGTCGTTATATGTCATTTCAAATTTAATTTCGTTTGTTTCGTGTGTTCCAACTTCTTTCCAGCCTGCTTTTCTGTAAAACTGTTCTGCTCTTGTATTGAATTCTGTACCTAACCAAACTTTTTCCTTTGTCTGTGAGAAATACCAGTCTAACATTGTATTGTGTAACTGTTGTCCAATACCTTTTTTCTCAAATTTTGGATCTAAAAATAAAGCCCAAATATTATTTTCTTTTAGGTCAGCAATTGCAAAGCCCACGATTTGTCCGTCTATTTCGCAAACCCATCCTTTTCCTCTTTTGGTAATAAATTCTTCACAATCTTTGTCTGTTACCAAGTTAGGATTTGACAGAGTATTTTCCGTCACAGAGTTTCTTACAATTTGAATTTGTTTTATGTCGTCTATTTTAGCTTCTCTAATAATCATAATTTAATTTATTCTGTTTTTTCTGTTATTTTGCCCCAAACGATTAACCGTTTCTTGTTTTCGTTGTGTCGTTTTAGCCTGACCGCTAACGGTTGCTAGCTACGCGACGGCGCGGAATTAGCGAACCGAGTATTCTCCGCTAAGATAGAATTTCTTCGTGAAAACCAGACGTGAAATTAGGAAAAACCAGCGGTGCTCGCGTAGGTAGGGTTATCGGTAGCTCTACTTTCATTTGTCATAGTGTGAATTTTTCAAATGCTTGTCCGTTAAAGTTGAAAACACCATTCTGCTCTGTTCCAAGCCAAATTTCTCCTCTATTGTCTTTAAAAAGATAAAAGATGGGAACGTTTTTACTGTCAACTTGGATTGGGTAGTGTTTTATTCTTTCACCTTCAACTTTCCATACACCACTTAAATAAATAGCAATCCAAAGGTTTTCTTTATCATCCTTAATGATAGACTGATACTCATTCAAATCTCCATCCTTTTTACCGTCTAAACAACCAATGCTTTTTATTCGGTCATAAAATGTTGTATTATCCTTGTCGTTTTTTGTTGAAGAAGATTTATTGTAGATGTTATATTTATATTCAGTGTTGAACCAAAAATATCCGTCTTTATCTTCAATGATTGCGCGAACACCATTCGCTGGTCCATTATGCATTTCATTTACATCTGACTCGGTAATCCAATCAAAAGATTTTCCATTGTATCTGAACACTCCGGCAAGTGAAGTTCCAAACCAAATATTTCCTTTACTATCCTTGTAAGTACAATAAATAGAATAAGGGCTTAAAGGTGAGCTAGGATTGTTTTTAATCCATTCTTCACCAATTGTGTTTTTAGGCATTTTAAGTTTGTGTAAAACAGTTCCATCATATCTGTAAAAATATTGTCCATTTGTGAAGTTTTTAAACCACAAGTCATTTGGAGTTAACCCCCATGAATCTAAATCTCCATTTGTTTCCTTTAAAGTTGTAAATTGGTTTTCACTGTACTTTATTATTCCTTTACTTGTATTTATATAGATGTTACCTAATTCATCGCCTTTAATTTCTTCAACTCTGTTCGATGGCAAACCGTGTTCTGTGGAGAAATGAACAATTGATTCTCCGTCATATTTAAAAAGTCCGTTCTGCCAACTACCAAACCAATAGTTATTTTTCTTGTCTTGATAAATAACCATAATGTTATTACTCAATTCTCTCACAGTGTCGCCCGTTACTAAAGGTTCGGTTGGTTTCTCTGAACTGATTTTCTGAGTATTGGTCTGCCCATTACACGATGTCAAAAGTGTCAGAATACTTATGAATATGATAATGTTAAATTTCATTGTTCGTCTGTTTCAAGTATGTTGTGTTGTCATAGAGTTACCGATAACGTTTTGGCGCTTGGCGAAGAAGCGGATTTCGAAGCACTAAACTGTCTGCCAGCACAGAACTTGATAAGAAGCACAAAGCTTCATTTAAGCACAGAACCCGCTTTTTTGCCAAACGCCTGTTACCTGCTGGGCTTTTTCCGTTTGTCAATTTATTCTCCATATTCTTCTGCGTCTAATTCAATATCCAACCGCTCAATTGTCTCCTTAAATATCTTCACTGCTTTTTCGTGGTCGTCAAAATAGTCCTCCCAAAATGAATACTCTACTGCAGCATATGTCTTGTCTACAAATTCAATTGGGTCAAGTTGTAGAGAATTGTTCGCAACCGTAATTGAATAGTTCGGTGGAACTATTTTGTCATTAATTTCAAAGAGTTCTGCTGGTATAAAATATGGCGTTGTCTCGCTATATGACGGGTCGAATATTTGAAACATAATTCTCTGTGGTGATTTTTTCAAGTCAACAGAAATTCCTAAAATGTAATATTCTTTACCAACTTTTAGTTCCCAATTTCGTTCGTTTTTTCCGTCATAGTCAATTCCCGTTGTTTTTACACAGGTCGCTTTTAGAACTTTTTGATTTGTCTTGATGTGCTTTTTGAATTCTTCTTTTAGTGTCAAACTTAAATTGTCAAAAACAAGTTGTTTTAATTGTTTAATTGTCAACCCTGAAAAGTTTTCACTAATAATTTCAAGATATGATTTTTCACCAACGCAATTTTCAAAGTCAAGACTATTTGAACTATAAATCCATTGCTCAAAAGTTGCTTTGTCTTTTTCTTTCCAAAGTCTGTTAAATAATTCTTCTTTAAAGTTCATTGTCTCTATGTTGGTTGTCGTCATAGCCTTGCAGGTAACGGTTTCTTGCTACGCGACTACGCGGAAAAAGCGAACCGAGTTTTCTCCACTAAGATAGAAAGTTCAACGTGAAAACCAAGCGTGAAATTAAGATAAAACAGCGTTGCTCGCGTAGCAAGTGTTAACGGGCGGTTTTCTTATTTATTCTAATTTTCAAGTTACAATTTTCAGGTTTAGTTTGCGTTTAGTTTTGCCAGTCCAACTTTCAAGTTCCGCTTGCGTTTCCCATTCTATTCCAATTTTCCAATTTCATTTGCGTTTAGCTTTGCAACTTCAATTTTCACGTTCCAATTTCCCAGTTTCGTTTGCGTTTCGCTTTGCAATTCCAATTTTCAAATTTCGTTTCCGTTTAGCTTTGTAACTTCAATTTTCAAACTCCAATTTTCAAGTTTCGTTTGTATCAAACTATGCAGTTCCAACTCTACAATTTAAGTTTCAATGTTCTGGTTTTCCAAACTGACCGTTAACGGTTTCTTGCTACGCGACTACGCGGAAAAAGCGAACCGAGTTTTCTCCACTAAGATAGAAAGTTCAACGTGAAAACCAAGCGTGAAATTAAGATAAAACAGCGTTGCTCGCGTAGCAAGTGTT
>NZ_JAAJBU010000020.1 GCF_011392125.1 Flavobacterium lotistagni
TAACCGCGGTCTTGCGCAATGTCTCGAATTTCTTGGCCGGAATCTTGGTTTTCACGAAGAACTTTTTACCTTAGTGGAGAAAACTCGGTTCGCAAATCCGCCACTGACGCAAGGCCGCAAACCGTTATAAGTAACCTTTTAAGAAATCGTCTAATAATGAAAATTACTTTAATAATTTTAATCTCGCTTTTTTCTTTATCCTGTTTTTCGCAGACAAAGGAGTTAACTTACAATTCGCTCCAGTCGAGTTTAACTGAATTTCTTATCTCTAATGGCGATATTAGAACGGAAAAAATAGATGATTATCGGCAAGGTAAATCAGAAATTAGACTTACAGGTCTTTTTAATAATTTTCAAAAGGAAAAGCTTATAGATGGAATATATTCGTTTGCTATAGGTTGCTCGCATTGCAAAGCTTATTTTGTAATCGTTGATCAAAGTCAATATACAATTTTAAATATTTCTTCAAAAGAAGGATTAAATATTGCAATCCAGAACACACTAGATTTTTGTGACAGAAATAAGTATTGTGTTGACATAACCAAAGATTATATCTCTCGCTTAATTAGTGTTTATCATAATATAAATAAAAATCCGACTGCGGGATACGATGTTAATTGTCAAAGAGGAGTTAAGGATACGAAAACCTTACCATAGAGTAAGGCTACTTATAACAGCCGCCACGCGATCATTGCTGGTTTTTCTTAACCGGAAGCTTTTTTTCACGTCGAACTTTCTATCTTAGTGGAAAAATCTCGGTTCGCTTTTCCGCAACGTCGCGTGGCGGCGGACCGTTAACAGTCAGTTTATAAAATCGGAATACTGAAACATAATTGGAAAGTTGAAAACTGCATAATTTGACGCAAAAGAAACTGGAAAGTTGGAATCTGAAAATGGAAATGGCAAAGCTAAACGCAAACGAAACCTGAAAATTGGAACGTGAAAATTGAAGTTGCAAAGCTAAACGCAAAAGAAACTGGAAAGTTGGATTAGAAATGCGAAACGCAAGCGAAACTGGAATGTTGGAATTGCAAAACTAAACACAAGCGAAACCTGAAAATTGGAACGTGAAAATTGAAGCTGCAAAGCGAAACTTGAAAGTAGTAACGTGAAAATTGGAGCGGAAAAGCAAAACGCAAATGATACCTGAAAATTGGAATAAATAAGAAAACCGCCTGTTAACACTGGCTAAATTCCATGGCTAATTTTCCGGTAAATTGTTCGTTTTATTTTCCTATTTTCGTTTTGTGCTAGTGGATAAAACTCGGCCGTAAAACCGCCACGAAATCTAGCCAGAAACCGTTATAGGCAATGCGTGAAAACGAGCTCGGAATAAATTATAAAAACAAAATGCAAGCAGGTAATTTAGCAATAGGATTATTGATTGAGAAATTTTCAGAATTTCTTGAATGGATATTTCAAAAGCGAAAGAAAACAGAAGTGGAGAAATTAATCGATTTAGATTCCAACATAAAAAAGGATTTTAATATTTCAATTTTTGATGTTTCCGAAAGTTCATTTGATGTGCTGAAAATTACACTTGAGAAAATGGATTCACAGATACTCAATGACATTATCATTTTTCTTACTGAAGTTTCTTTTTCAAAAAATAAAAGTCAAATGTTTAAGCGCTTAAAATCTAATGCAAAACTGAATGAAAGAATCTTGGAATTGATTCAATTTGAAGAACATTGTAATAAAAACTTGCCACTCGAAATACGGAATATTCAAAACTCATTACAACAATTAATACGTTTTGCTCATTGAAAATAGAAATTCGCACAGCCTATAACCGCGGTCTTGTATAATGTCTGGTTTTTCTTAGCCGGAAGCTTGGTTTTCACGTAGAACTTTTTACCTTAGTGGAGAAAACTCGGTTCGCAAATCCGCCACTATACAAGGCCGCAAACCGTTATGCGATATGCTTAAAACATCACTTACGAATGAATACAGTTGAATCAAAAATCAGCAATTTATATATTGGCCTAATAATCTTTTTGAATATAATAGCTTTATTCATTATTGCTGTGTCCGTGAATTATTTACAAAATATTTACTACACATACAAAAGGGTAATTGCTGGTATGTTAATAATTACTTTTATTATCTTTTTAATTTATATCTGGAACGAAATTTTGAAAGAAATAAAAATTACTGTGAACATCTCTGGCATTAAGGTTCAGAATTACAATTCTTCAACTTTCATCCTTTTTTCAGAAATTGAGAGTATTGAAATTCATAAGGAAAAAAAATATTTTAATGGAGTACAGATCACAGATACATACTCGTATAGCGAACTTAAGCTAAGGTCAAAACCTAGTTTATTTATTTCTCCAAGTAAATTTGAAAACTATAAAGAAATTATGCAAGCGATTAGAAGTAATTTAGAATATTAGAATATTAGCACATCGCATAACCCTACCTACGCGAGCACCGCTGGTTTTTCCTAATTTCACGTCTGGTTTTCACGAAGAAATCCTATCTTAGCGGAGAATACTCGGTTCGCTAATTCCGCGCCGTCGCGTAGCTAGCAACCGTTAGTGGCAAGCTTAACAAAACAACAAATTCATGAAACAATTACAACATTTTTCTAAGAACAATCCCTATTCAAAAGTTGAAGAAGAAACCAAACATATAAAGATATCTCGACCTTGGGACGATGATACGTTTATAATTTTACTTGATAAATCTGATGACTTAAAAGCATTAGACAAAGTTAAATTAGTTGATTATTTAGTTGCGATATATCATTTCGAAGAAGGCTTACTAGAATTCATTTTTGCACCAGTTGAAACTGATTTAGAAATTCTTGAAAGAAAATTTGAATTCAATTTTCAAGGTAAAACATATGATTGCTATTTTGACAAATCCTCTAAAGCCCTCGAATTAATAGGAACTGGATTTCAACAAACAAAGTCTTCCACAAAAACCAATTATAGAGAATTGAGAATGTATAATGACTTTTATACATTGGATGAACAACCAGAATTTATAAAAGAATTTTATAAAGGTTGTGAAGCATATTCATTCTATATAAAAGGAGATTTTTCAATGTTAGAAAATGATTTTTCTTATTTTCTTCGACTTCTAAATTTTTATATGGAATACTTTGACAGAGAAACTCCCAAAATAATACTTCATAGAAAAGAAACTATTAAAGATGAGTTTAAGATTCCATGTTTGACAGGCGAAGTAAATAAATTTCCTGCCAGCATAAATGCTCACAATATAGAATTAACCGTTTTAGAAACAATCGACGTTGCTCATAAAACTGATGATATAAGACTTCAATTTATATTTTATTATCAAGTTTTAGAGTATTGCACTTATTACTTTTTAGACACAACTATTAAAAAAGAATTAAATCAAATTCTAAAAAAGCCAGATATTAATTCTAAGTCTAAAGAGTACACAAAATCCATTATAGACAAACTGCAAGACCATTATTATAAAAATAAGGATGATTCGGTTAAAATGGAGAAAACAATACTTGAGTTTATTTCAATTGACGATCTTAAATTAGAATTAGAGTCAAACTGCGAATTCTTCTGCGAGGATATTGAATTTGATGGAGGATTAGTTATAAAAAAACTCTTTAATAAAGTTGAGGATTTAGAAAGTATAACAGAAAACCTATTAACTGCAATAAGGAAAAATATTGAGAAAATCAGAAATGTGTTGGTTCATTTACGAGAACAAAGAGAGAATAAAGTTATATTACCAACGCCGGATAATGACGTAAAATTGACACCTTATATGTTCATTATTAAGCGAATTGCAGAAAAGATTGCTTTGCAGTTTGAATAAAAAGCCAGCCACTAACCGCGGTCTTGTATAATGGCTCGTTTTCGTTGTCCGGAAGCTTGGTTTTCACGTAGAACTTTTTACCTTAGTGGAGAAAACTCGGTTCGCAAATCCGCCACTATACAAGGCCGCAAACCGTTGTAAGCAATTTTATCAACCATGAACTCTACGACAGAAATTGACGAACTTATTAGTAAAATGACAGGCGAAAAAATTTTACGCCATACATGCCAACTATTGGTTAAAGATGAAAACGGAAAACTTAAGCCTCACGGTTCAGCCGTTTTCGTAATAGTTGCTGGAATTCATTTTTTAATTACAGCATCTCATGTCACAGAACATTGGTCGGACCAAAATCAACTATATATCAGGATTGGAAAAAATAATTATGTTTCACTTGTTGGTGAATTAAGAGAAACTGATCTCTCTATAGATGAAAAAATTGATTTGTCATATGTCAAGATTGATGAACGTATTATTCCAGATTTAAAAAAGCCATATTTATTTTTACCCGTTTCAAAAATACGCGATCATAAATTATTGAACGGAGCTGCCAATTACTGCGTAATGGGTTATCCAGAAAAAAGCTTAGCAAATATTGACGACAAAATAGAACCTGTTGCTCAGGCATATTATCTTTCGCCAAGTTCTGAAAAAGTATATGAGCATTATAAATTCGATCCTAATATGTTTTATATGTTGGACATGAAGGGCAAAGGAACAAATATTAAGACTGGCGAAGTAGCGAAAACTGGCACTCATTTTTACGGAATTAGTGGTTGTGGATTGTGGTTAATGATAATCGATTCTGATGGCAAAAATCATTCAATTGATTATAGACTTATCGGTATTATGACCGAGTTCAGAAATACAAAATTCTTATCATTAATTGGAATAAGGATTAAGTTGTTTCTTGATGCGATGACAACGCTCGAAAAAATTGAATTATTTCAAAAGGCAGTTTAAAATCAAAACTGCTTACAACAGCCGCCACGCGATCATTGCTGGTTTTTCCTAATTTCACGCTTGGTTTTCACGAAGAAATTCTATCTTTAGCGGAGAAAACTCGGTTCGCTTTTCCGCAACGTCGCGTGGCGGCGAACCGTTAGGCGCAATTTAACGGAACTCGATAAAACTTTATAACATGATAAAAGAATTACTTATTTCATTTAAAGATAATTTAGAATCAAAATCATCAAATCCTTTTTTTGGAACATTGATTTTAATTTGGCTAATAAAAAACTGGAATTTATTTTACAGTATTTTCAACTTTGATCCAAAAACTACATTAGCAAAAAAGCAACTTTTTATACTAAATCACTTCAAAAAGCATCCATTTCTAGAGACCTTGGGATATTGTGTTTTAAAATCCATTTGCTTACTAATAATCGCATACTTTTTAATAAATTTATCACGATTGATTGTGAATTTTTTTGAAAAGAAAATTACTCCATTAGTATATAAATGGACAGATAACAATAGCATTGTGTTGAGAACCGTTTATGAGAATTCTGAAAATGAGAGAAAGCGATTAGAAAAGAGACTTGAAGAGGAAAGAGAAGCAAAATTGAAGTTACAAGCAGACTATGACAAGTTAGAAATTAAACTCGCTGAGCGTTTAACAAAATCCGTTGAAACACAACAAGATTCTTCAAGTAAAAAAGATGAAGTTTCTTCAGGTGATACTAAATTAGATTTGATTCTAAAAAAACTGAAGAAAGAGAATAAGATTGGAGCATTCGAACTTATTGGAGCAGCAATTCTAAATAATAGAGCTATTAATAGAGATGATACCAATGTTAAAGAGTTTGCTTCATTGGGATTAATAACCCAATCTAGATATGTTTCTGGCAGTTCCTACATTTTTTCCTTAACATCACTCGGACAAAATTTGCATGAAACAATTTTAATAGAAAAATTAAAATAAACTCCGCCTAACCCTACCTACGCGAGCAACGCTGGTTTATCTTAATTTCACGCTTAGTTTTCACGAAGAAATTCTATCTTTAGCGGAGAGAACTCGGTTCGCTAATTCCGCGTAGTCGCGTAGCTAGAAACCGTTAACAGTCAGTTTATAAAATCGGAATACTGAAACATAATTGGAAAGTTGAAAACTGCATAATTTGACGCAAAAGAAACTGGAAAGTTGGAATCTGAAAATGGAAATGGCAAAGCTAAACGCAAACGAAACCTGAAAATTGGAACGTGAAAATTGAAGTTGCAAAGCTAAACGCAAAAGAAACTGGAAAGTTGGATTAGAAATGCGAAACGCAAGCGAAACTGGAATGTTGGAATTGCAAAACTAAACACAAGCGAAACCTGAAAATTGGAACGTGAAAATTGAAGCTGCAAAGCGAAACTTGAAAGTAGTAACGTGAAAATTGGAGCGGAAAAGCAAAACGCAAATGATACCTGAAAATTGGAATAAATAAGAAAACCGCCTGTTAACACTGGCTAAATTCCATGGCTAATTTTCCGGTAAATTGTTCGTTTTATTTTCCTATTTTCGTTTTGTGCTAGTGGATAAAACTCGGCCGTAAAACCGCCACGAAATCTAGCCAGAAACCGTTACCAATCAGTTTAGAAAAAGCGTACTATTGAAGCTAAATTGGACAGTTGAAACTGCATAATTTGAAGCAATAAAACTTGAAAATTGAAGTTGCAAAACTAAACGCAATTGACATTAGAAAGTTGGAATGGCAAAGCTAAACGCAAACTAAACTGGAAAGTTTGAATTTGTAAATTGGAATTGCAAAGCTAAACGCAAATGAAACTGGAAAGTTGGAATTTGAAAATTGGAATTGCAAAGCTAAACTCAAACGAAACTGAAAAGTTGGAATTTGAAAATTGGAATTGCAAAGCTAAACGCAAATGAAACTGGAAAGTTGGAATTTGAAAATTGAAGTTACAAAGCTAAACGCAAACTAAACTTGAAAGTTGGAACGTGAAAATTGGAATAAATAAGAAAACCGCTTGGTAACACTGGCTAAATTCCATGGCTAATTTTCCGGTAAATTGTTCGTTTTATTTTCCTATTTTCGTTTTGTGCTAGCGGAGAAAACTCGGTTATCAAACCGCCACGAAATCTAGCCAGAAACCGTTACCCGTCATTTCAAACGATACCGCAAAAACTATGGAAATAAACAAAAATGACCACGACAAAATAATCGGAAACTTAGATTTTTCTGGCGAAGAAAAGTCGTACTTTGATTTCTGGCATTTACATTATGATTTTGATGGCAATGGAAACAAATCATTTGAGAAGCGAAAAGAATATTTAAACGAAGCATTTAGAATTTACAATCAGCTCCAAAATAAACTTCAAAAATATCCGAATGAATTTCAATTATGGATTGGTATTGATGAGGTTGAAAGCGGTGATGACGGAATTTATATACATACAAAAAACCCAAATTCTGATTATTTTCCGCATTTAGTCGAAAACGAAAAAATTGAAATTGTAGATATGCCTTTATATTCTTACTTGGAGAATTCAGGCTTTGAAATCATTAATTCAAAGAACGACAATACAAATTATTTCTACTTATATAAAAATGATACTGGAGTCAGTTTAGAGAAGAGAAACGCCGGGTAACAGCCGCCACGCGATCATTGCTGGTTTTTCCTAACCGGAAGTTTTGTTTTCACGAAGAAATTCTATCTTTAGCGGAGAAAACTCGGTTCGCTTTTCCGCAACGTCGCGTGGCGGCGGACCGTTGGCGGCAAGCAATGAAAAACGAAATCATGAAAAAAATCATTCTTATACTATTTATTGCAATTATTTCATGCTCATCAAATTCTGATGTAGAAAAATCATTAGCCGAAGTTGGAATCAATTTGTTTGATAAATATTCCATTTTAGAAAATAATTCAGAAGCATCATTTGGAGAAAGTTCAAAAAATTTTGATTTAATTATTAGTGAAAAAGATTTTGCTTTAATAAAAACTAAAATAGAGCACGCAAAAGATTATAGAGAATATGAGGAAAATGAATTCCCAAACAGTGTTAGAGAATTCAATAATGATGATATAATAATAGCGTTTAAAAGTGGTTCAAAATATTTTTACAAAGTTGCAAAAGCTAAAACCAATGAGAAATTTGAAATTGTATTAACTGGAAAAAATAAGTTGAGTTTTATATATTTTGAAGACTAAATTTGCCAGCCGCCAACACTTGCTACGCGAGCAACGCTGGTTTATCTTAATTTCACGCTTGGTTTTCACGTTGAACTTTCTATCTTAGTGGAGAAAACTCGGTTCGCTAATTCCGCGTAGTCGCGTAGCAAGAAACCGTTACCAATCAGTTTAGAAAAAGCGAAATATTGAAGCTAAATTGGACAGTTGAAACTGTATAATTTGAAGCAAATAAAACTTGAAAATTGAAGTTGAAAAACTAAACGCAATTGACATTGGAAAGTTGGAATGGCAAAGCTAAACGCAATTGACACTGGAAAGTTGGAGTTGAAAAACTAAACGCAAGCGAAATTGGAAAGTTGGAATGGCAAAGCTAAACGCAATTGAAACTGCAAAGTTGGAGTTGAAAAACTAAACACAAACGAAATTGGAAAGTTGAAATGGCAAAACTAAACGCAAACAGAACGTGAAAATTGGAATAGATAAGAAAACCGCTTGGTAACACTGGCTAAATTCCATGGCTAATTTTCCGGTAAATTGTTCGTTTTATTTTCCTATTTTCGTTCTGTGCTAGTGGAGAAAAATCGGTTATCAAACCGCCACGAAATCTAGCCAGAAACCTTTGGCGGCAAGCCTATTGGAAACGAAACCTTAAAAAATAATGCCTGAAGATATTAAAGATAATTGGCCGGCTTTTGAAATTAAATCATGGAAAAGTATTCATGCATTTTCTGGCAGAATAGCAAATGAAGAAGAAGCCAAAAGTGGAATTGCTGTCTTCTGTTTAAAGAATACAGATTCTAATCATAAAGCATATGAAATTGAATTGCCTAAGTTGGCTTATTTAGTTGATTCGGAAAACAATACAAAAGAATTAATTGTAGCTATTCAAGCTGAAGTAACAAAACAAGGAATTGTAGTTGGTTATAGAAATCCAAATGGTGGAAACGGTGCATGCTTTTTATATGAATTGATATTTTTAACCGAAAAGGAAATTGAAAAAATAACTAAATAAGAAGGCCAGCCGCCAACAGCACCTACCCGCAATGGCTTGATTTTCTTGGCTTCACGCTTGGTTTTCACGAACAAAATTTTATCTTAGCGGAGCGTACGCTGCTCGCTTTTCCGCCACTACGGGTAGCTGCAAAACGTTACAGGCAATGTTGAAAAAACTAAACTTTAAAGAATGACTTCAAACTTTAAACTAACAATTCATATGGTTTCGAGCCTTGATGGATTTATAGCCAAAAAGGACAATAGTATGTCGTGGTTTGAA
>NZ_JAAJBU010000021.1 GCF_011392125.1 Flavobacterium lotistagni
CAAGCATTGAGATTAAGCGATACGAAAGCATATAAAAACGGAATTGTAGAATTAACATACGAAATCACCAAGTAATATTGGCAAAAGGAAACACAGCCTGTAACAGCCGCCACGCGATCATTGCTGGGTTTTTCTTAGCCGGAAGTTTTGTTTTCACGTAGAAATTCTATCTTAGCGGAGAATACTCGGTTCGCTTTTCCGCAACGTCGCGTGGCGGCAAACCGTTATGCCTCATGCTAAAAAAACCACGTAAATTTAAAATACAAACAATGGAAATTGACGCTTTATTAAAATTGATACAAGATTGGACCAATCGAGTTCCATTAATTATTTTGGGAAGTGGCGCATCGGTTCCATTTCGACTTCCATCAATGTGGTCATTAGGTGAACATTTAAAAAATGAAATATCTTTTACTGAAGCTGAAGACATAAGTCAATTTGAAGAATTCAAAACATTATTAGATAAAGTCAAAGATTTGGAAGCTACTTTACTTCAAATTCAGCTTCGACCAAATGTTTTAGAAAAGGTAATTTTTGAAACGTGGACACTTGTTAACAAACACGACGTTGAAGCATTTGAAAATTTACTTGAAGGAAAAATAGATTTTCCGCTCGCAGAACTAACGAACCATTTACTTAAAGCAGCTCAAAGAAAAGTATCAATTGTAACAACTAATTATGATAGACTTGCTGAATACGCAGCGAGTTTTTCAAATGCTTTTATCTGCACTGGATTTTCACAAAACTTCGTAGGTCATTTTTCTAAAAGCATACATCAACAAGATTTAACAAAACTTAATGGCTTTAAAGGTCAAGTGAATATTTGGAAAGTTCATGGTTCTTTAGATTGGTTTAAATCACAAGATGAAATTGATAGACAATTACCCTATCGTTTAACCATTCCAGTTAATCACAAACCGTTAATCGTTACACCAGGTCTTTCCAAATATTACGAAACTCAATTGGAACCATTTAGAACTATATTCACAGAAGCAGATAATGAAATTGAAAAAGCTACTTCGTTTTTATGCATTGGCTATGGTTTTAATGATATCCATGTTCAACCAAAATTGCTTGCACAAATTAAGAGCGGTAAGCCAATCATAGTAATTACAAAAGAACTCACACCAAAAACAAAGCATTCGATAATTGATGCCGGATGTAAACAGTATATCTTGATTGAAGAAATTAACGGAAAAGATACTCGTATTTATTCTTCTTCATTTAGCGGAGAACTAATTATACCAGACGTTAATTATTGGGCACTTTCGGAATACATCAAACTAATAAAAAACTAAAATGGCAATATTTAATTTTGAGGATAACCAAGCGATTGGCACTGTTTTCAGTGTCGACACGGCGACAGTAGTAATTAAGGTTCAAGAACTTGAGAAACTAAGAAAGCTACATGTAAATCAACTTGTGGCAATAAGAAGTGCAAAAGCTGGACAACATCTTATTGGTCTAATAAACCGAATAACACGAAAAGCATCCGACGAAGAAAACCCAGTAGAAAATGATTTAGGTTTGAGTGGCTTTCTTTTTACAGAGAATATTCTCAAGGTAAACCTTATTGGGACTTTACTTGACAAGCATGGCTTAAAAGAAAATGTTTTCAAACGTAATCTCGATACTGTTCCTGAAATAGAGGCACAATGTTTTCCCGTAGATGGAGAAAACATTACAAAATTCATGACTACAATATCAAGTCAAGAGAATTATAAAATTCCTTTAACAATCGGAAAATATTCAATTGATGAACAAGCACAAGCTTTCTTAGATGGAGATAAATTATTTCAACGCCATGCTGTAATTGTTGGAAGTACGGGTTCAGGTAAATCTTGGTGTGTTGCAAAATTGATAGAGCAAATTGCGCAACTTCCAATGGCTAATTCTATATTGTTTGATATTCATGGAGAATACAGTGGAAAAGACTTTAAAATGGAGGGATTACAACACTTACGTGTTGCAAATCCTTCCGATTTAGGTAAGAAAGGAAATCTTGAGAATGATGTTTTAATGCTACCTTATTGGCTTCTTACATATGAAGAAATGCTCGCTATGCTACTTGACAGAAGCGACAGCAATGCGCCAAATCAAGCAATGCTTTTTTCTAAAACTGTATTTGCAGAAAAGTTGAAATATTTAGATGAAATAGGTGACAAAACATTCGGAAGCAGTATCACAATTGACAGCCCTATACCATATAAAATTGATAATATCCTTCAAGAACTTGCAGAATTAGACGAACAAATGGTTGAAGGAGCAAGAGCAGGAACAGAAAAGCAAGGAACTTACTTTGGGAAATTAACAAGGTTTGTTCAAAGGCTAGAGGCAAAAAAACAAGACAAAAGACTTGGCTTTCTTTTTCAAATTTCTGATGACGAGTTAGACATAAATTGGTTAAATAAACTATGTGAAAGATTAATGTTAGGGACAACTTCCAACCCTAAAAAAGCTGGTGTTAAAATCATTGATTTTTCAGAAGTGCCATCTGACGTTTTACCATTGGTAATTGGTTTAGTAGCAAGATTAGTTTTTACGGTTCAACAATGGACTGTTAGGGAAAACCAACATCCAATAGCTTTACTTTGTGACGAAGCACACCTTTACATTCCCGAAAGAACAAATCAAGACGCTGCATCCGAATTAGGACTAAAAAGCTTTGAAAGAATTGCAAAAGAAGGTAGAAAATATGGGGTTAGTTTAACTGTAATAAGTCAAAGACCAGCAGAAGTGAATAGAACAGTGTTAAGCCAGTGTAATAACTTTATAGCACTAAGATTATCAAATGCAGAAGATCAAGCAGTAATCAAAAGGTTGTTACCTGACAATCTATCAGGACTTACAGATGTATTACCGATTTTAGATATTGGAGAAGCTCTTGTAGTTGGTGATGCTTCATTACTTCCAACAAGAATAATTATAGACGAACCGAATATTAAGCCTGAAAGCGCAACCGTTAAATTCTGGAAAGAATGGAGTAATGACAATTCAAAACAGGACATCGCTACAGCAGTAAGTGGTCTAAGAAAACAATCCAAATCATGAAGCACGAGGCATAACAGCGGTCTCGTCGCAATGTCTGGAATTTCTTAGCCTCTACTCTATTTTTCACGAAGAAATTCTATCTTTAGCGGAGAAAACTCGGTTCGCAAATCCGCCACTGCGCGAGGCCGCGAACCGTTAGCTGCAAACCTAAAATGAACGACAATGAAAGAAAAGAACTTTTTGAGAATCGGTGTCTTTTACGACGGCACATATTTTACGAGAGCTCAAAACTATTTTTGGGGTCAAAAAAAAGGATGGTTATCATTTCAAGAATTTCATAAACTTCTTGAAAAATGTATTAGTTCGAAAGAACAAGGACATACAGCGTACAAAGTTGTGTATTCGGCTTGGTTTCAAGGAATATACAAAGAAAGTCAAGCAAGTGAGGAAAATCTAAGATTAGATAGAAAAAGACACATCGATTTATTACATGCTGGAATAGAACCTAAAAACGTACCGATGTCTGAATCGCAAGGAGAAAAAGGCATTGATGTTTACATGGCTGTCGAAACGTTGCAAGTTGGATTAGATGATAAAATTGACATAGCCGTTCTTGTAACAGGCGATGGAGACTTCGTTCCATTAGTACGAACTTTAATGAAGAATAGTGTCCGAGTTTTAATTTCATATTTTGAATTTGAGGCAGATAATAAGAAGAGTTTTGTAAATGAAAGACTTGTTAATGCGGCTAATTATTCTATCAACATTAATAAACTAGAGGGCGATCGAGATTACAAAACTGATTTCGCGACAATATTCAGACAAGTTAATGAAACAAAAAGAAAGGCATACTAAATAAAAGGTCTACAGCTAACACTTGCTACGCGATCATCGCTGGTATTTCTTAGCCGGAAGTTTTGTTTTAACGAAGAACTTTTTACCTTAGTGGAGAATATCCGTTGCGCGAAGCCGCGACGTCGCGTAGCAAGATAACGTTAGTGGCAAGCAAACCGAGATAACGGAGAAACTGACAAACTAAATGAATCCAAAATGAAAATTAGAATCCTTGTAATTTTATTTGTCCTTGTGTTTTTGACAGCATTATCTAGTTGGTCATTTTATACTCGTAGCAATATGGATTACAATTCAGAAGGAACTTATTTTGATGAAAATTCATTAGTTACATACAATGAGCAAGCTCTGTTAGTTTACGGAATGGTTGCATTTATATTTTTGACATTGACATTATTAACAACGTGGAAGTTGAAATCAATTATCAAAAAAAATCCAATATCGAAAAACAGAGCATTATGAAGACGATAATATTAATGTTGATTGTAGCAGTCATTATATCTTGTAAAAATGAAAAAGAAAGTCAACATAAAATAGAGCGAACACAAACCGATAAAAAAGACAACGATACTATTGAAATATCTAAAAAACATAAAATCAACAAAATTATATGTGATCTAGACGGAGATAAATCGAATGAAATTGCAGAAATTGTCAGAAGCACTAAAAATGGAAAAAGTGGATTGCGAATAATATTCGGACATGGAAAAAGAACAGATTATTTTGGAATGGGAAATGATATTTTAAATCAAGGTTTCGACGAGATTGATTGGGTAGAAATATTTGAAAAAGCACCAAAGAACAAAACTTATTGGAATAATGTAAGTGACGATGGCGAACTATTATCCGAGGAAGAAATAAAAGAATCTGATAAAATTAAACTCTTAAATGATGGAATTTACCTGCATGCGGAAGAAAGTTGTGGTGGAGGAATAATTTATCTAAACAATGGAAAATATGATTGGATTCAACAAGAATAAATTGCCAGCCACTAACCGCGTGCAAAATTCATGGCTGGTTTTGTGGTAATTGTGCGTTTATTTTTCCTATTTTCGTTTTGTGCTAGTGGACAAAACTCGGCCGGCAAGTCCGCCACGAACCATGCACGCAGACCGTTAGCAGTCATTACAAAAAAACCGATGAAAAACCTCATTTTAATTTTTTTAATTGTTCCTTGCTTTATCAATTGTAATCAAAAAGCGGAGATTACCGAAAACTCAAAAATTGTTCTTCCGCCGCCGCCGAAGGTATTTGACAAAAATAATTTGATTGGTTTTGCTTGTTATTATGACGGTGAAGAATCGAACCCAGTGAAGTTATTTGGTGAACTTATCAAAAGCAAAAAATACTCACTAATTATAAATAAACTGAAAAGTGAAACTGCTGCTGAGAAATATCTGTCAACGATAGTTTGTAAAAGACTTGAACAAAAGAAAATAATAACATTAACTAAATCAGAATTGGATCAAATTAATCAAAATATGATTAGTCAGAAAAAAGTAACAATATGTTCAGGTTGCACTGAAGAAGACGAACTTACCATAGAAGAAATGTTTTCTGATAATTTTTTATCCGACGATGTAGAAGAATGGCTAAGCAATATGATAAAGTAACGCCTGCTAACCCTACCTACGCGAGCACCGCTGGTTTTTCCTAATTTCACGTCTGGTTTTCACGAAGAAATTCTATCTTAGCGGAGAATACTCGGTTCGCTAATTCCGCGCCGTCGCGTAGCTAGCAACCGTTGTGCGCGATTTTGGTGGACAGAAATCTGAAAGCAGTTCCGGAAAATTATGGCTCAAAAAAATTGGAAAATATAAACCGAAAATTTTGAGCGCGAAACCGACAAAACAACTTTAAAAAGTTGCTGGACAAATTAACCGAAAAATTATTGAGCATAAGCTTTGAGCAAATTGTAAAATCTGAATTTAGTTGAGCTTTATCTTGGAAAAAGTTAGCCTTTTACTGGTTAGCAAATCCGCGAGCAACTTTTTAAATACTCAATAGCTTGGAGCAACTTTGCGGAATGTGTTTGCTTGACTTCTACTCTACTTAATTCTAACTGAAAAAAAAATGAAAAAGTGTTTGCCAAAATTTCCTTTGAAAGTTGTAGAAAATTGTAAAGGCATATTGGAATAGAAAAGTTGGAGTTTGCCAAATTTTACCTGAGCGCGTAAGTAAATATTAAAACCACGCACAACCGCGTGCAAAATTCATGGCTGGTTTTGTGGTAATTGAACGTTTATTTTTCCTATTTTCGTTTTGTGCTAGTGGACAAAACTCGGCTGTCAAACCGCCACGAACCATGCACGCAAACCGTTAACGGTCAGTTTGGAAAACCAGAACATTGAAACTTAAATTGTAGAGTTGGAACTGCATAGTTTGATACAAACGAAACTTGAAAATTGGAGTTTGAAAATTGAAGTTACAAAGCTAA
>NZ_JAAJBU010000022.1 GCF_011392125.1 Flavobacterium lotistagni
AGGTTAGAGAAAATAAAATAAAAAATATTTTCAAAAAACCCTTGCAGAAGAAAAAAGAATCTTTACTTTTGCACCCGCTTTGAGAATGAAAGCGAAGAAAGAAGAAGAAACGTTCATAGACATATTGGATTGACAGCCGTCTTGATTTTGATGATCAAGACAGTAAAAGAGAGTAAGAGAATCGTAAGATTTGAATAATAAGCTAGATAGTCGTTAAAAAGATAGCAGTAATGCTAATAATATACGATGAAGAGTTTGATCCTGGCTCAGGATGAACGCTAGCGGCAGGCTTAACACATGCAAGTCGAGGGGTAATGGCTTTCGGGCCATGAGACCGGCGCACGGGTGCGTAACGCGTATGCAACCTACCTTTCACAGAGGGATAGCCCAGAGAAATTTGGATTAATACCTCATAGTATAACGAGATGGCATCATTTTGTTATTAAAGTTCCAACGGTGAAAGATGGGCATGCGTCCCATTAGCTAGATGGTAAGGTAACGGCTTACCATGGCAACGATGGGTAGGGGTCCTGAGAGGGAGATCCCCCACACTGGTACTGAGACACGGACCAGACTCCTACGGGAGGCAGCAGTGAGGAATATTGGTCAATGGGCGCAAGCCTGAACCAGCCATGCCGCGTGCAGGATGAAGCATCTATGGTGTGTAAACTGCTTTTGTACGGGAAGAAACACCGGTTCGTGAACCGGCTTGACGGTACCGTAAGAATAAGGATCGGCTAACTCCGTGCCAGCAGCCGCGGTAATACGGAGGATCCAAGCGTTATCCGGAATCATTGGGTTTAAAGGGTCCGTAGGCGGCCTTATAAGTCAGCGGTGAAATCTCCCGGCTCAACCGGGAAATGGCCATTGATACTGTAGGGCTTGAATTACTAGGAAGTAACTAGAATATGTAGTGTAGCGGTGAAATGCTTAGAGATTACATGGAATACCAATTGCGAAGGCAGGTTACTACTAGTTGATTGACGCTGATGGACGAAAGCGTGGGTAGCGAACAGGATTAGATACCCTGGTAGTCCACGCCGTAAACGATGGATACTAGCTGTTGGGAGTAATTTCAGTGGCTAAGCGAAAGTGATAAGTATCCCACCTGGGGAGTACGGGCGCAAGCCTGAAACTCAAAGGAATTGACGGGGGCCCGCACAAGCGGTGGAGCATGTGGTTTAATTCGATGATACGCGAGGAACCTTACCAAGGCTTAAATGTAGATTGACAGGTTTGGAAACAGACTTTTCTTCGGACAATTTACAAGGTGCTGCATGGTTGTCGTCAGCTCGTGCCGTGAGGTGTCAGGTTAAGTCCTATAACGAGCGCAACCCCTGTTGTTAGTTGCCAGCGAGTAGTGTCGGGAACTCTAACAAGACTGCCAGTGCAAACTGTGAGGAAGGTGGGGATGACGTCAAATCATCACGGCCCTTACGCCTTGGGCTACACACGTGCTACAATGGCCGGTACAGAGAGCAGCCACTTCGCAAGGAGGAGCGAATCTATAAAACCGGTCTCAGTTCGGATCGGGGTCTGCAACTCGACCCCGTGAAGCTGGAATCGCTAGTAATCGGATATCAGCCATGATCCGGTGAATACGTTCCCGGGCCTTGTACACACCGCCCGTCAAGCCATGGAAGCTGGGGGTGCCTGAAGTCGGTGACCGCAAGGAGCTGCCTAGGGTAAAACTGGTAACTAGGGCTAAGTCGTAACAAGGTAGCCGTACCGGAAGGTGCGGCTGGAACACCTCCTTTCTAGAGAAAGACGACACTAGTTTACAGATTGAAAAGGGTTTGATTACTCTCTGCTGTTGGTTCAAAATAAAAAGAAGTAAAGAAGAAAACAGAGTCTCGTAGCTCAGCTGGTTAGAGTACTACACTGATAATGTAGGGGTCGGCAGTTCGAGTCTGCCCGGGACTACTTTTTTTAGCTATCAGCTTTCAGCGGTCAGCTGTCAGCCTATAGAAAAGAAGCTGTTTTTTTTAATACTTAAGGAAATTTTAGAAGTTGGGCATCAACATCCGCTAACTGCTGATAGCTGATAGCTAACGGCTAATAAACGGGGGATTAGCTCAGCTGGCTAGAGCGCCTGCCTTGCACGCAGGAGGTCATCGGTTCGACTCCGATATTCTCCACAAAAAGCTGTCATCTGACAGCTATCAGCTATTAGCTGAGAACGTTCATTGACATATTGAGATAAGAAAATACAAACAAGTAGAAAGACACAGTTAAGGCTGTCGGCTGATAGCTGATAGCTGAAAGCTAAAAAGTACAATAAGCAAAATAAGGGCGTATGGGGGATGCCTAGGCTTCTGCAGGCGAAGAAGGACGTGATAAGCTGCGAAAAGCTACGGGGAGTGGCACACACGCATTGATCCGTAGATATCCGAATGGGGCAACCCAATACATTGAAGATGTATTACCTCGATAGAGGGGCGAACGCGCTGAACTGAAACATCTAAGTAGGCGTAGGAGAAGAAAACAAAAGTGATTCCGTAAGTAGTGGCGAGCGAACGCGGATTAGCCCAAACCAGTGGTGTTACGGCACAACTGGGGTTGTAGGACCACGACATTTCATGTACAAGGAACCGGAATAACCTGGAAAGGTTAACCAGAGAGGGTGATAGTCCCGTATGGGTAACAAGTATAATGGATAGTGGTATCCTGAGTAGGGCGGGGCACGTGAAACCCTGTCTGAATCTGGCGGGACCATCCGCTAAGGCTAAATACTCGCAGAAGACCGATAGTGAACCAGTACCGTGAGGGAAAGGTGAAAAGAACCGTGAATAACGGAGTGAAATAGATCCTGAAACCATACGCTTACAAGCGGTCGGAGCCCTTTTGTGGGGTGACGGCGTGCCTTTTGCATAATGAGCCTACGAGTTAACGTTGCTGGCAAGGATAAGCATTTAAGATGTGGATCCGTAGCGAAAGCGAGTCTGAATAGGGCGCTTAAGTCAGTAGTGTTAGACGCGAAACCGTGTGATCTACCCATGGGCAGGATGAAGCTGTGGTAACACACAGTGGAGGTCCGAACCGGTTGACGTTGAAAAGTCTTCGGATGACCTGTGGGTAGGGGTGAAAGGCCAATCAAACTCGGAAATAGCTCGTACTCCCCGAAATGCATTTAGGTGCAGCGCTGATGATAGTTATATAGAGGTAGAGCTACTGATTGGATGCGGGGGCTTCACCGCCTACCAATTCCTGACAAACTCCGAATGCTATATAATGTTTCACAGCAGTGAGGGCTTGGGTGCTAAGGTCCAAGTCCGAGAGGGAAAGAACCCAGACCATCAGCTAAGGTCCCCAAATGTATGTTAAGTTGAAAGAACGAGGTTTGTCTGCCCAGACAGCTAGGATGTTGGCTTGGAAGCAGCCATTCATTTAAAGAGTGCGTAACAGCTCACTAGTCGAGCGGACGAGCATGGATAATAATCGGGCATAAACATACTACCGAAGCTATGGATTTGTATTAATACAAGTGGTAGGGGAGCATTCTATCAGGGTTGAAGGTATCTCGTAAGGGGTGCTGGACTGGATAGAAAAGAAAATGTAGGCATAAGTAACGATAATGCGTGCGAGAAACACGCACACCGAAAGACTAAGGTTTCCGCAGCTATGCTAATCAGCTGCGGGTTAGTCGGGACCTAAGGCGCACCCGAAAGGGGAAGTCGATGGCCAACGGGTTAATATTCCCGTACTTGTTGTAATTGTGATGGGGTGACGCAGTGGTGAAAGCGCCGCGAACTGACGGAATAGTTCGTTGAAGCACTTAGCTATATTCTTTATAGGCAAATCCGTAGAGAATGGTGAAATGCGATAGTACTCGGAGTCTTCGGACAAAGAGATAGCGCGCCTAAAGGCTGCCAAGAAAAACCTCTAAACTTCAGATTACAACAACCCGTACCGTAAACCGACACAGGTAGTCGAGGAGAGAATCCTCAGGTGCTCGAGAGATTCATGGCTAAGGAATTAGGCAAAATAGACCTGTAACTTCGGGAGAAAGGTCGCCAGCGCAAGCTGGCCGCAGTGAAGAGGTCCAGGCGACTGTTTATCAAAAACACAGGGCTCTGCAAAATCGTAAGATGAAGTATAGGGCCTGACACCTGCCCGGTGCTGGAAGGTTAAGAGGAGATGTTATCTTCGGAGAAGCATTGAATTGAAGCCCCAGTAAACGGCGGCCGTAACTATAACGGTCCTAAGGTAGCGAAATTCCTTGTCGGGTAAGTTCCGACCTGCACGAATGGTGTAACGATCTGGACACTGTCTCAGCCATGAGCTCGGTGAAATTGTAGTAACGGTGAAGATGCCGTTTACCCGCAGTGGGACGAAAAGACCCTGTGCACCTTTACTATAGCTTAGTATTGACTTTGGATAAGTGATGTGTAGGATAGGTGGGAGACTTCGATCCTGCGTCGCCAGGCGTAGGTTAGTCATTGTTGAAATACCACCCTTTGCTTATCTGAAGCCTAACCCCATGCTGTGGGGGACAGTGCTTGGTGGGTAGTTTGACTGGGGTGGTCGCCTCCAAAAGAGTAACGGAGGCTTCTAAAGGTTCCCTCAGTACGCTTGGTAACCGTGCGAAGAGTGCAATGGCATAAGGGAGCTTGACTGAGAGACACACAGGTCGATCAGGTACGAAAGTAGAGCATAGTGATCCGGTGGTTCCGCATGGAAGGGCCATCGCTCAAAGGATAAAAGGTACGCCGGGGATAACAGGCTGATCTCCCCCAAGAGCTCATATCGACGGGGGGGTTTGGCACCTCGATGTCGGCTCGTCACATCCTGGGGCTGGAGAAGGTCCCAAGGGTTGGGCTGTTCGCCCATTAAAGTGGCACGCGAGCTGGGTTCAGAACGTCGTGAGACAGTTCGGTCTCTATCTACTGTGGGCGTTAGAAATTTGAGTGGATCTGATTCTAGTACGAGAGGACCGAATTGGACTGACCTCTAGTGTATCTGTTGTCCCGCCAGGGGCACCGCAGAGTAGCTACGTCGGGAAGGGATAAGCGCTGAAAGCATATAAGCGCGAAACCCACCACAAGATGAGATTTCTTTTAAGGGTCGTGGAAGATGACCACGTTGATAGGCTACAGGTGTAAAGGCAGTAATGTCATAGCCGAGTAGTACTAATAACCCGTAAGCTTATGTACGCTCCTCCGGCCCGCAAGGGCCGGAAGACACTTTCTAGATTGAATATTGTTTTTTTCTTTATCTCAGTATGTTAAGATATTTGCTCATCGCGAGCAGCTCAAAGCTGACAGCTGTCAGCCGAAAGCTAAAAACCTAAGGTGGTTATTGCGGCGGGGCTCACCTCTTCCCATCCCGAACAGAGAAGTTAAGCCCGCCTGCGCAGATGGTACTGCATTTTGTGGGAGAGTATGTCGTCGCCTTTTTAAGAGAA
>NZ_JAAJBU010000023.1 GCF_011392125.1 Flavobacterium lotistagni
TTACAGTTGTTCCGGTATCGTCATTAGCGATGATCGAAGCCGCAGAAACAGTTACTGTAACAATCGCAGTATCGCAGTTGCTTGGGTTTAAGATTTCACAAATTTGGTAAGTTAGGGTGTAAGTTCCGGCAGGTGTTCCAGCAGCAACCAAAACGTCAGTTCCTGATAAAGTCACACCGGCGTTAGTTGAGCTAACAAAAGTGGTATTTACTTGTGAAGCTAGTACAGCCACACCATTCAAAGTATCATTCACCAAAACGTTTGTGAAAGCCGTTCCACCAGCAAGACCGTTTACAGTTGTTCCGGTATCGTCATTAGCGATGATAGCTGGTGCGTTTACTGAAACAGAAACCGTAGCACTATCACAATTTGCAGGGTTGATTTTTTCGCAGATTTGGTAAGTCAAAGTATAAGTTCCGGCAGGCGTTCCAGCGGCAACTACTACATTAGTTCCAGACAAAGTTACTCCGGCGTTGGTTGAGCTTACAAAAGTAGTGTTTACTTGAGAGGCTATTACTGCTGCGCCATTTAGAGTATCGTTCACCAAAACGTTCGTGAAAGCTGTTCCGCCCGAAGCTCCGTTAATTGGAGTTCCGATATCGTTCACAGCATCAATTGGAGCCGAAGTCACGATGATTTTAACAGTAGTTGTATCGCAATTGCTCGGATTCAATACTTCGCAAATCTGGTAGTTTAATACATAAGTTCCGGCTGGTGTTCCCGCAGCAACCATCACATCAGTTCCAGATAAAGTCACACCAGGACTATTTGAAGAAACAAACGTAGTAATGACTTGTGAAGGATTTACTAGTACGCCATTAAGGGTATCGTTTACGAGCACATTTGCATAGCCTATGCCACCGACATAACCACTAATTGGAAGTCCGACATCATTGTTTGCATCGATGTCTGAAGGAAGTACTCTTACCGTTACTACTGCTGTATCGCAGTTCGCTGGGCTGGCTACTTCGCATATTTGATAAGTTAGCGTGTACGTTCCAGCAGGTGTGCCAGCAGCTACTAAAACGCTGTTTCCCGATAAGGTAATGCCAGGATTAGTAGCACTTACAAAAGTAAGGTTGACTTCTGAGGCCGCAAATGAAGCACCGTTCATAGTGTCATTAGTCAGTACATTGGTTATTGATATTCCGCCGATCGCGCCCACAATATTGGCTCCGTTGTCGTTTACCGCATCGATTACTTTACATTTTCTAATCGTGAACGGAAAGCTACAACCGGCAATACCAGTGGGCGGAATCGCATAGTAGGTTTTGTTTGCGGAAGCAGGTAGGGGAAAAGGGTTACTGTTTGTATATTGAATAGATGAAGGAGTCACCGGAACCGAATCATAGAATAAAGATCCTGCTGGGAAATTAGCTGCTACAGCCGAAGCCGAAACCGTATTTCCGCCATTGCAGAAAACCAATTCTCTGAGCGCAGGCATATTTGGGCAGTTGGCACCAAGGAATCCGGTTGCGTTAATGCCTACAGTTAGGGTCTGAGGCATTGGTAAACCGATACACGGCCCGCTGTCTTCGTAGCCTTCAATCATTTTATTGTTATTGAAAACGATTCCGGTAATAGCACCGACTCCGCTCGAAAGCCCATTGATTACAATCTGACTTCCGCAAGTGGCGTTGTTCAGGATGTTACAATCTTCGGTCGCTTTCAATTTGAAAGTCAAATTAGCAAGTAAATTGGATGGGTTTGCCGGAAGTGGTAAAGTTCCGAAATCCCAAACAAGAGTACCGTAAGCGCCCATATTCTGATCGAAATAGATATTGTTTGGCGTTGGGTTTGGCGTAAATAAGATGGTTCCCACAGCACTACCAGCAACGTATGTAGCGTTGTAAGGAATAGGAATATACATCTTGTAATTACTGATGGGCTCAGTTCCTAGGTTTTTTACATTGACATTGCACCCGATAATTTGTCCGGGTAGTGATGTATAAGGTTTTACAGCTGTAACATTGTTGATAGTTCCAGCGGTCAGCATAGATTCGCTCATAGGTACATAAGCATCAACGGCGAACGCAATGGCAAAAATGGAGTAAGTATCACCACTAGTTCCATATTTAAAGGTAGTAGACGTTTGGCTGTTCCCAATTACTGAATTTCCAGAGTTAGGAACGTTGAACATACAAATATCAATGCCGGTATTGTTCACAAGATTGGGGTTTCTGGCACCACCGGCATTGATTGATGAGTTGAAAAAGTTAGTAGTCGAGTTTCCGGTATGGTTTAAGCTCATGTATGAGCCATCACTGTTTTTTCTGATTTGAAAGTAATCGCCGGTAAAGTCTACGTCGCCTTCACTGGCCATCATTCCCATTTTAATGCCTACTGTTCCAGTTTGAACAGTATTGAAACCGTTAACAGGTAAAGTGTACCCATTGGCATTGTCATGCTTCACATAAGCATAACCGTCAAAAATAGTTACGTCGCGGTATTTCATTTTGTGGTTTTCATATACCACAATCATTCCCCAGCCACCTGAATAGCCGGTTCCGCCTGGATCACCTTCGAGTACAGCCATATCAGCAGCAAAATATTCTCCGATACCGTGTTCTTTCACGTAGTCAGTAATTTCCACGTAGGCCGCGAAAATGTCATCTTCTGTATTATAAGGATAATAGATGTTAGTTGGTTCGGCTGTGAATCTGGTATAACTGGTAGCACTTGGTCCTTTTAAGGAAAGCGCTCTTTTGTCTAGGGTTTTGGTTAACGGTGTGTATGCAGGAGCATTTCCGGTCACATTGACACTGGCTGAAGAAGTATCTTGAGTGGATGAAGTACTTAAATCTGTAGCGGCACTGCGAATTAATTTTTTAATTGTGATGTTTACCGCACCGTCAGCAATAACAATTGGTGTTATGAGTGTAGCTTCAGTATTGGCTCCGTTTACTGTTACGGGCACATTTACTGCAGGATTTCCGTTGATGGAAACAGTAACGCGATTGGTAGCTGAAGCATTATAGAAATTGAACACATAAGTACTGCCACCGTTAAAGGTATAAATCGGGTTTCTATTGTTATTCGATGGGCTATTTCTAGATACCGTCATCGAATAATTAGTGTTCGCAATATTCTGACTATGGTTTACAGTCAAGTTGTTGTTGATAGGCTGGGTACCATTCTGTACGTTTTTTGTCACCGAGAAAGTTTGTTCTCTAGATGATTTAGCAGTCCAATACAAACCGGCATAAACGATATTCGAACAACTAGGAACAGCACCGTTTTCAGTCGATAAAGTCAAGGTCGATGACGATGAGTTGATTGTAGTAGGATCATTGTCCGTATCGATATACGTCATGAACTGGTTGTTGTTGTTCGTGGTTGGTGAGTAGTTTTGCGGCGAGAGGAAAGTATTTCCTAACATCGTAAAATCACCTTTTACAGTATAAATCTTTTTGGTCGGAGAATACTGTGAGGTTCTTTGCGTAAATCCAACATTCACCTGAGCGTTCACTTGAAAAGTTCCTAACGTGAGCACCACAAAAAGGAAGGCTAAATATTGTAATTTCTGTGTCATTGATTTAGAGTATAAATTCTTCATGATGAAAGTTTTTATCAATATTATTGCTCGCTGTCTCCTTTTTGTACTTTGAAGAACACGCTGTATTTATCACTGTTATTGCGCACCATGCGGTTAATTGCTTGCTCAGTAACAGGAACTTTAGATAAGATTTGGATGTATCTGAGCTTTTTAAAACCGTTAAATTGCTCAAGGTCTATTGTTGCATTTAAATCAGTTGAGGTTTCAATACTGATTCTGGCCATTTCTAGATTATTGCCTTCGATGGATACTTCGTTAATTCTCGATAACGACTGTACGTTGGTAAAAAGGCAAACTGGTTTTTCGCCATAAGTTTTGACTGAACCCGAAAGATAATATACCGAAGGCTGCACTTTACTGAGCAGTTCTTCGATATGTTGTGCATTAGAATAAGCAGCCCGATTGCTAGTCTCGCGGGCGCGAAGGTTCGAAAGAAAAGTTCGTGATTCTGTGATGGGTTGAATTTCTTCTGAATCATTTCTTTGCTGTGCTGACAATGGTGCACTGCATAATAAAATCAGTAGAAAAATGATAAACAGGAAGTGTGACTTTTTGAACCCCACCGCATTGAAGTTTCGGATTGTGAGCAGGTTCGCTTTCTTTGTTTTCATGTTGCTTAATTTAATTCGTTCGGGATTTTCTTAAATCATCCTGAGTTTTTTGCTTCTAGTATTTCTGGAAGCTGGTACTGCTAGTAAATGATTTTAAGTATTCCTTTGTTTTGACATTTCAAACGTACAATGAAAATTTAAAAACATCGTTTAAATGCACAAAAAATCGATGAAATACACTTTTTAATGATATAAAGTAAGAATAAGATTATAATAATAATCTAAAAAGGTAATAGATGATTGAAGTTGGCGAGGCAATTTGACAGTCGTAATTGATGTTCTGTCGAGGGAAAAACAAAAAAGGCTGCAAGAACTAGCCTTACAACCTTTTTCAAAAATAATTGGGTTATGTTTTCGGTTTATGTCACTATAAATCCGTAATAATAAATTCACTTCTTCTGTTGGCCTGATGTTCTTCTTCCGAACATTTGACGTTATCGGCGCATTTGTTGACCAGTTTTGTCTCGCCGTAACCTTTTGCTGTTAATCTAGCGGCATCTACGCCGTTTTTCACTAGCCAAGCCATGGTCGATTTGG
>NZ_JAAJBU010000024.1 GCF_011392125.1 Flavobacterium lotistagni
GCCAAAGATACTCATCACCCCGCGCGAACCTGCGTAGGCCGGGTTGACATTGATCGTGTTGTACATGTACTGAGTGAATTGGGCATCTTGTTGCGCAAAACCCGCAGCGGCTGTCAGGATCAAAACGGAAGTTAGGATTCTTGTTTTCATTACTTACTGGTTTTAGAAACCTAGGGTGGTTAACCCAAGTGTTTATTATAGATTTGAATTTGGTTTATCGTGTAAGGTATAAATATCCTTCTTTGTGATTACTATTACCGTCTTTATCAGTGTAATTGATGATATAGAAGTAAGTTCCGGTAGGCAATTCAGCTGATCTGTCTACAGTGACCCTTCCATCAGAAGTTCCTTTGAAAACACGGTCTTTGTTATCGTACTGTTTAGTTTCAAATACTAATACGCCCCATCTGTTGTAGATTTCTACCGTATTTTTCGGATAGCATTCCAATTGGTCAATCTGCTCTACTACAAACTCTTCGTTTAAGCCATCGCCATTCGGTGAGAAAGCATTGTGAACCACAATCGGACTACAAGCATCCAATACAGGGCAATCATTTCCTACCGTCATCGTCAATTCCACATTCACAGGACAAGTTGAAGTACTTACTGTATATCTGAAGATGTAATCACCCACAGGGATTTGATAAGGACTGAATACAGATCCGTTGAGCGCATTGTTCAAGTTCGAATCATCTACGGTCCATAATCCGCCGCTCGGAACTTCGCTACTTAAATAAGTATTCAAATCAAAAGTGACTTTGATATCTTGGTTACAGTCAGCATCGCTTCTTCTGATTACAATCGGAGTTGGGGCAGTTCCAGTCACATCCCAAGCACAAGTAGTTGTGTTGAAAGATGCAGTCTCATAACAAGCCAATCCGGTTGGTTCAGCAGGTTGTGTTCCGGTTATATCCCAAGCACAAGTAGTTGTATTGAAAGATGCCGTTTCGTAACAAGCCAATCCAGTTGGTTCCGCAGGTTGAGTTCCGGTTACATCCCAAGCACAAGTAGTTGTGTTGAAAGATGCAGTTTCATAACAAGCAAGTCCAGTTGGTTCAGCAGGTTGTGTTCCGGTTATATCCCAAGCACAAGTAGTTGTATTGAAAGATGCCGTTTCGTAACAAGCCAATCCAGTTGGTTCCGCAGGTTGTGTTCCAGTTACATCCCAAGCACAAGTAGTTGTGTTGAAAGATGCAGTTTCATAACAAGCAAGTCCAGTTGGTTCCGCAGGTTGTGTTCCGGTTACATCCCAAGCACAAGTAGTTGTGTTGAAAGATGCAGTTTCATAACAAGCAAGTCCAGTTGGTTCCGCAGGTTGTGTTCCAGTCACATCCCAAGCACAAGTAGTTGTGTTGAAAGATGCCGTTTCATAACAAGCCAATCCGGTTGGTTCAGCAGGTTGAGTTCCGGTTACATCCCAAGCACAAGTAGTTGTGTTGAAAGATGCCGTTTCGTAACAAGCCAATCCGGTTGGTTCAGCAGGCTGTGTTCCAGTTACATCCCAAGCACAAGTAGTTGTGTTGAAAGATGCCGTTTCGTAACAAGCCAATCCGGTTGGTTCAGCAGGTTGAGTTCCAGTTACATCCCAAGCACAAGTCGTTGTGTTGAAAGATGCAGTTTCATAACAAGCTAGTCCAGTTGGTTCAGCAGGTTGTGTTCCGGTTACATCCCAAGCACAAGTAGTTGTGTTGAAAGATGCAGTCTCATAACAAGCCAATCCGGTTGGTTCAGCAGGTTGTGTTCCAGTTACATCCCAAGCACAAGTAGTTGTATTGAAAGATGCAGTCTCGTAACAAGCCAATCCGGTTGGTTCAGCAGGTTGTGTTCCGGTTACATCCCAAGCACAAGTAGTTGTATTGAAAGATGCAGTTTCATAACAAGCCAATCCGGTTGGTTCAGCAGGTTGTGTTCCGGTTACATCCCAAGCACAAGTAGTTGTATTGAAAGATGCAGTCTCATAACAAGCCAGTCCGGTTGGTTCAGCAGGTTGTGTTCCAGTCACATCCCAAGCACAAGTAGTTGTGTTGAAAGATGCAGTTTCATAACAAGCCAATCCGGTTGGTTCAGCAGGTTGTGTTCCAGTTACATCCCAAGCACAAGTAGTTGTGTTGAAAGATGCAGTTTCATAACAAGCCAGTCCGGTTGGTTCCGCAGGCTGTGTTCCAGTTATATCCCAAGCACAAGTAGTTGTGTTGAAAGATGCAGTTTCATAACAAGCCAATCCGGTTGGTTCAGCAGGCTGTGTTCCAGTTACATCCCAAGCACAAGTAGTTGTGTTGAAAGATGCAGTTTCATAACAAGCCAATCCAGTTGGTTCAGCAGGTTGTGTTCCAGTTACATCCCAAGCACAAGTAGTTGTGTTGAAAGATGCAGTTTCGTAACAAGCGACAACTGGCGCGATAGGTTGCGTTCCGGTAATATCATAAGTACAAGTTGCAGGATTGAAAGTCGCAGTCTCGTAACAAGCCAATCCCGTAGGAGCTGCAGGTTGCGTTACAATCACTTCCTGAGTTGCGGTAGTCGTATTCCCATTTCCGTCGTTGAACGTCCAAGTAATGGTGTGTGTGCCAATAGCAGTATAAGTCAACGGATCAGATGTGGTTCCTGTTATAGTTCCGGCGCAATTGTCAGTAGTAGTAGGAGCCAGGGCAGTAGCCGAGCATTCTCCCGTAGCGCTTGTCAAAGTAGGTTGAACCGGTGCTACGGTATCAGTAATTGTAATTGTTATAGTAGCAGTCGAACAATTCGTTGGGTTTAATACCTCGCAGATTTGGTATTGCATTATATATTGTCCGGGAGCAAGGCCATTTATAATGGATAATTCACCAGTTGCAGTATCCAGGGAAATGTTAGCATTAGCACCAGATGTAATAATCATAGTGATTGCACTTGGGTTGATGGCAGCACCATTAAAGCTGTCATTATCGATGATATTCCCCAACGCACCAACTGTTGAACATGAGAAGCCATAGTTATTGTCTACAGCGATGATCGAAGCCGCAGACACCGTTACAGTTACAATCGCAGTATCGCAGTTGCTTGGATTTAAGATTTCACAGATTTGGTAAGTTAGGGTGTAAGTTCCGGCAGGTGTTCCAGCGGCAACCAAAACATCAGTTCCTGATAAAGTCACACCGGCGTTTGTAGAGCTAACAAAAGTGGTATTTACTTGTGAAGCTAGTACAGCAACACCATTCAAAGTATCGTTTACAAGTACGTTTGTGAAAGCAGTTCCACCAGCAAGACCGTTTACAGTTGTTCCGGTATCGTCATTAGCGATGATCGAAGCCGCAGACACCGTTACAGTTACAATCGCAGTATCGCAGTTGCTTGGGTTTAGGATTTCACAGATTTGGTAAGTTAAGGTGTAAGTTCCCGCAGGCGTTCCCGCAGCAACCAAAACGTCAGTTCCTGATAAAGTCACACCGGCATTGGTTGAGCTTACAAAAGTTGTATTTACTTGAGAAGCTAGTACAGCCACACCATTCAAAGTATCATTCACCAAAACGTTTGTGAAAGCCGTTCCACCGGCAAGACCGTTTACAGTTGTTCCGGTATCGTCATTAGCGATAATTGAAGCCGCAGACACCGTTACAGTTACAATCGCAGTATCGCAGTTGCTTGGGTTTAGGATTTCACAGATTTGGTAAGTTAAGGTGTAAGTTCCCGCAGGTGTTCCCGCAGCAACCAAAACATCAGTTCCTGATAAAGTCACACCGGCGTTAGTTGAGCTAACAAAAGTGGTATTTACTTGTGAAGCTAGTACAGCCACACCATTTAAAGTATCGTTTACAAGTACGTTTGTGAAAGCTGTTCCACCAG
>NZ_JAAJBU010000025.1 GCF_011392125.1 Flavobacterium lotistagni
AACATCAAGTTCAAACCGGCTTTGCTTACCAAAATGGTTACCGGTTCGCCTTTACAAGTGGATGTTTCAGGAAATTTCATGTTCTATGACAAATTCGTCGTAGGTGCTGCCTACCGCTGGGATGCTGCAGTGAGCGCCTTGGCCGGATTCCAAATCACCGACGGACTGTATGTTGGTTACGGATACGATATGGAAACTACACGACTTAGAAAATACAACTCAGGTTCTCATGAAGTATTTCTTAGATTTGAGCTCTTTAACAACTATAACAAAATCGTATCTCCTAGATTCTTCTAAATCTGAAACATCATGAAAAATAAAGCCACACTACTGATTACTTTATTGAGTGTTTTAGCTTTCAATAGTTATGCTCAAAGTACTGCCGAGAAAAAGGGAGACAAGCAATATTCAAAGTACGCCTACATCGATGCTACCAAAACCTATGAGCGCATCGCTGAGAAAGGCTACAAATCGGCCGATATGTTCTTAAAACTCGGAAATTCCTATTACTTCAATGCCGATCTTCCAAAGGCGGCCAAGTGGTATACTGAGTTCTTCGCCATGAACCCTGAGGCGCAACCCGAGATTTACTTCCGTTATGCGCAAACTCTCAAATCTATTGGTGATTATAAAAAAGCAGACGAGGTCATGAAGCAATTCGATAAAGTAGCTGCTGATGACATGCGCGCCAAGAACTTCAAATCTAAGGAAGATTATATGGCTGAGATTAAAGCCAATTCGGGGCGTTACAACATCGAGGATGCCGGAATCAATTCTGAGTATTCCGATTACGGTAGTGCTTATTCCGGAACGCGTTTGGTTTTTACCTCTTCGCGTGATACCGGAAGCTTTGCCCAGAAAAAACACAAGTGGACCAACCAGTATTTCACTAGTTTATATGCCGCTGATGCTTCACCTGAAGGCGCTTTGATGGCTCCAGAGAAATTCGCCAAAAACGTCAACTCGAAGTTCCATGAAGCCACGCCGGTTTTTACCAAAGATGGCAATACCATGTATTTCACCCGAAACAATTTCAACAACGGCAAGAAAGGAAAAGATGCCAATAAAATCACTTTGCTCAAGATTTACAAAGCCACTTTAATTGACAACCGTTGGGATAAAGTCACCGAGCTGGCTTTTAACTCTGATGCTTATTCTTGTGCGCATCCGATGCTGAGCCCTGATGAGAAAACGCTATATTTTGCCTCGGATATGCCCGGCGGAAAAGGTCAGTCCGATCTTTGGAAAGCCGCTATCAATGGCGATGGTTCTCTGGGAACACCGGTGAATTTGGGTGATGTGATTAACACTGAAGGAAAAGAAACTTTCCCGATGCTCACCGACGAGAACGAACTCTATTTTGCCACCGACGGACATCCCGGACTCGGCGGATTGGATATCTTCATGGCGCAAGTCAAGCCCGACGGAACTTTTAAAAACCCTATCAATATTGGAGCGCCAGCCAACTCACCTCAAGATGATTTTGCTTATCTGATTGATACCAAAACGCGCAAAGGTTTCCTTTCTTCCAACCGTGAAGGCGGAAAAGGTTTCGACGATATTTACAAATTCCTAGAAACCAGAAAACTCATCTGCGAGCAAGAACTCTCCGGAATTGTAACTGATTTGGAAACCGGCGAAGTTTTAGCCAACACCAAAGTCACTTTGATGGATGAGAAATTCAACAAACTAGAAGAAGTAACTTCCGATGACAAAGGTTTCTACAAATTCAATTCGGTGGAATGTGGTAAAATCTACTACGTGCGTGCCGAGAAAGAAAAATACGAAACCAAAGAACAGCGCATCACTATCTCGAAAACTACCGGAAAAACCGATCTTCCGATACAGCTTGAGAAAACCGTTAAACCCGTTACCGTGGGCGACGATCTGGCCAAAGCTTTCGGAATCAAAATCATTTACTTTGACCTTGACAAATGGGATATCCGACCAGATGCAGCACTCGAACTGGAGAAAATTCTCGATGTCATGAAGCAATACCCGACCATGAAAATCGATGTACGCTCGCATACCGACAGCCGTGCTTCGTTCAAATACAACGAAAAACTTTCTGACAGAAGGGCCAAATCGACCATGGCTTGGCTAGTGAAAAACGGCGTAGATGCCGCTAGATTAACAGCAAAAGGTTACGGCGAGACAAAACTGGTCAACAAATGCGCCGATAACGTCAAATGTTCGGAAGAAGAACA
>NZ_JAAJBU010000026.1 GCF_011392125.1 Flavobacterium lotistagni
GCGATTTCGGTGATGTTCCAAGTATCGTTATATCCATCGCCATTCGGAGTGAAGAACCTCGGGAAGTTCACCACTCTAAAGGTAGTGCTTGCCGTACCACATCCAAAGCGGTCTTTCACCGTTACAGTATGATAACCCGATGGTAGGTTGGTAAAGAACGGATTCTCTTGAAACAAACCATTATCGAGTTGGTAGAGGTAGTTCCCCGGTGGGCTCACTTGCAAGGTCACCATCTGGTCGTACTCAAAATAGCTCGTCACCGAAGCCACTACCTGAGCCGGTGGCAACGATGGCACAATGGTCGCACTCTGCAAATCAAAACATCCAGAGGCGATGTTGGTCACCTTCACCGTGTAAATGCCCGGTGCCGAAGCCACATAACTATTGGCTGTTTCCCCTGCAATCACCCCATTGACATCAGACCATTGGAAACTATATACTGAGGGTTGTAAATTGGTGTACAACGTATATTGTGTGGTGGGGTTTCCGGCTACATCCACACAGATAAAACCGTCTTGTGGCAAACTCACCACCGGTAACGGGTTTACCGTGATGCTTCCCGTTAAGGTAGCCACGCCACAACCGCCTCGCGTGGAGATGGTATAATTGAAAGTCCCCGCCTCTATAGCAATGCCGCTAATGGTAAATTCTCCTGTGGTTTGGTTAAACGCGCCTTGGATGCCCTCAGGCACTTCTCCTGCAATGAGCGAAGCTCCGATAGCACCACTACCCACACTATATACAATCGGGTCAATGGCTTCATTGATACACAACACCTGTGAGGTGGTGGCCGCCGGTGAGACTAAAGCGATAGTCACATCCGGGTTAATAGTAATTGAACCATTCTGGGTATCGCTGCCACAACCACCCACAGTAGTCACCACAAAGGGGTACGTTCCGATGATTGATGAGGAACCGGAAATGGTAAACACACCGCCGGCATACACTCCGGTAATACCCGCAGGAAGCCCTATAACAGTAGCTCCGGTAGCCCCATTGCTTACATTATATCTGATTGGGGTAATACCCACATTGGTACAAACACTCTGCAAGGTCGTTGCCGGTGCCGAGGCTAAAATCAATTCCACCTCTGGCTTAACGACCAAAACTCCGCTCAGTGAAGCGCTCGAACAACCTCCAACAGTCGTAACGGTATAGTTAAAGGTACCTGCCTGCAAGGCCGTTCCGGTAATGTTCATCACTCCGGCTGAGAAAATTGCAGTCACTCCGTTAGGAAGATCGCCGGTAAGAGTAGCTCCTAATGCCCCATTGCCCACCGTGTATTGTATCTGTGCAATATTGGTATTAATACACAAGTTCTGCGCATTGGCTCCAGGGGTACTCAAAGCGATAGTCACATTCGGGTTGGCCGTAATAGTACCGCTGATAACCGCTGATGGCAAACATCCTCCGGTAGTAGTAACAGTATAGTTCGCACTTCCAATAGCCGATGGTGAACCGCTGATGGTATACACTGTTCCCGCTGCATTGAGTGATCCAGTAACACCACTTGGTAAACCTACTGCGGTAACTCCTGTGGCACTGCCTCCTAAATTCAATTCTATCGGAACAATCGGCGTGTTCAAACAAACCGTTTGTGTGGTGAGTGAACTCGTGGTGAGTTCCGAGCCCGGACGTACTACCACTGTAGCACTGCCACTCTGCACTTGACTGCAACTTGGCGTGGTGGCCGAGGATACTTCAACCAAATTATACACAAAACTGCCCGAGGTTGTAGTAGCTACCGCTACTGTGGCCGAGCTGCTACCCGATGCTGAAATAGCCGTTTGCACCACACCGTTGTTCACCGTATAATTGAAAGTATAAGGCGGTTGCCCGTTCAATCCGGTGAAGGTAATTTGTGGCGTTGGATCATTAATACACACCTGAGTAGTACCCGAAATAGTAGCGGTTGGCAGTCTTAAGATTGTGACTGTAGCACTGCCTGTTTGCGTTTGACTACAACTTGGAGTAGTGGCCGATGAAACACTAATCAAATCATACACAAACGAGCCGGCTGCTGTGGTAGATACCGGTAAAGTAACACTATCGCTTCCTGC
>NZ_JAAJBU010000027.1 GCF_011392125.1 Flavobacterium lotistagni
GCCACTCCGGTATTGTTAATCAAATAAGTTACCGTCGCGTTCGGGGTTCCGGTGAAATTAACCGTCGCGGCACCACCTGAGCAAATCGTATCACCACTAACACTTGCCGTAGGCAAAGCACTCACATTTACCAGTACCGAACCAGTTAGGGCTTGGCTGCAATTAGGAGTACCGCCGCTGGAGATACTCACCAAATCATAAGTGGTCGCGCTGGTTAAAGCTGTGGTGATAAAACTGCCGGTTCCTGTACCATCCAAGGTAATACTTTGAGTGACTCCGGTATTGTTGATTAAATAATTCACCGTGGCATTCGGAGTTCCTGTGAAACTAATCGTAGTGGTATCCCCTGAGCAGATTGTCGTTGCCCCTGAAATCGTAGCTGTTGGTAAGGCTTTCACATCTACCGTGACTGAACCACTCAAGGTTTGGCTACAGTTCGGCGTGCCGCCGGTTTCCACACTCACTAAGTCATAAGTGGTCAAGCTCGTTAAAGCAGATGTCACAAAACTGCCGTTTCCAGCGGCGTCTAACAAAATACTTTGAGTGGCTCCTGCATTGTTGATTAAATAATTTACCGTAGCATTAGGTGTTCCTGCAAAACTAATCGTTGTGGTATCGCCATTGCAAACCGTAGTGGCTCCTGAAATAGTCGCCGTAGGTAAAGCTTTCACACTAATGAGCACTGAGCCGCTTAGTGTTTGACTACAGTTCGGCGTGCCTAAGGTTGCTACCTGAAGGATATTATAAGTCGTATCGGTGGTGAGATTACCTGTGGAGATACTCGCAGTACCTGTGGCATCCAATAGAATTGTAGCACTTGGGGTGGCATCAATATTATAAGTTACCGTAGCACCGGGAGTTCCCGTGAAAGTAATCGTAGTACCGGTTCCTGAACAAATCGTAGTGGTTCCTGATATGGTCGCGCTCGGAAGTGGATTCACCGTAACGGTAACAGAGCCGGTAATGTTCTGGCTACAACCTGTAGCACCGCCAATAGCAGCACTCACCAAATCATAAGTCGTGGTAGCGCTCAAAGCTCCGGTAGTAATACTACCATTTCCGGTGGCATCCAAAACAATCTGAATATTGGCCCCAGAAGCATTAATTTGATATTCCACCGTAGCATTCGGGGTGCCCGTGAAACTAATCGTAGCGGTATCGCCATCGCAAATCGTCGTAGAACCTGAAATGCTAGCCGTGGGTAAAGAACTCACCGTAACCACTGCATTCCCACTTAAGGTTTGACCACAATTCGGGATGCCGCCGGTATCGATGCGCACCAAATCATAGGTCGTGGTGGCCGTTAGTGCTCCTGTGGTAAAACTAGCATTTCCGCTAGCGTCCAATGTGATGGGGATATTCGCTCCACTAGCGTTGATTTGATAATTTACTGTGGCATTCGGCGTTCCGGTGAAACTAATAGTAGTAGTACCTCCAGAGCAAATCGTCGTCGTGCCCGATATCGTGGC
>NZ_JAAJBU010000028.1 GCF_011392125.1 Flavobacterium lotistagni
TCGATAAATCAAACGAAGCACTTCCGCCTGAATTAAAAGCCGTCACGGTATAAACCGTCAAAGCTGAAACCGAAGTTGGTGTTCCAGAAATGGCACCAGTTGTGGTATCGAACAAAAGCCCGTCAGGCAATGCAGGTGAAATACTAAATCCAACGACTGCACCACCAGAAACAGTTGGTGTTAAAATAGAAATCGCATTTCCTACAGTGAACGTGTTGGATCCTGACGCATAAATCAAAGCAAACACTGAGGCATCATTCACGGTAATGGACAAATCAAATGACGCCAATCCACCAGAATTAGAAGCTGTTACTGTATAAATAGTTGTTGGCGAAATAACCAAAGGTATTCCAGAAATTTGTCCTGTAGTAGCGTCGAAATTCAAACCATTTGGTAAAGCCGGATTGATGCTATAAGCTGTAACTGTACCACCTGAAACCGAAGGATTTATTGGCGCAATTGCAATTCCTTTGGTAAAGACATTTGGAGTAGTGTAGCTCAAACTGTTTGGAGCGATATCATTCACTGTAATCGATAAATCAAACGAAGCACTTCCGCCTGAATTAAAAGCCGTCACGGTGTAAACCGTCAAAGCTGAAACCGAAGTTGGTGTTCCAGAAATGGCACCAGTTGTGGTATCGAAAAGAAGTCCGTCAGGCAAAGCCGGATTGATACTATAAGCTGTAACTGCACCACCTGAAACTGTCGGCATTAAACTGGAAATCGTTGTTCCAACCGAGAAAATATTTGAAGCGTTGTAAGTCAAGCCAAACGGCGCAACATCGTTCACAGTAATCGATAAATCAAACGAAGCACTTCCACCGGAATTAAAAGCCGTCACGGTGTAAACCGTCAAAGCCGAAACCGAAGTTGGTGTTCCAGAAATGGCACCGGTTGCGGTATCGAAAAGAAGTCCGTCAGGTAAAGCCGGATTGATGCTATAAGCTGTAACTGCACCACCAGAAACCGAAGGATTTATTGGCGCAATTGCAATTCCTTTGGTAAAGACATTTGGAGTGTTATAGCTCAAATTGTTTGGCGCAACATCGT
>NZ_JAAJBU010000029.1 GCF_011392125.1 Flavobacterium lotistagni
TTCCAGTTTCGTTCGCGTTCAGCTTTGCAACTTCAATTTTCAAGTTTCGTTTACATCAAACTATGCAGTTCCAATTTTACAATTTAAGCTTAAATGTTCCGGTTTTCTAAACTGACTGTTAACGGTTGCTAGCTACGCGACGGCGCGGAATTAGCGAACCGAGTTTTCTCCGCTAAAGATATAATTTCTTCGTGAAAAATAGGCGAGAAGTTAGGAAAAACCAGCGGTGCTCGCGTAGGTAGGGTTAGAGGCTGCCGCTCTATTCTTCAATTTTATATAACTTTATTTTTAGTTTGCGCTTCCAATTTCTTGTATATTCATCTTCTGCTATTGGACCAATTCTGAAATTATCTTCTATAGCCAAATCGAAATCTTTTTCTCTAAGAATTATATAGTATGATATTAAATTATTTGTGTCAACTGTTTTGCCAACAATATACTTTTGGTTAAAACCATATTCTATTAATGTTGCCGGAATTTTTCCAACATACGCGCCATTTTCAAGTTTATAATTTAAGGTAGTTATTCCTTCATTTTTAATCACATAATATTTACCAACTACTTTTTTTTCAATTTCAAAACTATTGCACGCAACTAAAAATATACAAATAAGAAAAAGAGTTAAAAAAGATTTCATGTAGTTATTCTGTGTTTCGGTTTTTTTGCGGTTGCCTCTAACGGTTCGCCGCCACGCGACGTTGCGGAAAAGCGGACCGAGTATTCTCCGCTAAGATAGAATTTCTACGTGAAAAATAGAGTAGAGGCTAAGAAAAAACCAGCAATGATCGCGTGGCGGCTGTTACAGGCTGTGTTTCCTTTTGCCAATATTACTTGGTGATTTCGTATGTTAATTCTACAATTCCGTTTTTATATGCTTTCGTATCGCTTAATCTCAATGCTTG
>NZ_JAAJBU010000030.1 GCF_011392125.1 Flavobacterium lotistagni
GGAACACAACCTGCTGAACCAACCGGATTGGCTTGTTATGAGACTGCATCTTTCAATACAACTACTTGTGCTTGGGATGTAACCGGAACACAACCTGCTGAACCAACTGGATTGGCTTGTTATGAAACTGCATCTTTCAACACAACGACTTGTGCTTGGGATGTAACTGGAACTCAACCTGCTGAACCAACCGGATTGGCTTGTTACGAAACTGCATCTTTCAACACAACGACTTGTGCTTGGGATGTAACTGGAACACAACCTGCGGAACCAACCGGATTGGCTTGTTATGAAACTGCATCTTTCAATACAACTACTTGTGCTTGGGATGTAACCGGAACACAACCTGCTGAACCAACCGGATTGGCTTGTTACGAAACTGCATCTTTCAACACAACTACTTGTGCTTGGGATGTAACTGGAACACAACCTGCGGAACCAACCGGACTGGCTTGTTATGAAACTGCATCTTTCAACACAACTACTTGTGCTTGGGATGTAACCGGAACACAACCTGCTGAACCAACCGGATTGGCTTGTTATGAGACTGCATCTTTCAACACAACAACTTGTGCTTGGGATGTGACTGGAACACAACCTGCTGAACCAACCGGATTGGCTTGTTATGAAACTGCATCTTTCAACACAACTACTTGTGCTTGGGATGTAACTGGAACACAACCTGCTGAACCAACCGGATTGGCTTGTTATGAGACTGCATCTTTCAATACAACTACTTGTGCTTGGGATGTAACCGGAACACAACCTGCTGAACCAACTGGATTGGCTTGTTATGAAA
>NZ_JAAJBU010000031.1 GCF_011392125.1 Flavobacterium lotistagni
CGTTACAGGCAATGTTGAAAAAACTAAACTTTAAAGAATGACTTCAAACTTTAAACTAACAATTCATATGGTTTCGAGCCTTGATGGATTTATAGCCAAAAAGGACAATAGTATGTCGTGGTTTGAAACTAATAGCAATTATGATAAAGGAATTGACGGAGAAAATCCAGAAGAGTTTTTAAAGACAATAGATTGCTATATAATGGGCTCAAAAACTTATGAGCTCGCCTTAAAACTTTCAAAAGATTTTGGCTGGCCTTATGGTGAAAAACCAACAATTGTATTAACCAACCGAGATCTAAAAACTGACAAACAAAATATCGAATTCTATTCTGGCGATTTAATTAAATTGGTTAACGAGTATTTAAAACCAAAATATAAAAACGTATGGATTGTTGGCGGTTCTATGCTGACTAGAGATTTTATTCGACTAAAAATCATAGATGAAATTCGAGTAAGTATTTTGCCTATTATCTTAGGCGATGGTTTACCTTTCTTTAATAATATAGCTCAAGAACAAGCATTGAGATTAAGCGATACGAAAGCATATAAAAACGGAATTGTAGAATTAACATACGAAATCACCAAGTAATATTGGCAAAAGGAAACACAGCCTGTAACAGCCGCCACGCGATCATTGCTGG
>NZ_JAAJBU010000032.1 GCF_011392125.1 Flavobacterium lotistagni
CAGCATCCCAGCGGTAGGCAGCACCTACGACGAATTTGTCATAGAACATGAAATTTCCTGAAACATCCACTTGTAAAGGCGAACCGGTAACCATTTTGGTAAGCAAAGCCGGTTTGAACTTGATGTTTGGATTCAGATCAAACACATATCCGGCAATGAGGTAGTAGTTGATTCTTTCTTTAAAAATCGCCACATTATCAGAGTCATAACGATTGGTCTGAATGAAATTCGGCACCGATACTCCAACATAGGATTTATCTGAGTGCCAGTAAATACCGGCCCCAACATTAGGCGAGAACTTGTTGTAGTTCACCAGCGATGGGTCGTTGGCTTGCTCAGGATTTAACTGAGAAGCATCGAGATTGAAGAAATTCCCGGTACCTTTTACCCCGAAAGAGAGCTTTCTGGTCTCAGAAGTCTGCACGGTGTAAGACACATCCACTGAAAGGGTATTCTCCACGGTAGGCCCGATACGGTCGTTGATGGCCGAAAGTCCGAGCCCTAGATTACTGTTGTTGATGGGCGTGTTCATCGATAAGGCATTGGTTACCGGAGCGCCATCCAAACCCACCCATTGGGTACGGT
>NZ_JAAJBU010000033.1 GCF_011392125.1 Flavobacterium lotistagni
TAACGGTTTGCGGCCTTGCGTCAGTGGCGGATTTGCGAACCGAGTTTTCTCCACTAAGGTAAAAAGTTCTTCGTGAAAACCAAGATTCCGGCCAAGAAATTCGAGACATTGCGCAAGACCGCGGTTAACTGGAGCCCGAACTTTCTACGTTTCTATTCTTTGAGCAAATGCAATTACATGTCCATCTATATCTGAAAAATAGCAAACTTTATCGCCCCAATCTCTATTTTCTATTGAGCTAATTAATTTCGCTCCACTTTTAATTGCGTTTTCAAATTCAAGTTCAATGTTTTCTACATATAAGTAAAGTTCGCATCTTGGAATTCCATTACCAAGTTCCGGATTAGGTAATTTATCGAGTAAAATTTTGGCGATACTTTTATTGGGCATTAAGCCAAGTTTACAATTTTCAGCAATTACAAATTCGGTCATTCCTGGAACATTCAAATCTGGATTTTTTCGAAATATACTTTGGTAAAATTCAGCGCTTTTTTGCTGATCGTTTACATAAAATATAGTTTCAACAAGTTTGATATGCTTCATTGTATTCTCGGTTTTTACGGGTTGCAGTTAACGGTT
>NZ_JAAJBU010000034.1 GCF_011392125.1 Flavobacterium lotistagni
CCAATGTGATGGGGATATTCGCTCCACTAGCGTTGATTTGATAATTTACTGTGGCATTCGGCGTTCCGGTGAAACTAATAGTAGTAGTACCTCCAGAGCAAATCGTCGTCGTGCCCGATATCGTGGCTGTTGGAATCTGAATCACACTCACCAAAACCGAACCCGTCAAGATCTGGCTACAGTTAGGGGTGCCGCCGGTTTCAACACTAAGAATATTATATGTCGTATCTGCGCTCAGATTGCCCGTGGCGATACTCGCATTGCCCGTAGCATCCAAAGTAATTGTCGTACTTGGAGCTGAATCAATATTATAAGTTACTATCGCATTGCTTGTACCGGTGAAACTAATCGTGGTTCCTGTTCCGGCGCAAATTGTCGTGGCTCCAGAGATACTCGCTGTAGGAAGCGCTATTACAGTAATAGTAACCGATCCGGTTTGGGTTTGGGTGCAACTCGCTCCTACAGATACATCCACCAAATCAAATGTAGTGGTTGATGTTAATGGTAAAGTCGTAAAACTAGCTGTTCCTGCTCCGTCCAAAGTAATACTCTGAGCCGAACCGGTATTGTTTATCA
>NZ_JAAJBU010000035.1 GCF_011392125.1 Flavobacterium lotistagni
ATGTGAGTGCTTTGCCTACGGCAAGTGTTAGTGGTGATACGATTTGCTCAGGTGGTGCCGCGACGGTTAATTTCACCGGAACCCCGAACGCGACGGTAACTTATTTGATTAACAATACCGGAGTGGCGCAAAGTATCACTTTAGATGCTGCTGGTTCGGCGGCTCTTGTCACTTCCATACTAACGGCAGATACGACTTATGATTTAGTAAGTGTGTCGATTCTCGGAGTGGCCAATTGCACCCAAGCATTAACGGGTTCTGCTTTGGTGAGTGTCTTGCCGTTGCCCACAGCTACGATTTCAGGTACGACCCAATTGTGTTTGAACGCGCCTTCACCCGTGATTACTTTCACCGGTGCATCAGGTCAATCGCCTTATACTTTTACTTTTAGTGTTAATGGCGGTTTTGCACAAACCATCAGTACAGCGGCAGGAAGCGATAGTGTTACTTTACCGGTATCTACCACAGCAGCCGGCTCGTTTGTGTATGATTTGATTAGTGTTTCATCGGCCACTACTCCAAGTTGTAGTCAAACGCAAACAGGCAGTGCTACAG
>NZ_JAAJBU010000036.1 GCF_011392125.1 Flavobacterium lotistagni
CTGTAGCACTGCCTGTTTGCGTTTGACTACAACTTGGAGTAGTGGCCGATGAAACACTAATCAAATCATACACAAACGAGCCGGCTGCTGTGGTAGATACCGGTAAAGTAACACTATCGCTTCCTGCAGCTGTACTGATGGTTTGCGCAAAACCACCATTAACACTAAAAGTAAAAGTATAAGGCGATTGACCCGATGCACCGGTGAAGGTAATCACAGGTGAAGGCGCGTTCAAACACAATTGGGTCGTACCTGAAATCGTAGCTGTGGGCAACGGCAAGACACTCACCAAAGCAGAACCCGTTAATACTTGGGTGCAATTGGCCACTCCGAGAATCGACACACTTACTAAATCATAAGTCGTATCTGCCGTTAGTATGGAAGTGACAAGAGCCGCCGAACCAGCAGCATCTAAAGTGATACTTTGTGCCACTCCGGTATTGTTAATCAAATAAGTTACCGTCGCGTTCGGGGTTCCGGTGAAATTAACCGTCGCGGCACCACCTGAGCAAATCGTATCACCACTAACACTTGCCGTAGGCAAAGCACTCACAT
>NZ_JAAJBU010000037.1 GCF_011392125.1 Flavobacterium lotistagni
AACCGTTAACAGTCAGTTTAGAAAACCGGAACATTTAAGCTTAAATTGTAAAATTGGAACTGCATAGTTTGATGTAAACGAAACTTGAAAATTGAAGTTGCAAAGCTGAACGCGAACGAAACTGGAAAGTTGGAATTGCAAAATTAAACGCAAGCGAAACCTGAAAGTTGGAACGTGAAAATTGAAGTTGCAAAGTTAAACGCAAAAGAAACTGGAAAGTTGGATTAGAAATGCGAAACGCAAGCGAAACTGGAATGTTGGAATTGCAAAACTAAACGCAAGCGAAGCTGGAAAGTTGGAATAGAAATGCGAAACGCAAGCGAAACTGGAAAATTGAAATAGCAAAACTAAACGCAAACGAAACCTGAAAAATGGAACTTGAAAATTGGAATAAATAAAGAAAACCGCCTGTTAACACTGGCTAAATTCCATGGCTAATTTTCCGGTGAATTGTTCGTTTTATTTTCCTATTTTCGTTTTGTGCTAGTGGAGAAAACTCGGCCGTCAAGCCGCCACGAAATCTAGCCAGAAACCGTTACC
>NZ_JAAJBU010000038.1 GCF_011392125.1 Flavobacterium lotistagni
ATGACGATACCGGAACAACTGTAAACGGACTTGCCGGCGGAACTGCTTTCACAAACGTACTTGTAAACGATACTTTAAATGGTGTGGCTGTTTTAGCTTCTCAAGTAAATACAACTTTTGTAAGCTCTACAAACGCTGGTGTGACTTTATCAGGAACTGATGTTTTGGTTGCTGCCGGAACACCAGCGGGAACTTACACCCTAACTTACCAAATCTGTGAAATCTTAAATCCAAGCAACTGCGATACTGCGATTGTTACAGTAACGGTGTCTGCGGCTTCAATCATCGCTAATGACGATACCGGAACAACTGTAAACGGACTTGCCGGTGGAACTGCTTTCACAAACGTACTTGTAAACGATACTTTAAATGGTTTTGCTGTACTAGCTTCTCAAGTAAACACAACTTTTGTTAGCTCTACAAACGCTGGTGTGACTTTATCAGGAACTGATGTTTTGGTTGCTGCAGGAACACCAGCGGGAACTTACACCCTAACTTACCAAATTTGTGAAATC
>NZ_JAAJBU010000039.1 GCF_011392125.1 Flavobacterium lotistagni
ATGCTACCGAAGCGCCACCAGTAGCTGCGTTGAACCAGCTCAAGGTTTGTCCGGCAAGAACAGTAGCGGTAGCAGTTAAAGTTTGAATCGGAGATTGCTCACATTGGGTAATATTTCCACCTGAAACCGGAGCTGCCGGAGCTGCGTTGATAGTTAAGGTTACCGGTGTTCTGGTCAGTGAATTACAAGTTCCGTTGTCGGCCTGCGCATAATGAGTTACTGAGCCAGTGGTATTTAAAGTAGGTGAAGCCACAGCCGCTCCGCCACTAGCCGCATTGAACCAGCTCAAGGTTTGTCCAGCTAAAACAGTTGCCGTAGCGGTTAAAGTTTGAATCGGAGATTGCTCACATTGGGTAATATTTCCACCTGAAACTGGAGCTGCCGGAGCTGCGTTGATGGTCAAGGTTACCGGTGTTCTGGTTAACGAATTACAAGTTCCGTCGTTGGCTTGTGCGTAATAAGTAACCGAACCTATAGTATTCAAAGTAGGTGATGCTACCGAAGCGC
>NZ_JAAJBU010000040.1 GCF_011392125.1 Flavobacterium lotistagni
ACGGAGCCGTAGCACACTGACCAGCATCAGGCGTGAAAGTGTAAGTTCCGGTTGTTGTATTATCTACAGTCGATGGAGACCAAGTTCCAGAGATTCCATTAGAAGAAACTAAAGGAAGAACAGGAGCTACATCACCAGAGCAGATTTCAGTATCCAAACCATTGAAAGTTGGCACCAATTGATTCACAGTAATTGTTACCACAAACGGAGCCGTAGCACACTGACCAGCATTTGGAGTAAATGTGTAAGTTCCGGTTGCAGTATTATCTACAGTCGATGGCGACCAAGTTCCAGAGATTCCATTAGAAGAAACTAAAGGAAGAACAGGAGCAGTATCACCAGAGCAGATTTCAGTATCCAAACCATTGAAAGTTGGCACCAATTGATTCACAGTTACTGTTACCACAAACGGAGCCGTAGCACACTGACCAGCATCAGGCGTGAAAGTGTAAGTTCCGGTT
>NZ_JAAJBU010000041.1 GCF_011392125.1 Flavobacterium lotistagni
ATGACGATACCGGAACAACTGTAAACGGACTTGCCGGCGGAACTGCTTTCACAAACGTACTTGTAAACGATACTTTAAATGGTGTGGCTGTTTTAGCTTCTCAAGTAAATACAACTTTTGTAAGCTCAACCAATGCCGGTGTGACTTTATCAGGAACTGACGTTTTGGTTGCCGCTGGAACACCTGCGGGAACTTACACCTTAACTTACCAAATCTGTGAAATCCTAAACCCAAGCAACTGCGATACTGCGATTGTAACGGTAACTGTGTCTGCGGCTTCAATTATCGCCAATGACGATACCGGAACAACTGTAAACGGACTTACTGGTGGAACAGCTTTCA
>NZ_JAAJBU010000042.1 GCF_011392125.1 Flavobacterium lotistagni
GTAGCACACTGACCAGCATCAGGCGTGAAAGTGTAAGTTCCGGTTGTTGTATTATCTACAGTCGATGGCGACCAAGTTCCAGAGATTCCATTAGAAGAAACTAAAGGAAGAACAGGAGCAGTATCACCAGCGCAGATTTCAGTATCCAAACCATTAAAAGTTGGCACCAATTGATTCACAGTTACTGTTACCACAAACGGAGCCGTAGCACACTGACCAGCATCAGGCGTGAAAGTGTAAGTTCCGGTTGTTGTATTATCTACAGTCGATGGCGACCAAGTTCCAGAGATTCCATTAGAAGAAACTAAAGGAAGAACAGGAGC
>NZ_JAAJBU010000043.1 GCF_011392125.1 Flavobacterium lotistagni
TTCCGGTTGTTGTATTATCTACAGTCGATGGCGACCAAGTTCCAGAGATTCCATTAGAAGAAACTAAAGGAAGAACAGGAGCAGTATCACCAGCGCAGATTTCAGTATCCAAACCATTGAAAGTTGGTACCAATTGATTCACAGTTACTGTTACCACAAACGCAGCAGTAGCACACTGACCAGCATCAGGCGTGAAAGTGTAAGTTCCGGTTGTTGTATTATCTACAGTCGATGGCGACCAAGTTCCAGAGATTCCATTAGAAGAAACTAAAGGAAGAACAGGAGCAGTATCAC
>NZ_JAAJBU010000044.1 GCF_011392125.1 Flavobacterium lotistagni
TTCCGGTTGTTGTATTATCTACAGTCGATGGCGACCAAGTTCCAGAGATTCCATTAGAAGAAACTAAAGGAAGAACAGGAGCAGTATCACCAGCGCAGATTTCAGTATCCAAACCATTGAAAGTTGGCACCAATTGATTCACAGTTACAGTTACCACAAACGGAGCCGTAGCACACTGACCAGCATCAGGCGTGAAAGTGTAAGTTCCGGTTGTTGTATTATCTACAGTCGATGGAGACCAAGTTCCAGAGATTCCATTAGAAGAAACTAAAGGAA
>NZ_JAAJBU010000045.1 GCF_011392125.1 Flavobacterium lotistagni
ACGGAGCCGTAGCACACTGACCAGCATCAGGCGTGAAAGTGTAAGTTCCGGTTGTTGTATTATCTACAGTCGATGGCGACCAAGTTCCAGAGATTCCATTAGAAGAAACTAAAGGAAGAACAGGAGCTACATCACCAGAGCAGATTTCAGTATCCAAACCATTGAAAGTTGGCACCAATTGATTCACAGTTACTGTTACCACAAACGGAGCCGTAGCACACTGACCAGCATCAGGCGTGAAAGTGTAAGTTCCGGTT
>NZ_JAAJBU010000046.1 GCF_011392125.1 Flavobacterium lotistagni
TGAAAGCTGTTCCACCAGTAAGTCCGTTTACAGTTGTTCCGGTATCGTCATTGGCGATAATTGAAGCCGCAGACACAGTTACCGTTACAATCGCAGTATCGCAGTTGCTTGGGTTTAGGATTTCACAAATTTGGTAAGTTAGGGTGTAAGTTCCCGCTGGTGTTCCTGCAGCAACCAAAACATCAGTTCCTGATAAAGTCACACCAGCGTTTGTAGAGCTAACAAAAGTTGTGTTTACTTGAGAA
>NZ_JAAJBU010000047.1 GCF_011392125.1 Flavobacterium lotistagni
TGTGAAATCCTAAACCCAAGCAACTGCGATACTGCGATTGTAACGGTAACTGTGTCTGCGGCTTCAATTATCGCCAATGACGATACCGGAACAACTGTAAACGGACTTACTGGTGGAACAGCTTTCACAAACGTACTTGTAAACGATACTTTAAATGGTGTGGCTGTACTAGCTTCACAAGTAAATACCACTTTTGTTAGCTCAACTAACGCCGGTGTGACTTTATCAGGAACTGA
>NZ_JAAJBU010000048.1 GCF_011392125.1 Flavobacterium lotistagni
GGAACTTACACCCTAACTTACCAAATTTGTGAAATCTTAAACCCAAGCAACTGCGATACTGCGATTGTTACAGTAACTGTTTCTGCGGCTTCGATCATCGCTAATGACGATACCGGAACAACTGTAAACGGACTTGCCGGCGGAACTGCTTTCACAAACGTACTTGTAAACGATACTTTAAATGGTGTGGCTGTTTTAGCTTCTCAAGTAAATACAACTTTTGTAAGCTC
>NZ_JAAJBU010000049.1 GCF_011392125.1 Flavobacterium lotistagni
AGTTTTGCAACTTCAATTTTCAAGTTTTATTGCTTCAAATTATGCAGTTTCAACTGTCCAATTTAGCTTCAATAGTACGCTTTTTCTAAACTGATTGGTAACGGTTTCTGGCTAGATTTCGTGGCGGCTTGACGGCCGAGTTTTCTCCACTAGCACAAAACGAAAATAGGAAAATAAAACGAACAATTCACCGGAAAATTAGCCATGGAATTTAGCCAGTGTT
>NZ_JAAJBU010000050.1 GCF_011392125.1 Flavobacterium lotistagni
TTACAGTTGTTCCGGTATCGTCATTAGCGATGATCGAAGCCGCAGAAACAGTTACTGTAACAATCGCAGTATCGCAGTTGCTTGGGTTTAAGATTTCACAAATTTGGTAAGTTAGGGTGTAAGTTCCCGCTGGTGTTCCTGCAGCAACCAAAACATCAGTTCCTGATAAAGTCACACCAGCGTTTGTAGAGCTAACAAAAGTTGTGTTTACTTGAGAA
>NZ_JAAJBU010000051.1 GCF_011392125.1 Flavobacterium lotistagni
CCGATTCAAACTTTAACTGCTACCGCTACTGTTCTTGCCGGACAAACCTTGAGCTGGTTCAACGCAGCTACTGGTGGCGCTTCGGTAGCATCACCTACTTTGAATACTATAGGTTCGGTTACTTATTACGCACAAGCCAACGACGGAACTTGTAATTCGTTAACCAGAACACCGGTAACCTTGACCATCAACGCAGCTCCGGC